>NZ_RHHU01000028.1:0-105015 GCF_003710965.1 Brevibacillus nitrificans | reverse complement strand
TCAGTTTTCAAAGAGCATTTTACCTAGCGGCCTCTACCGCAGGATTTCATTCTATCAAGTTCGAGCAAGAAAGTCAATAACTTTTTTAAACTCACTTTAACTTGTTCTACCGCGTTGTAATTCGTGTTAGCGGGTAGATCTATAATCTAGCAGAATTTCATTCGTAAATCAATAGCTTTTTTATAATTAATGAAAAGAATCTCCTATTTCCCTAAATCCATTTCAGCACAGAGCAGCCTTCCCCGTGCGAACAAAAGCCTTCATCCACATGGATAAAGGCTTCTGCTGCTTTCTTTTCGCAAGGTCCTAGTCGTCCCAGTCCACATCCAGTATGGCACCAGTTGTAGCGGAGATATCCATTTCGACTTCAGCCCATTGGCTCGTTCTCATTTCCACTTCGTAGATGTATTGCCCATCATCCTCGTCCAGCTTGGCTTTCACGATGGTACCTGGCACTTTGTTCAAAGCAATTTTCTTCGCTTCTTCCAAACTGATCTTGACTACCTTTTGCCTATGCTGCGGATCATTTTCCCTCCAGGTCTCGCCCGTAGTGGCATCCACGTAAACATCCACTTTCTTCGCCAATGTCTTGATCTCTACTTTATAGAGGAGAAGGCCGTGCTCCCACTCAAGCTCGATTTCTCGAATCGTCCCTGGTTGTGCGGCAAGCGCGCGCTTTTTTGCCTCTTCCGTAGAGATTTTGACGTTTTTCCATACGTCCGCACGGATATCATCATCGATCTCTACATAAACAGTGGAACTCTGTGGTTGAACGCCCCCACTATTCCCTTGCACTTTGTTTTCCGCTTGGGCACTGAAGCCGATACTCCCTACGATTACGGCCATGACTACTGCCGCTGCTGCTATCTTTTTCATATGATCTCACTCCTATTCTCTGCTTTTCTTCATAATAAGAAGGCCACATGAGAAGGACATAAGAAAAAGATTAGAATTTGATGAGAAAATCATTAGTCTTCCCACAAAACGGACAGGACCACTCCTGTATGGGCATCGACCTGTACTTTCACTTCCTGACCATTTGGGGTATCCACTTCTACTTCATACACCGCCGCTCCGCCTACCTCCTCGATCTCAATACCGTCGAACACGCCTTCTACCTGCTTCAATGCGATGGCTTTCGCCTGCTCTAACGAGATACCGTACGCGGCGTTTTCAGAGGATTGGGGTTTGGCTGGGTCAGATGGCTTTACTGGTGTAGGCTCGCTTGGATGATTGACATGAATCTGCAGCAGGGAAATGCGCAGGATATGGCCAGAATAAGCATCTGCGCGAATTTCATAGGTACCGGTTTTACCCTGCAGGACACTTTTATACGCTGCTTTGCCAGCCTCATCCACCAACGCAATGGAGGTAACGCTGCCGGCATAGCGAGACTCCAGCGTTTTTTTCATCGTGTCGCGGGGAATCTGATTATCCTCTTTGTCAGCAGTCCACAGCTGAACACTGGCGATGACGAGAAGGAGAACCAACAGCCCAAGAAGAAGCCACATGTTTTTCCGCTGCCTCATTGACTCACCCCCGATATCTGCACTTCTTTGGGTAATGTCACCATAAAGGTAGTTCCTCGGCCCTCTTCACTCAGCACGTTGATTTCTCCGCCGTGCGCATCGACAATGCGTTTGGCAATGGACAGCCCAAGTCCGGTTCCCCCGGTTTCCCTTGCCCGTGCCTTGTCTACACGATAAAAGCGATCAAAAATGTGCGGCAAATCTTCTGCGGGAATGCCCACCCCCTGATCAATAACAGAAATCTTCACAGCTCGCGGTTGCTGCTCTATCTCGATCTGAATCGGCTTGGAACTGTACGTTAGCGCGTTATCGAGCAAAATAACGAGCAGCTGCTTAATCTTTTGCTCATCTACACACACTAGCACCTGTTCCTCTCGAACATGAACAGTAATGGGATGTTCATAGGTCCTTTTCATCCACTTGCTCGTTTCCTCACTGAGCTTGACTAGATCAACCTCTTGCAAAGCCAGCTCCGATTTCTCGTCCGGATTGGCCAGCATCAGCATTTGCTGCGTCATCGTTTTCATCCGCACCGCTTCGGCGTAGATGGCGTCGACAGCTTCTTCCAGCATATCCGGCTCTTTCATTCCCCATCGCTTCAGCATCGTCGCGTAGCCTTCGATCACGGTCAAAGGCGTTTTCAGTTCGTGCGAGGCATCTGAAACAAACTGCTGCTGCTTGGTGAAGTTTTGATGCAGAATATCAATCATCTTGTTAAACGTATTTCCGAGCTGGTACAGCTCATCCTTTGAAGGCGGCGGCAGATTCAGCTTCTTGAAGACGCCCCTCTTTTGAATCTCCTCCATCGTGAGCATCATGGACTGGATGGGCCCCACTATGATGTTTCCCAGCATCCTTCCAGCAAAAAGGGCGGGCAATAACACAAACAGCGAAGCCAGCACGAGCACTACCAACAGCATGCTCATAGTTTCCTGGGTGCCTGCCAAACTGTTCGTCATTTCAAGCGAAACGACTGTCCCATCCTTCCAGATCACCGGGACTTGTGCAATTGCATACAACACCCCATCTTTCTCCTCCAAACGGTATACCTCCGCATCGCTGTACGCGGGCTTCAAACCGCCAAATTTGACATCCTTGGCAGCTGTAAGAACTGCGTGTCCCTCCGCATTCACGACTCTGATCATACCGATTGGCGTCAAATAGGCCTGCAGAAAATCTGCCGGATCGACCTGATTGACTGTGGCATGCAGCGTTTGCGCTATGTTTTGCGCCTGTTGCTGGAGCCTCCCGATTTCCTGATCCGTCATTTGCTTATAAAACAGCCAGTAGATCGAGACGTTGGTAATACATAAAATCAGCACCAGCCAAACCAAGGAAAAAACCTGAATCTTGTTCCGGATATTCATCAGCTTCTACCCCTTGATCGAATACCCGATACCCCGCACCGTATGGATAAGTGGAGTATGAAGGTGATCTTCCAGTTTCTTGCGTAAATAGCGGATGTACACGTCAACGATGTTCGTGTCGCCGTAATAGTCGTACCCCCAAACGTTTGTCAAAATTTGCTCTCGATTCAACACCTGGTTGGCGTTCTTGACCATATAGACGAGCAAATCAAACTCACGGGGAGTCAGCTCAATTGGATTGCCACCCCGCGTAACCGAGCGCAAGCGTTCATCTACGCAGAGGTCCCCCAGTGTAACAGTCTCGTTTTCTGTCTCCTGCTTGAGATGGTTCGCCATCCGCATGCAGACGCGGAGCCTCGCCAGCAGCTCTTCAATGGCAAAAGGCTTTGTGATGTAATCGTTCGCTCCCAAATCCAGACCGCTTACTTTGTCTGGCAGCGAGTCTCTCGCGGTTAACAAAATGACTGGCGTGATGCTGTCCGAAGCACGTATGCGCCGCAGCACTTCCATGCCATTGAGCCTGGGGATCATGACATCCAGCAGCACGACATCCCATTTTTGGCTGGCATAAAGCTCAAGCCCGCTCACCCCATCCTCCGCGCAAAGCACCTCGTAGCCCTCATATTCCAGCTCTAGCTGCAGAAATCTGCTAATCTTCTTCTCATCTTCAATCAGTAAAATGTTGGCCTTATCCATAAAACTCTCCCTCCATTCTCTTGATCAAGGTGCAAGGGAGCTGTTCGCAGCTTGATGGAAGTATTCCCTCTCTATTATAAGCAGTGATCTCCCACTTTGGATAAGCGTAAAAAACGAACGGCTTTTCCCACAAATAAAGTCTAGTATCGGAGTCAAAAACCACATACTATCTATAGTAAGAGAATCGACAATATGCAGACAGCCTTTCATAAGGAGGAACCGCCCCATGAAAGAATTAGTAATCGCAGGAGCTCTTGCTGCCGCTATTTCCTCGATTGTACTGGGGGCATCCATGGCCTCCCCAATGGACACTCCAGACGGCATGCTTGCAATGCACGATGAAGTAGACGGGGTCTTTGAAAGCCATGGAATGCTGCTCGACTACCATTAAGGCCATTCTATGAAAAAAACAAGCTGGCAGAAACTCGCAGCTTGTTTTTCTTTTGCTTCTCTATTCGATTGCGGTCCGCTCACGCCAATTCTACGAGAACATCCCCTTCGTTGACGAAATCAGCTTCGCTCACCTTCACTTCTTTGACAGTGCCGCTGCTCTCCGCTGCGATCGGAATCTCCATTTTCATGGACTCCAAGATCACGACATCCTGCCCCTCTACCACAGCGTCTCCCGGCTGCACCAGTACCTTCCACACATTTCCCGCCATACTTGCCACAATTTTGCTCATTCTGATTCCTCCCCTATGCGGTAGTTATTCGCTTATTCGACTTCTACGAGCGCTGCATTCTTGACCATGAACGACATCTCTCACATCTGGAACACCGATCACCGCCACCTCCCGAACCAGGGGATGTCGAAACAGAACCTGCTCTATTTCTACTGGATATACATTTTCGCCGTCGGTTATGATCATATCCTTCTTTCGATCCACGATATACAAAAATCCTTCGTCATCCTAGGTCAAGCCTCGCCTGCTTCAATTTCCATGCGCAGAAGATTGGACCCAAAGCATTTGCCCAAATTGTCCATTCGGATAGAAGTAGAGCCTCCACCAGCCAATGCTCCCCGCAAGACAAAGTTCATCGCGTGAATATTGGGCATCAAGTAACGTTCCACCTCTCCTTCTACCAAGCCTCGAAAGTGTTCTTTGACCCGCTCTGGCGTCACTTCTCTCACGAACACCTCATACCACTCCGGACGGGCAGCGAACAACCCGATGTTTACGGTGTTTCCCTTATCTCCCGAACGCGCAAAGGCTACTTCGCGCAATTGTACGTTTCCCATGTACTACCCCACCTCCACCAGGCTGACCTCGACTCTGCTCTCCACCACTTCTCGCGGAACAAGACAGGACCACATCCCAAAAAGCTCACGGGGCGCAGTCATCCCACCGATCCCACTCATCGTCGGCGGTCCGCTCAGCGCCAAAGGAGGAAACAATCGGGGAAACTTGGCGGCAGCCTCCTTCTGCGGAGTCCAAACCGCCATCCGCAAATACACCTCATTGAGATTTTCCTCCGGAAGAGTCGAGAGTGGCCCGTGCAGAGAGTTGTAGCCTAGAAACTCAGTCTGCACCTCCTCATACTGCCAGCCCATGCGCTCTAGCTGCTTTCGCACAATCCGATCAGCTGCTTTTGCCTTTTCCAGCGCATTTGGCCAGGAATAGCCGACCATCGCCTGGCCGACATAGCCATTTGGATACCCCATCACGACTTTGAGCGTATCCGGGCTGGGCTTTCCCTTTGCTCCTCGGACGCGAACGCGATGCTTGCCGGACTCCTCCAGCACGACCTGTGTCATATCCAGAACTACATCAGGCGTCATATAGGCAGCCGGATTGTGGATTTCGTACAGCATCTGCTCTTTTACTGTTTCGATAGAGACAAGTCCGCCAGTTCCCTCAGCTTTGGTAATGACAAAGCTACCGCTCTGCTCCACTTCGGCGATCGGGAATCCGAGCTGATCCATCTCCTCCACTGCCTGCCAGTCGCCGCTGAAATTGCCTCCTGTCACCTGCCCGGAGCATTCCATCAGATGCCCCATAAGAATTCCTTGGGCGAGTGAGTCCCAATCGTCCTTTTTCCAGCCGAATTCATAGATCAGCGGGGCGAGGAATTGGGCCGAATCCGTCGTCCGTCCCGTAATCACGATATCCGCTCCTTGCCGCAGTGCCTCTACGATGGGCCAAGCCCCCAGGTACGCATTTGCAAAGCTGATTCGCGGCAAAACGTCGTCGATCGACCGACCATCCTCCATATGGGAGAGCGAAATTCCCTTCTCGCGAAATTCAGAAAGCCGCAGCAAAATGTCATCTCCGGTCACCACCGCTATCTTCAAGCCTGTGATTCCCTGCTCCCGAATCATTCGCAGGACTTCCTGCTGCGCGCCAAGCGGGTTTGTGCCGCCCGCATTCGTCAGGATCTTGAAGCCCTTTTCCTTCATGTACGGCAGCAAAGCTGGCATGGAGGAAGCGATATCACGCGTATACCCTTTGGAAGGATCCTTCTTGCGGTCCTTTTGCAGGATTGCCAGCGTCAGCTCTGCTAGACAGTCGAAGCACAAATAGTCGAGGTTTCCCCGTTGAACGCTCGCCACAGCGGGCAGGATGGAATCCCCGTAGAAGCCTTGAGCAGCTCCGATCCGTATGGTTCTCATCTATTTCCCCTCCCAAACCGGTGCTCGCTTTTCCAAAAAGGCTGTGGCACCTTCACGCAAATCATAGCTGGAAAAAGCAACGAGGCGCAGGGTACTCAGCTGAGCCATGGATGTGAGCAAATCTGTCTGTTCCGTCGTGCGAAACGCCTCGATCCCGAGCTTCACCGCCAATGGACTGTAGGACGCAACCAGCCTGGCCAGCTTCCATGACTCTTCCTCCAGCTGCTCTGGTGCGGTCATGCGGTGAATCAGCCCGTACTCATACGCCTTTTGCGCGGAGATGATGTCTGCTGTGAGCATCATCTCCATCGCCCTTCTTTCCCCGACCGCTCTGCGAATCCATGGCAAAATGACAAAGGGGACCAGACCGAGCCGCAGCTCAGTCGTCCCGAACTTCGCCTGATCAGACGCAATCGCGAGGTGGGACATCGCGACCAAACCACAGCCTCCCCCCAAGGCAGCTCCATGAACCGAGGCAATCAGCGGCGTACGAATGGCAGCCCCAAGCTCAAACAAGCGCGTGCCTTCCTTTCCTTCGAAGTAGAGCTGTGGAACGCTTTTGCTGAAATTCTCCTTGAACTCGTTCATATCTCCCCCAGCACAAAAGGCCGGCCCATTCCCCGTAAGAATGATTGCTTTTACCTGCTCATCCTGATCCGCTGCTTCGATGGCGGTGATCAGTTCGCTGGTCAGGCGTGTCGTCAATGGATTGCGCATCTCAGGCAGATTCAACGTGATTTTTGCGATCGTATCCCTGACCTCATACAAGACAGCTTCCTTGTCCATAACCAGTACCTCCTACACCGGATGAATAGCATTGCGTTTTGGATAGACGACAGGCTGCTTGTTTTGGTAAAGCTTGAACCGAGCGATGACGTCGGATCTCAGCCTCTCGTACGGGACGATGTCGTCGATGACCAGCTCCGAGCCCAGACGGTAAATGTCGATATCCTCCGTGTACTCCTGGCGTTTTTGGGCGATGAAATCCGCTCGCTCTGCTTCGGGAAGACTCATGATTTTGTTGTAGTAAACGGCATTGATCGCGGCCTCAGGTCCCATGACGGCGATGGAAGCACTGGGCAAAGCAATCGTCGCATCCGTTCCGAAAGCTGGACCTGCCATCGCGTAGAGGCCCGCCCCGTAGCATTTGCGTACGATAACGGACAGCTTGGGCACGGTCGCTTCCGAGACGGCAGACAGCATCTTGGCTCCGTGGCGAATGATTCCTTGCCGCTCCACCTGCGAGCCGATCATGAAGCCGGGTACATCGCTTAAGAAGAGCAGTGGTATTTGAAAGGCGTTGCAAAGCCAGATGAATCTGGCGCCTTTGTCCGCAGAGTCGACGAACAGTGTGCCACCCTTTACCTTGGACTGGTTCGCGACGATGCCGACTGCCTTGCCGCCCATTCGCGCCAGTCCGGTGATGATTTCCTGCGCCCACAGCTTCTTCACTTCAAGCCACGTGTCCTCATCGATAATTTGCATGATCAGCTCCTTCATATCAAAGGGGACATTTTGGTTTTCCGGAACGATTTCTGCCAGTGGCCGCCCAGCGACTGGCTCGCGTCTCTCGGTCACAGGTGGCTTCTCCCTCCAGCTTTGCGGCATGTAGCTAAGGTATCGCTTGCATGCGGCGATCGCCTCTTCCTCGGATTGCACGAGTACGTCCCCGAGTCCGCTCACGCTGCAGTGCATGCGCGCGCCGCCCATGTTTTCCATCGTCGTCTTCTCGCCAATCGCCATCTCCACCATCCGCGGTGATCCCAGATAAGCACTCGCATTTTTCTCCACCATAATGGTCAGATCGCAAAAAGCAGGAATATAAGCGGAGCCCGCCGGTGACGGACCGAACAGGATGCAGATTTGAGGAACGATCCCCGATAGCTGCACCTGGTTGTAAAACAGTCTGCCTCCGTGTCTGCGTCCGGGAAACATCTCGATCTGGTCCGTAATGCGCCCGCCTGCGGAGTCGATCAGGTACAAAATCGGCACATGCAGCTCCATCGCCTTTTCCTGCATACGAATCTGTTTTTCCACAGTCCGTCTGCCAAAGGAGCCCGCTTTCACTGTCGAGTCGGAGGCCATGAAACAAACGGGTCTGCCGTCAATCGTCGCCATGCCAGTCACGGTGGCATCTGCCGGAAGATCAGGTGCCTGTGCATTGGCGAACAAACCGTCCTCTACGATGGAATCTGCATCAAACAGCAGCTCCAGTCTTTTACGAACGAACATTTTATCTTGAGCTTCGAGATTTTGATGGTATTTGGCATCCCCGCCTTGCCTGATACGCTCGATTTCGTCTTTTAGCTTCTGATTGGGATTGTGCATGGGAGCTCCTCCTTTTTGTTCTTCGCTCCTTTTTGTTTGCAACACATATGCCAGTCATTACGAATCACGAAAAGCCCCAGCTTGCTTTTGCAAAGGGGCGCTGTCTGCACACACATTTGTTAGTGGGTCCGCACAACTGTACGGATACTGATACACCTGTAATCAATGGAAGCGACGACTGAGACAATAAGAAAACCTCTAGCGAGGCCATCTCATGGAGGAGCGACCGCGTTTTAGCGGAAAGATTTACCGAAGGAATGCCAGAAGCGGACGCTGAGGCACTTCGCCATGCGCTCCAGAATTCATAAGCATTACGCTTATCAATTCTTATACGTTAAAAAAGGACTCCCTTCGCTGTGGAGTCCACTCTCATTTGCGAGCTATGCGGTTAGAATAATCGGCTGCCCGTTCGTCACGACCACCGTATGCTCGAACTGAGCTACCAAGCTCTTGTCCGGCGTGATCAGCGCCCAACCATCCCGACCTTCCTGAACATACTCTGCACCGGTTGATATAAACGTTTCCACCGCAATGACCAAGCCCTCTGTCAGCAGTCGTTTATCCCACTTGTCGTAGTAATTCAGGATATGGGTCGGTTCCTCATGCAGCCTTCTTCCGATTCCGTGTCCTGTCAGATTTTTCACGACGGTAAAACCCTTCTGCCGCGCTTCATTATGAACAACTCGCCCGATCTGACTCAGCTTTGAGCCTGCTCTTGCGGAAGCGAGCGCTTTGTACAGCGAATCCTCCGCACATTTGCACAGCGCTTGCCGTTTTTGATCACCGTTTCCGACGACGGTGGTAGCCCCTGTGTCTGCGTAGTACCCATCCAGCTCGGCAGACACATCGATGTTGATCATGTCGCCTTCTTTAAGCTGGTAGTCATCGGGGATCCCGTGAGCGACGACATGGTTGACACTGATGCACGTGTAGCCCGGAAAGTCGTACTCTCGCCTCGGGGCTGAATGTGCACCGTGCTTTGTTAGCACTGCTTTCCCGATCTCATCTAATTCCTTCGTGGATACACCCGGCCAGACTGCCATCAGCATCGCTTCTCTCGCCTCTGCCACAATCTTGCCCACTCGTTTTAGACAGATAAGATCCATTTCATTTTGAATGGACATGCAATTCCTCCTACACATCAGAATGATCCACATTATATCCTATTTCCGGCAAACTCTTCTTCTCATCTCACAAACCGACTCAGCGCAAACGGTGTAAGGTCGAAATCCGTTTTCCCTTGCAAAGTCAGCTGTGCGGAAATCTCACCTACAACACTGGCAAATTTGAATCCGTGCGCGGAGCAAGCCGAAACGAGCAGCACGTGGTCATGGTTGGGATGGCGGTCGATAATAAAGTCGTGATCCGGCGTCCATGTAACGAGACACACTTGCCCACGCACCCGATTGTTGGTAACACCCGGAAAGAACCTTTGCGCGACCGTACCTAGATCACCGTCATCATCCGGTTCGCTGCCAAAAAGGCGATTCACCCGATCAGGATCGGTATTGCTGCCTGCATCATGACTGCCGATCTTCAAGCCGGAACCTTGAATGCTTGGAAAGCCGTAGAAGCGATCATTCGGCAGATCCATGAAATACGAAGGAAACCTCCCGAGCCCATACATAGCCTCGTCCGCTTCGTACCATGCCACCGTCTTGCGGAACGGCTGCAGAGGAATCTCCAAATCTTTCAGCAAGGAACCGGTCCAAGATCCTGCTGTTACAATCAGCTTGTCGGCATGATAATCTCCCTTTTCTGTGTGAACGGTGACCCCATCTGCATGATAGGTGATCGATTTGGCAGGAGTATTCGTGAGCAAAGCTGCGCCATGCCGGGTAGCGACTTGCCGATACGCCTGGATGCATTCCTCGCTGTACAGGATACCCGAGCTCGGCTCAAATGCGCCCATAATCTCATCAGACACGGTGATACCCGGCCAGCGCTTTCTCACTTCCTCCGCCATCAAGATCTCCAATGGCAAATCAAACTGCTTGGCACTGATGATCTCTTCTTCCAAAAAGGCAGAGCCGATATTGGCGAGCCCCAGTACGCCTGTACGCTCAAACAGATGCTTGCCTGTCTCAGCCTCCAGCTCTTCCCACAGCTTTTGTGCACGCAGCACCATCGGAACGTATTTCTTGCCTTCCCCGTAAGCATGGCGAATCATCCGCGTATCCCCGTGGTGGCTGCCATTGGCATGTGGAGGATCAAAAGCATCCATCAGCAATACCTTGGCATTCTGCTTCGCCAAAAAAGCGCCTGCCGCCATCCCCATCGAGCCTGCTCCCAAAACAATGACATCATATGTGTGATTCATCCCGTTTTCCCCTTCCTTTTCCGTGCCGTTATGTCTAAAGAAAAGGGTCCCCTCCCCTACAGGAAGAAGACCTTTTCATCAAAGAATGGTCAGATTCACTCGATTACCAAGCCGTAACCATCGAATCTCCGTATTTTTCTGTCACCAGCTTTTTCACTTCATCCGAATGGAAGGCTTTCACAAGCTTTTGGAAAACAGGCTTGTCTTTGTCCGCCTCCCGTACCGCAATGATGTTCACCCACGGAGAATCCTTTGGCTCCATGAAGATCGCGTCTTTGGTCGGAACCAGACCACTTTCGATGGCAAAGTTGCTGTTGATGACAGCAGCCGCCAAGTCATCCAGCGCTTTGGTCAGGAAGGCCGCGTCCATTTCCTTGAACTCCAGCTTCTTCGGATTGTCGACGATATCGCGAATAGTCGCTTTTACCCCAACGCCTTCCTTCAGCTTGATCAGACCTGCTTGTTCAAACAGGATCAGCGCCCTCGCTCCGTTCGTCGGATCGTTCGGCAAACCGACGAGATCGCCTTCCTTCAATTCCGCTACGTCTTTGACTTTTTTGGAGTACATCCCGATCGGGTAGTTGATCGTGTCAGCCAGCTTCACGATATGTGTCCCTTGACCGGCATTGAATTCCTCCAGGTACGGCACGTGCTGGAACGCATTCGCATCCAGCTGTCCATCTTCCAGTACCTTGTTCGGCTGTACGTAGTCACTGAACACGACGAGCTCAAGATCCAGGCTATCCTTGGCCGCTACTTCCTTTACCACTTTCCAGATGTCTTCTTCAGGACCGGACATGATGCCGACCTTCAGCTTTTCCACTTGTCCTGCACCAGCATTCCCTGCATTCGCTTCTCCACCTGCTTGCGGATCTTGTCCCTGTCCGCCTCCGCAACCAGCTACCACAAGTGCCACTACGAGCGACAGGAATAGGGATACGTACGATTTCTTCATGTTGACCTCCCTAAAATAACTATGTTTTCCGATGCGAATAATACGAATTAGATCGTAATCCTTTTATTACCTTGCGTCAAGTGCAGTTTTGCAAACTATCTCTCACAGCGCACAGGCGAAATGCTTTGGAACGATCTGCTGCGGCTCTCGGTCCAAATACAGTACGATCTCATCGCCCTCTTCTTTTGCGTCGTACATCTTGATGGAAACCTGAGGGGAAAACAGCGCTTTGCCTGTCTTCAGGTTGAATTCCCATCCATGCAGCGGGCAGCGAATGATTTCGTTGTGGAGCCCATACACGTACTCTTGCGGCTCGGAAGGCAGCATCGTGCCTACGACCGATCCATACAGCATGGGTACACCTTGATGGGGACAGCTGTTGCGAAAGGCATAGCAGGCTCCTTCCGCCCGGATCAGGCCGATCTCGACTCCGTCTACCTCAAAAAGCCTGCGCTCTCCCTCCTGCAGCTCCTCTGCGGAACACAAGACGAGACGATGTTTTTCCTGTGATCTCATGATGCTCGTGCTCCTTTTCTACGGTTGTAGGCGGAATGATGCCAGCGGATTTTCGTAAAAGACTTTATGCCGCAGCTCTTTGGGAAAATGGAGGAAAGCGCGATCCAGCTCGTCTCCGTCCCAATGCGGGTAATCACTGCAGAACAGCAGCATATGCTCGGCATCAATCATTTGAATGAGCTCAACCAAATCCTTCGGGCGTGCCGGCTCTTCAATCGGCTGCGTGCCAAAACGGATGTTTCTGCGGATATACTCGCTCGGGAGCATCTTGACCCATGGCACCTCATGGCGCAGCGCCTTCCAGTTTTTATCCATGCGCCACATCGTGGGTGCGATCCAGGAGAAGCCATACTCGATGAAGTTTACTTTCAGATTGGGGAACCGCTCGAAGACTCCCTCACACACCAGACTGATCACGTTGCGCTGTCCGATCAGTCCAAGAGACGTGTGCCACTCCATATAAGTCGAAGCAGGTCCTACCCCAAAGCTGGCAGCATATTCCCCGGTTCCCTCCGTATCAGGATGCAGCACGATGGGCAAATTATACGCTTCGGCAATCTCGTAGATGGGCCAATAATGACGCTTGCCTAACGGAATATTCACACAATGCATGTTAATCCCGACAATCTCGGGGCGCTTCCCGATTCGTTCGATTTCCTGTACAGCAAGCATTGGATCAAGCGGGGTAATCTCCATCGTCATTCGGTAACGCGGATCGCTTTTCACCCATTTGTCATAGAGCCAATCATTGGCGGCAGACGTGTACTTGGCGGCAACCTCCACATTGTGAAAGGCTGACATCGTTCCATGCCCAATGTTTAAAATCGCATAATCTGTCTGGCAACGATCGAGCAAATCACTCGCCAGGAATGCAGGATCGCTCCCGGGTATGTCTCCGTTCGGCGGAAACGCATCTGCCCGCAATGGCACAGGAAGCGGATTCGCGTAGGCCGAAGCCGGGAATTTGAAGGAGCCGCTGTTTTGCTTGCTCAGAGCGCCCTTGGCAAACTTGCCGATGTTCATGTACTGCTGAATGGATTCATCAAGATACGGGACCAATTCGTTAAAATCGCTCAGGACCGGATGCACGTCGCAGTCGATTAACCCATTATGCTTTTCTCTGGTTGTCACGCCTCTCCCACCCTTACCCAATCATTTTGTTACTAAGTTCAATTTATGAACACGTTCATTTTTCGGCATGAATCTATTATGAGCCCCTGAAAAACGAGGGTCAAGTGAAAATACTTACCTTGCTCGCCCCTCTTGCAAAGGACTCATCATATTGCGGATGTACCTCATCGTTTTTTCTGCGGCCTCTTCCGGCTTCATGTCCCGTCTTTTGTTCAAAACGGTCGTGATCATCCCTTCCCAGATCAGGACGCACATCTCATTTACCTCTTCAATCGTTGCGGCGTCGATGTCCTGCTCCTTTTGTGCCAGCTCCAATAGCGCCTTGCTGCGAGAGGTCAAATCCGGGTCGTAGAGCATCGGCTTGATTTCGTCCGTGAAGCCGATCAGATCACTCGAGTAGATGGAGAAATAATGATTGACCATCTCGTCCGTCTTCTTCCCCAAATCGGCGATATAGATGGCATGGTAAATTTGCGGTTTTTCAAAAGAATGCTTGCAAAAACACTCCCAGCTCGAGATGTACTTCTCTACGTATGTATTCCCACGCGCCAAATAATCCGGAAGCTCTTGCAAATATTCCTTTACAAAACGCATAGACGCAAAGTAGATCAAATGCGACAGCTCATCAAAATAGTTGTAGATCGTCGAGCTGGTATAGCCCGCTCGCTCGCCGATTTTGCGCGCACTAACATTTTCGATGCCTTCTTCCTCGATCAGCTCTACCGTCGCCTCCACAAAATACTGCAGCATTCGTTTGACTTGGATTTCTCTTCTCGCCATTCCCATATCGTCCCTTCGAAAAAATCGTTCGCTTCATTATATCTCAGGAGAAGCGTAAAAAAACCTCTCCCGGGATGTGGACGCGAATAGGTGCGAAAAAGAGCGGAACCCCTCCATGAGAAGAGTCCCGCAGTCTCAAGCCATGCAGTTGTATTCCTATGCCTTTCTCTTCCGGCGAAGCTGATAGTACGTCACAGCCAAAGCCAGCGCCAATACGACCCCTTTGACAATATCGTAGGCGTAGTAAGGCAGGTTGAGCATCGTCATTCCGTTCAGCAGCACCCCGATCAGGATGGCACCGACAAAGGTACCAAAGACATTCGGTTTCCCGGCACCGAAAACGGAGAAGCCTACGAAAGCAGCTGCTACCGCGTCCATCAGCATCGAGCCGCCGCTGCTGACTTGACCCGTACCGATCCTTGCCGCGAGGAGCATCCCGCCCAGACCCGCGAAAAGCGCAGACAAGACGTAAGCAAGCGTGCGATAGCGATCAACCGGAATACCGGAGAGACGTGCTGCCTCCAGGTTTCCGCCCGTCATGTACAGCATCCGTCCCTGACGTGTGTAGGTCAAATAAATATGCGTGACGACTACGAGCAGGAAGGTCAAGATAACAGGCACAGGAACAGAAGCGATCTCCCCTTGTCCCAGCCACAGGAACCATTCCTGGAATTTACCCGGTGCCACGGATCCATCCTCCATCGGCATGTTTGCGTAGATAGAGTAGCCTTTGGAATAGGTCATATGAATCCCGTTTACAATGTAGAGCATCGCCAGTGTTGCCAGCAAATCCGGAATGCGGATTTTTACGACCAGCAGTGCATTGATCAGTCCGACGAGAAGGCTCAGGACGATAGGTGCAAGCAGGGTAACCAAAGGACCTTGCTCATGCCACACCATCATGGAGGCCGCGACGACTGTAGTCAAGGACACCGTCGAGCCTACAGAGAGGTCAAACCCACCCACAATCAGGGAAAACGTCACACCGATCGCAACAAAGGTCACAATCGAGATGGACCGCAGGATGTCGGTAATGTTGTCATAGGTAAAGAAATACGGGTTGGTCAGGCTGAACACCAGCATGACGATGACGATCACCGCTACCGTCCCGTATTTGTATACAAAATCAAAGAGACTGAATTTCTTGCCTTCCACATTACTCACCTCCGCTAGCATAATACATGATCAATTCTTGTGTCGCTTGGTCGCGACTCAGTTCCTTTACGATCCTGCCCTCAAACATGACGAGAACTCGATCCGCGATCCCGATGACCTCCTGGAACTCGCAGGAGAAGTAGAGAACACCTTTTTTCTGCTCAGCCAGGTTCCCGATCAGTCGATAAATATCGCTTTTCGCCCCAATGTCCACGCCCTTGGTCGGCTCGTCGAACATGAAGATGCTGGCGTCCGTCTCCAGCCATTTGCCGATCGCGACCTTCTGTTGGTTTCCCCCGCTGAGAAATCCAACCAGCTGGCTAATATCCGCTGTCTTCACACCCAGACGCTGCACCAGATCCTTCGCCAGACCGGCTTCCAATCCGCTGCGGATAAAGCCGAACGGAGACCACTTGGAGATCGTTGCCACAGACAGGTTGCTCTTTACCGATTCCTCTACGAAAATGCCTTCTTTTCGTCTTTCCTCTGGCACGAGAACGATTCCTGCATCCACGGCGTCTTTTGGTGTACGGATGCGCAGCTGTTTTCCTTTCAGCTTGATCTCTCCCGCTTCTGCCGCGTCCGCTCCGAACAGCAAGCGGGCAAGCTCGGTTTTCCCGGCACCCACGAGGCCGACGACTCCGACGATCTCTCCCTCGCGTACAGTCAGATCGGCATGGCGCACCTTTCCGCCTTTGGCACCGGTGACTTCAAAGATCGGCTCGCCAATCTCGACAACAGCTTTCGGGAATTCCTCCGCAAAGCTTTTTCCCAGCATGTGACTGATGACCTCGTCCATATTGGTCGCCTGTGTTTCCGTCGTTATCACGTGCTGACCGTCACGCATGATGGTGATGCGATCACAAATTTCAAAGATTTCCGGAAGGCGGTGAGAAATATAGATTATACCGACGCCTGCCTTTTTCAGCTGGGCGATAATGTGAAACAGCCGTTCGCTTTCCTTCGTGCTCAGGGGAGCTGTCGGTTCATCGAAAATGACAAACTTGGCCTTTTGCACAGTCGCCCGCGCGATGAGAATGAGCTGCTTTTCCGACAGCGAGCATTCTTCTACTGTCATTTGAACAGGAATGGAGAATCCGAATCCACGGAGCAGCTCTTCGGACTGAGCGTATAAACGCTGCCAGCTTACGAAGCTCGAGCCTTTGTCCTGGACGAGCTGATCCAGCAAAATATTTTCCGCGACACTCAAATACGGAACCAAAGCCGTATCGACTTCCTGATAGACACATTGAATTCCCAGCGCCTTGGCATCCTGCGGGGATTGTATCTGGACCGCTTGATCGTCAATCGAAATGGTTCCACCATCTGCCTGGTAGGCGCCCGTGAGAATTTTCATCAGCGTACTTTTTCCTGCTCCGTTCGCTCCGAGCAGCGCGTGAACCTCCCCTGCCTTCACTTCAAAATCAACGGTTCGCAGTGCAGGCACTCCGGAGAACTGCTTCTCGATGCCTTGCATGTGTAAAGTAGACAATCTATCCACCCCCTAGTTGCGCTTTTACTGGCTAAGAAATCCATCCATTCTTTTCTATAAATAAGGAAGATTCCCGTTGAGAGGTTCAACGGGAATAGCCAATCCTTTCATCTATACGATCTTATTTGCCCCACTCTTGCACGTATTGGGAAAGATCAGCCATCGTTACTTTTTTGTCTTTTGGCAGGTCCGATTGTTGTACGAGCACTGGGTTCAGGTTTACGTTGTCTGGTACTTCCTCGCCTTTGATCTTTTTGAACACTGTTTCAGCCTGGATGCGACCGATGTTGGATGGGTCTACCGCAGCTGTTGCTGTCCAAGGAGAGTTTGGTTCTTGGATCATTTGCAGGTCTTCGTCGCTCAGGTCGATGGAGTATACTTTGATCTCGGTGCGTCCTGCCTGCTGAATCGCACGCGTCGCGCCTTTTCCGAACTCATCCCATGCTGCCCATACCGCTGTGATGTCACCTTTGTTTGGATATTTCTTCAGGATTGCTTCCATTTGGGATTGTGTATCCAAAGCAGTATTGTTGGTAGCCGAACCGAAAGCGGCTACTTCCTTGATGTCCGGATATTTCTTCAGGAACGCATCATAGGTGATTTGGCGTTTTTCCATTGGCGCAAAGCCAGCTACCCAGATTTTTACGATGTTTCCTTTGTTGCCGTTGTCCGCAGCAAGCTTCTCGAGACTCAGGTCAGCCAGCTTTTGGTCATCCTGCGCAACGGTTGGTACTCCTGCGATTTTGATATCGGTGTCAAAGAGTACAACCGGGATCTTCTTGTCTACCGCCTTTTGGGTGCCTTGCTGCAGGGCTTCTGCCGTACCGTGGTCGATCAGAATTCCGTCAAAGTGCTGGTTCACCGCTGCATCCAGGTTGGAAGCCATTTTCGCCAGATCGGTGTCTGCATTGAAAACAGTCAGCTCTCCGCCGTTTTTCTCCACTTCCTTTTTCACCCCGTTGATGTACTGCGCCGAGAACGTCCCCACATTTTGGCGCATAATCAATGCGATTTTCTTCGCTTTCTCGCCGGAAGCGCCGTTTGCGCCGTTCGGAGCAGCCGCCCCTCCACCGTTTCCGCACGCTGTCAGGGCGAGCGATGCTGTCAATGCAAGAGTCACGAGCAGACCAAATTTCTTTTTCATGGATGTTCCCCCTTTTTTTGTGAACTCATCGCAGAAAGGAGCTAGTTTTTGCCCATTAGAAAAGCCTCTTTCCACCAGAAAGAGGCTAAAATCGTCAGCACGATATTCCGCCTCTTATCTGTCAGGTATTTCTACCTGGTGGAGTTAGCACCTTGGCGCGGGAGACAAAAAATCTCACGTGCTAGGTTGCCGGGCTTCATAGGGCCATTCCCTCAGCCTTCTCTGGATAAGAGTAGTTATTATTTTCAAAACGTTTCTTGAATATATACAGACTATAATCAATCCATTGCCCACCTGTCAACTAGGACTTTTTTAGGAGATGTTTCTTTATTGTGACAAATTTGATACTCGAATCTTTGGAGGGATTGTCGTATGCCGTGTCGAATTAACGGTGGATGATTCAGAGCCAGTCTGCGGTGGAGATGCACGATGAGCCTATTAAAAGAAGTCATTCTTCAAATGTTTTTTGTCCTGATCCCTTTTGTCCTGTTCAATATCTACTACCGGGATAAAATGAGAAATTTTAGCCAGTCCTTCATCCTGGTTACTAGTTCGATCAGTTTATTCCTCGCTATGACGTTTTCTTCCAGCGTAGTAGAAGGGGTCATCTTTGACGTTCGCTACGTCATCATGTTTTTCGGGCTTGTCTATGGCGGTGTCCAGACAGGCTTGATTTTGCTGGGCGAATTCGTCATTTATCGACTCTACCTGGGCGGCGATGGTTCGTTTATCGCCTTGGTCATTTCCGTCTTCTCCTTTTCGGTGTCCCTCCTCATGTACAGAACCTACAAAACTACTCACCGGAAAACGTTTTTCACAATATTGGCGGGCGTATTGTTTTCCATCATCGCCTTAACGCTTACCTACTTCTACCTCCCCCACTATTTTGTTAAACATTTGACGTATCACATGCTGGTCATCCCCTTGCAAAACACGCTCGGTATCTGGATTCTGATGTCCCTGTTCAGTAAATCCGTATCGGACAAGGAGATCTTTATCAAGCATGCGCAAAATGAAAAAATCGAAACGATGAGTCATGTCGCAGCCTCGCTCGCTCATGAGGTGCGAAACCCGCTAACGGCCGTAAAAGGCTTCTTGCGTTTGATGCAGGAGAATCCGCATGACTTCACCAAAAGCGCCCAGTATATGAACATCTGCATGGACGAAATCCAGCGCACGGAAGTGATTCTCTCGGAGTATCTGGCTATTTCCAAGCCTTTGACAAACCGGCATGAGCAGGTTAACGTCGTAGAGCTGTTAAAGGTCATGCGAGCTGTGATGTCGCCTTTTGCGATTCTGCACAATGTCGAATTGGAAGTGCGTACACCTGATATATCCGTCACGATCATGGCCAACCCGGATGAGATCAAGCAGGTGCTCGTGAACTTTATCAAAAATGCGATTGAAGCCTGTACGAACGTAAGGAAAGGGAGAGTGTTCCTGTCGCTGGTAGTCGAGGAAGGCAAAGCGATTCTCATCATCAAGGATAACGGCGTAGGAATGGATGAGGGCCAGATGAAGCGTTTGGGGTCCATTTATTTTTCTACTAAGTCGAGTGGAACCGGACTTGGTCTGACGTATTCCTATCATGTCATCCACACAATCGGTGGTACCGTGACCGTGAACAGTAAACCAAATGTCGGCACAAAATTTTCGATCATCTTCCCTTATCAAGAGTAAATCCCCATACCCAGGTCGGGTGATGGGGATTTTTTCATTCCAAAAGATCCGTTTGCTAGACTCCGCCGATTTTCGCGGAGACCGTCGCGGCCTTTTCTTTGACTCTCTCAATCAAAAAAGACATGCGATCTTCTGTCACGCGAAAGCTGGGGGCATTGATCGACAGTGCCGCCACAATCTGATTTCCGTAGCTGAAGATAGGGGCCGCCACCGCGACAGTCCCTTCCGTTTTCTCCCCGTAGCTAATCGCATAGCCTGTCTCTTTGACATGCGCCAATTGATCAAGAAACGGCTGCTGCAGGGCAGGAGCGAGCTGAGCTGCGACGACCTTTCTCACTTCCTCTGGCTTCCAATGAGCGAGAATCGCCTTATTCGGGGCACCGATGGTCAGTGGGATCCGCTCGCCCATGTTCTCGTCAATGCGAATCTTCAACGGACTCTCTACCTTTTCGATCGGAATGGAATCATACCCGGCTGGCACGCTCAAGAAGATGCTCTCTTCGACTTCGTGAGCAAGCTCCTCCATAATCGGCCTCGCCACGTAGCGAAAATTGATTCGGTTATGCAGGGTGAAACCGATTTCCATCCACGTGTAGCCTGCCTTGTAATGCTTGGTGACCGGCTCCTGCTCGACCAGACCGAACTGCATCATCGAATCGAGAAACCGGTGAAGCGTACTGATCGGCAATCCGGTAGCACTCGCCAAATCGGATATTGGCCAAGCTTGTTTCTCGTCGGAAATCAGCACCCGGATAATTTTCATCGTCCGCTCGATTGATTGAACCATAGTCCCCCGCCCTCTTTGGCCATGCGCTGGTTACGCTGCCACACTGTTATCCTTGGCTTGCTTTTTCGAAAGTGCGACCGGTAGACAGCCGCCCTTCCAGCCTGTTCACAAAGTAAGTGAAGATCGTAATCATAACCAGGTAATACAAGCCTACTACCATGTAGGTTTCAAGCTGGCGATAGTTCGAGGCCGCTTCGCTCAGACCCGTTCCCCATAGATCCTGCATTCCTACGTATGCCACCAGAGACGAGTCCTTCAACCCGATAATGAACTGGTTTCCCAAGGAAGGAATTGCGCGGCGGAACGCCTGTGGCAAAATGATGCGTCTCATCGCGAGCGGATAAGACATCCCGAGAGATCTCGAAGCCTCCATTTGCCCGCGGTCAATCGACTGGATCGCCCCACGGAATATTTCGGCAATATAGGCGCCATTATGAACAGCCAAGGCAATCGCCCCTGCCCAAAATTGGGAGAGCGTCACCAGATTGGATATCCCGAAATACAAAATGGCAATCTGCACGATCAGCGGTGTGCCGCGAATGACCGTGATGTAAATATGCGCGATGTAGTTCAGTACCTTGGAGCTGGAAATCCGGAAAAAAGCAATGACGAGGCCCACTCCACAGCCGAGCAAGAGCGCAACTGCCGTCAGCTTGAGCGTGAGCCATGACGCTTTCAGAAAGAGGGGATAACTGGATAGAAGAATGTCGAGAATCACGTAAGATCACTCCTCGCATGTAGCTGAAAAATGGGGGCGTCCAGCCTGGACACCCCGTAACCCGCCTTATTGCTTCTGCAAGATGTTGCGACCAAACCATTTTTGGCTGATTTTCTCATACGTGCCGTCTTTGATGATCTCATCCAGCGCCTTGTTGATGCGATCTACGGATTCCTGATCCCCTTTGCGTACTGCGATCGCCTGTTCATCAAAGCTGAGTGGTTCGCCCACATCCATCACTTTACCGCCGCCCTCTTTGATGAAGCGCAGACCTACCACCTGGTCTGTAATCACGGCATCCAAGCGTCCGGTTGGAAGATCGAGCAGCGCTGTAATATCGCTGTCATAGGTCGTGATTTTGTCCTCATCCGTGAGCTTTTTCGCCCAATCCAGGTAGTTGGAGGCTTTCACTACCCCGATCTTTTTCCCTTTCAAATCTTCTTTGGATTTGATCGTGGTATTGCCCTCTTGTACGAAAATCTGCGAACCGGAACGATAGTAAGCATTGGTAAAGGATACAGCCTTTTGGCGTTCCTCCGTCACCGTCAAGCTCCCGATGATGGAATCGTATTTTTTCGAGTCGAGTCCTTGAATAATCGTCTCAAACGGATTCGTGATCGGTACGGCATTCATGCCCATTTTCTCTGCCAGAGCTTGTCCAATTTCTACGTCAAAGCCTGTGAGGTTTCCGTTTTCCTTGAAGCTAAACGGCTTGTACACGCCGCTCATCGCATAGGTAAAGTCCTTTTTGCCAGAGTCAGCTTGCCCGCCTGCTGCTGGAGCACTGCTTGACTGCTGCGAACCACACGCAGCCAAAAGAAGGGAGCTCATCAATACAGTCGACAACAGAATGCCTGTCCATTTTGCCTTTTTCATTTTTATTTCCCCCAGTATCGTTTATTTATCTTTAGCGGATGCTTCCCAGGAATTGCTTTGTCCGTTCGTTTTGCGGATTT
Source organism: Brevibacillus nitrificans (assembly GCF_003710965.1). Classification (NCBI taxonomy): domain Bacteria; kingdom Bacillati; phylum Bacillota; class Bacilli; order Caryophanales; family Paenibacillaceae; genus Brevibacillus; species Brevibacillus nitrificans. The sequence goes on along the minus strand of NZ_RHHU01000028.1, from coordinate 82,850 downwards.
TCAAAGAAGGTATTTGGAGGACCCTGCTCCAGAATCTGACCGTTGTCCATGAACACCGCGCGATCGGCCACCTCACGGGCAAATCCCATTTCGTGGGTGACGACGATCATCGTCATGCCTTCCTTTGCCAGCTGCTTCATGACCTGCAGCACTTCCCCCACCAGCTCGGGGTCGAGCGCTGATGTAGGCTCATCAAACAGCATGATTTTCGGCTTCATCGCAAGCGCTCTGGCGATAGCCACCCGCTGCTTCTGTCCACCGGAGAGCATATCTGGATACACGTCCGCTTTATCCTGCATATTTACTTTTTTCAGCAGCTCGTAAGCCAGCTCTTTCGCTTCAGCTACGTTCATTCGTTTGACATAGACGGGTGCCTCGATGACGTTTTCCAAAACAGTCTTGTGCGGAAAGAGGTTGAAATGCTGGAACACCATGCCGACTTCCGCCCGAAACTGATTCAAATTGGATTTGTACGGATCGATCTGAGTGCCGCCGACCCACACTTCACCCTCGTCATAGACCTCCAGAAAATTCAGGCATCGAAGCAACGTACTCTTTCCTGAACCGCTGGCACCGAGCAAAACAACGACTTCTTTTTCCTGTACGGTCAGCGTAACGCCCTTCAGTACAGTCAAGGAACCAAATGACTTCACAAGATGCTTAACCTCAATCATCCTGCTATCCCCCTGTCTATGGACTATCGGATGGATTTTCTATACTTTTCCGAATATCGGAAACAGTTTCTATTTTTAAATTATACTTATATTTTTTCTGATATTCAAGAAAAATCTGATAGATGCATATTTATTCGTTTTTGTGAATGGTGCGAGTGGTCTTCATGCAAAAAAAAGCTATCCCTTGGCCAGTAATCACGGCTTTCGGGACAGCTCCCCTTCTGATGATGCTTCTTGCTTATGGGCGAGTGAATCTCTGGAATTGCCCAGCAGGTACCTCTTTGAAATCCGGCAGCGTGGTCAAGCCTTTTTCCGCCCCTCCCGGATTGTAGAAGGCCAAGAGGCGCAGCGGCTCCCACCCGGTGTTATACGTCGAGTGGAACACAGCCTGCGGAATGTAGATGACATCCCCCGCCTTTACGGAGAAAGGCTCTTCATCTCCGATCATTTGCTGCCCTTCCCCCGACAGGACGTACAAAATTTCCTCTGCATCCGGGTGATTGTGCCGGTCATGCCCTTGTTCAGGCAGCAGAATGACCTCCCCAAAGGTGACTTTTGCCCCTTCCGTCTGGTCAGGCGTGATCATCCACTTGATCATGCCCCAGTCGAAGGAATGCGTAGAAACATCGTTTGGATGGATTTGTTTCACATTATTCCCCTCCGTGTCCGATTGATTTGAATTTGCGCATATTCGTAGAAATGGCTACTTCAGTAGGCAGCCGCTCCATGCTCGACGCCCCGAAAAACCCGACCACGCCAGTCGTTCTCTCCAGTACGTAGGCCGCATCGTCCGGCTCCGCGATCGGACCTCCGTGGCACAGCACGATGATGTCTGGATTGATTTCTTTCGCAGCATCGTGCATCGCCTGTACGCGCTCGACAGCTTCGTCGAGTGTCAGTGCCGTTTTTGCCCCGATCGTGCCAGAAGTGGTCAAGCCCACATGCGGTACGAGAATATCCGCTCCCGCCTCCGCCATCCCTCTCGCCTGTTCCTCATCGAATACATAAGGCGCTGTCAGCAAGCCGAGCTCATGGGCGTGACGGATCATATTCACTTCCAGATCGTAGCCCATGCCTGTCTCTTCCAGATTCGCACGGAAATTGCCATCGAACAGCCCGACCGTTGGGAAGTTCTGTACGCCTGTAAAGCCCATCTCCTTCAGCTGTTTGAGGAAAACAGGCATCAGACGGAACGGGTCAGTCCCGCACACCCCTGCGAGAACCGGCGTTTTTTGGACGACTGGCAGCACTTCTCCTGCCATTTCCACGACGATCTGATTGGCATCGCCATAAGGCAAGAGGCCAGCCAACGAGCCGCGTCCTGCCATCCGGTAGCGCCCCGAATTGTAAATGATGATGAGGTCTGCGCCGCCAGCTTCAGCCGACTTAGCCGACAGTCCCGTTCCTGCTCCCGCGCCGATAATCGGCCGTCCTTCTTCGATCTCTTTTCGCAATACGCTTAGCGCTTGTTCGCGTGTCATCATGATTGATAGGTCCTCCTTTTGTCATTGCCCAGATGAAATGTGCTTACTGCCTCGTCACAGAGGCTTGGAACAGCTCATGCAGGCGTTCTGCCATCGCACGAGCAAACGCAGGATCGTTGATATCGGTATCCATCTCCACCAGCTCGACTACTGTCGTGTCCAGGTGCTCGTACAGTGCTGATATCAGTGCCTTGTCAGCGACCGGATCGTGGAACAGCTGACCTTCCTTCGCAATAATGGAAACTCCGCGCAAGGGAACGAATAGCGACACAGGTCCCTTCGCCTGATTCAGCTTGAGCGCGATACGGCGTCCCAGCTCTGCACACTCCTCCGGGGTCGTACGCATCAAGGTCACGGTCGGGTTGTGCTCGTACAGCAGTCTGTCTTGGAACGCTTTTGGAACGGTATCTTTCGGCCCGAAGTTCACCATATCGAGCGCACCTAGCGACACGACTTGCGGAATCCCCAGCTCTCCCGCTGCTTCCAAACGCTGCGGACCGGCAGACAGCACGCCGCCTACCAGATCATCTGCCAGCTCGGTCGTGGTCAAATCGAGCACGCCGCTGATGAAGCCGTCTCGCATCAGCGCTTCCATGGACTGCCCGCCCGTTCCTGTCGCATGGAAAACCAGGATTTCGTAGCCGCGCTCCTCCAAATGCTTGCGCGCTTCCTCGACAGCAGGTGTCGTCACCCCAAACATCGTCGCGGCAACCAGGGTTTTCCCGCCTGTCAGATCAGGTGCAGAAGCTTTGGCCATTCCCGCGATCGCTCCTGCTGCGTTGGACAAAATCTGCGCCGAGAATTGATTGATGCCTGCAATATCCACGACGGAATACATCATCGTGATATCGACTTCCCCCACATAAGGACGCGTATCACCAGAGGCCATCGTAGAGACCATCAGCTTGGGAACACCGATCGGCAGCGCACGCATTGCCTGCGTAATCAGCGCCGTACCCCCTGAACCGCCGAGTCCCAGAATTCCCTGCAGCCTTTTTTCTGTATACAGCTGCCCCACGATGCTCGCCGCTCCCGCAGCCATCGCCTTGATTGCGGCCCCTCGGTCTTTTGCCTCCAGCAGCTCATACACATCGTACCCCGCTGCCTTGGCGACTTCTTCTTTCGAGATGTCCGGTTGAACGGCTGGCTCGCCCAACACGCCCGCATCCATCAGGATCACGTTCACACCGTTCTCATGTAAGCGCTCTCGAATGTATCCATACTCGATTCCCTTTGTATCCAATGTGCCAAGCAGCACGACTGTCGGTGTGACTTGTTGTCCCATCTGCCACTTTCCCCTTCCCATGGATTGGTGTCCCATGAATATTGAAAGCAACTCTCATGCCAACCTCGTTGTCCCGTATGCTGTGCTTATTCGTCATTGGTGTGAGAAAAAATTTTCCCATTCTCATACTCAGCGTGAGAAAAAAATTCCCAAGCAAAAGAACGAATCGCTCTTTTATTTGGGAATGGGCTCAATACCGTATTTTTTCATTTTGTTAAACAGTGTTCGGCGGGTAAAGCCCAGTGCTTCCGCTGTTTTCGTTCGGTTCCAGGCGTGTTTGCGCAGCGTCTCGAGAATCCATTCCTTTTCCACGGACTGCAAAGGCTTGTCTGCAAAATCTCCCTCGCCAACCGCTTCGCCCGTGACAGGTGCGGCTTGCTGAATATACGCTGGCAGATCCGCGATCCCGATCCGATCTTCCTCGCACAAGACAGCCGCACGCTCCAAAACATGCTCCAGCTCACGGACATTGCCCGGCCAATCATAAGCCAGCAGAGCATCCAGCGCGGGTGCGGTCACCCCACTGACATCCCCTTGGAATTTCTCGTTGATCTTTTTCAGGAAGTGACTGACCATCAGGGGAATATCTTCTTTTAGCTCACGCAGCGGGATTGTTTGAATGGAAATCACGTTAAGGCGGTAGAACAAATCCTCGCGAAACCTGCCTTCCTGTACCGCTTTCCACAAATCCCGATTTGTTGCACAGACGATTCTCGTATCGACCTTGATCGTCTTGTTCCCGCCCACCCGTTCAAACTCGCGGTATTGGATCGCGCGGAGAAGCTTGGCTTGCGTGACCAGACTCATTTCCCCGATCTCATCCAAGAACAGCGTGCCTTGATGAGCCAGCTCAAAACGACCGATGCGCTGCTGAATCGCTCCTGTAAACGAGCCTTTCTCGTGACCGAACAGCTCACTTTCCAATAGCTGCTCAGGTAGTGAAGCGCAATTGACTTTAATAAAGGCATGCTTGTAGCGGTCACTGTTGTAATGGATGGAACGCACGATCAGCTCTTTTCCGGTTCCGCTCTCTCCTTGTACCAGGACATTGACGTTTTTACCGGCTACCTTGCTGATGATCTCGTATATTTCCTGCATCGCCCGACTTTGACCCACGATCTCGTCGAAGCGCATCTTTTTCATCAATTCTTTTTTGAGATAGCGATTTTCCTCTGCCAGAACCCCGACTCTTTTAAACTCCCCGATGACGCCCTTGATCCGTTCCTCTGTAGGGATTCTTTCAAAGGTCGAGCCGCCAATGACACCGACTGCACTCGTCTCCAGATAAAAATGACTGGCATGCTCGGGTGAGACGATCGGGCCTCCGTATACCATGTGCAGAGCTTCGGGATTGATCTCTTTGGCAGCGCGGAAAATGCGATTTGCCAAATCTACCGCTTCCGGAATGCTCATCCCGTGCTTGATCCCGGTCCCCCCGCCAATCGTCCACCCGAAGTGAGCGCAGATGACATCGACATTCGCTTTCGCCATCGCACGGGCCTGCTCTTCCGTAAAGACAAACCCGATAGTGAACAATCCCCGCTGTGCACACTCCGCCAAAAAATCCACTTCCTGCTGAAAACCGAAGCCTTCTTCCTCCAGCATGGCTCCTACCGTACCATCGATCAGTCCCACGGAAGGAAAGTTATTGACCCCTTGAAAGCCCGCCCCCATGATCTGGTCGATCAGCACGGGACGATGGATCGTAGGATCGGTCGCGCACACGCCAAAAACGACAGGTACCTCCCCGGCATGAGGCAGCACTTCCCGTGTTCCCACTTGCATCACCATCTCATTGCTGTTGGCAAAAGGCAGCAGGGAGCCAAGTGAGGACACGCCGGCATTGCGAAACAGACTCGCGTGCAGCACGAGCAGCAAATCCGCACCGCCCGCCACAGCCTGCTTGGCAGAAAAACCAGAGCCAGTCGCGACACCAATAAGCGGTTTGCGCTTTTGGAGGGAGTCTGTGAGCGCTTTGCGGATGTTTGTTTTTGGATTCATGGGGAGAGGACTCCTTTCTGGGCATAGGCGAAACTCTATGTCATCCGGTTACAAATTTGTTTCGATCTTTCCAAGATACAAAGAAATATGTGGAGAGATCCTTCCACCGCCCGGGACATGTATAGGGCCAACTAGTTTCCCCTTTTCAATCTTTCGGCGTTGTAACAATTCCCCAACAAAAGCTTGTAGATCCCTTTCATTTTGTTCCGCCTTCTTCGTTTTGCCCGTTGGTGGCACAAATTCATGTATGATCAATACCGCATGAGCTGCCTTTTGCAATTGCGCCTCAATCAGTGTACCAGCCACAGCATGGAGTAATTGGTAGCGCAAATGCTCGACTTCCGTATGACTAAATATCGCTTCAGCAAGTTGCCTGATTCGATCAGGCACACGACTCCGTGGATTTGCCTTAACGCTCGCAGTAAGGTAATCTCCAATCCTCTTTCCAAAAGGTTCATCCGTCTTAGCTTCTATTGCGATAAGCAACCCCTTTGCAGCATTCGTACCTGACAGCACCAAATCATGCTTTCTGCCGCTTCCGTGAAAATCGTCAAGAGTGGTTTCTTTTTCTATCATCCCGTACTCTACTACTGCACCACGCGTAATTGGATAGGATTCCAATAAGGTGAGCATCTCGTGGGGCATTTGTGCCGTTTCATTTCGAAACCACGCCTTCGCCAGCTCCTTGGCACTTCGCCCCTCTTTCCATTGATCTTCACCTTTTAAAGGAGGGGCATAGGAGAACCAGTCTTCTACGCTGACGATGTTTTTTCCGTTGGGGGAGTTTAGTATCATTACGTACTCCTATCTAAAATAAGAGGTATTTTAGACTCCAGCTCAATATGTATCCCTTTTCCCTTTGGAAGAAGTGATTTCCTGCTAAATACAATAGAATTAAAAAAGGAGCTTCCATCCGGAAGACTCCTTCACTGCTATGCTTTACTTCACAACTGTTTTGGCAACGAAACCGACGAGTATTTTCCCGTTTGCATCTTTGGATGACCCATAGTAAAATCCGTTACTCTCTCCTACCACCTGAACTAGCGTATTTTTTATTGTGCTCCCTCTCACCGTGCTAGTTGCAACCGGTGTAGCAAAAAAATAAGCCTTGTCAGTGGCTATTGTAACAGTTTTCGCCTGGGTTACTGTATATTGAGTCAATACCAACTTCGACACATAGCCCTGTGCAATTTTCACAAACTGATCATCATAGCTTCCTTCATCACTGATCTCAAACCCATACCATAATGCACTTACCGCTTCTGTACTATTCGGATAAGCCACTACTTTCGCCTGATCAACTGCTACAATCGTTTTCATTTGAACGACTGGAGTTGCAGTTTGTGCTGGAGCAGGTTTTACAGTTGATGGTTTGGGTTGAGATCCTCCGCTCGAAGTCGAACCGCCATTGTGATAATGATATTGACCGTACTGAAGTCCCCACTTCTCACAATTGGTACGACAAGTATGTCCTCCATTTGCATCAGTCCGCCCCGGATGTGCATCGACCATGTTGAAAGGGACAAGGAGTAATGTTAGTAACACAATAAAATGATAGAAGTATTTCATATAATCCCCCTAATAAATTTATGTACAGCACGACCATTTTACAATATTTTCTTTTGTATAGGAATTTTTAACATTTGGTTCCTCTTTGAGAATCTATTACTATGTCTTTCAAATCTCTGTTCTATCCACCAGCAAGCACCCGCCATATATATCAACCGTCCAAATTTCCTTGTACTGTGGCCATTGCCTCAACGAGACGCTGTACAGCCATTCATCGGTTGTAACCACTAATAGGTGGCGATACTGCTCCTGCTGCTCGATGGTTTGAAAAAAAGCAATTTCGTGACCCAATTCCCGGACAAAAAACTGGAGAAGCACACGGCGATAATCTTTCCGGCTGGAATGACGCTGCAGCTTCTTTAGCTGTCTCCCATCAGGCTCTTCTCCAGAATCAAACTCATCAATGCGAGAAAATTGCTCTACCAGCCGAATGCGCTCCGGGAAAGGCAGGGGAGGGATTGCGTCGCGGATGCTTGCCTGTTTTGGGCCGTCGTACCTGCTCGCCAGCAGCATGACGAGAAGCGTCGTTATGTTCCTCATCCCTTCCCCCCCCTCCACTTGCCCGTCCTATCTCCAGCCTCCAATGCCTAGACGACATCATATTCTGAAAGGCTCCTTTTATACCCCAAACAGGCTATCCCAAATGAGAATGCTTGGCAGGAAAGACAAACTGCCATAAAAAAAGCTGCCTACTTGGCCAGCTTTTCGATACCTCTTCGTTCCTTTTGTTTATTAGGTGTGCAGGCCTCCCTGTAGCCTTGGGCGAGGGCGATAAGGACCAACCGGGATTTGAATCAGGCTCGTTTTCCCCTCTGGCCCCAGCCCGTATAGCTCATCACACGTATTCCCATCATAGCCCAGCAGCGGGTGCCCTCCCAGACCGAGTGCTGCTGCTGTCAGAAGCACTCGCTGAACCAGCATGCCTGCCTCCATTTGTTGAATGCGGTAGCCTCGATAGCCCAACGCTGAGATAAGATGATCGTTATTCCCCGCTATGTGCATACAGATTGGCACCTGCATCAGATTGACATTGTCTACCGCCATCGCATACTGCAGCCAAAGCCGATGATCGCCCGGGCGCACAGCGTATAGGCCGTGACGCTTGGCATCGTACCGATAAGCCCCATCCTCGACTGCTTCGATGCTGAATAAACAGCTATACAAACACAGACGTGAAAACGCACCATCCTCTTGCTCATCCAGGTCATTTCGGTATCGCAGAGCAGTTGTCGCCTCTTGCAGCAAGGCAGCTGTCTGTTCCATTGTGACTTTGCCCAAGACAAAATCCTGCTCCGGCGAATACCGTTGCCTACTCGCCGCAGCGAGGTCGTACTCCAGTCGCTTTGTCTGAGGGAGCAGCCGTATCGCTCCCTCTTCATCTGCGGCCTCTCCTCCCCTCAAGCAGCGAAATTGCTCCGTAGATTCATACTGCGCCGACTCATTCATGCGTAAGAGCAGCGGGTGCTCCTTTGCTCTGCTTGACCGGACGAAGTGTTCATGCTCGATGGCAGGCAGCTCCCTGCACACGTCATCAGCAGTGATCCGTTCGACTTTTGATTTCCCATCCGCCAGCCAAGCCGCTCCCCTCTCTGCTGACAAAGGGATGATTGCGTACACAGCCTCTTCCTGCTCAGACACCCCCAGCAAATGATGGACAGCCCGATCCAGGAACTGAAAGTACACGCCCGCCTCGTAGTCAAACCGTTTGCCCACCTCCAGCAATTGCCCGATGACGGCACCTGCATCCAGACCTTGCAGACGATAGGAGAAGTTGTAGTATTTAAAAAAGTTCTTCCCATACATCGTCGAGACAAATACGGTAGCAAAGGTCTTCGTAAGATCGCAGCGGTTCCCCAATACACGAGCCACGTACGAGTCGAAGTGACCGGACCGCAGCAACACGAGTCGATGGTGAGCAGCATCATAATGATAGATTCCGCTGGGTGCCCCCGCTACCTTTAGATACACGTAAAGCTCACTCGGATACAAGCCACCGCCCGAGGGAACGAATCTTCGGGCTGACTGCGTCGTCCCCCCCTGGGCAAATGGCGATTGGCTGAGCTGGGTGATGCCATAGACGTACCAGAGAAAATGTCCAAATTCTCGCAGTTCCGGTCTGGCACGAAGTTGATGCACAGGCTCATCCAGCGTCAGCGGAATATCTGCGGACAGCGCTACGGCAGGCAAGCCGCGGTAAAGCTTATAGGGAAGCGGCGCGTCATCCCAATCGATTTCATAGTCGCCAGCTTTTGTGCGATCCAATCCAGCATGCAGTTCGTGCAAGAATGCCTCGAGACTCATCCAGCTCCCTCCTCGACAGCGCTTATGGAAACGGATGCGGATGTGGATTCAGCTTTTCATAGGTGAGCGGCTCTGCTGTATACCCCAACTCCATCGGAACGCGCAGCACCCGATCCAGCCCGGACAAGCGTGTCAGATGGTGTCCAAATGTCATCGGCAGCATCCCCGGGATCAGTACCTTGACGCAATGCAGGCCGTTTCGCAAAATCTCGGGGGTCGTCTGATCGACCACGATCACATCCTGCTTGAGCTGCTGGAACCTTTGGAGCATATCCTTTACATCCTCGGTCAAATCCGCATGCCTCGCCGGCTGCTTGAATTCTTCGGCAAACGTCCGCAGTGGCCGCTCGTCATTCAGCAAAAAGTGCAGGCGTTCTTCTGCTTCTGGCAACGCATACAGCATCGAGTGATCGTCCATCTTTCGCACCTTGGCAGGATCGTGCAGCATTTGCAGGTACGTATCCCGATTCGCTTGGAATTTATCATTTAAGGTAAGTACCATTGCGGCCGCTTCATAGATCGAGCTTTTCACCGCGCGGATCGGATCAGGATGGGCACCCCCTGCGCAAATGACATTGAGCCCCTCCTTCCTCGTATTTTTTGCCAGCGTCCAGACACTGGGAATCCCGTTTTCCATCGTGGCATTAAATAAATGAACCTCATAGCCCGCCACCGCCTGCAGTCGATCCAGCATGAAACGCAGCTCCTGATCCGGTGCGGAGTATGGATCCAATCGGGGCAGCCCCAGATTGGCATACCAGGTCATCAGAAAGGAATCCCGCTCCACCACTTCCAGAATGCCGTAGAAAATCGCCTCCTCCAGACTCCCGCCGAGCGCGCACCCATTGGAGGTCTCAAAAGCAAAACCTTCCCCGAAGCCGAGGCTGTAATAGGCCAGCAGCTCCGGTACCAGGATTGGCCGCTCCTGCGCAAAGGAATAGCCCCACACCCAGTTCAAGGAACGATCCGGATCGAAGGGAGTAAACGGATACCCCGGCTGCTCATACTGTTCCTTTGTGTGCAGCCCTACTGTTGTCGGATCAAGCGCTTGACCTCTGAGATTGCGGTAGGTGTCGCGGATGACTGTCCGTTTGCCACGCGGTGCCATGCCGCAGTACCTCTCCAAGCCTTCCAATATCGCGGTCATTTCGCTGTCTGCGTAGGAGTGTGTTCGTCCAGCGGTCCCTTCGTCTCCTTGGAACAGAGGCAGGTTGACGCTCACGTCTGCAAACGGAGACACGAGATCGCGAATTTTCCCGTTCAAAAAGCCTGTCCGGTAGTCCAGATAGTCCCTCTTAATTCCCTTTTTCAGATCATCCAGAGAGCGGCAGCGATAGCTGCTTGGCCCAAGCTTTGGACTCGGCTGCAAAACGATTCGGGCGGCCTCAGGGGAATCCTCCGGGAGCGTCCCGCACACCTTGCACGATGGATCTGGCAGGAAAAAGTGACGCGAAGTCTTGAGCGTTTTCAGATGGATCAGGTACATATGCCCTTCCGTGTGTGCCTGCTCACCCTGCAGCACTCGCTTCGTCTCCGCTGCGAGCAGATGGGACATATGCAGAAGACCGCTACGCGATGCCCAAGCGTCTTTCGCGATACTGCCGCGATCCCGAACACGCTGATGCAGCTCCCACATCTCTTTTCTGTCTCGTCCCCCCATGAGCATTCGCATGTCCGCGCACTGTGAACAACCGGTCATACCTGGGCGCACCAGCGGCCCAATGATTCCTTCTCCAAAAGAGACAAAACCACGCAGCCAGGGAATTCCATAAGACCTCGCTCCCTCCTCTGCCTCCAGGTGAGCGAAAGGCTGCCAGCCATCGTGCAGCTGCAGCGCCAAATCTGCCTCTCGGGGCAAAGAGGACCTCCAATCTGGCTGGCGCACGACAACGTAATGGACAGCCAGCTCCTTGCAGACGAGATCTGCCAGCTGGCCCGCTCCGACAACTACCACTACAGCGCTCATCAGACCTCCTCCTCCCGCAGCATGACACCAAATACACCGGCCAGCTCTTCTTTCAAAAAGGGCTCCACGGCTGCATCGCAACAAACGAGCCTTTTCCCATGTTGCTGCAGCGTTTGCAAAGCAGACCTGAGAACTTCCTGCTGGTCATCCTCAGCGCACGCCGGAATCTTGTACAGCTCGGGCTCTTGCTCTTCCCAAAGGACGCGAGAGGCAGTCGCAGGCAATTGCCCCCAGTCTTTCTGCACCTGCAAAAGTGCTGCTTGCAAGGCTTTGCGTAGAGCCAGCGTGACATTCAAACCAACACTGCCAAACCAGCCTTCACGTATCCCCACCCAAACGACGGGAAAGCCGTGCACAAGCGCTCCCTGGCCCACCTTGGGCTGATCTCTTAGCGTCGTCAGAGCTTTCAGGTAGAACTGGCAATGTGCATCCTCGATCTCCCCGATCTGAATTTGTTTGACCACGGAATTTTCCGTCTCCAGCCGAGCCTCCCATTCTTTTGACAGGCAATGCTGTATCGCTCGTGCCAATGCCTCTTCGACCGTTTCTCCCGCTCCTATACCGATCTTCCCGCCTGGCACCGCTTCCGCAATCCATTGCGAAACGTAGGCTTCGATTCCCGCGAGTCCCGCTTCCTTGCGCGCCTCTTCGTGGGTCATGCCTGAACAAACCTTCTCAGTCAACAGCTCGGCTGGCCCGCTGGACAACGGATTCGCCACCTGCACGAGACATTGGGACAACGGCAGCTGTATCGACTCCCCCTCTTCCCACAGATGGAAAACGCCCGTCTCTGGCGAAGTCAGCTCACGGAAGTAGGACATCAGCCCTTTTGACGCTGTCTGCTTTTCGTCCTTTTGCTCGAGAAGCACCTCCACCTGCTCTGTCCAGTTCAGCTGCGGTTTTCCTGTCGCAGCGGGATGGGGCAGAAAAGAGTGCCAGCTGCCTTCCAACGTCTCCAGGTTTAACAAAAAGACCTTCTCCTTCAGCTCCGAATCTACCACCTCGGTCGCTGTCTTAAACCATTCAAATGCGATGACGTTGGCTAACATGGCACCTGCCGTGACGGAAAAGCAGTGATGCTCCGATGCCTTTTGGATGGCCGACTGATGCAGCCGCCTCCACGCCGACTGCCAGCTGCCATTGGAGCCTGGTGTCACCAGCGGACCCGCAAGACCTGCCTGCTCCAGACAAATAGCCGGCAAAAAGGCTTTCCTCTCCTCTTGGCAGGCGGCTTGGATCGTTTGCAGCTCTTCCAGGCTCCCGGTCTGCGATACGTACAAGATCGCTTCAAAGGGCTGGACTGCCTCCCGCCAAGCCTCTACTCCCCGCCGCTCTACCCTGCGCACTTCGATAGCTGCGTCCGGATCCGTTTTCCGTGCAAAGGCAACCAGCTCCTCAATCCGCCGCTCATCGGTTTCCATCGAATCCGTCAGCAAAACGTGAAAATGGGACAAGCCCGAATCCAGAAGAGCTGCAGCCAGAGAGGCCAGCATGGGACCAGCACCTACTGCCGCTACCTTCGACTGTCGATAGCACGAGAAGCGATAGGCACCCGAATCAGCCACATGACTTAGAAATTCAATCTGGGATCCAAACCGTTCGAGGACCTTGTCCGTCAAAGAATGGCTTCGATCCTGGCTGACATCCTGGACGAACCCGTTTTGAAACAGGCTGTCGGCGATGTCCATGACCCGATCCCGGTACTCATCTGGCAGACCATCTGTGAGCTCCTCCAGCGTGTGCTCGCCATTGAACATCGGCAATAGCTGCTCCACCCACTGGTCAATCATGCTTCCTTCCATGCGAAAGGAGCCTACATTGTTGCGAAAATACACGCTGCCTTCTGGGTCAGGTAGAAAAAACGTATCCCGTTTCACTTTCAGGCGCATAGAAGGGGTCAATTTCTTCATGTCGCTCCTCCTAACCGTAAGCCGTTCCTGTTCTTTTGATCGAACGCTTTCACGTAATCTTATGTACGACGCTTTGTCCGTCATGCCAGATCCGCACACAGGAAAGGGCCTCTGCAGATGTTCTTCCACCTCTGCAGAGGCCCTCTTGAAAATCGTTTGGAAGGATTAGCGGAAGCAGTTAAAGAAGCACGGGAAGAAACAACTGCAGAAACAACTGCACGAGCAACTGCAGGAACAGCTGCACGAACAGCTATGACAGCGGCCACAACCTCCGCAGCCCCCACAGCGCCCGCAGCCTCCTCCGCATCTGCCTCGAACCATCATCGCATCTTTGTCCTTTTCTTGATCCCAAGGTTTGACCTCTCCGCCTTTGAATTTATCCACCTTTAATTTTTTTAGCTCATTTTTAAATTCATCCACGTTTTCCACCTCCAGCATGAACGAACGGGTAACCCTCCTGCACAAATACCCATCGCGGTTATACCATAGGTGTATGTCGCATCGCCTATCAGAGGTGACTGCGCCAAACGCCTATTTTTGATTAGCAGAAGCAACGACGTGTTTATTGACAGAATTTTTGTATTACAATAGGAAGACAAGCCACAAGCCAGAAAGGGAGCGCTGCATGCTACTGACCACAATCGGATTTTCCAAAAAATCACTTCGTACCTTTGCCACTGCCCTGCAAGAGCATAAAGTAGATCGCGTCATTGACACACGCCTGCAAAATACGTCTCAGCTGGCCGGATTTGCCAAGAAGGAAGACCTGTCCTACATATTGGAGCTGCTCAGCATCGATTACATACATGAGCTTTCCCTGGCCCCTACCGAAGAGCTGCTAAAGGCGATCAAGTCCAAAGAGATTCCGTGGGGAGAATTCGAAAAGACCTTTCTGGACTTGCTGCAGGAGCGCAAAGTCGAAACGAAAATGAACGAATGGCTGGGCGACCGTGTCCCCTGCTTTTTGTGCAGTGAGGAAAAGCCGCATCATTGTCACAGAAAGCTGGTCGTCGAGTACTTGCGCGAGTTTGACCCCCGGATTGAAATCGTTCATTTGTAAAAAGAAAAAGTGCAGGGAGCTGGTATCGCAGCCCTGCACTTTTTGACGTATTGCCGATCGGCTCCTCCATTCCTAGAGCAGCTTTTCCATCGCCATTACATCTACAAATTTCCCATCCAGAATGCCCTGATTTTGAAAGACGCCTACCTCGCGATACCCACTTTTGCGATAGAGTCCCTGCCCCAAGCCGTTAACCGGAAACGTAAATAACACGATCTTGTAAAATCGCTCGGAGCGGGCGGCCTCCTCCAGCTTTTCCAGCAAGGCTCCCCCCACTCCTTTTCCCCGGTAGGAGCGTTCGATGTAAATGGACAGGTCCGCGACACCATCATAGGCGCTGCGTGCTGAGTAACGGTTGAGGGACGCCCATCCGACCACTTCCTGTTGTATGCAGGCTACCAGCACCTGGTATCGCCCTTGATGGTCGCCAAACCATGCCTGGATGTAGGCGTCGTCCTTTTCTTCGACCTCGAGCGTAGCGATCCGATCTGCGATTCCCTGATTGTAAATCGTTAAGATCCTTGCAAGATCTGCTTCTCTTGCTGTACGTATCGTTACGTCCATTTCGGTCACTCCTTCTTCCAGCTTTGCTTTTTCGTGCTATCCGCAGCAACGGGACGTCTTTATCGGTGCAGGAGCACAGCAAGAGGTACCTGCCGCAGGATCAACAAGCGGTCCTCCTGCACTGCAAACCCCCGTCTCCGGCAAGGAAAGCTCGACTCTTTTTGCTGCTTCCCAATCTCCTGCCAAAGCTGCCACTACCGATCTTACTTGCTCATAGCCCGTTGCCAAAAGAAACGTTGGCGCACGTCCGTAGCTCTTCATGCCCACGATGTAGAAATCCTTTTCCGGTTGACGAAGCTCTCTTTCTCCATGCGGTCTCACTGTACCGCAGCTATGAAGGTTCGGATCGATCAGCTCTGCCAAAGCTGGCACACACTCGATAGACGCGTCCAGCTGAAATCTGACCTCCCGTAAAAACTGGGCATCAGGTCTTGAACCGGTATTGGTGATGATTTCGTCGATGCCATCCAGCCGCATGGGAGCGCCGTTCCACACCCCCGTTACGACTACCCCATCGTTCTTTGTTGAAACTTCTTGGATGTAGGCAGGGGTATGTACGCTCACACGCCCGCTCTCCACCAGGCTTTGAATCGCTGTTCCCAAAGCGCCGCGTGCCTGCAGCTGGTCTGCCTCCCCTCCCCCGTACGCCTCGCGAACGTCTTTCTTCCGCAACAGCCACATAATCTCAGTCGCTGGCACTTCTTCTTTCAACCGATTCAGGTCAAGAAGCGTATTGATTGCTGAATGACCGCTGCCTACGACGAGAACCCTTTTTCCGGCATAGCGTCCGCGCTGTTTGCCATACACATCGGGAATGCCGTAAGTAATCCGATCAGCTGCTTCTGCCTCGCCTACAGCAAAAGCGCCACCTGCTCCAAGCGGATTGGGCTGCTTCCATGTACCTGAGGCGTCGATTACCGCTCTTGCTTCGATCTGCCGGATTTGGCCATCCTGTTTATAGCGTACGACGAACGGTGCCTGCTCCCTGCCTTTTGATTTCATCTTATCCAAATCTTTTTTCCCGACTGCGATCACCTGACTGTTTACGTGAATGAAAGGAGCGATCTCTGGAAGGGCAGCCAGTGGTTGCAGATACTTTTCGATGAGCTCCCGTCCAGTCGGGATGCCGCTTCCATCTGGAGCCTCCCATTTATGCGTGGACAGCAGTCGCGTGGCCGATGCATCCATATTGTATTCCCAAGGTGAAAACATCCGAACATGCCCCCACTCCAACACGCTCGCACCGACCTGGCTTCCTGCCTCGAAAAGAACAAAAGACTCTCCTCGCTCCAAAAGCTGGGCAGCTGCAGCAAACCCGACTGGACCTCCACCGATAATCGCAACTGGCAGTTTCATTTTTCATCAGTCTCCTTTTTAAATAATTGTCATTTGCAACTATTGGTTTTAAGGAAACTCCTCTATGAGTTATAGAGGAGGCGTACAACAATCCGCGCTCTTCTTCATCGCTTCGTTCATAAGAAGAAGGCTCTCCAATACCTGCTCATGCTTTTCCACCGGTATTTGCTCAAATACATTGGCAAAATAGCTTTCCATATAGGCTGCGATCTGGGCGTGCTGCTCTTCTCCCTGCGCCGTTAACGAAAGCACCACGTATCTCCTGTCTTTCGGGTCTGGCAATCGGTTTATCATTCCCGTTTCCACGAGATGATGAACCTGGCGGCTGAGCGTACTGGTATCCATCGATAAGAGGTCGGCGAGTTCATTCAGGGCGATGTTCGGTCTTTTTTGCAGCTCATACAGGATATGACTATGGACGACCGAGATCCCGCAGCATTGGGCGCCATCCTTTTGCAAAAGGCCAAAGCGCCGCACCAGGACCTGAAAGGTTTCTCGTATATTTACAAATGTAGCTACTGGTTTCATCTTCATCACCTGAAACCATCTTACAGCACAGTAATTGATAAATGCAACTATTCGCCAGAGAAAATACTGCCCATCTTCTATCTGCCCTCTTTTACAAAAGCCTCGATGCGCGCTTGGATGGTATCACGGACGCGGCGGAAGCTTGCCATGATCTCTTCTTCGGTTCCAGTTGCTTTAGCTGGATCATCAAAACCCCAGTGCCATTTCACCACATGGGGATTCGAAATTACAGGGCAATGCTCATCCGCGTGTCCGCAAAGCGTAATCACATAATCCGCGCTCTGGAGAGTCCCGGCATCTATGACTTCAGAAGAGTGGCCGCTAATATCTACGCCCGCTTCCTTCATCACCTGAACAGCACGAGGGTTCAGTCCATGCGCCTCCAAACCTGCACTTTTGACCTCGTATTGCTCACTGCCCATTGCTCGCAAAAAGCCTTCTGCCATTTGGCTTCTGCAGGAGTTCCCTGTACAAAGGAAATACACGAGAGGTTTATTGTCCATGTTTAAGCTCCTTTTGTGTTGTTGAAGTATTTCTTTTGCAGCCAAAGCGCCACATTCACGAGGGCGATCATGACGGGTACCTCAACTAACGGCCCAATCACCGCAGCAAAGGCAGCTCCCGAATGAATGCCAAAAACACCAACCGCAACGGCTATCGCAAGCTCAAAGTTATTGCTCGCAGCCGTAAATGCCAGCGTAGAGCTCACCGGATAGCTGGCTCCTGCCTTTTTGCCCATGAAAAACGAGATGGCAAACATCACCACAAAGTAGATGAGCAAAGGAAGCGCGATGCGAACGACATCCAGAGGCAGTGCCACGATGACTTCGCCTTTCAAGGAAAACATCACGATAATCGTAAACAACAGCGCGATCAACGTAACGGGACTGATTTTCGGGATGAATCCTTTTTCGTACCACTCGCGTCCTTTTGCCTTCACGAGTGAATAGCGGGTCAGCATTCCGGCTAGAAAGGGAATCCCCAGGTAGATCAGGACGCTTTTCGCCACCTCCGAGATGGTAATATCCACGACCATCCCCTGCAAACCGAACCAGCCTGGCAGTACCGTTATGAAAAAATAAGTATAGATCGAGTAAAACAGCACTTGGAAAATCGAGTTGAACGCAACCAGACCTGCCGCATATTCCGTATCGCCCCTGCACAGATCGTTCCAGACGATTACCATCGCGATACAGCGGGCCAAGCCGATCATGATCAGTCCCACCATGTACTCCGGGTAGCCTTGGAGGAAAACGATCGCCAAGACAAACATCAAAACGGGACCAATCACCCAGTTCTGAATCAGGGAGAGCCCCAGGATCTTACCATCCCGAAATACCCGCCCCAGCTCTTCATAGCGTACCTTGGCCAAAGGTGGATACATCATGAGGATAAGCCCGATGGCAATGGGGATGGATGTCGTCCCTACCTGAAAAGACTGCAAGGAAGACACCAGCTCTGGAAACAGAAAGCTGCTCCCGATCCCGACCACCATCGCTGAGAATATCCACAGCGTCAGATAGCGGTCGAGAAACGATAACCGTCTTCCTACCTGTTTGCCCATGACTCACTCCCCCCTCCTATTCGCATGTGACGAGCAGTCCCTGCTTTTCTAACTCGTCGAATTCAGAGGAGAAGTCTGGCAAGCGCTGCAGCGAATAGCCGATGTCCTCAAACTGCTGTCGGTTCAAGGAGTAGAATACCCATTGTCCTCTCCGCTTTTCCGTAACGAGATCCACATTTTTCAGGCGGCTCATGTGCTTGGAAATAGACGGCTGCGAAATCCCGAAGATCGGTACCAGCTCGCATACGCAGCAGTCGCGCATGTTCAGCAAAGCCACGATTTTCAAGCGTGTCGGATCTCCAAGCGCCTTTAGGACATCTGCTAGTTTGTTAAATTCCATCGTTATCCTCCTCTCTGCCCTAAATTCTAATATAGCCATATGGTTATTTCAATATTTATTCTTTACTCTTTGATAAACTCATACCCCTTCGCCGTCACCTGGCAGCCTGCTCGTCCGATTTGCACATGGACCAGTCCTCTCTCGCAAACGGTCGACCAGCTTGCGGATGCTGCTCTCCGCTAGAATCACCCCTTTTCTTCGCGCCAGAACCATGATGTTTTTCCACCCCGTATGTAGTCCGGTTATCTTCGCCTCCAATATCAGCTCCAGCACAAACTGCTCCATGTCCGCTCCACACACCTGCGACGGACGAGCGTCAGCATGCACAAAGATCCTGAATCTCCAGCTCCCGGACATTTCCTGGATTTCTCATGCGTCTCATCTTCATCTATTTTTCTGCCAGAGAAAAAAGCGACATCCATGCATGTCGCTTTTCTCCTTACTATCGTTTGCCGCTTCGCTCATCTCGTTAGTCGAGCGTGAAGTCTCCGGAGCCCGTAGAAACTTTAAGCATAGTTTTACCGCTGCCAAACGTCCCTTTTATCATTTCCCCATCCTCTGCACGATCTGTTTCCTGGAAGCCATCCCACCGGACATGGCCCGTTCCCGAACCACCTCTATAATCGACCGTCAACGATTTCGGCTCCTGCTCCAGCTTGATGTTCACATCACCGCTACGGGCGGAAACGTCGACATCATGCAAAAGCTCTGCAAATTCGATCTGAATGTCCCCCGATTCTGCTTCGCCTTTTAAAGCGGCTTCTCCCTCTTTGAGAGAGACGTCTCCGCTATCCGAATGAAATTTCAACATATCTGCGTGAAAGCCCTCTGCCTGTATATCACCAGAGTTCGTACTCAACACAATCGTCGAAGCATGGCTTTCTTCCAGATATACATCGCCACTTCTCGTCGATAGATCCATGCTTTTTCCTTCCACATCTTCTACCGTGATATCTCCACTGCCTACTCCTACTTTTAACTCATCCCATTGTTTCTCTGGCAGCTCGACGGTCAAGTCCACGCTTTCGTAACGGAACATTCGAAACCCTTCCTGCTTTTCCAAACCAATCTGAAGCCTGCTTCCTTTATTTTCGCCCGTCAATCGATATTGATCAGCAATCTTTGGGCTTGCTTCGCCTTGAAGCCGTACTTCGATTTTCTCGGAGCTTCCCCGGACAACTCGTACGTCCGTACTGGAAACATCCACGACTACCTCTTTTATGTTGCTTGCATCAAAAGATTGTTCGAGGTTGACTTCCTTCGTTTCAGTAAAAGGCAAATTCCACGCGAAAACTTTTCCTGAACTCAGCGCGGATACCCCCAGCCATACGCCCACTGCAATCAGAACGACACCGATCAGACCATTCTTACTCATGTTTTCATTACTCCTTATAGGTAGGTACTTTGTATTTTGATCCTTGCTCCCGAGAACTGTTCTGGAAAAAGTGTAGCATTGAGAAGAAATGGATATCAAAGGGCCGCCGGCTGATCATGCGTAAGCCCTGAGATTGATTGACAAGGAAGTCAGATTGTGATTTACACCCTTCTCAGGTATACGTGAACATTTTCCTTGCGATCAGGTAAATATCGTACTGAGAATGGTAAACTAAGGATGATTCCTTGCAAGAAAGGATGATCGCATGTCGATCCGTATTTACCCCATCGATCAACAAGTATCTGGCCAGTTTGACGAAGGCAGACTTGTCGAGCAAAAGCCCATCGGTTTTCCGGGTGAAGGCTCCGCAGTCGAACGTGTAGGAACACTCTTTTACTGGGCATGGTTTCAAGCGAAGGAAGATGCCTATCTCCCGCCGCACCCGCATCGCGGTTTTGAAATCATTTCTTATCTCTTAGAAGGTCATATTCAGCATCAAGATACTCTCGGGACGCAACGCTCTCTCAAAGCCGGCAGCTTGCAAGTCATGCAAACCGGCAGCGGCGTACAGCACTCCGAAAAATATGAAAAAGGGACCTCCGGCTTTCAAATTTGGTTTGAGCCGTTTCTGGGTGAGGCTAATTACGCTACCCCAGCTTATTCAGACTATCTGGAGCAGGACTTCCCCGTGGTACAAAGAGATGGCTGCACCATCAAATCGGTGGTAGGTGGCAGCTCTCCCGTTCAATTGGTTGCAGACGCAAACATGTGGGATGTCACGATTTCTGCCGGACAGGCGTTCGAAATGATGGTGCCAGAAGGATATTCGATAGCTGGGCTCGTAGTCGAGGGCTCATCCACTTGGTGTTCCTTTACCGAAACAAGATCAGCGGGGCCGCGAGAGTTTGTGGTTTGCGAAGGCGATGCACCTGGCCTACTACGAGTGGAAGCAGATGTCGGTGGAGATACGCGTCTGATCCTTATTCAAGTTCCCAGCGAGCTCCCCTATCCTTCTTATAAAGAGGTGAAGATACGGTTAAAGGTGGAGAAAGAGAGGTAGTCCGTCTCCCGCCCATCACCCCCCATACATAAAAAGGCACCCAAAAAGGGTGCTCGTCTTATGTATGGGTAGTGGCGGGGGGCGAAGCTCTGGCCGATCGTAGCATCTCATCGTGTACTTGCCGTTCTGGATGCCACGGAAGAAGTCCTCGTATTCCTAACGCTCTTCCTATCCATTTGCTTTGCATACCTTCGTACCTGGTCATCTAGGAGACAC
Source organism: Brevibacillus nitrificans (assembly GCF_003710965.1). Classification (NCBI taxonomy): domain Bacteria; kingdom Bacillati; phylum Bacillota; class Bacilli; order Caryophanales; family Paenibacillaceae; genus Brevibacillus; species Brevibacillus nitrificans. Next base: position 61,597 of record NZ_RHHU01000028.1, on the reverse strand, counting down.
GGAAACGTTGTCTTCTCATCCACATCGTTGCCACCCACTTTTCCCCTTTGATTACTTGTGTCCCTGCATGCAATGTGGACTCGTTTAATTCATCATTTCTGTAAAAATATTCAAAGTACACAGCCATTCCTTTGACAGGCGAAACAGAAAAATGAAGCATCGGGAATACCGTTTCTCCGCCTTCCTCTACATCATTTAAATACATCACGAGCGTGCTAATTCGATTATTGCTGCTAGCTCGACTCGTTTTTGCAAAGAAATCGTAATGAGGCTGATATTCTTGGCCAGGGGTATATCGCAGAACTTGCAAGCCATCACCGTGTTCAATCGGAATATTCATGATTTGAGAGATTCGCTTCTCGATTCTTGTAATCGTCTCCGTCTGCTCGCAGAACACCCCGCTGCTCGTTCGAATGGTATTGACCGTACGATCTTCACCCGTTTTCGAGCGTTGCAATCGTTCTCTGGAATGTTCAATGAGCTCATCGCATTCGTCATTGCTAAGCACATTCCCTAATACGACAACCAGCGGTTCCTCATACTTCGCAAGAATTCGAATCTCTCGATCTTCAGTCTTGATCCGATTCCCCGTATGATCAAATATCGTCCGTTCCTTTTCTGTCGCATGGCCATTCATTCTTATGCACCCCATATATATGGCATCCATTACGGAAAATAGAATACCATAAAACGATCAACCCTATTCAGAAAAATAGAAATGTTTATAAAACTATTTTTCCAATGTCCACTATAAGGGGTACACTTCACCTCGGTTGAGGGGAGAGCTGCAATTTTTCTTTACCTATTCCGTGATGCCTTGTTAGCCCGCAAGCCAAAGACCAGAATCAGCGTAACTACAGCTAAGAAAATACTTCCTCCTACAGCCAAGGTGAATGCGTTTAGCTGAATTTGTATATCTGACACTGTTTGCTTAGAGAGAGCCGCAAAGAATACCGTCCCGATTACCGCGATCCCTAAGGCATTGGCTGTCTGCATGAAGGTGCTTAAGATGCCTGACGCCGCCCCTACGAACTCTCTCCTGACACCTGACATAATCGTCCCCATCAACGGAGCTCCAACCAACCCCTGCCCCAAGCCAATGAATAAGAATGGCAAAATGAGCTGCTGCCAGTAGAGTTCAACAGCAAAGGTATAACACGCTGCTATGACTGACGCATAACCCGCGATCAAGAGAGTTGCCCCTACTTTCAGCACATGGGCATTTTTCTTTGCCCATTTCGGTCCAATTAATGATGCGATGAAAAAGCCTATCCCGATCGGAGTAAACGCCAGTGCCGAATCCATGGCAGAAAGGGACATGGCATCCTGCAGCGTGATAGATACGACGAGAAAGAATCCGCTATTGCCAATTTGATAAGCCAAAATGGTAAGTACGCCAAGGGTAAAAGAACGTTCGTTAAAAATGGCTGCAGGAATTAATGGCTTCTCCCCGCGTTGAACCATTCTCTTTTCGTGTATCAGAAACAGGAAGAAAGCAACGAGCGCTCCCCCAAAGCTCAGAAATACCCAAAGCGGCCAGCCTGCCTCTCTCCCGATAACCAACGGATAAATAAGCAACAGTAAGCTGCCTGTCAAAATAAAGATGCCTAGCGCGTCCATTTTTTGCTTTCCCGCCGATTTTGTTTCATTCATCAATGGAATGATGAGCAGGACAGCCAAAATGCCAAAAGGAATGTTAATAAAAAACACAGAACTCCAACCGAGTCCACCGATATCAAAATGGAGCAATGCACCGCCGATCATTTGTCCAGCGATTAATCCAAGTCCGCTTACAGCACCATAAAAACCGATTGCTTTCCCTTTTTCCTCTGGTGGAAAGATCACCTGAATAATAGCTAATACTTGAGGGATCAGGATGGCGGCACCAATCCCCTGAATGACCCGCGAAAAAATCAGAAATCCGGCGCTCGTGGAAAATCCACACAAGGCAGAAGCTGCAGTAAATAGGATCATTCCCGTGATGAACATTTTCTTTTGTCCCAGCCAGTCTCCTAAACGAGCGCCGGTAATCAGCAGCACAGCATAAGACAGCACATAAGAGGCAACAATGAATTGAATTTGTGTGGTACTAGCATGTAATTGCTCTTCAATCGTTGGAATGGCTACGTTCACAATAAACGAATCCAACAGCACCATAAAAGTCCCCAGCAATAAAACAGCCAGCGCCCACCACCGCTTTGGGTCGATTGCCTTTGCGGTTTCTGGATTAAACGTGTTCATACAGTCCTGCACTTCCTTTTCTCGTGATATTAGGTGTATTTTAAAATACCACTAATGTGTATTCAAAAATAGAGGAATACTCTTTACAAGTATTCCTGATACGGATGAAGAATGCTCTCATAGTCTTTTCCGTACTTTTCGCTCAGCTCCTTGCCGAAGTCCCGCTCCATTTGCTGCATGATGAGGTCATGGTAGAACGCATTTTGCAGCAGCTCGATGAGAGAGGGATGATCCGTTTCCAGCACAGTTGGTTTGAGGCCTTTTCCAAAGCTGCCGAGCAACGCAGAATGAGCGTCACATACCATCGAAAATTTTCGCGTGCGAACGGAGCTCCATTCTTCACTTCTTTTGTGGATTAACACGTTTTTCAAGCTCGTCATGCATTCCCCAATCGAGATCAGCGTAACAGCGACCCCGCGTTTTTCCGCTTCCAACAGAAGCTCTTCAACCCAGTGCACGTCTTCAGACCAAATATCTACCACGATGCTTTTGTCCGCATTTGCAACGAATCGCCGAATGACTGTTTCGATCGCTTTGTCCCCTTGCCAGCTGTAAAAAGAAGGCGATGTCTTAGGAGACGCACGCAGTTGTTCTTGAAGGACACGCGTTGATTGTTCAAATTCTGATTTCAGCAAACGGACAAGCTGTTCAATCGGGACAGCATCATAGAGAACAGGCTCACTTTCAATGACCCGGCATATGCCTTTTTCCGTTAATGAGCGCAAGGCCGCATACACATTCGTACGGGAGACAGATACTTTTTTGGCAACCTCATAACCGGAAATCTTCGGGTCCTCGTGAAGCACCAGGTAGCATCTTGCTTCCAGATCTGATAATCCGATTTTTCGAAGCTCATCAATCATGGACTTCCCTCCTTTCCTGCGGCGTTTATAGTGGTGTTTTTAAATACTACTACGATTCAGGTGTGGAAGTCAACTCCCGTTCCCCGCTGATGATCATGGCAAAGTGGGTGGAGCCCTCGCTCCTGCCCAAGGTTTTGACGACTACTGATAGTCAGCGATGGAGGCAAGCGCCTGCTGCAATGGGATGGGATTAAAATATTCTCTCCACAAAGAAATTTGCCCATCGATCACCTGCACCAGACTAACATACGATTGGACATACTCAAATCCGCTTTGTTTCACAATCCCCTTGCTCTCCATTTCTACGAAAAAGAATGCGGACGTCTCTTCACTCACTGGGTCAACTGGGTACACACGGATGTTGCTAATTTCCCACACGGAGTACATCCCATTCTCTTTTCCAATGAACTGATCAAGCACTTGCAGCAGCTTTTCCTTGCCCTGGATCCGACCTGCTTGAAGTCCAAACGGCATCTCATAGACGATTTCACTGCTCATCAAGCTCCCCATCTCCCGGATGTCCTGGTTAGCTTCCCGATGAAAAAACTCGCTCACGATTTCCACTGCGTTCATTCATGCTCCACTCCTTCTCATTTCCTGGCAAACCTGCCTCCAAAGTATAGCGCCAGCTTTGCCGGAAAATATTGAACAGAATGCGCCATTTTTTGTGGAAAATGACACTTTATTCATCGGGAAGACGCGTATTGCAAAGGGGTTACGCCCGTTGCTTTTTTAAACTGCCTGGTAAAATGAGCCTGATCTGCGAGTCCGATCTGGGCGGCAATCTCTTTTAAACTCATGTGCCCGCAGCGAATGAGCTGCTTCGCCCTTTCCATTCTCAATTGGATCAAATATTGATGCGGTGTTACTCCCGTATGCCGCTTGAACAACCTCACCAGATACGACAGGCTGATATTCGCAACCAGCGCAAGCTCTTTCAGGGAAATGTCATTCTCCATATTCATTCGCATGTACTCGATTACGGCCGTCACCTGCTGGTTTGTTGCTTGATAGGATGCCCCAGCACTTTTGGCATGTGAAGTATAGTTCCTTAGCAAATGGACGGCCATTGTCGTCGCAAGCGATTGGCTGTACAACTCCCCGCTGGCCCCGCCGTTTCGCACTTCCTCTATCATCCAGCGGGTAAGCACGATAAGCTTTTCGTCCTTGACCAAAGATTTTGTTTCCAGCTTCCCGTTGCCTACATGCCCAAACCCTGACTCTTCCGCAATCTGTCCGAGAAAATGCGGATCGATTTCCAGCTTTACAAAGGAGATCGATCTAGTCCAACGGCAGGACCACTTCTCACCCGCTGTCAACATCTGAATATCTCCTGCTGCCATCTTTTTTTCCGTTCGATTGGCTTGATGAAAGAACTGTAGGTGCATCGGTTCTTGTGTGCCTTGTATAGCAATTACATGTCTATTGGCAAGCGAAGCATCGTACATATGGGCAGGGGGTATGTTCTCCCATTGGGAAAGCGTGATGTTCGACCATCCCAGATCGTCGCTGGAAAGGATCGGCTTTGCACCGCTAGATACCAATTCCTTGATCGTTCTATCCATTACGTTCACCCTGTTCCCTCAATGTTTTTTGTATCGGCTAGTCTAGCATACTCCACTTTTTCCCACGAAGCAGCCTCCCTCTAAAAAAGAGCCGCATAAGCGGCCCTTTGACGCCATCTTCATAGGCGCATGTTATTTCGCTGAGCTGGTGGCAGCCGGCATTTCATCTTGCTCGATCACTCGCACAGTCTGTATTTCACCCGTTCCTTTTTGCAAATCGGCTTTTGTGAAATAGACGAAATACACCTTGTCCTCCATGTTGTTCATCGGCCCGATGCCGTCAAAGCTATTTGGGTACCAGTCTATTTGCACATCTTTTGACTCGTTGTCGATGTATTTGCTGCTAATCCAGTAGCCATGCTGGGGCAGCTCGATCTTCCTGGACTTGAAAGCCTCCGTTGCCGCTTTGATAAACGGCTCGGCTTGTTCCTTGGACATGGCGGATGGAAACACCATTTGGGACTCCGCCTGCAGGTTCTGCTGTTTGGGAGCATGCGCAGCGATTTCTTTGCCATCAAGCTCTTTGGGTGGTGCAGCTTCTGTCATGACCACATTCATCTTACTCTCCACCACAGATTGAGCATACGTCGCTATGGAGAAGCTGGATGCTACCGCGAGCGTCCCCATTACAGCAAGACCGAGCATCAGTCGAGACTTCCTGCTTGTTTTTTTACTGGTTTCCATACGATTCCCTCCCTGTAAAAATGAGGCCGAACCTCCGGATGTTCGACACCCTTAGCGTATCACCCGCATGTCATCCTTCCGTCTGCTTTCTGTCATCGTTTTGCAAAACTTGTCCATTCGGCACTCGTATATAGACACTTGTCCCTTCCCCACAACGGCTGACGATCGAAATACTCCCGCCGTGCGCTTCTGCAATTGCCTTGCAAAGGGACAAACCCAATCCATGACCGCTGTACTTTCGATTCCGAGCAGTATCCAACACGAAAAACGGTTGAAACACATCACCAAGATGCTCTACTGGAATGCCGCAGCCCCTATCCCTTACACAAAATACAACAAGCTCCCCTTCTGTATAGACGCTAAGAAGAATGCTTTCATGATAGTCCGATGCTTTAGAAGCATTCTCCACCAAATTATTCAGTAAAACCTGCAGCAGCTCCTCATCCACCACAACAGTCTCCACGATTGACTTGCTCACCAATGACTGCCCTTTACGAGCAAGTGACAGCTTCGATATCCTTTCCAGGTGCTCCAAAAGCAAAGAAACGCGGACCGGCTCTTTTCGCAACACAACACGCTCATTGCCTAGACGAAACAAGTTCAGCAGCTTTTTTGACAGGTCATCCAGCCGTTTGCTTTCTAAGTGAATCAAGTGCAGCGCTTTTTGTTTGTCAGCTTCGTTCAGTTCATAGTTTTCCAGCAAGCTGGCGTAGCCCATAATCGACGTAAGCGGTGTTTTCACTTCATGGGCAAGGCTGGCAATCAAGGTTTCCCGATCTTTTACCTCTCTGCGCAGAAGCTCCATGTGGGCCTGAACAGCATCGGCCATATGATTAAACTCCATCGCCAATTGCCCGATTTCGTCCTGCCGAGTCATCTCGATTCGCGGATCGTAATTTCCCCTGGCAAGTGCTTTTGCCTGGGCACTCAGTTGAGCGAGCGGCTTTAAGGAATGACTGATGAGGAAATACAAACCGACTCCAAGCAGAATCATTCCTGCTGAAAACCATAGAGAGATTTGAGTAGTGAGAGACCGCTGACCAGCTATCATGTCTGTCACATCGTTTTCATAATCGAGGCGATAGAGCTCACCTGCTATGCTCATCCACCCTGAGACAAACAGGACGCTGCGCTCGCCAGATTGACGAATCACAAAGCTTCGTCTGCCGTCTTTTGGCGGGTTTAGATCCATAAGCTTTTCATCCTCTGGGGAGAGGCTGCTGTACAGCTCTTCCCCATCCGGACCCGTCATCGCTATGTGGCTCTTGCCATCAGCATAGTACCATCCGTAATTTTGCGCCGCTCTTGTCAACAAATCTTGCCGCATCCCTGGATTGAACGCCATTTTCTCGATTGAGGCGGCGTACATTTTCATCGCACTCGCGAACATCACATGTCTGTCAAGCGAGCGGCTATATTCTCTCTGAATGCTATGCTCACTCGATGCCGCTATGATTGGATAGGAGAAGAACAAAATAATCACCGTGCTAAGGCCAAATGTCAGCAAGTAAACGCGTATCCAAAGCGGCATTTGTCCCCAAGTTCGCTGCATCACATCAGCTCCAATCGGTAACCTACTTTATGCACAGTCTGAATGTAGTTGGACAGTCCAAGCTTTGTCCGCAGGTTCAAAATATGTGTATCCACGGTTCTCGTACTTCCGTAGAAATCATACCCCCACACTTGGCGAAGCAGGCTTTCACGGGAAAAGGCAATATTCGGGTTTTGTAGTAAAAACGCAAGCAATTCATACTCTTTCGGTGTCAAGGTAATGAGTTCTCCCATTTTGTACACCTTACGTCCGATACAATCTACTTGCACGTCAGCGACCAACAGTCTTTCTCCTGTCTCCGAAGTCCTCCTTCTCAGGACAACCTCTACCCTTGCCAGCACTTCCAACAGCTCAAACGGTTTTGCAATATAATCCTCAGCCCCTAGCCGCAGCCCATGCACTTTGTCCGTCACATTCGTTTTGGCGGTCACAAAAATAACGGGTACATCGTTCTCTTTGCAAATGTCCAGCAGCTGATAACCATCCAGTCCTGGCAGCATGATATCAAGCAAGGCCAAATCGTAACGGCCATCTACAAGCAGCTGCTTCGCCCTGTGTCCATCCTCTGCAATCCTGCAGCAATAGCCCGAAGCAGTTAACGCCATATGAAGCAGCTTAGCAATAGAGGAATCATCCTCTGCAAGTAAAATGGAATATGCCATACGTTCCTCCCTCCTTTGTCCTTCATTCATTATCGCAGCAGCCTCATGTTTTCTTGTCAAAGAAATGTAAATTTTTCAGGCATATAGACAGTAAAACAACCCTCTTTTCGCTCATTGAGAGAGAAGATAGTTTAAAAAATTGAACGCTTGGGAGAGATACTGTAAAATCAATATATCTTTGGGCGTAAAAGGTGGTTTTTGACATGATAGAAGCTTTGCAAACGTGGATGGCTCTCGATCAGTTGTACGTTACCCTGAATCAGCAATTGGAGAAGTTTCTTAAATCTAACTACGATTTAACTGTAAGTGAATTTATGGTGATCACTGTGCTCAATGAAGACACGAGTGAAGGACTGACAATCGATCAGCTGAGCAAAATGGTTCATTTGAGCCACAGCGCGGTTTCCCGTCTTGTTAGCCGCCTGGAAACCTGCCAAACCGTAGAACGCCGTTTAAATGAAACGGATCGCAGAAGTTCATTGGTTCGTCTCTCCGATCAAGGAAGAGTGGATTATCAAGGGATTTTGCCGGAAATCACCACCATCATCCGCAATGTAATGGACAAAAAAAACATCTCCATCACGATTTCATGAGCGTGCTGCTTTTCGTGGTCATTGACGGATAAAGGGTGACTTGTTATATTATATGTGCGTGCGCACGCAAATAAAAGCCTTTCATTTCGCTTTTCAAAAAAGGAGAATAAACCCATGAAGAGTCGCCCTCTATCGTATACCGCTGCCCGTCCCTACCAAATCTCGATCGATCAGCAAGCTCTGGATGATTTGACCTCTCGTCTCAAACAGACGCGTTGGCCTGACCGAATTCAACATACAGGATGGAGCTATGGTACTGACGATATCGTTTTGCGTGAACTCGTTTCCTATTGGAGCGATGGCTTTGACTGGCGCAAACAGGAGGAAGCCTTAAACGCGCTTCCGCACTATATGACAACCATTGATGGGATCGAGATTCACTTCATTCACGTACGCGGAAAAAGCCCTTCAGCTAAGCCTCTCCTGATGCTCCATGGTTGGCCAAGCTCCTTCGTCCAGATGACGGAGATTGCCCCCCTCCTGGCTGATCCAGCCTCTCACGGCGGACAGGCAGATCAAGATTTTGATGTCATCATCCCTTCCCTGCCTGGCTATGGCTTCTCTGGCCGGCCAAGTGCAGCCGGTATGGATATCGCTTACATGGCGGACATTTTCTCCACCCTGATGACGAAGGTATTGGGCTACGAGCGCTATATCGGGAGAGGTAGTGACATGGGTCAAGGTGTGCTCATGCATCTCGCCCACAAATATCCAGACCAGCTCATCGGTCTGCACTTCTCGGGTACCAATCTCCTCGTATCAGAGGTTCCTGACGATATCACACCAGCTGAGAAAGAGTTCATCGCCAACTCCGCCGCCTGGATGCAATCGGAATGGGCCTACGCGCTCCTGCAATCGACGAAGCCGCAAACGGTAGCCGTTTCCTTGAATGACTCTCCCGCTGGCCTAGCCTCGTGGATTTTAGAAAAATTTCATTCCTGGACAGACCGCCCCGATGATTTCGTCAATCGCTATGGACGGGATCGACTTCTGACAAATTTGACAGTGTACTGGGTGACTCAAACCATCGCTTCCTCGATCCGACTATATGCCGAGTGTACGCGCAGCAACAGCTTCCATGTCGATGTAAACGTTCCGACCTGCATGCTGATGGCCGGTTGCGATATGTTTGTAATGCCCCGCGAATGGGCAGCTCGCAGCATCAATCTCGCCCGATGGGTCCAGCTTGACTGCGGAGGTCATTTTCTGGAATGGGAGGAACCTGAGTTGGTCGCCGAAGATTTGCGCGCAGCCTACTTCCAATAGACTGAAGCAAACAAAAGCCTGCAGCAGCATGACGTCGCTGTTACAGGTTTTTGTTGTTTGTCTTTATTCTAGATCCAATATATCCCGAATCCCTTCTTCCGTGAGCTTCCACGCAAAATCCTGCCCTGAATGGATAACCTCTTGGACGAGCTTCTTTTTCCTGGTTTGCAAATCGTGGACTTTCTCTTCAATCGTTCCCTTCGCAATGAGCTTAACTACTTGTACGTCTTTCGTTTGTCCCAACCGGTACGCGCGATCGGCTGCTTGCTGTTCAACAGCCGGATTCCACCAGAGATCGTACAGGATGACCGTGTCTGCCCCAGTAAGATTCAAGCCTGTTCCACCTGCTTTTAATGAAATGAGAAACACTTCTCCCTCCCCTCTGTTAAAGCGATCGCACAGTTGTACCCGCTCAGAAATAGCAGTATTCCCATCTAGATAGAAGAAGCTGCATTCCTTTTGATTGATTTCTCTTCTTATAATCGCCAGCATTTCCGTGAACTGCGAAAAGATGAGGATTCTCTTTCCTTGCTGGCGATACTCTTTCACGATTTTGACTAGCTGCTCAAGTTTGGCCGAGCTTCCTTCGTACCCTTCCAAAAATAAGCCTGGGTGGCAACAAAGCTGCCGAAGCCTGGTCAAACCGGCAAGAATTTTCATCTGATTTTCTTGAAAGCTATCCTTTCCGACATGCTTCAGAGATACATGCTTGAGCCTAGCCAAGTAAGCGGCGTACAGCTTTTTCTGCTCGGGCAGCAAATCTGAGGTCAGAATGGTTTCCGTTTTTTCCGGCAGTTCCCTCAGCACTTCCTCTTTCATCCTGCGAAGCAGAAAGGGGGCAATCAGTTTTGCTGCTTGTTCCCTAGGCAGCTCAAGAAAGAGGCTGCGATCCGGCATCAGCTCGGGAAAAACGATCTGGAAAATAGACCAAATATCCTCGATGCTATTTTCAATCGGAGTGCCTGTCAGAGCGAAGCGATTGTCCGCCCGGATTGATCGAAGCACCCTTGCCGTCCTCGAAGTGTGATTCTTAAAGGCTTGAGCCTCATCCAAAAATAGTGAATGAAAAGCCCTTTCCTGGTACAAATGACTGTCCATCCTAAGCAACGGATAAGAGGTGATGAGCACATCCGCCTGGCTAGTTTGTTCCAGCGCGGCTTTTCTGTCTTTAGGCAGACCGTCCACCACTGTGACACGTATGTCTGGTGTAAATTTGGCAAACTCATGCTGCCAATTATAAATGAGAGAGGACGGCGCTATGACCAAAACTGGTTTTGTCTGCTCCCTGATCTCTGCCAAAGTCGAGGCGATGAAGGCCAAGCTTTGCAGCGTCTTCCCCAACCCCATGTCATCCGCAAGAATCCCGCCGCAGCTATGCTTGGATAAACGCTTTAACCATTGATACCCCGCCTTTTGATAGTCTTTCAGAATAGACTCAAGCTGTGGGGGAAAAGGAAACTCTGCTTCCCTTGCGTTTTTCCATTCCCCCATCCTCTTTTGAAAACAACGCCCCTCGGACACGATGCCCTCAGACGCTCGTGCCAATTGTTGCAGGCCAAAAGCAAACGGGACACGAATTTCGTCCTCCTCGATTTGCGCCCGTCCCTTGCTTAGCTGTTCTAAAAACAAGCTCACCTCTACGAACTGCTTGGACTCCAAAGACAGCAAGCGCCCATCTCTTAGCCGGTAAAACTTCCTTTTTTCCCTCAGTCCTAGCAACACCTCTCGAATCTCGATTTCCGGAATTCCATGCATATCAAACTGAAAGATGAGCCAATCGGTCCGTTCATCGACTTTTACCTTGACCGTCGGCCGCATATCTGTTTTGCATATTCGGTCCCGTACGGCTGTCGTTGCATAGATATCTACATACGGTTGTAGCTGCGGAATGACGTGAACAAGAAAATGGTATTCATCCTCTTCGCTGCTCCAAAAATAGCCACTTTCTGTTCGCGTCCCAAGACTTTCTTTCATGAGCCTGAGAATCTCCTGTTCCTTCTCTCCTGGTTGTATGCGGCTTATTTCGCTTTCCCTGTTTTGAAGATTTGCAACCAATGGATTTATGATGACTGAATCATAATGGAATTCTAGGCCAGCCAGCAGCTTGTTTTTTATTCGATCCAGGAACAGCTTGCCTTTAAAAGGAGCACCTGTAAATTCATCGGTGCATAAATTCCCCAGTATATTTTCAGCTGATGACGGAGTAGAAGACTGGCGAGAAGTGACTTGTTGTGCGGGAAAACCGTTCACCTGAATGTCATGCAGGCACAGGAGAACAGCCGCAACATGTTGGCAGCTGTGATGGTAAGAAGAGAGTCTGGGGCAAGTACACTCTGTATAGATGTAGCCGTTCCTATCCTTTTTAATGATGACCTCAAACGGTGTACCACCACTATGCACCGTTGCTTTGAAAAGAGACTGGCTCGAGTCATAATCTTTGAGCTTTACTCTCTTTTCTTCAAAGTACTTCTTCCCTCTTTTATAAGAAATATCTCCACAGATCTGCTTTATCTTTTGTTTGTTTAAAAAGTAGTTCATGAATGGCTCCTTAAATAAGGAAGGATTTTATTTGCGTGCGCACACAAATAAAATACCAGTTTTCAGACCTAGTCGCAACTTTATTATGCCAGTTGGTGCCTTTCATATTCCCATTCCTTCCCTCTGCTACGTCCCTTCAGCTGGTTAAAGATAAAGGATGATTCGTTACTTAAAAATAGAATACACGGTCCCATGTTGAAGCAGTTGGGAAAAAAGCGTTTTCAATTGACATTAATAATGATTACCGTTATCATTTACCTGTTTGGAAAATAATGATACTCATTCTCATTTATTCAGGACCAAGAAGCCATGTTTTTGGCAATTCAATGATTTAGGGGGAAATTGAGCAATGAACAAGAAACGGAATTTATTCGTTTTATTCATGGCGATCATGCTAATGGCTGTGGGCTGCTCCTCTGGTGTATCCGAGAGTGCCCCTGGCAATTCTACTACTGTTTCAGACAACGGTTCGAGTCAACCCATCACGATCAAACACTTGCGAGGGGAAACAACTCTGGACAAACCTGCCGAGCGTGTAGTCGTGCTGGAATGGGCTTTTGCCGAAAATCTAATTGCGCTCGGCATACAACCGATCGGCAATGCGGATAACCAGCAATACAAAATATGGGAGCCAGCTGAAGCCGCTCTGGATGATAACGTGACGGATATTGGGTTGCGCAATGAACCGAATTTGGAGACAATCGCTTCTTTGAAGCCTGACCTGATTATTTCGAATGCTGATAATAATGCTGCCATTTACGATCAGTTAAATGCGATCGCTCCGACTATTGAGTTTAATCAATTTCCTGATCAAGGCGATCAATATACGGAAATGGTACATATTTTTGAATCCACTGCTGCCGCCGTCGGCAAAACGGACAAAGCAAAGCAAGTGCTAAGCGAGCTTGAACAGCATTATGTGGATGCGAAAGAAAAGCTATCCAAGGCTGGAAAAGAAGGCTCGAACTATGTGCTTACGCAAGCTTTTACTGTACAGAACGCTGCAGCACTCAGACTGTTTACAGATAACTCCATTGTTGTACAAACGTTGGATCGAATTGGGCTGAAAAGCGACTGGAAATCCAGCAAGTTCGAAAAGTATGGCTTTACCGATGCTACCGTTGAAGCGCTTCCTGCCGTAACGAATACGAATTTCATTTACATTGTGGAAAATACGGATAATGTGTTCGAAAACCAACTAAAAGACAACACCGTTTGGAACGGATTAAATTTCGTCAAAGAAAAACGGGCACACATGCTTGATGCCAGCACATGGACATTTGGCGGTCCGATTTCCTCCAAAGTGCTTGTCGACCGTGTTGTGCAGGTATTCACTCAATGAGTTCCGCTTCAGATATCCAGAGACAACCGTACGTTTCAAGTGCAGCTAAAAAGGCTGTCCTAATATTCGGAGGAGGTTTTGTCGCTTTAACGGCTTTGTTGTTTGCCAGCTTATGCTTTGGAGAAGCGTCCATCTCGATACAAACGGTAATGGAAGCGCTTAGCAACCGGCAAAACCTATTGGACCATCATTTAATATGGGATATTCGAATGCCTCGAGCGATTATTGGGATGCTTTCTGGTGCCGCTTTGGCCGTGGCGGGAGCGGTTTTGCAAAATATCACGAAAAACCCGCTTGCTGCCACCGATACACTCGGCATCAATGCTGGCGGATATTTTATGGTTGTGCTCGGTACTGTCTACTTCCCGTCTCTGCTGCATCAGTCTCCCTTTCTGGTTGCTGCAGTCGGAGGCGGCTTGGCAGCAACCGCAGCCTACTTTCTGGGAGGCGGCCGATCCGCGACTCCTATCCGGCTGGCTTTGGCTGGTTTAATTGTTTCCATGGTTTTAGGCTCGTTCACGAGCGCCCTGCATATTTTTCATTCATTTAAAACGCAATCCCTGTTTCTATGGGGATCGGGATCACTTAGCCAATTGGATTGGAGCGGAGTGCAATACGCATGGCCTTGGATTATCGTTGCCATTGCTGCTGTTTTTGTACTTGGACGTCAATTTGACGTTTTAGAGCTTGATGAGTCAACAGCTAGCTCGCTCGGGCAAAAAGTGGATGTCATTCGCGTCCTTGGGCTAGGATTAGCCGTACTATTAGCAGCTGTTATCGTCAGTGTTGTGGGACCGATCGGATTTGTTGGTCTCGTAACCCCTCATTTGGTTCGACTTGCAGGACTCAGGCTCCACAGATACTTGATTCCCGCTTCCGCATTGTGGGGAGCTGTACTGATTACGGCTGCAGATGTACTTGCAAGACTTGTGCGTAGCGGCATGGGTGAATTGCCAGTCGGAGCCGTGATGGCGATGATCGGTGCTCCCTGGCTCATTTGGTTTGTTCTAGTCAAAATCAAAGGTGTCTCCGGATCGACAAGTCCCTCCTCAATGAATATAGGCAGACTCCCGATTCGGTTTCGCTATGTTCATCTCGTAACGATGATGTCCGTGCTGACAATTGGCCTGATTCTCATCAGCATGACGCTCGGAGGCACCCGTATTCCGCTTGATTCCTTACTTGGAAGTCTTATCGGAGCAAAAGGAGCTTCCTCCTATTCCGTCCTTCTTCAATTGCGTCTTCCCCGCACACTGGTTGCTGCCGGAGCTGGCATTGCGTTGGCTGTCAGCGGTGTGTTAATTCAAAGCGCGGTTCGCAATCCGCTCGCGGACACTTCCGTGATCGGTGTGACGTCGGGCGCGGGACTCGGTGCACTCGCTATCTTGATTGCTTGGCCAACGTTACCAATTGCCCTGCTGCCGATTGCAGCGATTATCGGGGCAGTAACGTCCGCCACCATCGTGTTTTTATTCTCTTGGCACAAGCAATTGAATCCGTCCGTGCTTATTTTGCTTGGAATTGCTGTATCTGCACTCGCTTCGGCAGGTATTCAAGCTTTGATTATTCACGGCTCCTTATGGGGAAGCACTGCTTATGTATGGCTTACAGGGTCCACATACGGACGGAGCTGGAACCAGGTTGTCATCATTATGGGATTTCTTGTTGCGTTGTTGCCATTTGCCTGGATCCTTGGCCGCCGCTTTGACTTGCTGGCACTTACAGACGAGAGTGCCATCGGTCTTGGACTGCCCGTTCGCAGAACTAGGCTTGCCGCTATGACAATAGGTGTGCTGCTTGCAGCTGGCGCCGTCGCATGTGTGGGGACGATTGGTTTCCTTGGCCTAATGGCCCCTCATGCCGTTCGTATGATGATCGGTCATCATACGCGAAGATCGATCGTTCTCTCCGCATTGCTTGGTGCCCTACTCCTTGTAGCAGCGGATACCATCGGCCGGACTCTAATGGCTCCGATGGAGATTCCCTCTGGTATTCTCATTTCGCTTATCGGTGCACCTTATTTTTTGTATATGATGTATCGTTCATTTATTAAATGAGCCTTATCTAGCTTTCCGTTTTCAAGCTGCTCCCTTTTCCATCTGGCAGGCAAAAGAAAGTGCCGATGCATGTAAGGCAATCGCGCTTAGATATTTTTTCGATGAGCGCAGGTAAGTTATACAAAAGCGACTTCCCTCCCTTGATGTTTTCGGGTTTGCTTACTCGAAAACTTCTCCAAGTCGAGGGGAGTCTTTTTTTGTGTCTTGTTTTGAGGACCTATGTGGTTCAACGGGTTAGGTTTCTGTAAAATGCTGAATTGCACAAAAATAGAGCTCTTGCCCACTTCGAATAAAGTTCTGCTTGCTCTTGAGCATCTATTGATTCAAACGTTCTTTACATTCAACGTCTAGCTAGTAGATAGTGATCCATGATCCACTCCCTCCTCTTTCTTTTTCTATATTGATTAGAATTGCTTGAGTCATTAAATAAAGAAATTCCTAAATTACTTAAAACAAAAAAACAGTTATCACAATAAATAAACTGTGATAACTGCAAATCATGTTGATATGTTAAATTGATACATTTTAGCATTTGTAGATATGTAAGGTGAGGCAGGGGGATTCGAGCCCCCGTCCGACCTGTACCCGCAGGGTGAAACAGCGATACATGAGCATCTCCGAGCGCAGTCACTCACTTAGGGTTTAGGAGATGGATGATTCGCGGATTGACGCGCTGACCTGGCACCTAGCCTGATTGATCTTCTTGCTTCGGCTCCAGGCGGAAGCCTCCGGCGTATCCCTCTAAAGTTGAGCGCTAGTCATGCCACATGGGCGATGGAGTGGTAGCGCCTCACTGGTTATTCTTTTGACAAGATCTTTTGCATAACGACTTTTAATTCTGAGTCATCGAGAGGAGAATGAATCATTGCCTTAAGGATCTTAGAACCCTCAACTTTTGTCCAATCTATCCGATACCCTGCTTGTAAAGCTAAACACCTAATAAATTCACGCTGTGTCCTACCGTTTCCCTCACGAAAAGGATGAAGGACATTGAGTTCTACAAGATAGTAGGTTAATCTGTCCACCAAGAGCTCAAAAGATAGTTCTTTCAGAAAATTCCCTTGTTTTAATTTGTTTAATAGCTCCTCAGTTTGGTCATTCAAGAACCGTGCTGTTGCAAAGCGGAAACTGCCTTTTGAGATTTCTTCGTCGCGCATACTTCCCGCAAAGGGATAAACATCCCTAAAAATAAACTTATGGATAGCACATAGGTGCTTTTTATCAAACTTTCCGTTTAAGGGCCTCAGATTTAAGGCCCTTAAACGTTCCGCTGTAACCATCCGTTCAAACGCATCAAGTTGATCCTGCTCTTTAAACCCTGGAACGTTTATTAAAACTTCACTATCAGGATAACAATACTTGGAATGCTCCTGTTCATACATTTTTTGCGATTTCCTTGGCACGAGCTAAAAATTCACTATACTTTATTTTCCCTTCTGCTCTATCCAATAATAGCCGGTCTTCTTGTGGAGTTAAAAACAGCCCTTCAATCTCCAAAGATGCTTTGGCACTTAGTAGAGCACGTCTTACTTGTTGTTGTGAGTATCTTTTCAAGACAATCACCCTTTTCCTGTTGGAAAGCATTTTATAACGAAAACTTACTACATGTATATGCATTTAAGTTTGTCCTCCTTGC
The DNA here is from genome assembly GCF_003710965.1 of Brevibacillus nitrificans. Lineage (NCBI taxonomy): Bacteria > Bacillati > Bacillota > Bacilli > Caryophanales > Paenibacillaceae > Brevibacillus > Brevibacillus nitrificans. Next base: position 44,598 of record NZ_RHHU01000028.1, on the reverse strand, counting down.
ATAAAAAAATACCTTATCATAATGATAACAAAAACCAAACGCTTTGACTCAAGCTACACTACCATACCTCTACTTTATTATATGCCGATTCAATATCAAAAAGCTTCTGTTTTTGCCCTTCCATTATCAAAAACACATCAAGTCTCTGGAATGCATCACATGCTTCTTTCCTTGCTTGTTTTGTCAAGTCCAATTGGGAGGTGCCATTGAGATACCTTTATACTACTTTACTAAAAAAGCCACCTCTACAGGTGGCCATCACTGATATGTATTTGGTGGAGGCGGGGGGATTCGAACCCCCGTCCGAAAACAGCGATACATGAGCATCTCCGAGCGCAGTCACTCATTTAGAGTTTCGGTGACAGATTCGCGGAGTGACGCGCTGACCTGGCACCTAGCCTGATTGATCTTCTTCCTTCGGCTCCAGGCGGAAGCCTCCGGCGTATCCCACTAAAGTTGAGCGCTAGTCATGCCACATGGGCGATGGAATGGTAGCGCCTCACTGGTTATTAAGCAGCGAGAGAAAGTTGTTTGTTGCCAGTTAAATGGCGTTTGCGTTGATGACGAGGTCCGCAACCCCCCGGCTCGCTTCTCATGCTCTACCATCCCCGTCGAATCCAGAACGCCCCCAGGATAAGAGGTGACAAAAAGTCTAGGTGAAGAGACAACCATCATGTTCCGCACCTAGACTGTGTTTAACAGTGTACTGTTTACTGCTCCTTAACTATAGCACATGGGCCAAGCAAAACTCAACGTTGATTCCTGCCAGCCGTGCCATCGGGAACCAGACTTGGAAAGTCAAACTTTCTTTGCCCCCGCCCCCGCTATAGTCGTGTGCGTTCCCGCCTTTGTACGGGCGGTTCATCATGTGTAGCGGACTATCCCAGCCTACGCCTTCTGCCGCTCACGCAAGGCACGTTCCACTTCACGCGCAGCGTCCTTCTTCTTGAGATCCTCGCGCTTGTCGTAGTTCTTCTTCCCTTTGACCAGCGCCAGCTCGACTTTGGCCCAGCCGCCCTTCAAATAAATGCTGAGCGGTACGAGCGAATAGCCTCTCTCGCGGATCAGGCCGTTGAGCTTGAGAATTTCCAGGCGTCTCATCAGCAGTCTGCGGGTACGCTCCGGCTCATGGTTAAAGCGGTTGCCCTGCTCGTACGGGCTGATGTGCACGTTGTACAGCATCAGCTCGCCGTTTTGCACACGGGCGAAGCTGTCCTTGAGCTGGACGCGGGCAGCTCGCACGGATTTGATCTCCGTTCCGGTCAGCTCGATACCCGCTTCAAATACTTGCTCGATGTGGTAGTCGTGGCGTGCTTTTCGATTTTGGGCAACGGTTTTGGTCCCGGCTTTGTCTTTTGACATGGAGATCACCTCACTTGCGATTTTCCTGCGTTTCGTACCAGTAAGTCTAGCAAATTTTAACCAGTGTGGCAAGCCATTTACCGGGCAAATGCCTCATAAACGGCCCTTACACAACTGTTTAACGGCGTTTCCGCTTCGCTGTTTGCGTCACGTTTTTCCGGTTCTTCTTCTTGGAGCGAACGAGATCCTCCCAGAACCCTTTTTGACGTTGGGTTGGTGTATCTGTTCCCTCTCCAGTTCCGATAGCGACCACATCTTCACTCGCAGAAGTTGTACTGCGTTGTCCACCGCGTCGGGAAGATGTTTTGGATCCTTCATTCTTCCTGCGCTCTTTGTACTTTTGGCGGATGGCAGCTGGATGCGGCTTATCCTTATCCTTTTGACGGTCCGGTCGATCTGAACGGGAACGGTCCTGCTTGCCACCACGGGCGCCGCCACGACGCTCTCCACCGCGTCCGTCGATGACCTTCGGCGTGCGTTCTCGACTTCCCCGGAAGCCTGCTGCCTTGGTCATACCCACGATTTCAAAATCGATGGTCCGCTCATCTACATTGACACTTGCCACGCGCACCTGCACCAGATCGCCGATACGGAACTGCTTGCCCGTCCGCTCCCCGACCAGAGCGTACATTTTCTCGTGGTAGTGGTAGTAATCGTCTGTCAAAAAGCTGACGTGAACCAAGCCTTCGATGGTATTCGGCAGCTCGACGAAGATCCCGAACGAGGTGACACTGGAGATAACGCCCTCGAACTCTTCTCCGACTCGCTCCTTCATGAACTCCGCTTTTTTCAGATCGTCCGTTTCCCGCTCAGCATCTACAGCCAAACGCTCGCGCTGAGAAGCATGCTCCGCGATTAACGGCATGTGCTCTGCCCAATACGCCATGCGCTTTTCTGACAGCTGCTCTCCAGATTCGATCCAGTCACGAATGCGGCGGTGAACGATCAGGTCGGGATAACGGCGGATCGGCGAGGTGAAGTGCGTGTAGAACTCCGTGGAAAGACCATAGTGCCCGAGGCTTTCCGCGTCATAACGCGCTTGCTTCATCGAACGCAGCATCACGGTGCTGATAATGATCTCTTCCGGCTTCCCTTTGACCTCTTCCAACAGCTGCTGCAGGGCTCTCGGATGTACCGAGTTTCCTTTTCCGCGAATGGAGTAGCCAAAGTTGGTGATGAACTCCATGAAAGCCATCAGCTTCTCGGCATTGGGATCTTCGTGGACCCGATACATGAAAGGCTGCTTCATCCAGTGGAAATGCTCGGCTACTGTTTCGTTGGCAGCAAGCATGAACTCTTCGATGATCTGCTCCGCGATAGAACGGGTGCGGAACCCGATATCCGTCGGTGTCCCCTCTTCGTTCACGTAAATTTTTGCTTCACGGAAGTCAAAATCGATAGCACCGCGCTGCATCCGTTGCTCGCGACGTTTGCGTGCCAGCTTCTCCATCTCCTGAAACATCGGGACGAGCTCGCTGTACTTCTCGATGAGCGCTTCATCCTTGTCTTCCAGAATGCTGCGAACGTCCGTATACGTCATCCGCTCGTTGGTGCGAATCACGCTGAGGAAAATGTCGTACTTCACGACCTTCGCCTCTTTGTCCATCTCCATGTCGCAGGAGATTGTCAGTCGATCGACCTTTGGATTCAAGCTGCAAATCCCGTTGGACAAACGGTGCGGAATCATCGGAATCACACGGTCGACCAGATAGACGCTGGTTCCGCGGCGATACGCTTCATTATCTAAAGCCGATTTTTCCTGTACGTAGTAGCTCACATCCGCGATATGAACTCCCAGGCGCACATTGCCATTCGGCAGTGTCTCGAGGGACACGGCATCGTCCAGGTCTTTGGCGTCTGCCCCGTCGATTGTGACCATCATGCGGTCGCGCAGGTCGCGGCGTCCTTTGATCTCTTCTTCGGAGATTTCACCAGGCGCAGCCTCTGCTTCGGACAATACATCCTCGGGGAATGCTTCTGGCAGATTAAACTTGCGGATGATCGAGAGAATATCGACGCCCGGATCGTTTTTGTGACCCAAAATCTCTACGACTTCTCCCTCCGGATTCACTCTGCCTTCCGGATAACGCACGATGTTGACCACGACTTTGTGGCCATCTACGGCTCCGTTGTACGCATTTTTCGGAATGAACACGTCCTTGCCGATCCGCTTTTCATCCGGGATGACAAACGCGTAATGCTGCTCATCCTTAAACGTCCCCACGACTTGCTTGATGCCCCGCTCTACGACGCGAATGATGCGTCCTTCCAGCCGGTTGCCCCCTGGCTCCTTCTCGACTCGCACGAATACGGTATCGCCGTGCAAAGCGCCATTCATATCATTCGCATGGACGTAGACGTCTTCCATCTCCGGTGTCTCCGGAATGACAAAGCCAAAGCCTTTCGGGTGACTCTGCAAACGCCCCCGCACCAGATTCATTTTCTCTGGAACGCCGTAGCGATTCGCCCTCGTCCTGATGACCTCGCCGCTCGCTTCCAGTCCATTGAGCGTTTTCACCAGTTCTTTAAACGTTGCGGAATCCTGAATCCCGAACGCTTCTTCCAATTCCTTTACGGTCATCGGGTGGTATGCCTGCTCCCGCATGAACGCAAGAATATCTTGATCCTTCATTCACAAACCTCCTTTTTCGCTTGGTTGATCACCGAGCTTCCTTTTCACTCATTACTATGTAGTATTCACCGGTTACACGCATCGCAATCGGAATAGAGAAAAAGGCAGCAAGTCGCACTTGCTGCCTTTTGGCCATTCGTCTATTACGCCCCTGTTTTCAAGAAATAACCGAGCAAAATCGCAAAAATCATGAAAGCTACCGCAAATACAACGGTCAGCTTGCCCAAAAGTGCGTCAATCCCACGAGCTTTTTGTTTGCCCATGAGTTGCTCAGCACCGCCACCAATCGCTCCCGAAAGGCCGGCACTTTTACCAGATTGTAACAATACGACGATAATTAAGCCAATACTTGCAATCACAAGTAAGATTTTCGCAGCCAATGCCATCTTCATTCACCTCAAAACGTATTTCCAAGGCGGTAAAAAACCAATACGTCTACTTTATCACAATTCATAGCTAGCATCAAGCTGGCTGTGCCTACAGAATTAGTGAACTTCTACCAGAATTGTTACGTTGTATGCAGGGCAATAATATATAGAAGGAACGAATAGTGGAGTAGAGATTATTTGGAAATTGTGTACTTTCTTTGTCGGTTTTTTAGTCGCCTTGCAACTGTCAAGATTTTGCCGTAAAATTGCAGTTGAACCTTTATTACTTGCCTTGGGAGGTCTTTGTCAGATGGCTGGGTCCAACAAAAAAGACATGAATCAAAACGACGTAATTGATTCCGCGAAGGCCTTTTTTACTTCGTTTGGTATCTTGTTTCTAGTTTTTCTCATTGCACTTGTAGGATCGATTATTTTCCCACCAAAACATGGGGAAGAAGCTGCAGGCCCAGGTGGAGCACCTACTGCTAACATTGACGCTGCTGCTATTTTTAAACAAAACTGCGCTTCCTGTCACGGTCAAAACCTGGAAGGGATCGTTGGACCAAACTTGACTAAGGTTGGTGCAACTCACAGCGCTGAAGACATCCAGAAGATCATTAAAGAAGGTAAAGGCGGCATGCCTCCAGGATTGCTGAAAAAGAATCCAGAGATTCAAGCTGTTGCCCAATGGCTGTCTGAACACAAATAAGTACATAGATGGCCCGATTAAAGAACACCGGAGACTCGTCCTCTTCGGTGTTTTCGCCATTATATAAGGAAGTGAGCAGCCGAACATGACGACCCGACTAGAAATCGAAAATCTAGGAAAGCAGCACGCTACTCTCGCAGATGCTTGGCTATTTCGCCATTTCTCCGCAAGCGTCACCGAGCCTGAAATCGTCGGCATCCTCGGCAAATCGGGGCAAGGCAAAAGCACGCTGCTCCGTATTTTGGGACGCTTGGATAAAGCCAGCCAAGGCAGCATCCGCCTCCAAAATAAAGATCTTAGTCTATGGGAGCCTGAAGCGTGGCGGATGACGATGAGCTACGTCGCCCAGCAGCCCGTGATGCTGCCTGGCACGGTCGGAGACAATCTGCGGATCACGAGCGTGCTTCATCAGCGCCCTTTTGACGAAAAGCTGGCGAAAGACTACATGGAGCAGCTGGCTATGGACCATCTGGATTGGGACAAATCAGCAGCCCAGCTCTCAGGTGGCGAAAAGCAGCGTCTCGCTCTCATCCGCAGCCTTCTCTTGCGGCCTCAGGTGCTCTTATTAGATGAAGTCACATCCTCACTCGATATGATCAGCAAACAAGCTGCAGAACGCCTCCTGATCGATCTGCATACACGTACAGGCACGACTCTGCTCTGGATCACCCATGATCTCGAAGAAGCGCGGACAGCATGCAACCGGATCTGGTTTATGGCAAACGGACAGCTCGAGGAGGATTCCCCAAGCCAATCCTTTTTTCGCTCCCCGCAATCAGCTGCCGCACGTGATTTTCTGAATCACCCGACTTCACCGGCAATGGCAGCCACGGAGGTGCAAGCATGACCTATTCTTCCTTTTCCTTGTGGTTCGCGTTTGCCTTTGTCCTCATCGCTCTTTTGCTGTCTGTCTGGCAAAAGCTCGGTCTGGAAAAGGAAATCGCTATCGGAACAATCCGCTCAACGGTGCAGCTCCTTTTGATCGGCTACGTTCTTCAGTTCGTTTTCCACTCCAACAGCATCTGGTTTATTGTGATACTGATTGCCATGATGGTGACTGTCGCTGCGAAGAATGCCGCGAGCCGCGGCGCCCAGCTCCCCGGGATCTTTTGGCGAATCGCCTTTTCCCTTCTCATCACCGAAGTCATTACCATGGGGCTTCTGGTCGCATTCAAGCTGGTTACGCCTACCCCGCAATACTTGATTCCCATGAGCGGTATGATCATCGGCAGCTCCATGGTTGTCTGCGGACTTTACTTGAATCATATGAATCGGGAAACCGAAAGTGCCCGCGGAGAAATCGAAGCCTTGCTTAGCCTTGGCGCTACTCCCCGTCAAGCGATCCAGGGCGTTTTGAAGCGCGCAGTCAAGTCGAGTATGATCCCTACCTTTGATACCATGAAAACGATCGGTCTCGTTCAGCTGCCGGGCATGATGACCGGCATGATCGTGGCCGGTGCCAGCCCGATCGAGGCTGTCCGCTACCAAATTCTGATCATGCTCACTTTCTCCTCTTCTGCGGCTATTTCTGCCGTTCTCATCAGTCTCGTCAGCTACCGTCTCTGGTTTACCCGTGAAGCCTTGCTACGTTCCTAATAATTCTTTCTCCACCAACTGCCGGGCATCTCGGCAGTTTTTTTTCGCGAACTGTAATGAAATCATACTCGATTCGTCAAATTACAAGGAGAAAGAGCAAAGGTGGTTCCGCTATGGACAAAAACGACTTAATTGAGCAATGGTTTCTGCGCTATGGCGATGATATTTACAAGTTTCTCGTTTACTACACAGGCAGTAGAGACGTAGATGACTTAGTACAGGACGTTTTCCTAAAAGCCCTCGGCTCCATTGACTCGTTCCAAGGGAGATCGCAGCCAAAGACATGGCTCTTGACGATCGCTCGTCATACGGCCATCGATCACGCCAGAAAAAAGCGTCTGCGCAGCTGGCTGCCCGACATGTGGCTCTCTCATCTGGCTTCCGATGAAAAGACCCCCGAGGAGCAGCTGGATCTGCAGGAAGAACAACAAGCGCTTTATCGGGCGATCCAGCAAGTAAAGCCCGCTTATCGAGAGGTACTCATCCTCCGGGGCATCAAGGGTCTGTCTGCCAAAGAAACAGCGGAAATCCTGCAATGGTCGGAAAACAAGGTCAATGTCACTTTGCACCGCGCCATGAAAGCAGTCAGAGACAAGCTGGAGCTGGCAGGAAAGGAGCTGATCGGAAATGTCATCTAAAACAGACGAGCAACTGATGGAAGAATTGCGCAAACTACCTGATATCCAGATGTCACACGTCACAAAACAAAAGATCGTTTCGACGATTCGATCCAAGGAGGCACTCAACATGGAACAAACTGTACACCCTCGACGCTTCGGCTATTTCGGAAAAGGATTGGCGATTTGCTCCGTACTCGCAGCTACTGTCTGGATGGGGACCACACTCATCCAAACCAACCAGCCAGCAACATTGCCTGGCATCTCTAATGGCGCAAGCCCTACTCCTTCTGCTCCGAATCCAGTACCGAGCTCACAAAACGGTGTCGTAACCCCTACTCCGACTGCGCCAGCAACCCCGCAAGGAGAGGAATTGCTCAATACTATCCGCAAGCAGGCGGAAAAGGGAGCCGTCATCAACTCGACCTATACCGTAGAGACTACTGTTTTTGACGATGTAGAAAAGGCATGGGGGGCTCCAGACCGCTCTGTCTATGCAAATGGGCTCACGTACGCTACCTACGAAAAACACGGCGTGGAGATCGGCTACAACAAAGGCATGCAAATCGTAGAAATCCGTTCGTTCGACCCGCGAATCAAGCAGCTGACCCTCGCCGATATCGAGAAAAAATGGGGAAAACCCAATCGTGTCGGAGAATTCGCTGGCCAGCAGATCTACACCTACGATGTGACAGACAAGTACCAGGTCAAATTCGTGTTTGAGCCATCCGCAGCAAACAACAACCAGATGGTGCTCGTTCGCTACAGCGTCTACTATCCGCAAGGCAATCACAATCTGATGGCGGATATGAACCCGACAGAGCTGCTGCAAAACCTGCGCGATCTCGCCAAGGACGGAAAAACGCTCGGAAGCGAGTTCCGCGTAGAAAAGGATGTTTTCGATACGGTTGAAAAAGAGTGGGGCAAACCGGATATCGTCTCGACCGTCAATGGAATCACGTACAATACGTATCGTGACCGTGGTTTAGTCTTTGGCTTCAATAAAGGAATGCAGATCGTCGACATCCGCTCCTACAACTATCAGCTGCAGTACATCCCACTGGCAGACGTCGTGAAAACGTTGGGCAAACCGCAAAGCACCGCCAATGTCGGCGGGCAAACCATCTACACCTACAAGGTCAACGACAACTACGAGCTGAAGATCGTCTTCTCCGGCATTTACGACGGAAGCAATGCCAACAAGCTGTACATCGATCATGTCAATGTCTTTTATCCACGAGGAACGATCAACAACATGGCTGGATAACTCCCTAGAAGCAACGAAGCACACACGAGCTCCCCGAGAGCTTATGTGTGCTTTTTTTTGAAGAAAAAAGACGATCGGAGCCCATGCACTCCAATCGTCTTTCTGTTAGCGTGAATCTTATTTACCGATGATGTAGCCTTCCAGCTCATCCAGTACTTTGTTCGCTGCGATTACACCGCCGGAAGTGTTCCAGATGGTGTCATCCACTTTGAATGCTTTACCCGCTTTTACTACGTTCAGGTTTTTCCAGAGAGAATCGTTTGTCCACTCTTGCTCCAGCTTGGAAGCTTCGCCTTTACCTGTTTCGTAAGTGAAGTAGAACATGATGTCGCCGTCCATTTCTGGAATGCGCTCTTTTGTTACTTCCGCTGCGAACTCTTCCTTGTTTTGGGAAGCTGGACGAGCAAGTCCGAGATCTTTGAAGATCGCGCCAGTGAAGGTGTCGTTGTAGTAAATGCGAACTTTACCTGGCATGAAACGTACTACGGAAACTTGTGTTTTCAGCTTGTCGCCTGCTTTAGCTTTGAAATCTTCTACACGTTTGTTCCAGTCAGCGATGACCTTCTCGCCTTCTGCTTTTTTGTTTACTGCTTCAGCGAACAGGGAGAAGTTTGCTTTCCAGTCGCCGCGTGGCTCATCTACGAAAACAGTTGGTGCGATTGCACTCAATTGTTGATAAATTTTCTCTTGGCGGAATTTCATACCCAGAATCAGGTCTGGCTTCAGAGCCGCGATGGCTTCCAGGTTTGGTTGAGACTCAGAACCAACTACTTTTACACCTTCCAATTGCGGTTTTACGAAATCGTAGAACTGCGTTGGATCAGTAAAGGAACCTACAGCACCCACAGGTTTTACACCCAGTGCCAGCAGTGTTTCCACCCCTTGCGTAGTCAACATAACAACGCGTTGTGGCGTACCTTTAATCGTCGTTTCACCCATGACGTGTTTGACTGTGTAAGATTGATCCGCGCTACCCGTGTTGCCATTGCTGCCTGCCGCTTGTTCAGCTGGCTTTTGTTCGGCTGGTTTTTGTTCAGCCGCTTGTTGACCTCCGCCGCAACCAGTTACGATCAACAGCATCGCCATCAGGACAGCAAAAAATGCCTTGCCGCCTGCGGTCCGATATGTACGAGAAAACATGATGAAAGGACCCCTTCCTTCTCTAAAAGTTCACGATGAGATTGAGAATTACCTTCAATAACAATGATTATCCTACAGGCAAGCCCAAAAGAAGTCAACAAGAAATTGATAATGACTATCAACATCATTGACACATCTCCCACCTCCATCTAAACTTAACCTTGTTACGAAATTCACTCTAATGAAAGCAGACTGCTAAATAAAAGGATGTAACTGCCATGAATGCTTTATTATCCAGCAATTTTCGTAAGATTTTGGGAGTCGTTATCGCCCTTCTTTTCCTTGCTTATCTCAGCTATGCCAGTCTCGTTTTCGGCGTAATCGATACAAGCTGGCAAACGGCTATCGATGCTTACACACACTTCAACGGCACAAACGAGCACATCGTCATCAAAGAGGTTCGTGTCCCGCGTGTGCTAAACGGTCTAACCGTCGGCTTTTGCCTCGGCGTGGCAGGTATGCTGCTGCAATCGCTGACGCGAAATCCCGTAGCAGATGTGGAGCTGTTCGGTCTCAACGCAGGCGCTTCCGTTTTCGTCGTGTTCGCCGTCACCTTCTTTGGCATCAGCTCCCTGACCGAGTTTACTTGGATCTCCTTCCTTGGTGCAGCCGTAGCAGGCCTTATCGTGTATATATTAGGCTCCCTGGGTCGAGATGGTTTGACACCAGTCAAGCTCGTGCTCGCGGGTGCTGCGATTACTGCCCTGGCCGGATCTATTCGACACGGCATGATGGTATTAAATGAAAAGGCTACCGACGAGGTCCTCTTCTGGCTCGCAGGCTCCATCGGCGGCAGAAAGCTCGAATATTTGGCCACCGTGTTTCCTTACATGCTGCTCGCCTGGATCGCTGCCTTCCTGCTGGCTCGCCCTATTCAAACGCTATTAATGGGGGATGATGTCGCAAAAGGCTTGGGGCAACGAACGCTGCTCGTCAAAATCCTCACGGGTGTGGTCATCGTGCTTTTGTCCGGCTGCGCTGTAGCCGTGGCTGGCCCAATCGGCTTTGTCGGTCTGGTCACTCCTCATCTCGCCCGATACTTTGTCGGCATCAGCACGGCATGGGGAATGCTGTACAGCGGTTTGCTCGGCTCGATCCTGCTGCTCGTCTCAGACATCGCTGCTCGCTTTATCGCGATGCCTGCTGAAGTACCGATTGGTGTAATGACAGCCCTTATCGGCATCCCGTTCTTCATCTATGTCGCACGAAAGGGGCTGGAAAAAGGATGAAACAATACCTGCCTCTCCGCATTGGCAAGACATCCATTCATCTACATAAGAAAACCGTGGTCTACACGACTCTGGCGATTCTGCTGACCATCGCGGCTGCTATCGTCAGTCTGGGAATGGGTGAAATGTACATTCGCCCTCTCGACGTCGTCAAAGCCTTGCTTGGCTTCGGTGCCGAGCAAGATGCGCTAATCGTTCAGCAGTTCCGCATGCCACGGATCATCATCGCCATTCTCGTCGGTGCCGCTCTAGCTGCTGCCGGTGCTATCATGCAAGGCATCGTGCGAAATCCGCTGGCTGCCCCGGACATTCTCGGTATTTCCAGCGGGGCTTCCGTGGCGGCTGTGGCGTTTTTGCTCCTGTTTGAAAACGTCAGTATCAAGTGGCTGCCCCCAACGTCCTTTCTCGGAGCCATGGCGACTACGATTCTCCTTTATGCGCTCGCTTGGAAAAAAGGCGTGACCCCGCTGCGACTCGTGTTAATCGGGGTAGGGATAAAGATCGCTGCAGGCGCGGTCGTGACGCTCTTGATCATGTTCAGCCCGTTTCTTTTGCAGAACAAAGCCTTGCTCTGGCTGACAGGCAGTATCTACGGTGTGGACTGGAATGATGTACTGATGATCCTGCCGTGGGTTGTGATCTTGATCGTGGCAGCTGCCTTGCTCGCGAGAAGAGTGAACATTCAACAGCTCGGAGACGATATTGCTACCAGCTTAGGAAGCTTCCTGCAGCTGGATCGCTTTCTCCTCCTGATCATTTGTGCCGCATTGACAGGTACAGCCGTTTCTGTAGGCGGAGACATCAGCTTCGTCGCACTGCTCGCGCCTCATATCGCCAAGCAGCTGATTGGCCCCTCTTTTGGTGGAGCCTTGCCGCTTTCAGCTTTTATCGGATCCTTGATTCTCTTGATTGCCGATCTCATCGGCCGCGTCGCTTTTTCACCGCTCGACATACCGGTCGGCGTTTTCACCTCAGCAGTGGGCGCCCCGTTCTTCATTTACCTGCTTTACAAAAATCGAAATCGCTAGTGGAAGGAGACGAATGATCATGCAAGCTCTGGAAACCCGTCAGCTCACTTTGTCCTATGGAGATCGCAACATCATTGAGACACTGGATTTGAATATCCCCCGTGGAAAAATCACCGTCTTTATCGGGAGTAACGGAAGCGGGAAGTCTACTCTGCTTCGTTCGCTGGCTCGCCTGCTCAAGCCAAAGGAAGGAGCCATCCTGCTCGAAGGCGAATCCATCGCCAAGCGCTCGACCAAGGAAGTAGCGAAACGACTGGCTATCCTGCCCCAAGGTCCTACCGCTCCGGAAGGTTTGACCGTTCTCCAGCTGGTGAAGCAGGGACGCTATCCTTACCAAAACTGGCTTCAGCAATGGTCCGAGGAAGATGAGAAAATGGTAAATCGCGCGCTGGAAGCGACACAGCTGACTGCCCTCGCCAATCGTCCGGTAGACTCTCTCTCCGGCGGTCAACGTCAACGCGCCTGGATCGCGATGACGCTGGCGCAGGGAACGGAAACCATCCTGCTGGATGAGCCGACTACCTACCTCGATATGTCTCACCAAATCGAGATTCTGGACCTGCTGTTTGAGTTGAACGAGACCGAGCAGCGTACCATCGTGATGGTCTTGCATGATCTGAATCTGGCTTGCCGCTACGCTCACCACATCGTGGCAGTCCACAATACCACAGTCGTGGCAGAAGGCTCGCCTGATGACGTACTGACAACAGACCTCGTGCGTACTGTATTCGACATGGATTGCCAGATCACACTCGATCCTCTGTATGGCACGCCGATGTGCATTCCGTACAGCAAAAGCCGACTGGCTGCCGCCGTGCTGGAGAAAAAACCTGCGCTGCTTTCCTGATTCGAAAACTTGGTTCCGCCAAGCCTTTTCGCGGAGCCTTAGCTGCATTTATACTGGCTGAAAATCTTATCCATTCTTGCTGTACAAACAAAGGCTGACCCCATTCGTGCGGGTCAGTTTTTTTGCTTTTTGCATGCACAGGCGAAAGAGATATAGGCACACTCCGCCCCTTCTCCATACAATGGAGGTATCATCGGTTTTCTGCCTGCGGAAGGGAGTGTACGTGATGAAGCCAGCCAAGTCTATCAAAGGAAACGAACAAAATCCGACGCCGATGTCCCCTCCTGACTTCCCAGGCTCCTTGCAGGAAGTATGTATACGTGCGCCCAAAGTATACGACTGGATACTCTCCAGCTGCTGGCAGCGATACCAGATAGCCGTTCCGGAAAAATACATCTGCATTCTGCAAAAGGCGGTCTGCTCCGGGCGTGACATCTACGTAAGCTGTTTGGATCCCTTTTCCGTCGACCGTGCCAAAGATCTCTCGATACGAGTGCTGCCACCGATTCGCCGGACGGTTCTGCCTGTAAATGGTCACGGCGTTCCAGCAGGCATCGTTCGCACATTGCTCGAGCTCTATGCCGCGATTTTCGTGTTTGCGGACAATGAGCTGCTGTTTGATTTCACGACCACCCTGCTCTTGCAAGACGAGCTGGTCGTCTGCGTTCCTGAGACTTTGCACGAGGAGCATATTCACTGCCGCATCGCAACCGGGGAATGTCTTCCCTTCACCGGTTTTGTGCAGCATAACCTCATCGAGCTGGAGCTGCTTGTCTGTACAGAACTCATCGTAGAGGCGATGGCGCAGATCGAGCTCCAGGCCAAACCATGCCTTCCTCGAGTCGACCTCATCCCAGCGCCACCCCGCTCGCTCCCACTGGAGTGTTCCCCTTTCCTAGTGCCGCCATGCCCGCCTCGGCGATAGCTCGATAAAGCAACGTAAAAAAGGCTGTTTCCACACCTTTTGCAGGTGGAAACAGCCCTTATCTTCCTATGCGATTCGATTCTACTTCTTCAGGTTGTAGAAAGCAGCACGGCCGCCAAAGCGGGAAGTATCGCCCAACTCGTCCTCGATACGAAGCAATTGGTTGTACTTCGCTACACGGTCTGTACGGGAAGGTGCACCTGTCTTGATTTGCCCAGCATTTGTCGCTACAGCGATATCAGAGATGGTGGAGTCTTCGGTTTCACCGGAGCGGTGGGAAATAACCGCTGTGTAGCCTGCACGCTTCGCCATTTCGATCGCTTCGAAGGTCTCTGTCAGCGTACCGATTTGGTTTACTTTCACCAGGATAGAGTTTCCTGTCGCAGTTTCGATCCCGCGAGCCAGACGCTCGGTGTTCGTTACGAACAGGTCGTCCCCTACGAGCTGCACTTTGCTGCCCAGCTTGTCAGTCAGTGCTTTCCAGCCATCCCAGTCGTCTTCGGACAGACCGTCTTCGATGGAGATGATTGGGTATTTGCTTACCAGATCTTCGTAGAACGCGATCATTTCTTCCGTTGTTTTCACAACGCCTTCGCCTTCGAAGTGGTATTTGCCATCTTTGTACATTTCAGTAGCTGCTACGTCGAGCGCGAGGAATACATCTTTACCTGGCTCGTAGCCAGCAGCCTGGATCGCAGCCAAAATGGTGGTGATCGCTTCTTCGTTGGATTTGAGGTTTGGTGCGAATCCGCCTTCATCCCCTACAGCTGTGCTCAGACCTTTTTCGGACAGCACTTTTTTCAGGGAGTGGAAGATTTCCGCACCTGTGCGCAGTGCTTCTTTAAAGGATTCTGCCCCGACAGGCATTACCATGAATTCTTGAATATCAACGGTGTTGTCTGCGTGCTTACCACCGTTCAGGATGTTCATCATAGGGACTGGCAGTGTTCTTGCGTTGAAGCCGCCCAGGTAGTTGTACAGTGGCAGACCCAAGGAATCTGCTGCTGCACGCGCGACTGCCATGGATACGCCCAGGATCGCATTTGCACCCAGCTTGCCTTTGTTGTGAGTACCATCGAGCTGCAGCATCGCCATGTCTACGCCTACTTGATCCAGCGCGTCCATACCGATCAGCTCAGGTGCGATGATTTCGTTTACGTTCTCAACCGCTTTCAGCACGCCTTTACCCAGGTAGCGGGATTTGTCGCCATCGCGCAGTTCAACCGCTTCATAAGCACCCGTAGAAGCACCCGACGGAACAGCAGCGCGGCCCATCGAACCGTCTTCCAGATACACTTCGACTTCCACAGTTGGGTTACCGCGGGAATCCATAATCTCGCGTGCGTAAATGTCTGTAATCATCGCCATTTCTCATCCATCTCCTTTGTTTTCGAGCGGGTCTCCCCACCATTATTTATAGACTTGCATTCGGCACCATTTCAGTTTGTGCCAGAGCGAGCTATTTTGCAAGTAACGATTTGCCTGACATTTCTGTAGGTTGTGGAACACCGAGAAGAGCCAGCAAGGTTGGCGACAAATCAGCCAAAATACCGTCTTCGCGCAGCGTCACACCTTCTTTGGTCACAATGACCGGAACAGGGTATGTGCTGTGCGAAGTAATCGGGCGTCCAGCTGGGTCCAGCATCAGGTCAGCGTTTCCATGGTCGGCTGTGATGACTGCCACTCCGCCTTTTGCCGTAATCGCTTCTACGACACGTCCCAGGCATGCATCTACCGTTTCTACCGCCTTGATGGTCGGCTCCATGAGCCCGGAGTGTCCCACCATGTCGCAGTTGGCAAAGTTGAGGATGATCGCATCAAAGTTGTCTGCTTCAATCTCGGCAACTACGGCATCTGTCAGCTCGATCGCACTCATTTCCGGCTGCAAATCGTAGGTCGCCACTTTCGGAGACGGGATGAGAATACGGGTCTCTCCCGGGAATTCCTGTTCACGTCCGCCGCTAAAGAAGAACGTTACATGCGGGTACTTTTCCGTTTCTGCAATGCGCAGCTGCTTGAGCCCCTGCTGGGAAAGCACCTCGCCGAGTGTGTTGTCCAAATTGGACGGCTTGTAGGCCACATAGCCATCGACTGACTCGGAAAAGTGCGTCAGGCAGACGAAGTGAAGATTGCGCGGGCGCTTTTCTCCCCGGTCAAATCCGCGGAAATCCTCATTCGTGAAAGCCTGCGAGATTTGAATCGCACGGTCCGGACGGAAGTTGTAGAAGATGATGGCATCCCCGTCCTGAATCGTAGCGACTGGCGCTCCCTGCTCATCCACAATCGCGGTTGGCATGACGAATTCGTCCATAATGGACTTCTCGTACGATTCCTTTACAGCTTTGATCGGATCCTGATAATGCGGCGCATCCGCGTACACCATCGCGCGGTACGCCTTTTCGATCCGCTCCCAGCGCTTGTCGCGGTCCATCGCGTAGTATCGTCCTTGCACGGTTGCGATTTTCCCTACACCGATTTCTGCGATCTTGGCTTGCAGATCTTCGATGTATCCCACGGCGCTGTCAGGAGATACGTCCCGGCCGTCGAGGAAGCCATGGATATACACTTTCTCGAAGTTTTGTTTCTTCGCCATTTCGAGGATCGCAAACAAGTGGGCAATATGGCTGTGTACGCCCCCGTCGGACAAGAGGCCAAACAGATGCAGCTGCTTGTTGTTCTCTTTTACATGGCGGAACGCATCCAGCAAGGTTTCGTTTTCAAAAAACTCGCCTTCGCGGATGGACTTGGTGATACGAGTCAGGTCCTGATACACGACGCGCCCTGCTCCGATGTTGAGGTGACCCACTTCCGAGTTACCCATCTGACCTTCTGGCAGCCCAACTGCGAGCCCGCTCGCTTCCAGGGTGGCATGGGGATAGTGATTCCAATAACGGTCAAAATTCGGTTTCTTCGCTTGCGCTACGGCGTTGCCGTACGTCTCTTCACGCAGGGCAAAGCCATCTACAATCAGCAGCGCAACCGGTTTCGGCCGGTTTGCCATCTCGTTTCTCCTCCTATTGCTGAGCTTCGTTTACAAGCAAGCTTCGTTTACGAGCAAGCTTCGTTTACGAGCAAGCTCCGTTTACGAGCTGCAAATAACTTTCTGCAACCAGGCTCGCTCCACCGACCAACGCTCCGTCGATTTCCGGCTGAGCCATGTAGCTGGCGATATTCTCCGGTTTCACACTGCCGCCGTACTGAATGCGAATGTGCTCCGCAGTTTCCTGTCCAAAGCGCTCGGCGATCGTCTGACGAATGATTGCGATCGTTTCGTTGGCATCCTCTGCTGTAGAAGATTTGCCTGTCCCAATCGCCCAGATCGGCTCGTACGCGATCACGACATTCGCAAGCTGTGCTGTCGTAAGTCCAGCCAACGCTCCCTCTGTCTGTGTACGCACGACGTTCGCTGTCTCTCCCGCTTCCCGCTGCTCCAGACTCTCGCCTACGCATACGATGGGCACCAAATCATGCTTCAAGGCAGCATGCACCTTTTTATTCACGATCTCGTCGGTTTCTTGAAAATACTGGCGGCGCTCTGAATGGCCGAGGATGACGTATTTCACGCCAATTTCCTTTAGCATGCCCGGGCTGATTTCTCCGGTATAGGCTCCCTGCTCTTCAAAGTGCATGTTTTGTGCACCCAGCGCAATATCCGTACCTGCGAAAATCTGGCCCAATGCCGGAAGCGCTGTAAAAGGTGCGCAAACGACCTTTTCTACGCCAGCCTTTGTTGTCCCCGCTTTGGCTTCCTGCGCAAAGGCAGTAGCTTCCGCGATCGTTTTGAACATCTTCCAGTTCCCCGCGATAATTGGTGTTCTCAAGAAAACTCCCCCTATTCGTTATCGGCGAGCACCGCAACCCCTGGCAGTTCTTTTCCTTCCATGAATTCCAGGGAAGCTCCGCCGCCCGTAGAAATATGTGTCATTTGTTCCGCTACGCCTGCTTTTTCAACAGCCGCTACCGAGTCTCCGCCGCCGATGATGGTCGTACCCGAGCATTCCGACATCGCCTTCGCTACACCGATCGTACCTTGGGCAAATGCATCCATTTCAAACACACCCATCGGTCCGTTCCATACGACCGTTTTCGAGTCCACAATCACTTTGTGGTACTGCTCTACGGTTTTCGGGCCGATATCGAGTGCCATCCAGCCATCTGGAATCGCATCGATACTCACCGTTTGCTTCTCCGCATCGGCTGCAAAACGGTCAGCGACTACCACATCTACTGGCATGAGCAGAGACACGTTGCGCTCTTTTGCCTGAGCCATCAGCGTGCGGGCCAGATCCAGCTTATCGTCTTCACACAAAGAAGCACCGACACGCAAGCCCTGTGCTTTCAAAAACGTATTCGCCATGCCGCCGCCGATAATCAAATGATCGACCTTGGTCAGCAGATTTTCGATGACAGCAATTTTATCTTTCACCTTTGCTCCGCCGACGATCGCCGTAAACGGACGCTCCGGACGGGAAAGAGCTCCACCCATAAAGCGGATTTCCTTTTCCATCAACAGTCCTGCTACAGCCGGTATGTAATTAGCGATCCCTGCTGTAGAAGCATGGGCGCGGTGTGCGGTACCAAACGCGTCATTAACAAACAGATCAGCCAGCGCTGCAAAACTTTTTGCAATTTCCGGATCGTTCTTTTCTTCCCCTGCATGGAAGCGTACGTTTTCCAACAGAATGACGTCTCCTGCTTCCATTTGCTGCACGGCTGCTTCCACTTCTGCTCCGATGGAGTCATCCAGCTTCTTTACGTCTTTCCCCAAAAGAGTAGACAGATGGGCAGCGACCGGGGTCAGACGCATCTCTTCCACTACTTGCCCTTTAGGACGGCCAAAATGGCTTGCCAGGATTACTTTTGCCCCTGCTTCCACCAGGAATTGAATGGTCGGCACGGCAGCACGGATGCGTGTATCATCGGTGATAATCCCGTCCTGCATTGGCACGTTGAAGTCGACGCGGCAGAATACACGCTTGCCTGCCAGTTCAACATCGCGGATAGATTTCTTGTTCATGAACGATCCTCCCAAATCATTGGCTTTTTATTCGTAAAACAGATATGGGAAAAGGGAGATTGCTCTCCCTTTTTTTCCACAACAGTTCTATTTTATCTGTTACAAGCCGCGCTGCGCAACAAAATGACACAAGTCTACAACACGATTTGAGTAACCCCATTCATTATCGTACCAAGATACTACTTTGACCATGTTTCCTTCTAGGACCATAGTAGACAAAGCATCGATTGTCGAGGATGCTGGGTTCCCATTGTAGTCGGAGGATACGAGCGGCGCTTCGGAATAGCCGAGGATGCCTTTGAGTGGACCCTCTGCTGCTTCCTTCAACGCCTGGTTCAGTTCATCAACCGTTACATCTGCTTTCAGCTCAGCTACCAGATCCACAACAGATACGTTTGGAGTTGGTACGCGCATAGCGAAGCCGTTCAGCTTGCCTTTCAGCTCAGGCAGTACGAGTGCCACTGCTTTTGCTGCCCCTGTAGAGGTAGGGATGATATTCTCAGCCGCTGCACGCGCACGACGCAGATCTTTGTGCGGCAGGTCGAGAATTTGCTGGTCGTTGGTATAGGAGTGGACGGTTGTCATCAAGCCGCGCACGATGCCGAATTTGTCATTCAGAACTTTCGCAAAAGGTGCCAGGCAGTTCGTAGTGCAAGATGCGTTGGAAATCACAGTGTGCTGTGCTGGATCGTATTTATCTTCGTTTACGCCCATAACCACGGTGATGTCTTCATTGGTAGCAGGTGCGGAAATGATGACTTTTTTCGCTCCACCTTCCAGGTGCTTCGCTGCATCTTCGCGTTTTGTAAAACGCCCTGTGGATTCTACCACGATCTCTACGCCGTAGTTCGCCCATTTGAGCTGAGCTGGGTCGCGTTCAGCAAGAACCTTGATTTCTTTTCCGCCTACGATCAGCGAGTTTTCGCCTGCTTCTACATCCAGATCAAGCACGCCATGAACCGTATCGTATTTGAGCAGATGGGCCAATGTCTGTGCATCAGTCAGGTCATTGACTGCCACGATTTCCACATCTGGATTGTTCAGCGCTGCACGAAACACGTTGCGACCAATGCGTCCAAAACCGTTAATACCAACCTTTACCATAAGGAATACCTCCCACTAGTTATATCGCTTTTTTATTGGTTATTGAGCCCCCCTCCGTGTTGAAATTTCGGGAGGCAACAATCGTTACAATCGGCAACAGCAAGGAAAAGAACAGGTACGGCAGTGTTTCTACCGTAGATACACCCAAGGCGATGGAAATCACCATCGCCAGCCCATTCCAAGGGATCAGAACAGGCATGACCAGTGTCGTGTCCATCATCGTTTTCCCCAAAAACACTCGTCCGTCGTTCCACTGCGAGAAGCGGTGGAGCAAGGTAGATCCGAGCACGAGGATCGGGATCGTCTGATTGCAGCTGATGATGACGACCAACAGCGACAGGGCTGCAGCCTTCGCTACCAGAACCGTGCTCTTTTTCGTAGATCCCATCATCTTGTCAACGATGGGGGTCAAGAGGTTAGCCCTGTTCAAAATTCCGTTCAAAAATCCTGCAAGAATGATCAGGATGAGTACACTAATAATCGACAGCATCCCGCCACCGTGTACCAGCTCATCGAGTGACGTGCCTGAGTGCAGCTCGTAGCCGTAAAGCATGGAGCCTGCAAACGTCTTAACGTCAGGAGCCGCCGTCACAAACACCAGAATGGCACTGGCAACAATTCCGTAAAGCAGGGCGACTACCGCTTTTACTCGAAAGGCAAAGGAAGCGATCAGCACAATCAGCGGCAGCATGAGCAGCCAGCTGATGGCATAATGACGCAGGAGAAGCTCCTGGTACATCTGAATGGTATTGCTCGAGCCAGCCTGTGACCGAAAAAGATCGAGCACCAGGTACAGTACCCCACAAATACCTACGGTCAGCCATGCAGGGCGTCGCGTCTGTCTGTCCTGCTCTTCTGTCATTCCTACGTTGGACAATACCAGCAAGCGGCTGCTGGAGATGGGCGAGAAACGCTCACCAACCATCGCTCCAGAGATTAAAGCGCCTGCGACCATTCCCTGTGAAATGTCAGCAGCATGCGCGATCCCCATGAGCGACAAGCCGACGGTACTCAGTGTTCCCACAGACGTCCCGAGCAAATAGCTCACGGCCGCAGTCATGAGAAAAGCAAGGACCAGCAGGTAGTCAACATTGACGATGGAAAGCCCATAGTAGATGATAGCGGGAATCGTACCTCCCATCATCAACAGCGGAATCAACAGCCCGACCAGAAACAGGATCATCAGAACAGGCTTTGTCTGTTTGACGCCTTCCCACCCAAAGGCAAATTGTGCTTTCCATGAATAGCCAAGCTTCACTACACTAACCAGTGTGACCAAGATCGCGAAAACAATCCCCAGCGCGAGCGGAAAACCAATCGTCAAGCTGAGCACGATACCTGCGATCAGCGAGAAAATCGGGAGCATCGCTGCCATAGGCATTTCAATCAACTTCCTTCCTTTTATACAGTCATGTAGACAACAGAGACCTCGCAGCCCCTTCATCTGTGATAAGTACATTCTGACATGACTGTTTGGCAAAGGAAAGAATCGCTTTTGCCTTGCTTTCGCCACCCGCGATGGATAGCACTTTCTCCGCTTTGTGAACCTCCTCCAGCTGCAATCCGATGGTCGGCATGCGCTGGACCGTCACTCCCGCCTCATCAAAGTAATACCCAAACGCCTCTGATACCGCTCCAGCAGCCTCCAGCTCCTGAAGCTCATCCTCGGAGTAGTTCCTCCGTTTCGCCATCGTCATCGCGTCACCGATCCCATGCAAGACGATGCGCGCCTCTCCCAAGAGCGAAAGGACGTCTTGTACCTGCGGCTCCTTGAGCAGTGTCTGCAGCGCTTCTGGATGGAGTCGGTCAGGCACGTGAAGCAGTCGGTAGGTAGCCCCCGTCTTTGCCGCCATCGCAGAGGCAAGCGTATTTGCCTGCAGCTCCACTCGCTCTCCAAGGCCGCCGCGAGCCGGTACAAACTGGACGGAGCGGAAAGCAGCGGATGGCGATAAATGCTTCGCTACACTGGCTATGGAGGAGCCACCTGTAACCGCGACGATATCTCCCTCGGAGATGACCTGCTTGAGTACGCGAGCTCCCACGCGTCCCAGCTCTTCCTTCACCCAGGGTGACTGATCGGCATTGCCTGAGACGACGATGACTTCCGCGATCCCCAGCTTTCGCTGCAAGCGCTCAGCAAGATCTGTCAGACCAAACAATTCGCCTACCATCGGCTCCATCTCATCCAACACCTGCATGCCTTCTTCACTGAGACTCATACCCGCTGCAGTCACATGGAGCAGTCCTGTCTCTTTTAAAAGATCCACTTCTGCTCGCAAAATCCGCTCGGTCGTACCCATTTCCTGAGCCAGGCCCCTTCTGCCAATCGGCTGCAGGTGATAGATCGAGCGCAGCAGCATGTATCGGTCGCGCAAGATAGGAATCAGGTCGGGCAAAAGCTTTTGTTGCAACTCAAGTAATCGGCGCATAAACCTTCTTCCTTGTGTGTGTGGATGGGCTATTCTTATTACGGGACGTTTTTTGTCCCTCTATATACATTTTATGTCCCGCGTGGTGCAAAAAAAAGAAATCTCGCTACAACACGAATGTAGCACATCTCCTAAAAACTTGCAAGACCTCCCCAAGCCCACTTGACGTGGGGAGACCTTTTACTTGCTGGTCCTGCGCGTCAATTCCTGATGCAGCTCTTGAAATGTCACGACATGCGTCACGGAACGGAAAACAATCTCCCCGTCGATCGCCACTACAGGAATGACCAGCATCATCTCTTCGTGCAGCACTGGATCACTCTCAATATCAACCACCTGCAGACGAAGCGGAAACTCCTTTGCCAAAGTGCGGATCAAGAGCTCCACCTCGTCGCACAGGTGGCATCTGTTTCTTCCATAGAGAACTATGTCCATCACTCGTTCTTGTACCAAACGTTAAAACCTCTTTCTTTTTGCGGACGACGGAATCATCATTTCTTCCCGGTATTTAGCAACCGTTCGGCGAGAAATCTCGATCCCCTCTGCCTGCAGCATTTCTCCCAGCTTTTGATCGGACAGCGGTGCCTTCCGGTCTTCCTGCTCGATCAAGGCCTTGATTCGCCGCTTCACACTCTCTGATGAGGTCGCTTCCCCGCTCGAAGTAGAGAGCGCAGAGGTAAAGAAGTACTTCAGTTCAAATATACCCCTTGGCGTTTGCACGTATTTATTGCTCGTCGCCCGACTGATGGTCGACTCGTGCAGATTGACCTTTTCCGCAATTTCCTTTTGTGTCATCGGCTTTAAGAAATCGATCCCGCGGTCAAAAAAGTCCTGCTGCATTTCGACGATCGCCTGGGTCACGCGCATGAGTGTCAGCCTACGCTGCTCCAAGCTTTTCGCCAGCCACATCGCCGCATTCAGCTTTTCGTGAATGAACTGCTTGGCTTCCTCCTGGCTCTTTTGCTGATTCAGCATTTTTTCATAAAAGCTGTTGATTTTCAGGCGAGGTGTCGCAATGTCATTGACCAGGACCACATACTCGTTTCCTACCTTTTCGACGGCTACATCCGGGATCACATAGCGTGTATCGGCGTGAGAGTACGCTGCACCCGGACGCGGATTTAGTGTACGCACCAGATCCGCCATCGCCTGCACGTCCAAAGGGGTACATCCGACCTTATCGGCGATGCGCTGGTAGCGATTATCCGCCAGATCCTGCAAGTGGAACTTCACCACCTGGACGATCTTTTCATCATCGAGGGCCAGGTGTTCCAGCTGCAGCAGCAAGCATTCCTCCAAGCTTCGCGCCGCGACTCCGACCGGGTCAAAGTGCTGCAGGATCGACAGCACGTCTTCGATCTCCAAAAGATCCGCTCCCAGCTTGGCGCTCGCTTCCTCGAGCGTGACCTCCAAGTATCCCTTTTCATCCAGATTTCCGATCAAGAACAAAGCAATTTTCTTTTGCAGCGGAGTAAAGCCTTTTACATACCCGAGCTGGCGTTCCAGGTGCTCATACAGGCTATCCGACCCTTGATGGACAAAATCGAGCGGATTGTAAGTGCTTTCATTTTTGGTTGCAGTGTACTCGCCTGATGCCCGATTCCCTACAATTTCCTTCCAGTCAATTTCCGGCGTCGGCTTTTCCGCCTTGGCTGAGGCCACTTCCCGCGGTGCTTCCAGATCGAAGACTGGATTTTCGATGGCCTGCTCCTGCAAATAGGAAATCAGATCGACGGCAGAATACTGCAATATGGTAATCGCCTGACGCAGCTCCGGCGTCATCACTAGCTTCAGCGTCTGTTCTTGAAACAATCCCAGTCCCATGTTCATGAAGAAATCGCCCCTTTCCTCTTTCCGGCACTTCCTCTAGCTGCTTTTCGTCTCTCGTCTCTATTGTCATTATATTCGTTCTCTCTTGCAATTTTCCTGCCAATAAATGAATACCTAGCGGAAAAAAGTGGCCCATCGATCAAGGCCACTTTTCTGGAGGATTTGCGTTTATTCTCTTTTGCTTCTATATAACAGGTACATAAAGAAAGGGGCACCCACAGCAGCCGTAAAAACACCAGCGGGCACATCCAAAGGTACAAACAGCGTCCGCGCTGCCAAGTCCGCCAACAGGACAAAGAGTCCACCCAATAGCGCAGAGGTCGGCAGCAGGGCACCGTAGGACGAGCCTACCAGCTTGCGTGCCATATGAGGCGCCATCAGGCCCACGAAGCCGATTCCTCCGGCAATCCCTACGGCAGCAGCTGCCAGGGCCACACTGACCGCGATGAGGATCAGACGCTTCCTTTCGACCCGCACCCCTACGCTTTTGGCAATATCATCTCCCAGCTCCTGCACATTGAGCGTACGCGACTGGATGATCGTCACCAGCAAAAAGCCGACTACCCATGGCAAAAGGGTAAGAACATGATCCCAGGAGGTTCCATAAACCGTTCCCGACATCCAGCCAAGCGCTTGAGATGTCAGATACAGCGGACCCGAGATCATAAAGTAAACGGACAACGCTCCCATCGCCGCCGAAATGGAGACACCGATCAAGGCAAAGCGAAACGGCGACAGCCCCCGCTTCCAAGCCGTCACATAAGTCAGCGAAGCTGCGAAAAAGCCGCCGATCAAAGCTACCAGGGGCAGCCAATGAATGCTGTAAGTCCCATTGGAAAAAGCGATAAACGCAACCGCAGCAGCAGTTGCTCCATTTGTCGTCCCGATCAAGTCAGGTGAAGCCAGAGGATTGCGGACGAGCGCCTGCAAAATGGCTCC
This sequence comes from Brevibacillus nitrificans, assembly GCF_003710965.1. NCBI lineage: Bacteria > Bacillati > Bacillota > Bacilli > Caryophanales > Paenibacillaceae > Brevibacillus > Brevibacillus nitrificans. The sequence goes on along the minus strand of NZ_RHHU01000028.1, from coordinate 19,559 downwards.
AGAAACAGCCAGCGCGGCACCGACCATGACCGATACCAGAATGCGAGGCAGACGCAAATTCACAACGACGAGCTGGAAGGTGCTGTCCCCCATCCCGACTAGCGATTTCAGTACTTCCGACACCGGGATGCGAATGCTCCCCAGCCCAATACTTGCCACAATAGCCACAGCAAGCAGGCCAATGAGCATGCCGATAATCACAAAAGAACGAACGTGAATCTGAAACGAAAGCAAAGGCTTTTGGCTGCGAACGACCGCAAATTTACTCATGCGCCCTCCTCCTTACGATGGCGATGACAAACGGCACGCCGATGACAGCCGTAGCCACTCCTACAGGTACTTCCTCCGGCATCAGCAGAAAACGGGATACCAGATCCGCCAAGACGAGAAACATGCCCCCTATGACCACACTGTAAGGAATCACCCAGCGATGGTCTATCCCCACCAGATAGCGGCAAATATGCGGAATTACGATCCCGACAAAGCCGATGGGTCCCGTGAGCGCAACCGAACCCCCTGCGAGAAGGACGACGACGATCACGATACAAGCCTTCACCCAGACAATTTTTTGTCCGAGGCTCTTCGCGACATCATCGCCGAGGGCCATCAGATTTAAAGAGCCAGCCAGAAAAATGGAAAGGATCCATCCAGTCACAAGATACGGAATAATCATCTGGGCGTGGCGCAAATCTCTGCCTGACACGGACCCTACCAGCCAGTAGAGCGCTTCTTCCATCGTCTTATCGTCAATGAGCATAAACAGCGAGGTCAAAGAGGACGCAAACGCAGCGACTGCCGCGCCAGAGAGTGTCACTTTTACGGGAGACATCCCTCCTCTTCCTGCAGAACCAAGTATGTAGACGATCAAGGCAGTCAAGGCAGCGCCCAAAAATCCTACCCACATCATCTGCGTAAAGGTAAATACGCCTCCGAACACAAACAAGGAAACGACAATCAGCAGCGCCGCTCCCGAGTTGATCCCAAAAACGGAAGGGGAAGCGAGTGGATTGCGGGTCAAAGCCTGCAAAAGGACTCCCGCCAATGCCAAGCTCCCTCCTACAAAGGCTGCTGCGATCGCTCGAGGAACCCTCGTATGCAAAATGATGAGCTGCTCGTTGCTCCCGGTAAAGCTGGTATACGCTTCAATCGCGGTCGCAATGCGAAAGTTTTGGATACCGTACAGGACACTGGCAACCATCGCTAAACCCAGCAAGACGATCCCTACAACTAGAACAACCGACTTTTGAACGCGGCTGTGCAAAAGAAATTTCACGGCTGTTCCCTACTTTCTTCCCACGCAATTTCCTCTCATTGTAAGCTGTCTATTTCCAGCTAGTCAATGAGATTGATTATTGTTATCAAAAAAATCATTGACATGCCTTTTCCTTAATTATACAGTATGACTTGTATAATCAATAATGAATATCACTCTCAGGAGGTCGTCCACCATGCTTACTCCTCGTAAGCCAGTCTTTCGGGTCTTATGCTCCCTCGGCTTGTCTTTGATGCTGTTTGTCACAGGCTGCGGCTCAGGTAGTCAAAATGCTACAGGCGGTCAGAATGCCGCAAATAGTCAGCCAGCAACAGCAGCAACAACAGCACCCGCTTCAACTCCCGCTTCCAGCGATACCAGCTCGGAAGTGAGAAAGATTAAACATGCGATGGGAGAAACCGAGCTTAAAGGGGATCCCCAGCGCGTTGTAATCCTCACCAACGAAGGAACAGAAGCCCTTCTCAGTCTCGGCGTCAAGCCCGTAGGAGCAGTCAAGTCCTGGCAAGGCGAGCCCTGGTATGACCATATTAAAGAGCAAATGCAAGGTGTCACCGATCTCGGCGAGGAAACCCAGCCCAATATCGAACTGATCGCCAGTCTGAAGCCGGATCTGATCATCGGCAACAAAGTACGTCAGGAAAAAATCTACTCCCAGCTTTCCTCCATCGCACCGACCGTATTTGCCGAGGACCTGTCCGGAAGCTGGAAGATCAACTTCAAGCTTTATGCGGAAACGGTGAACAAAAAGGCGGAGGGCGATAAGCTTCTGGCCAGCTTTGATCAAAGAGTAGAGGAAGCGAAAACCAAACTGGGCGAAAAGACAAAGACGAAGGTATCGATCGCCCGCTTCTTGCCAGGAAAAGTCCGCCTCTACATGAAAGACACGTTTGCAGGCGTGCTGTTCAACCAGCTCGGCTTTGCACGTCCGGCTTCTCAGGATAAAGATGAATTCATGCAAGTCATCGCAAAAGAACAAATGGCGGAAGCCGATGGCGATGTCCTGTTCTACTGGGTCTCCGACTACGATGATAAAGCGGCAGCGACTTACCGTGACGAATGGGTCAATGATCCCCTTTGGAAAAACCTGAGCGTTGTAAAAAACAATCAAGTCTTTCAAGTCAATGAAGTCATTTGGAATACAGGCGGCGGCATCCTGTCCGCCAACCTGCTGCTCGATGAGATCGTGGCACACTTTTCGAAGTAAGATCACGTAAAAGCAAAAACAAAAGGGGCAACGTCACGGCGCGGCTGCCCCTTCCCTTTTCCTTGAATGAGTTCACCCTCACGAAAAAATTGAACCAAAAGCAGGTTTTTTGTTTGCATTTGGCTCAGAAGATGTCTTATAATGGGTAAGTATCACTATTCCATACCATACGCCTGTAGCTCAGTGGATAGAGCAATGGTCTCCGGAACCATGTGCGGGGGTTCGATTCCCTTCAGGCGTACCATTGAAGTAATGAGAAGACTGGATGATTCCAGTCTTCTTTTGTTTTCCTTACCCTTGTTTATTTGATTTCCCCGAAGATCCTCTCCACGTCTTTTACCATCAGTTCAGCAGCCAGAATACCTCCTGAGGAGTTCCAGATCGCTTCGTTCACCAGGTAAGTGCGTCCTGTCTTAACCACCTTCATGTTTTGCGCGAGTGGATCGCTGAGCCATTCCTTTGCGGTTTTGGTCGCTCCGTCATCGCCTTCACGATCGGAAGTAAAGTAGAAGAAAACATCCCCATCCAGCAGGTTGATCTGCTCTTTCGCTATGTCTTGCGTGAACTCATCCTTGTTTTGTGCCTCCGGTCTTGCAAATCCGATCTTATCCAGAATGACGCCAGCGAAATTGTTTTTGAGGTATGCACGTACTTTGCCAGGCTGGAAGCGAGCCATGGATACCTGCATGTTTGTTTTATCCCCGAGCTTCGTTTTCGCTTCCTCGATCGTTTTGTTGAAAGCGTCGAGTACGGCCTTTCCTTCTGCCTCCTTGTTCAGTGCCTTTGTGTACAGCTCAAAGTTCTCGATCATGCTGTCACCGAGATTTTCAGTAAATACGGTAGGAGCGATGGACGAAAGCTGCGTGTAGATTTTCTCTTGGCGTACCTTCGTACCGAGGATCAGATCCGGCTTCAGGCTCGCGATCAGCTCCATGTTCGGCTGCGTTTCATCCCCTACTACTTCCACTCCGCCCATTTGATCCTTGATGTGATCGTACCACGGGTCACCGATCCACGATTTGACGGCCCCTACCGGCTTGATTCCCAATGCGAGCAAGCTCTCCGTCCCCTGTGTGGTCAACACGACAATGCGCTGTGGTGTACCAGTAATCTTGGTTTCTCCCATGGCATGCGTGATCGTTCTCGCCTCTTCTGCGGCTGGCGCTGGGCTTTCCTTGGCTGCAGGTGCTTGTGTTGCCTCTGGTGCTGGAGCCGTTGTCTGACTCCCGCACGCGGATACGAGCAACGATAATACGACGAGCAGCATCGCTGTGATTTTTCCTTTTGTGAAAGCTCTGGTAAACATGAATCTTTTCCCCCTAGCATTTTTCGTTAAAAATGAATATCATTATCAGTTAAAAAGACATAAAAAAAATAGAACATCCTGTCCCGACATCCCTGCCCCCTCCTCTGTTCTCCCGATGCGCATGCGGCAGATCAAATGTTACAATTGTAACACTAATATAGATTTCCCTCGTTTTCAAATGATTTCACGCAAATCAGAGGGAAAATAGACAAACGAAAGGATTTGTCACTCTACCATGGTTACCCAGCCCACTCGATCTCAGCAATCAAGAGAATGGATCATCCTGGCACTGCTCCAGTTAATGGAAAACACCCCTTACTCCCAGCTCTCCATTACCGAAATTGCGCGCAAGGCTGGTCTGGCAAGACAGACCTTTTATCGCAATTACCAAGATAAAGATGATATTTTGTTTGACTATTTATGCCAGCTTTATGCGGAGTTCTGGCTGAAAGCAGATGAGCCCAATGTTCTGGACGAAACTATGTTTATCTCGTTGTTTCGCATGTGGAAGGAGCATGCGCCTGCCTCCCTTGTAACCAACATTAACAACCGGGACCGGAAAATCAGGCAAATCATCTTTCGAAGCCTGGAATACGTCATTTCTGAGCTCGTCCAGCCTGACTCGGAGGCAAAGAAGCCATTTCCTCTGGAAGGACTGGATTACTATGCCCAACGCTCTCTTTCCTCCACCCTGCACGTCTTGCTAACCGAGTGGACTTTGCGCGAGTTTCGCGAGACACCGGAGGAAATCGGACAACTCGCCTTCCAGCTGACTAGCTCGATGCGGGTCTTGCTGTAAACGTTGCAATAAGAAAACCTCTATCGAGGCCTGCTCAAGGAGGAGCGACCGCGTTTTAGTGGAAAGTTTTCATGCGCTCCAGAATTCATAAGCATTACGCTTATAAATTCTTATACGTTGGAAAAAGCCTGCAGCAGCGGCCGCAGGCTTCTATATGTGAAAGCTATTGATCCAATTCTTTCTGAATACCCTCTTTACCCGGTAACGGATCGATCCGCTCCGACTTGCGGGAGTAAGCTTTATTCGTGACCCAGAGGGTGCTTCCGATAATTAGAACGAATATAATGACCACCACTACAAGAAAACCCGTTGTCATCCACAATCCCCCCTGTCTTTCTATTTCTCTTCATTATACCTGATTTCTACGCTGCAGGATGTTACTTATTTAATCCAATCTCGTGAATTTCAAATCACTCTCGATAATTCCGTCCTTGGCGATAGGAAAAAGACCTCTTCAAAGCGAATAGTTACGACATCATCCATCACAGTGCATTACACCACCCCACTGACAAGGCAGGGAACCAACAATGGACAAGCTCACTTCCTCCTTTTCATGGAAAAGGAAGAGATCCAAAAAGCAATTATCCACGCAACGGCTTTCCGATCAGCTTCTTCGTGCCTTTTTTCACTACACGACGGATGCGATTTCATTCAGTGATATGGACAACACGCTCATCTTGATCAATCAAGCTTTTGAACACAATTACGGATGGACAATGGACGATCTAAAGGAAACACCCTATTGTTTCATCCCGGGGGATCTGAAGGTGGAAGCCCATCAGCTCTTTGACGCAGTACGCACAATGGGGGTACAAATCACCAATTTCGAAACCGTTCGCCAGCGCAAAGACGGATCCCTGATGGATGTGAACCTGACGATTGTCCCCATTTTCGACGAGCATGGGACCATTATCGGTTCTGCTTGCACCGCTCGCGATATTTCGGATCGCAAAAAAGTCGAAGAAGCCTTGAAGCAGAGCGAGACCAAATATCGCCTGCTGATCGATCATACCCAAGACATTATTACGATTTTCAATCCCGCCATGGAACGCATTTATATCTCACCATCTGTCGAGCAGCATCTCGGTTATTCGCATATGGAGTTCCAGTCCTCAAGTCGATTGCTGCTCGTTCATCCTGACGACATGCCTCTTATGCGAGCTTGCCACCAGCAAATCATGGCAACCAAGCAGCAAGTCCAGTTTGAAGTTCGCTCCCTAAGCAGAGACGGTTCACCCATTGTGTTTGACACACGCGGCTTCCCCATCCTCGATGATCAGGGACAGGTGGAAAACATCATGTTCGTCGCACGCAACGTAACGGAACGAAAGTATTCCGAGGCTGCCCTGCTCCGAAGCGAAGAGAAAAACAGGATCATCCTCGAGCACACCGACGATTTCATCATGATTACCGATAAACAGGGAGAAATCCTGTACCTGTCGCCCTCACATGAACGAGTGCTGGGGCGCCGTAAGCTCATGTCACAAGTGACGCTGGAGCGCGTACATCCCGATGACCGCGATCTTTTCATCAAGCATTTCAACCAGTTGATCCATTATCAAAAAGCAGGAACGTACGAATTCCGCTATCAATGTGAGAACGGCAAGTGGATTGTCTTAGAATCCAAAGGGGTACCGATCATGACCAAGGATAATGAATGCGACGGCTTCATCTTGGTATCCCGCGATATTACCGAGCGCCGAAACAATGAAGAGCTTTTGCGCAAAGCAGAAAAGCTTTCCGTCATCGGAGAGCTGGCGGCAGGAATCGCCCATGAGATCCGCAATCCCTTGACCTCTCTAAAGGGCTTTATTCAGCTGCTGTATCCGACTCTGCAGGACAACAAGCTGTACGCCGACATCATGCTATCCGAGCTCGAGCGAATCAATCTCATCGTCAGTGAGCTGCTGATCTTGTCCAAACCGCAGAATCTGCAGATCAAGCCGATTTCCCTCGTGGTTCTGATGCAAAACCTGCTGGCATTGCTCGCCTCGGAGGCCAACCTGAAAAATATACGGTTCCAGACCTCCTTTGGCAAATGCCCCCCTATCGCTGGTGAAGAAAATCAGCTGAAACAAGTATTTATCAACATTATAAAAAACTCGATCGAGGCCATCGCAAGTCAAGGCCAGGGGGAAATCCGTATCTCTACCCGCTTGCTGCCCAATCGTCACGTCTTGGTCAGACTGGCTGACAACGGTTGTGGGGTACCCGAGGAATTATTGTCCAAGCTGGGCGAGCCGTTTTTCACGACCAAAGAAAAGGGAACGGGTCTTGGCCTGATGATCAGTAACAAAATCATCAAGGATCACAATGGCACCTTTCAAATCACCAGCAAAAAAAATCAGGGAACCGTCGTAAAAATCACCCTGCCGATTGTCGACGATGACATTGGGTCATCCTAACAAGGTACGATTCCTTAGGGCAATGGGAGGTGTGCCATCCATGGATTTTACGAAAATGAGTACAAGTGAGTTTGTGGCCAAAATCCACGAAGCGCAAGCCAAAGACCTCAAGAACAAGCAGCATCAAGGGTACAATCACCCCGAACAACGCTTGCCGAACAAGCAGCGCGTATAGTCGCTGCTCCTGTCCCGCATGCAGACGAAAGCCCACCCTCGAGCACTCAGCTCAACAGGTGGGCTTTTCCTTTGCTGCAATTACTGCGGATCCTGCTTGTTCAGGTTGCGGTCTCGCTCAGACTTTTGGTTCTGGCTCTTTTGATTCTTACCGCTGTGACCTTGGTTGCCGCCGTTTTGGGTGTTGCGATTGTTTGACATTCGAATCCCTTCCTTTGCTCGGGCTTAAGGTTGTCATGCCAAACGTAGTATGTCCCAAAACGTCTACGCACCTAAGTCGTTATTTCGCTTCGCCGATGAATACTTTTTGTCCGTTCTCGTATTTGTACACGTATACGGATGCAAATGTGTTGTCGCCTTTATCGTCGAAGGTTACGTTTACGAATTTACCTTTGTAGTCTTTTGTTTTGTGAACAGCTTCCAGCACTTGCTCACGGGAAGGCTTTTTGCCGCCGTTTGCTTTGATTGCTTCTTCCAGACCATTCAGCATAACACCCATGGAGTCATAACCAAAGGAAGTAAAGATCCCTACTTTGTTGCCAGTCGAGCTTTCGAAGTCGGAGATCCACTTCTTGCCGTCTTCTGTAGCGCCTACATCGCCAACCGTGGAAGTAAAGACAACGTTGTTCGCATTGTCAGCCCCTGCGATTTTCACCAGGTCTGCAGAGTCGTAGCCGTCTCCACCCATGAAGATCCCTTTGAAGCCTTTTTCACGCGCTTGCTTCACGATGATCCCTGCATCGGAGTAGTAGCCTCCGAAGTAGACCATCTCTGGGTTTGCCGCAACGATTTGGTTGATCACTGCGCTGTAGTCTTTTTCGCCAGCTGTTACGCCTTCGAAGCCCAGGATTTGAACGCCGTCTTTCTCAAATTGCTTTTTCACTTCTTCAGCCAGACCTTGGCCGTATGCTTGCTTGTCATGCATCAGATAAGCTGTTTTAATATTCAGCTGATTTTTTGCGTAGATTGCTGCTTTGGATCCTTGTTGGTCGTCACGCGCGCAAATGCGGTGTACGATCTTTTTGCCTTGCTCGGTCAGGTCGGAGCCTGTTGCCGATGGAGATACCATTACCAGCTTTTCTTGATCGTATTGAGCAGCTGCCGTAATGGAAGCACCAGTAGTCGCATGTCCAACTACCCCTACTACGTCTGGGTTGGAAATCAGCATTTGTGCTACCGCTACCCCTTGTTTCGGGTCAGCCTGGTCGTCTTGAGCGGATAGCTGCACGTCGAAGCCCAGTTTCTTGAAGGCTTCCGCTTTCTCTTTCAGTGCGTACTCTGCACCAGCTTTTGCCGTGCTGCCATAGTCAGAATATTGGCCCGACATTGGTCCTACGACGCCGATTACCAGCTTTTCCAATGCGCCGCCTGCACTTGCACCGCCGCCGTTGCTTTGCTCCGATGTGCCGCTTTGTTGTGGAGCAGCACTTTGACCTCCACCACAGCCAGCCAAGAGTGAACCCAACGCAAACGTAGCTGCGAGAATTGACAGTGTCTTCTGTTTTTTCATAGCAAACATCCCCCTCTTTATTTACGAACAAACTATGAACTACTACTACATTGTAAAATAAATTAGAAAATTTGCAACTAAAATAACAATTTTTCTATTCCATATGAACGATGATTATATATTTAAATAGAAAAAGCCGCTTCCCGATAAGGAAACGGCTTCATTTGGAAAATACTTTCTATTCTTTGTATTTATGGGAATACGCTTTGCACATCACGTAAATGGCCACTGCCACAAAAACAATGATCATGACTACGCTGGCAATCGTGCTTCCTTGCATATCTGGTGCTCCTCTCCGTTGCACGTGCTTTGCCTCTATTATAGGGAAGCTCAGAGACGACTACAACGGAGGATTCCTCCAGAAACTTTCGTTGACTACGATTTCATTTCGATCGTCAGGCTGTAGGTAAGCTTTTTCGCATCGTAGCTGACTTTTGCTCCCAGCTCCTGGGCAATGAATACGAGCGGAACCAGAACCGCACCCGTCGTTACACGCGGTGCATACGGGACTCTCGTTTCCTTGCCGTTTTTATACGCAAACGTGCTGTTTTGGTACATGCGCAGCGCGTACTTGTTGTCTTTTGCCACCAGAAGCGATTTGCTCATCGTATCCCAAGCTGCCGAACCGCCCAAGGCAATGGCAAGCGTGCTGGAGTTCACGTAAGCCACCCCATTTTCCGTGACGATGTCCTGCGGGAAAGCAAGCTCCTTTCCGTTCAGGTTGACCTTGATTTTTTGCTGTTGGACCGGAGCCGACTGGGCAAAGGCAGCCGTTGCTGCTACACTGCCAGTCAAGAGCGCTGCTGTCAGGAAAAATGCCGAAAGCTTGCGAAGCATGGTAAACACCCCTCAATTGTTAATGAAATAAATTCCAAATTTGTAACTTCGACGACTGTTTTACGGAATCCTTTTTTCTACCACTCTTTTCCTATGCAGAAGAATCTTCATTCATGCCCACACTATGGACAATAACAATCATTTACCCAGTCAAATTTTTCTTGGTAGAAAAAAATATCCCGCGAACAAATGTTTTTGTGCACAAGCTGTGGATAAAACTGTGGATAACTTATAAACGTGAGGTACTTATGGCAGAAGAGCGTTATTTCTTGATTTTCCAGGAAGCAAGCGACGAGGAATGCCTGCTGACCATCCAGCCCTATCAGGACGAGCAGTCCTTGGCGGAAGCCATCAACCAGCTGCAGGCCAAACAAATCGACGAATACACGATCATTCACGGGAAAAAGATGACGGCGAAGCTGCGTCTTGCCGTGGAACTAAGCGAGGCAGAGGACGAAGAATAAATGTTTTCTTTGCTCAATAGGTTTAAGGGTAGGCAAGTTGGCAAACATGGTAGTGAGGGCTTGCAGTTAAGTGTTTGACCTTCATTGACCTTTTGTGTATGATATTCTTACAAAGAGAGGAGGAAGACTAGATGCACATGAATTTGATCCCTACTGTCATTGAACAGACCAACCGCGGTGAACGTGCTTATGATATTTATTCCCGCCTGCTCAAGGACCGCATCATCTTTCTGGGAACCCCCATTAACGATACGGTAGCGAACATTGTGGTGGCCCAGTTGTTGTTCCTTCAGGCAGAAGATCCAGACAAAGATATTTCTCTGTACATCAATAGCCCTGGCGGTTCCATTACAGCCGGTATGGCCATTTACGATACGATGAACTTCATCAAGCCTGCTGTCTCCACGATTTGTATCGGTATGGCAGCTTCGATGGGTGCCTTCTTGCTGGCAGCCGGTGAAAAAGGCAAGCGTTTTGCGCTTCCGAACAGCGAAGTAATGATCCACCAACCTTTGGGTGGCGCGCAAGGTCAAGCGAGCGACATCGAAATCGCTGCAAAACGTATTTTGAAAATGCGTGACCACTTGAATCAAATCCTTGCTGAGCGTACCGGCCAGCCTCTGGAGCGCATTCAGAAGGATACAGATCGCGACAACTTCCTCAGTGCTGCTGATGCAGTTGAATACGGACTGATCGATAAAGTGATCACTTCCGAGCCTTCTTCGAAAAAATAAGCTTTCCGAATGAAAAAACACCCGCCCGAGTGGCTGGGTGTTTTTCTTATAGGTTACGGTATGTAGGCGTATCCCGTACGTATAGCGTAGCTGTAATCAGGTCTGCCCTTTTCTTCTGCAATTCGGCTAGCCTGCTCCCAATCATAGGGAACCATGATTTGCTCCGCCCTCCAGCCATGCGTGGTTCGCCACAATATCGCGTATTTCGCATGTGGAGACAAGGACTCCATCGCGTGGGGATACGGCTCTTCCTCGTAATAAGCGGGAAAACCGACACTGCCCGGATTCATGACAAGCTTGCCATCTGGCAGCTGCACGCTCTTTGGCAGATGCGTATGCCCACAGACAATGACACGTTGGTCGAGGTGCTTGAGCTGCTCCACAACCGCTTGAAGCTCTCTGTTGGCTGCTCCGTTTTCCGTGACCTCCTCCAGCAGATACATATCATCTGAAAAAGGCGTTCCGTGGCAAAAGAGGATGTCTTCGTAGACCCACGTCTTCCGAAACGTACGGATCCATTCCAGGTGCGCATCGGTAAGCAACGGCTTCACTTGCTGAAATGTCAAGGACTCGCTTTGCTCCTCCAACAAAATCCGATCGCAATTTCCCATGATTGAAATGACATTCTGCTTGGCCATGAGTCTCTCTGCCGTCTCCAGAGGACATATCGGCCCAAATAGCACATCTCCCAGGTTTACAATCATATCAATTTCTCTCTTTTCCAGATCAGCCAGTACCGCATCCAGAGCAAATACGTTGCTATGCACGTCTGAGAGGATCGCAATCCCTTTTGCGGTCATGATTCGCTGGCCGCCTTTTTCACAGACTTCACCTCATAGAGAGCAGCTTCCGAACTTACGATATATTCAGGCTTCGGCTTTCCGAGATTCGCTTTGTGTCCAGCGATATGAGCGTCACTCTTCTCCCATTGCTTCCAGTGAGCCTCTGACTCCCAGCGGACGATCACCATGACCTCTTCGTCTCCACGACTGACCTTTTTTACGAGAACGGTCGAGTCAATGAAGCCTTCCTGCTTTTCGACTAGTCCCTCTCCACTGAATCGATCGACTACTTTATCTGCATTTCCTTCTGTTACAACCGTTTTTCGAACCTGTACAAACATGCCAATCCCCTCCCTATGTATCTTCTTACTGAAAAGTATATTTGACCCTATTTTTCATTGTCAAATGACTGCCAGTTGATAGTAGCGAAAAAAACCGAGCGCATGGGATTTTTCTCCACTGAACGCCCGGTTTGTCTACTGGTCACAGATCTCGTTTTTCCTCCAGCTGACCTACTTGTACTCTCAAGCTGCTGGCAGGATTTCGTTCGGTATGGATGCGAGCCGTTTGCGTTGACTCATCCAGCTCGTCAATCCATACGGAATCTCCCTTGTAGTGCACCACGATTTTTTCGCTGGAGTGAACAATCTCCTGCGCACGTGTCAAATCCATTCTGCTTCCCTCCTGATCATGACTTCCCCGTAGTTATTCAAGCGCTTGCTTGGCTGCAGTAGCACCGGTCATTGTGTCGACACTCGTCTCCTCGATCAATCCATTCTGATCGGTGACTAGCCCTCCACCCAAGCCCTCGTTAATCATGCGGTCAATATCCATGTCATAGGAGTCGCGGCCTTCATTGCAGCTGTCTTGGCACGTATCGCGATTGGTCATTTTCGTTCCCCCTTGTTGAGTTTTTCACATGGATTAGCATGTCCCAACGAGGCAAAAAATGACGCAAAAACCGCTAAATCCGATCCATCCAAAAAAAGACACCTCCCACGTGGAAAGTGTCTTCTGCTCTACTACTATTCTTCTTTGCTTACTAGCTTGGCAAGACTCGTTACTGCCTGGGAGGCATCCGGCCCTTCTGCCAAAATGGTGATTTCCGTACCCGAACTGATCGCGAGGCTCATGATACCCATGATGCTTTTCGCGTTCACTTTCTTATTTTCCTTTTCTACGAACACTTCCGAAGCAAAACGGTTGGCCTCCTGCACGAAAAAGGCTGCCGGACGTGCCTGCAAACCGGTTTTCAATTGGACCACTACCTGCTGTTGAACCATGAATGGACCTCCTTCTCTAGAGACTATTATCCTTTAGTATATCATGCATCTACATCGAAATATTTTGTTTTTCTCGTAATTTGTCAGCGATTTCGTTAATTTTTCGCAGGCGGTGATTGACTCCCGATTTGCTGACAACTCCGCTAGGCAGCATCTCACCCAATTCCTTTAAGTTAATATCGGGATGAGCCATCCTCAGCTCCGCTACCTCTCGCAGGCGTTTTGGCAAATTCTCCAAGCCCATTTCCTGATCGATGAGCTGAATATTCTCCAGTTGCTGCGTCGCTGCATTGACCGTCTTGTTAATATTGGCTATCTCGCAGTTATGCAAGCGATTCACCGAGTTGCGCATATCCTTGACGATTCGTACGTCCTCGAAATAGAGAAGTGCCTGGTGAGCTCCAATCAAACTCAAGAACTCCGTAATCTTTTCGCCTTCTTTAATGTAGAGAACATACCCTTTTTTCCGCTCGATGCACTTGGCATTTAGTTTATACCGATTGGCGATCTTGGTCAATGCCTCACAAAAATCCTGATAGGCCGTAAAAATCTCCAAATGATAGCTGGACGCCTCCGGATGATTGACCGAACCCCCTGCCAGAAAAGCGCCGCGCAAATACGCTGCGCGGCAGCATGATTTCTTCACAATGTCTGGCGCCACACCCGAGAGAAACGAGAGGCTCGAATCCATGATGCCCAAATCCTGCAAAATTTCGTTCGCCTTATTGGGTATCCTTACGATGTACACATTGTTCTTCTTCAAGCGCATTTTTTTCCGGACTAATAACTCGGCGTGAATCTGGAACAGCCTTTTGATCAAGGTGTAAATCCGTCTCGCAATCGCCGCGTTTTCCGTTGTGACATCGAGTACGAACCGTCCTGCGCCGAACTGAAGGCTGCCGTTCATGCGAATCAAGGCAGACAGCTCCGCTTTGCTGCAACAGTCAGCACCCTCCTGCATCGTTAATTCTTTTTTGGTCTGCGCGGCGAATGACATCGACCCTCACTCCTTCTCTATCTTCAGCACCTTTCGCCTGCGCTTGACGAGTGCAACCACTTGTTTACTTACTGCCAGTGCATCGTGTCGCAGATAGCCGTCCTCAAATGTGACCAGCGGCTTGGCGACAACCTGTAGTCCTAGCTGTCGCAGCTTTTTCAGATCACATGGGACAGGAGCTGCTCCCTTTTCCGCATACTTATCCAATACATAGGCTGGCAGCTCTGCTGAATTGACAATAATCGTATCTAAAAATGGTCCATCGACGTGCTCATACATGACGTTGACATGCTTGGAAGCCGTAAACCCATCCGTCTCCCCAGGCTGTGTCATCACGTTGCAGATGTAAATCTTCGGAGCCGTCGAGCTTTTGATAGCGTCAAACAATCCTCGAACCAGCAAATTGGGCAGGATGCTCGTGTACAAGCTTCCCGGCCCAATCAAGATCGCATCTGCTTCAGCGATCGCTGACAGAGCATCTGCCAGGGGGACTGCATCCTCCGGGTCGAGAAAGACTCGTTTGATTTCCTTGCCAGTCAGGGGAATCTGCGACTCTCCTACCACGTACGACCCGTCTGTCATTTCCGCGACGAGACGAATCGACTGTGTCGACGCGGGTAAAACATCCCCTCGAACCGCCAGAACTCCGCTCAATGTTTTCACAGCCGTAACGAAGTCCCCCGTGATCTCGTTCATCGCGGCAAGTAATAGATTTCCCAAATTATGCCCAGCTAATCCCGTGCCTGCGGAAAAACGATACTGCATCACTTTTTCCATCAATGGTTCTGTATCGGCCAGAGCCGTCAAAACGTTTCGAATATCTCCTGGCGGGAGCATATCCATTTCCTCGCGCAATCGACCAGAGCTTCCCCCATCATCGGCTACTGTCACAATTGCAGTTATATGCACAGGCTCGTGCTTCAGCCCTCGTAACAAAACGGACAGACCCGTACCTCCGCCGATTACGACAAGACGCAACTGCCTTGCCTGCAGCCTCCCCATTCCCTTAGTAGGCATATGTCACCTCATTATTCCTATTGCACACAAACACATGGCCTGGCTCTTAGCGGGAACGATCCCCTTTATCTTCCTGCCATCCTATGCTCACTTGTTCTTTTCCATGTCTCGATGACTAACCCGTACGGTAAAATCTTTGCCGAAGGTCTCACCCAGATGCTCCGCAATCGCTACGGAACGGTGCTTCCCTCCCGTACAGCCAATCCCAATCACCAGCTGACTTTTCCCTTCGCGCTGATAATGCGGCAGTGTGTAGGACAAAAAGTCGACCAGCTTCTCGATAAACTCTTGTGTTTCTTTGTGCTTCATCACGTATTCCGCCACTTCCGGATCACAACCGGTTTTGGGACGAAGGTCTTCTACATAGTGCGGGTTCGGTAAAAACCGCACATCAAACATCAAGTCGGCATCGATCGGTGTGCCGTATTTAAACCCGAACGAGAGTACGTTGATCGTAAGCGGTGACCCTTGCTGACCGTATTGGTTAATAATTTTTTCCCGCAGCTGGGCAGGTTTCATTTGACTTGTATCAATAATCTGATGCGCCCAGCCCTTCATTTCCTGCAGCAGGCGTCGTTCAGCATGAATTCCTTCCAATGGCGAACCGTTTGGCGACAACGGGTGGCGACGACGTGTTTCCTTGTATCTGGACACCAACGTGGTATCACTCGCATCGAGGTAGAGAATATGGTACGAAAGTCCGCTCATCTGGTTCAGGCTTTCGATCGTGACTGACAAGCTCTCAAAGAACTCCCGCCCACGCAAATCGATTACCAACGCAACCCGCTCAATACTTCCACCGGACTGTTTGACCAGTTCAGCGAATTTAGGAATCAGTACTGGCGGTAGGTTGTCTACGCAAAAGTAGCCCAGGTCCTCCAAGCTTTGTACCGCAACCGTTTTTCCTGCACCTGACATTCCCGTAATGATCAGCAGATTAATGGCCTTATCGTTTCCCAATTCTGTCACGCAACTCGCCTCCTACGATTCTGACAATAGCATACCATATTGACCGGCCCATTCGCACCTTTTTGGGAGTTTCCCCGCTTTTCCCAACAAGGGAACAAGCCCTTATACACAAAAAAGATGCGCGACTGAGTACCAGCCACGCAACAATTGTTTATATAGATAAGGGGGTCAATTCATTGAGTTAATCATAACTCCCAATTATTTCACCTATGTTACAACCAGGTTAAGAGATTGTGACATTTTGTTCCTTTAATGCTTCATTCAGTTCTTCCACGTAGTGTTGAGCCGATTGAGCGGCAATGGAACCGTCGCCTGTTGCTGTCACGACTTGGCGCAGCAATTTTTCACGAACGTCCCCTGCTGCAAATACACCTTTTACTTTGGTGTTCATTTTTTCATCGGTCAAAACGTAGCCAGCGTCGTTTGTAATTCCCAGCGGGCGTACGCTTTCCGTCAGTGGATCCATCCCTACATAAATGAATACACCATCCGTAGCGAATTCACTTTGCTCACCGGTTTTCAAGTTTTCCAGCAAAACGGATTGCACTTTGCCTTCTCCACGAATTTCTTTCACCTGTGTATCCCAGATGACTTCGATTTTTTCATTTTCGAACGCGCGTTTTTGCAGGATTTTTTGCGCACGGAACTGGTCACGTCGGTGGATAATGGTCACTTTGGTAGCAAAGCGAGTCAGGAACACCGCTTCTTCAACTGCAGAGTCACCGCCCCCTACAACAACCAGCTCTTTGTTGCGGAAGAAAGCACCGTCACACACTGCGCAATACGATACGCCGCGGCCAGACAGCTCTTTTTCACCCGGAGCACCCAACAGACGATGCTCAGCGCCTGTCGCAATGATTACGGATTTAGCCAAGTATTCTTTATCTCCCGTAACAACCCGTTTGTACGGTGCTTCGTCACGGATTTCCTTGATTTCTCCGTATGCGTATTCCGCACCGAACTGTTGGGCGTGCTCGAACATTTTGGTCGACAGATCCGGACCGAGAATAGAGGTGAAGCCTGGGTAGTTCTCGATCTCTTCTGTGTTCGCCATTTGGCCACCAGGGATACCGCGCTCCAGCATCAGGGTGCTCATATTCGCACGAGAAGTGTATACAGCAGCCGTCATACCGGCAGGGCCAGCACCGGCGATAATTACATCATAAATTTTTTGGTCACTCATATAGGATGCCTCCTTCGTCAAGCAGGTTTGTCTTTGCTCATTTCTTGTTTCTTATTTATACTTATTATAATGTAAGAATCTATTTAAAATCAAGCTTCGACAGCACTTTGACGCACTTCGCTACAGTAGAAATAGAAACCCCGTACTTTTCAGCAAGATAGGCTTGCGATTTCTTCTGCTGACTCACCGTTCCGTATACATATTCTAATGCAGCGACCCATGCGATTGATTTCCGCACTTGTACATGATTGACCACGTACTTCTGATGCTCCGCCCAGAACTGGAGGCACCAATTCCCGGCAGCTTCCTGACCTTCCTCGAACAAATAGAGGCGAATTCCCTCTTCGACACTCTCCACATCCTGTGGGCTTGCATCTGCCTTTTCTACTGGGTTTGGAGCATCCTGTGGCATTGCAGCTCCCATATCCGCCAAAGCCAGCAGAGCCAGCTTCTGAAGCTGCTGGTTGTCGGTCGAGTGGTAAAACTGGCGAACCGCTGTTTCCGCTTCGTCATCACCAATCATCGACAGCGTCTGCAGTACAGCAAACTTCACTTCATCTCTGCCATGCTGCAGCGCCCACAGCAGCGAAGCGCGAATCATGGGATCGGTCTTGAAATCTTCAACGCCGTTAAACGTGGCTTGCTCCCACGAGACTTCCCGCTGTGTCGGGTTGTATTGATAAGGGATCGGTTTTATAGTTTCCCCTTCTTGCTCGCTTTTTACCATCTGAATGTATTGATCTGCGACACCGGCTTCCGGATCCATTTGCTTTGCTTTTTGCCACCAGCGCAGCGCTTGGTCTTTTCGTCCGCTCAAATAGGCAGAGATCGCAGCGTAATGATACGTACATGCTTCATGTGGACGGCCTGCCTTCAGGATGCGCTGGTAGTGGAAGTACGCCTCTTCGTGCTGCCCAAGAACCCCCATGGTAGTTGCCAGCTTATACGTGTTTTCCGGATGGAAGGGCACAACCTTTTTCAGCATGTCCATCAGCGCAATCAATTCGGTCGTATGATTGTGATGGGAAAGCAACACCGCCAAATTGCACAGGGCGTGGAGGTTGCCTTGTTCCATTTCCAGCGTTTTCTCGATCGTCTTCATGGACTGCTGAAAATCGCCTACGTAATAATAAGCAAGCGACAAATTGTTCCAGGCTGGGAGAAAGGACGGGTCATTTTCCACGATTTCCTTTAAGGTGTCCAGTGCTTCCAAAAAGCGGCCTTCTTCCAGACTGCGGCGTGCACGCTCGTGCTTGCTGTAGACGTCTTCGTTCTCGCTCGGCTGAAAATGACGCGGCGGCATATCGAGCTCAAAATAGATGTAGTCTAAAAGCTCCTCTGCATCCTCACGGTATGGTCCGTTGCCATCCTCCTGAAGGTAGCGAACAGCCATTTCTTCCGCCATCTGATAATCTTCCAGATTGGCGTAGTTGTTAGCCATGTAGAAGTAAACTTCCGACATGGACGTATCCCATTTTTCTATCACCTCATAGAGAACATCATTTGAGGCTTCAAACTGTCCTGTCTCAGCGAGTGCGCTGGCCAGATGGCAATGGCACTCAGCGTTGGCAGGCTCAAGCTCAATCGCTCGGCGAAAGGAACGCAATGCTTTTTCATAGTCATACCGATTTAAAAAGCGCGTGCCACGATCCACAAAAAAAGCGGCATCTTGCTTAAAGTCAACGACGGTTGTTTTCTTCAAAATACTCTTGTTATGTTTCATAGAACCTCCAACATCGTAGGAGAAGCACTCCAAGTATCGTACCAGATGCGCTCGCGCCCTACAAGCTGACTCGTCTTGTAAGTGTTTTGTGCCTAAAAGCAGGAAAACACCACTTGCTATGGAGCCAGTGGTGTTTACAGACAAGAATGGAGCGGACGAAGGGTCTCGAACCCTCGACCTTCGCCTTGGCAAGGCGACGCTCTACCAATTGAGCTACGTCCGCATGTGGTAACATTTTCTTTATTCAATTAAGGTAAAAACTGGTGAGCCATGAAGGACTCGAACCTTCGACCCTCTGATTAAAAGTCAGATGCTCTACCAACTGAGCTAATGGCTCGTACATGGTGGCTCGGGACGGAATCGAACCGCCGACACGAGGATTTTCAGTCCTCTGCTCTACCGACTGAGCTACCGAGCCATACGTATATTCCGTTTTATGCCATTTAGAAATGGCGGAGCTGACGGGACTCGAACCCGCGACCTCCGGTGTGACAGACCGGCGTGAACTCCAACTTCACCACAGCTCCGTGGAAAAGGATATTGACTACTGTCATTCCTTCAAAACTGAATACGCATGTTTGCTAAGAGTGTGTGGATAAGTCCTCGACCGATTAGTATTCGTCAGCTCCACGTGTTACCACGCTTCCACACCGAACCTATCAACCTCATCGTCTATGAGGGGTCTTACCAGCTTACGCTGTGGGAAGTCTCATCTTGGAGGGGGCTTCACGCTTAGATGCTTTCAGCGCTTATCCCGTCCGCACATAGCTACCCAGCTGTGCCACTGGCGTGACAACTGGTGCACCAGCGGTGCGTCCATCCCGGTCCTCTCGTCCTAAGGACAGCTCTCCTCCACCTTCCTACGCCCGCGACAGTCAGGGACCGAACTGTCACACGAC
>NZ_RHHU01000027.1:0-37121 GCF_003710965.1 Brevibacillus nitrificans | reverse complement strand
GTTGCGCTGCCTCCAGTGCTGGTACAGAGGGGTCTATCAAGTTATTGATAGCTGTCTTCAGATTGTTCAGTGCTCCTGTTAGTTCAGTCGCAGTAGCATTTTCGTCTCCTACTAATCCTATTGCTGCAGTCAAAGCTGTTTGAAGAGCTGCCCAAGAATCTGCAGTGTAATCAGCCTCATCTAATAATTCAGCTTCATTAATTTTGCTCAACAACTCTGGCTTCACGAAAACAATTGAATTTTCGTTCCCGTTCAAATCAACATTTTCATTACCTACAATGACATTAGAAGTTGTTAATCCACCAAGATTAATCGGTATATTCGCTCCGGTCGGTTGCAACAAAATCTTTGCTCCAGATAGGGCTGTTTCTTTAGAGGCATCGTCCGCAGAAACAGTTACTGCTGCATTTGCAGTAAACTGATTCGTTACACTTGTTCCAGGTCCAAAATGAATATTTGTGGTTGTATTAACTGTAACATTAGATACAGTAGAATCATTTACATTAATTGCTGCAAAAGCTTGTCCTACAAAGGCATTAAGTGCTACTGAGGACAGCACTGCGAATGCAGATAGTTTACGTTTCAATGACATTGTTATTTCCACTCCTCGATTGTTGTTGATTTCAGAGAGACAGGATTCCCTGTCCCATCTCCCCGATCCCAATCCTGTTATATTACCAATGTATTGGTACAGCCTTAATCCGGTAATTGGCCGGTTACAAGATCTGTGACATTAACATTGTTAATTTCAACAGTAAGAGTTGGGTTAACAACAGTCAATTTGTTGATAGGGAACTTACCACCGACATTATTCAGTCCAGTGATAATAACTGCACGATTAACAGTAAACGCCCCATTCAATTCTGCTCCCACAAAAACCTCAGATACGCTGTTATCATTTAAGAGAGTCTGAAATTCGTTATTATCGTTAGCGGTAACATCTTTGCTATTCCTGACTAACCAAGATTTTATCATGGTTTTCGTACAGGCCTACACCGTGCAGGCGACTTTCATCGCACACGGCGTTCCATCAACCAACAAGAAATACTAAATTCTTACAATGGGCAATTAATAATATAGCAAAGTGGAAGTTTATTGTAAACATACAAACAGTTAAATAATCCTATTTTAGTTTGTGATTTTAATAGATGAACACACCAATTGAACTGTCTGTTTTTAATAAAAGTAATTCTATTGTCCTACATATTATCACTTGGTAATATCCATACCGCTGGCACGATAAATAAAATAAACAGTGTATAAAAATAATCATATGAGCTGAACACAAAACAGGACTGTAGAAAGCACTCTTCTACAGTCCTGCAATTTTACTCACTTGATAATCGTAAAGTTATACTGCGTTGTATCACCAGTGGTTATGTCCGTCAAAATAAGATGGTAATCTCCTAGTTCTGATACAATTTTACCGGACAGAATCGTATAACCATTTAACCAACCGATTACATCATCCCCAAACAGGATCATGACACTCGTATGGTACAATCCATTGTCTTCAAAGCCAAATACGCTATTCTCGTCTTAATCCGTAAGTAACGAATTTATCACAAGCCTACACCGTGCGGGCGACTTTCATCGCACACGGCGTTCCATCAACGGAAAAACTAAGAATATCTTACAATGGGCAAATCCATTATACAGAAAAATCTTGAATAATACCGCAAGATAATGTGAACTTTTCTTATTGCGTATTGGGCTTCTCTAAAAAGAAGAACCCCACCTAAAGGTGGGGTTCTCCAATAACTTAATTAATTAGTTTAAGCCGCCATTCTCGTCTTATACCTTTTATTTATGGTTTTATGACGAGCCTACACCGTGCAGGCGACTTTCATCGCACACGGCGTTCCATCAACAGAAAAAGATGTCACTGCAATCCTAACTAAGTTAGATTCTTTTGTAGACTTGAGAAACCACAACGCCCATTGTAAGTTCTCGTATCCTTCTTATCCGCTGACTGGGTTCCTTCGCTCCGGCCAGTTTTCTCCTCCCCGCCTGTGTTACCACTACGGGTTCAATCGGCAAGCCATCAACACTACTACGAACCCGCCGCCATCTTACCGGCCTCTCTGGTGCTAACCCACCTCTTCCGGCAAGACTTCAAACGTTCCACCTTGTCTATCCCTTCTTTTGCTGACCTTAGGTCCCCACTATACAATACGAGAAAAACAGGTTTAACAGCCTGAATTGTTTCTGTTTCGTCTGTACGATCTCACGTACATCGACTGCCACCAAGCCCCTAGCGCTTCTTTTCCTGACAACAGTTATCTCGTATTGGGTCTACATGGATTCGTCTCCTGACCATAGTCAACTTTTAAGGAGCCCCGCCTTGCTTCCAGCAAGTACGACTTCACCTGACTTCACAGGAACAGTTGGTATAGGACTGATGCCTGTGCAGGAGGATTAGGCACATGAGAATATAGGCCGTTTCTCATAGACCGGAATTACACCAACCAATTTAACAAGGTAGTTAGAAAAGGACCCCATCTAATTCGACAGGGACCTTTTCCACTTTTTTCACTCAGCAGAGTTTATAAAGCAACGTTTCGTAGTTTTATTAAGGAGCAGGAACGCCGTTAACTTCGTCTACGATAGCTTGAACTTCAGCCTTTTCTTCTTGGCCTTTGTTAGGTGAGTTCTCCAGTGCAGCTTTCACAGCATTATAGTTTGCATCAGTTACACCAGTAATTCCTGCTGCTGTAAACATGCTAACTTTTGCACCAGACCAATCGCCATTTTCAGCAGCCCAGTTAATTTCTTTCAGAGCTTGAACTGGTACCAATGCATCCAGAGCATCTTGTACTTCATCTACAGTTGTATAAGGTGCATCATCCAAGAAATCTGCTCCAAGATCAGCACGTTGGTCAGTGTTCAGATGCTTGTAAGTTGTCAAATCCAAAGCAAGTGTTGGATTTTGCAACGCAGCATCAAGAGTTTCATTAGTAGAATTGTTTACTACGTACAGAGCAGAAGTTACAGCATAATCTGCAGCCAAAACAGTAATTTCTTTTGCAGTTTTGTAAGCATTATCCTCTGCATCGGATACGTTTCCTACAAAATTCACTTTGAAACTAGTACCAGTTTCAACAACTGGAGACAGTTTAAGTTTAACTTCGTTGGAGTTTACAGCCAAATCAGCAACAGTGTATCCAGGCACTTCGAAATCATCAACGCTCACTGTAGACTGTTTCAGCGCTTCACTGAAGGTTACAGTAACATCGGTGATATCGCCAGTAGCGTTAAATGTAAACGCCAAGTCTTTACCATCCAACTTCTTGTCACCATTTTTATCAGCAATTGCAGGAGCTACTCCATCAGCACTTGTTGCAATTGTTGTGCTACCCGCAAACTTGTCTCCATAAATGGATACAGATGTTGGGTTTGCAACAGTGTTAACAGCTGGTGTAGCATCTGTTGCAAATGGTAAAGCTACTTGAAGAGTTACGATAGAACCATAAGTTCCATCCTTCAAAGTTTTGTTTTCATATTTAGCGAATTCTACTGCTGTGCTGTCCAACTTAAAGTCAGATGCAACAACAGTTTTCAGTGGTTTGTTAACAGCGAATTGTACAGTCTTAGTGTCAACAGTTACTGCAGAATCTGCAACAACACCGATTTCTCCAGCATCAGAATCCAATGCAACTTCGGAGAATACAGTAGCAGTTTTATTACCAGCTTGGTCACGAACTTGACCCACAATTACCTTATTAATCGCATCGGTAATATCAGTGCCATTAGCATCTTTAACAACAGATGGAAGTGTGATATTTACAGAAGAATTGTTCGGTCCAACTGCCAGAGTTGCAGTGGATGGCAATTCAACTTGCACGCTGCTTGTTGCCAAAGTGTATTTGGACTTATCCAGCAGATCAGCACCGTTCATAGCCTCAGAGAAGAAGATAACAATTTTATTTGTATCTTTGTCGTAGAGACCGTCACCAGCAACACTTGGTGCAGTTTTATCAGCAACAGTGATGTTAGTAGTGTAAGCATCAATCTCGTTAGGTACAACTGCAGTATCTTTAATACCAGTTACTGCAATGGTGTAAGCTGCACCCTCTTTAAGTGCAGGGCTGAACGTGATAGTAGCTTTCTTTGTGGCAGCATCATAACTGATACCATAACCAGTTACAGTTTTACCATCTTTGTCAGTTACTTTGTAGTTTGCTTTCAGATCAGCACCTACTACTGCTTCACTGTATGCCAAAGTTACTTGAGAAGCATTAACAACTTTCACTTCAGTTACAGTTGGTTTAACACTGTCTGAAACAACAGAAACTGTTGTGCTCAATACAGAAGCATTCTTGTTGTTAAAGTTGTCTTGAATTGCTTCCTTAGCAACATTGATTGTAACTGTTCCAGTTGGAAGTGGGTTTCCAAAAGTAACTTTCCATTGTTTCTTAGCAGAGCCAGCAACCTCTTCAACAGCAGTATTACGATATGCCTCGGTGTTTGCAGTGTGATATACATCACCAGCATCAAGACCGGAAATTGGCTCGTCGAAAGTCAATACAACAGCGTTTTGTCCACTAGCAGTTGCGGAAACAAGTACAGGAGCAGTTACATCATCAGCTACTGTAAATTTCACATCTGTTTTAGCAACAAACAGTCCCGCACCATCTTTTACTGATTTATCACCATCTGGGTTAACTGTAATTGTGTGTTCGCCTTGGGAAAGTGTACCAGTATTCAGTACAACAGTTTTAGCTGCATAGTCTACACTAGCAGTGTCAACAGTTACAGAATATTGACCACCATCAATCAAGAAACCAGATGTAGCGGAAACAGGCTCGTTGAATGTTACAGCAACTTTACCAGGACCAATCAATTTCGCACTAACTGCTTGAGGTACTGTCAAGTCCAGGAAGCTTACTTTGCCAGTGAAAGATTCAATTGCTTTAGAATCGTCAGCAGCAGATTTTACATCAGCAACAGAAACTTCTACAGTAGATTGGTTCAGACCAGCTGTAACTACGTCAGTTGGGTCAAGAGTCAATACTACAGTTTTGCTATCTACAAGCTTAGCAGCAACTTTATCTACACCAGCTGCAGAAACTGTGTAATTAGCAAGATCCTCTGCGGATTCTTTATCAACCTCTGCGCCAAACTTCACTTCAATTTGAGAAGCGTTAATAGCACTTACAGATTCAACTTTCAGATCGCCAGCTGGAGCACCAGTCAGGTCAGAGTCTTTAGAAGGATCATAAGTAGTACCATCAGCTTTTGCGTAAGTGTTTCCTTGGAAATCTTCCAGAGTTGCTTTTTTCAGCACGTCGTTCAGATCATCAGCGTTAACTACTTGACCGATTGTAGCAGCGTTACCTTGGTCATCAACGTACAGTACGTTGGGGAAACCAGTGTTGTTGATTTCATCAATAACTTGATCTTCGTTATTGAGGAATTGAGTGATCGAGTAATATTTGTCTACACTACCGCCGATGTAAAGGCCAGTTGCTGGCTTTGCAAAAGCAGCAGTTGCCATGCTAGCTACTACAGCCGTAGAGAGAACGGACAGGACTACTTTTTTATTCACGTACTACCCCTCCAACAAATTAATAGGATCTTTTTCTAGTTGGTACCTTCTAATCTTGACCGGTATTTTATGTAGGGTACCAGAGAGTCATGCAACTCCCCGATACCCATCAAACGAATCCCGAATCAAACGTTAGTCAGTCGGTTTATTAAAATTTTACAGTTACTTCGTACTCTTTGCCATCTTTGTCTGTAGCAGTCAGAGTAGCTTCTTCTACACCAGCAGCGAATACTTTATCGCCGATTACGTAGCTGAAAGAACCGTCATCGTTGATAGAAGCAGCTGGTACTTCGTACTCTTCGCCATTGAACTCAACTACCAGAGTGTCGAGGTTATCAACGTCGAGTGCATCTTTGCTACCTTTTACAGTGTAAGTGGAGTTTTTCTCGCTACCCAAGAATGGTTTTTCTTGGCCACTCACTAGGGACTCATCGATAATGTCGCCAGGAGTACCTGGTTCTTCGCCGTTGTCGTCATCACCGGATTGGCTCAAGAAAGCATCGATTTCTTCTTTCGTGATGTCTTCTTCGTCGATGTAGTCACCTGTACCAACTACCAGTACGTAGTCGTAACGGGAACCGTCATCATCAGTGTCGATCAGGATGATCAGATCGTCTTCGTCAACACCGTCGATACCAGTCAGGTCATCCCATGCATCGATGAATGCAGTGGAAGCTTGAGTGTAGAGTTTTGGACCTTTAGTAGGAGTGATGGTGTTACCATCTACGTCAGCTACTTGAGCAACAGCGATGTTGTCGATGTTGTTTTTGTCCCACAGGTCTTTGTCCAGAACAACGCGAGCGCCGATAGCATCGATAGCATTGTCAACTACTTCAACTACGTCGTCAACTACAACTTCACCATCAGAGTTCAGATCGAATGCGATGAAGTCACCACGCTTGATTGGAGCAGCTTTGCCGTCACGTTTACGATCCAGCAGGTTTTCTTTATCGTCATCCATTTTGAATTCTTTTTGTACTACTTCGCCATTCTCGTCTTTCACGAGAACAACCATGCTGTCGGAACCAGCTTCAGTGGAGTAGTTCATCAGGTAACCGAATTGTGCGTCGCCACCCAAACCGTCACCTTCAACTACGAAGATCGCATCTACTTCTTCGCCATCTTCATCCAGCAGGTAGAATACTTTCAGGTCGTTTTCGTCAGCGATGTCTTTGAACTTCGCGATGCCAGCATCTTTCAGTTCTGGACGTTTGCCTTCGATATCACCAGTCATGTCGAAGATTGCAGTGTCGTCAGTTACTTCAGCGTCACCAACTAGATCGTCGTCTTCGTCAGCGAGGTCATCCCAAGCTTGACCGGAAACTTCTTCCAGACCAGCTGTATCCAACAGTTTTACTTTGCTTGGTTCGCCTTTAGTATCCAAAGTTACTTCCAACAGAACCAGGTCGTTGTCTTTGCTTGGTACGAGCAAGGATTCCAGCTCATCTTGCTTGTCGCCTTCGCTGAAATCTGTTCCATCGATATCTTCGATGTCTTCAGCTTCCAGGGAGATTGTCATTTTCTTGCCTTTTTCAGTCATTACAGTGAATGCATACTCATCATCAGATGCGCTGTAAACAGCTGCACGAGTAACGATTGCTTTCACTTTGCGATCGTCGATGCTGTCTTTTGTTTCAACGTGACGAATACGTCCAGAAGCATCCAGGTACAGTTTTACTTCTTCGCTATCGAGGTCGCCAAGCAGATCCCAGTTAGAGGAATCGATTTCTTTAACGTCTTTGTTAGCGTTGTCGGAGTAGGAAGTACCAGTGCGAGCACGGTAAGTTTTGTCTCCAATAGTCAGACGAACGTCGTCAGCTTTACGAGTAACTACTTTATCTACTTTGCCTTCTACTACAGTGCGGCTAGCAAATACCAGCAATTTCTCGTCATCGCCATCAGCGTAGTACACGCTGTATACGTCCATTGGTTTCAGGTCAGCCAGTTTAGCTGGTTGGCCATTCAAGAATACCAGGAAGTCAGTACCTTCATCGAGGTCATCCAGGTCGCTGAATTTACGGCCATCGAGGTTGTCGATTTTCTTTTTGTCAGCGTCGATTTTCTCGATTACTTCGGAACCATATTTAATACCTTTGTTAGATTGGTCGAAGGATTGGTCATCGATAGCGTGGATGTACACGATTTCGTTGTTATCGTTCAGAACCAATTTCACAGATACAGTGTAAGGTTGAGCGATTTTGATGATGTCTTTCAAGCCATCGATTGCATCGAGGCGTTGGAAGTTGTAAGTAACTTCAACATCTTCGCTGAAACGGTATGTTTTACCGCTGGAATCCAGGGACAGTTTCAGATCTTTCAGATCGGATTTGCTCTTCAGATCGTCACCGCTGGAGATGTTTTTGCCATTCAGTTGGAAGGTATCAGTGCGGTCCATAACTACTTCTTCGTCTTCGGAACCTTCCATCCAAACGATTACGTTTTCTTTGTCATCTTTGATCCACACTTGTACGTGTTGACCAGCGAATTCGTTAGGGTTGATACCGTCTGCTACTTTGTAAGTAGTGTTGCCCAGACCAGCGTCTTTACCAGCCAAAGTTACTTCGTTGGATTTGATTTTGCCCAAGCCGATAGCTGGAACGTTGGAAACTACTGGCAAGTCATCGGAATCGTTATCGGAATCGTGAGCCCATTCCATGTCACGAACAGTAACATCCAGGTATTTAGTCAGAAGAGTTTCGTCAGTTACGTTAAAACGGATGTCAGTACCGTATTCAACTTGCTCCATCAGGTCTACGCGAAGAGCGTTGTCCAGCATTTTGAAGATGTCGCCACGAACTGCTGCATTGTTAGGGTTGTTGATACCTTTTGCAATGTTCAGCTCGGAACCTTTGGAGATCATGCTGTTTGGCCATACACCTTTAACGGATGGCTCATAACCCAGAGCGCGAACGATCATGGTTACTGCTTCAGCATAAGTAACTTGGTTTTGTGGTTTGAAAGATTTGTCCGGGAAACCTTTAACGATTTCTTCACCGGAAGCTACGTTTACGAAACCAGCGAACCAGTCAGTGGATTTAACATCTGTGTAAGTAGTGTTGAATTGAGCCAGTTTAGCACCTTGCTCAAGTCCGCGAGCGCGAACGATCAAAGTAGCAAACTCAGCGCGAGTGATGGTTTTGTCTACACCGAAATCGCCGTTGCCATAACCTGCTACCAGGCCAAGAGCTTCCAGACGTTTTACGGTTTTCTCCATTGCTGCGTCCATTTTAGGAGCTTCAGTTGTTGTTGTATCCTCTGCTGCGAAAGCCATTGGAGCAACAGTAAGTGCGAGGGCACTAGCCAGTACACTGTTAACGACCTTTTTCATAACCTTGTGTTCTCCTCCTCTAGTATAAACAAATTGTTCTTGGGGAATATTTGTTGTTAATCTATCTTTCTTTTTAAAGCCCGAATCCTGCAAGCGCGTGTCACCTCCTTTCGCAGGACAGCTTCGCTTTTTTGTGTTAAAAATCTCTAGTATATTCAGTATTGTGTAAAATGCAACAATCACTAGTGTAACACAATTGCTAGAATCCGTGAATCTTTTTTACACAATTCCCCGTTTTTCGTGTGACATCCTATTAAACGCCTCAGCTCAGCAAAAGTTGCGGCGCCTTAGAAAAAAAGTTTAAAGATTTTTTCCGTGGTCTTATTCACCTGTAATATGTAAGCTGTGACATCGGCCACAACTCGTATTATAGGGTACACCACTCAACATGTCATCATTGAACCTTTTTCCAATTCCATTCAAAAACTTACAAATCTTGATTAGTTTCCGAGAGCTGTTTCAAAGTTTACTACAGCCAGGTTGTATTGAAGGATCGCTTTTTGGTATTGATTCTCACGACTGGACAGTTCTTCCTCGGCCTGAATGACTTCCAAAGTCGTTGCGAGACCATTTTCAAAGCGCAGATTGGTCAAACGATAGCTTTCCGCTGCCGAATCCTTCGCTACTTTCTGGTAATCAATGGCTTCTCTAGCTGCATTCAGATTCAAATAAGCTTGGGATACCTCTTTGGAGATCGCACGTTTTTGCTCATCGATCGCCAATTTGGATTTCTCCTCGTTATTTCGTGCTACACGCCCAGGCAACGTCGACAGAGCAGAATACTCCTCAATCAGCTTCACGTTCAATTGAGCCAGTTTGAGCTCTTCGTTTACCTTCGTCATTTCAATTCGTTTGGAGAGTGCTTCTTTTTCTGCTTCTTCCATTGTCATTTTGACAGGGGCGACCTGCTTGTTGGAGGATACAACTTTCCATTCCTTTGTGAGGTCAACACCAAGGAAATCATTCAAATCCATACGAGCTACTTCGACTGCGTTTTTCGCACTAGTCAAGTTGGCTTGAGCACCTGCCAGACCCATTTCTGCTTGCAGGACATCTGTTTTGGCTTTCGTACCTACTTTAAATGCAGCGTTCGCTACTTTCAGCTGTGTTTGGGCACGGGACAAACTTTGTTTTTTCAGTTCCAGATCGTCTTGAGCAAAAATCAAATTGTAGTAAGCCTGTTGAGCTCCCAGTTTGATTTTGCTCTCTGTCGCTGTTACTTGCAGAGCATTGAGCTTTTTGGTCATCTCGGCTTGTGCGTTGTTGACATACTTTCCTTTCGCTGCAGCCAGAGATTCAATCATGTCAGATGGCATTTCGGCAGAGGATTTGTAGGAAAGCATTTGGTTGATGTCTGCATTTTTTGCATCCAGACGAGCTGTTTGCAGCGTTGCGTTGGTTTCAACTGCCTGTGCAATTGCCTTTTCCAGCGTCAGTTCTTCTACTCCTGCAACCGGAGCAGTGGTAGCTGGTTTTGTAGTCGTATCCGTTGTAGTTGCAGCAGGCGCAGCAGCTGGTACTGTCGTTGTCGTTTCTGTCTTTGTTTCGGTTGCAGCCGCGTCGGTCGCTTTCGCGTCAGTAGCTGCGTCCGTTTTCGCGTCTCCTTCAGCAGCAGTTGTTTCTTTCACCTGCTCTGTCGCTGTCGTTTGCTCGGTTGTTGTTGTATTTGCATATGCCGTCAAAGTCCCAGCGCCAATCGCCGTAGTCAAAACTGCCGCCAAACTAATGGTCATCCATTTCTTGCTCGAATAAGGGAAATTCACTCGTTTTCCACTCCTTTATCATTGTGTTGATGATAAAACCTTTCACCACTTGAAATATCTCTGTTTGTCCCAAGATCACTATAACACAGAGTATTCCTTCGTACACGAAAAATTAGTGTAATACCACCATTTTCATATCCGGTCAAACGCACTGTACCATGTATAGATACTTCCCTCCCCGTTTATTCCATTCTTGCTTCCTAGAATAATACGATTATGTGTCAAAAAAATTTCAGGATTCGCTTACCAATCGCTGGCATGCTATGCTTTTCTTGAGGTGAAAAGACGATGTTGCAGCAATATAAGACTGTAGCCGGTTATGGAGAAGATATGATCGTGATTGAGCGATCCCGTTTTATTGGCTACGCACAGCGCGTGACGACCGAAGAGGAAGCTACCGCTTTTATTGCCATGATCAAGAAGAAGCACTGGGACGCTACTCATAACTGCTCTGCCTTTGTCATCGGAGAAAACGATCAGATCCAGCGCTCGAGTGATGATGGCGAGCCAAGTGGGACTGCAGGAAAACCGATCCTCGAGTGCATCAAGAAAAATGGTGTGAAAGACACGGTTGTCGTAGTGACCCGATACTTCGGCGGAATCAAGCTGGGCGCAGGTGGACTCGTCCGGGCTTATACCGCAGGGACCGTGACTGCTTTGCAGGCAGCCAAGATCGTCGTTCACACGCTTCATCAAAAAATTTCCGTGAATGTGGATTATCATTGGTGGGGCAAGGTGGAAAACGAGCTGCGCCTAACAGACCAACGCGTAGTCGGTACAGACTACACCGATCGGGTCACTGCTCATGTCTTGATCCCGGATGGTCTGCAGGATGATTTCATCGCTGGAATGGTAGACCTGACAAACGGCCAAGCCAAGATCGAGCGTGGAGAAAAAGAATATGTCGAGGTTCCCGTAGAGGCTGTAGGTGACGAAGAATAGGCTCAGATGGGATTGCACACACACGAAAAAAGCTGAAGAGGCAGATGACCTCTTCAGCTTTTCTTCTATTATATAGTCGGATTGTTACGCATTACTGTTTTACTGTTTCGGGAGCTTTTTCAGTTGAACCATGACGCGCACGGTGATGACTGCCATCTCTGCACGAGTCAGAGGATTCGTTGGCTTAAAGCTGTACGTTGGCTTTTTCGCCGTTGGATCGTTAGCCGATCCGTTCATCAGCTTCGCCTTGGCAACGACTAGGACGGAAGGTGCTGCATAGTAGCCTACGTCTTTTGCATCCGTAAACATTTTGTTTAAGGACAGCTTGGAAGCTTCGAGCGTGCCCAGCTTCAAGTTCATGGCGCGGGCAATCATGATTGCTGCTTCTTCACGAGACAGTGAATCATCTGGACGGAAGTAGCCAGGCTGCTTACCGCGAATGATACCAGCACGGGCTGCTGTCTCGATGTACTTGTATTCGTAATCCCATTGATCTCGGTTTGGACGCACGTCTGTAAATGTTGGCTCTAACGGATCTCGCTCGTTGCTATCGCGATATGGACCAGCATTGATTGGCAATGACAATGCTTTTACGAGCATCGTTGCGAATTCACCGCGGGACATATCACGGTTTGCGCCAAAGGAGCTGCCGCTGTATGCCGGCATTACACCTTTTGCGTACAGAGTTTCAATCGCATCACGAGCATAATCATGGTTAACTACGTCATCATATGTTTCTCTTGTTTTCATGACCATGTAGAAACCGAAGCCAGCGAACGGCACTTGTACCGTTTTGCTGCCTGTATTGACTACCCCTCCGATGTTTCTCCATTCGTCACCGTTGTGGTAGTAGATCGTCAAAATGTTGTTGGCCGCATTTACGATGGATGGATCGTACTTGATCGTGAGTGTACCCCGGCGGCTAGGAACCAGATTGTCTTCCCAACGGCTCTTGAAGTCCTCAGCATCACCTTCATCGTAATACGGGTCACGTCCACCTGGTGCTTCTGTATCCCCAGCATCCACGTAGTACAGTGGGCTAGCGTAGTTAAAGTTGGACTCGAGAACTAATCTGTCTTCCAAGTCATCATCTGCGATGTTGACTTGTCCTGTCGTGCGGTCTGCGATACCGAAGTAAAGCGGTACATCTACGAAGATGTCGCCATTTGGATCTTTTACTTCTTGACCCGCGCGGTTGTCATCTGGCGAGAGCAGCACTGTTCCTGCAGGGAACTTCAGCTCAAACTGCTTTTCAAATACGCTGAACGATACTTTCTTGCCTAATACTTCACGGTATTCCGCACCGTTAACCGTAGAGTTGGCATTGTAAATTTGAATCTGGTCGTCGTAGGTACTATCACCTACTACGACGGAGAACTTCACCGTGTTCAGGCCTTTTTTCAATGTTACCGTAGACGTAAACACATAATAAGTTTCTGGGATTGTTTTACCCAAATCATCATCATAATAGAAGTCGCGGTTTGTTGTGTTCGTGACCTTCGCTTCGGTTTTGCCGAATAGAACCTTGTTTGCATTCTCTGCAAACACTTTTACGACTGCACTATTGCTGTTTACGATGATGTATTGGTCGGTTTCTTTTGCTTTCACTGGGGAAAGAACTTCCCAGCTGGAGTAATTTTGTTCAATGTTGATGTCGTAACGAATGACAGTACCGTTGTCATCTTCTGCTACGATCGTGTAGACCGTCGTTCCGCCTTTTTTCAAGGTCAGTGGGAACAGACCGAGCTTTTGCTCCTGTTCAGTTGCATCGGTGACTGCATCCTGGATTTCTTCCACCAGGTCACCGTATTGGCTCGAGCTCATTTTCCCTTCAAAACGTGAACGAGAGATGGAATCGATGTTTCTGTCATCATAAATTTCTTCCAAATCGTTGTTCAGGGCTGCATCCAATCGAGCATTCACATACTCTTGATTCGTTGTATCCTGATCCCAGTCTCCACTTTTGTAACGGAAATCGTTAATCCGTTTTCCGTTTTTCTCAATGTACACATGCGTCGCATCGTTTACGGTAAAGCTAAGCTTGCTCAGGAAGTTTGCTCCTGTGCGGTACGAAGAATCCGTCGCTTTTTTCGTCAGTTCTTCTGTATCGCCGTTGGAGTTGATCTCCAGTTTTACGTCCTCGACGGATGGCGTCTTGGAGGTATTGTAGGAAACGTTATAGGTAAAGACGGTTTGTGGATCGTCTGTCAGCAACACCTTCAATACGTTGTTTCCTTTTTTATAGTTCAGTTTGCCTTTCAGGATACGCAATGTACCTTTGCTAGTATCAATATCGGATGAATCGATTGAAAGATCTACATTGTTCAAGGAAACTTTGACATTGGATGCTTTCAACACATAGTTGTACACGCGAACATCCAGGTTTTGAATGTCATTGTCGCTCTTGATTTGGTAACCATCCTCAAAGCTGCGAACCTGCCCTGTGGAATCTACATAGGTGACTTGCGCGTAGGGCGTAATCCGTACATCTAGGGTGTAGTCAGCAGTTGTAGCAGGTGTTCCTGTATAAGAAATGGTCAGCTTTCCTAAACCTTGCGGGAGTTTTTTTAACTTCAGAATATAACTATTGCCTGAACCAGTCAGCGTATAATCTGTCGCAGGATCTAGCGAATTTCCATTATAAAGAATATCCAGATTTGCTGCTGAAGCAATGTTTTGCGTCTTAATAGCTAGATCCAGCGGCGAAGTCACAATCGTATTTGCACTAATTGGGGAAAGAATTTGAGAAGTCGATACATTGGTGACTGTCTCAATGATTGGCTTCGTGTTGTCCAGATACTTGAATTGGTACTCGTAATTGTTGATTGTAATCCAGCCCGAAGGCGAATCAACCAATCCAGTTGAGCCTTTTTCATAGTACTGATAGCTCAGACTTGCTTTATAGCTTCTACCGTCTACAAGAGTACCAGCCGGAATTGGTGCCGTAATCGAGTACTCTGTAAAACCACTTTGAGGGTTTCCAATAGGTGTAAAGTTCGAACTTGTTAATTGAATTGGCGGAATAGAAGTTCCTGCGTTATCCGTAATGGTCAGCTTAAATTGGTCGAATACTTGCTGACCGGTAATGTCAACAAAGCGCAAGAGTGCTGTACCCGTCAAATTCATTGCTGGTGAGGATGCTGCACCTTGAATAATGACTTGTTGATCAGGAACAAGTGCTACCCCATTTAAAAACGCTTTATAAAACTGATCCGCATTTCCTGCAGAAGTAGTAGCTACCAAAAGCTTGCGAACGAAAGTACCGACTTCTTTATCCTGGTTGAAAACGCGGATCTCCAGCGTATTTTCTCCCAATAGAGATGGGATGTTCAAACCGAAGGAGCCCGTACGGTTTACGGATGTCTTGACAGTATCACCTGTGCGCAGGTTTTTCACTTCAACCGTATCTGCGTTCAGTGCTTTCCCGTCCATATTCAGTGTCAGTCGATTAACGGACGGAACTGTAATATAGGTAGGATTGGATGTTACGTTTGGATCATTGAGTGGTGTATCGTTAATCTTCAGATCGCTTACAAGTGGAGTATTGTTGTACTGAACATAAAATTGATAATGTTCTTTCGTGACATTCCCCACTTTTTCATAGAAAGCGATTTGGTTCAGGCCAGGCTTCAGGCCAATTTCTGTAAAGGTGAAGGTGCTACCATTAATTTGGGGAGCTGTATTGCTCAAATCTTGTACAGTCTGCCCATTGTTCGTAATGATTTTAATGCGTAGGTTCGTTCCCGAAACACCACTGCCAAACGTACCGATCAAGGTAATTTTCGAATCACCGTAGACAACTGGACTATAGGCTGTGGTTCCACCCGAAAAGTTCGTAATGGTAATCGGGCTATTTGTAGAATTGTACTCGTAGTAGATAACGTCACTTTCACCCGTATTGGAAGCGTACAATTGGATCGCATTCAAACCTGGAGAAAGGTCCAAATCAGGCAGAGGGTTCGTTGTTCCACCTGCTCCATACACGGTTCGAACGGTCGTTCCATTTACCCTTACTTCTACTGCTTGTGTTTTGTCTATAGACGTCGGAACCGAGTAGTCATATTTAATTCCCGTAACCGTACGGCTAGTAACTGGGATAGGATCTGTCGCATATTCACCCTGCCCTGTGTTTTGGAACTTCAATTGACCCGTTCCAGGCGTAGCAGTACTTGGTACATATTGATAGTAGATCTCTGCTGTATCATTCGTTGGGTCGGTCGTTGTTTTTGGTTTAACGGTTACTTTAGTCACTCCACCGCTGCCATTTAAATAAAAGTCAGGCAGTGTAACCGATTGGCCGTTGAAAGTCTGTGCGTTTACAACGGTTGTTCCATCCACCACAACATCGATACCAAGGCCATTTTTGTTGGCATTGTGTACCATCGTAACCCCTGATATTAGTCGAGTCTTTGTTTTGATTGGGTCAGCGAACGTAGTACCTGTACCACTGATAACATAACTCGCCGGTGTAGTAGCACTCGCCCAGTTCGACCCCAACGCCGCAAACGCAGGAATCGCCGGCAACACACCAGTGACAAGCAGCATCATCGTCAGGCACATGGCAAACCAACGACGAAATTGTTGATATGGCTTCTTCATCTTTTCACCTCTCCATATTTTCTGATACTCATGCTACAGCCCGTTTTTGATATAAGCCCGGACTCATACTTCTCCCTTACTTTATCGGAAAAACATCGCTTGTACTTAAGGGTTTCCCCCTAAATAATGGCGAAAAAAAAGCCCCTGCATCTGCAGGAGCTCTTCGTCTACCATTCCAACCTATTGTGTTCTTCTCTGCTGCTCCGCCTGCTTCAGTCTCAACCGACGATACGCGTTAATCAGTGGGCGGTGGCGGCGGCTTACCAGGCCGACGATCTCCGTAGCTAGATGTGTGACGATGAGCAGGGCTACCATGACGATAATGGTTGTCCACTTGGTGGTCTTGGTGAGCAGGATCGCCATCGTTCCGAAGAAGATGCTGATCGAGTAGATCGTCAGTACCGTGCTGCGGTGGGACAGGCCCATGTTCAGCAGACAGTGATGCAGATGCCCTTTATCCGGGCTGGAAATCGGCTTTTTGTTCACGATGCGGCGCACGATGGCAAAGAACGTGTCCCAGAGCGGAACGCCCAGTACGACGATCGGGATGATGAAAGAAACGAAAAGTGCTTCTTTAAAGCCCATGATCGACAGGGCGGCCATATTGAAGCCTAAAAAGAGCGAACCGGTATCGCCCATGAACAGGCGGGCCGGATGAAAGTTGAAGTACAGAAAACCAAGAATGGCTCCGAGGAGCACAAAACAGTAGATCGCGACTTTGTGATCGCCCATGAGCAGCGCCATGATTGCCATCGTTGCCGTAGCAATCGCTGAAACGCCTGCGGACAGACCGTCCAAACCGTCGATCAGATTGACTGCGTTGGTCACCCCGACGATCCAGAACATCGTGATCGGGATCGCAAGCCAGAAGAGCCATCCGCTGCTGAAGTCAATGCTTCCGGTATACGGCAGATTGACGACACCGATTTTCAAACCAAACGGAATGACGACAATCGCTGTGGCCACCAATTGGCCGAGCAGCTTCCACTTTGGAGACAGCTGGTATTTGTCATCCAGCATCCCCACAATCATCACAATCGTACTACCGATGAAAATCCCCAGCATTTCCCCCATGCTCGAGTATGGTACAAACAGGAAGAACGCAACCAGATAACCCAGGTAAATAGCGAGACCGCCCATTCGCGGCATGATCCGCGTATGTACCTTGCGTTGATTCGGTGCATCTACTGCCCCTACCTTGATAGCGAGCTTCATAACATAGGGTGTTGCGATAAATGATACGATCAGCGAAGTCAGTAATCCGAAGATCAATGTAGACATCGACTGTTCTCCTCTCTACGGGTGCATCTAGGAGCGGCCACTCCATTTTTCTCTCAAGACTGTCAGGACAAACCGCGGAATAGCGAGCTGGCGCTTCCAGCGGGAAGGCTGGGATACCAGGCGATAAAACCATTCCAGATGCAGTTTCTGCCAGATAGCAGGGGCACGCTTTACTTTCCCGGAAATGACGTCAAAGCTGCCGCCCACTCCCATCATCAGGGAAGCATTCAACTGATCGCGATACTTGACCATCCATTCTTCCTGTCTCGGCGCCCCCAACGCCACAAACAAGAGGTGGGGCTTTTTCTCCGCGATATCTTGCACGATTTGTTCTTCTTCGTCTTGTCGGAAATATCCGTCCCGATACCCGACGACGCGCGCGCTCGGATAGCGCTCAGCCAGCTTCTGTGCAGCCAAACTGATGACCTCCGGGTGCGCCCCCAACAAATATACACTCCAACGGCGCCGATCCGCTTCGGCCATTAAAGCCTCCAGCAGCTCGACTCCCGTAACGCGCTCATAAATGGGTTGATTCGTCCATTTGGCGGCGTACACGATACCAATACCATCTGGAACGACATAGGCTTGTTCCACAATAGCACGAAAGCCCCGGTGTTCTCTCGCCAGCATGACGATTTCCGGGTTGGCGGTAACGACATGTGTCTGTTTTCCGCTCTCGATCCTTTCGACCATGTAGTCCACGCTTTCGCGAAAGCCTCGTGTAGAAAACGGTACACCTAATATACTTGCGACCTGTTTGGTCAATGGTTTCACCTTCAATGTATAAGTTGCCCACTAGCCATTTTACCTGAAAAGAAAGGCACATTCAATAAGATCAAGAATGTGCCCCTGCTCCTGCAGTCAGTGCAAACATCAGTCCACCCTCTGCTACTACCTTGCCATTTACCAATGCTTTCCCGTATCCTTTTCCTACCGTACCTCGCACTCGGGTCAATTCAACCTCCAGCGTCAGCGTATCACCGGGCTTTACTTGGTCCTTGAAGCGGAACTCATCGATCCCCGCGAACAGTCCGATTTTTCCTTGATGTTCCTCTACGCTCAGCATAGCTACTGCGCCGACCTGCGCCAAAGCTTCCACAATTAGGACGCCAGGCATGACGGGATACCCAGGAAAATGGCCTTGGAAAAACGGCTCGTTGATCGTTACATTTTTCACACCGATTGCTTTTTTGCCTTGCTCCAGCTCTACGATCTTGTCCACCAGCAAAAACGGATACCGATGAGGAATGATTTGCTGAATCTGTACGATATCTAGAGGCGCTTTGATTTCCATATTACACCGCTCCATTTCCATTCTTAACTAGACTTGTCCATGCATGAAGACCCGTCTGCGAAGTGAGACTATAAACAACACCCAACTCCGTTCAAACGGGGCCAGGGGTTAAGATAAAGGAGCGCTTCCCAGAGTGGGAAGTGCTCTTTTTCCCCATCATTACGACCGGTTCAACAAACGAAACTTTCCCAGATAGATCGCGCTCGTGATAAACGAAAACGCAATGACTGACCAGAGAATGGCTTCGCTGTATTCATAACGAAACATCACCAAAGGGAATACCAGGTAAAATAATACCGTGGTCAGCTTGCCATATGTATTTGCTGGTACCGTCTTTTTGCCCCGCAGGTGATACACGGCTCCTGTTGCGATCATCGCGATGTCCCGCGCAAAGAAAAACAAGGCGGCCCACAGACTGATGCGCTCGGTCAAAAACAACGATGCGATCACTGCCATCATCATTAATTTATCCGCAAGAGGATCCATCATGATCCCGAACGTGGTCACCAGCTTATGCTTCCTCGCGATATACCCATCCAAAATGTCTGTTAACCCCGCCAAAATCAGGATACCCAAAGCAATCTCTACATGATACGGTGCTTCGGAAAAAAAGACGTACAGGTACAAGGGGATGAGGACAAGGCGAAAGACCGTAAGCAAATTAGGAAGATTCACGGATATCCCTCCGTAGTCAGATCGTCACTTCCTTTTTCAACCACTCGATCTATTATACTCTGTGGACAATCGCCCCAACAAGTCCCCGCAAAAAACGCGTGCCCAAACCATTTGGTTCAGCCACGCGTTCATCTAAGACACGTTCATTACGTACCGGCAAACAGCAAGTCCCACATATGCTTGTATGTACCGAGATCAAACACTTCAGAAGCTGGCTCGTGCCCTACAACGCCGTAGCCGATCATCAAACCGACGATCAGTGAGAGGAACAGCAGCAGCGGAACCATCACGATCTTGATCAGGACGATGGGCCAGTTCTTGCCTCTTCGTACGCGTTCTTTGGTCTTGATCTCCTGGGCTTCACGCGGGAATGGTTGTCCCTTTCCTCGATCCATGCTCCTCTCTCCCGTCATCATCAGTAAGTTATTATCTGCTTCGAATGGAGTTGGCAATTCCCATCATCTGATCGCTAATGCCAATCGCACGAGAATTCAGCTGATACGCACGCTGAATGTTCACCAGCTGAGACATTTCTTCCACCATGTTCACGTTGGAAGTCTCCAAAGCGCCTTGGCGAAGAGTCGCGATCCCTTCATCGATGGCGTTCACATATTTGCTGTCAGGCGCAGCCCCGGACGCCAGCTCTGCGTCATACAAATTTCCGCCTACCGCCTGCAGCTGATCAGGGTTGTCCACTTTCCACAGACCGATCGGCGCATACTCGGTACCATCTGCCGTCAGCATCCCCTCTTTGGAGATCTGAATATCGCGTACCGGCTCCGGCAAAACAATCGGAATGCCGCTATTGTCCGTCAACGTATATCCAGAGGCTGTGTGAAGGACATAGCCTCCCTCATCATCATTGTATTGAATTTTAAAGGAGCCGTCACGTGTAAAACGGTTTTGTTCCTCAATGATTGCTCCCGTAGCATCCTTGATCTTTTTCGTAACGAGGAAATATCCGTCGCCCTCAATCATCAGGTCTGTCGGCACATCGGTCTGTTTCATGTTTCCTTGACCCATGTCCAGCTTGATCATTCCCAGGCGTGCCCCGCTGCCTACGCGCAAGCCAGGCGGGGTATTGCGGTTTTCTTCATCGGCTTTGGGCTGCTCGTTCATCGAGTCGGAGAGCAGCTCAGAAAAGGAAGCCACCCGACGCTTGTACCCAACCGTATCGAGATTCGACAGGTTGTTCGACGTATTGTCCAGTGCTTGCTGGATCCCGCGCATAGCGGCGGTAGATATGTTAAGCGACTGCATCTGTGCTACCTCCTATTACCCGTTTACCCGGCCGATTTCGTTCGCCGCTTTTTCCATGGTGCCGTCAATGGTCGTGATGACACGCTGGTTTGCTTCGTAAGCGCGCAATGCGCTCATCATACTTGTAATCGTCTGCATCGGATCGACGTTTGCCCGCTCCACCCAGCCTTGCTGTGTTCCATATCGTCCAGCGATAGTCGGAACGGTGTACTGTCCAGCCGCAATCGCCGCCTGATCATTTGCTTCGGCTTCGTCCAGCGCCTCGACTTCCCCGTCACCTTCGTATCGGAAAATGTTGGTGCCTTCCCGAACGAGCTTTTGCGGATCTGTTACCACATTAAGTCCCAGTCTTAGGTTGTTCGGCATCGTTACCAGGTCTTTGGTTACCGGATCTTCGTACTGCAGCTCGCCCAAACGGCTAATCTTCAGTCCTTGTCCAATATTCAGACCAGTCACCGGGTCGTTCACCCGAATGGCCTGACGATCGTTATCCAATACATAATAGCCATCCGCCGTAACGAGATACCCTTCCGAATTCACATTCCAGTTACCGTTTCGCGTATAGCGCACATCCTCTGGCTGTGCAGGTTGTGCCGCATCCTCCAGCTTCGCTACGCTGTAAAACAGTCTCCGCTCGTTTCCGTCCTGATCTGGCTGGAGGTTGTCCAGCAATGCTACGTCAAAAGGATTCCGCGTCTCGGTGATATCTCCCTGCTTGAACAGAGGAAGAGCCTCCGACATGTAAACACCGGAGCCCAGACGTCCGATAACCGCAGCCTGTCCATCCAAATTGGGATAGCCGGCAATATCAGGACCTTCCTGGTCGCGAATGCGGGAAATCAATTGTTCTGGAAAAGCGCGCATCACACCCATGTCCTGTTTGAACCCTGGAGTGTTGACGTTAGCCAGATTGTTCGCCAGCGATTCCTGCCTGTTCTGCAAGGCCAACATGCCTGATGCAGACGTATACAAGCCTCTGATCACGTAATCTTACCCCCTGAATAATTTCTTATTCCGGTGCGCTGGTACTTTGTCCAGGTAGTCCAGCATCATTCCTGTTCCTTTGGCTACGCACATCATCGGCTCGTCCGCTACCAGGACGGGGACTTTCAATTCGTCCGCCAGAATCTGGTCGATACCGTGCAATAATGCGCCGCCACCGGTCAAGAAAACACCCTTATCAATTATATCGGCAGAAAGTTCCGGAGGTGTTCGTTCTAAAACAGATTTTGAGGCTTGTACAATCGCACTAACCGACTCGGCCAGGGCTTCTTGGACTTCGTTCGAGCGAATCGTAATCGTCTGTGGCAGCCCGCTCACCATATCTCTCCCTCGAATGTCCATTTCGTCCTGGCGCGTATCGGAAACGGTCCCAATCTGAACTTTGATGTCTTCAGCCGTGCGTTCTCCAATCAGCAACTTATATTTATTTTTTATGTACCGCATAATAGCCACATCAAATGTATCGCCTGCTATTTTGATGGAGGATGAAGTGACAATGTCGCCCATCGACAGGACAGCGACATCGGTAGTACCTCCACCGATATCCACTACCATATTGCCCGACGGCTGAAAAATGTCCATACCTGCCCCTACTGCAGCCACTTTCGGTTCTTCCTCGATGTATACTTCTCTGGCGCCGCCGCTGCGTTCAGCCGCTTCTCGAATCGCCTTTTGCTCAACCGAAGTAATATTCGTCGGGCAGCAAATCAAGATTCGCGGGCGAGCAAACATGCTTTTTCCGCCAATCTTGGTCAAGAAGTGTTTCAGCATGGCTTCTGTAATTTCAAAATCCGCAATAACTCCTTCTCGCAAAGGTCGGATCGCTACTATGTTCCCTGGGGTACGGCCCACCATTCGGCGCGCTTCGTTGCCCACAGCCAATACTTTTCTGGTTTTGCTGTCTATTGCTACGACAGATGGTTCATCCAGGACAATCCCCTTGCCTTTTACAAAAACCAAGACATTGGCTGTCCCCAAGTCGATCCCGATATCTTTGCCAAACATGAAAGGTCCTCCCTGTTACCAGTTACATTTCTACCTAATATCATAGGCTCTTCTACGTAAGAGGACAAGGAAATTCTTTCTTACACACTCTCCTCCTGTTCTATTCGAACCTTTTTACTGCGCCGTTTGTACTTGATTTTCGTGGCTTCTCCACCTCGCAAATGTCTGATGGCTTTGTGATATTCCAAAATTTCCTTTACCTGGTTCGCCAACTCTGGATTTATCTCAGGCAGCCGCTCAGTCAAGTCCTTGTGCACTGTACTTTTCGAAACACCGAACTCTTTGGCGATCATCCGGACCGTATTTCGCGTCTCCACAATATATCGGCCGATTTTGATGGTTCGCTCTTTGATGTAGTCGTGCACGTCACTCGCCTCCTTGTATCTACATTGTCTGATACAATATATGGGTGCGTAGGGACACATATTCTACGTTTCCAAGCCTGACAAGCCAGCACGGCCCCATCTTTTTTCAACAGTTTGTACACATTGGGCAAAATTGTCCTTTTTCATG
Organism: Brevibacillus nitrificans; assembly: GCF_003710965.1. Classification (NCBI taxonomy): domain Bacteria; kingdom Bacillati; phylum Bacillota; class Bacilli; order Caryophanales; family Paenibacillaceae; genus Brevibacillus; species Brevibacillus nitrificans. The sequence continues at coordinate 13,911 of NZ_RHHU01000027.1, read as the reverse complement.
CAAAAAACACCCGTGAAAGGAGATCCCTTCACAGGTGTTTGGCAAAATGACCGATTATTGGTTTTTTACTTCCGGTTCGCCTTGAATCAAGTATTGCTCCGGATTTACAGACTTGTTATCGACGCGAACTTCAAAGTGAAGGTGAACGCCAGAATCCTTTTCGTATTCGTTGCGTCCAGCAGAACCGATAACTTGGCCTTGGGTCACTTCATCGCCTGGTTTCACGACTACGTTTTCCAGGCTTTGATACACCGTTACCATTTTATCCGCGTGTTCCACTTCGATCACTTTTCCGACAAGTGGGTCGTTTTCCACTTTTACGACCTTCCCTGCCAAAGCAGCTACGACATCAAAGCTTTTGCCATCCGTAGACTTCAGATCAATACCTGTGTGCGGGAAGAAAGAGTTATTGTACTTGACCAACGCTTTTTGCTGATTGTCCTTGGAGGCTTGCTCATCATAGAAGCTCATCCCCAATTCGTACTGCACTTGCTTGCCAACGGGCCATACCAACGGTTGCGTTGTACCTGCGACTGGAACCGCTTCTTCGCCTTGTGGCTGTTCAGCCGGGGTTTCGGGAGTCGTCACAGCCACGTCTTCCTTAACGTCTGTCAAATTGGAGACGGTGCTGATGATGCTGCCCTGATACCACATCACAAAAGCGAGAATGATTGCTGCGGTGCCGATGTAGATCGCGGGAAATGCCCATTTCTTACCCAAGACTTTTTTCCATGCACTTGCCTTCTTGAAAGGAATCGGTTGATTTTGATTTTTTTGATCTTCCATTATTTTCATCACCTCATCCCTCAGTATCGCCAGAATTTTGGCGTATAAACCTGAGAGAGAAGGGAAAAGTAAAAATTTGCAGATACGTAACTAAACTGGGACGAATTTCGTAAAGTTTTGCAGGGAGATTCCTTGATAGAAGTACTTTACGATCTCTTCGGCGTTCTTTCCGCTTTTCGCCATACCGTTCGCTCCCCACTGACTCATGCCGACGCCGTGACCGTATCCTTTGGTCGTAATGTACACCTGGCCGCCACGCAGCTCCAAGGTAAAGGAAGAAGAATTCAAATTGAGCTTCTCCCGGAATTCCCGTCCCGAAAACTCTTTGCCGCCAATGCTGATTTTGCCAACCCGGTTTCCTGTCGTTTTTGCCTCGATCTGAAACCATGCTCCGTTGGTGGATGCCTCCTGTGTCAATTTGACACCCAGACTCTTTTCCAACTGAGCGGTAGACATCGTTACGGTCTCTTCATATCGCGGCGATTGAATGTCCCAGGGACTCGGTACGCTTTTCAAGTACGGAATCGATTGTTCCCAGTACTCCCCCGAGTTTTCCGTAAAGCCGTTGCTGGTAGAAAAAAAGGTCGCATCGATCGGCTTTCCATCGTAAGTCAATACGACACCTGCCGTTTCCCGGACGGCTTGCAAAATTCGTTGATTTTTCCATTCGTACTGGTCCCCCCACCGCTCACGCCGCTGTGCATCATCCATATACACCTGATGCTGTACGGTATCCAGTACCTGGGCTCCCTGTGGCACATCGTCCAGCTTGCCTTCGTTCAACCTGCGAACGATATAAGTTCTGGCTGCCATCGCTTGCGCCTTTAAGGCTTCCAGTTCAAATTCGGCAGGCATCTCCGCTGCTACCACGCCAGCGATGTACGTTTCCAGAGGCATCGTTTCCACCACCTTTTTCTCGGTGCGGTAAACTTTCACCGGTAGAGAAGGTCCTGTGCTGGCAGGTTTGTCCGGAACAGACACGGCCACATCCGCAGTCCCTCCCGTAGAGGCCGTTGGCGAAAAGAAGTAGACCAGGGAAGCCGGAATCGCGACGAGCAAGATCGGCAATACGATGAACCACAGGAGTAGGTAACGTTTCATGCGTCAGATCCTCCTCGCTTTGTAGCTAGACACTGTAATATCTATGTCTTTTGCGCAGGCGGTAGAACGCGAGAATGAGAGAGAAGCGAGAAAGAAAAAAGACCCTCTGCTTTCACAGAGAGTCTCGCTTTTTGCCTATGCAAAATTAGGAGAGAAGCTTACTTTCATGGATTCAGATACGCTCACTTCACGAGTCTTGCTTTCCGGAGTGACGCGTTCGACATCAGCGCCCAATGCCAGCAGCTTTTCCGTAAAGTTCACATAGCCGCGGTCGATGTGGTGAAGGGCCGAAACCTCTGTTTCCCCATCAGACACCAGTCCTGCCAAGACAAGTGCTGCACCTGCACGCAGATCCGTTGCAGCGACTTTGCTGCCAGTCAGCTTGGAGCCACCTTCGACGATTGCACTGCGGCCTTCGATTTTGATATTGGCATTCATACGGCGGAATTCTTCCACATGCATGAAGCGATTCTCAAAAACGGTTTCCGTCACAATGCTAGTACCCTCGGATACGAGCAAGAGCGCCATCATTTGCGATTGCATGTCTGTCGGAAAGCCCGGATACGGCAAGGTTTTCAGGTCGACAGCTTTCAACGCGCCTGTGCGGCGAACGCGAATTCCGTTTTCCTGCTCATCCACCTCAACACCCATCTCGCGCAGCTTCGCCGTTACGGATTTGAGGTGATCGCAAATCGCCCCTTCTACAAACACGTCTCCGCCGGTAATCGCTGCCGCTACCATGAATGTCCCCGCTTCAATGCGGTCCGGGATTACGCAATGCGTGCACCCCGTCATTTTGTCCACGCCTTCAATGCGAATCGATCCAGTACCGGCACCGCGGATTTTTGCCCCCATCCGATTCAGGAAGTTTGCCAAATCTACGATCTCCGGTTCCTCTGCTGCATTTTCAATCACGGTGGTTCCCTCTGCCAAAGCAGCTGCCATCATGATATTTTCCGTGGCACCTACACTCGCGATGTCCAGGTAGATTTTTGCACCTTTCAATCGTCCCTCTACGCTTGCCTCAATGTACCCTTGTCCGATTTCGATTTTGGCTCCCATAGCCTCAAACCCTTTCAGGTGTTGATCGATCGGGCGGGTACCAATGGCACAACCACCTGGAAGAGCGACTCTAGCTCGTCCCTGTCTTGCCAAAAGCGGCCCCATTACCAGGAAGGATGCACGCATTTTGCGAACGAGTTCATAGGATGCTTCCACGCTAGTCAGCTTGGCAGCATTTACTGTCAGCACTTCATGATCATATGTAAGGGAGATTCCCATCGATTTCAAGAGGTCGCATATTGTCCTGACATCGTCAAGCGCCGGTACGTCTGAGATGACGCAAGTCCCTTCTTCGGCCAGGATAGATGCTGCAATAATAGGGAGCACGGCATTTTTGGCGCCAGAGACTTTCACATTCCCCGACAATGCCTTACCACCGCGGACAATAATTTTATCCAATGTGTACCCCTCCGCGTGCTAATATTCCACTGTGATAATTGGTGTTCCTACGGTGATCCACGTTTTTTCAGAATCGCTGTCACGATGGGTTGCCACCTGTAGATTCATTTTTTGTCCGTTTAACGCAAGGAACGGTTCCCACATACGGGTATGCCCGGAAATGCTTACAACCGTCTCATCCTGCAAACGTTCGAGCTCTGTTGCTTGGAGGGTCCGAAAAATCGACAAAATCCTACCCTCCTGTTGGTCAACACTCATCTTATCATTGTACATTCCGCGAATACAAGTGCTAATTTGCGGAATAAAGTTGGCTTTTTTCAGGGCTTTCGCGAACGTTTCCTGCATCTCTTCCATATATAGTAGCGTTTGAGGACTTCCCGTCAAGTGCAGCACTACATATGTGTCAAAAGAACCATTTTTGGAAACAGCTGACACCTCATAGCGCAATTGGACGCCCTCTTTCTGGGTTTCGGACTGATACACGATCATCTGATGTTTTCGCGAGATTTCGACATGGGAAAATGGAATCTCTAGTTGTTTTGCCCAACGCTCTGCCAACCTTTTGACTTCGTCCGGACTCTCTACCAGCCCCATCGCGGTACGTGCACGCACCTGAATCGTTTCTCCAGCAGCTCCGGATTCTTCCAAAGCACGTAACAGTTTTGCGGCAACTGGCTTTTCTTCCTTTGCTTGTGCAGGCATCCAGTAGATTGCCCCCAAGATCACAACAAGTGCCAGCATAACGAACCCAGACCATTTCCCCATGTTCAATCCCTCTCCCGTTCACATGCATCTCTTTGTACTTCTCATTTTGCACATGAAACTGGGTGGATATACCAGTAAATCAGTTGGAAGTTTGGACTGCTATTGAAACATGTTCCCGAACGCAAGGGACCAGCCCAAATAATCGAGGAAGAAGCGAGATATCTCATACCCTACCACGACTGACAAAAAGATTTGCAACAGCTTGGCCTGCCCGCTGTTTGGCTTTTTCACGATCTTCTCAAAGCGAAGCGACTGCAGGGACCACCAAGCAAGACCGATAAATACGATCGTGACGATAATGCTGACAAAGCCGTAAATTTCTTGCGGCACTCTCATTTCCTCCTCTGTTCTCTGTAGAAAAATACGAGTGTAAGTACGAAAAAAAGGGACAGCCCCGATTCGAGGCTATCCCTCTATTGTACATGAACCGCTACGCTGTTTCGAGTTTCATCGGAAGCTCGGCGGCAGCATATTTCCAAAATCGAATGACGGATTGAAATGCGCCTGGATATAATCGGTTACGAGTCCCGGGAAAGCCCCAAAGAACACGGTTGCAACCGCCATCACGAGAACAAAGGTCCAGATCCCTTTTGGTACGTACAATGCAGCTTCGCTCGAACCAGGACGCATGTACATTTGCCGTATAATCCCGAAGTAGTAGTAGTACGAAACGACGCTGGTGATGATCATGATCGCAGAGAGCCAGTAGTTTTCCTGTGCGAGAGCGCTCATGAACAGATAGAACTTCCCGAAAAACCCTGCCGTGATCGGAATCCCTGCCAAGGAGAGCAAGAAAATGCTCATCGCGATCGCAAGGCTTGGCGAGCGATGATACAAACCGGCAAAGCCTTTCAAATCCTCTGTTCCTTGCTCGCGGGAGACGACCATGATGACAGCAAAAGCCCCGAAGCTGACGAGCAGATAGCCAAACAGGTAAAAGATCACTTCGCTAAAGAACAGCGTGGTCGGCGGGACAAACGGTACAAGCAAATACCCAGCCTGGGCAATACCCGAATACGCCATCATGCGTTTGACATTCGTTTGTCTGAGCGCCATCGTGTTACCGATAATCATCGATGCTGCCGCCATCAGTCCCAGATAGAGACTTCCATGGTCGAAGAAGAATCGACTGGAGCCATCTGTCACATTAAAGAACGAGATCAGCAGCAGACGGAACATAAGCGCGAAGCCCGCTGCTTTGGAAACCACCGCCAGGAATGCGGTGACGGGAGTCGGTGCCCCTTGATACACATCCGGTGCCCACATATGATTCGGAGCCGCGGATATTTTAAAAGCCAAACCAACCGCCAGAAAAGCAAACGAGATGTAGACGAGGAATTGATAGCCCGCCATGCCTGCTTCCGCCAGCTTGGTCGAAATCTCATACACATGCGTCGTTCCGGTCAAACCGTAGACGTATGACATCCCGAACAGCGTAATAGCTGTGGCGATACTGCCAGAGACGACGTACTTGAATGCCGATTCGTTCGATTGTAGCGACTTTTTCCGCAATCCGACCAGCACGTAGGAGGACAGCGACAAAAGCTCCAGACCTACAAACAGTGTGATCAGATCAGCAGAAGATGCCATGACCATCGCACCGAGAAGTCCCGTCAGCAGCAGGTAGTAATACTCACCGGTGTGCTCCACTTCTCTCTGCTTCAGATACGACAGGGACAGCAGCAAGGCAAACGCCGTTCCCGCCAGGAAAAGCAGCTTGAATGCATTGCCGTAGTTGTCGATCCGGATCATATCCGCCATATAGCTGTACGGCTTGTCGAGTATGTTTACATTGACGAAGACAAACACAGCAGCCAGTACAACCCCTACCAGGGAAAGCCAGCCGATCACCTGCTTGCCCAGTCGTTTCCCCGCGAACAGGTCCAAGAGGGACAGCACGGTTGCAAAGCCTAGAATAATAAACTCGGGCAGAAGGTAACTCCAGTTATACGAGAAGATATCTTTAACGTCCATGGATTTACCCTCCTATTCCCGTGACAATGGGTACGATCGTTTTCAGAGCTTGCTGCATCGGATTTCCCAGGACAGCCGGATATACACCGATCAGGATGATGCAGCCCAGCAGCACCACCATAGGAATGACCTCCATCGGCTGCGCGTCAGCGAGTCCTTCGAAACGTCCCGGCGTTTGGCCAAAGGTCGTACGCAGGATTGCCCGCAATAGGTAAACTGCCGTCAAGACAATGCCAATGGCTCCGATGGCTGCAAGAATCGGCATGCGCCCGAACAAGCCCAGGAAGGCGAAAAATTCGCTGATAAACCCGGACATCCCTGGCAGGCCCAGAGAAGCCATCGCGCCAGCCAGCAGAATTCCGCTGACAAACGGCATGGATTTCGCCAAGCCGCCGAGCTCGTCGATCTGCGAGGTCTGCGTCCGATCCCAAATCACGCCAATCAAGAAGAACAGCAGCGCGGAGATAAACCCGTGAGATACCACCTGAAACATCGCTCCCTGAAACCCGATGGTATTCATCGAGGCAAATCCGAGAAGGACGATTCCCATATGGCTGATACTGGAGTAGGCCAGCACCATTTTCAAATCCTTTTGGACGAAAGCCAGCACGGCTCCGTACAGGACGTTGATGATCCCCAATACCGCCAGCCAGGTCGAAAACGAGTAGGCTTGCTCCGGAAAGAAACCGATGCCCATACGCAGCAATCCGTACGCGCCCATTTTCAGCAGGATCCCCGAGTGAATCATGACGATAGAGGGAGGTGCCTGTACGTGTACCTTCAGCATCCACGTATGGAACGGAAACACGGGAAGCTTGATGGCAAAGGCGATAAACAAGGCCAAGAACAATCCGTAGCGGAAAGCTGGTGACAGTGCCGCTGCCGCCGGATGCTCAGGTGTAGATAAAATGGTTGCGATTTGTTCGATATTCATCGTACGCAGCACGATAAAGATGACGATGAAAGCGAGCAGCATGATGCCAGAGCCAATCCCGTTGTACAAGAGGAATTTGTTCGCGGCATGCTCACGTTCCCCGTAGCCCCAGATTCCGATCAGGAAGAACGTCGGAACGAGCGTCATCTCAAAGAAAATGAAGAAGAGGAACAGGTTGTCGGCCGCAAACACGCCGAGCATCCCCATCAGTAGAACATGAAACAGGATGAAGTACTCTTTCAGCCTCTTTTTGAGCTGCCAGGAGGCCACTGCCGCGAGTGTAGCAATGATCGCTGTCAGCAAAATCAACGGCATCGAAATCCCGTCTACACCCAGCTCGTAGTTAATATCAAACGTGAATACCGCTCCAGTCTGTGCCAAACCGATCGGAATCGAGATCCAGTCGTGCTTCTCCACAAACTGCAGGGCAGTCGCGTTGTAATTGAAAGAACCAAACATCCACAAAGCCAGGATCAGCGGCAGCAGGGTGCCGTAAATGCCGATCTGCTTGATTGCACCGCCCTGATGATTCGGCACAAAAGCGAGGATGATGATCGCCAGCAGCGGAGAAAACACCAGTGCTGACAGTAGGATATTAGTGACCGAATCCAAAGAGTCCACCTCCCTGCGCCGTCAAGCTGATGGCGACAATCAAGAGCAGCAATCCAAACAGAACCATCGCCCCGTAAGACTGCATCTGTCCGCTCTGCACTCGTGCATGCAGGGCACCGATCCCTTGGGTAATCTTTGCCGTCAGTCCCACCAAGCCATCTATGATGTACTTGTCAAAGGCATTCAAGAAAACGCCAAGCCATCCAAGCGGACGAACGAACACGTAATGGTAGAGCTCATCCACGTAATACTTGCGATAGGAGAGGCGATAGAGCCATGGCAGCGTCTCCGGTATGGAATCTGCAGGAATCGATTTTCGCCCGTACATCAGATAGGCAAGCAAGATGCCCAAGAAGGAAATGGCCAGAGCCAAAACCTGCAGCCATGCTGCAGCATGCTCACTTCCTTCTCCAAACACGCTGGCGATCGTATCGCCCGTTGGTGAAGCAAGCAGCCAATCCGTCAGAAGCGGTGCATACGGCGTATTGACGAACCCAGCCACTATGGCGAGAAAAGCGAGCACCAGCAAAGGACCCGTCATGACGGAAGGTGATTCATGTGCCTCATGCTTGCCACGCGCCTCGCCAGTAAAGGTAAGGAAGTACAGGCGGAACATGTAGAATGCGGTGAAGAAAGCAGCCACGAGTGCGAGCACCAAGAGATCGTATCGGTGCGCCCCGTACACTGCACCCAAGATCGCTTCCTTCGACCAAAAACCGGCAAATGGGAAAATCCCCGCAATCGCCAGGCAGCCAATCAAGAAAGTGAGCGCGGTAATCGGCATCTTCTTCCACAAACCGCCCATTTCGAATACATCCTGCGTATGTACAGCATGGATGACGCTACCCGCTCCCAGGAAGAGCAACGCTTTGAAAAAGGCATGGGTCATCAAGTGAAAGGAGCCTGCGACATAACCAGCAGCGCCCGCAACTCCCAGTGCCATCATCATGTAACCCAGCTGACTGACCGTCGAATAGGCGAGAACGCGTTTGATATCCCGCTGCGTCAGACCGATCGAAGCTGCGAAAATAGCGGTAAATCCACCTACGTAAGCTACCACAGTCAATGCTGTCTCCGATGCGATGAATACCGGATAGGTCGCTGCCACGAGGTACACCCCTGCTGCTACCATGGTTGCAGCGTGGATCAGGGCAGATACAGGAGTCGGCCCTTCCATCGCGTCAGGCAGCCACGTATGAAGCGGGAATTGCCCCGACTTCCCAACCGCTCCAACGAAGATGAGAATTGCAGCCAGCGTGACCATCCAAGGCTCCAGCCTGCCAAGTGCCACACTTTCAAAAATTTGATCGTACTCAAAGCTTCCGGTCCACCAGAACAAAAGACAGATTCCGATAAACAGACCTAGGTCGCCCACACGTGTAACGATGAACGCCTTTTTGGCCGCTGCCTTTGCTTCCGGCTTGAAGAAATAGTAGCCCACCAAAAGGAACGAGCAGACACCCACCAGCTCCCAGAAAATGTATACCTGCAAGAGATTAGGTGAAATCACCAGACCCAGCATGGAAAAGGTAAACAGGGCAAGATACTGATAAAACACAGGGAAGCGATCGTCTCCGTGCATGTAGCCTCTGGAGTAGATCTGGACCAACAGGCTGACCAATGTCACGATCACCAGCATCATGGCATTGAGCTGATTGACCTCATAGCCCATGTTGATCACGATGTCCCCTACCTGAAGCCACTCAACAACGAATTTATAATCTGCCGCTCCCCCCTGAAATCTCTCCCAGAAGATGAGCGCGGCTATCCCGAACGAAACTGCCGTCAGCACGATACCGACGAGTGAAGCTCCTTCTTTCAACTGGCGACCAAACGAAACGATCACGATGAAAGCTAGAAGCGGAAACAGAGGGATGAGCCAAGCGTAGTGCAGAAGAGTATCCATCTTTGTCCTCCTTTTCTGGTTTCCATCTTATCGTTTCATTTCATCCATTTCGTCTACGTTCACTGTCGCCTTGTTGCGATAGAAGGCAATCAAGATGGCCAATCCCAACGCTACCTCTGCAGCTGCGACTGTCATGCTAAACAACGTGAAAATTTGCCCGGATACGGAAGGGTACAGCCCGTATTTCGAGAATGCGACCAAATTGATGTTCACCGCATTCAGCATAAGCTCGATCGACAACAAAACGACGACTGCATTTCGTTTCGTCAGGGCTCCATACAGACCGACACAAAACAGAATCAAGGCGACTAGCAGATAGGAGGTAATGCTTACCGTCATTCGTTATCCCCCTCCTTCTTTGCCATAATGATCGCTCCGATCAAAGCGACCAGCAGAAGCACGGATACCAGCTCAAACGGAATCACGTACTCGGTGAAGACTACCAGACCAATCTCCTTCGCATTGCTCACCCCAGATGCAGCAGGCGGCGGAGATGCCGGCCAAGCAGTATTTTGGATTCCCCAGAACAACAGGGCGAAAACAAGCGCTACAAACAGCAAAATGAACCTGTTTTTCCATTTGCGTCCGGTTCCCTCGTCGTAAGCATCATGCTTGGTAAGCATGATCCCGAACAGCATCAGAATGGAAATGGCGCCTGAATAGACGAGTACCTGCGCGACTCCCACGAACTCTGCTCCGACGAGAACGAACAAGCCCGCAATACTGATAAAGGTAATACCTAGAGAGATGACCATGTGAACGACTCGGGTAAAGCTGATCATAAAGACAGCTCCGCCAATCGTCAGCAGAGAAAGAATAAAGAAGGCTACGAATTCGCCTGTCATCACTAGTTCTCCTCCCTGACGTTGGTATTGTTGTCGTCCAGCCATTTCAAGTTCTTGTACAGCTCATCACGGCTATACGCAGCTAGCTCAAAGTTGTTGGTCATCACAATCGCTTCTGTCGGGCAAACCTCCGTACACAAATCGCAAAGGATACAGAGCTCAAAGTTGATATCGTAGGTGTCAATCAGCTTTCCTTTTTTATCGGGATCTGGATGGGGCTTGCCTGTCAATTGGATGCATTCTGTTGGACAAATACGTGCGCACTGGTTGCAGACAATGCATTTCTCCGGAGAAAAGTGCTGGATGCCGCGAAAACGAGGCGGCATGGGAAAGGGAACATCCGGATAGAAATGCGTTATTTTTTTCTCAGTCAGCTTTTTAAAGGTATATCCCAGGCCTTTGGCCAATCCTAGCATGTGTGTCACCCCTCGGTTTTGAGAACTTCGCCTCGCTCATTACAATCCTTGGCGAGCCTACGTGCCTTCCATCCATCTAGCTACGCGCCCCTCCCCTTATTAGAACATGCCGTTCTGATAAGAGATGACGACGGCTGTGAGCAGGATGTTGAACAACGCTACGGGCAAGAGCACTTTCCAGGCGAACGACATCAGCTGGTCGACACGCATACGTGGCATAGTGGCCCGCAACCAGAACTGGAAGAATACATAGAGGGAAAACTTCAGCACGAACCAGATAATACCCGGTATGAAGCTCAGTGCGGGATGGATCGGCAGCCAGCCACCCAAGAACAGAACGGTAATCAATGTCCCCATTCCAAACATGTACACGTACTCCGCCAGCATGAACATCGCAAAGCGGAAGCCGGAATACTCGACGTGGTAACCTGCGACGAGCTCGGACTCTGCTTCGGGCAAGTCAAACGGGGTACGGTTCAGCTCTGCTTGTGCAGCGACAATGAAAACAACGAATCCGATAAACTGCGGAACGATATTCCAGACATCCCGCTGTGCCTCGACAATTTCACTGAGATTCATGCTGCCTGTCATGAGGACGATACCTACCACGGACATGACCAGCGGAACTTCATAGCTGATCATCTGCGCAGCGGAGCGGAGACCCCCGATCAGCGAATACTTGTTGTTCGAAGCCCAGCCTGCCGTAATTACCCCTAGGACGGTAATCCCGGACAAAGCGATGTAGTACAAAAGCCCAATCCCTAGGTCAGCAAACTGAATACTCTCCGTAAATGGCATCACCGCCAATACAGCAAATGCAGGCGCGTATGCCAGAATGGGAGCTAGCGTAAACAGCGCTTTGTCTGCGTGCAAAGGGCGTGTATCTTCTTTCAGCAAAAGCTTGGTAACGTCGGCTACCGTTTGCAATAGTCCCAGAGGACCTACCCTGTTTGGACCAATCCGAAGCTGCATCCACCCAATGACTTTTCGCTCAAAGTAAATGGCGTAGGTCACAAACCCCAGCAGGACCGCAAGCAAGACTACTGCTGCTACGATAAACCAAATGGTGTTTCCCAATGAGGGTGCTTGCTGCAAGAGTGTACTCATTAACAGTCAACCTCCCCGAGCACGATGTCGATGCTGCCCAGGATGGCGATCATGTTGGCGAGGTTTTCACCCTCCAGCAGTTTGGGCAAGATTTGCAGATTGGTGAATGAAGGGCGTCTGAACTTCAGCCTCCACGGCTTATCCTTGCCCTGACTTGCGATGTAACAGCCGATTTCTCCACGTGGAGATTCGATTCGCACGTACGTTTCCCCTGCTGGCGGCCGAATGACACGCGGCACTTTTCCGATGATCTCTCCCTCAGCAGGGAATTGATCGAGCGCCTGCTCAAGAATGCGAAGAGATTGTTCGATCTCGGCCATACGCAGGTGGTAACGCGCCATGCAATCTCCCTCTGTCGCCGTCGGAACGTCGAACTCAAAGCGGTCGTAGATGCAATACGGTTCGTCTTTGCGGATGTCCCACTTGATACCGGTTGAACGAAGCATGACACCGGAAAGCGAATAGTCCAGGGCAGTCTTGGAATCGAACTTCCCGATGCCTTTAATCCGGCTGATAAAGATTTCATTTCCCGTCACGAGCTGATGATAGCTCGGGAGTTCTTTTTTCATGTATTGCACGAAATCCTTTGCCTTCTCGATCCAGCCTGGAGGTGCATCCCATTTCACTCCGCCCACTCGCATGTAGTTGAAGGTCATGCGCGCACCGCAAAGCTCGTTAAACAGGTCGAGAATCATTTCCCGATCACGGAATGCATACAGGAAAGGTCCCATTGCCCCAATATCAAGCAAATACGTTCCCCACCAGACCAAATGGCTGGCGACTCGATTCAGCTCCATCGCAATCAATCGCAGAAATTGAGCTCGCTCAGGAATCTCCAATCCCATCATCGTTTCGACTGCATGACAGAGAACGTAGTTGTTGGTCATCGCTGATACGTAATCCATCCGGTCCGTATAGGGAATGATCTGCGTGTAGTTGAGATTCTCCGCCAATTTCTCTGTGCCGCGATGCAGATATCCCATCACAGGAATCGCTTCCCGAATCGTTTCCCCATCGATTTTGACGACGAGACGGAAAACGCCGTGCGTACTGGGATGCTGTGGTCCTACGTTCAACAGCATCTCTTCCGTGCGAATGCCTGTATCCGGCGAGGTTTCTACTTGCGTTGTGAGGATGTTCTGGTTCATTCGTTAAACCTCCTCGTCGTATTGCACATAGTCTTTTCGCAACGGGTAGCCTACCCAGTCGTCCGGCAGCAAAATTCGACGCAAATCCCTATGTCCCGGGAAATGAATACCTAAAAGGTCAAAAGTCTCACGCTCGTTCCAATTTGCTCCCTGCCAAACATTCATGACAGATGGAACGGAGGATTGCTCTCTGCTCGTTTTGACCTTCACTGCCACACTTTGCCGATTTTTGTAGGAATACAGATGGTAGTAAACCTCCATCCGGTCCTCGTAATCGACACCGTGCAAATCGGACAAATAGTCGAAGCCCAGCTGCTCGTCTTCTTTTAAAAAGGGAGCCACTTCATGCCAGCGCTCGTTTGTAATGACGAGGGTCGGCACTTCTTTTGCTAGTTCGTTTATATAAGAGGCTTCCAACACTTCTGCGCCAAACGCCTCTGTCAATCGGGAAATGTATTTGTCCAGGTAAGGCTGGTTTTTGGAAGGAGCTTTTGGTGCTGCATCGGCTCCAGAATCCTCTGCGCCAGTCGCCCCTTTGGCTTTCGCTGCAGCTGCTGCGGCGGCTTTCGCTTTGGCGGCTGCCGCTGCCTTCGCCTTGGCATCCTCTCCACCTGCGTCTGCAGAATCCCCGCCTGCTTCCCTGGCTGCCTTTGCCTTCGCAGCAGCCGCTGCTGCCGCTTTTGCTTTAGCTGCCGCCGCTGCTTTCGCCTTGGCATCAGCATCTGCTCCTGCTTCACCGGTGTCTCCGCCTTGGGCTGCATCCTTTGCTGCCTTTGCTGCTTGGGCCTTTGCCAGCGCCTCGGCTGCCGCCGCTTTTTTGGCTGCTGCCTTTTCCTCAGGCGTCATCTCGGACACC
>NZ_RHHU01000026.1:0-50034 GCF_003710965.1 Brevibacillus nitrificans | reverse complement strand
GTTCATATCAGTGCAACTAAGACTGCGCCAAAAGGCTTGGCGCGGCCGAGTTTTCTAAAGAAAACCTAAGCGAGGTGATCCGTTGCGCGAAAAAGCGGCGAGTGCCTGTTTCTCTTTGGTTGCACGGGAAGTCATGCGTTTGATATAATAAACGTTAGTGTATTTTTTGCGACCGCAATCCGTCAGCGAGTGAATGGATTCGCGTGGGAGGGAACGAACAACACATGGATCGCCGTGAAAGACAAAAGAGGATTCGAAATTTTTCCATCATCGCCCACATTGACCATGGAAAGTCTACGCTGGCTGACCGGATCTTGGAATTGACCGGTGCTTTGTCAGCGCGTGAGATGGAAGCCCAGTTTCTGGACACAATGGAGCTGGAAAAAGAGCGCGGGATTACAATCAAGCTGAATGCCGTGCGTTTGAACTATAAAGCGGAAGACGGAGAGGAATATATTCTCCACCTGATCGACACCCCTGGACACGTAGACTTTACGTACGAGGTTTCTCGCAGCCTGGCTGCTTGTGAAGGGGCGATTCTGGTCGTCGATGCCGCGCAAGGGATCGAAGCACAGACTCTCGCAAACGTCTATTTGGCGTTGGACAGCAATCTGGAGATCATCCCGGTTATTAACAAGATCGATTTGCCAAGCGCAGAGCCTGAACGCGTGAAGCAAGAGGTCGAGGACGTCATTGGTTTGGATGCGAGTGATGCCGTTCTGACTTCGGCGAAAGCGGGCATCGGGATCAAGGAAGTGCTCGAAGCTGTGGTGCAAAAAGTGCCGGCGCCAGAGGGAGATCCAGACGCTCCGTTGCAAGCCCTGATTTTTGACTCTTACTTCGATGCTTATCGTGGTGTTATTGCCTCGATCCGTGTGCTTAACGGTACACTGAAAAAAGGCATGAAGATCAAGATGATGGCAACTGGCAAGTCGTTCGAGGTAACCGAGATCGGTACGTCGACACCTCGCCAGACGCAGGTAGAAGAGCTGACCGTTGGGGATGTAGGCTACGTGGCTGCTTCCATTAAAACCGTGGGAGATACGCGCGTGGGGGATACCATCACAGATGCGAGCCGTCCTGCTGCTGAGCCTTTGCCTGGTTACCGCAAGATCAACCCGATGGTATTCTGTGGTCTGTACCCGATTGAGACGAATGAGTACAACGACCTTCGGGAAGCCTTGGAAAAATTGCAGCTGAACGATGCGTCCCTGCAATTCGAGCCAGAGACGTCTCAAGCGCTTGGTTTTGGTTTCCGCTGTGGATTCCTCGGACTTCTGCACATGGAAATCATTCAGGAGCGCATTGAGCGCGAATTCAATATCAATCTGATCACAACCGCACCGAGCGTGATTTACCGCATTACCAAAACGAACGGGGAAGTATTCGAGATTGACAACCCGTCGAAAATGCCGGAAGCGCAAAAGATCGAGACCATCGAAGAGCCGTATGTTCTCTCCACCGTCATGGTGCCGAAAGAATATGTAGGTGACGTGATGCAGCTGTGCCAAGGCAAGCGCGGCGATTTTCTCGACATGCAGTACATGGGGGAAAATCGTGTGCAGCTCAAATACGATATGCCTCTGTCTGAGATCGTATACGACTTTTTCGATCTGCTGAAGTCTAGTACTCGCGGTTACGCTTCGTTCGACTACGAGCTGGCAGGCTACAAACCATCCAAGCTGGTGAAAATGGACATTCTGTTGAACAGCGAAATGGTGGATGCCCTGTCGTTTATCGTGCACAAGGATACGGCGTACGCGCGTGGAAAAGTCATCTGCGAAAAGCTGAAGGAACTGATTCCTCGCCAGCAATTCGAGGTGCCGATCCAGGCGACAATCGGTCAAAAAGTAGTAGCACGCGAAACGATCAGCGCCCTGCGTAAAAACGTATTGGCGAAGTGCTACGGCGGGGACATCTCGCGGAAACGCAAGCTCCTCGAGAAACAAAAAGAAGGAAAGAAGCGCATGAAATCGGTCGGTTCCGTCGAGGTGCCACAAGAGGCTTTCATGGCCGTTCTGCGCATGGATGATAAGAAGTAGGCCTGACCTTGGTGTCAGGTCTTTTCCATTCTTGTATTCAGGAAAAAAGGAGGGGAAGGGACATGCTGCCGCAATCGGTTTACATCCACATTCCCTTTTGTACCAATAAATGCTTTTATTGTGATTTCAACTCGTTTGTGACGAACAATCCCCAGCTGGTCTGGGACTATCTCGATGCCTTGAAAAAGGAGATGGAGCTGACCTTTGCCAGCAAACCGCCTGAGCGGGTCAAAACGATCTTCGTAGGCGGAGGGACACCGACTTTCCTCGATCACGCCCAGATGCGTCAGTTTTTGGAGAGCGTTCGCGATAACCTCGGTAAGTATTGGGCGGATGATATCGAGTTTACGATGGAAGCCAATCCAGGGACGACAGATGTAGAAAAGCTGGCGATTATGCGAGAGCTCGGAGTGAATCGCCTGAGCTTTGGTGTGCAATCGTTTGACAATGCCCTGCTCAAGCGGCTCGGCCGGATCCATGACACGAATGATGTGTATCGCAGTATTGAAAATGCACGAAAGGTCGGCTTCGATAACGTCACGATTGACTTGATGTTCGGCTTGCCTGATCAGACGATGGACATTTTTCGGGATACGCTGCGCCAGGCATTTGCGCTCGGAACTACGCATTTTTCGGCCTACAGCTTAAAGGTAGAGGAGAATACCCTCTTCCATACCTTGTACCAAAAGGATCAGCTGCCGCTGCCTTCGGAAGATACGGAGCTTGCCATGTACATGCTTTTGATCGAGGAAATGGAGAAGCACGGCTACGAGCAGTACGAAATCAGCAATTTTGCCAAAAAAGGCTTTGAAAGCAAACATAATAAAACCTATTGGCTCAATGACGAATACTATGGTTTGGGAGCGGGTGCCCACGGCTATGTGAACGGGGAAAGACATGTAAATGCCGGACCGCTCGCGGTCTACATGCAAATGAGCAAGAGTGGCTTGCCGCGTGTCGAGCAATTCCCGGTTCCTCGCGAGGACGCGATGGAGGAGCAGATGATCCTAGGTCTTCGTTTGCGAGAAGGCGTCGGTCTTGAGCGATTCTCAGAGCGGTTTGGCGTATCTGTTCGGGAAGTCTTTGGGAACATAATAGAAGAAGAGATTGCCAAAGGCATGCTGGAAGAGGAACATGGGCATCTGCGTCTGACAAAAAAAGGACTGCCGCTCGGCAACGAAGTCTTTGCTCGTTTTTTGCGATAAGCCCATACCTGCAGGCGAATGGATATGCGATTTTCGCACGGGAACACACGAAGTCCGTTGACAAATCCTTCTACTATTGATACCTTAGTAAGTAGAATTAGCACTCGATCGAGATGAGTGCTAACAACAGGGAGGCGAGAGACATTTATGTTATCTGACCGTCAACAATTGATTCTGAATGCGATCGTCGATAATTACATTCATTCAGCCGAACCTGTTGGCTCCCGCACGATTTCCAAACGGGAGGACATCGGATTTTCTTCGGCTACGATCCGCAATGAGATGTCCGATTTGGAGGAGCTGGGGTATCTCGAACAGCCACATACATCGGCAGGACGCGTACCTTCTACAAAGGGCTACCGTTTTTACGTCGATAACCTGATCCAGCCCCATCTTTTGGATGAGGGTGAATTGGGTAAACTGAAACAGTTGTTTGCCGAGCGTATTCTACATGCTGAACAAGTAGTAGAGTACACCGCTCAAATTCTCTCCCAGTTGACGAACTATACAGCCGTCGTTCTCGGACCCGAGATTTTTGAGCATCGGTTAAAACATATACAAATCGTTTCTCTCAATGACAAAGAGGCTGTGGCCATCGTGGTCACCCATACCGGTCGTGTGGAAAACAAGCTGATTGAATTGCCAGAGGGAATTGGGGCGACCGAGATCGAGCGCCTCGTCAATCTGCTGAACAGCAAGCTTTCCGATGTTCCGCTATGGCAGCTGCGTCAACGCTTGTATCAAGAGATTTCGGGAGAGATGCGCCGCCATGCGGAGCAGTATGAAGAAATGCTGAATCTCCTCGACCAATCGCTGATTCAGCCTGAAGAGGATCGAGTATACTTACGCGGTGCGACCAAGATCATGAACCAGCCGGAATTCCGTGATGTAGACAAGGTCAAGGACATTTTGGAGCTCTTAGAGCGCAATGATCAGCTCCTTCACCTGTTCGGAATGCCGGCAGATGGACTCACGGTACGCATCGGCCAGGAAAACCAGCTAGACGCGATCAAGCAATGCAGTATCATTACTACCTCCTATTCTTTGGGCGGCAAGCCTGTAGGGATGGTAGGGATACTTGGCCCGACGCGAATGGAATACGGCAGAGTCATTACTGTCCTGAACTATTTGGCAGAAGGCTTATCGCGCATGCTGACTTCGCAGTTTGAGAAATAAATGGATGGAAAGGCTCCTGCTCTACTAGCCGGAGCTTGGCCGCAGGAGGTATCGACGTTGAGCGAAGAAAAAATGACGCAAGACCCGATTGCTGAAGAACAAGCAGAAGCTGCAGATCAACAGGAATCGGCAGAAGTGAACTGGGAACAGGAAGCTGCCCATTGGAAGGCTCAAGCAGAAGAGCATCAAAACCGGATGCTTCGTGCTATGGCTGACATGGATAACCTCAGAAGACGTGTTCGCAAGGAGCAGGAAGACTTGGCTAAGTATGCTTCCCAAAAAATCGTGGAAGAGCTGCTGCCTATTCTGGATAACTTCGAGCGTGCCCTGGCAGCTGACAAGGACTCGATGACACTGGAATCCTTGCTGACGGGTGTCGACATGGTACATCGCCAAATGGTGCAAGTCTTTGAAAAAGAAGGCCTGGCTGCGATTGCCGCAAAAGGTCAGCCTTTTGATCCGCATGTGCATCAGGCTGTCATGCAAACCCAGGATCCAGAGTTTGATTCCGGTGTGGTTGTAGAAGAGCTGCAAAAAGGATACATGTTCAAAGATCGCGTCGTTCGTCCGGCGATGGTCAAAGTAAACGAGTAAGATCCATTTCTTATTAAATAGACAGTGAAGCGTTAGGAGGACATATAGTATGAGTCGCGTAATTGGTATTGACCTTGGAACCACCAACTCTTGTGTAGCAGTAATGGAAGGCGGAGAGCCAGTCGTTATCCCAAACCCAGAAGGCAACCGCACCACTCCATCTGTTGTTGCGTTCAAAAATGGCGAGAAAATCGTAGGGGAAGCAGCGAAACGTCAAGCGATTACCAACCCTGACAACACCGTAATTTCCATCAAGCGCCACATGGGTACTGCTCATAAAGAAACCCTCGAAGGCAATGAGTACACCCCTCAACAGATCTCTGCGATGATCCTGCAAAAGCTGAAATCTGACGCAGAAGCGTATCTGGGTGAATCTGTGACGCAGGCAGTTATTACGGTTCCTGCTTACTTCAATGACAGCCAACGTCAAGCAACAAAAGACGCTGGTAAAATCGCAGGTCTGGAAGTTCTGCGTATCGTAAACGAACCAACGGCTGCAGCACTTGCATACGGTATGGAAAAGTCCGAAGATCAAACGGTGCTCGTATTTGACTTGGGCGGCGGTACATTTGACGTATCGATCCTTGAGCTGTCCGAAGGCTTCTTTGAAGTAAAAGCGACCTCCGGTGACAACAAACTGGGTGGGGATGACTTCGACCAAGTCGTAATCGATCACCTGGTGAGCGAGTTCAAAAAAGAACACGGCATCGACCTGTCCAAAGACCGCATGGCTCAACAGCGTTTGAAAGATGCTGCTGAGAAAGCGAAAAAAGACCTCTCTGGCGTATTGACTACTACCATCTCGCTGCCATTTATCACAGCAGATGCGACTGGTCCAAAACACTTGGAGATGAACCTGACACGTGCAAAATTCGAAGAGCTGTCCGCAAGCCTCGTAGAGCGTACGATGGGTCCAACTCGTCAAGCGCTGAACGATGCAGGACTGACTCCGAACGAAATCGACAAAGTAATCCTCGTCGGTGGTTCTACACGGATCCCGGCTGTACAAGAAGCGATCAAAAAATTCACAGGCAAAGAGCCACACAAAGGTGTAAACCCTGATGAAGTAGTAGCACTGGGTGCTGCTGTTCAAGCGGGCGTACTCACTGGCGATGTGAAAGACGTTGTACTGCTCGACGTAACGCCATTGTCTCTGGGTATCGAAACCTTGGGTGGCGTATTTACCAAGCTGATCGATCGCAATACAACCATCCCAACAAGCAAATCCCAAGTGTTCTCTACTGCAGCTGACAACCAGCCAGGCGTGGAAATTCACGTACTGCAAGGGGAGCGTCAAATGGCTGCAGACAACAAAACTCTGGGTCGCTTCAACCTGAACGACATCCCGCCAGCACCACGCGGCGTGCCACAAATCGAAGTATCCTTCGACATCGATGCGAACGGTATCGTAAACGTTCGTGCGAAAGATCTGGGTACCGGTAAAGAGCAGCGCATCACGATTACGGCGAGCTCCGGTCTGTCCGATGAAGAGATCGACCGCATGGTAAAAGAAGCGGAACTGAACGCAGAAGCTGACAAACAGCGCAAAGAGCAAGTAGAAGTCCGCAACGAAGCTGACCAGCTCGTGTTTACAACCGAGAAGACCCTAAAAGAGGTTGAAGGTAAAGTGGACCAAGCGGAAATCGACCGTGCAAATGCTGCGAAAGACAAAGTGAAAAAAGCGCTCGAAGGTACCAACATCGACGAGATCAAGGCAGCGAAAGACGAACTGTCCGAGATCGTTCAACAAATCTCTGTGAAGCTGTATGAGCAAGCGGCTCAGGCTGCACAAGCTGCACAAGGCGGAGCAGAAGGTAGCGCAGAGCCAAAGAAAGATAACGTGGTTGATGCAGACTACGAAGTGGTAGACGATAAAAAGTAATCACGTTGGAGCTTGGCAGGGGGGATTTTCCCCCCTTGCCTCCCCGCGATGTGACCCATGAAAGTCAAAGTCACGGAATGCTGACTTTGACTTTTTTTCAAGTCTGTCACATGCTATGATAACAGTTGACTGTCATGGGAGTGATTTTAGGAGATGAAACGCGATTACTATGAGGTGCTGGGAGTCGGCAAGGGCGCGGACGCAGATGAAATCAAAAAAGCGTACCGCAAACTGGCGCGCCAGTATCACCCGGATGTAAATAAAGCCGCGGATGCGGAAGAGAAGTTTAAAGAAGTAAAAGAAGCGTATGATGTCTTGTCTGAGCCGCAAAAGCGTGCGCAGTACGACCGCTTTGGGCATCAGGATCCAAATCAGGGCTTTGGCGGCGGTGGATTTGACGGTTCCGGCATGGGCGGCTTTGGTGACATCTTTGATATGTTTTTCGGCGGTGGAGGCAGACGGGCAAATCCGAATGCACCTCGCAAAGGCTCCGACCTTCAATTTGGTCTGAGCATCGATTTTTTGGATGCGATCTTTGGGAAAGAAACAGACGTGGAAATTCCCAAGGAAGCAGAGTGTGATACATGCCATGGTTCAGGTGCCAAGCCAGGTACCGGAGTCGAGACGTGTAAAACATGTAGCGGTACGGGGCAGCAGGAAGTGGTCACGAACACACCATTTGGCCGGATTGCCAACCGCCGCACTTGTGCAACTTGCGAAGGAAAAGGGAAAGTCTTCAAAGAAAAATGCTCGTCCTGCCGTGGAAGCGGCCGCGTGAAGGTACGTCGCAAAATTCATCTCAACATCCCAGCGGGTGTGGATGACGGTGCGCAGCTGCGCGTGACGGGCGAAGGCGAACCGGGTATGAACGGCGGCCCTCCAGGAGATCTGTACGTTGTCTTGCGCGTGAAGAGCCATGAGTTTTTCGAGCGGGAAGGAAATGATATCTACTGTGAGGTTCCACTCACTTACGCCCAAGCTGCTTTGGGTGACGAGATTGAGGTGCCGACTGTAGATGGCCGCGTGAAGCTGAAGATTCCATCAGGTACACAAACCGAGACATTTTTCCGCCTGCGGGGGAAAGGTGTTCCGCATTTGCGAGGCAACGGTCGTGGAGATCAGCACGTCAAAGTGCGCGTGATTACTCCAACCAAGCTGAGCGACAAGCAAAAAGAGCTCTTGCGGGAGCTGGCTGAGCTGTCGGGTGAAAAGCCAGGACAGCATGGCGGCGAAGACGAAGGCTTTTTTGAAAAAATGAAACGGGCATTCCGCGGCGAGTAACTGCCGCGGTTGTCCGCTTTTACACAGCATTATTAGGGAGCATACGTGGGGAGTGGTAGATTCGTGAAATGGTCAGAAATCAGTATCCATACAACAGCAGAAGCTACAGAGGCGGTTTCGAGTATTCTGTACGAGATGGGTGCAAATGGTGTCGTAATTGAAGACCCTGAAGTACTATATCGTGAGTGGGATACGCCGTTTGGTGAAATCTACCAGCTTTCCCCGGATGATTTTCCGGCCGAGGGCGTATTCGTCAAAGCATACTTGCCGGTTGATAGTAGTGAGCTGTTTGATGTTGTGGAAGAATTGAAGGAGCAGCTCGCACAGTTGACCGAGTACGGTTTGGACATCGGTAAGGCGAACATCGCTGTAAACGATGTGCACGAAGACGAGTGGGCCCACGCCTGGAAAAAGTATTACAAGCCTGTGCATGTAACCGATCGGATGACGATCAAGCCTGTATGGGAAGAGTACGAGCCTAGACATGACAAAGAGATTATCATTGAGATGGATCCGGGGATGGCCTTTGGAACAGGCACACATCCGACGACCATTCTGTGTTTGCGTGCGGTAGAGAAGTACGTAGATGAAGGAGACCGTCTCTATGATGTTGGGACAGGCACTGCGATTTTGAGCATTGCTGCCATCAAGCTTGGTGCCGAGCATGTACTGGCGATGGACCTGGATGAGGTAGCGGTTCGCTCGGCACAGGCGAATACAGAGCTGAACGGCGTACATGAAAAAATTACTGTCCGCCAAAACAATTTGCTAGACGGCATAGAAGAGCCAGTGGATGTGGTCGTTGCCAATATTTTGGCGGAGGTCATCGTACGCTTCACCGACGACGTATATCGCGTTCTGAAGCCAGAGGGCGTTTTCATTGCATCAGGGATTATCCAGGCTCGCGAAGCAGACGTGAAGAAGGCTTTGGCTGATTCCGGACTGGTGGTTGTGGAAACCATTATGATCGACGACTGGGTAGCAATTGTGTCAAAAAAAAGATAGAATAGTGAGGTTGGCGAGATGCAACGATATTTTGCCCTGCCCGATCACTTTCACGAAGATGAGGTAACGATTGTCGGAGACGACGTCCACCATATCGTAAACGTGATGCGGTCAAAAGAAGGCGAAAAAATATTCGTCTCTGACGGAGCGGGCAGATCTGCGGTGGCCAAGCTTGTCTCGCTGTCTGCAAAAGAGGTCAGAGCAACTATAGTGGAGTTATTGAACGAGCAGCGTGAATTGCCGATTCGCGTAACGATTGGCCAAGGGCTGCCCAAAGGCGAAAAGATGGAGTGGATCCTGCAAAAAGGGACGGAACTGGGGGCGTACTCCTTTTTCCCGTTTTCCTCAGAGCGCACCATCGTCAAGCTCGATGCCAAAAAAGAGGCGAAGAAGCTGGAGCGCTGGCGAAAGATTGTGAAGGAAGCGGCGGAGCAGTCTCATCGCGATGTGCTTCCCGAGCTTTTGGCACCCGTATCGTTTCGGGAGGCGCTCAAAGCTGGCGAGCAGTATACTCGTTGTGCGATTGCCTATGAAAAAGAAGGCGGTACGACGATGCATCAGGTGCTGACCGAGATGACTGCAGATGAGTCTTTGCTCGTCTTGATTGGACCTGAAGGGGGCTTCACCCCCGATGAAGTCGCTCAAGCCGAAGCTAAGGGCTTTCTTTCTGTCTCACTCGGTCCACGCATTTTGCGAACGGAAACAGCGAGTCAGTATGTGCTGGCCTGTGCTTCTTATCAGTTTGAACGGATGACTCCATCATCACGCTAAGTTTGACAAGGAAGAAAGGAGGAATCGCAATGTCTACCGTTGCTTTTCATACATTGGGCTGCAAAGTGAACAGCTATGAAACAGAGGCTATCTGGCAGCTATTCAAAACAGAGGGCTATGAACGCGTCGACTTCGAACAGGACGACGCGGATGTGTATGTCATCAATACATGTACGGTTACCAATACAGGTGATAAAAAGAGCCGTCAGGTCATTCGCCGGGCGATTCGCCGCAATCCGGAAGCAATCGTCGCCGTTACGGGTTGCTATGCACAAACCTCTCCGAGCGAAATTGCGCAAATTCCTGGGGTGGATATCGTCGTAGGGACGCAAGGACGCGAGAAGCTGATTGAGTATGTGAACCAGATCAAAGTGGAGCGCCAGCCGATTAATGCAGTTGGAAACATCATGAAGGCTCGTGAATTTGAGGAGCTGGATGTACCGAACTTCACAGACCGCACGCGCGCATCCTTGAAAATTCAGGAGGGCTGCAACAACTTCTGCACCTTCTGCATTATTCCATGGGCGCGTGGCTTGATGCGCTCCCGCAAACCGGAGAGCGTGGTTGAACAAGCTCAAAAGCTGGTGGATGCAGGGTATCTGGAAATCGTGCTGACGGGTATTCATACCGGCGGTTACGGCGAGGATTTGGAAGATTACAACCTGGCGAAGCTGCTGGTTGACCTGCACCAAGTCGAAGGGCTGAAGCGCATTCGGATCAGCTCGATCGAAGCTAGCCAAATCACGGATGAAGTGATCGAAGTCATCAACAATTCAGACCGTGTCGTCCGCCATCTGCATGTACCGCTGCAAGCAGGGGATGATGAGGTACTGAAGCGCATGCGCCGCAAGTACACGACAGCTGAGTTTTACGAAAGAATGGTGAAAGTGCGTGAAGCTCTGCCAGGCGCAGCGATCACGACAGACGTCATCGTAGGCTTCCCGGGCGAAACGGAAGAGCAGTTCATGAACGGCTATGAATTCATCAAAAAAATCGGGTTCGCCGAGCTGCACGTGTTCCCGTACTCGATGCGCACAGGTACACCTGCTGCCCGCATGACGGATCAGATTCCGGAAGAAGTGAAGCACGAGCGCGTGACGAAGCTGCTCGAGCTGAATCAACAGCTGACTATGGAATACTCTTCGAAATTCGTTGGCGATGTTCTGGAAGTCATTCCAGAGCGCCCTTACAAAGAAGCTCCAGAGAGCGGGCTTTTGATGGGGTACTCCGACAACTATCTGAACGTCGTGTTCCCCGGTGACGAGAGCATGATCGGCAAAATTTGCAAAGTCCGTCTGGACGAACCAGGCTCTGAATATTGCAAAGGGACACTCGTGCGCGTCTTGGAAAACGAACATCTGCCCCTCTTGAAGGAGCGAGCCATATGAAAGAGATCTCGGCAGGAGGCGTTGTTTACCGCGAGCAAGACGGAGAATACATGCTTCTCTTGATTGAGGATCGCTATGGGAAGGTAACGCTGGCAAAAGGGAAGCAGGAAATCGGGGAGACCATCGAAGAAACCGCTTTGCGTGAAGTGCTGGAAGAGACCGGTGTAGCAGGGCGTCTTGGTGGAAGGCTGGATATGATTACGTATGTATACCACCATCCGGTGACGGGAGAAGCCGTCGACAAAGAAGTCCACTACTATTTGGTTGAAGCTTACAATACAGAGATCACGGTGCAGCTGGAAGAGATCAATGACGTTCATTGGCATCCGGCTGCAGAGGCGTGGGCGCTCCAGCAGGCTCGCGGCTATCGAAACAACGACAAAGTGTTCCTCCTGGCTTTTGAACAATTAGGGATAGAGGTGTAGCCTATGAATATCAATAAATATATCGACCATACCTTGTTAAAACCGGAAGCCACCGCAGCGATGATCGACAAACTGTGTGCAGAAGCAAAGGAACACGACTTTGCTTCCGTTTGCGTCAATCCTTACTGGGTAAAGCGTTGTGCAGAACTGCTGGCAGGTACAGACGTAAAAGTCTGCACGGTAATCGGTTTCCCTCTGGGTGTAAATACAACAGAGATCAAAGCGGCGGAAACGCGCGATGCAATCGCCAATGGCGCAACTGAGGTAGATATGGTTCTGAATGTAGGCGCGCTGAAATCCGGAGATCTGGATGCAGTGAAGCAAGATATTGCGGCTGTGAAACAAGCAGCGGGTTCCGTTCTGCTCAAGGTTATTCTGGAAACGGGCCAATTGACGGATGCCGAAAAGGAAACGGCTTGCAAGCTTTCTGTGGAAGCAGGAGCAGACTACGTCAAAACTTCCACTGGCTTTGGACCAGGTGGGGCAACGGTGGAAGACATCGCCTTGATGCGTAAGACAGTAGGACCTGACATTGGGGTAAAGGCTTCTGGCGGCGTCCGCGACGGAGAAGCGGCACAAGCGATGATCGCAGCAGGAGCGAGCCGGATCGGCACCAGCTCTGGCGTAGCGATCGTGACAGGCGCAAAAACGACAGGAAACGGATACTAGGAGCAGAGTAAAGCCTGGCCAAGGAAAGGCCGGGCTTTTTCTTCATCGTCAAACTTAGAAAAAGAGAAGCACCTATAGGTGAAAATTGGGGGAGAGGGGTTAGCAGGGATGAAGCTCGTTTCTGGAATTTTGATCTTGCTTGCCTTTTACGGAGTAGGGACCTTGGCGAGCAAATGGCTGCACATACCGATGCCAGGAAATCTGATTGGCATGCTTCTGTTGACCTTGTGTTTATGCATGGGCTGGATTCGAATGGACTGGGTGGAGCGAGCGAGTGTCTTTTTAGTACGGCACATGATGTTGTTCTTTGTGCCTATTATTGTGGGAGTTGCGTCTTATATGAGCGGAATCGCAAAAGATCCGTGGACGATCCTACTGTCTTTGGTACTAGGACCAGTGATCGTTATGCTGGTCACTGGTCGCGTCGTCCAATGGTACTTGAGCAGACACAAGCACAAAGAAGAGCCTTCCGTTCAGCACGAAGGGAGGGCTCTGGATGCTTAGTCAGCTATCTGCCATTGTGGTGACGCTCGTCGGCTACAGAGGAGCTGCCTCGATCAGTGCTCGCTTCCCGCGCTTACAGCCCCTTATTGTAGCGGTCGTGCTCGTTTGGCTTTTGTGGTGGCTTGTGAGCGGCGACTGGGAGGCATTCTCGGCAGGAGGTCAATGGATCTCCTTTTGGCTCGGCCCGGCTACGGTGGCACTCGCTGTACCGTTAGCCAAACAAATCAGAGAGTTCGCCCATATCTGGAAAGGTGTCTTGTTGGGTGTGGCCATCGGCTGTGCAGTTGCGATACTCACCGTGTACGTTATACACTGGTGCCTAGGCTCCGATGATGTCCTTTTGAAAAGTATGCTGAGCAAGTCAGTGACTACGCCGATCGCTTTGGAGCTGGCACGCTCAGTTGGCGGCGTACCTGCATTGGCTGCCTTCTTCACGGCACTGACCGGGATGATTGGCGTTCTCGTTGCCCGACCTGTCCTCAAATGGGGAGGCATCCGGGATGACTGGGCGATTGGAATCGCAGTAGGAACGAGTGCCCACGCCATTGGAACGGCCAGTCTGAATCGGATCTCTCCCGTTCAAACCGCGGCGTCCAGTGTGGCGATGATTGTAGCGGGAGTCATCACCTCGATCTATTTGATCCCATTCTCCTTTTGAAACGCTGCTGGATCAGGAGCGTTTGATCGGGATTCGCTTGTCCGGAATCAGCCACTGAATAAAGCTGGCGATCTGGCTGGTAAAAGGCAGCGCGACGAGCGAGCAAACCAGATTGAAAATGGTTTGAGAATGGGCGATTTGCATAGAAGGGTTGGACGTTAAAAAGGCGCTGACCAGGGAAAGCTGAGGAAGAATAGGCAGAAAGGCAAGAGCACCGGCGACGTTGAACAAGGTATGGCACCACGCTACTTGCTTCGAGGCTGTATTGGTTCCAATGCTGGCGATAATGGCGGTAAAGCAGGTGCCAATGTTGGCGCCAAGCACGATCGCGATGGCTGTCTCCATCGACAAGATGTTGTGGCTGAGCAGCCCCATCGTGATGACCGTTGTAGCCGAGCCGCTGTGGATCAACCCGGTAAAAATGATCCCGGTCAATAGACCTACCCCAATTGAATGGCTGCTCTCCAGAAACAGGGAGCGAAAGGTTTCCGATTGCTCCAGAGGGGCAGCCATGAGCTTCAAGGTATCGATCCCGAGAAAAATCAGCCCAAACCCTGCGACGACAAGTCCCGTGCAGCGGATGTTGCGCCGAGGCATGAGCCAGAGGGCGACTCCAATGAGCAGCATGGGTATGGCGAACGACTCCAGCTTGAGTGCGATCAGCTCTGTGGTAACAGTCGTACCCAGATTGGTGCCGAGGATGATGCCGACGGTTTGTCTAAAGCGGATAATCCCTGCATTGGTCAAGCCGATGGTCAGCACGGTGACTGCACTGGAGCTTTGCAAGACAAACGTGGATAAAAGCCCCATCCAAAAGCTGTGGATAGGCGTACGTGTAAAGCGTCCCATCCATTGCTCCATTTTTTTGCCTGCAAGATTTTGAAACCCGGTCCTCATGGCATACATACCGAACAGAAAAAAACTGAGCCCAAAAGTGAACGGGGCGAGGATGGACACGATCACAAAGCAAAATCCTCCTTCCCTAGACATACATGCGCAGATCCTTTTGTTCCTTAAGGAGATTTCTGCAAGATATTACTACGCTATGCCTGTACGGAGACGAGCATGACAAGGAGGCCCTAGAACAGTGGCAAAAGTACTTTTAAATCAGCATCGAAAAAAACGGCTGGAAACCGGTCACCCATGGATTTATCAATCGGAGGTTTTGGAGATCCAGGGCGATGTCGTGCCAGGAGAAATTGTGGAAGTGACCAATCACAAAGGTCATTTCCTTGCAAAAGGCTACATCAATCCAGCATCTCAAATGATCGTCCGCATCTTGAGCTTTGATCCAAATGAAGCGATCGACTACGATTTTTTCCTGCGTAAAATTAGACAAGCGGCAGAGTTTCGCACGCGCTTTGTGGACAACCCGCGTGCCTGCAGGGTTATCTATGGCGAAGCCGACTTTTTGCCGGGCTTGATTGTCGATCGTTATAACGATGTGCTGGTCGTGCAAGTACTGTCTCTTGGGATGGAGCAGCGAATCGAATGGATCCGTGATGCGCTGGTAGAAGTCTTTGCCCCGGAAGGTATTTATTTGCGCAATGACGTGCCCGTGCGCAAGCTGGAAGGTCTGGAGCAAGGAAAAGGGGTTCTGTACGGAGAATGCCCGCGGGAAGTACTGATCGAAGAAAATGGGCTCAAGTACTACGTAGATATCGTCGAGGGCCAGAAGACAGGGTTTTTCTACGATCAGCGTGAAAACCGCGCATCGATCGCGCCTTTGATGAAGGGGTGGGGGGAGTCGCATGGCATCTCCTTGCAGTCGGTTGAGGTGGATGGAGAGCTGAAGACCGTGCCTGTAGACAAGCGGGGAAAAGCCATCAAAAACCCGTTTTGGGACGGAGCAGAGGTTCTGGAATGCTTCACTCACACAGGCTCGTTTACACTAAATGCTTGCAAGCATGGAGCTAAAAAGGTAACCGCACTCGATATCTCCGAGCATGCGATTGAAACAGCAAAGCGAAACATCACCTTGAACGGCTTTTTGCATCGCGTAGATTTTGTGGTAGCCAATGCGTTTGATTACCTGCGTGAAAATGTGGAAGCGGGACGCAGCTGGGATGTCGTCATCCTTGACCCGCCAGCCTTTGCCAAATCTCGGGGTGCCGTAAAAGGGGCCATCCGCGGATACAAGGACATCAACCTGAACGGCTTGAAGCTTGTCCGTCCGGGAGGCTTCCTGGTGACTGCTTCTTGCTCGTATCATATGTCGCCGGAGCTGTTTCTTGATACGATTCAGGAAGCCGCAATCGATGCGAAGAAAATTCTGCGCCTGATCGAGTGGCGTGGAGCAGGGAAAGACCATCCGCAAATTAGCGGAGCCGATGAAGCGCACTACTTGAAGTTTGCCATCTTTGAAGTGCGCGATCGAAAATAGAGCAAGAAAAATAACCCCCGTCATCGCGAACGGGGGTTTTGCCATATCCTCCTGTATTCACGCGAACTGCTTGTCGCTGCGGACTTTGCGCAGTACCTCCAGAGATTGCTTGAGACCTAATTCCTTGCCCAGCATGACTTGTCCTTCTGCCGGTGTCGATGCTCGGGCTTGCGTCATCATTTGCAGCTCGTGGGTGAGCAAATGCTCGACGAGATAAAGCTGTACCTGACCAATTTCCCGCTCGCTTTTCCGATTCCGCTCACTGAACTTCATTCGGTCCTGGCTCTCTTCGACGTACTTGTCGATGTCATCCTCTAGAAAATGGGAAGCCGTACAGATGATGTTTCGATAGTCTTCCGTTTTGGAAGGAATCGTGCGGATGGTATGACCGAGGTGAGAGAGCAGGAATTTGTTCAGCACGACACTGTTTCGCGTGTAATCGTTGTGCAGGAGGGAATATTCCCCTAAAAACGAGCCACTGTCTTTGTCAAAGCTGTGCAACAGCGTATAAGAAGAGCAGTACGTACAGTAGACGAGATAGTCTCTCATGGACATCCCTCCAACATAATAGCTCCATGTCAGGAAGTTTATTGGCTATGATATGACGGATGAAGTCCATGGGTGAATCCCTTGAAATCGGAGAACAGTTTGTGTATGCTGATTGATGGGCTCGGCCCAGTGATAAAGAACAGATGCTGGGCTTTCGCATAGCATAGGAGAGAAAGATACTGGGTAGGCTCTCTGCCGCAGCAGAGGGGAAAGGAGTAAGGAAGATGGGAAGCGAGAAAATTCGTCTGGGAATTATTTACGGTGGTAAATCCTCGGAGCATGAGGTTTCCCTACGGACGGCGATGTCTATTATGCAGGCAGTCGATGCCAATAAATACGAAGTGACCCCGATTTACGTTCAGCTCGACGGTTCATGGGTAAAAGGAGAGGTCATGGCCGGACAATTGCCTGAGGGAATTGATGCTCTTCGATTGACACCAGGACGTCCAGACGGAATCAACAACCAAGAAGTTTCGGGACAGCAATTGGTCCCTTCCTCTAAGCCTGCTTCTCTGTTTTCGATCGGCCAACAGATTGATGTTATTTTTCCGGTCGTTCATGGACCCAATGGTGAAGATGGCACCATGCAGGGGATGCTGGAATTAGCGAACCTGCCGTATGTAGGAGCTGGTGTCATGGCATCCGCTGTCGGTATGGACAAATGGATGATGAAAACCGTATTTGGCCAGGTGGGTCTGCCACAGGTGAAATATATTGGACTGCTGCGTTCCCAATGGGAAAAAGATCAGGAAGCCGCAATGGACCGTATCGAGGAAGAGCTCGGTTTTCCTTGTTTTGTAAAGCCGGCGAATATGGGCTCAAGCGTAGGGGTCAATAAAGCGAAGAACAGGGATGAACTCGCAGCCGCTCTCGATGTTGCAGCCAAGTTCGACCGCCGATTGATTGTCGAAGAATTTGTGAATGCGCGCGAATTGGAAATCGGTGTGCTCGGAAACGAAGAGCTGATCACGTCCGTAGTCGGTGAAATTATCGCTGCAAAAGAATTCTACGATTACGAAGCGAAATACAAAGGAGCGGGGACAGAGCTGTCGATTCCAGCGAATGTACCCGAGCATGTTTCCGCGCAAATTGCTGAGATCGCCAAAAAAGCTTTCCATGCGCTCGATGGCTCCGGCTTATCTCGGGTAGATTTCTTTTGGGACGAGAAAAACGATAAGCTGTATATTAACGAAGTCAACACGATGCCAGGATTCACGCCGTTCAGTATGTACCCGATGCTGTTCCAAGCAGCAGGGATCAGCTATAGCGAGCTGATTGACAGACTTGTACAACTG
Source organism: Brevibacillus nitrificans (assembly GCF_003710965.1). NCBI lineage: Bacteria > Bacillati > Bacillota > Bacilli > Caryophanales > Paenibacillaceae > Brevibacillus > Brevibacillus nitrificans. Next base: position 32,207 of record NZ_RHHU01000026.1, on the reverse strand, counting down.
GGGATTGAGCGCCATGCCGATAAGCAGCGCAACATCGTGGATGCAGAAGAACTGGAATAGGTGCGCAGGAACGAATATGGGAGTGTAGGAAACGAGGGGTGCCGGCGAAGGCATCCCTTTTTTGCTGTTACCTGCAACAAAGTGGGTGCAGAAACGTATAACAAGCAATCCATTTTCTTCAAAAAGGAGCGTCTCATTCCAGGAGCCATCGATCATCTATCAGGTAGCTGCCGATGCAAGTCCAAGAAGATCAGTGCGCAGATGCCTTACATGCACCGAGGCGCTATCTCGCCATCCGCTGTGCATTTTACTGATTTTGCAACCGACAAGCTGGACGAGCTGGAGCGAATTGTTGAAAAGACTGGGCCATAGAAACGGAGGAGGAACGCTATGCTTACTCACATTTATATGGTTCGACATGCAGAATCCCCATTTTCCTTAAACGCGGAAGAGACGAGGGAGCTATCGAGGAAAGGCTGGAAGGACGCAGAGCGTATCGCAGAGATCCTGCAAAGAGAGGACGTGGACGCGTTTGTTTCCAGCTCGTACAAGAGAGCCATTCAAACGATCGAGATCGCGGCAAAACGATTGGGAAAATCCATTGTCATCGACTCCCGATTCCGTGAACGCGACCTTGCTCGTCACGATCATTTTTTCGAAGACATGGAGCAAGCGGTAGAACGAGCTTTTTCAGATCCTGCTTTTTCCTACCCAGGCGGTGAGTCCAACGCAGTCGCAGGCGTGCGAGGCGTGAGCGCTCTAGAAGAGCTGCTCGCAACGTATCGGGGGAAAAAGGTGGCGGTAGGGACGCATGGAAACATCATGACTATCATCATGAATCACTTTGACTCCGCATACGACTTCCAATTCTGGAGGAAGACCACGAAGCCGGATTTGTATCGATTGACATTCGCCGAAAATGACTTGAGAGAAGTCGTCCGATTGTGGGAGGAATAAAAAATGACGCCACTGCCCGTGAGTGCTTCACAGGAGTGGCGTCTTATTTATGACAGGTTCTCCAGATCGGAAATGACAGTCCAGAGCTCCATGCCGCGAGAAGCTTTCAGCAAGAATGCATGCTGCTCGTTGCGCAAAGAGAGCAGGGCAGCTACAGCTTCCGCCTTCGTGGCGAAATGGAGCTTTTGTCCCTCGTACGCCTCGCTGATGTGGCGAGAGTGTTCCCCGACTGTTACGAGCAAGGAGAAGCGGTCGCGCAGGGCATTTGCATAGGCTCCGACTTGTATATGCATCGCATCACTTTCAGCACCTAATTCATACATATCTCCGAGTACCAGTACTTTTTTGCGATTGGGGAACAGCTCGGCAAAGGTACCGATCGCTGCCTCCATGGATGCCGGACTGGCATTGTAGGCGTCGCTGATATAGAGAGCGCCATGAGCGGAAGTCACTTGTTCAAAACGCATGGCGGACAGCTTGACAGTCGAGAGAGCGTCCGTAATCTGCTCGACAGACATTCCCAGGCGCATAGCAATGGCAATAGCCGGGAGGGCATTCAGCACGCTGTGCGTTCCGTACAATGGCAAAGCGGCTGCAAAGCGTTCTCCGGTAGGAAAGCACACGGTAAACTGCATGCCATCATCGGTTGAGAGAATATCCTCTGCCCAAATATCCGCAGGGCCTTCGACGGAATAATAGGCGATTTTCCCCGGATATAGATGAGCGATCATGCGCAGGTATTCGGAGTCGCCGTTTAAGAGGACGAGACCGTCTGGCGAAGTATGGGGCAGCAGCTCCGCTTTGGCGAGAGCAATTTTTTCACGGGAGCCGAAAAACTCCATATGAGAATCCCCTATGTACGTAATCACGCTGATTTCCGGCTTGGTCAAGGAGGCGATCAGATCGATTTCCCCTGCATGATTCATACCCAGCTCCAGGACAGCCGCCTGATGACTCGCCTCAATTTGCAAAAGAGAATAGGGAACACCCAGGTGATTGTTCAAATTTTTGTAGGTTTTATAGACCGAGTAGTGGCTTCCCAGCACATGGGCAATGATGTCCTTTACGGTCGTCTTCCCGATGCTTCCCGTTACTGCGATGTGTGGGATCGTCAGTTCTTTGCGATAGGCGGCGGCCAGCTTTTGAAAGGCACGCAGCGTATCGTTGACCAGGATCAGCCCAAATCCTTGAGGCAAGCCCTGTGGAACTTTGCTTTCGTCTGAAATAACCGCTGCAACGGCACCTTGCTGCGCCGCTTGGAGGAGAAAATCATGGCCGTCCCTGGCACCGCCGGTCAAGGCTACAAAAAGGGATCCGTCTATCAATTGGCGGGTGTCGAAGTGAACTGCTTGCAATAGCAATCCGGGATCGCCTGCTCGTACCATCCCTTCTGCTTTGATAGCCGCATGTTCCAATGCGATTGGTTTCATGTCCAAGAGCTCCTTTATGATGAAATAAGTCCAAACCTCGAAGTCATGCTAACACGCTGGCAAAGCAGCCGCAAGGGGAACGTGCTGTCGAAAAGATTGCTTTTCCTCTGGATTGTCCGCTATCATGATACTATCTTAGCGTACATAATCGAACGAAAGTTTTCCCGCATCTACGGAAACGAAAGGTGATTTGAGATGGAAAAAAGTATTTTTACGAGAATTATGGAAAAGGAAATCCCGGCTCGTGTAGAATATGAGGACGAACAGGTCATCGTGATTCACGATATTGCTCCGAAAGCTCCGGTGCATCTGTTGATCATTCCACGCAAGCCCATTGCTACGCTCATGGACGTCCAGGAAGAGGATTTGCCGCTGATCGGCCATATTCATGTCGTCGCTCAGAAGCTGGCAAACAAGCTTGGACTCAAAGGATTTCGGCTGATCAACAACTGCGGTAAAGAAGGTGGACAGGAAGTTTTCCACATTCACTATCATTTTCTTGCCGGATTTCAGGAAGAAAAATGAACTAAAGGTTGACCTTCTTTAGTTAATTATCCTATAATGAAGTGTGACAGTCTGTTCGTACGTTCGATTCAGGCGTCCCACGGTTTTAGCGGAGGGAGGGAAGACAAATGGCAGAAATTCGAGTCAAGAAAAACGAGTCTTTGGATAGCGCACTTCGCCGCTTCAAGCGTGAGAGCGCAAAATCCGGGGTGATGGCGGAACTGCGTAAACGTCGCCACTTTGAGAAGCCAAGCATCAAGCGCAAGAAGAAATCCGAAGCAGCTCGCAAGCGCAAGTTTTAATTGACGGAGGGCCCATCATGAGTGTAATGGAGCGACTCGATCAAGATATGAAGCAAGCAATGAAGGACAGAGCTGCTCTAAAACTCTCTGTTATTCGCATGGTGAAAGCCGCGTTAAAGAACGAAGAGATTAACAAAGGCAGACTTTTGTCTGACGACGAAGTGCTGACCATCTTGACTCGTGAGTTAAAACAACGCCGTGAATCCCTCCACGAATTTGAAAAGGCAGGCCGGGATGACCTTGCCTCGAAAGCGCGCGAAGAGATTGACGTGCTCGCCGCTTACTTACCCGCTCAGCTAAGCGAACAAGAAGTTCGTGATATCGTTCGGGAAGCGATTGCAGCCACGAATGCCTCCTCGAAAAAAGAGATGGGCAAAGTAATGGGTGCGATCATGCCGAAAGTGAAAGGCAGAGCAGACGGAAACCTCGTGCAGAAGATTGTATCTGAGGAACTACCAACGTAGACGAGTAACACCTCATATAGATACGAATAGGAAAAACCCAGCCGATTGCGGTTGGGTTTTTTCTTTTGGGATCGGGACGCATAAAAATGAAACGTTTCCTGCCGCCTTTCGTATACCATAGTAGCCATTCGTGGAAGCTGATAGGTAGAGAGGGGGGAGAAGAGATGAATACAGCAGCCGCACGACCATCCATTCGCCGCATTCGGTTCTGGTTATCACTGCTCAGCTTGCTTACTGGACTCATGATGTTCGCTTCCATGCAAACAGCAAAGGCTGCCTCTTATCAGAAAGCCTTCTGGATTCCGGTGGACAACACGATTGAACGCGGACTGGAAAGCTTTCTGAAGCGAGCGTTTTTGGAGGCAGAGCAGCAGCAGGCTGATCTAGTCATCCTGGATATCAATACACCGGGTGGTGAAGTCAGAGCAGCAGGAGAGATCGGGCAGCTCATCCGTGAGGCACCGATGCATGTGGTCGCTTATATAGACAATCAGGCGTTTTCAGCGGGGACCTACATTGCCTTGAACGCGAATGAAATCGTGATGACGCCAGGCAGCAGTATGGGAGCCGCTACGCCGATCGATTTGGCGGGGAATGCAGCAGATATTAAAGTCATCTCCGCATGGTCCGAGCAAATGCAGGGTGCTGCCAAGCTAAATAAGCGCAATCCGGAAGTGGCTCGGGCGATGGTGGAGATTGACACCGAGTTCCCTGGATTAAAGCCAAAGGGGACGGTGCTCTCGCTGGACGCCCAGACGGCTCAGAACGTAGGATATGCGGACCGGGTCGTCGCCAACAAGGAAGAGCTGTTTCGTCAATTAGGTGTGAACGCTTCGGCTGTACAAAGCATCGATCCGACAGCAGGTGAACGTGTTGCCAGATGGGTGACTAGTCCAGTCGTCATGAGCCTGCTTTTGGTCATTGGGCTTGTCGGGATCGTTGTAGAGCTTTTTGCGCCCGGATTTGGCGTTGCCGGAACGATATCGTTGGTGTCTTTTGGATTGTATTTCTTTGGTCACTTCGTTGCTGGATTTGCCAACTGGCTCCATATTGGACTGTTCGTCATCGGGATCCTGCTGATGATCATGGAAATCTTTCTTCCAGGTGGTATCGTCGGAGCTCTCGGATTCATCAGTATCGTCACTGGCTTGGTGATGGCAGCCTATGATACGCAGCAGGGACTCGCATCACTTGGCATCGCCGCGGTAATCACGGTGATCGTCACGCTCCTGCTCGTGAAACGATTTGGGGTGAAGGGATTGTTCAACAAATTCATTCTGGGAGATGTACAGCGCAACGAAGAAGGCTACGTTGCACCAAAAGATCAGCGTGAATTGCTCAACAAGGAAGGGATTGCGCTGACGCCGCTGCGTCCAGCTGGGATGGTAAAGGTAGAAGGTAAACGAGTCGATGCTGTAACGGTTGGCGGTTATGTGGCGGCAGGTACGCCTGTCATTGTTGTCCAGGTCGAGGGCACACGCGTCGTGGTGCAAGAACTAGAACAAAAGGAGTGATCGGATTATGCTAGAAAGCGGATTGATACCACTTATTTTCATGGTGGCAGTCGCCATTGTTGTCCTATCTATATTTTTCTCGTTCGTTCCCGTCATGCTGTGGATTTCAGCATTGGCTTCGGGGGTGCGGATCGGAATCATTACACTTGTTGCGATGAGACTGCGTCGCGTTATTCCATCCCGGATCGTAAATCCGCTCATTAAGGCCCGCAAGGCTGGTCTCGAGCTGGATACGAACCAGCTGGAGAGTCACTATCTCGCAGGTGGTAACGTAGACCGGGTCGTAGATGCTCTCGTTGCGGCACAGCGCGCAGATATTCCTCTGGGCTTCGAACGTGCGGCTGCCATTGACCTGGCAGGACGCGATGTGCTGGAAGCGGTACAGATGAGCGTAAACCCGAAAGTCATCGAGACGCCGATTGTGGCCGCGATGGCCAAAGACGGGATTGAACTGCGCACGAAAGCAAAAGTGACAGTACGTGCGAATATTGACCGCCTGGTCGGTGGTGCCGGGGAAGAAACAATCATCGCCCGTGTAGGGGAAGGGATCGTCTCTACCATCGGTTCCTCCAACAGTCACAAAGATGTTCTGGAGAACCCGGATCTGATTTCCAAAACCGTACTAAACAAAGGATTGGATGCAGGAACAGCTTTTGAAATTCTGTCCATTGATATTGCAGACGTCGATGTCGGCAAAAACATTGGTGCACAGCTGCAAACAGACCAAGCAGAAGCTGACAAACGAATTGCTCAAGCAAAAGCGGAAGAGCGTCGTGCAATGGCAGTAGCCCAGGAGCAGGAAATGAAAGCCCGCGTACAGGAAATGAAGGCGAAGGTTGTGGAAGCGGAGGCGCAAGTACCTCTCGCACTCGCAGAAGCATTGACCAGCGGCAAAATGGGAGTCATGGATTACTACAACATGCAAAACATTGCTGCTGATACGCAAATGCGCCAATCCTTTGGACAGCCGGGCGACAAGCAAAAGAATACACCGCCTAACGGACAGGAATAAGGGCGACCGCTATGGACGCACTCCTTGATCTGCTTTTTGATCTCCTGGGCTGGGTTATTCCACTGATCGGCAAGTTTTGGGTTCTTATCGTGGCACTGATCGGCTACAAGTTTTTTGGAAAAGGTGCCAAAAAGATGGCACAAGGAAAGCCTCGCCGTCAATTGACCCCTGTGGAAAGCGGAGGATATCCAAACATTGCACCACCGGAAGAGCGCCAAATCGTTCGTGCCTCTTCCAAATACGAGCCAATCGCTTCCGAGTCGATGGAAGGCGTAGGCGTCGAGCAGGAGTGGGCTTTTGCTGAGAGGGACGATGGAAGAAAGACCGCAGCAGAGCGCAAAAAGCCTGTGCAGGCTGAGGTGCAGAGCGAAGCAGAACCTACAGCACCTCACATGGATCCTCGTGAAGGGATGAAATGGGCAATTATTTTTGGCGAGCCCCGTGCAAAAGCTCCGCACGGGACGCCTGCTGCAAGAAATAGGCACGTATAAGGAAAGTATAGAGAGACGGGTGGGCCTGCGGGTCTGCCTGTCTCTTTTTCGTAGGCGAAAGTTGCGAGGAAAGCAGAGGGCTGATACAGAAAAGTGTCGAAAGAACGCGAATATCTTGTCTTGTGTCACATCCTGCGGTTGACTATTCTGATTATATAGAAATATCTTCCAAACGGGGATGAGGGGTAGTGGACAAGCGATGAATCAACAAGCTTTTGAAAAAATGGGGAGTTTTCGTCAAAAGGTCATCCGTTGTGTGTATGTAGAAAAGAAATCGGTCTATGAGACAGCGATAGCTTGCGGCTGCACAGCGGAAAAAGTGAAACGCGTCATGAAAAAATGGAAAGCACTCTCTCGCAACGAAATGGCAACCCTACCTCTTAAAGATGAACAATAGCTGACAAAGGCCCTTGTCGCACGAAAAATCGTGACGGAAAGGGTCTTTTTTCTTTTCATGAATGCCACCTTCGTCGTCCGCATACGCATAGGTAAGAACGGTTTTGCACGGCCATTGGAAAGTATATTCGGCGCAGTAGCGCTAGTAAGAGAGGGGGCTTATCCATGAAGCGTTGGAGCCGCCGTCTGCGCCAACTGGCGGGAGGGGTTTTGGAGCTGCCGCAGGATGTTGTCCTGGAAGTCCCGCGCATCACGATGATCGGCCATTTGCAAATGTACATAGAGAATCACCGTGGAGTTCTCCACTTCAGTGAAAAAGAACTCCGCTTGTTGTTGACGAATGGACAAATGATCGTATCTGGCGAGCAGCTCGTGATTCGAGCCATCTTGCCCGAGGAAGTGCTCCTGGAAGGCAGGATCGGGGGCGTGAAATTTCTGGAAACCGGGCCGCAGGGCTCGTAACACTTGAAAGGGCGGGAAGTCACATGCGAAACGGGCTGAAAGAGTGGATAGACGGACACGTCACCATCACAGTGCGAGGGAAGCGGTTTGAGCGCTTGCTGAATATGGCGATCCGAGATGGAATTCGCATCTGGAACATCCGCCGGGTCGGTGAGGATTTGACCCGCTGCGATATTCTGATTCGGGATTATTTCCGGCTGCGGCCGTTGCTCAGGGAGACAGGCTGTCGCAGCCATGTAGAGGGGCGAGGGGGACTGCCGTTCTGGTTCATTCGTCTTCGCAGGCGGGCAGGACTGGCTATAGGCGCTTCTCTTTTTTTTCTCGGATTGTACATGCTCTCCTCGTTTGTTTGGTCGGTTGAGGTCACGGGCACACGCCACATGGATCCGCAAAAGGTTCTGCTTGCTGCCGAACAAGTTGGGATTAAAGAAGGGGCTTGGAAGGTCAAACTAAAGGAACCACTGGTTTTGCAAAAAGAGCTGATGAGCCTGCTCCCGGAAGTGACGTGGGTCGGAATCGATTTCCAAGGAACCAAGGTGCAGCTGCAGGTGGTTGAAAAGGATGCCCCTGTCAAGCCATTGCCGACAAGTCCACGCCATTTGGTTGCAAAAAAACGTGCCGTTATAACCAAGATATTGCCAGAGGTTGGGAAGAGTCAGGTGACGATCAACCAGCTGGTTGAAAAAGGACAGGTCCTCATTTCAGGGATAATCGGAAATGAAACGCGCCAGCAGGTCGTCTCCGCGCGAGGGACTGTGCGTGGAGAAGTATGGTATGTCAGTGAAACGTCTGTTCCCTTGACGCAGAACATGTACCGCCTAACCGGTGAAAATCAGGAGCAGCAATACTTGCTTGTTGGGCCTTACGCTGTCCAGGTATGGCCATTCAACAAAGAGACTTTTGTCCATGCGGAGAGTACGGAATCGCGCTTTATCCCTTCCTACGCAGGGTACACCTCTCCGATTGGGTGGAAGACCGTTCATACTGCGGAGACCGAGCCTATCCAGCGCAAGCTTAGCGTGGAGGAAGCGACCGAGATCGCGAAACGCTTTGCCAGAGAGGACATCTTGCGGAAAGCGGGTAAGGATGCGGAGATTTCAGACGAAAAAGTTTTGCACGTCACTACAGAGAATGGTAAAGTTTACTTGAGCATTCATTTTTCCGTCATTGAGGATATTGCCGTTGAACAGCCGATTGTGGGAGCACCGCAGCCGCCTGCTGAAGCTGGCAAGCCGTGATGGATTGCTGATAATCATTGCAAGGAGATGGAAGCCTGTTGCACCTACAAGATGAGGTAAGAATCCCATTTGCAGACGCATCTGAGGCCTTGCTGTTGTTCGGACCACACGACGCGTACTTAACATTGATCGAAGAGAAAAGCTCTGCCAAAATCATGACGCGCGAAGGCGAGCTCGTGATTTCTGGCGACAAGCCTGAGGTGGATAAGCTGGCTGAACTGGTTGGCATACTGCTGCAGCTGATCCGCAGAGGGATTGCCTTGTCCGAGCGTGACATCTCGTATGCGATGATGCTCACGAACCAGGGGGATGCAGCCCAACTGCTGGACGTCTATGACGAAGAAGTAGCCCGAACCCAACGCGGGAAGCTTATTCGTGCCAAAACGCTCGGGCAGCGTCACTATTTGTCGGCGATCAAAAAGAAAGACATCGTTTTTGGAATCGGACCAGCTGGAACAGGGAAGACGTACCTAGCTGTTGTCACAGCGGTGAATGCATTGAAGAATGCTCGGGTAAAACGGATCGTTTTGACCAGACCGGCTGTGGAAGCAGGAGAAAGTCTCGGATTTTTACCTGGGGATTTGCAGGAAAAGGTCGATCCGTACTTGCGGCCTCTCTACGATGCCTTGTATGACATGCTAGGCAATGAGCAGGTGGCCAAGATGATGGAGAGAGGGCTGATCGAGGTAGCTCCACTGGCGTATATGCGTGGCCGTACGTTGGAAGACTCTTTTGTCATTTTGGACGAAGCGCAAAACACCACTCCCGAGCAAATGAAAATGTTTTTAACTCGTCTCGGCTTTGGCTCGAAAATGGTAATCACGGGTGACGTTACCCAGGTTGACTTGCCAAAAGGCAAAAAGTCTGGCCTGAGGGAAGCCCAGCGCATTTTGAGCCCGATCGCGGATGTGGCCTTCATCCATTTTCAAGAAGGGGATGTCGTGCGGCATAGCCTGGTACAGAAGATTATCCAAGCGTATGCGAAAGAAGAAGTCGAGCACAATTATGGATAAATTGTTTTGGATAAAGGAGATTAGGCATCAGTGCTATCTGTAGAAATTCTTCATGAAGATATCGAACCGATCGATGAACATTTGCAAAGCTTGATTGTAAAAAGCCTCGAGGCGGCTGCCGTGCATGAGGACGTGAGTGGAGAAGTCGTTGTGACGATTGTAAGCAACGAGCGGATTCACGAGCTGAATCGCGACTATCGGGATGTTGATCGGCCAACAGATGTTTTGTCCTTTGCCATGAATGAGCCGGGCGAAGGCGAGATGGAAATCTTTCTGGATGAGAGTGATCTCGAAGACTTCCCGAACATGCTCGGAGACATCATTATCTCGCTCCCAAAAGCAAAGGAGCAGGCAGAAGACTACGGGCATTCTTTGGAAAGAGAGCTAGGCTTTCTCGCTGTGCATGGCTTTCTGCACCTGTTAGGGTATGATCACGGCAGCGAAGAAGAAGAGAAAGAAATGTTTTCCCGTCAAGATGCGGTATTGGAGCAAATTGGCTTGACGAGGTAGGCGATGGCATTGAAAGAGTGGAGTCGCTTGATGCGTAGTTTTTCCTGCGCCTGGCAAGGGATTGTCTATACCGTGAAGACACAGCGAAACATGCAAATCCACGTAGCTGCCGCTCTCCTCGTGCTGGCGGCGGCTTGGTGGCTGCAAATTCCACGCAGCGATGTTTTGCTGGTCTTTTTTTCTATCGGGCTGGTCACAAGCTTGGAGCTGGTCAACACAGCGATCGAAGCAGCGGTGGATCTGGCCTCCCCGGATTGGCACGCCAAAGCCAAGATTGCCAAGGATGCCGGAGCGGGTGCCGTTCTCGTGGCAGCTATCGCGTCAGTGGTGATTGGGTGCTTTATTTTCGGACCTCCACTGTATGAAAAAATGTTAGAGTGGTTTCTTTCTTGAAAATATGGCATGATCAGACTACTATGGACCAGATGCTTTCCTCTACCAAGAGAAAGAAGTCTGGTCTCTTGGTGTCTCCAAGGTGTTAGAGAATACCGATATGAGGAATGATGAGAATGGATAAACAAGCATTGATGAAGCAAGCCATAGAAGCTCGAAAGCGCGCCTATGTGCCGTATTCCCAATTTCAAGTGGGGGCTGCACTCCTGACAGAGGAAGGCAAAGTCTATCTGGGCGGCAATATTGAAAATGCGGCGTATTCTCTGTGCAACTGTGCAGAGCGCACGGCATTGTTTAAGGCATATTCCGAGGGGGATAAACAGTACAGAGCGCTCGCAGTAGCGGCAGATACTCCAAAAGCAGTGTCTCCGTGCGGTGCTTGCCGTCAAGTGATGGCAGAGCTGTGCCCGCCTGAAATGCCTGTTTATTTAACAAACCTGAACGGAGATGTTTGGGAAACGACTGTATCTGCCCTGCTGCCAGGGGCGTTCACCAAGGAGGATTTACGTGGATAACCGCAAGACCAAGAAAAGCTTTAAATCCGGCTTCGTCTCTATCGTGGGACGGCCGAATGTTGGGAAATCGACACTGCTGAACCATGTGGTAGGTCATAAAATCGCTATCATGTCCAATAAGCCGCAGACGACACGCAACAAAATTACGGCTGTCCATACGACAGAGGATGGACAGATCATCTTCCTCGATACACCAGGGATTCACAAACCGCAGTCGAAATTGGGCAACTACATGGTGACCGTAGCGGAAAATACGCTGAACGAAGTTGATCTCGTTTTGTTTGTTGTGGATGCGACGGAGAAACGCGGGGCGGGAGATGAGTATATCATCGAGCGTCTGAAGCAGGTAAAAACACCTGTCTTCCTCGTCATCAACAAGATCGACAAGGTACATCCGGAAGCGCTTCTGCCGATCATCGACGACTATCGCAAGCTTTATGATTTCAAGCAGATCGTGCCGATTTCCGCTCTCGAAGGCAACAATACCAATTCTTTGATGCAAGCCATCATGGGCGAGATGGAAGAAGGTCCGATGTTTTACCCAGCTGATCAGGTGACGGATCATCCCGAGCGCTTCGTAGCAGCTGAGCTGATTCGTGAAAAAGTTCTGCACTTGACGAGGGAAGAGGTACCGCACTCGATTGCTGTCGTGATTGAGGAAATGAAGCGTGGGGAAAACGGCAAGACTTTGTACATCTACGCAGCTATCTACGTAGAACGTGATTCCCAGCGAGGGATTCTGATCGGCGAAAAAGGTCAAATGCTCAAAGAGATCGGGCGCCGTGCGCGCAAGGACATTGAGCGGTTAATGGGGGACCAGGTCTTCCTGGAGCTGTGGATCAAGGTGAAGAAGGACTGGCGCAACCAGGAGCGGATGCTGCGCAATTTCGGTTTTTACAACGAAGAATAGGACGAGCTTCATACGTGTTAATTTTTCCAAGGCATAGAAAAACGGGCAAAGGTGATTCTAAGAAGGAAGTGGATAGACCCGATATAGGAAAGGATGATGCTCCATGCTTCGTGACTTTTCTTGGAGAGTTTTCGCTTCAACCGGTGACATCCATGCGTACCTTCTCTACCGGGATCACCATCAAACGGATGGTGCTGTCGAGGAGGCCTCCTTTGATCTCGCCCAGGAAGAATTGGGTGACTCGCAGGCATGCTTGTAAAGTGGGAAGGAATTGTCATCCGTAGTGTGGACTATGGTGAGTCCAGCAAAGTGGTGACGTTGTTTACCCGGGAGAACGGCAAGTTGGGTTTGATGGCGCGCGGAGCCAAAAAGACCAAGAGCCGACTGGCAGCCGTCTCCCAACTGTTTTCACATGGGTACTATCTATGCAAAGCTGGACCCGGCACAGGTATGCCTGATCTCTCGCAGGGAGACATCATGGAATCGTTCCGGGATCTGCGGCAAAGCCTGAGTGCGACGGCTTATGCCGCCTACATAGCAGAGCTGTTGGATCGACTGACACATGAGCGAGAGCCCAATCCGTATCTGTTTCAGCTGCTTCTCCATACATTTCGATATTTGGACGAAGGGCGGGATGCGGAGATCCTCTGTCGCATCTTTGAAACGAAGATGCTGATCGTAGCAGGGATCTCGCCTCAACTTTCCGCGTGTGCAAACTGTGGTGCGCAGAGGGAGCCTTATGCGATCAGTGTCTCGCAAGGAGGCCTTTTGTGCCCTGTTTGCCTGCCTGCAGATCCCTATGCGATAGCAGTGACACCCTCGACCTGGAAGCTGCTGCGGCTGTTTCAGGTTTTTGATTTGGAGCGGCTGGGGGATATCGAAGTGAAGCCTGCGACGCGCAATCAGCTCAAGCATGTACTGCGCAGCTTTATGGATGAGCATCTCGATCTTCGCCTGAAAAGTCGTTCGTTTCTGGAACAACTGGAGCGGATGGAACGGCTGCCGACGAAAGACAGCGAGTAATTGACATCCGTTTCTCTTTTCGTTATGATAATTACCAAACTTGATACCGAATGTTGCCATGAAGGAAAAGAGTAGTCGGCCGCTGGCTGTGCAAGCGAACCGGGGATAGTGGAAGCCCGGTCACCAAGCTGATGAAGGGCGTTCTGGAGCAATGCAAAATTCCAAGGTGGGCGGAAAGCTTCTTTTCGCCAAGTAGGGTGGAACCGCGAGAATCCTCTCGTCCCTACACTGTCGCAAGTAGACGGTGTAGGCGGCGAGAGGTTTTTATTATTTGAGGAGGAAAGAGCATGAAGATGACGTTTCAAGACATCATTTTGACGCTGCAAAACTTTTGGGCAAAACAAAATTGCCTGATCGTGCAGCCGTATGACGTAGAAAAAGGGGCAGGTACGCTCAATCCAATGACATTCCTGCGCTCCATCGGTCCTGAGCCGTGGAACGTAGCTTACGTAGAGCCTTCCCGTCGCCCGGCAGACGGACGTTACGGAGAAAACCCAAACCGTCTGTACCAGCATCATCAATTCCAAGTGATCATGAAGCCGTCGCCTGACAACATCCAGGAGCTGTACCTGGACAGCTTGCGCCAGCTGGGCATTGAGCCATTGGAGCACGACATTCGCTTCGTAGAAGACAACTGGGAGCATCCTGGCCTTGGTGCATGGGGCCTCGGTTGGGAAGTATGGCTCGATGGGATGGAGATCACCCAGTTTACGTACTTCCAGCAGGTGGGCGGTCTGGAGTGCAAGCCGGTAGCTGTCGAGTTGACCTACGGACTGGAGCGCCTCGCTTCCTACATTCAGGAAAAAGAAAACGTGTTCGACCTGGAATGGGTGAACGGCTACACCTATGGTGACGTGTTCCTTCAGCCGGAATACGAGCATTCCAAATATACCTTTGAGCTGTCTGACGTGGACATGCTGTTCAATCTGTACAACACCTATGAAGCTGAAGCCAAGCGTCTCATGAAAGAACGTCTGGTTTATCCGGCTTACGATTACGTCCTGAAATGCTCCCATACCTTTAACCTTCTGGATGCGCGAGGCGTTATCTCCGTGACCGAGCGTGCAGGCTACATCGCTCGTGTACGCAACCTGTCTCGTGAAGTGGCACAGACCTACTACGCCGAGCGTGAAAGACTGGGCTTCCCGCTTTTGCAAAAAGGAAACAATGGTGCGGTTGTGGAGAAGGGAGAGAATTCGAATGAGTAAGCGCGATTTGCTTTTGGAAGTCGGTCTCGAAGAAATGCCTGCTCGCTTCGTTGCTTTGGCAGCAGCGCAATTGAAAGAAAAAGTGGAAAAATGGTTGGCGGCAGAGCGCATTCCTTTTGATCAGATCATCTCGATGGAATCGCCTCGTCGTTTTGCTGTATGGATCAAAGGCCTTGCAGAAAAGCAGCCAGATCGCAATGACGAAGCGAAAGGTCCTGCACGCAAGATCGCCCAGGATGAAGCCGGGAACTGGTCGAAAGCGGCACTGGGCTTTGCCCGCAGCAACGGGGTAGAACCAGATCAATTGTACTTCAAAGACATAAATGGCGTGGAATACGTGCATGCGCGCAAATCAGAAGCAGGAAAAGAAACCAAGACGCTTCTGCCGCAGCTCGCGGACGTCATCGCAGGGATGAACTTTCCGAAAAATATGCGTTGGGGAGCGAACGATCTGAAATACGTTCGTCCGATTCGCTGGATGGTAGCCTTGTTTGGGGAAGAGGTCATTGAATTGGAGATTGCTGGTGTAAAAAGCGGCCGAATCTCCCGTGGTCACCGTTTCCTGGGCACAGATGTAGAAATCAACTCGCCTGCTGAATATGTAAGCAAGCTCGCTGAACAGCATGTAATGGTCAATCCGGAAGAGCGCCGTGCCACAATCGTGGAGCAGATTCGCCGCATGGAGCAGGAAAACGGCTGGAAAATCCCGATGGACGAAGGTCTGCTGGACGAGGTTGTGCATCTGGTTGAGTACCCAACCGCCCTGTACGGAACATTTGAAGAGGAGTTCCTGACGATCCCGCGCGAGGTTCTGGTTACCTCCATGCGTGAGCACCAGCGCTACTTCCCTGTGGAAAACGCGCAAGGCCAGCTGTTGAACCACTTCGTAACCGTACGCAACGGCGATAGCCGTGCACTGGAAAACGTAGCAAAAGGAAATGAAAAGGTGCTCCGTGCTCGTCTCTCTGATGCTCGCTTCTTCTATGTAGAAGACCAAAAGCTCCCGATTGAAAACTGCCTCAAACGTCTGGAAACCATCGTTTTCCACGAAGAGCTGGGAACAATCGGAGACAAAGTACGCCGCGTTCGTAAAACGGCTGCTCAAATCGCAGAAAAGCTGGGCGTGAGTCAGGAAGAGGCAAAGCAAGTCGATCGAATCGCAGAAATTGCCAAATTCGACCTTGTGACCAACATGGTTGGCGAGTTCCCTGAGCTGCAAGGCATTATGGGTGAAGACTACGCGCGCAAAGCAGGGGAAAACGAGATCGTTGCTGGCGGTGTATTCGAGCACTACCTGCCGCGCTTCGCAGGTGACCTGACGCCGAAATCCGCGCAAGGAGCGATTGTGAGCCTGGCGGATAAGCTGGACACGATCATCGGGATCTTCTCCATCGGCATCGTGCCGACTGGTTCTCAAGACCCATACGGATTGCGCCGAATGGCAGCAGGTATCGTTACCATTTTGCTGGAGCGAGGCTGGCAGCTTTCATTGGATCAGCTGTGGGATGCAACTCTCGAGACGTATGCAGCTCAAGGTGTGAACAAGCGCACGGTTGAAGAAGTGAAGAAGGATCTGGTCGACTTCTTCGGCCTTCGTTTGAAAAACGTTCTGCAAGAAAACGGCGTGCGCTACGATGTAGTCGATGCTGTCCTGTCTGCGGACCTGTCCTACGTTCCAGAAATTTTGGCAAAAGCAAAAGCGCTGATGACAGCTGTGAGTGACGATGAGTTCAAGCTCATCGTGGAGCAGTTCAACCGCGTAAACAACCTGGCGCAAAAAGCCGAAGCGGATCAAGTAGACGAAGCGCTGTTTGTAGAGGACGTGGAGCGTAGCCTGTATCAGGCGTACTTGTCCGTACAACAGGAAGTAGCGAACCTGAAAGATCAGGAGAAGGCACTTGCAACGCTGGCAACCCTGCGCGAGCCGATCAAGGCGTTCTTCGATAAAGTCATGGTTATGGCGGAGGATCAAGCGGTGCGGGCAAACAGACTGGGCTTGCTGCTGCGTCTCTCCCGACTCATTTTCGCTTATGCTGATTTTTCCAAGCTTGTATTTGCTTAAAAAAAGAGATTTCTTACTAGAAATAGAGTGAGAATCACCGGGTGCCTTCGTCCATATACTGGCGGAGGTACCTTTTTTCCATGCGAAAGAAGGAATATCCGGTCGAATAGAGTAATACTAGGAAGAGGTAAACAGACGTAAACCGGGGTGATTGGTCATCGAGCTCACCAAACGACAAGAGCAAATCTTACAGATAGTGAAGGATGAAGGTCCGATTACAGGCGAGCATATCGCAGATCGGTTGAATCTGACCCGTGCGACGCTGCGGCCCGATCTTTCCATCCTCACGATGTCAGGTTATTTAGAAGCCAGGCCTCGGGTCGGGTATTTTTATGCGGGGAGACCAGCCAGCTCGGTCATAAGTGAACGGCTTCACAAGCTTCTCGTCAATGATTACAAGGCGGTTCCCATCGTTGTGTCCGAATCAGCCTCTGCATACGACGCGATCGTGACGCTTTTTCTCGAGGACGTAGGGACGTTGTTTGTCGTGAATCAGAAGGGCTACCTGGCAGGTGTCATCTCCAGAAAAGACTTGCTGCGTGCCTCTCTTGGCAACAAGACGCTGGAGGATGTACCGGTCAGCATCATCATGTCACGAATGCCCAATATCATCACCTGTGCTCCTGAGGAAACGCTGTATGCAGCAGCCAAAAAGCTGATCGACTTCCAGATTGATTCCCTGCCAGTGGTTCGTCCCAGCGAGGATGATCCCAAATTCATGGAGCTGACAGGCAGAGTCACGAAGACAACGATCGCCAAAGCGTTTGTAGAATTGGGCAGCGAACCGAAAGTGTAGGAGGAGAAGCAATGCAAGGAAATCAACAAGGACAGCTCATCTACGTAGTTTCAGACTCGATCGGTGAAACCGCCGAGCTTGTTGTTCGCGCTGGTGCTAGTCAGTTTGACCGTTTTTTGATTGATGTACAGAAGTATCCCTACATAGAAGATAAAGAATCCATCGACGAGATCATTGCTTCCGCAAAAGAGTCCAAAGCAATGATCGTTTTTACGCTAGTCATTCCCGAGCTGAATGCCTACATTACGAAGCAAGCGGCTCTGCACGGAATCCCGGCCATCGATGTCATGGGGCCACTCATGCATACGCTGCAAAGCATGCTGAAAGAGCCGCCAACAGGCAAACCTGGACTGGTTCGACGTTTGGACGAGGAGTATTTCCGCAAAGTGGATGCGATTGAATTCGCCGTGAAATACGATGACGGACGTGACCCGCGCGGATTGCTTCGTGCTGACGTTGTTTTGATCGGGGTCTCCCGTACTTCGAAGACACCGCTTTCCATGTACTTGGCCAACAAGCGGCTGAAAGTAGCAAATGTACCGCTGGTTCCCGAAGTGGAGCCGCCAGAGGAGCTGTTCCAATTGCCTCCTGAGCGCTGTATTGGGCTGACGATCAATCCGGAGCAGCTGAACGGCATCCGCACCGAGCGGCTGAAAGCGCTGGGTTTGACGTCACAGGCGAATTACGCCAATCTGGATAGAATCGCGGAAGAACTTGCCTATTCGAATAAAATTATTGAACGCTTAGGCTGCCCGGTCATCGATGTTTCGAAAAAGGCAGTGGAAGAAACGGCCAACATCATTTTGGAGATGATTCGCAAAAACAACCTCCGGAACGAAAAGAAATAGGCCAAAAGAAGGAAAATGACGGTTTTTGTAGAAAACGAGTAGGGCAGGAATCACGAACTTGCCTTGTGACGAGCGTTTATTGCATGCGGAAATGTGGAAAAGTAGAAAAGAAGAAAAGAAGTGCGATCACAAGAAGGAAAATGACGAATTTTGACGAACTAAATAATCTCGTCGTTCGATTCTCCTGAAAAGGTGGATAGTGATGGCTGGTCACACTTCTGATGAGTTTGTTAACCAAGTGCGTGCCGCTGTCGACATCGTAGACGTTGTAGGAGAGTATGTACAGCTGAGAAAAAGCGGTCGTGCCTTTCTCGGTCTATGTCCATTTCACTCTGAGAAGAGTCCTTCCTTTAACGTGAATGCGGAGCGACAGTTTTTTCATTGCTTTGGCTGTGGAGCAGGTGGGGATGTCTTCTCCTTTCTGATGAAATTGGAGCAGCTGACGTTCCCGGAGGCACTTCACAAACTGGCAGAACGTGCCGGAATCGATGTGCCCAAGCCGCCACAGGAAGAGGCATCTCCAGAAAAACGGGCGAAGCAAGCGATGCTAGAAGCTCATGAGCTTGTTTCAAAGCTTTACCACTACGTACTGACGGAGACTCCCTACGGTGTGGAAGCGATGAAATACCTCACCAAACGAGGGATGTCCAGGCAGACGTTAACCGAGTATCAAATTGGGTTTGCCCCGGATTCGTGGGATTTCGTGACACAGTTTTTAAAGAAACGTAGCTTCTCCCAGGATTTGATGGTAGAAGCAGGCTTGTTGGCGAAAAGTGAGGCCGGAAAAGTGTTCGACCGCTTCCGTGGGCGGGTCATGTTTCCCATTCATGATTCACAGGGACATGTCATCGGATTTGGTGGAAGACTATTGGACAACACACACCCCAAGTCGTCGCAACCCAAGTATTTGAATAGTCCGGAAAGCCTCCTGTTTAACAAAAGCGCCACCCTCTTCAATCTTCATCGGGCTCGCTCGACTATGCGCAAGCGAAAGCAGGCATTGCTTTTTGAAGGGTATGTGGATGTGGTGTCAGCGTGGCAGGCGGGCTTTATGCAAGGTGTCGCCACGTTAGGAACAGCACTGACCGAGCAGCAGGCCCGAATCCTACGGCGGAATGTGGAATCGGTGGTACTCTGCTATGACGGAGATGCAGCAGGTCAGGAAGCAACAAGC
Source organism: Brevibacillus nitrificans (assembly GCF_003710965.1). Classification (NCBI taxonomy): domain Bacteria; kingdom Bacillati; phylum Bacillota; class Bacilli; order Caryophanales; family Paenibacillaceae; genus Brevibacillus; species Brevibacillus nitrificans. The sequence continues at coordinate 12,985 of NZ_RHHU01000026.1, read as the reverse complement.
AAGGCGATTCATGTTTTGCAGCAGGCGGGTTTGATCGTAAGGGTGGCTCCGCTCCCACAGGGGGTAGACCCGGATGATTACATTCGCCAGCATGGGGCCGAAGCGTTTTCTCAGCAAGTTTTGTTGCAGGCAATGCCAGTGACAGCGTTCCGACTGAAACATTTGCGGAGCCAGTACGTAATAAATGATGAGACAGATAAAACGCGCCTGATTGCAAAGGCGGTAGAAATCATCAACGAACTGGACAGCCCGGTAGAACGGGACTTGTATCAGCGGCAATTGGCAGAAGAATACTCCCTGACTCTCGGCGATTTAAAATGGGAGTCAAAACGCGCGTATAAACAGCAAAAAAGTGAGCGCCAAAGGGATAAAGTGTCGCCAGCATGGAATAATAGTATAAATAATGGCAAAGTTACGCTCGCGAAAACACTGCCACCCGCTTATCACACGGCTGAGCGCAAACTGCTGTTTTACATGATGCGAAATGCAGAACTTGCCTTTCGCGTTCAGCAGGAATGCAACGCGCACTTTCAAGTGGACGAACATGATGCGCTTTCAGCCTACCTGTATGCTTACTACGCAGAGGGAAACACGGAAGACCCTGGAAAGTTTATACATTACGTGCAAGACGAATCGTTAAAGCAATTAGCCTCGGGATTGGCCATGATGGAGTATAAGGAAGACGTATCTGATTTAGAGATCGGCGACTACATCAAACAAGTGAATAACTACCCGAAGCGTGCCGAGTTGGAACGATTGCGCGAAGAGCAGCGGAGCTTACACCTCCAAGCGGCCGCAGCGGACAGCGAGGATGCGCGCAAACAACTGGAAATTCAAGCAGCCATCATAGGGATGAAGATTCTTGAATTGGAAAATGCTTTAAAAGAAGGGTAGCATCAGATCATTCCCGGGGAAGGAGGGATAGTAGATGAACAAACAAAACATCACTTCTGACATGGAAGCTATGTCCATCGAACAAGTGAAGGAACAATTGGTCGAATTGGGTAAAAAGCGTGGTGCGTTGTCTTACAAGGAAATTACAGATCGCCTCTCTGGTTTTGAGCAGGATTCTGATCAAATCGATGAGTTTTTTGAGTACCTGGGTGATCAAGGCATTGAAATAAACAACAATGAGAACGAAGACGACGATGAAGAAGTCGATCGAATGATCATGAAGGACGAGGACAACGAAGAATTCGATTTTGACGATCTCTCTGTTCCACCTGGAATCAAGATCAATGACCCTGTAAGAATGTACCTGAAAGAAATCGGTCGTGTGCCTCTGCTTTCCGCTGAAGAGGAGATTAAATTGGCTCAGCGTATCGAACAAGGGGATGAGGAAGCGAAGCGCCGATTGGCTGAAGCCAACCTTCGTCTGGTGGTTTCCATTGCGAAGCGTTATGTAGGTCGCGGCATGCTGTTCCTCGATTTGATTCAAGAAGGAAACATGGGTTTGATCAAAGCGGTGGAAAAATTTGATTACCGCAAAGGCTACAAGTTCAGTACGTATGCAACATGGTGGATCCGTCAGGCTATCACCCGCGCGATTGCTGACCAGGCGCGTACGATTCGGATTCCTGTGCATATGGTGGAAACCATTAACAAGCTGATACGTGTATCTCGTCAGCTGCTGCAAGAGCTGGGCCGCGAGCCAATGCCAGAAGAAATCGCGGAAAAAATGGATCTCACACCGGAAAAGGTGAGGGAAATCATGAAAATTGCCCAAGAGCCGGTATCTCTGGAGACGCCGATCGGGGAAGAGGACGATTCCCATCTGGGTGATTTTATCGAGGATCAGGATGCACTAGAGCCATCTGATGCCGCGGCTTATGAGCTGTTAAAGGAACAGTTGGAAGACGTGCTGGACACGTTGACGGATAGAGAAGAAAACGTATTGCGCCTGCGATTTGGTCTCGACGATGGACGCACTCGTACACTGGAGGAAGTGGGGAAAGTATTTGGCGTGACGCGTGAGCGGATTCGTCAAATCGAGGCAAAGGCCCTGCGCAAACTTCGTCATCCAAGCAGAAGCAAGCGCTTAAAAGATTTCTTGGAATAACCGATATAGTAATATGTGGCCTACGTACAGCCTACGTAGGCTTTTCTTTTTCCACCAATCAGACCTTTGCCGTCGATAGTAAGGAGGGGCCGCGTTGGACGACCAGCGCAAACGTATCATTATTGCAGAGATTGAAAACTGGCGGAGAAATCATTTGCTGCCTGAACATTACTGCATTTTCCTGTTAAATCTGTATACGGAAGGAGACCGGCCTCAGGCTTCTTCACCAGCCGTAGCCAAAAGCGAAAGGAAGAAATCGGAGGTCATTTACAAGACACCTGCTTCCTACTCGTCTCCTATAACCGGTAAAATGGTAATGGCATGGCTCCTAGGTGCCTTTGTTATTGCAGGTTTGATCTTACTTGCTTTTCATTTTAACCGTTTTCAAACCCCAATGCAAATTACCATCTTTGCCTGTTTCGCACTTGTTTTCTATATTATGGGACTAGTGTTTCGCCGCACGGCACCGCCGCTCACCCATCTTTTTTTAATTCTCTCCTTCATCGTCTTGATCGCAGGTGGGATATACAGCATTATCCAAATGGGTGGCTCGACCCCGATGATCCTGTTTTACTTGGGTCTGATATGTGTTCTGCTGTGCGTGAGTGCGTTTCTGTTTGGGTTTACCTACCTGCTTTATGGCGGCATGCTGGGCTTGGCCGTTTTATATGGATTTGCCACCATGGGCCGAATCAGTCAAGAGTATTCATGGTGGCGTTCGGAGCTGTACTGGGTCCCGTTGGCTTGTGTATGGACAGGACTGGGCTTTCTTATGAACAGCGGCAATCCCAAATGGGCCGGAGTCTTTGCCTTCTGCGGACTGGCTGCCTTTTTCGGAGCCGAGGTGCAGGCGCTCTATATACCGGAAGCGAAACGTGACGTGATCCAGCTGCTGCTATTTCTAAAGGTTTTTCTGGCTTCTGCCTTGTTTTTCTTTACGCGTGGTTATTGGTTTTCCTGGCTGCGTCTGTAGAGAGGATGTCTTTGGATTTGCCCGCCACGGCGGTTTGCTTTTTGCTACAATGGGTGGGGATGAGGAGTTGAAGTGATAGAGTGGACAACAAGTGGAAAGTTTTGATCGGAATTTTGCTCGCCGTCATTTTTCTTGGAGGGGAAACGGCTGCTCAGCTTATAGGCTACAAGACCTATAGTATAGGGTACATATTGGGAGCACTGTCTTTTATCGGGGCTATTGTAGTGGGAGCACGCCAAAAATAAGGCGTGCTTTTTTGTGTGAAATGAGATTATAAATGTAACTCCACAGGAGAGGAGCTATGGTGTATAATGGTAAGAGAATTCTGAACAAACGCTCAGTCAAAATACCGAAATCCTTTTTACCACTATACTAAAGCGCTTTCAAGGGGGCTTCAAAAATGAACTATGATTTGACCCAGGAACAGCTTATGTTGAAAAAAATGATTCGGGAGTTTGCGGATGAGGTTGTCGCGCCTGGTGCAGATGAGCGTGACAAGACGAAGCAGTTTCCTGTTGAGGTATTTAAGCAAATGGCGGAATTGAACTTGATGGGACTGCCTTTTTCAGAAGATTATGGCGGTGCAGGAGCCGATACCACGAGCTTTGCGATCGTAACGGAAGAGCTCAGCCGAGCTTGTGGTTCGACGGGAATTACGTACTCGGCGCATATATCCCTGGGAGGTGCTCCCCTTTCCTTATTTGGAACAGAGGAACAAAAACGTACGTATCTGTCCAAAATTTGCTCAGGAGAAAGCTTTGGGGCATTTGGCTTGACGGAGCCGAATGCGGGATCGGATGCAGGAGGCACGAAAACGTCTGCCGTGCTCGATGAACACGGTTGGCTAATCAATGGATCGAAATGCTTTATTACCAATGCTTCCTATGCATCCTTCCTCGCCTTGACAGCTGTTACGGATAAAGAGAAAGGGGCGCGCGGAATCACTGCTTTTATCGTGCCCACGGATTCGCCTGGCTTTACCGTGTTGGCCAATTACGAGAAGCTCGGCTTGCATAGCTCCAATACGACAGAGCTGGTTTTGGAGAACGTGCGCGTTCCGGAAGAGAATGTGCTGGGCAAACAGGGAGAGGGCTTCAAGCAGTTCCTGATTACGCTAGACGGAGGACGGATCGGAATTGGAGCGATGGCTGTAGGAATTGCGCAGGCTGCCTATGATAAAGCTCTGCAGTACGCCAAGCAAAGAACCGCTTTTGGAAATTCGCTCAGCCAATTCCAGGCGATCCAGCACAAGCTGGCAGACATGGCGATGCAAATCGAGCTGGCGCGAAACATGGTGTACAAAGCTGCATGGCTGAAGGACAACGGTCGTCGCTTCACAAAAGAAGCCGCCATGGCAAAGCTGTATGCTTCCGAGGTTGCCATGTCCGCCACTCATCAGGCGATTCAAATCCATGGAGGGTACGGTTACATGCGCGAATATCAGGTAGAGCGCTTTTTCCGTGATGCCAGACTACTGGAGATCGGGGAAGGGACATCCGAGATTCTGCGCAATGTCATTGCTCGTGAAATTGGCTGCTAAATCATGCTTTGAAGAGAGCCTCGCTGCGATCGTCAGCGGGGTTTTTGTCGTTCTTTGCGCGCTCTTTGTCAGGTATTTAGCATTGGGCAATCGCTCCCAAATAGGGTAGAATAGAGGGAACGGAAGGTGAAGAGACACATGACATTTGTAACAATTTCCAAGCGTCTGGAAACGATTGCTCGCTATTGCCCCCAAGGAGCCCGCGTCGCCGACATCGGGTCGGATCATGCGTTGTTGGCTTCTTATTTGCTTCTTTCGGGAATCGCATCGCATGTAATCGCAGGCGAAGTAAACGAAGGACCTTATCAGGCAGCGCTTAAACAAATACATACGCTGCAGCTACGGGACCGCGCATCTGTACGAAAAGGAGACGGTTTGGCCGTACTCACTCCCGGCGAAGTAGATGTGGTCTGTATCGCGGGGATGGGCGGACAGCTTATCGCTTCCATCCTCGAAGCCGGCGTGGACAAGCTGGATGGTGTGAAACGATTGATTCTACAGCCAAATGTGGGGGAGGAAATCGTCCGCCGCTGGTTCTTGGAGCGTGGCTGGGAGTTGATCGCTGAAACGATTCTGGAAGAAGACGGGATCGTATATGAAATTTTAGTGGCAGAGCGTGGAAATGTGGAGCTTCCTTATGAAAACAAGGACCGAACCAAGGAAGAATTGCTGCGAATCGGTCCGTTCCTCTGGGAGCAAAAACAGCCTGCTCTCGTACAAAAATGGCTCCATGAACGAGAAAAATGGGCGAAGGTACTTGGGCAGCTAAGCCGCTCGGAAAAACCGGAAGCAGCAGCTCGGGTACAGGAAATTACGGCAGAAGTTGAATGGATCGATGAGGTGATTGCATGTTTGCGCACGGACAGACTGTGATTCAATACGTGGAGCGTTTGGCTCCCAAATCGTTGGCGTATGAAGGAGACAAGATTGGACTTCACGTAGGCACCTTGCAAAAACAGGTGAAAAAGGTGATGGTCGCCCTGGACGTTCTGGAATCCGTCGTAGATGAGGCGATTGCAGAAGGCGTGGATTTGATTGTTGCGCACCATGCGGTCATCTATCGCCCGCTTAAAAACATTCGCACGGATCTGGCAGCAGGCCGTGTCTTCGAAAAGCTGATTAAGCATGATATTGCCGTCTATACGGCTCATACAAATCTCGATGTCGCGGTCGGTGGCATGAACGATTGGCTGGCGGAAGTGATCGGCTTGAACAAGGTGGAGGTACTGGATGTCATCCACCGCGACAGCTGGAAAAAGCTCGCGGTCTTCGTACCCGCCTCGCATCGAGATGCTGTTTTTCAAGCGATCTCAGAAGCTGGAGCAGGCTTTGTCGGAAACTACAGCCACTGCTCATTCCAGACAGAAGGGACAGGGACCTTCAAGCCAGGGGAAGGCACGAATCCGTTTATCGGGACCACAGGCAAGCTGGAAAAGGTCGAAGAAGTCAAGCTGGAGATGGTTGTGCCGGCTTCTCGACAGTCTGCGGTTGTAAAAGCCATGCTCGCTGCTCACCCCTATGAAGAAGTCGCCTATGACATCATCCCACTCGAGCAGGCTGGAACAGGCTATGGCATCGGCCGAATTGGCGTATTGTCACAGCCAATAACACTGCGACAGCTGGCTGAGCTGGTAAAAGAGCGCTTCTCATTGCAAGGCTTGCGCGTTGTTGGTGATTTGGACGGCCAAGTGAAAAAAGTGGCTGTGGTGGGAGGCGACGGAAGCTCCTTTGTTTCCAAAGCGATATTTAAAGGAGCGGATGCCTACTTGACGGGCGATATTGGCTACCACACCGCACACGACGCACAGGCAGAGGGTCTTTCGATTATTGATGCTGGCCACAATATCGAAAAAATCATGAAGCAAAAGCTGGCTGATTACCTAAATGAACTACTTAAAGCAAACGGCTATCAGACAGAAGTGATTGCATCGACTATGCACACGGATCCGTTCCAATTTGTATAGGAGACCAGGCGTATTGGCCAGTCGGTTCATGGCCTGCCAGTTGAAGTGTAGGAGGGATTCACGTGCAAAAATTCATACGAACGTTTTCCTGTGTTCTTCTCGCAGCTACTCTGCTTACCCCCGGCTTTGCCTCTGCGGCTGGGGGCTTTATGCCTTACGGGGACATTAGCAACCATTGGGCAAAGTCCTCCATTATCCGCGGAGTTCAGGCGGGGCTTTTTGCAGCAGGCAGCAGCGCACCGCTTTTTTACCCAAATCGCGATATGACCCGAGCAGAGTTTGTGGCTTTAATCGATCGCTTGTACAACGGAGGGCAGTATCAGCTGTACCCCCTGACATTTTTGTCGGAGCACGCGGAATGGAATAGGGGCGAGGGCTTTGAAGAGCCGTATTTGCCCTACAAGGACGTCGACCGCCTGACTTGGATGTACACGCCTACGCTGCGTGTCTCGTATATCTTGGATCGTTTGTATGGTCCAAATGCGATTGCTCAAGTGTTTCCTGGGGAGCAAATGAAGCCGAATCAAGCGATCACCCACGAAGAAGCAGCTAAGCTCATGCAAATGTTTACCATGACTGGTGACAGCCAAAAGGCATGGGAGGAAGTGAAGAGCTGGGGATGGCTCGAGGGTGAGAGCACAGACCTTTTGAAAAGAGGAGAGGCAGCCGCTGCAGCGGATCGATTGATGACCTACCTGCTGCAGGATACGATTCTGCCCTTGCTCGATTACGATGGCTCGAAATTTCCGATGGTTCCCGAGATTCAGGAGCTTTTCCCTTTGTTTGTAACGTATACGGATTCCAAAACGTCAGACGAGAAGATGTATGTGAACGCAGTGGAAGCCATTCGCAATCATGAGGATACAGATGATACCTACCTAGATCTGGAGAAGCTGGCGAGCAACTCGTTTTCCAATCAGATCGGCGTCCATTTCTATTTGAGCTGGAACCCTTCGACACCCTTGACGGACAATTTGGAAGAAGCATTCCGTTCTATTGATGCGTATTTTCAGGATAAGATCATTTTGCCAGATACTTTGCGCCTGCTGAGTGCCAACGTGTATGATATCGCTTTGCAGATGGGAGCGAATGATTCGGCGGAGTATGAAAAAGTATTGAAGCGTTTGGCAGCGTATGAGTCGAAGCTCAAGCAGGATACAGAGGAATGGGAATCCTTGGCGATTTATCTGGGAGCCTTGGAGATCAAAGCTGGGCTGACAGACAAAGCCCTGGCTCGGTATGAAACGTTTGCTTCCAGGCATGCAGAAGCGCTTTTGAATTCCGCTTATTACCTCGTTCAGGAAGGGCGGATCCAAGAAGCGGAGTCTTTGCTCGCAAAGCAGAAGCCAAAGCCCTCGGATGAGCGGATGACGCAGCTGGTTAAGCTCTTGGGACAGGAGCTTGCCTCTCTCAAGCAGCAGCCCTCAATTGCAACTGATCTGACCTATACGTTGAACCATCTGGATCGAGTCTCGTCTTATCAGGTAAAAGGGGAAGCGTTTTTGAGCGGTTTTTCCTTCAAATACACGCAAGATGTAGACGCTACGCGCAATTCCAGTCATACGCTGGGCTTTTACCAGTCTCCCCAGCAGTTGGTTTCGGACAAGCTCGAGACGTATACAGACGGTCAGAAAAAGGTCCAGTATTCGTATGACACGAAGAAACAGAGCTGGGAGCAGCATCCAACAGACAAGCTGGATTTCGTGCATGAATGGGTAGGGACACAAAGCATCCAAGATCGGATGAACAATTTGCATGCCCGCTACTACAAGCAATCATTTGGTCGATATGACATCATCACAGAGTGGATTCCGGGTGCCGCTCTTACGGAAAAAGCAAAAAGCCTTTCGTTTAGCAGAGGGAAGATTAAGAACGTTTCCCTCTATATGAATAAATACTATATTGACCGCGAAAGTGACGAGCTGGTCAAGCATGTATGGCGGTATGAAGAAATTTATGAGAACAGGGAGTATGTGGCCTATTCGGGGACGGATCAGTACGATTTGTCGTCTAACGTGAAGGTTTCCATCCCCGATGAGGTTCGGAAAGAGGTGACACCATGAAACGGTTGAGTCAATGGGCTTTAGCTGTTTTGCTTTTGACCACTGCGATACCAGCACATGCAGCAGAAAGACCCTATATGGAGACAGAAGAAGTTTTTTATCACGTCATGGAAAGTCACTTGAGCAAGCCGGAAGTCAAACAATTGGTAAAGGGCGCGCTGCAATCCATTAGCGATCATGCCGATGAGAAGCAGCAACTGAAGCTGCCAGTCTCCGCGGAGGACGATACGCTGGGGGAGATGGAGCAGCGTATGGCGGAATGGCAAGCCAAAGGAAAATGGGATTCCTCCACCATCAATACGTGGGCGATTGACGGGATGCTCTCTACCTTAAATGATCCGCACAGTGTCTTTTTCACTTCGGATGAGCTGCGTTTGTTCCAATCCGATGTGGAAAATCAATTCGTCGGCTTTGGTTTCCGCATGCGGATGCAAAACAACGAGCTGATTTTGCGCGAAATCGTTCCGGGTTCACCGGCGGCAGCCTCTAAGGTATTGAAGCGGGGCGACCAGGTGAAAAAGGTAGGCGATATTTCGCTGGTGGGCAAGAGCTTTGAAGAGGCATATGCCTATTTAAAAGGAGAAGCGGGAACTGAAGCCGTTCTGACTATTTATCGAGCGTCAGAGAACCGCGAGTTTCAAGTGAAGCTCCAGCGTGCTTCGCTTTCGTTGCCGGAGGCAGAAGGGCAGCTGTTCACCAAAGGCGGCATCGGATATATCAGTCTGGAAACGTTCGGATCGGATGGGGCCATTCAGATGAGAGACAAGCTTGCGGAGTTTGCTCGTTCCGGGCAGCCGATGAAAGGGCTTGTTTTGGACCTGCGCGACAACGGTGGGGGGTATCTTTCGACTGCCCGTGACATCGCCAGTCTCTTTATGGAGGAAGGCTTGCTGATGTACACAACGAACCGCAATGGCGTGGAAGTGGAGACATGGGTCCGCAACGGCCGGGATATCGGTATTCCGGTTCGCATCTTGGTGAACGGGGGGACAGCCTCGGCGTCGGAGCTTTTATCCGGTGCCCTGCGCGACCATGGAATTGCCAAGCTTGTTGGAACCAAAACATATGGAAAAGGCAGTGCACAGCAAGTGATTCCGCTCTCGGAAGGAGATGCCCTGAAGCTGACCCTGAACGAGTACTTTACCCCCAAGCATACGGTGGTCAACCACGTCGGTCTGGAGCCGGACATGCAGGTTGAGGATTACGGGGCGCAAGTTGTAGAAGCGCTGCATTCCCTGAACGTGACAAACTGGGAGCTGAGCGACGAAAATGGAGATACCGTAGTAAATGGGGTTCCTTTTCCGACGGTAGATCCTCTTTTCAAGCAGGCCTCTGATGGTTTGCAGATCAAAGCGGCCGTTCTTTCCCACCTGCTGGGCGACAAATCAATGGGGGAGAAGGATTACGTCTCTCTTGCTCCCTATTTGAAAAGTCATCCCTCCTTACAGCTGCAAAGTCAAAATGGCGTGCACACACTCCGCTATCAGACGCATTAAAAAGGATCGTACCCAAGCCTATCTGCCGAGCTATCGCGCAGGTAGGCTTTTTCAATTCGGGCGAATAGGGGGAGTGTGGGAATCAAAAACTACCATGTACGACGACATGACAGACGAAGGATGGCAGACGGATGAAAAAGGTTATTTTATTCCTGATCGACTCCATGATGCCAGATATCCTGGAGAGATGCATTGCTGCAAAAAAAGCGCCGGGCATGCAGTTTTTGATGGAGCGAGGGCAGTATATTCCGGATTGCGTCACTGTCTTTCCTACGATGACGGCTTCTATTGACTGCTCACTAATCACAGGCGTGTATCCTGATCAGCACAAGGTTCCTGGATTGGTCTGGTACGAACCTGAAAAAGGAAAAATGCACAACTATATCAACGGGGCGATTCCCGTCAAAAAAATTGGGTTAACGCACTGTGCGACCAATGTGCTGTTTGACCTGAACGAACGACATCTGAGCAAAGAAGTAAAGACCATACATGAGGAGCTCGAGGAAAATCAACTCGTATCCGGCTCTATCAACGTAATCGCCCACCGCGGGCACAAAAAGCATCAGGTGCATGTTCCTCCCCTCCTGGATGCCCTTACTTCCTTTCAACTGCGTGAAAAGGTGAGTGGGCCGACGATCATGAGTATGGGCACGCTGGTGCGACCAGAGATTTTCCGTCCGATCACGTGGAATTTGGCGCAGACCCTTACAGAAGGCTATGGCATCAACGATACCTATGCCATCGATGTTTTGATCGAAGTGATCCGTAGCGGGAAACAGCCGCACTTTACACTTGTGTATTTGCCTGAAAATGATCATAAGCTGCACAAATCTCCGTTGGATGCGATTCAACATCTGGCGGACGTGGATAAGCATCTGGTTCGCTTTCTGGACAGCTTTGACTCCTGGGAGCAGATGCTGGAGCGCAACGTTTGCATTCTGATCAGTGATCATGGACAGACGATCATTGGGGAGAGCGAAGATCATAACATTTCTTTGGATCGGCTCCTCTCTCGTTTTACCATCCATCCGTTAGGGGCGAAGGTCACTCCGCAAATGGATGTGGTCATCTGCAATAACGAAAGAATGACGTTCCTGTATCCGACTGAGGAATCCAAGCTGCTGCCGATCGTCGATGCGGTTTCTGTAGATGAGCGCATTGACCTGATCGCGTGGCGGGAAAACGAAAAAATCGTGGTACGACGTGGCGGTACGGATCAAACTATGCGCTTCTGGAAGAATGGGCCAAATCGCGATATATACGGGGGAACCTGGGGTGTCGAGGGTGATCTCGGCGTTATTGATGCGCGCATAGAAGGGGAGGTACTACTGTTTGACAAGTTCCCGGATGCCTTTTCGCGCTTGTATGGCTCTATTTTTTCACAGACTGGTCCCGTAGTCGTAATGAGTGCTGCGGAGAGCTATGAGTTTTTGTCGGAGTGTGCCCCGACTCATTTGGGCGGGGGAAGCCATGGATCGTTGCACAAGCAGGATTCCATCATTCCGCTGCTCATTGCAGGTTCTTCGCGCAAGTTTCGGACACCTGCCCGATTAGTGGATGTCAAAGGGTTTATCTTGCAGGAATTAGGCGTCGTGCAAGCGTAGGTCTACGATCACGGGCAAATGATCTGACCAGGCTATCGGGTACAAGTCGTAGCGGCATACATCCCAATGCTGCGAGACGAAGATGTAGTCTAGTCGTCTGCGAAATGCGGGGAGTGTGTGCAATTTTTCTTTTCCATGTGCCATGGCGCAGTCAATGTAATAAGGTGAAAAAGAGATCGAGGACGCATTGAAATCCCCAAGTACGAGGCGTGGCAGATCAAGCTGTTGACTTGTCAGATTCATTAGTAGCTGCAGCTGATAAAAGCGGCTTGCTTTGTTCAAGCTGCAGTGGGTATTCCAAATGGAGATATCCCGCCCCTCCCATGAGACGGACACGTCTAATAATGTGCGTTTCTCACGTTTTGCAGGGAGCGAAATGACTTTCGTATCGTGAATGGGGAGGCGAGTCAGAAAGGCATTCCCGTAATGTCCTCCAGCCAGTGCGATTGACGGAGCAAAGACAACCTGGTAATCCAATTGCTCGGCTATGTAATCCGCTTGATACCCGTATTTTGGGTTTTGGTGAACCTCCTGCAAAGCTATGGCATCGGGCTGTATTTCTCTTAACGCCTGTACCATTTGTTCTAGGCGTTTGCGCCAAAAGAGATCTCGACCACTGTGAATGTTGTAGCTGACGGCACGGAGCATGTTCGTTCCTCGAGTTGTGACGTAGGTTTTTATCTATAGTATGGACGATTTTTCCAGTTGATTATAGCTAGTTGTTTTTGTTATATTTTAATACCCGGCATTTGCAGGGGGAGAGTGATTAGCCAAAAAAACTCCTAACTTAATTATAATTTCCTGTTGCAATCCATTTTAGCCTATGCTATATTAAAAAACGTCGCCTCTGCTTGAAGCACACGATGCGATTGATAAATAAATGATGTTCCTTGAAAACCGGATAGAATGAATCTGTGTAAAAAAGCTTGTGTTTTACTTGAAGTCAGATTGCTTTCAAACTTTATTGGAGAGTTTGATCCTGGCTCAGGACGAACGCTGGCGGCGTGCCTAATACATGCAAGTCGAGCGAGTCTCTTCGGAGGCTAGCGGCGGACGGGTGAGTAACACGTAGGCAACCTGCCTCTCAGACTGGGATAACATAGGGAAACTTATGCTAATACCGGATAGGTTTTTGGGTCGCATGATCCGAAAAGAAAAGGCGGCTTTAAGCTGTCACTGGGAGATGGGCCTGCGGCGCATTAGCTAGTTGGTGGGGTAATGGCCTACCAAGGCGACGATGCGTAGCCGACCTGAGAGGGTGACCGGCCACACTGGGACTGAGACAC
>NZ_RHHU01000025.1:0-10564 GCF_003710965.1 Brevibacillus nitrificans | reverse complement strand
ACTTCCCACAGCGCAAGCTGGTAAGACCCCTCATAGACGATGAGGTTGATAGGTTCGGTGTGGAAGCGTGGTAACACGTGGAGCTGACGAATACTAATCGGTCGAGGACTTATCCACACACTCTTAGCAAACATGCAGATCCAGTTTTGAAGGTACGGAAATGAAAAGGCTGTATTCTCGATTACTTGAAAAAGTGATGGAGAATACAGCTTTTTTTGTTTTACCAGGGAGAAAGCGGTATCTTTTGTTTTTTCAAATTTAATTCAAAAAAATCCATGCTCTAATGAATTTATCTATACATATGCCTGTCTTTTGGCCCAAGCCAGATCGCAGACGAAACGGAGGAAAGCAAGGTGAATCGAACGATTCGTAACATCACCATGGGTCTATTGGTACTGGCTGTGGTGAGTGGGTGCTCTAGCAATCCTGAAGGTGCAAATAGGAGAAATGCTCAGGCAGCCCGAGCAGTGCCTGTTGAAGTGAAAAAGGCGGTAAAAGAGGAATTCGCCGTACAAATGTCGCTCTCCGGACGGTTGGAAGCCATCCAGCAGGTAGAGATTCCTTCGAAAGCGACGGGGAGAGTGCAGCAGCTTCTCGTGAAGGTAGGAGATAAGGTTAAAAGTGGACAGCCCCTTGTGGTCTTGGATGGGGAAGAACTGCGAATTCAGATGCAAAAGTCCCAGGCTTCTATGATGTCAGCCAAGGCTCGATATGCAGAGGCGACCGAGGGAACCGAAGCCGAGGTACTTGCGCAGACGGCCAATTCCTTGGCAGACCTGCAAAATAAAGCGAACGCAGCTAAAGTAGATTTGGAGCGTGCCCAGAAGCTGTTTAGTGAAGGGGCAATTTCGACGGCCGAGGTAGAGAAAGCCAAATTGGCGCTCGCAACTGCACAAACGAATCTAGAGAATCAAAAACAAAAAGCCCAACAGGAGAAAAAGGGCCCGACTCAGGCAGCATTGGATTCGGCGATCGCGACATTGAAGCAATCTGAGGCTGATTACGCCCTGTCTCAATTAAATGTTTCGAATTTAACGATCAAATCTCCCATTGATGGCATCGTAGGATCCCTGACGGCAACAGTCGGGGAGAACGTTTCGAATAATGCCGTTGTCGCCCAGGTCATTAACCTATCTACGATGAAAGTAACGGCCAAAGCAAGTGAAGGACAGGTAGGACAATTCGAGCCGGGACAAAGCGTATCGGTAAAAATTCCATCTGTTAATGTAACCGTTAATGGAAAAATCACCTCGGTGAGCCCGATGGCGGATTCGAGCAAGTCATACCCGATTGAGATTGAGGTAGCCAATACGGATTTGAAAGCAAAGGCAGGCATGGTTGCTTCGGTTGAAGTGAAAGGAAATCCGCATCAGGCGATTCTCGTCCCGCGTGAAGCAGTTATCACGAAGGCACAGAACTCGTATGTCTTTGTAGTCGAAGGCGACAAGGCCAAGCAAGTAACCGTGACAACCGGGGAGTCCGATGGAACAAGAATTGAAATTCTGACCGGATTGCAGGGTGGAGAGTCTGTCGTGGTACAAGGTCAAAATACGCTGACCGGAAATGCTACTGTCGCCGTAATCGATCCGAATCAAGCGAAGAATGCAGCAGGCAAAAAGTCTGGAGGCAATGGACAAGGGAATGGCGGCTGGCAAGGTCAAGGTGGAGGCCAAGGCAATGGACAAGGCAGTCAAGGCGGCACTGGGGACCAAGCCAACCCGGGAGGTCAAGCAAATCCATCAGGACAAACAAACAGTACAGGGAACCCCGAGCCTTCGGCAACCCCAAAAGGATAGGTGAGCCCCATGCATATATCGGAACGCGCTATTCGTCGTCCCGTCACGGTAATGATGGGAGTCCTCATCGTGCTTATCCTGGGGATTATGTCATTGACCCGGATTCCCATCGATTTGTACCCCAAAATTGAAATACCAACGATTGCCGTCATCACCAGCTATTCAGGAGTAGGTCCTGAAGAGATGGAGAACCTGGTGACGAAACCGGTGGAGCAAGCAGTTGCATCCGTAGCCGGAATCAAGTCCATAACATCCACATCCCGGGAAGGCTCGTCGATGGTGATCGTCGAGTTTTCCTACGGGACTGACTTAGATAAAGCAGTGACAGAGGTAACGCAAAAGGTCGAGCGTGCGAAGCGCTCACTGCCTGATGATGTAGATTCTCCGACCGTCGCTAGAATGGACCCGAACAGTACAGCTGTGTTGACGCTGGCTGTCTCTGCAGACATGGGAGCTGACCAGCTGAAAAGCTACGTGCAAGACCAGATGGCTCCTTCCCTCGAACGTGTGAACGGAGTCGCCTCCGTAACGGTATCAGGCGGGCTGGACAGGGAAATCAAGATCGTCGTTGACCAAGCGAAACTGGAGCAATACGGCATCTCGATCTCCGACATCAGCTCGCAATTGAAAAGTCAAAACTTGGATTCGTCAGGTGGGAACATCACGGAAGGCGGCGTATCATACACCGTCCGTTCTTTAGGGAAATTCAAATCGGTAGATGATATTCGCAAAGTATCCATTCCTTTGAAAGATGGCAGCCGTATCTTCCTCGAAGAGCTGGCTCTCATCCAGGATGGCTTTAAAGAAGCTTCTATTGAAAATACAATGAACAAACAGACTACCGTTACCATGTCGATCATGAAGCAGTCCGGCACCAACACGGTTGCTGTCGTCGATGAGCTTTATGCGGAGATAGACAAGCAGCGAGCCAGCATGCCGCAGTCGATGTCTGTCATGGCACTCTCGGATCAGTCGTCGTTCATTCGTGCGTCTATTGACACGCTGGTTCACGACACCCTGATTGGTGGGGTGCTGGCGATCCTGATCATCCTGCTTTTCCTGAAAAGTGCAAGCAATACCGTCATCATCGCCACTGCGATTCCGATCTCCGTCATTTCTACGTTTACGCTCATGTACTTTGCGGACATGTCGATTAACATCATGAGCTTGGGTGGTTTGACTCTCGGAATCGGGATGATCGTCGATGATGCGATCGTCGTATTGGAGAATATTCACCGCCATCGCGAGACAGGCCTGTCTATCAAGGAGTCCGCGGTGAAAGGGACGAAAGAAGTGGCGATGCCGGTTATTGCCGCTACGCTCACTACCGTTGCGGTTTTCTTCCCGATCGTGTTTGTAGAAGGGGTGACTGCTCAGCTGTTCCGGGATTTGGGTGTCACGGTATCCTTCTCCCTCTTGGCATCGTTGATCGTATCGCTGACGGTCACGCCAATGCTAACCTCAAAATGGACGAGGTCGCATAAAAAGGAAACGCTGAAGGCAGCCGCACATGGTGTGAAAAGCAAAGAATCGCGCGGCTTGGCTATGTATCGCCGCATTTTGAGCTGGTCGCTGCATCATCGCAAATCCGTTCTCGCCATTGGTCTCGCTTCTCTGGTAGCAGGTGTAGGGCTGATCCCGTTCATCGGCTCCGAGTTTATGCCAACCTCTGATCAGGGACAAATCAACGTTTCGATTTCCATGCCGAACGGAACAGAGCTGGAGAAAACAAGAGAAGCAGTCACGCAGGCAGAAGCCATTTTGGCGACTATTCCGGAGGTCAAAACGATCTTTACCGCTTTGGGCTCGACTAACGCGACACGCGGGAACTCTGCTTCTACCTCAGCTGGATCGTTCCTGTTGATCTTGTCCGACAAGTCAGAGCGTCAGCGAACGACTGCCGAGGTCACGGATGAAATCAGACAAAAGCTGAATCGCTTCCCAGGAGCAAGACTTCGTGTCAGTGAAGCAGGAGGCACGACCCTGCCCGGTATGGGCGGCGGTGGGGGAGGATCGTTCGGTGGGGCTGCGCCGATCTCCTACGCGATTCGCGGAAACGATGAGGATACACTGAAGGAAGTGGCAGAAGGCTTGACGGCTGCCATCAGTGAGGTACCAGGTGTTCGCGAGGCAGACAACAACCTCGAGGAATCCCGTCCGGAAATTCAGGTCAAGCTGGACCGCGTGCGGGCAGCTGATCTGGGGGTAACACAAAGCCTCATTTCCAGTACGATTCAAACGGCCTTGAGAGATCAGGTCGCGACCAAATATGAAACAGCCGGTACAGAAGTAGATGTGACGCTCAGCCTCGGTGACGGGCAGGTCAGCAGCATGCAGGAAATCGGCAATCTGCTCCTGACGACACCGAAAGGCGAGCTGATTCAGATCAAAGACGTAGCAGAAGTCGTGATGGCGAATGGTCCGCAAGCGATCCAGCGCTACAACCAGACTCGCGTGGTCAATGTCACGGCATCCACAGCGCCTGGGCAAGACCTGGGTACGGTTACGGCGTCGATCGATCAGGTGCTGGCAACGTATCCGATGCCGCCAGGGTATACACTGGAGAAGCAAGGACAAAATCAACAGATGGATGAGTCTACGAAAAGCATGCTGATTGCGTTTGGACTCGCGATCGTCCTGGTTTATATTATCCTGGCTGCCCAGTTCGAGTCTGTGGTCTATCCGCTCTCGATCATGCTGTCCGTTCCTTTGTCGATCTTTGGGGCTACGTTCAGCTTGTGGGTAACGGGAAGACCGGTCAGCGTACCAGCCTTTATCGGGCTGATCTTGCTCGCAGGGCTGGTTGTTCGGAACGCGATTGTATTGATCGACTTTACCAATATTTTGCGCCGGGAAGGCATGAGTCGGACGGAAGCCTTGCTCACCGCAGGACCAGTACGTCTGCGTCCTATCTTAATGACGACATTTTGTACCGTTTTGGCGCTGCTGCCTTTGGCGCTTGGCTTGGGAGAAGGTGCAGAAAGCCAGGCTCCGATGGCGACAGTGGTTATCGGCGGCTTGCTGTTCTCAACCATGCTGACACTCGTTGTGATTCCAGTCGTTTATGCTATTCTGGATGATATGACAGTCCGATTGAAGAAAACTGTACGAATCACCTTGCCGTTCCGCAAACCGAAGACGGTGGGCATCGAAAAATAAACGAGCGTTCGCAAGAGGCTTTGTACAGATGAAAGAGGGATAGATATGCTGATTCTCGCAGTAGAGGATGAACAGGCACTGCTTCAGGCAATTGCCGGAGTCCTGACGGATGAAGGCTATCAAGTGGACACGGCCGATCGAGGTGACGATGGACTGTTGCTGGCGCAAAGAGGCATCTACGACCTGCTGGTACTCGACATCATGATGCCAGGAATGGATGGACTGACACTGGTCAAAACTTTGCGTGCCAAAGGAATTACGACCCCTGTGCTGTTTTTGACGGCAAAGGACAGTGTGAAGTCCCGTGTGGAAGGCTTGGACGCGGGAGCAGATGACTATCTGGTCAAGCCCTTTGCTGCAGAAGAGCTGAGTGCAAGGGCCAGAGCGCTATTGCGGCGCAACGGAAAGACAGGAGCAGAGGGGGAGATGGCTTACGGCCCTCTCTCTCTGAAGGTGAATGAGTACGACGGCTTTATCGATGACGAGCCGATGAAGCTGACAAGCAAGGAATACGAGCTGCTCAAATACTTTTTGCAAAACCGGGAGCAAATTCTGACGCGCCAGCAAATCTTTGACCGGGTGTGGGGCATTGATTCGGACGCCAACTACGGGGTAGTCGATCTGTACGTCCACTATTTGCGGAAGAAGCTAGGGCCCTATGAGAGCTTTATCCGCACGATCCGCAATGTGGGCTACATTTTGAAAAAGGAAGAGCGATAATGTTTCAAAAAACCCGGATTCGCCTGGTAACCTTAAACGTTATCGTGGTATTCCTGTTGTTAAACGGTCTCGGGAGCGCGGTGTACTTTACGATGAAGTATCGCCTGTACTCGCAGGTGGACCGGGAGCTGACCAAGGTGGCGCAGCGATTGATGGTCGATCCCTTGCCACGCTTGCAGCAGAACAACGAGGATCAGTTCCCCTACAATCGCATGGATCGAAAAAAATTCAACGAGATGGACCGCAGATATGCCTTGATCGCTTGGGACAGTTTAGGGGCGGCTATCGGAACCGCTTTTGGAGAACGGCTAGAGCCAGAGGATTTACCGCGTTTTCGGAGCGTCGCGAAACAGGATGGAATCGAGACGCTTTCCTTTAATGGCGAGACCTTTCGCGTGCACACGGTCACCATGCCGAAAAAGGTGATCGTCGGTGATCGGCTTCAGATCGCCATGCAGTATCAAGTTGTGTACAATCTGGCTCCGGAACAAAACATGCTGAGCAGCCTGCTCTACGTCGTGGCGATCGGGGATGCGGTGAGCGTAGTGATTGCCATTGTGGCAGGTCTGTTTCTGGCGAGAAGGGCCCTCATCCCCATCCAAGTCTCTTGGGAAAAGCAGCAGCAGTTCATCGCCGACGCGTCCCATGAGCTGCGTACGCCGTTGACTGCCATCCTCGTCAATCTGGAGCGGTTGTTTCGCTATCCGGATCATACGATTGAACAAGAGAGCGAGAAAATCATGATCGGGATGCAGGAAACACGTCGACTAAGCAAGCTCGTAGCAGACCTTTTGACACTGGCTCGCAGTGATTCCAACGAATTGCAAATCATGAAGCAGAAGCTGCGGCTGGACGAGCTCGTGCAAAAATGCACGCAGGTGTTTGCCCAGATGGCGATCGTCAAGGAAATCAACCTGGAGACAGAGATCGAGCAGCCATTGGAAATTGTCGGGGATGAAGAGCGATTGCATCAGCTGCTGGTCATCCTGCTGGACAATGCGCTCAAGTACACAAACGAAGGCGGCAAGATCTTCGTTTCCTGCAAGCGCGATGGCCAAAGAGTGACTGTCATGATCAAGGATACGGGAATCGGCATTCCCAAGGACGACATCCCGTATTTGTTTGATCGATTCTTCCGCGTAGATAAGATGCGTTCACGGCAAACGGAAGGGACCGGCTTGGGATTATCCATCGCCAAATGGATTGTCGACGCACACCATGGCAAGATTCAAGTAAGCAGTGAAGAGGGAGTGGGAACAAGTTTTTATCTCTCGCTTCCCATAAAGTAAAGGCATTTAAGCAAGGAGTCGGTTTCCCTTTACGGGGAGATCGGCTTTTTTGATGGCACACCTGTAAAGAAGAAACGACGTGAGCATCTCTCCCGAAAGTTTTGTTTCTATACTTTTTTACTGTACATATTTAGAAAGTGAGGTAAACTACAGAGGAGAGGAATACTACGAGAGAGCTTTCCGACGAGGAGTGTGAAATAGATGAATCTAACCGTAACAGCAGCAGCAGTGGACTGGTTTCGCCAAGAATGGGGCTGTGAGGCTGGAGATACCATTCGCTTTTTTGTTCGCTATGGAGGAGTCAGCACGGTGCAGGACTCGTTTTCCATGGGGATCGCCAAGGAGCAGCCGAACGAAATCGGGCTTTCCACAACGGTGGACGGCATTACCTTCTACATGGAGAAGGATGAGCTGTGGTACATGAACGGGCAAGGCTTGACGGTCGATTACTTGCCCGCGACGGACGAGGTTGATTTTAAACTGACCTAACAGCATCGAGTGCCATCACCACCAGGCAGGGGACGTGTTCCTCTGCCTTTTTCTTTTTCCAATTGACAGGGGGAAACGGTTGACTTTATAGTGAGTATAATACTAACTACTAAAGGGGCGGCTATGGAAGAAATTTATAAGGAACTGCAAAGGCTGGGGTTTTCCCAATACGAATGCAAAGCCTACATTGGACTATTGAAACATCATCCGATTACCGGGTATGAAATCAGCAAAAGAACCGGTGTGCCTCGGTCCATGATCTATGAGGTGGTTGGGAAGCTCGTTGAAAAAGGGGCCGTCTATATCGTACCTTCCGAGCCCGTGACGTATTCGCCTTTGCCGGCCAGAGAGCTGATTGCCCGGCAGCGCAGGCAATTTGAACAATCGTTTGATTATCTGGAAAAAGAGCTCGCTGCCATGGAAAGTGAACGGGAAATGGATGTCATCAAGCGGATCGATGGGGATGAGCTGGTAATCGCGGAAATGACAGAGCTGATCGGAAATGCGACAGCAGAGCTCTGGCTGTCCATCTGGGAGCCGCAGGTACCGTTTATCCAACCACAAATCGATGGTTGCTGTGACGAGGGGATTGATGTTTTTACCGTCCTTTTCGGAAAGGCAGAGACGAGAGTGGGAAACACCTATCACCATGATTACATGTCTCCAGAAGTGGCCGAGGAACGCATGGGGGGACGCTTGACCATTGTCGCCCGTGATGTGGAGGAAGTGTTGATCGGCAATTTTGCACCTGGCAAGAGCGCGTGGGCGGTGAAAACGCGAGATCCTGCCCTGGTTTTGGTAGCAATGGAGTACATCAGGCATGACATCATGTTTGCAGAAGTGACCAAAGAGTTGGGACCTGAGAAAGTAGAAGCGTTCTGGAGAACAAAGCCGGATCTCTATCACGTGGTGACGGGGAAGCGCTTCAAGTAAAGGGATAGAAACGAAAAGGGGAAGCGCAATGAGGGAGCAAAACATTCGACTGAAGGCTGAAGCAGTCATAGAGGGAGAAGAAACCTTTCTTGCAGGTGTAAAGGATTGTATCCCCACGCTGCTCGGCTATCTAAGTATCGGGTTCGCCGCAGGTGTTGTAGAAAAAACGGCAGGGCTTTCTATCACAGAAATCGCTTTGCTGTCCATCTGTCTATACGCAGGCTCCGCCCAGTTCATAGCAGCGGGGATGATGGCTGCCAACGGTTCAGCATCTGCCATCATTATCACGATTTTCTTTGTAAACCTGCGTCATATCCTACTTAGCGCCGCTTTATCGCCCTATTTTCGGCATCTCACACCGGTGCGCAACATGTTGATCGGAACGCTACTAACCGATGAGACGTTTGGGGTAGCGATCAACGAAGCAGCCAAGCGCAAACGGATCAGCGAAAAATGGATGCACGGTCTTAATATTACTGCCTATGCCAACTGGATCATTGCCAATATCGCAGGGGCGTATTTGGGACAGTGGATTGCCGATCCGGAGAAGTTCGGTCTGGATTTTGCCCTGCCAGCCATGTTCATCGGGTTGCTGGTGCTGTCCATGGTTAGTCGAAAACAGTGGCGTCTCGATATCGTGGTCGGGATCAGCGCAGTGGTACTTGCGGTAGGAGTATCACTCGTATTGGGTGGAAATATTGGGGTAATCGCCGCGACCTTGATTGCGTCAACGATAGGGATGGTGATAGAAAAATGGAAGTGAGATGGGATGTCCTCGTCATTATTTTCGGTTCAGCGCTTGTTACCTTTCTCCCGAGAGTCGTGCCTCTCATGCTGCTCAGCCGTATGACACTGCCTGAATGGGGAGTACGCTGGCTGAGTCATGTCCCGATCTCCGTGATGGCGGCCTTGGTTGGGCAGGAGCTGTTCTTGAACGATGGGAAATGGGCTCCTCTATCGTCAAACGTGGAGCTGCTCGCAGCGATCCCGACATTTTTGGTGGCGATCAAAACGCGCAGCCTGCTAGGAACGGTCGTGGTTGGCATTGTCACGATCATGCTTTTGCGTTTTTGGATAGCCTAATCCTTTTGGCGGAAGCTCCGAAATGATCGGGGCTTTTTTTATTTTTCTCTTTTTCATACTTAACAAATAAAAATGTTTGTTATATTATGAATGCATAGTCAAAAGAAAAGGGAGGAAATGGCAGATGGCACGTTTGGTTGATTCTTACTTGGAGCTTGGGGTAGTTGGAATGGCGCGGGCAGCCGCATCGGGCTGGTTCGGGGGTCACTACGGAGCAGCGCTGCTTGCAGGCTATTTCATGACGCGCGAGCACGATTTGCCAGCGCATGTCATCGAGGGCATCGAGCGTACCTGTGAGTCGTATCGCCTGTTGAAGCCGGAGTGGTTTGAACCGTCAGATGAGAGGGAAGCCGCAGATCCAGCTCTTCTGCAAAAGGTCCTGGATGGCTTGAAGGAAAACGTGCAAAAGCTGCGTACCTCTGGTCATGGGCTGGCGCTCGGGGTGCTTGCCTTGAAGGCTTTGCGTGAGCGTGGTGATCTGATTCGTCCCTCTGTTGTGGACGGTCTGGTCACCCTGTTGAAAAAGACCTTGGAAGACAAACCGGGTCGTTACTGGGGTGTTCCGAATTACTTTGACCT
This sequence comes from Brevibacillus nitrificans, assembly GCF_003710965.1. Lineage (NCBI taxonomy): Bacteria > Bacillati > Bacillota > Bacilli > Caryophanales > Paenibacillaceae > Brevibacillus > Brevibacillus nitrificans. Next base: position 516 of record NZ_RHHU01000025.1, on the reverse strand, counting down.
GACTGACGAAGACATCCAAGACGTGGCGGCGTACGATACGACTTTGGAGATGGCAGAAAGGACGTTTGAGACCATTCCTCCAATCGTACGTGGACGTGCCATCGAAGGGGTCGTCTATCATCTGGCGGGAGAAGTGGAGCACGGAATTACCCATGCGCATGCGCTGACGGATTTGGAGCGCTTCGGGTATGGTGAGCTGACAGAGATGGGCATGAAAAATCACCGCTTGCAGCTACAGCTCAATCGGCAAATCCCTGACTTTGTCTTGGCGGAGGAAGTGAAGGAGCCAGCTTTTGAGCAAATTACCTCCCCGGTGTACTGGGCAAAGACATACAGCGATCCGCATGCGCTCAAGGTCCCGTATGCGGCTCTGGATTTATTGAAGCGACTGCCGCAGGAAAAGCGGGCCAAAGCCGAGCATGAGGTATGCAAGCTGCTCACGATAATGTAACCCGTCTCGCAATCATGAAAAAAGGGAGATCGCTGAGGATCTCCCCAGGCTGTCGATAAAGTCGG
>NZ_RHHU01000024.1:0-102418 GCF_003710965.1 Brevibacillus nitrificans | reverse complement strand
CACACTCTTAGCAAACATGCGTATTCAGTTTTGAAGGTGCGAATCCTTCAAACGTTCCTCGGTAGCTCAGTTGGTAGAGCAATCGGCTGTTAACCGATCGGTCGGCGGTTCGAGTCCGTCCCGAGGAGCCATATATAAACGGAGAGTTACCCAAGAGGCCGAAGGGGACGGTTTGCTAAACCGTTAGTATGCGCAAGCGTAGCGAGGGTTCGAATCCCTCACTCTCCGCCATATCATTTTTAAAAAGCATAGCAATTTGGCGGTGTAGCTCAGCTGGTTAGAGCGTTCGGTTCATACCCGAAAGGTCGGGGGTTCGATTCCCTCCGCCGCTACCATCTAGAGTTGCGGTCGTGGTGGAATTGGCAGACACACCATCTTGAGGGGGTGGCGGGGCGACCCGTGCGAGTTCGAGTCTCGCCGACCGCACCATAAGTATTATCAGACTTGGCCCGTTGGTGAAGCGGTTTAACACAGCAGCCTTTCACGCTGTCATACAGGGGTTCGAATCCCCTACGGGTCACCATAATGGAGGCTTAGCTCAGCTGGGAGAGCATCTGCCTTACAAGCAGAGGGTCGGCGGTTCGATCCCGTCAGCCTCCACCATTATCCTTACTTGACCGATTAGGTCCCTGTCGCGGGATGGAGCAGCTCGGTAGCTCGTCGGGCTCATAACCCGAAGGTCGCAGGTTCAAATCCTGCTCCCGCAACCAAATTTTCTCCTTGCATTTCAAGGGAGATCAAAGTGCCCATAGGGTGCAACTGAATATGGAGCTGTGGTGAAGTTGGAGTTCACGCCGGTCTGTCACACCGGAGGTCGCGGGTTCGAGTCCCGTCAGCTCCGCCATTATCTTTTAAAGAGATGGCGATTGAAAAAATGTAAGGCTCGGTAGCTCAGTCGGTAGAGCAGAGGACTGAAAATCCTCGTGTCGGCGGTTCGATTCCGTCCCGAGCCACCATTTACACTTTCAAATCGTGCCGGTATAGCTCAATTGGTAGAGCACCTGACTTGTAATCAGGGGGTTGTGGGTTCAAGTCCTATTGCCGGCACCACTATCGTTGGGGTATAGCCAAGCGGTAAGGCAACGGACTTTGACTCCGTCATTCCTAGGTTCAAATCCTAGTACCCCAGCCATTTTGCGAGCCATTAGCTCAGTTGGTAGAGCATCTGACTTTTAATCAGAGGGTCGAAGGTTCGAGTCCTTCATGGCTCACCAGTTTTTACTTACAACATAAACGGTTAGCAGCACGATAGCCATATCGATGCCTTTTCTGTTTTATGTACCATGCGGGTGTGGCGGAATGGCAGACGCACCAGATTTAGGTTCTGGCGGGCAACCGTGGGGGTTCAAGTCCCTTCACCCGCACCATACTTGATTTGAAAGGCTTTGTAGCCAGAGCAAACCTTTCCTTATTACGATGCGGACGTAGCTCAATTGGTAGAGCGTCGCCTTGCCAAGGCGAAGGTCGAGGGTTCGAGACCCTTCGTCCGCTCCATATGTGCCCTTAGCTCAGCTGGATAGAGCGTTTGACTACGAATCAAAAGGTCGGGAGTTCGAATCTCTCAGGGCACGCCACTTTCTTTCATATGAAATCGAAGAGTAGGACAATCTCCTACTCTTTTTTGTATCATCAGTTAGTTATTTTACAAATTTTAAGTATTTTTTCCTTGTATCTACCAAACGCATCCATTACTTTAGGATTAGGATGCTCTCTATGTAGGATACAGGGGGTAAACCGCGTAGGAGTGGCTGTTACAAACCTGACTGAAGAATCTAAAGAAACAGGAGTTGTATCAACATGAACCCAATCAAATTGGAAAATACGCATCCTGCTGTAACGAAGTTAATTGATAATATACAAAAAGTTTTGATTGGAAAGCGTTCTGTGATCGAATTGATGGTGTCTGCCGTTTTGGCGAATGGACACGTACTCTTGGAGGATGTACCTGGTGTGGGTAAGACCATGCTTGTACGTGCATTGGCCAAATCGATTGGCGGAGCCTTTAAGCGTATTCAGTTTACACCAGACTTGCTGCCTACCGACGTAACAGGGGTTGCAATATTTAATCAGAAGACACTTGAATTTGAGTTCCGTCAAGGGCCGTTGTTTGCAAATGTAATTTTGGCAGATGAGATTAACCGAACTTCTCCAAAAACGCAATCATCATTACTGGAAGCAATGGAAGAGCGTTCTGTAACCGTCGATGGTTTTACGTATCGTTTGGAAGACCCATTCTTCGTGATGGCTACACAAAACCCATTGGAATACGAAGGGACGTTTCCACTGCCTGAGGCACAGCTGGACCGCTTTCTGATGCAATTGCGCTTGGGATACCCCAGCGTAGAAGAAGAGATCCGCATGCTGAACCGTTTTTCGGAGGCGAACCCTTTGGATCAGCTGGAGTCGGTATTGAACGTCGAGGAATTGCGACAGCTCCAGCAGCAGGTGGCTGCGGTCAAAGTATCAGAAGGGATCAAAGAGTACATGGTCCGTCTGTGCCATCGGACACGCGATCATCATCATATTTATCTGGGAGTGAGTCCACGTGGGGCATTGGCGCTCTTCCGGGCTTCGCAAGCGCTTGCTTTTGTCCGCGGCCGGGAGTATGTCATTCCCGATGATGTGAAAGAGCTGGTTCCTGTTGTTTTTGCTCACCGGATGATTGTGAAGCCGGAAGCGCGTTTGGAAGGAGCGACCGTAGATCGGGTGCTGACAGTAATCCTGTCTGAAACCCGCGTACCGGTCAGCTGAGGCGGTGACGGCGAATGAGACAACAGAGATGGGGCAAAGTCAAAGTAATCGGACTGGTCTTGCTCACGTATGTATTTGCTAAATTTCAGGGCGGGTTTGCTAGTTGGTTCTTGTTTTACAGCAGCCTGGTCGTTTTTGTATATGAATTGTTCACGTACTTTCTACTGTTCACTTCGCTGGATGTCGTCCGCGAAATCGACCGCAACCGCCTGCAGGATGGCGACGATGTGATTGTCACGATCCGTTTGCGTCGGCGCTTTTGGTTTCCGCTGGGATGGAACATGGTGCTGGAACCGTTGCCCGATCGATTGGCAGGCGTGTATGAGCCGCATCGACAGCTCGTGTTTCCCTGGTTCAAACGGGAAGTCGAGTTTCGCTACGTCATTCCGAATTTGCCGCGTGGGTACTACCGATTGGCAGATTGTGTCGTGAGCGGCGGGGATTTCTTCGGTTTTATCGAACGTCGCAAGGTTTTTCCGCTTTCGCATGAGTTTCTCGTCTATCCCACCTATCAGAACGTGGAGCATTGGGCAATGGGAGACGGCAGCTTCAGTGGAAATGTGCATGTGTCTCATCGTCGATCAGATGATGTGGCTGCTGTTCGTGGTGTGAGGGACTACCATCGTGGGGATCGCCTCAGCCAGATTCACTGGAGGGCCTCTGCAAGAGGGACTGGTTTAAAAACGAAAGAGTTTGAGCATCAGGCGATGAACCAGGCCGTGTTTTTCCTGGATGTCGAAAAGGCAAGCTATCAGAAGGAGCCGGATGCTCTATTTGAAACGGCAGTAAAGCTGTCAGCGAGCCTGATCGCTTATGCCAACCGCAATCAGTACCATTACGGGCTGGTCTACAAGCAGTCTGAGCGGATGTCGATTGCACCGGCTTTATCGCATGCGCACTTTCTCCATGTATTTGATCAGTTGGCTCGCGTGATGCCGCAGGGGAGCGATTCCTTTTCAAGAATCGTCGGGAGGGAAGCGTTGGAGCAACCCCCTGGCGTGACATTGATTCTGGTGACTCCGAATGTGGAAAAAGAGTTAATGAAACGATTGATTGCCTTATCCCAAAAAGGCAGACGCATTCAGCTGTTCCTGGTTCACGCGGATACAGCACCTTCGCCCGAGCAGAAACGGGCGCTGCAGCTGCTGGCGGCTAACAAGGTGTCTTGTACTTCCATTCACATCGGGGAAACCGAGTGGAAACGGATGGGGGGCGTAGTCGGATGAGCATATGGAAACGCGCGAATCTGTTGGAATGGGTCTCGGCACTCCTGCTGTTCCTGATGTTGAGGGAGTGGTTATTGCCTCTGCAGCAGTTGACTGATACCGGCTATCTCTGGCCCTTTCTCGTCATTGCAGCAGGCGTAGTGGCGATTGACGCATTGGTTCCTTATCGGTGGCTGACCTTGCCCGTCAAGCTGGTCGGGATCCTGCTGCTCTTGCATTACACCTTATACGATACTCCGCTGTTTGCGATGGAGTGGATAAAGGATCTGGCAGGACAAATATTACGGGACATCCCCCTCGCTGTACATCAAGATTGGGCATCGATGTCGCCGGTATCTCGAAACGCCTTGTTTGATCTACTCCTCATGATCCTGCTATCGATGATTACCTATCTGGTTCTCGAGCAGCGTCAGGGATTGTGGTTTGTCGTATTGACGGAACTGTACTTGGCTGTCCTCGATACCTTTTTGCCGTACGAAGGCGACGGAGGGATCATTCGGACACTGATATATGGCTTTTTGTTACTTGCCGTCAGTCACTTGACGACGATGACCAAGTACGCGACGATCTCCGGGAATCGAAGCTGGATCACGATGCGTTCGTTGATTGCGCCGATATTGATTATCGGAGTAAGCGTAGGGGTTGCTTATACCGCTCCGAAGCTGGATGCAAGCTGGCCGGATCCGTTTTCCTATTTTAATGGAAAGGATCAGGGGAGCGCTGTCGGAGCGATGAAGAAGGTAGGCTATGACAACAACGACGAACGTCTCGGGGGTCCGTTTTTACAGGATGACACGCTCGTCTTCATCGGTACGACTCCGGAAGAGAGCTACTGGCGCGGAGATGCCAAGGATCTCTACACGGGAGCTGGCTGGGAAAAGGGGATCCGCGAATACGATTCCATTTTGGACCCGGACGAATATGAATGGAAAGATTCGCTGTTTACAGGCTTCGAAACGAAAAAGGTAAAAGCGACGCTGGACTTTAAAGGTCCACAGCAGTTTGCCACGGTATTCTATCCTGGTCAGTTGACCAAGGTAAGCAACTATCGTCCACCGAATGCCACGGTCGTCTACGATAAAATGAACCAGCAGCTCGAGGTACGTGCAGGCAAGATCAAGCTGCTGCAGACGAACCATACGAACAATACAGGTAATCAGTCTCAGACAGGTCCCAATACCTTGCTGTTGAAGCTGAATCAGTATCAGGTCGAGGCAGAATTGCCGATCGTGAGCGAAAAAGCCGTAACGGAAGCTGGGACCTCGTATCCAAAGGAAATCACGGACCGCTATCTGCAGCTGCCCGCGACAGTGCCGGATCGGGTCAAGGAGCTGGCTCTGACCATCACCAAAGACGCGAAAACACCTTATGAAAAAGTGAGAGCAATCGAGAATTACTTGCGCTCGAGTGGTAAATATAAGTATGAAACGAAAGATGTTCCTGTCCCGAAAGAAGGTCAGGATTTTGTAGACCACTTCCTGTTTGATAGCTACCGTGGTTACTGCGACCATTTTTCCACCGCGATGGCCGTCATGCTCCGTTCGATTGACATTCCGACAAGATGGGTAAAAGGCTTCGCGCCCGGAGAACAAGTCGGGACAGATGATCAAGGAAATCGACTGATGGAAGTGCGGAACAAGGATGCTCACTCGTGGGTAGAGGTGTATTTCCCCGGGCACGGATGGGTTCCCTTTGAAGCGACCAGCACGTTTATGTCTCCCGTGCGGTTCAAGTATGATTTGGTGACATCTCAACCGCAATTGCCAGTTCCTCTGCCTGATTTGAGCAATACACCGACTCCAGATCGCGGAGACGGACGCCTGGATGAATTGGAAGAAGGAGACACGAGCGCAAGTGGAGGCTTCTCGATTCCATGGCAGGTAAATGCAGGAATCATCGTCTTGCTTGGTGTCGCTGCATACATGGCATGGAAACGCAGGCAGGATCTGAACGTCTGGTGGCTGCGCAGGCAAATGAAAAACGAGAGAACCACCCCGTATAACGTGCGCTTCAATCTGATGATGCGCATCATGGAGAACGTCTACACGCGCCGTCAGGAAGGTGAGACCTTGCGTGAATACGTAGGCAGGATTACCATACCGGGTGACAAGAGACAGGATTTGCGCTATCTGACAGAGCTGTACGAGCGCATGATTTACGGCTACAAAGAAATGGAGCAAAAAGCACGGTCAACAGCGGAGCAACTGATCGAACGATTGATCCGTCAACTGAAGCCTTGAACAAAGCCGTGTCATCTGCTAGAATGACGATCAATGAGTCTCGTATAATGATCAGGAATATGGCCTGAAAGTTTCTACCGCTCAACCGTAAATTGGGCGACTACGAGGAGAGCACTTCGGATTTTTGTACATGCAACCGCACATGTGTACACAAGCTGGGACGCTGCCTCCGTATCAACAATCGGAGGTAACAGTCCCGGTTTTTTTGCAAATATGCGACAATTGCGTGCGACTCATCCGAGAGAAGCGGAACTTTTATGAAACGAGCGAGTCACCAGGTTGCTTCAGGCAACGGTGCTTTGCGAGTCCTGTGGTAGACAGGAGAAGGGGGATAAGATGGACAAGTCATTGGAAATGGTCGTCGTACTTGATTTCGGAGGCCAGTACAACCAGTTGATCGCGCGTCGTGTCCGCGATCTGGGCGTTTACAGCGAACTTTTGCCTTACAATACGCCGGTAGAAAAAATCAAAGAGCTGAACCCAAAAGGGATTATTTTCTCTGGTGGCCCTGCGAGCGTATATGAAGAAGGGGCACCGAAAGTAGACCCGGCTATTTTTGATCTGGGCTTGCCAGTTTTGGGGATTTGCTACGGCATGCAGCTGATGAGCCACATGCTCGAAGGAAAAGTAGAGCGCGCAGGCAAGCGTGAGTACGGGAAAGCAGAATTGCGCCTGCAGGATGCACACCATCTGTACGAAAAATGGGATGCAAACGAAATCGTTTGGATGAGCCACTCGGATAAAGTGGTAGAGCTGCCAACAGGCTTCCGCGTAGATGCAGTAAGCGACAGCTGTCCAGTAGCGGCGATCAGCAATCCTGACCGCAAGCTGTACGGGGTACAGTTCCACCCAGAGGTTCGCCACACGGTAAAAGGCACCGAGTTCATCTCCAACTTCCTGTTCAACATTTGCGGATGTGAAGCAAATTGGAGCATGACAACCTTCATCGAGGATGAAATCGTACGCATCCGTGAAACAGTGGGCAACAAGCAAGTGCTGTGCGCACTGAGCGGCGGTGTAGATTCCTCCGTAGTTGCAGCGCTGATTCACAAAGCGATTGGCGATCAGCTGACTTGCATGTTCGTGGATCATGGTCTTTTGCGCCAAGGCGAAGCAGAGAGCGTCATGGAGACGTTTGGCAACCAATTCCACATGAAAGTGATCAAGATCGACGCACGCGAGCGCTTCTTAGGCAAACTCAAAGGCGTTTCCGATCCTGAGCAAAAGCGCAAGATCATCGGGAATGAATTCATCTATGTATTTGATGAAGAAGCAAGCAAGCTGACCGACATGGACTTCCTGGCACAGGGCACACTGTATACAGACATCGTGGAGAGCGGAACAGCAACTGCACATACCATCAAATCGCACCACAATGTAGGCGGTTTGCCTGAAGATATGAAATTCCAGCTGATTGAGCCGCTGAAAGCTCTGTTTAAAGACGAAGTACGCAAGCTGGGTACCGAGCTAGGACTGCCAGATGAAATCGTATGGCGCCAACCGTTCCCAGGTCCTGGTTTGGGAATTCGCGTTTTGGGTGAAGTAACCGAAGAAAAACTGAAGATTGTTCGTGAATCGGATGCTATTCTGCGTGAAGAAATCGCCAAAGCGGGCCTCGATCGGGAAATTTGGCAATACTTCACGGCTCTGCCGAACATGACGACAGTAGGGGTCATGGGAGATGTTCGTACTTATTCCTACACCGTAGGGATTCGCGCCGTAACGTCCATTGACGGAATGACTGCTGACTGGGCACGCATTCCTTGGGATGTACTCGAGAAAATTTCGACTCGGATCGTAAACGAAGTCGATAACGTAAACCGTATCGTCTATGATGTGACTTCCAAGCCACCTGCAACGATTGAGTGGGAATAGGTCGCAAAAAAGGCGAAAATTGAATAAGCAAATTCAACAAATCGCTAAATTCCGGATGTTTGACTGTGGTAAAAAATTAATGTTCGTCTTTTTCGTTGACATTCCTTATGTCACCTGATACACTTCTCAATGTGAACAGGTAATATAAGAAGGTTCGTATATTCTTGGGAATATGGCTCAAGAGTTTCTACGAGGTCGCCATAAATGACCTGGCTACGAACAAAATGTCAACGGGAAGCGTTAATTGTTATTATTATCGAAATTGTTCCCGGAATGTTTTGTTGCAAAGGCCAGGCGTAGAAATGCGCTACGGCCTTTTTTATTGCCACAACGACAATTTGGGGGGAACAATCGGTGCGCAAGTATTTTGAGTTCGACAAACTAGGCACCAACTACCGTCGCGAGACTATCGCGGGTATCACCACGTTTTTGGCAATGGCGTACATTCTGGCAGTAAATCCGTTCATGCTCAGCGGTGCTGATCTTCCAGCCGATCTGAAAGCGAACTATCCGGAGTTCGGAGCTGTATTTACGGCAACGGCTTTGGCAGCCGCTCTCGGAACTTTGCTGATGGCCTTCATCGGTCGCTTGCCAATCGGGCAGGCACCGGGTATGGGATTGAATGCATTCTTCACGTATACGGTTGTGTTGACTATGCAAATTCCTTGGCAACAAGCACTGGCAGGGGTTTTCCTCTCGTGTACGATCTTCCTCATTCTGTCTCTGACAGGTGTGCGTGAAGCTATCATCAATGCGATTCCAAAGGGTTTGAAATATGCAGTATCTGCAGGGATTGGTTTGTTTATTGCTTTTATCGGTTTCAAAAATGCCGGTATCGTGGTAGCAAATGATGCAACGTTTGTATCCCTGGGGCACTTTACTTTTTTCCATGAAGGCATGAAGCCGGAGCAAATTCTGGCTGCGAAAAATGCACTGCTCGCTGTATTCGGTCTGCTCGTTACCGTTGTTCTGATGGCTCGCAAAGTAAATGCGGCGATCTTTATCGGAATGGTTGTCACGGCTGTAGTAGGTATGATTTTCGGGCTGGTGAGCCTGCCTGATAAAGTGGTTTCTGCTCCACCAAGCCTGGCACCTACCTTTGGTGCAGCGTTCCAATATCTCGGAGATTTCTCTTCTTTGTTCAGTGTGAAAATGCTGATCGTCGTACTGACTTTCCTGTTTGTAGACTTCTTCGATGCGACAGGAACCTTGCTGGGTGTAGCCAGCCAAGCAGGCCTGCTGAAAGATGGCAAGCTTCCACGCTCGGGCAGCGCGTTCTCGTCTGATGCGATTGCAGGTATGGCAGGGGCGATCCTCGGTACCTCTACGACCACTGCTTATGTAGAATCGACAGCAGGGGTAGCGGCAGGCGGACGTTCTGGTTTCACTGCTTTGGTAACAGGCCTCATGTTCATTTTGGCTCTGTTCTTCTCGCCGCTTCTGGCGATCGTCACACCGGCTGTTACCGCTCCGGCTCTGATTCTCGTAGGGGTACTGATGGCATCTCACATCACGCAAATCGCCTGGGGTGAGATGGACGAAGCTTTCCCAGCGTTCCTGACGATCATCCTGATGCCGCTCACTTACAGTATCGCGACTGGTTTGGCTGCTGGTTTTATCGTGTATCCAATCGTCAAAGTGCTGAAAGGGAAAGCGCGCGAAGTACATCCGGCTATGTACGTGCTGTTCTTCGTCTTCCTGGCTTATTTCATCTGGCTCCGCGAATAGGATTCACGGGTTAAACGAAGCAAACGGCTTCCTTCCTTTTTGGGGGGAGGCCGTTTTTTTGTGCCGCGGCAGCACCGGGCACTTCCCGTCTTGCATTTGTACAGCTTTCTGGGGTATGATAGGAAAAATCTTTTTTGGAGGATGGTCCAAATGACCAGTCTATACGCATTCCTTCAACAGCATCACCACGGCTAGAGCGTTTGTATCTTCGGGAATTTTTTCCGCAGGTGCAAGCGCTTCTTGTGCTTTGTGCCTGCGGTGGTGAAGGAAAGCCATGCGGGCATTGCAGCCTTGCATGGCTTTTTTGCATTCGTCAGCAAACAAAAACGAAGAAGGGGTGTTACACAATGGAAAACAGTCTCTTGAAAAACGTCAAAGGTACAAAAGATTTCATGCCGCAGGAGCAAATGCTGCGCAATCGGATACGCAGAACGCTTGAGGAGGTGTTTGAAGCTTACGGGTGCAAGCCTTTGGAAACACCTATGCTGTCGAGCTACGAGCTGCTTGCCTCCAAGTACGGAGGAGGTGCAGAGATCCTAAAGGAAGTCTATCAGCTGAGTGACCAAGGAGAGCGAGAGCTGGCGCTGCGCTATGATCTGACCGTTCCGCTGGCAAAGGTGGTCGGGATGAACCCGGAAATGCGGCTGCCTTTCAAGCGTTATGAGATCGGCAAGGTATTTCGGGACGGGCCGGTAAAACCAGGACGGTTCCGCGAATTCGTCCAATGTGACGTCGATATCGTCGGAGCTTCGTCGATGCTGGCAGAAGCTGAGCTGATCAGCATGGCGTTTGCCGCCTTTGAACGCCTGGACCTGGATGTCTACATCGAGGTCAACAATCGCAAGCTGCTGTCGGGGATTTTGCAGGAGCTGGGGGTTCCTGAGGATCGGGCAGGAGACGTGATGCTCTCTCTCGACAAGCTGGAGAAGATCGGGATAAAGGGCGTGCTGGAGGATTTGCGGGAGCGTGGGGTAGAGGACACGTTAATCGAGGCGGTCGGCGGTTTTCTGCAGGAAGGAGAGGCGACTTTGGCTCGATTGGAGGAGCGATTTTCCTCGGAATTGGTGCAGGAGGGGGTTCAAGAGCTCAAACAGCTCTTCGCCTATCTGCAAGGCTCACAGGTAACAGGAGAGGTGCGCTTTCAACCGTTTCTCGCCCGGGGGCTCGGCATCTATACCGGTACGGTTTACGAGATTTTTTTGCAGGATCAAAGCATTCCCTCAAGTATTGGCAGTGGAGGGCGCTACGATCGAATCATTGGACAGTTTCTGGGTGATGGACGCGAGTATCCGGCAGTCGGAATTTCGTTTGGTCTGGATGTGATTCTGACCGCGTTGACGCTAAAGCCTCTGGAAATCAATGAGCGCTCTGCTGATCTATTGGTCGTACCCATGGGAACAGAGGCGCTCAGCTTAGGGCTGGCCAATCGACTTCGCTTGGCCGGAATCAAGACAGAGCTGGAGCTGTCCGGTCGCAAGCTGAAAAAGGCGCTTGATTACGCGAACAAAGAGCAGATCCCTCTCGTGCTGATCTATGGGGAGAATGAAGTGGAGAAGGGGGCGGTCGTGCTGCGTGACATGAAAAAAGGGGATGAGCGGACGGTGCCGCTGGCGTTACTGGAGCAGCAAATCGCGGATGCGATCACGAATCTGTAGTGTTTTTTTCCCAGCTCCGGTACGATAGGAGAAAAGGGGGAGTCTGTTTGAGAAAATGGCTTATCGTGCTGGTAAGTACCGTATTGTCGCTGTCGCTTGCTTTCCCCGCAGTCGCGAATGAAAAAGAAGGACTAAGGCCAGAGCAAACACTCTACAAAGCGGATGTGCGGATCGATCCGAAGAAGAAACAGGTCGAAGAAAGCGTAGAGATCCAGTTTTGGCCAAAGGACTCGCAAGCTTATGTGCACGTCTATCCACTGGCTTTTACAAAAGAGCATAAAGGTGAGCTCTGGGACGAACTTTTAGGCAAAGAAGTGGAACTAGGAACGTATGATGAGAATAGAATCCTCGTGCAAGGGAAGCCCGTCGCAGTCAAGCGGACAGGCAATGTCATCGAAGTGCCGCTGAGCGAAGCGCAGTCCCGCCCGATCGTCCTAAGCATGGACTTTACCATGAAGCTCCCCCAGAACGAAGGCAGGATGTCCTACGACGAGCATGCCATTTGGTTGGGGAACTGGCTGCCGATTCTTGCAGTCAAGGACCAGCGAGGATGGCATCTCGATCCCTATGAGCCAATCGGGGACCCTTTTTTCAGTGAAAACGCCGACTATCAGGTGAATGTGACCTTACCGGATGGCTATCAGTTGGCGAGCACGGCAACGGATCAAGCTGCTATCGTTGATCACTCGAAGCCAGGTCAAAGAGAATTTCATCTGGATGCCATCAATGTCCGGGATTTTGCTCTCGTCATCATGGATTCTACGTATCATTTCAAAGAAACAAAGGTCGGAAATACAGAAGTGCGAACCTGGTATCGAAACGGTGATTCCGAGGAGCAAGCTGTACGCAATCATACGGCGGCGGTCGAGGCGCTGCAATATTTTAACAGCCAGTTCGAGACCTATCCCTATACCGAGTACGATGTCGTCCGTGTCGGGGGAAGCATCAATGGGATGGAATATCCGTCTATCGTGTTTTTGGATGGCCGCCATTACTTGCCCAATGGGGACAATGCCTTTGTCACCGTCGTTCACGAGACGGCACATCAGTGGTTCTATTCGCTAATCGGCAACAATCAGGTCGACGAGGCTTGGCTGGATGAAGGCTTTGCGGAATACGCGACGCTCGCCTTTTTAGCGGCGAAATACCCGAAGGTGGGGGCAGACCGTGTCCTTCGTCGTCTCAAACAGGGAACGATCACTCCGTATTACGTTCAGGAGCATTTGCGACCTGGACAGACCCTCCACGCGTTTCCTGACAATGAAAGCTATAGCGATCTCGTATACTCCCGAACGGCTTCCATGCTGTGGATGCTGCGAGAAGCGTGGGGGGAAGAACGGCTCCATGAAGTGCTCCGTCACTATGTGAGCGCGAACCGATTTGGTATTGCCAATGCGGCATCCTGGAAAGCGACTCTCTCTGAAGCCGCAGGAGAAGATGCGGGCGCTTTTCTCAGCTACTGGATCAATCTCGACATGAGCAAGCAGGGAGAAGCGGCCATTTGGCTGGAAAAATTGCGGCAAAATCAAAAGAATCATGGGCATCCTATGGAGAAAGAAAAGGCAGAGAAGTAACCTGAAGGCAGGGGAGCGCCATGCGGCGAAATAGGTGGATCGGCAGCCTGATGATTGGAGTCGCGTTGATCAGTATTTTATGGACGAAGCCGTGGACAATACGAGCTGGAGTAGATGAGATTCAGACATGGCTGCCACAACAAGTCCCTGCCGCTGCCTCGTATCGTGCGGATGTGCGGGTCGATATGAAGACCCACACCGTCACGGGAACATTGGCTGTGCGTTTTTCTCCTCAGGATGACAAGGCGTACTTCCATCTCTACCCGAACGTATTCCAGGAAAGGTCCGATTTGGGTGGGGAGAACTGGGAGCAAATCCTCGGAAAGCAAAGAGAGCCGGGGAGCATCCAAATCTCGGAGGTACGCGTCGATGGTGCGCGTGTCCCTTATCAGCTGCAAGGGAGCATGGATACGCTGCTTGCCGTTCCCTTGATGGGGAAGTCATCCGCGGAGCAAACGGAAGTCGAGATGCATTTTGCCCTTCAGGTTCCTTTTAATAACGGAAGACTCTCTTACAACGACCATGCCATGTGGCTAGGAAACTGGATGCCGATACTCGCGATGAAGGGAGCTGACGGCTGGAGGCTAGATCCGTATGCCTCGATCGGCGATCCTTTTTACAGCGAGATGGCCAACTATCATTTGCGCGTACAAATAGAAGAAGGCTATCAGCTTGCTTCTAGCGGGATCGAGAGTGTCGCAGTCGTTACGCAGACTCGTCCCCAGCGTCAATCGATCTATGAATTGGATGCGTGGAATGTTCGTGATTTTGCCTTGGTAATCTTGGACGATTCGTACCGCCAGGAGTCGGGAAAAGTCGGGGATGTCGTCGTGCGGACTTGGTCGCAGGAGGGGGACGACCCACAGGTGGCCAGCCATCTGCATCAGGTTGCCATGCAGTCACTGGGGTATTACGGAAAGCAATTTGGCAGGTATCCGTATCAGGAATACGATGTGGTCAAAACAGGGGGCTTTTTCGGGGGAATGGAGTACCCGAGCATCGTCTTTATCCAAGATGAGTACTTCAGCAGAACGGATCAGGTGGCAGATGCGATCGTCGCCCACGAAACCGCCCATCAATGGTTCTACGGTCTGGTTGGAAACGATGAAGTACGCGAGGCATGGGTGGATGAAAGCTTGACGGACTATGCGACCATGGCTTATCTGCAGAGTGTCGACCCTGCCCGTGCGCGAGGCTACATCCAGCTGAGGCTCGCGCAGTCAAAGGCAGCCGAGACATATGCTGCAAAAGGGCTGCGTGTCTGGCAGTCGGTAGAGCAGTTTCCGACGTGGAAAAGCTATACAGAGCTTGTCTACGGAAGAGGAGCGGCGATGTGGTGGGCCATGCGGAAAGGGTGGGGGGAGGATCGTCTGCATGATCTGCTCCGACAATACGTCCTGGAGAATCAGTACGGACAGGCAAAAGGGCAGGAATTGATAGAGCGGTTGTCGGCGGAGGCAGGTGCAGACGCTACTCCCTTCGTCGATTTCTGGCTGAAACTCAGGCTGGAGCAAAAAGAGGCGGCAGAAGCATGGGTGAATAAAGGTAAACACGAATAATGCCATTAATCTCTTTTCAAAACGTTCGGATACAAGGTTGACAGGCAAAACTTCTCCCTGCTACACTGAGGAAGTTGAAAGAACGAGTTCGAATAGCCCAGGCGATGAGTACGGCTTTGCACGCCGTTAGTCGGTTGGGTTTTCTATTGATGATACTGACATAGGGGGCGAAGGGTGCCATGGCCAAACCGTTAGCAGGTGTCATAATGGGCAGCACGTCTGATTGGGAAACGATGAAGGAAGCATGCGCGATTTTGGACGAGCTGCAAGTACCATATGAAAAGAAGGTGGTGTCCGCGCACCGTACTCCTGACTTGATGTTTGAGTATGCGCAGAGCGCCAAGGAACGTGGTCTGGAAGTCATCATCGCAGGAGCGGGAGGAGCTGCTCATCTGCCAGGAATGGTGGCGGCCAAAACAGAGCTGCCCGTGATCGGGGTTCCTGTGAAGTCATCGAATCTCAATGGTCTGGACTCTCTCCTGTCCATCGTCCAGATGCCGGGCGGAGTTCCGGTGGCTACGGTTGCGATCGGCAAGGCAGGAGCGATCAATGCCGGACTTTTGGCAGCGCAGATTCTGGGAATCAAATATCCGGAAATTCAAGAGCGCTTCGTCGCTAGACGGGATGCGACTCGGAATAAAGTGCTGGAGGCTAGTGAGCTGGAATGACAAACGCAACCAATAAGCAGATCAAGCCAGGTTCTACGATCGGCATTCTAGGCGGAGGACAGCTGGGACGAATGATCGCTCTCGCTGGACGAGCTATGGGCTATCGCTTTGTTACGATGGATCCAACCGAGGATGCACCATGTGGACAGACGGCGGATCGACAAATCGTCGCCAACTATGATGATGTAGAAGCAGCCATGCAGCTGGCGTCCGTGAGTGATGTCATCTCGTATGAATTTGAAAATGTAGATGCCCAGGTGGCAGAAGTATTGGAAAGCCAAGCGTACGTGCCGCAGGGAAGTCGTTTGCTGCGCGTTACACAAAACCGGATCCGCGAAAAAACGGCAATCCGTGAAATCGGGATACCGGTCGCACCTTTCCATGTCGTAGCAAGTCTGGAGGATTTGCAAAAGGCGGTACGCGAACTGGGTCTGCCTGCAGTCATGAAGACAGCAACGGGCGGCTACGATGGCAAAGGGCAATGGGTCATGAAAAGCGAGTCGGAGCTTGCGGAAGCGTATGAAACGCTGGCAAAGGCAGGTACAGAGCTGATTGTGGAGCAATTTGTTCCCTTTCAGCTGGAGCTTTCCGTTATCGCCGCGCGTAACCCTTCTGGGGAGCTGGCCGTATTTCCAACCGCAGAAAACGTTCATCAGGACAACATTTTGCACCTGAGCATTGTGCCTGCACGTGTAAGTGAAGACGTTAAGGTACGGGCAGAAGCGATAGCGCGGACCATCGTCGAAAAGCTGGATGTCATCGGCCTGATCGCAGTCGAAATGTTCTTGACGGCGGATGGAGAGCTGTACGTAAACGAGCTGGCTCCACGCCCTCACAATTCGGGACATTACACGATGGATGCCTGCGTCACCTCGCAGTTCGAGCAGCACGTCCGGGCGGTATGCAACCTGCCTTTGGGATCTACACAGTTGCTCTCGCCGGTCGTGATGGTTAATATTTTGGGAGAGCATCTGCAGCCGGTCCTAGATGGAATCGATCGACTGCCTAGCTCTGCGAAGCTGCATTTGTACGGGAAAGCGGAGAGCAAAGTGAAGCGGAAAATGGGACATATCAATGTTCTCGCCCCAACAGTGGAAGAAGCGCTCGCTACAATCGAGCAGCTGCAAATATGGACGAAAAATACGGAGGTACAATCATGATCGAACGTTATTCCCGCCCAGAGATGCGCGCCATCTGGACAGAGCAAAACAAATTTCAAGCGTGGCTGGAAGTGGAAATCCTCGCGTGCGAGGCATGGTCCAAGCTGGGGGTCATCCCTGAGGAAGATGTAAACAAGCTGTGGGACAAAGCCAGCTTTGACATCAAGCGCATTTATGAAATCGAGGAAGAAACGCGCCATGACGTAGTAGCCTTTACCCGCGCGGTATCGGAAACATTGGGCGAAGAGAAAAAGTGGGTGCACTACGGTCTGACTTCTACAGACGTAGTAGATACTGCCCTCTCCTATTTGCTGCGTCAAGCCAACGAAATTTTGGAAAAAGACATCGAGGACTTCATCGCGGTTCTGGCTGAGAAAGCTCGCGAGCACAAGGATACGGTCTGCATGGGCCGCACGCATGGGGTACATGCGGAGCCAACCACTTTTGGCCTGAAGCTGGCGCTGTGGCACGAAGAGATGAAGCGCAACCTCGCTCGTTTCCGCGCAGCGAAAAAAGAAGTGGCGTACGGCAAAATTTCCGGTGCAGTAGGTACGTATGCGAACATCGACCCGTTCGTGGAAGCCTACGTGTGCGAAAAGCTGGGCCTGTCTGCTGCGCCGATCTCTACCCAAACGCTGCAGCGTGACCGTCATGCCGAGTACATGGCGACACTGGCACTGATCGCTACTTCTTTGGAGAAATTCGCAACAGAAATCCGCGGTTTGCAAAAGAGCGAAATGCGTGAAGTAGAAGAGGCGTTTGCCAAAGGACAAAAAGGCTCTTCTGCCATGCCGCACAAACGCAACCCGATCGGCAGCGAAAACATCACCGGTATGGCGCGCGTCATCCGTGGTTACATGCTGACCTCCTACGAAAACGTGTCCTTGTGGCATGAGCGCGATATCTCCCACTCCTCCGCAGAGCGCATTATTCTGCCGGACGCGACGCAAGCGCTGAACTACATGCTGCGTCGTTTCAGCAACATCGTGAAAAACCTGACTGTTTTCCCGGAAAACATGAAGCGCAACATGGACCGCACCTTTGGTCTGATCTACTCGCAGCATGTGATGCTCAGCCTGATCGAAAAAGGCATGAGCCGCGAGCAAGCTTACGACACTGTACAGCCGCGCGCGATGCAAGCGTGGGAAGAGCAGCGTTCCTTCCGCGAAATCGTGGAAGAAGATGCGACGATCAGCGCTGCGCTGACCAAAGAAGAGCTGGATGCGTGCTTCGACTACCGCTATCACCTCAAGCATGTGGATACTATTTTCCAACGTCTTGGGCTGGCGTAAGGGCTGTATCCTTATAAATAACTTTGAAGTGCCTTCCATTGGGAAACCGTTGGAAGGCTTTTTGTATGAGATGAAGATATAAGGGGTCAAAAGCGACAGGAATAGCGGAAGGTAGTGTCTTTTTTCTAAAAAGACTGACAATTCATGGGGCGTATTTGATAATATGGAATCAATTAGATAGGGAGGAGTGCAACAAAGCCAATGAAATGCAAAATATTTATTAGCTCGGTCGGACAGGATAGTCTAGTTCCACTCCGCGACTCTATGTTTGAAACTTTGACAGGACTTGGACATGAACCTATCATGTACGAGAAACCTGGTTTTGGATTGGCATTGCCTGGAGAGTCGTCAGTTGAGCAATGCTTGAGGCTGGTTAATGAAAGCCATATTTATCTCCTTTTTATCTCTACTGCAGCAGGGAGCTATCTGAAAGATGCCAATCGGACAGTAACTCATTTGGAATATATTCAAGCGTGGACAAGCCAAAAATACATGCAGATTTTTGTGGAAAAAACGGTACTGCAATACTATTTCCAAAAAGTTCGAAGTCAAATAAATGAGTATGTGGCAAGTTATGAGCAGATAAATGGAACCTTGCCGGATTGCGGTGATGTTTATCGCCACGTTGAAGATTTGCAGCACAAGGGTTTCTTACAACCATTAGTCCCAACAGATCCGTATATTTGGGCGTTGCTTCACGAGATTATCGATATACATAAGGTGATGGTCCAAGAAATTGCCCTTGGAGTCCCAAAAGATTGGGGCAATATGTTCAGCGATATACTCCGGCAAGGGGTCGTGTTGATCCCGAGACGTGAACAATCAGAAGAAAACGAAAGACTGGCAAGTTCGTATCAAGATTTCACGGATGTTATTTCTTCCGTAATGAATAAACTGAGCATTAGAGAGATCACTGACCAAAGAGGATTTTTATCTGAAATTAGGAGTAGTTTAAAGGGAGGGGAAATTAAGCAGGTACTGGGTAATTATGCGACAATCCCTCAAGGTGATTTTCGAGATTGTTCCGCCGTCGTACTGTTCAAACGCTCTCAGGACAGCATCATATGCGAAGAAGCGGATGGACGAACGAGTATTTCGCCAGGTGCTTCCTTTGATTTGTCAAATCAAGATTCATTTGTGGCCGTTACTTATCATTTGGCAAGCCCAGATCCAGTGCTCTTTTACAAAGAATCCAAGCAAACCTTTTACCTGACCTTGAAAGTTGGCGAATACATCATTTCCTTTCACTTTCCAGCAGATCGAACGTGGAGTATACAGAAATTCAAAAGTTGTGAGTCCTTTATCTATGATGGTATAATGAGTGTGCATGGTAATGCACTAACGATTCGCTATGTAAAATCCGTTTTAAGGGGGCTGCAGTCATGAGTAACGTTTATGTACTGAAGAACGGTAAGATTGAGGCGGCCAATGGGATTATATCGAAAGATGCTCTCTTGTTTGCAACACCCAAGCGTAGTATTGACGACTTTATTAAACAAAACAAAGAGCAATTTAAAGAGAATCAAGCGAGTATTCTAAGGGGAATTGAAGAATCCAAAAAACGATAGATCAAGAAAGGGCCCATGTGATGAATGGTCCCTTTTTTATTTTTTCCCACACCTTTCCACATTCTTTACGCGCTTCTGCCACAACGGATTGCTATAGTAAGGTTGTCCGGCATAGGGGCGGTGGGGATGGATTACGCCAACAGCATGAAAAACTTACAAAAGTGTAAGGTTCCTGAAAGTTAACTCGATAGTTCCCACATCAGATCCCCGATACAATGAAATCAACTCATACGGATCATGAAATGGGAGATCGATAATGAATACCGCACTGATTTATCCAAAAATGAATCATCAGCAAATTTACGAAGAATACTCTGCCAAAATATATCGCTATTTCCGCTATCGTGTAAAAAACGTTTGGGATGTTGAGGACCTGACCACGACAGTGTTTATCAAAGTATACTCCAAGCTGGAGCAATACGATGGACGCCATCCATTTGGCGCGTGGATTTTCCGCATCGCGCACAACGCCTTAATTGATTACATGCGCAAAAAGCGGGAGTGCCCGGTTGATCAGGATACGTTTTCCTCGCTCAAGGCAACGGATGAGCTGCCGGAGGAATGCCTCCTGACACAGGAATCCACCGACGTACTGTGGCAAAAGGTACATACGCTGACAGTCGATCAGCGCAATGTGATTCAGCTGCGTTACCTGGCTGATCTGAGAATGAACGAGATCGCGGAAATCCTCGGGAAAACCGAGGCATCGGTCAAAATCCTGCACTTCCGCGGGATCAAGAAGCTTCAACAAATGATGAAGGCGCAAGCGTAGGGTGGACATTTGGTCCATCCTCTTTTCTTTTGGAGACAAAAAGGAAAAGTTTGGGTTTTTGCTAGGGGACTTGGCGACAAGCCTAGTTTTCCTAAGGTATAGTAGAGAATGGAATGATGGAGACTTAGGAAAGAGAGGGGTACATAGCGATGTCGACCATTATGATCGTAGAGGACGATCCTAAAATCAATCAATTACTGCAGAGTCAGTTGGAAAAATACGGTTATCATACAGTGAATGTTGAACACTTTGACCGGGTCATGGACGTATTTGCAGAGGTTCGGCCGGACTTGGTCCTGCTGGATGTCAATCTACCCAAATTCGACGGGTTTTACTGGTGCCGTCAAATGCGCCAGGAATCGAACTGCCCGATCCTGTTCATCTCTGCGCGGGATAGCAAAATGGATCAGGTGATGGCACTGGAAAACGGGGCAGACGATTACATCACAAAGCCGTTTGACTACGATGTGGTCATGGCAAAGATTCGCAGCCAGCTGAGACGTGCCTACGGTCTGTACGCCCCGCAGGAGGGAGAGCGGACGGTAGAGGTGGCAGGACTCAAGCTGTTTCTGGAACGGATGGAGCTGTCCATACACGATACCAAGGTAGAGCTGAGCAAAAAGGAAGCCCTGCTGCTGGAGGCGCTGATGAATCAATACCCACGTGTCGTCAGTAGGGAGCGTCTGCTGGAGAAGCTCTGGGACGAGCAGTTTGTGGATGAAAATACGTTGAACGTCTACATCACGCGGGTGCGCGGAAAGCTCAAGGACATGGGGCTCGAAGGCGCGGTGGAAACGGTGCGGGGCTCGGGATACCGTCTGAGGGCAGTCTGGGAGGATGGGCAATGAAGCTGTTCCTCCGGGATCAATGGGCTTTTGCGGTATTTTTCCTCGTCCAGCTCATCTTGCTGCTGTTGATCTTTACGTTGGACGGATACTGGAACCAATCCTTAATGATCTACGCGATGTTCCTGTCGGTCTTTTTCGCAGGGGCTTTTCTGGTCGTGCGCTATTTGACGCATCGCGCTATCTACCAGCGTTTGAGCAGCCCGGTGCAATCGCTCGAGGAGCTGACGCAGACACACGGCAATGCGGCACTGTGCCGTGCGATGGACGAGACGTTTCTGGAGCATTATCGGCTGTACAAGGAACAGCTGCATGCCTATGAAAACAAGCAGCGAGACTATACAACTTTTATCCAGCAGTGGGTGCACCAGATGAAAACGCCGATCTCGGTCATTCACCTGCTTCTGCAAAACGAGGATGATCCGACGGCGGAAAGTGTCCGGGAAGAGGTGGATCGGATCAAGCGCGGATTGGAAACCGTGCTGTACATTGCCCGGCTGGATCGGTTCGAGCAGGATTTCCTGGTGGAGCAGGTAACTCTTCGCAGTCTGGTCCAGAACGTTCTCGCGGAAAACAAGCGGCTCTTCATCCGCAATCAGGTCTACCCGGAGGTAAAGATCGACGAGACGTGGCGTGTGGAATCGGATGAGAAGTGGCTCGCCTTTGTGCTCAATCAACTGTTGACCAATGCCGTGCGCTATTCGGCAGGAAAGAGCAACAAGGTGTCCATCCGCGCTTACGAGCTGGGACAAAATGTCGCGTTGGAGGTACAGGATTATGGGATCGGGATTCCTCCGGAGGACATTCGCCGTGTATTTCAGCCGTATTTTACAGGGGAAAATGGCCGCAAATACCCGGAGTCGACGGGCATGGGGCTGTATCTGGTAAAAGAGATTTGCGGGCGGCTGCATCACGGGGTAGAGCTGGAATCCGAGGTAGGGAACGGAACGACGGTACGGCTGATTATGTCGGGGGTTCTTCCAACCTTACAAGATCGTAAGAAAGCTGAAAGTTAATTCGATGGCGGTAGGTCGCGCGCTTTTCGTATAGTGGGGTATGAAGTGCGAGAAAGGGGTAAGACCGATGGACATGTTGCAGGTGAATAGTCTGAGCAAAATCTACGGAGGCAAGGTAACTTACCGCGCGTTGACGGATATAGATTTAACGATTCGAGAAGGGGAATTCGTCGGGATCATGGGTCCTTCAGGTAGTGGGAAAACCACCTTGTTGAACATGATCGCGACCATCGATACCCCTACATCCGGGGCCGTCCTGCTGAAAGGGACCAACCCGCATTTGTTGAAAAAGGATAAGCTGGCCCTGTTTCGACGCAGAGAGCTGGGCTTTGTTTTTCAGGATTTCAATCTGCTGGATACGCTGACGATCGGAGAAAATATTGTGCTGCCCCTGACTTTGGAGGGAGAGAGCGTCTCCGTCATGGAGGAGCGGCTGCAGACGATCGCGACGAAGCTGGGCATTCAGGAGATTTTGGACAAGCGCACCTTCGAGGTATCGGGTGGCCAAAGGCAGCGTACGGCGATTGCCCGTGCCATTATTCATACACCGTCCCTCCTGCTTGCGGATGAACCGACGGGAAATCTGGATTCGAAGTCGTCCCGTACTGTGATGGAGACGCTCGAATCTATCAATAAATCGGAAAATACGACGATGATGATGGTCACGCATGATGCTTTGGCGGCAAGCTACTGCCATCGCGTCATTTTTATCAAGGATGGTCAGCTGCACAACGAAATGTACCGGGGGGAAAGTCGCCAGGTGTTCTTCCAAAAGATCATTGATGCGCTGTCTTTTTTGGGAGGGAACAACTATGACCTTTCGACAGTTCGCGTGTAACAACGTCCTGCGAAACAAGCGAACGTATGCGGCTTTCTTTTTAAGCAGCGTCTTTTCTGTCATGATTTTTTTCGTTTATGCCATGTTCATTTTCCATCCGGGCATCGATGATGAAGAGATTCATGGATCTGTCGCGACAGGCATGATCGTCGCGGAGTATATCATTTTTCTCTTTGCTTTCTTCTTTCTTTTCTATTGCGTCGGTGCTTTCTTGAAGAAACGGGAAAAGGAATTCGGTATCCTGTTCATGCATGGCATGACGGCAAAGCAGCGCAACCTGCTGATTTTTATGGAAACGATGCTGATCGGGGGCGTTTCCATTCTTTGCGGGATTGTGCTGGGGCTCGTTTTGGTTAAGCTGTTCTTTCAATTTGCCGGTTTTTTGCTGGATGTGCAGGCACTGGAGTTTTACTTTCCCTGGAAGGCGATTGGCTTGACGTTCGTGGCGTTTCTCATCTTGTTTGCTGCGATTTCGATCTTTACGGTATTGCTGCTGAGGAGCAAAAGCCTGCTGGATTTGCTCCAGGGCAGTCAACGTCCAAAGAGGGAGCCGAAAGCATCGGTGGTTCTCTCTTTTTTAGCGGCGGGATTATTGGGAATCGCCTATGCCTTGGCGCTGACTGCCGATGGCATCTCTGTCGTGGTCCTGCTTTTGCCCGTAACGGCTTTGACGATCGCAGGCACGTACCTGCTCTTTACGCAGCTCAGTGTCTTTTTCATCAGTTTCTTGAAAAAAAGGCGCTCGATTTACTGGAAGCGAACCAATCTGATTACGTTCTCTGATTTGGATAATCGGATGAAGGATAATGCGCGCATGTTTTTCCTCGTCTGCATCGTATCTACGATCGCCTTTTGTGCCATTGGGACGCTGGCCGCTCTGGCAGGCTCGATCCAGGAAACCGTCGTGAAAACGAATCCGTTCGCCTTTGAATATCAAACCAATAAAGGGAATCTGGAGGAACAAAAGCATCTCGCGCTGATTGAGAACAGCCTGCTCCAAAACGGTTTTTCCTTTGAAAAGCATCAAGCGACGATGCGTCTTTTGCCGCAAAAGGTCAACGATGAGACGGTCGGCGTGGTCAAGCTGACGGACTACAACCAATTCGCCTTGGCCGCGAATTCACGGGAGCTGAAGCTCGGGGACAACGAGGCGTTTCTGGTCGTTCGCTGGTTTGGAGACTCCGTGGATAGCAAGCTGCTTGCCGTCGGGTCAAGCGAGCTGGCGGTAAAAACGGATACGAAAATCAACCCGCTGCTAAGTGGACTGGATTTCGAGCGCTTGGCCGTCATTCCGGATCGCGTCTACGACCAGCTGAAGGGCCTCAACGAAGAGGTGCGGTACGGATATGTGGTGCCAAAATGGAAGGATACGCAGGAAATCAGCTTGGGGCTGCAGGAGAAGATCGAGCATTACGGCGAGCACTACTATTTTAGCGCCCGTGCCCCTGTCTACCACTCCATGAAGCAAATGGCGAATACGTTGCTCTTTATCGGGCTGTTCGTAGGAGTTCTGTTTTTCGTGGCAGCCGCCAGCTTTTTGTACTTCCGGCTGTATACCGATTTGGAAAACGACAAACGGCAATACGGAGCCATATCGAAAATCGGACTTTCGGATCGAGAGCTGTCCCGGGTCGTGACGACGCAGATCGCACTGCTGTTCTTCGTTCCCATCGTGGTGGCGATCATTCATAGCATGGTTGCTTTCGTTTCCTTGCAAAGCCTGCTGAAGCTCATGCTCATCGCTTCCGTTTTCAAGCCGACTGCGATCGTGCTGCTCAGCTTCGTGATTGTCCAAGCGATTTACTTCTGGATCATTCGCAACCGCTACTTGTTCCACCTCAAGCGATCTGTATCTCAATAAGAAAAGGCGGCCTCGTAAGCATGGATCCACAAGTCCGGCCGACGAGGTCTTCTCATGGGAGAAGGAAAACATACATAGAATAAGGAGTAGGACAATGCGAGGAGGAAGATGAGATGGAGATGGAGCAGCAGTCCTGGATGGAGAAAGCCGTCACTATCGCACGGGAGAACGTACTTCGGAGTCATGGAGGGCCTTTTGGGGCGATTGTCGTCCGGGATGGACAGATCGTGGGCACTGGCAGCAACGAGGTAACGGCAACGAATGACCCGACAGCACACGCGGAGGTACAGGCGATTCGGGACGCCTGCCGCAATCTGAATACGTTTCAGCTGACAGATTGCGAGCTGTACACCAGCTGTGAGCCTTGCCCGATGTGCCTGGGTGCGATCTACTGGGCACGGCCAAAGGCGGTTTACTTTGCAAGTACCAAGCAGGACGCGGCGAAAGTCGGATTTGATGACCAGTTTATCTACGACCAGATCGGGATTCCTTTTGCCGAAAGGACCATTCCTTTCTTGCAAATTCAGCCAGAGAACTATCAGATTCCATTCGTGACATGGGCGAGTTCACAGAGCAAGGTAGAATATTAAAGCAAGGGGCAATCGCAGAAGCGCGGTTGCCTCTTTTTTTTTGCATTTCTTTATATCAGTTAACGATATGATAAACAAAAATAAATTATTGAAAATGCTTTCAAAATCAAATTTTCAGAGAAAAGGTTGCATATTGTCGAAATTCGTATTATAGTAACAACAACAATAACGTAATTCGTCCTTAATTAAAAATAATTCGACTGTTTAAAGGACCAAATATTAGGGAAAAGGACGAATAAGGTAGGGATGATATGGAAGAAAAATTCCGACGATCTCTTTATCCAGAATTAGATGACATCGACTACGGTATTGTCCGTGCCTTGCAAGAGAATGCACGTCTACCTTTTACTCAGATAGCCAAAGAGCTGGGCGTTACGGAGAAGACAATCCGAATGCGCGTTCAGCAAATGCAGGATGAGGGAGTTTTGAGTCTGGTTGGCATCGTCAATCCGGTCAAAGCAGGGCTAAACGTACAGGCTTTTGTGCAGATTGCCACAGAGGCGGACAAGCTGGACGATGTAGTCGCGGTGTTGAACGGAATCGTGGAAGTACGTTTGGTTGTTCTGACCTCAGGGGATTACCAGTTGATCACGCAAATTTTGGTTCGCAACTACGAAGAATTGTCACAATTTTTGATGAAAACACTCAACAAGATCCCAGGAGTTACCAGGGTGAACGTGATTAATGAATTGAAAATCCTAAAGTCCAAGTACAAGTTCGTTCGTTAGGACATCGCGACAGTGGAAGGGGGAATGCCATCGGAGTAAGCGCCGTTGGGAGACAATCATTCCATGAAGTACTAAAGTGAAAAAGTGAGACATCCAAGATACGACATACTTTCATCAAGGCAGACAATAAAAGAGAAAAGGGGTCATCCTATGTTTTCGAAAAAAGCGAGCAAAACATTGATGAGTGCCGTACTGGGAACGATGCTGCTGGTAACAGGTTGTGGAGGTGGAGGAACCGCTGCTCCTAGCACAGATGGCGGAAACGCTGCAGCACCTGCACCATCTACAGGTAAAAAAGTAATCAACATCGGTCTGAAAGCAGACCCACCTTCCATGGACCCGAACATCTCGACTTCGCTGTATGATCGCCAAGTATACGCGAGTCTCTACGACAAGCTGTTCGAAATCGATCCAAGCGGGAAAATCGTGCCAATGCTGGCTGAATCCTACGAGGTTACACCAGATGGCAAAACATATACGTTTAAGCTGAAGCAAGGCGTTAAGTTCCACGATGGAACCGAGTTCGATGCTGAAGCAGTGAAATTCAACTTCGAGCGCAACATGAACGACGAGAAGTCCAAACGCAAAGGCGATATGAAGTTCGTTGATTCCGTTAGCGTAGTTGACAAAAACACCGTGAAGGTACAAATGAAAGAGCCATTTGCACCGTTCCTGTCCATCCTGGCTGACCGTGGGGGCACTATGGTTTCCCCAGCAGCTGTGAAGCAGTATGGCGATCAATATCTGAACCATCCAGTGGGAACCGGGCCTTTCGCATTTGTTGAGCAAGTAAAAGGCGACCACGTTACCCTGAAAAAGAACGAAAACTACTGGGGTGGCGCACCGAAAGTAGATGAAGTGACTTACAAAGTATTCACGAACGGTACTGCGAAAGTGCAAAACCTGCGCTCCGGTATGCTGGACATCATCGACGATACACCAGTGAAGGAAATCCCGGCGGTAAAAGGCGATTCCAACCTGACACTGACGGCAGAATCCGGATGGGGCTACCAAGGTCTGTACCTGAACAACTCCCGTGCACCATTTGACAACAAATATCTGCGTCAAGCGGTAGACGCTGCGATCGACCGTGAGGCATTGGTAAAAGTACTGTTTAACGGCTATGCAGCACCTGCTCGCACAGCATTTGCAAAAGGCAGCCTGGCTTACAACGAAGCGTTGAACGCACCAATCGCTCCTGACGCTGCGAAAATCAAAGACTTGCTGGCAAAAGGCGGACAGCCAAACGGCTTCAGCTTTAAACTGTACATCACGTCTTCTCCTGAAAACGAACAATTGGGTGCTGTCCTGCAAAACATGTGGAAGCAACACGGCATCAATGCCACACTGGAAAAACTCGAGTACGGTCAATTGCTGGAAACAGGCGAAAAAGGCGAATTCGATGCACTGCAACTGGGCTGGTCCGGACGTCAAGACCCAGACCAAAACTTCCATGACTTCGTAGTAAAAGGCGCTTCCAACAACGACGGCCGTATTGATCTGCCTAAATTGGACGAGCTGGTTATGAAAGCACGCAGTGAAGTAGATGAAACCAAACGTAAAGCCCTGTATGAAGAAGCTACGAAACTTCTGCAAGACGAAGCAGGCTACTCTTACATGTACCATCAATTTGTTCTGATCGGTATGAACAAAAAGGTAACAGGCTTCACGTATGTTCCAGACGGTCTGATCCGTACAGCAACTCTGGACAAGCAATAAGCTTAAGCTTTCTGCTTCAAGCTTGACTACACTATAACAGCAAGAGCGAGGAGGAATTGTCATGATGTTTGTGGTCAGACGTCTACTGCTGACAATCCCGATTCTCCTGCTGGTGTCGATTCTGACTTTCTCTTTGATCCATATGATCCCGGGCGATCCTGCCCGGGTCATTTTAGGACAAGAGGCGACACCGGAAGCCTATCAGGCACTGCGAACGGAGTTGGGTTTAGACAAGCCGATCGTGGTGCAATATTTTTCCTGGCTGGGAAAAGTGGTAACGGGTGATTTGGGGATGTCCATCACGGACCGGATTCCGGTCTCTGAATTGATCAAGCAAAGGCTGCCTGCGACGGTGGAGTTGACCATAGGGACTTTCCTCGTAGCGATCCTCATCGCGTTTCCTGCGGGGATCCTGGCGGCGACGAGACGCGGGACCTGGATTGATTACACAAGTACCTTTACAGCACTGGGAGGAATGAGTATCCCAAGCTTTTGGTTGGCGATGATGATGATTATCTACTTCGCGGTTGAAAACCAATGGCTGCCTTCATCGGGCTACGTCTCCTTCTTTGAAAATCCAACGCAAAACCTGTTGGCCATGGTTCTTCCTTGTGTGGCGACCGGCCTTCGTGAATCCGCTGTCCTCATGCGCATGCTGCGCTCTTCCTTGCTCGATGTGGTAAACATGGACTTTATCCGTACAGCAAAAGCAAAGGGTTTGAACGAAGCACGCACGATTCTGGGACATGCATTGCGCAACGCGATGGTGCCAGTTGTAACGACTTCTGGTCTGATGATCGCCGGCCTCTTGGGTGGTCTGGTCATTACGGAGTCGATCTTCTCCATTCCTGGATTTGGTCGTCTGATTGTAGAATCTGTATTTAAACGGGATTATGTTACGGTACAAGGTGCGATTCTCGTGTCGGCTGTACTGGTTGTACTCGTAAACCTGGCTGTAGATATTTTGTACGCAGTAATCGATCCACGCATCAAGAGCGGGAAAGGAGCGGGTGAGTAATGAAAACCCTAGGCAAATTTCTCCGAAACGGGTTGGGTGTCATCGGAGCGGTGATCATCCTCGGACTGATCATCATAGCAATCTTTGCTCCTCAGATCGCTCCCTACGACCCGAACGCACAAGATTACAACAAGATCCTGCTTGCTCCTGGCGGCGATCACTTGTTTGGAACAGACGACCTCGGTCGCGATATTTTCTCCCGTGTTGTGTACGGGGCGCGTATCTCCATGGAAGCTGCCTTGATTTCCGTTGGGATTGCGATGCTGATCGGCGTACCGATCGGGCTTTTGTCCGGTTACTACCGCGGCTTTTGGGACGAGTGGGTAGTTATGCGAAGTGTTGACGCGATGCAGGCATTCCCTTTCCTGATCTTGGCTCTGGCGATTTCTGCCGTACTCGGTTCTGGATTCGGCAATGCGATGCTGGCGATTGGTATCGGTTTTGCTCCGGCTTTCGTCCGTATCACACGCGGTCAAGTACTGACTCTTCGCAATATGGAGTACATTCATGCAGCTAGATCGGTCGGCGTCAAAGATGCTCGCATCATTTTCCGCCACATCTTGCCGAATGCGCTCAACCCGATCATGATTCAAGCGACACTGGCGATGGCGTCAGGGATTATCGCTGAAGCTTCTCTTTCCTATCTGGGTCTAGGGGTACAACCACCTACACCGTCGTGGGGAAGCATGCTGAACCAGGCTCAAACATTAATGTCCGTAGCTCCTTATGCAACGTTTTATCCAGGTATTGCGATCTTCTTAGTTGTACTTGGCTTCAACTTGCTGGGTGATGGCTTGCAACAGGTTCTAGATCCGCGTTCACGTAAATAGGTAAGCTAATATTGAAGATTCACATGGTCACGAAATAACGAAGGGAGTGGAGCAGATGACGACCATCTTGGAAGTGGAACAGCTGAGAACCCGGTTTCGCACAGACAGCGGTGTCGTCAGTGTCGTTGACGGCGTCGACTTCTCCATCCGTGCCGGCGAGACGCTCGGAGTCGTAGGTGAATCAGGCTGCGGAAAAAGCGTAACCAGCCTGTCGATTATGCGGTTGCTGCCGCAAAACGGTAAGTCGGAAGGAACCATCCGTTTTAATGGAAAAGACGTGCTCGGGCTGTCGGAAAAAGACATGCAGCGCGTTCGCGGTAATGAAATCGCGATGATTTTCCAGGAGCCGATGACTTCCCTCAATCCGCTGCATACAGTAGGCAGACAGATTGAAGAAGCAGTCATGCTTCATATGAAAGTGAGCAAGGCACAAGCGAAAGAACGGGCGATCGCCATGCTCAAAGCAGTAGGGATGCCGCGTGCCGAAGAAATCTACGGCGAATACCCGCATCAGCTCTCCGGTGGGATGCGTCAGCGGGTCATGATCGCAATGGCGATGTCCTGTGATCCGAAGCTGATCATCGCGGATGAGCCGACGACTGCTCTCGACGTAACGATCCAGGCGCAAATCCTCGATCTGATGCGTGACCTCAAAGAAAAAACCGGAACATCCATCATGCTGATTACGCACGATTTGGGCGTCGTAGCGGAGATGTGCGACCGCGTGATTGTCATGTACGCGGGGCAGGTCGTAGAAGAGACAGATGTAGACACCTTGTTTGAAAGTCCAAAGCATCCTTATACGATTGGTTTGATGAATTCGATTCCGGAGCTCGACGACGAACGTGAGTACCTGGAAACCATCCCAGGTGCCGTACCATTGCCGCAACAAATGCCAAAAGGCTGCCGATTTGCTCCTCGTTGCTCGAAAGCGATGGCGATCTGTAATGAACAGCCGCCTGAGCTGTTGCAGCTGGGCGGTCAAAAATGCCGCTGCTGGCTGTATCAGGATGGGGGGGAACAAGCATGACGAAACCTCTGTTGGAAGTAAAAGGGCTAAAACAGCATTTTCCCATCAAGGGCGGATTTTTAAAGAAGACGGCCGGGTATGTCAAAGCTGTCGACGGTATCGACTTGCAGGTGTTTCCGGGTGAAACGCTTGGAATCGTAGGAGAGTCTGGCTGCGGGAAGTCCACGACAGGAAGAAGCATCATGCGCCTCTTGGAACCGAGCTCGGGGGAAGTATGGTTTGACGGAAAAGACCTGGCAAAGCTTCCAAAAGAAGAAATGCGCAAAATGCGCAAGGACTTGCAAATGATTTTCCAGGATCCATACGCTTCGCTGAACCCGCGTATGACGATTAAGCAAATTCTGATGGAATCGCTGATGGTACACAATATAGGTACGATAGCAGAGCGTGAGAAAACGATCGAAGAGATTATCGAGATCGTTGGTCTTCGCAAAGAGCATCTGAACCGTCATCCCCACGATTTCTCGGGTGGACAACGGCAACGGATCGGAATCGCGCGTGCACTTGTTGTCAAACCAAAGCTGATCATTGCCGATGAGCCCGTATCCGCGCTGGACGTATCGATTCAGTCGCAGGTACTCAATTTGCTCAAAGACTTGAAAAAAGAATTCAATCTGACACTCATGTTCATTTCGCATGACCTGTCAGTCGTCAAGCATTTGTGCGACCGGATCGCCGTCATGTATTTGGGCCGTGTCGTAGAAATTGCCGATAAACGAACCTTGTTTGAAAATCCGAGCCATCCGTATACGCGGGCTTTGCTGTCCGCTGTACCAGTGGCAAAACCCCGCCAGAAGCGGGAGAGGATCTTGCTTACAGGCGATCTGCCGAGTCCGGCAAATCCGCCAAGCGGTTGCACCTTCCATCCACGTTGCCCTTACGCAACGGATGTTTGTAAAACGACAGTACCGAGCCTGGCTGATATTGGAGCCGGACAACTGGTATCCTGCCATCTGGTGCAATCGGGTGAACTTCGCCGTTAGAGGCAGGACGGAGGAACAACCATGATTTACTGGCAATTGTTTATCGCGTTTTTCCGTATCGGTATTTTCGGATTCGGGGGAGGACCTACGATGGTTCCCCTGTTCCATACCGAGTGCGTGAAAAAGTATAAATGGGTAACAGACGAAGACTTTGCAGATAACCTGGCACTGGGGAACGCTCTTCCGGGACCGATCGGAACCAAGCTGGCTGCGTTTATCGGCTACCGGGTAAAGGGCTGGAAGGGCGCACTGGTGGCAAACATCGGTGTCGTACTGCCGATTGTCATCGTGATGATCGCGCTCTTGGAAGTCATCTACAAGTGGAAGGATGCGCCGGGGGTTTACGGCATGATTCAGGCGATCGGTCCTGTAATCGCAGTGATGACAGGCGTGCTCACCTGGGAGTTTTTGCAGAAGGCTTGGCAAGGCGCTCCCAACAAAACCGGTGTAAGTGTTTCTCTCGCCTTATCCATGGTCGCTTTGCTGTTTCTTGACTGGCATCCAGGAATTGTCGTGGCAATCGCTTTGGTGATTTCCTTTGCTTATTCCACCTGGTCGGTCCGGAAGCGCAAGAAAAAGGACGGCAAGGAGGGCGCAGCATGATTTACTTTCAGTTATTCTGGGCGTTTTTCATTTCCAATATTTTGGGGTATGGCGGGGGCCCTCCCAGCATTCCGCTGATTCAGAACGAAGTCGTCGATCACTACAAATGGATGTCGGTGAAAGAATTCGGGGAAATGCTGGCGGTAGGGAATGCGCTCCCAAGTCCGATTGCGACCAAGCTCGCGGGCTATGTCGGCTATCAGGTAGCAGGCGTACCCGGCGCGACCATAGCGCTGTTTGCGACGGTAGCTCCTACCGCGATCGCCATGATCCTGCTTTTGCAATTCATCAATATTTTCCGTAGTGCTCCACAAGTCAAAGCCATGACCCAATCGGTTCGTCCAATGGTCACTGTACTTTTGGGAACCATGACATACCAATTTATCATGGGAGCGGTGGAAGGAATCGGGTGGATGCAAACGATCATTCTGTCCGTTGCTTCGTATTTGCTCCTCGAGACCTGGAAAGTACATCCGGCGATTGTCATCGTAGCAGCCATGGTGTACGGGTACATCTTCATTGGCTAGGATCAACGTTAATAAGGAGGCAAACTTCATGGTTAATTATGACGCAATGGAATACCCTTATGCATCTCGGCGCACGACCACTTTTGCGAAAAACGGGATGGTAGCAACTTCCCAGCCACTGGCAGCACAGGCGGGCTTGGATATCCTGAAAAAAGGCGGAAACGCCATCGACGCTGCTATTGCAACGGCGGCATGCCTGACGGTCGTAGAACCGACGTCCAACGGCATCGGCGGTGACGCGTTCGCGTTGGTATGGGTAAAAGATGAGCTGTATGGTCTCAACTCGAGTGGACCTGCTCCACAGAGCATTTCGATCGAAGCTGTAAAAGCAAAAGGCCACGAGGAAATTCCGACATACGGCTGGACGCCTGTGACGGTTCCGGGAGCACCTGCTGCCTGGGCTACACTGTCGAAACGTTTTGGCAAGCTGCCATTGACAGAAGTTTTGCAACCGGCTATCGATTACGCAGAAAACGGCTATCCGCTTTCCCCGACCCTCGCTCACTACTGGAGCGTGGCTTACAAGAAGTTTTCCAAGCTGTGCACAGGGCCAGAATTTGCGCATTGGTTCGAAACCTTCATTCCGGGTGGCAAGCTGCCAAAAGCAGGCGACATTTGGAAATCACCGGGTCATGCTGCTACTTTGCGTCAAATCGCAGAGACGAACGCGGAAAGCTTCTACCGTGGTGAGCTGGCAGAGAAAATCGATGCGTTCTCCAAAGAGTGCGGCGGCTTCCTGACGAAAGAGGATTTGGCTGCATTTGAACCGGAGTGGGTAAAACCTTTGAGCGTCAACTACCGCGGCTATGATGTCTGGGAAATTCCGCCGAACGGTCAAGGCATGATCGCCCTGATGGCGTTGAATATCCTCAAGGGCTTCGACTTCGATGCCAAAGACACGACAGAAACCTACCACAAACAGATCGAAGCCATGAAGCTGGCCTTTACCGATGGTTTGAAATACATCACCGAATCCGGCCAGATGAGCGTGACGGCAGAAGAGCTGCTCGCCGATGAATACGCGGACACTCGCCGTGCACTGATCGGTTCCGAAGCGCTGACTCCTGAGCCAGGAAATCCTCGCTCCAGCGGTACTGTTTACTTGGCTACGGCTGACGGGGAAGGCAACATGGTGTCCTTCATTCAAAGCAACTACATGGGCTTCGGCTCTGGCGTCGTTATTCCGGGTACCGGTATTTCCATGCAAAACCGCGGACACAACTTCTCGCTGGACCCTGCTCATGACAATCGCTTGGAGCCAGGTAAAAGAACGTTCCACACGATCATCCCAGGCTTCCTGACGAAAGACGGCAAGGCAGTCGGACCATTTGGCGTCATGGGTGGCTTCATGCAGCCGCAAGGACACGTACAGGTTGTCATGAACACCATCGACTTCCATCTGAATCCACAAGCTTCTCTCGATGCGCCTCGCTGGCAGTGGACGGAAGGCAAGGTCGTCGAGCTGGAGCGTCACTTCCCTGAGCATTTGGCGCTGGCACTCGAGCGCAAAGGCCACCAGATCAAATGGGCGTCGCTGGGCAACTACTTCGGTCGTGGCCAGATCATCTGGCGCGATGAAAATGGCGTGCTCTCCGGTGGTACCGACATGCGTACAGACAGCAGCATCGCGGCTTGGTAAGAGAAGAGAGATGAATAAGAAAAACCGTACGGGAATCAACTCCGTACGGTTTTTTTCGTTTCTTGCCTGTTTGACATCTATGGATTAGAGACAGGGGTGATCTGCTCAGGCTTTCCTGTGCTTGCAAGCTTTGCCGAACGAAGGGTCCGATGCAAGGCCAAGATCAAGAGCACCGTGATGACGGTGAGCGCACAGACCAGAAAAATGACCCCGTTCCAACCGTAGCTGCTAAAAAATAGGCCGCCGGACCAGCCGATGACGCTGGAGCCTGTGTAATAAAACAAAAGGTACAGGGACGAAGAATAAGCTTTCAGAGGCGGGGGAGAAAGGATTCCCACCCAGCCGCTGGCGATGCTGTGACTCGCAAGAAACCCCGAAGCGAACAGGATCAGGCCGAGGATCAGCACTAGGATATGGCTGGAGAGTGTCATCAAAGCACCAGCGAGAAACATGGCGATAGCCAAAAACAGCAAGCGTGTGCGCGAAAACTTCTCGGTCAGCTGGCCAAAGGAGTAGGAGCTCCATGACCCTGCCAATTGGCAAATAAACAGCAGGCCGATTAAGGTTTGACTCAATAAATAAGGTGGCTTCGACAGCAGGAAGCCGATGTAGTTAAACAAGGCTACATAAGCGCCGAGCATGACGAAACCGATGATGTACAGAAGCAGCAGTCGTTTCTCTTTTAGCCCATTGGTGATCCCGGTTGCCCAGTTTGCAAAAGAGAAGCGTGTGCTTTTGAAATTTTTCGATTCGGGCAGGCAGATAAAGAAGAAAAGGCTGCACACCAAATTGATGACGCCAAGCGCTAAGAGGGCGACATTCCAGCTGAAAAAATCAGTGAGCGTACTTACAATCACTCGCCCGATAAAGGCTCCGATCGCCGAGCCTCCCACGTAGATGCCGACGATTCTGCCGAGGTGACTGGGGGAAATTTCTTCGCTTAAGTACGTCACGGCAATCGCGGGAAAGCCAGCCATAGCAAAGCCTTGCAGCACACGCAGGACGATGAGTGTCTGAAAGCCGGGGCTAAACGCCGATAAAATATTCAAAACCGAAGCGGACAACAGGGAAATCCCCATGATTTTTTTCCTGCCCCAAGCATTGGAGAACACGGCCACGAAGAGCATGCTGACGGCGAGCGTGAACGTTGGAAAAGAGACTGTAAAGCTTGCCGTAGATGGCGAAATGCCAAAGGACTCCGAAAAGGTGTGGATCAATGTTTGCGGTCCATAGAGGATGGCAAAGGTAACGGTGCTGCCGAGCAGCATGCTGATAAAGATCCGGCGGTATTCGGGGCTGCCGACCCTGATGTAAGACATGAAAAACCTCTCCTCGTTCTACTGATCTTTATCGAGTGTAATCCTTGTATACCGATAGCGTCTAATGTATTATTTCTATAAAAATGATACCTTTTAGTTATCGGTTGAAGAGAGGTCGCTACTCATGGAATGGCAGCAGCTGGAGTATTTTCGCGTAGTGGCAAGGCTTGAGCACTTTGGACAGGCGGCAAAAGAGCTTGCCATTCCACAGCCAGCCCTCAGTCGTTCGATCTCCAAGTTGGAAGAGGAGCTGGGGGTTCCTTTGTTTGACCGGATGGGAAGATCCGTTTATCTCAATTCGTTTGGCCGTGTCTTTTTAGAACGGGTGGAGAAGGGGCAGTCGTTCGCATGAAGCAAAGGGGGAGTTCCATGAAGCGGGTTATTTCCCTTCAAGGCGGTATGGCTGCCGGGAAGACGACGCTGGCAAAACGATTGGAGAGGGCCATCTGTGATGCATGGGTTATCTATGAAGATCCGTCAGCTCTTGTGCAAAAAAGGAAAGAGCTTGCTCTCGATCTGCAAAAAGAAAAAGACTTTATCGTCAATCAGAGGATGTTCATCGAGCACGAGGTAGAGCGTTTTCGGCGGTTGCCAGATGCAAAAATCATCTACGATCGCGGACCGGAGGACATCGAGTGCTACACGCTGCATTATCCGCTCAGTATCGGGAAGGAGTGGGATATCGAGGGACACTTGAAGGCAGAGCTAAAAGAGCTGCGCTCATGCCGCTCGGATGCCATCCTCTATTTGGATGCCCAGACCAATACATTGCTCGCCAGAAAAGAAGGTGACGCGACCCGAAGCCGCGGCTCTTTTGCTCAAGCGATGCGCATGCTTCCATACGAAAAAGAATGGTTTTCTAATCTGCCTGCGACGACGGTGTTCCCGGTAGACGCTCTCGATGTCGAGACGGTAGAAGCGAGGGTATTGCCATTCATAGCAGATCTATGGAAAGACTGACAATCACACTCTCACAGCGACTCACTCCATAGTTGGATAGACCTCTCCAGTTCCCCAAACACCACGATCCGCGATTGCCGAAAGACTTCTTTCCCTTCACGAAACAATAGAATAGTCGGAGCGGCAAAGAGGAGAAACTCTCCGGACAGGCTGGGGAGCTTTTCGATCGAGGCGACCATAAAAGGAACCTGCGGGTAGGACTGCAGCAGCTCCTTGGTTTTCTCAAAGGTCGCGTCACATACGCCGCAGTTCGCCATTTTTACGAACAGCAAACTCATCGGGTGTTTGACGATGTCTGCGGTAAGCTCGGATAGATCGTTGTATTCGCGCATCTGTCTATTCCTCGTTTCCAAGCATGATGAAATTCCCCCACCATGATAGCAAAAAGCCCTCTGATGATACAGAGGGCTCTGCGTCTTCTCTACTACTCCGCTCTCACAACACTTTCAAACTGCCCTTTATGGGCCCCGTTACAGTAAGGCTTGTTCGAGGACAAGCCGCATCTACAGAGATGCACCTTTTCCTTTGTTTCCATAGGTTTTCCCTCGCCATCCAGCAGGGTAAATTCTCCCGTCACGAGCAATGGACCATTATCCAGCACCTTGATATCCGACATTTTCTCACCTCCTCTACCTACTGGTTATTTTTTCACAAAATGGCAGTCGCTACACATGCCGTAAGTATGGAAAATAAGCCTCCTTTCCTGTTACATTTTGACACATTTTTGGATGGAGACACTCCTTTTTAAGAAAAAAATCCCAAAAACTTCTCTGTACATGCAACAAAATTTCCCAGATTCCCGTCTGTGAGTGCGATAGGTTTCCCTAAAAGATGGAAGGGGTGCAAAGGGTGCTGTCCTATTTCGTCGTCATTCCGGTAGTTCTCGTCATGATCATTGCGGTGTATACCGACCTTCGCAGCCGCCTCATATATGACTGGCTTACTCTGCCAGGAATCGCCTATTTTCTCATTTACCATGCGTTTGCCCATCCGGACCAATGGACTACGTATGGACTGGGGGTCATCTTGATCGGAGGGATCACCTTGCTGATGGCGGTCGTGAGCAATGGGCAATTGGGAGGAGGAGACATCAAGCTGTTCACGCTGGTAGGAGCGGCAGTTGGGTGGGAAGCGGGGTTGTATATCTTGTGCTTCACTTACCTGCTCGCAGGACTCATCGTTATCCCGATCTGGCTGGCAGCCAAAGTGTCCGGGAAACAGGCGGCGGGACGGGAAATTCCTCTGGCGCCTTTTATTGCAGGTGGAACGAGCCTCTTGCTCATGGCTGTTGCGTTTATCTGATGATGGAGAGGGAGAGGGAATCACTCGATGTTGGAATCGAAGCGAAGAGCAATCATCTTTTTGGCGCTGTCTCTGATCCTGGCGGCGACAGCAGGCTTTTTGTTCTTGAAAAAAATCAAGGACCTGAATTCACAGCTCGGAGAAATGGTGGACATTTATGTGGCGAGCACTGATATCGCCTCCCGGTCGCTCATAGCGCCCGACCAAATCAAGACCATGCAAATACCCAAAAAGTATGCCGATCACTCGTATGTGACGGATAAGCTCAGTTTGAAGAACCAGGTAACCGTTGTTCCCTTGTCGGAAGGAGACATCATTACGAAAAACATCATCAAGCCCGCCGCAACAGTCAGAGACCAGAACAATCGGCTCGTGACGGTGTATGCTTCCGGCAATATCGTATTTGATCAGCAGCTCGAGGCATTGGATCGTGTCGATATTATTGTCTCACACGAGGTGAATGGGAAGAGTGCAACGGAAGTATTTATGAAGGATGTGCCGGTCGCCATGGTCGCGAAGACGGACGATCAATTTAAAGGAGTCGCCTTGGAAATGCCGTTTGAGCAGGTTCCCGCCTTTATCCACCAGCAGCACTATGCTGAGGTCATGCGGATTTTGAAGGCGAATGTAGGGAAAGGCGAGCTGGGCATCCCGCAGCCGTTTCAGGATCAACAGCCAAAGCCAACCACGGCACCGGCTGGTGGGGACAAGAGCCAGCCAAAGCCCGCTAATGGTCAGCCAGCATCTGTGAAGCAGGCGCCTGCGAAACCTGCTCCACCGACATCTGTCGTCAAACCGGAGGGCAAGTCATGAATCCAGATACCAAAATTTTAGTCGTTGCTGATTACGATTCGATCAAGAGCATGCTGCGCGAGGCTCTCAGCCTTTATGGCAATGTCCAATTTACCTCGTCGCGTGAAGTGAAAAAGGAAATCGACCGGATCGCTCCTGATGTCGTTCTGATCGTCCAGCCAGAGGACGGCTCCGGGGTCGAGCTGGTGCAATACATACAGGGAGAGCTTCCGGAAGGGCTCGTCATTTTTTTGACGGAAAGGCAAGACTTTGGCTTGCTCCGCGATATCGTCCGAGCAGGGGCCATCGAGTATATTGTCATGCCGGATGAGCTGGCGCTGCTGACGGATCGTCTGGAGAAAATCGCCGAGCTGGGGGAGCAGCAGCAGCGAAAAAAAGGGACGGCTAGCTCCGGCAAAGCGTTTGTGCGCGGAAGAGGAAAAGTGTACTCCTTTTACAGTGGAAAAGGCGGAAGTGGACGCACGCAGCTGGCAACCGGGTTTGCGCAGGCGCTCAAGCTGGAATCGACTGCACGCGTTCTGTTAATCGATTTGAATCTCCAGTATGGCGGGGTGGAAACGTTTTTCTCGCTCGATTCGAGTAGGACGCTGGCCGACCTGGTCCCAGTCATGAACGAGATGAACGAAAATCATATTCGCAACGTATCTTTGCGCGAGACGCATTCCAAGCTGGAAGTGCTCGCCAGTCCGCGCGATGCCGAAACGGCTGAAAACATGTCGGAGGAGTTCATCACCAGACTGATTCGAGCAAGTCGTCGCAGCTACGACTTTGTAATTATCGATCTGCCGACTCATATGAATGAATTGATATATACGGCTCTGGAGGAATCAGACTTCATTTATTACGTGATGAATCTGGATACGCCGTCTGTCCAAATCTATCGGTTAACAGAAGAACTGTTCAGAAGGCTGCGAATTGATACAGAGGGGCGGCTTGAGGTCGTGGTCAATCAGGTCGGTAGGGATAACGAACTGACGGTATCAGATCTGAAAGGATTGATACAGGCTCCGATTGCCGCAGAAATCAGCCGTGATCACAAAGGTATTCAGGCTGCGGTGAACCTGGGTTTGCCCTTGCAACGGGAAGCCAATGAAAAAAAGCTGATTCCTGCGGCGAAGGAAATTCGAAAATGGGTTCTGACCAAGCTGTCGTAGGAGGGGGATGGCCATGGCGTTGTTCAGGCGAAAAGAGGAAAAGCACGTTTTGACAGAAGAAGCCCCGCGCCCGGTAGCGGCTCCTGCGTATCACAATCCGTACATCGACGAGCTGGCGGAGCATTACAAATCAAAGCTGTTGCGCGAGACCAATCTTGAGAGATTGACGAGTCTCGCCCCGAAAGAGATGCGTCTCGCGATCGAACGCATGGTATCCCAGTACATGTCGGAAGAGAAAGTCGTTATCCCGCGCAATGAAAAGGAAGTGCTCTTGACGCGGCTGATCAACGAATCGGTAGGGCTGGGACCTCTGGAGCCGTTGCTCGCTGATCCGGAAATTACCGAGATCTCGATCAATGGTCATCAGGAGGTGTACATCGAGAAAAAAGGCAGGCTGGAGCTGACCGATCTGAAGTTTCGTGATGAGGAGCACCTACGTCATATCGTCGACCGGATCGTTGCCCCGCTCGGCCGCAGGATTGACGAGAGCTCGCCGATGGTGGACGCCCGATTGAAGGACGGCAGCCGTGTGAATGCGGTTATACCGCCGATCAGCCTCAACGGGACGCTCGTCTCGATCCGGAAATTTCGCAAGGACCCGTATTCCATGGAGGATCTCATGAAGTTCGGATCATTCGATGAAGCGATGTGCCGCTTTTTGCAGGCGATCGTAGAAGCCAAAATGAACGTGCTCATCTCTGGAGGGACGGGGAGCGGGAAGACGACGCTGCTCAATGCGGTCTCGCGGTCCATTCCTTCCTATGAAAGGGTCATCACGATTGAAGATTCGGCCGAGCTCAAGCTGGATCGCCCCAACTGCATCGGGCTGGAGGCACGTCCGCCCAACATGGAGGGAAGAGGGGAAATCACGATCCGGCATTTGGTGAAGAACTCGCTGCGGATGCGGCCGGATCGCATTATCGTCGGGGAGGTTCGCGGTGCAGAGGCATTTGACATGCTGCAGGCGATGAACACCGGTCACGAAGGCTCGCTTACGACGGTCCACGCCAATTCCCCGCAGGATGCGTTTACCCGGCTGGAGGGGATGGTGGTCATGGCGGGAATGGAGCTGCCCTCCTCCATTATTCGCGAGTACATCGTGAGTGCCCTGGACTTTATTGTGCAGGTCACGAGGCTTTCGGACGGGACGCGCAAAATGGTGTCTATTTCGGAAGTATTCACAGGGTTAGACAAACAAGTCGTCGTAAATGAGATCTTCCGCTTCCAACGGATCGGGATAGGAAAAAAGGGCGAAGTGCTGGGATATTTCACTCCGACGGGCAAGATTCCCCACAGTCTGGAGCGGCTGCGGATGTTTGGAATCGAGCTTGCGGAATCCATGTTTTCGATGGGCGAGGTGAACAAGCGTGAGCATCTCTATCCTGTTTAGTTTCTCGGTGCTGCTGGCGATCTGGGGGATGTACGAATACCTCGGCTACCGTGCGAAAAAGACAGAGTGGAAAAAGCGCACGGAGGAATGGTACGACATCAAAGCCAAACGGAAGAGCTTCATTATCGTGTGGGGGGATCGTTTTGACCGCACCCCTCACGCAAAAGAAGTCCAGCAAAAGCTGGTGCGAGCCAATATTGCGCTGGCTCCGTCCGAATATTATGGCATTCTGCTTATTGGTGCGATGGGTGTCGCTTTCTTCCTGAACAGTGTCGTAGGTCTGCACGCTCCAATCAACCTGGTGGGTGGCGCGGCTTGCATGTACATCGCCCAAAACCTGATGTTTATTATGCGGCGGAACAAATACCAGGAGAGGCTGAACGACCAGCTGTCAGAGGTCTGCCGCTTGCTTGCCAATTCCTTGCGGGCAGGTATGACACTCTCACAGGGAATCGAGCTGGTGGCCAAGGAGATTCCGCAGCCGGCGGGGCAGGAATTCAGCCGCATGGCGCGTGAGCTGCAGCTGGGTGTCAGCTTTGACAGAGCGCTGTCAGAAATGGAAAAGCGTATTCCAACAAGGGATTTCCGCATCTTCGCCGCTACGCTGTTCATCCAGCGGCGAGCGGGAGGAAACCTGAGTGAAGTGCTCCAGGAGATGGCAGAGACATTGGAGGATCGCCGCATCGTCAATCAGGAGATCAAGACCATGACGGCTGAGCAGCGATACGTGTCCATTCTCGTCCCCATCATGCCGATCGCGCTCGTGCTCATGATGAACGCGATGAACAAAGGCTTCATCGATCCGCTGTTTTCAGGCTTTGGCCTTGTCCTGCTAGGCTTCTTCATCGTGGGTACCGTTCTTTCCTACGTCCTGGTCAAAAAAGTCACCAACATAAAGGTGTGAGAAAATGGACGCCCTGATCATCACGGTCCTGTTCCTGTTTCTGTTATTCTTCGTGATCTTTTTGAAAGAAGCGTTTAAATACTCAGTCGAAAAGGAAAGGCTGATTGCACACGTCCACGATGCGACAGGCAACAAGGTTTACGATGTGCGAAAGCGGCAGACCCCCTCGCAAAAGTGGCTCAAGCAGTTACTCACCTACAGCGATGACTACGCGGCACTGGGACAGCGCGTCAATTTTTTCAGTGAGTCTCACGAGGTGGAGGAATGGCTGCTGAAGGCGGGACGTCCACTCGATTTGACAGTGGCACGGTTCCAGGGGGCTAAAATCCTGCTTGCCTTGTTCGGCTTTATCGCGGGAATAGCGTTTTTCCTATTGGGATTCCCGTTCGCGCAGTTTGGCTTGATCATCTGGCCGTTAGCCGGGTACTTTCTGCCGATCCTTTTGCTGAAAAGGAAAGCGCGCGAGAGGCAAAACCAGCTGCGCTACGACCTTCCGGAATTTCTCGACACGGTAAGCGTCACTCTTCAGGCGGGGGTCAGCCTCGACCAGGCACTGCGCGACGTCATCCAGTTTTTCCAGGGACCATTGCGGGAGGAATTCTCCCGGTTCAATCAGGAGCTGGATCTGGGGGTCCCGCGTGAAAAAGCGTATGAACAGCTGCTGCGGCGAAACGACAATCCGGAGTTTCAAATGCTGATCAAGGCGCTGATCCAAGGGATGCGGCTCGGGGTTCCGATCGCTGTCACCTTTAAAATCCAATCAGAAAATATGCGCCGCATTCGCAAGGAGCTAATCAAGGAAAAAGCAGCGAAGGCTTCGCCCAAGGTGACGCTGATCACGACTTTTGTCGTAGCGCCGACAGCGATCATGCTCATAGGTGGGTTGATGGTGCTCAACATCATGGAGAACGTAAGCCTGTTTTCGAATTTGTTTGGAAAATAAAGGTAGAGCTGTGAAGGAGGTGATGCCCCTCGGAAGGAAGGATATATCGGGAATTGTAGTTACTTGGAAAATAATGGACGAGAATGAGGGGAGTAGAAATGATGATGACAAACATAATGCAAAGCCTGTATGCAAAGGTAACCCATTCCTTACGCAACCAGAGGGGAGCACAAGCCATTGAGTGGATTGCATTGGCAGGAGTTATTCTGGCTGTATTTGCGGCCATTCAGACGGTATTCGATGGCGATACGGCAGTCGGAAAAGCGGTATCCGAAACACTCTCCAATATTATCGGAAAACTGGACTGATCCATCTGGACGGTGCCGGTGAAAAGGGGATGCCCCAGTCGCCGGCACCTCTGCTACACATACATAACGGTTGAAATCACCAGCAGGGAGGGTTATCCGCTTGAAACGTATCCAGCCATTCGTACTGGCTGTCCTGATTCCCAGCTTCTTGCTTCTGCATGCTTGCTCTTCCGAGACAACAGCACCGCCCCCACCCGCTGCAACCACGGAGCCCGCACAGCCAGCGGGATCAGGAGACAGTAGTGCTGCACAGCAGCAGTCAGAGCCCCCCCAAGAGCCGAGCAGAGAGCAAAAGCTGGACGCCTTGAAGGCTTTGATTCCGGACAGCGTATCCAAAATTCCGGAAACGACAGAAGAATTCTACACGCAATCGCCTGGACGTTACGCAGGTATCCTCTACGGGGAAAAGAGTGAAGAGATCGAAGAGGTTTTGAAGCAGCTTCCGGCGATTGATAACCCGGACCAGGAAACGATCGAGCTGTATTACCGCGCCTTACTAGGGTTGTTTGGGGAGGACTATCCGGAAGCGCAGGATATCATGGAGCAGATGAAGCTTGCTTCCTTTGGGAGCCCGGAAATCGATGACCCTCGCTTCCAGTTCAAGGAGCAGTACAATGTGGAAATCCTGCTCGATGCGAGCGGCAGCATGGCGGCAAACGTGAACGGGCAGACAAAAATGGAAGCAGCCAAGAAGGCGATTCAAGCTTTTGCCGAATCCTTGCCGGAAAAAGCGAATGTTGCCCTGAGGGTGTACGGCCATGAAGGCAGCGGCAAGGATTCGGATAAAGCCCGATCCTGCAAGAGCAGTGAGCTGGTCTACCAACTGCAGCCTTACCAGGCACAGGGACTTTCGGCTGCCATGAACCAGTTCAAGCCAACCGGGT
Source organism: Brevibacillus nitrificans (assembly GCF_003710965.1). Lineage (NCBI taxonomy): Bacteria > Bacillati > Bacillota > Bacilli > Caryophanales > Paenibacillaceae > Brevibacillus > Brevibacillus nitrificans. The sequence goes on along the minus strand of NZ_RHHU01000024.1, from coordinate 58,146 downwards.
GGACTCCGCTCGCTTTGGCCATGCAGCAGGCGCAAGACGATCTTCGTAAGTTCAAAGGCGAGAAAAACACGAACATCATCTATCTGGTGAGCGATGGAATTGAGACGTGCGGCGGGGATCCTGTCGCGGTGGCGAAGCAGCTGGGCAGCTCCGATATCACTCCGATCGTCAATGTGGTCGGGTTTGGTGTGGACGGAGAGGGACAGAAGCAGCTAAAGGAAGTGGCCAAGGCGGCAGGTGGACGCTATGTATGGATTCAAGACCAGAGTCAGTTGGAAAAAGAATTGAACCGGGCAAGGGAAATGGCGGACAGGTGGAATGCCTGGAAGAGTGACGCTTCCCATGACGCGCTTACCAAGCATATCTCGCAGTCCGTTGATATTTCAGACTTTGTCTTGGACTGGAAAGCGATTGCCAGAAACGAAAGCTACAATCTGAATTCTGCGATTATCTCGCTTGGGTATTTAAAAATCCTGCCTGATTCGATCACAGATGCCCTCGATCAAATGAAAGAGAAGCAGCTGGACGCAGCGCTTGCGCGGGCAGACGAACTGGAGAAGTTTCTAGATACGTTAAATGACAAGTCCTACAAGGAAGCGAAAGAGGCGATCGACAAGCAATTTCACGCAAATGTGAAGACCAATTGACACGCCAGCTGCACCACTTTTATGCCGTGAATTCTTGGCCGGGAGGTTGCGATTGTGAAGAGCCGCTTTATTCGTCCCTTTTTGGCAGGGACCTTTGCAGTTTTCCTTCTTCTGTTGCAGTGCTTCCCTGTAGTTGTCATGGCAGCAAGCAGCAGATTACCCGTCCCGGATCTGCAGGCACCGGGCTATCAGCCTCCTGATCTGCAAGCACCGGACTGGGATACACCAAACCTGCAGCCGCCGCAGTGGGAAACGCCGATGCTGGAGTCACCGCAGTGGGATACGCCAAAATTGCAGGCACCGAATCAGGGTGTGCCCAATCTGCAAGCGCCGAATCAAGGAGTACCTGAGCTAAACGGGCCGGATTGGAACATTCCCGACCTGCAGGCACCCCATTTCAAAAATCCGAATGTACAGGCACCGGATCTGCAGGCGCCAGACAGAAACGTGGAGCCGCATCAGCCTACGGATTTGTCAACGGACCCAAAAGCACCGGAGCCATTCAGTGAAAAGAAAGAGTACGACATCATGAAGCTCTCCATCAAAGACATGATGGGAGGGACCATGTCGTATTCAGCTGACCTGATCCAGCAGGGAGAAGTGGACCTGCGCACAGGTGCGGGAAAATACGGATTCTTCTTGCTGCAGGTAGGGCTGAAAGGCGTGGATATCGCTGCCAAGGATACACCCTTGGGCAATGTGACGAGCCTGACCCTCGATGGTCTGGACGGGAAAGCCGCCTATGACAGCTACCGTTTTGTCCTGCAGCAAAACCCTCTGAATACAGGGGCAAACATCAACACGCTCGGTTCTTTTTCCAATGCAGCAAATGCCGCCAATGCCGCAAATCAAGTCAGAGTCCCTGGGCTTGTTGCAGGTCTGAACGTGGGGGTCGCCGCGATCAGCCTGCCCTTTGACACGTATGAGACGTTTAGCAAATTTGGTCAGGCATTTGACAGTGGTCTTAGCGAAGATAAACAAAACGAAAAGTTTGTAGACGGCGTAGGCGCTTTGGGCAGCACGCTAATGGATGCGGGAGTGATTGCTTCCGTGATACCGGGAGGACAGACCGTAGCTGGCGTATTGGTGATTACCGGCGGCATTCTCTGGGGCGTAAGCAAGCTGGTCAAGTGGAGCGACAAGCTTTCGAAGGGCGCGGTTTCCCGAGGCATTCGGGATGGAATCGGGAAAGCAGTAGGATGGATGAAGTCGATATTTTCGAGCTAGTGTTCACCTGATTCTCAGTTCATAACGGAGGTTTCGTCCGATGAAAGTGACAGAAACAGCACCGATCCGAGCGCAGATCGACAAAAACAAGCGCTTCCTGGAAAAACCGCAGCTGTTTAACCATGCGGCCAAAATCGATGATCGGCTTTACTACAACGTGCAGTATTGGAAGTGGGGCAAGAGCGAGGCATCCGGTTATCTCATCCTGAGGCCGGACGGAGACGTGGTGCCGCGGGAAGAAGCGGTGCCGGTATTGCGATTGTTCATGCTTCACAATGTGGCTGCGCACGAATTGAACAAGGAACTGGCTCCAGCGAAAGACAAACCGGTCTGGATGTACACGGAGAAGCGGGATTACCTGCAAGCCCTGCAGCCCCATTACGAGGAACAAATGGGAGAAACCATTCGCGGGGACATGAAAAGTCTCATCGATGTATGCCAATACGTGATCGAAACACGGGACCAGCTCCACTCTCTCTATGACAAAGGGATCGAGTCGCTGAATCATGTACTGGGGGTAGGCTATGTCACTCCCGAAGACAAAAAGGACCTGGACTATTTGTTTCACGAGGCGAATTACAAGCTCTACGTGGGATTGCGCAGCCAGGCAGAGATCAGGGAGTCTGTCGATCGATTGGCTGCGTTTTTGCAAAAGGTTGAGGTGCCGCTTCCTAGTGAGTTGAAGACCAAGCGCCAAAAATTGCTCGATTTGCTGGACTCCTACAGAGAGAAAAAGCTGAGGGCAACCAATGACGACTCCATCAAAGGGTTCGAGGCTGTTGCGTCAGGGCAGCCGGTTCCCTTTTCGTCCAAGCAGCAGCTGGTGGATGCGTTTGAGAAGAAACAGGAATTTCATTTTCAGACCAAGATCGTTCCCATTATTCGAAACACGTAAAGTTGGATGAGGCAGGGAGGAAGAAGCCATGAATCCGATGAGAGCAAGCATCCATTTTTATACACGAAATATTGAATCGCTGCTATTGCTGTCCGCCGTCATCGTTCTGCCTTTCTTGATCGTGCACAACATGACGCTCAACTACGTCAATTTTCTGGCGGCTATCACGGGAGCCAAGATCGTATCCAGCTTTTTGAACCTGTTTCTGCTGCTGTTGTTTTTGATGGTTGTGCAAATCCCGTTTGCCCAGTTTGTATTAAGTGACCTGGAAGGGGAGGAGCGTCCGCTGCGCAAGGCATTCCGGGCATTCGCCGAGCACGGCTTTGCGGTCTTCCTGTTTGCCATCGTTTACGTACTGGCAGTATGTACAGGGATACTGCTCTTTGTCATTCCGGGGCTGATCCTGCTTTTACTGTTTTACCTCACGCCCTATTTGGTCGTGATGAAAGGAAAATCGCCATGGCAGTGCCTGCGTACGGCTTTGGATATGGGGAAAAAGCATTTTGTCCAAATTCTTGGTCTGCTATTGCTGGCAAGCGTAATCGAATGGGCGATCAGTTTGATAGGGCTTTATTCGGTTACTTTCATCACGACCAGCTTCGGGGCTGTATTTTTCACGCAAATGCTGTTGAACGTGATTCTCTTTCCCTTTGTGGCGATCCTGTTTACGATGTATACCTACAAATGGAGTACAGAGCGGGAGCGGGTGGAGGACGTACTGGCACTGGAAGGATGATACCATGCGAAAATCACGTGCGAAGCTGAAGGATGAACGGGGCTCCGTAACGGTGGAGTTCATCGGCATCCTGCCCTTTGTATTTTTGATTCTGCTGATCTTGTGGCAGTTTTTGACCGGTGTGTACGCAGTCATCATCGCGCAATCGGCTGCCAATGAAGCGGCGAAGGTGTATGCGATCACCGGAAATTCTGGCGAGGCACTGGATGCTGCGCAGCACATTGTGGGAAGTGCAGGCGGGGGCATTGCCTATAATGGCGGTGAGTCGAGCATTTCCGGTGACGGCAGTTACTTTACGGCGAGGGTCGGCGTGAACCTGGACTTGTTTTTTTTGCCGGATTTCATCAAAGATAACATGAGCGAGGAAGACAGGGTGATCTCCTTCTCCAGAGAGCTGCGAGGACGGGTGATTCATTAAAAATGAGACAGGCAATCATGCACGTACGCAATGAACGAGGAAATGTCACGATCCTGGTGCTGACCCTCTTTTTCTTCCTGCTCTTGGTGGTCTTTTCCGTCTTGTTTAACATCTCCACCATCTTCGTCGACAAGGAGGCAGCGGCAAACAGCGCCCAGCTGGCCAGCCTGGCGGCGACGGATATCCTTTACGATGAGGTGGAGGAGGCCATCAAAGTGTACGACCTTTCCATGGAGAGCTGGGTGGACCCGGTCTTTATCTGGGAGCTGGTAGAGGCGCAGATGGATACCATCCAAGCTTCCCATCCCGACTGGTCTTCGAGTGAAGTGAGGGCGGAAGCGATCGATCGCGTATTGCTCGCTGCCATTCCGACTTATCCAACGCTGGAGGCACATGTGCGAAAGGGGTTGCATGCTGCCTCGACCAAGATTCCAGGCGTCGTAAGGGACATTCTGGCCAGCAACAAAAGCACTCTCGACGGCTCCTCCCTCAAGCTTTTCAATGGGGAAGACCGGATCGAGGTGCGGACATCGGTCCGTTATGAGAGCCAATCATTCGGGCTGGATTTCTTGCCTCTGCATAACGAGCAAATCTATCAGACAGGGGAGAGCAGGAGCATTGGTTTTATCAAGGTGACAGGATGGGAGCAGTTTCCCCAGGTGTTTACAGAGGGAGATAGCTGGTGACAAATGCAACACGCTCTAAGGAGGCGGTATACATGAGAGAAAAGCGCAGATGGCATCGTATCCTTGGAGGCATACTCGTGACACTCATGCTGGCAGGCTGCTCAGTCGGCGCAGCGGGCTCCGTGTTTTCCGCTCCCGAAGTGCAGCTTCCCCAGACTGCACAGGAGCTGATCATGGCTGCACCAGGACCGCTGTCCGGCATTTCCTTTTACCAGCCGCAGCATCCTCAGCGTGAAAAAATCCATCAGATCCTCGATGGATTACCTCCGCTCCTCGACGGCATGGATGAATCGCTGCTGAGACTCTACTGGTCAGACTTGCTCAGGCTGTTTTCCGAGGACTATTTGAGCCCGCAGATGGTGGTAGACCGGTGGAAGATGGCATCGTTTGGCAGCCCGGATATCGGCGATGCGCGGTTTCTGTTCCGGGAGCATTTCAACGTAGAAATCATCCTGGATGCCAGTGGGAGCATGCGCGAGAAAATCGGAGAGAAAACCAAGATGGAGCTGGCCAAAGAAGCGATTAAGGAGTTTGCCGAAGCCCTTCCGGAAGAGGCCAAGATTTCTTTGCGCGTATACGGTCATCAGGGAACCGGCTCCGATGCGGACAAACAGCGGTCCTGCAGCAGCAGCGACATCGTCTATCCGCTCCAGTCCTACGATGCCCAGAGGCTGGACGAAGCACTCGGTTTGTTTGAGCCGGCTGGTTGGACCTCGATCGCGTATTCCTTGCAAAAAGCCCGGGAAGATTTAGCAGCATTCCCGGCTGATCAAAATACGAACATCATTTACCTGGTCAGCGATGGCATCGAGACGTGCGGGGGAGACCCGGTCGCGGTCGCCAAAGACCTATCTCAGTCCGATGTTATGCCCCTGCTCAACGTCATTGGCTTTGACGTAGACGCCCAAGGGCAAAAGCAGCTGAAGGAAATCGCTCAGGCCTCGGAAGGGCTGTACGCCAACGTAACCAATCGCGATCAATTCCGGCAGGAGCTGGAGAGAGCCAAGGAAATTGCTCAGAAGTGGGAGCAGTGGAAAAGGGACGCGATGACAGAGATGGATGCAGTGCTCATCGACAGGCGGAAATGGATCGATGCGTACGATCGCGACTGGTATGAGAAAAATTGGCGAGAGAGTCTGAATATCGGTGCAGCTCTTGACTATTTGGAGGCGACGGGGAAGATCGGCAGCCAGGCCAAGGAATTTCTCCTTTCGCAAAGAGCGGTGAGGGAGGCATTGGCGACAGATGCCAAGGATGAGCTGACAGATTATCTGGTCCATCTCACCAACAAGACCTATCAGGAAATGAAAAGCGAGATCGAACAAAAGTACAGCGGGAATTGATACCCGCTGTTTTGTTTGTTCCTAGATATAGGTGAAGGTAACCACTTGCTGCAATTGCGTATCGACTCCGATGGCGATCGCTTTCAGCCCATCTGTATAGTAAAAATACCGTTTGATGTCATCGGGATTGGCATAGGATGCTTTAATCAATTGAAAGGCTGTAGGGGTGAGCAGCTTTTGGTTGCGGATAAATTCAGCTGCAGCCTGCTCCAGATCGGTTTCTTTGCTTGCAGGAGTCGGTTTGTCATCGGGCTCGGCGACGTCGATGGAGACGGACAGCGCCTGTTTGGAATTTGGGTCGATGATGGCGTGGTAGGCAGTGATTTCGCCTGGGGCTGGGTCACGCTTTAGAACAACGTGGACGGGAATGCCTCTAAAAATAGGTTCACCAGTCGTCGATTCCACCAGCTTGGCGGGGTCCTCAAGCGTAATATCCCGATCCATGGTGTCGACGTCGACACGATAGTATTGTCTGACAGCAGCAGATGCGATCTGAGCGGCCTCTTCTTTGGTCAAGCCCTGTACTTGCTCGGGGGAAGCGATAGGGGTACAGCCGCTTAAAACGACAACCAGCAGAAGCAGCATGATCCTCATAGACGTTTTCATTCGGATCCTCCGTATGTTCCTTGAAGTCACGTTCTATAGTAGCAGGGTTTGTGCCAACCCGAAATCGATTTTCCTTTCCAGTACCTTACGAAGTTGTAAGCTTTGCATTCCCTACGTATTTGTGGAAAACAAAGGAATTTACAAGCGAAAAGACGAAACATTCGGAGTACGGCTATTAACGTAAGGGGGGAACGGGCATGAATGCAAAAGAGCTAAGTGACGCCATTCAAACCTATGTGAGAACGGAAACATTTCCGGTAGGTGTTTCCTTGGTGAAGGAGGAAGCGAACCTTCCGCAGAAGGCGAAGCGGCCGACGCGAGACCTGGGCTACCAAATCACCATCTGCCAAGCAGTTGGGTTTTCTCGCCGTTATGGATGGAGCATCGCGATGAACGGGGCGGATCTGTCCTGTCCGATCGCTCAAGTAGCTTTTGGCTACGAAGAGCAGCTGCCGTTTTACTCAGAAGGAAATCTTGCCTGTGGCATGTACACCGACTCCTTGGAGACAGGAGCAAAAAGCGAGCAGGATGTACCCAAGCTCTCCAAAGAAGAGAGCGGATACTATGTGTCCTATCCGCTGGAGAGGGCGGAAATAGACCCGGATGTTGTCGTCATTTATGGAAACGCGGCGCAGGTGATGCGTCTGGTAGCCGGCATGCTTTACAAGCGGGGTGGCTCCATTCCGTCAACCTTTTCCAGTCGCGCTGACTGTGCCGATATCGCGATCAAGCCGCTGCAGACAGGAGAGCCGCAAGTGATCGTACCCTGTTACGGCGACAGGCTGTTTGCGCAGACACAGGACCATGAGATGGCGTTCAGCTTTCATTTCCGCGACGCACAGGAGCTGGTAGATGGACTCGTAGGGACGCAAAAGGGCGGTGTGCGGTATCCGATTCCATCGTTTCTGCGTTACCAGGCCGAGTTCCCGCCGACCTATCAGAAGCTCACTGGTATGTTCGGAGAAGGCAAGGAAAAAGAGCTTACTTCCTAGGAAAACGAAAAAGCCAGCTGTTTCGGTGGGACCGAGACTCGCTGGCTTTGCTTTTTCAAAGCTGTTGTCAGGCAAGGACAGCCTCTATCGCCTGGTTATGACGATAGAGACTGCCCTTGATGTCATTCCTGGATTACACCAGATTTTCCGGGTTCAAGCCTTCCAGCTCTGGCAGGACGAAACGGCCGTCTTTGCGGATCAGGACGTCATCGAACCAGATTTCGCCGCCGCCGTATTCGGGACGCTGGATTTGCACCAGATCCCAGTGAACGGAGGAACGGTTGCCGTTGTCTGCCACGGTATATGCATTGCCTGGCGTGAAGTGGAAGCTGCCGGCGATTTTCTCATCGAACAGGATATCGAGCATTGGATGCAGGATGTGCGGGTTGAAGCCGATCGCGAATTCCCCGATGTAGCGAGCACCTTCGTCTGTGTCGAGGATGTCGTTCAGCGCCTTGGTGTTGGAGCTGGTGGCTTCCACGATCTTTCCTTCTTTAAAGGTGAACTGCACATCGGTGAAGGAAATGCCGTTGTAGTTGGTCGCAGCGTTGTAGAAGATGGTACCTTCTACAGAATCGCGCACAGGTGCGGTGTATACTTCTCCGTCAGGAATGTTGCGTTTGCCGTCGCATTTGATGGCGTTGATGCCTTTGATGGAGAAGCGCAGGTCGGTTTTCGGTCCAACGATGCGTACACGGTCGGTGCGTTCCATCAGTTCCTTGAGCGGCGTCATGGCATTGGACATTTTGGCGTAGTCCAGGTTGCAGACAGAGAAATAGAAGTCTTCGAAGCCTTCCAAGCTCATGCTGGACAGCTGTGCCATCGATTTGTTCGGATAGCGCAGGACGACCCAGCGTTTGTTTGGTACCCGCTCGTTTGTATGTACAGGCTGGTACAGGACACGGGAATAGATGCCCATTTTATCTTCAGAGACATCGGCATATTCATTGATGTTGTCATAGGCGCGCACGGCGATGTACGCATCCATGTCTTTCATCCGGTCGTATTCGTATTTTGCCATCAATGCCATATGTTCTTCGCTTGTACCCTGATACAGGGCGCGGTTCACTTCCTGATCCTTCAGGGTAACCAGAGGCAAAGCACCTACCGCAAAAGCTTCACGAACAAGAGCACGAACCAGTTCGGGCTGCAGGCCTGTGTTTTCGATCAGGACCTTTTCCCCTTTTTGCAGATTGAGCGAGTAGCGGACAAGACGGCTTGCGAGTTCATTAATCCGTGGATCTGCCATTTTCGCAACCTCCATAATAAAAATTATTTTACTAAAGGTATTATCGCAAAATTCGCGATTGCTTGCCAGTGTATATGCAAAAGCTTATAGGCACGCCTCGTAGATCTTTACGATGTCTTCCGCGTTCAGCCTGCGGGAGCTGGGCAAGTATCCTACGCCTCGTCCACCGATGGTTACAGCCTCGTCGGCCATCCGCTTCAGGGCATCTCGTGTCACCCCGAAATCAGACAGACGCTCGGTAATTCCCATGCGCTCATACCAATGCTGAACAGCATCAATCGTGGCCTCAGCTGCTGCCAGCTCATCCTCTACAGTGACGCCGAAGCAGTGGCGTCCCATGCGTGCCAGACGCTCTGGCCGGTCTGCGAGAATCACTTGCTTAAAATAAGGAAGAGATAGGATCGCAAGTCCCCGCCCGTGTGCCATATCGTAGATGCCACTTAGAGGATGCTCCACGCCGTGCAAGGGCATACCTGCATTTCGACCGGCATTGGCAAACGGGCTGATCCCAAGCGTGCTTACCCAGAGCAGGGTGGAACGAGCTTCTTCGTTGTCTGGCTGCTCGATGGCGGTGAGGGAATGCTCGACGACGAGTCTGATCAGCGTCTCCGATACTCCGTCCTGTACATGGGTGCCCGCTGCGCTGATCAAATAGCTTTCAAACAGATGCGAGAAAATGTCCGCGCACGCTTCTGCTGTGACGCGAGCAGGAACGGTGAACGTAATTGAGGGATCCAAGATGGCGATCTTCGGATAGAGAGCAGGACCGTTGATCGACGATTTTTCATGGGTGTCCCAATGTGTCAGTACGCTGATAGGATTGGCTTCAGAGCCCGTGGCGGCGACAGTCGGGACGGTTAGGAGGGGCAAAGCGTCCTGGACGGGGACGAGCTCTTTCGCTGTGCCGCTTGGGTTGCCGCGCATATAGTCGTAGATCGGACGTCCAGAGCGGGCTGCTGCTGCAATCGCCTTGGACGCGTCCATGACAGAGCCGCCACCGACTGCGAGAATGAAGTCGCATCCGTTTTGTCGAGCGAGGGCTGCTCCGGCATCGACAGTAGCCGTCCGTGGGTTTGGTTCGATCTTGTCGAACAGGATGCTGTCTACATCCGCTTCCTGCAATAGCGCTTGTACCCGGTCCAAAAGCCCTGTGCGCTTTGCAGCATTGCCGCCGGTGACGAGCAACGCCTTTTTGCCCAGACTCTTTGCAGCCTGGCCCAAACGCTTCAACTCTCCAAGGCCAAAGTAAATATGGGTAGGGAACGATACCTCAAAGGGAAACATCTGAATACCTTCCTTCTTTCCGTATAGGTTGCACCAAAAACAGTTTATCACATGATTAGAAAACTTGGCTGGGCCAAGCCTTTTGGCATTCACGCGGCGTTCGTCATCAAGCGATTTTAAATGTTTCACTGATATCGCGCAGGCCCGTCATTCGCTGGTCCAAACCGGTATAGGTGGTGGCAAAGCGAGTAATCAAGGCGTTCAGATCGTCGATGTGCTGATATCCGGTCTGAGTCACTTGTTCCATTTGCTCCACCATATGATTGAAGCAATCCGCGATGGCGCGAATCTCCGGGCTTTCCTTATCCAAATCAGTGCGCTGGGTGAGATCGCCGAGGCTTACAGGCTGATCGCAACGGTAGACAAGATCAGCCGAGTGGTTTGATGCAATGGACCCAGATACTCCTCCTGGAGAGCGTCTATGACGTAAATGAAATTTTCATCCGGGGAATGAGTAAAAGCAAGCGTGTGTACGGTGCCGCCTACGTTGACATGCATGACGCCAAAACGTTCTGCTTCCATTTGGAGAGCCACATCCTGAGGAATATCGATTGGCCCACTGGTTACGTTATCAATGGGATGAAATTCCCCCGTTTTTACGAGGTATTGCTGTACGTGTAGTCCCTCGCTCTTCAGGCTGGACTTTTGCTGGTTCAATTCAAAAGTAAAGCGTTGGTTGTAGGAAACGTCGTCAGAAGCAAACATGAACTTCATGAGCGAGATTTTTTCGGTAATTTTTTCGGTTTCCGAGTCCAGACGTTTTTCCATCTGGGTCAGGATCATCTTTTTCGTCTGCATATAGAAGGTGAAACTTCCGAGCAAGGGAACGATCATCTTGGTGCGTAATCGAGTATGGCGATGTAGACGATAAAAGGGTGCGATCAAAGCGGCAAGGATTGCGTTGACGTTCACTGATGTTCCTCCTAGTCAAAATGACCTACTCATCCATCTATTGTTAGGAGATAATGTAAAGCTGGTATGGAGGGTTTGTAAACGAATATTTTCATAGGGGGTTCCTCTTAATTACTAGCAATTTCCGAACTATTGTCGAACGTAGTTCACGCATTTTTCGTTGATAAATGCGTATGATTGTGTTTTAATGTAGTTGAATCGTTCGTGAATTAACAGTAACTCAACCTTTTTAGCTGGGAAGGTGGCTCCTACAGTGGAAAAACAGGAACAACTCTACGAAGGTAAGGCGAAACGTATTTATCGGACATCGACGCCTGATCAATACTGGGTGGAGTATAAAGACGACGCAACAGCATTTAACGGAGAAAAAAGAGCGCAAATCACGGGCAAAGGCGAGCTCAACAACCGGATTACGGCAATCTTTTTTACGATGCTAAAAGAGCGTGGGATCGACAACCATTTTGTTCGTCTGTTGTCAGCCACTGAGCAAGTCGTTCGCAAAGTGGAAATCATCCCTTTGGAAGTTGTCGTCCGCAATATCGCAGCAGGTTCTCTGGCGAAGCGTCTGGGTATGGAGGAAGGAACCGTCCTTCCGCAGCCTGTTGTCGAGTTTTACTACAAAGACGATGCATTGGGAGATCCGCTGGTGAATGCCTCTCACATCAAAGTGTTGGGGATCGCGAGCGAAAGCGACCAAGCGACTCTGGAGAAGATGGGGCTCGCAGTTAACGAAGTGCTGCGTCCATACTTGCGGGAGCGCAACATCACACTCGTCGATTTTAAATTGGAATTTGGGAAAACAGCGGACGGAGAAATTCTCCTCGCCGATGAAATATCGCCGGATACATGCCGGTTCTGGGACTCCGAAACAAACGAAAAGCTGGATAAAGACCGCTTCCGCCGTGATTTGGGCAACGTAGAAGAAGCTTATCAGGAAATGCTGAAGAGACTGGGAGGAGACGTACATGTTTAAAGCAATCGTATACGTAACTTTGCGCGAGAGCGTTTTGGACCCGCAAGGCCACGCCGTGAAAGGTGCCCTGCATTCCCTTGGTTTTGATGAAGTGAACAACGTACGCATCGGTAAGTACATGGAGCTTGAGCTGGGTACGAACGATCGTGCACAAGCAGAAGAGCGCGTTCGTGAAATGGCTGAAAAGCTTCTGGCCAATACGGTGGTTGAAGACTATCGCTTTGAGATCGTGGAGGGCTAACGTTATGCGAGTAGCGGTTATCGTCTTTCCCGGCTCCAATGCCGACATCGATTTGTACAACGCGGTTGAAGACGTCATGGGAGTGCCGGTAGATTACGTGTGGCACTCGGATACAGATCTTTCCCAGTATGACGCGATCCTTTTGCCAGGCGGCTTCTCCTATGGAGATTACCTGCGCTGTGGCGCCGTCGCCCGTTTTTCGCCGGTCATGGAACAAGTAGTGAAAGCAGCAGAGGAAGGCAAGCTGGTCATGGGAATCTGCAACGGCTTCCAGATCCTGACGGAAGTTGGACTGTTGCCAGGTGCTCTTTTGCGCAACCGTTCCCTGAAGTTCCGCTGCACACTGGCAGGGCTGCGCGTGGAAAACAATGATACACCTTTTACCCGCGATTATGCCGCTGGGGAAGAGATTAAAATTCCCATCGCTCATGGCGAAGGAAACTACTACTGTGACGAAGAGACGCTGGCAAAGCTCAAAGCCAATGGCCAGATCGTCTTCCGCTATCACGGCGAAAATCCGAATGGCTCTCTTGAAGATATCGCGGGCATTTGCAACGAGCGTGGCAACGTGCTCGGCATGATGCCTCACCCAGAGCGTGCTGTCCACACTTGGATGACTTCCGATGACGGACGCCGTATGTTTACCTCGATCCTGAAGACGTGGAGGGAAAAAAGCAGTGTCACAACTCACGCATAAAGAACCGACAGCCGAACAAATTGCCGATCAGAAGCTCTACCGCGAGATTGGTCTGACGGATGAAGAATACCAACGCGTTGTAGACATCATCGGCCGCAAGCCGAACTGGACAGAGACTGGTCTTTACAGCGTTATGTGGTCGGAGCACTGCTCTTACAAAAACTCCAAGCCTGTCTTGCGCCGCTTCCCTACCAAGGGTCCACGCGTTCTGCAAGGTCCAGGGGAAGGTGCCGGTATCGTAGACATCGGCGACAAGCAAGCGGTCGTATTCAAAATCGAAAGCCATAACCACCCATCTGCGATCGAGCCTTACCAAGGTGCAGCGACAGGAGTAGGCGGTATTATCCGCGACGTGTTCTCCATGGGTGCTCGTCCGATTGCGGTATTGAACTCGCTTCGTTTCGGGGAGCTGAAAACTCCTCGCGTCAAATATTTGTTTGAACACGTGGTTGCGGGTATCGCTGGCTACGGCAACTGCATCGGGATCCCGACAGTTGGCGGCGAAGTGAACTTCGACCCGACCTATGAAGGCAACCCGCTGGTAAACGCGATGTGCGTCGGCCTCATCGACCATGACAAGATTCAAAAAGGTGTGGCTTCCGGTATTGGCAACCCTGTCATTTACGTAGGCTCCAGCACAGGGCGTGACGGAATTCACGGCGCGACCTTTGCCTCCGAAGAGCTCACCGAAGAATCGGAGAAAAAGCGTCCAGCTGTACAAGTGGGCGACCCGTTCATGGAAAAGCTGCTGCTCGAAGCATGCCTGGAGTTGATCGACACCGGAATCGTCGTAGGGATTCAGGACATGGGTGCAGCGGGGCTTACCAGCTCCAGCTCCGAGATGGCCTCCAAAGCGGGCAACGGTATCGAAATGAATCTGGACCTCGTTCCACAGCGTGAAGCAGGCATGTCTGCTTACGAAATGATGCTTTCCGAATCCCAAGAGCGCATGCTCGTTGTCGTAGAAAAAGGCAAGGAAGCAGAAGCGATTGCGATTTTCGATAAATGGGGCTTGGCATCTGCGGTCGTGGGTAAAGTAACGGAAGACAGCATGCTGCGCCTGCTGCACAAAGGCGAAGTCGTTGCTGAAGTACCTGTAAACAGCCTGGCAGATGAAGCGCCGGTGTACCACCGTCCATCCGCAGTACCTGCTTACTATGAAGCAAACGCCAATGTGGATGCAGTAGCGGCTATCAGCCAGCCTGCTGACCTGAATGAAACGCTGAAAAGCTTGCTCGCTCAGCCTACAGTAGCGAACAAATCGTGGGTATATGAGCAGTACGATCACATCGTACGTGCAAACACCGCCGTCAAGCCTGGCTCTGACGCAGCGGTCGTGATGGTTCGCGGCACGCGCAAGGCGCTGGCGATGAGCACGGATTGCAACGGACGCTATGTGTACCTCGATCCAAAAGTAGGCGGCGCGATTGCGGTAGCCGAATCGGCTCGTAACGTCGTTTGCTCCGGTGCAGAGCCACTGGCGATCACAGACTGCCTGAACTTCGGCAGCCCGGAAAAGCCTGAGGTGTTCTGGCAGTTTGAACAAGCGTGCGAAGGGATGAGCGAAGCGTGCGTAGCGCTGGATTCTCCTGTCATCGGCGGGAACGTATCCTTCTACAACGAGCGCAGCGGCGACGCGATTTACCCGACTCCTACTGTCGGTATGGTTGGTTTGATCACGGACGTGGATCACATCACTACTCAAAACTTCAAGCACGAAGGCGACGCGATCATCCTGTTGGGTGAGACATTCGCAGAGCTGGGTGGCTCCGAATATCAAAAGCTGGCGACAGGCGCTATCTCGGGCCGTCCGCCGCAAATCGATCTGGCGAAAGAAGCAGCTGTTCAAAAAGCGACGCTGGCAGCGATCCGTCAAGGTCTCGTCAAGTCTGCTCACGACCTGTCTGAAGGCGGTCTGGGTGTAGCACTGGCAGAATCCTGCTTCGGAGAGGGCTTCGGTGCGAGGGTGTCTCTGGAATCCGAACTGCGTCCAGACGTTCTCTTGTTCAGTGAGTCGCAATCCCGTATCTTGCTCAGTACATCCGAGGAAAAGGCGCAGGCTCTGCTTGCTTTGGCAGCGCAGCATGGTGTACCGGCAGCCCAAATCGGAACGACTGGCGGAGAGAAACTGGTGATCAACGTGAACGGTGCAGAAGCGGTCAACGCTTCGATTCAAGAGGTGAAAGCAGCCTGGAAGGATGCGATTCCATGTTTGATCGGGTAATCTGGGACGAACTGAATGAAGAATGCGGCGTCTTTGGCATCTACAACCACAAGGAAGCTCCCCAGCTGACTTACTTGGGGCTGCATGCTCTGCAGCATCGCGGTCAGGAGAGCGCAGGTATCTGCGCCTCCGACGGCGAGAAGTGGTATAAGCACCGTGGAATGGGTCTCGTATCGGAAGCGTTTGGCAAAGGTGATCTGGAGAAGTTCAAAGGTCACATCGCCATTGGACATACACGCTATACCACAGCAGGCTCCAGCAAAATCGAAAACGCACAGCCGCTCTTTTTCCGCTACGCACAAGGCAGCATGGCTGTCGCGCACAACGGAAACCTGGTAAATGCGGCCGTGCTTCGCAAAGAGCTGGAGGCAAAGGGCTCCATTTTCCAAACAACCAGTGACACAGAAGTCATCGCCCACCTGATTGCACGCTCGGAGCGCCCTGATCTTCCGGGCGCGGTAAAAGATGCCCTGCAGCACATTAAAGGTGCCTATGCGCTCTGTGTCATGAACCAAAATCAGCTGGTGATCGCTCTCGATCCAAACGGGCTGCGCCCGCTGTCCCTGGGACGATTGGGAGACGCCATCTGTGTCGCTTCTGAAACCTGTGCGTTTGACATCATCGGTGCCGAGTACTGGCGCGATGTTCAACCAGGCGAGCTCATTATCGTGGATGAAAACGGCATTGTAGAAACCTCGCACACCGAAAAGACACAGCGCTCGATGTGCATCTTTGAATACATTTACTTCGCACGTCCCGACAGCGATATCGACGGGATCAACGTGCACATGGCGCGCAAACGCCTCGGCAAGCAGCTTGCCAAAGAAGCTTCCATTGAGGCAGATGTCATCATCGGGGTACCGGATTCAAGTACCTCCGCTGCCATCGGCTTTGCGGAAGCGACAGGTATTCCTTATGAGATCGGTTTGATCAAAAATCGCTATGTAGGCCGTACGTTTATTCAACCGAGCCAGGAGCTGCGTGAACGCGCGGTTCATCTGAAGCTGTCGGCTGTACGCAAGGTAGTGGAAGGCAAACGCGTCGTGATGATTGACGATTCCATCGTTCGTGGTACTACGAGCAACCGCATCGTCCGCATGCTGCGTGAAGCAGGTGCAAAAGAAGTCCATGTACGCATCAGCTCTCCGCCTGTCATGAATCCGTGCTTCTACGGCATTGACACCTCGTCTCGTGAAGAGTTGATCGCGGCTACCAAATCCATTGAGGAAATCCGCCTGGCTATCGAGGCAGATTCGCTTTCGTTCCTGTCTGTAGACGGAATGCTCGAAGCGATCGGCCGCGAAGACTCGGCTCCGAATAGAGGCCATTGCCTCGCTTGCTTTACCGGACAATACCCGACTGAAATCGATTTTGAAGAAGCGTTGCCAGCGCTCAAGTGCTAAGGCAGGCTAGCACCTCGTCCAAGGGGGAGAAACGATGAGTGAAGCATACAAACAAGCAGGCGTAGATATCGACGCGGGGAACGAAGCCGTCGAGCGCATGAAAAAACACGTAAAACGGACATTCCGTCCCGAGGTGCTGACCGATTTGGGCGGCTTCGGTGCACTGTTCCGCATGGATACAAAGAAATACGAAAAGCCAGTACTCGTATCGGGTACAGACGGTGTGGGCACAAAGCTGAAGCTGGCATTTGCAATGGATAAGCACGATACCATTGGCATTGACGCTGTAGCAATGTGCGTGAACGACGTGGTTGTGCAAGGGGCAGAGCCGCTCTTTTTCCTCGACTACTTGGCTGTCGATAAAGTGATTCCGGAAAAGATCGAAGCGATTGTCAAAGGGATTGCAGATGGCTGCTCCCAGGCAGGCTGTTCCCTGATCGGTGGGGAAACGGCGGAAATGCCGGGCATGTATGCGGAAGGCGAGTATGACATCGCTGGCTTTACGGTCGGTGTTGTAGACGAGAGCAAGATGATCACCGGCTCTACTGTCGCAGCAGGCGATGTGTTGATTGGACTCGCGTCTAGCGGCGTGCACAGCAACGGTTTTTCTCTCGTGCGCAAGGTGCTTCTGGCGGACAAAGGCATGTCCTTGCACGATCATGTAGACGCGCTGGGGAAAAAGCTGGGCGAAGAGCTGTTGACCCCTACCCGCATTTACGTGAAACAGGTTCTCTCTGTCCTGGAATCGTTTGAAGTCAAAGCGCTGGCACATATTACAGGCGGCGGCTTCACCGAAAACATTCCGCGTGTCCTTCCTGAAGGTACACAGGCTGTGATCGATGTCGGTTCCTGGCCCGTGCTGCCGATCTTCTCTCTCGTTCAGGAAGCGGGCGGCATTTCCTATCCGGACATGTACAAAACCTTTAATATGGGGATTGGCATGATGCTGGTTGTCAAGCAAGAGGATGCTGTCCCAGTGATCGAAAAACTGCAGGAGCTCGGAGAAAAGCCTTACCTGATCGGAAATATTCAGGCGGGTGAACGCAAGGTCGTATACAACGGGGTGGAATGGTGAAAAAGGTAGCCATTTTCGCCTCGGGCAGCGGCTCGAACTTTGAAGCGATCGTGCAAGCCGTACAAAGCGGACGACTGAAAGGTGTGGAGGTCTCGCTGCTCATCTGCGACAAGCCGGGAGCCAAAGTGTTGGAGCGGGCAGAGCGTCTCGGTATTGAGGCGTTTGTGTTTCAGCCAAAAGCTTACGCGGATAAAGCGGGATTTGAGAGCGAGATCGTAGCAGAGCTGCAAAAGCGCGGTGTTTCCCTCGTCGTCCTGGCTGGTTACATGCGCTTGGTGGGAGAGACGCTGCTTGCTGCCTATGAAGGTCGCATTATCAACCTGCATCCGTCCCTTTTGCCAGCATTTACGGGCAAGGATGCGGTTGGTCAGGCACTGGCATACGGGGTAAAGATTACGGGGGTAACGGTACATGTGGTGGACGCCGGACTGGATACCGGGCCGATCATTGCACAGATTCCCGTAGCCGTGCAGGAAAACGATACAGCAGAAACATTGGCGGCGCGCATCCATGAGGTCGAGCATGGCCTTTTGGTAGACGTGATCGGCTGGTTGGTAGAAGGACGAGTGAAGCTGGAAGGACGCCATGTCCAGCTGGTGTAATTGTATAGGTAGGAAAGGCGCTTACGTTCTTGGAACAAGCGCTTTTTTCGTTTCCGCAAAACCATGACAAGCGTGGAGATAGCAAACCAAATGGAGTCTCTCGACATATGGTGAACAGAAGAGCAAAGCCGTAATCGAGGAGGGGCCCATTTGAGCGGAGATTTTGTTGCCGATTTGCTGGGCAAGCTAAGCAAGAAGACAGGGCGGGAATGGACACTGGCCGACATTATGAAGCTTGCCGAAAAATTCCCGAAAGGTGGCTCCCAGGACATAGACGCGGTCATGAGTGAGCTGTCTGATATGGGGCTGAATGTTCCGGAAGAAACAAAGGAAAAAGTAAAGGAACGGATGAAAAGCGGCAAATCCCTCACGATGGATGAACTGGGAAGCCTGATGCGCAAGGACGTCAAAGGGAAGCGGAGCAAGGTCAAAAAACCGAAGCCGGCTGCAGGAAGAGGCAAGCCGCTTTCACTCGCGCAACGTGTGAAAAAATTGTCGGCCAGGAAAAAGAAAAACCGGTAAATAGACGCATATGGATAGAAAAAAGCAGTCGTGAGTGCGGAACAAGCACAGGCGGCTGCATTTGTTTTGCTCTGACGAAAACCTTGATGAAAACGTACATTTATGTTTTAATAGGAATGGAATGTTCGTGTTTTGTTTAAAAAATACCCAACCAAGCATCGAAGAACAGCCTCGTAGTGGTTTTTCTGAGGTAAACTAACCAAAAGTCCAGGAGGTTCTATCCGTGAGTGTGAAAAAAGCGTTGATCAGCGTTTCTGACAAGACAGGATTGATACCGTTTGCTCGTCGTCTGGCAGCTGCCGGAGTAGAGATCATTTCAACCGGAGGTACAGCTTCTCTCTTGAAGGAAGCGGGTGTTCCTGTCATCGGCATTTCCGAAGTAACCGGGTTTCCAGAAATTCTGGACGGCCGCGTCAAAACGCTGCATCCGAATATCCATAGCGGTCTTCTGGCTGTGCGCGACAATGAAGCTCATCAAAAGCAGTTGAAAGAACTTGCGATCGAGACCATTGACCTGGTTGTCGTGAACCTGTATCCATTTAAAGAAACCATTGCCAAGCCAGATGTTACGTTTGAAGAGGCAATTGAAAATATTGATATTGGCGGACCGACCATGCTGCGCTCCGCTGCGAAAAACCACGCGTTTGTCAGTGTCGTCGTCGATGCGGCTGATTACGAGACAGTGGCATCCGAGATTGAAGCGAACCAGGACACGACGCTTGAGACTCGCCGCAAACTGGCTGCGAAAGTTTTCCGTCACACAGCAGCGTACGATGCCCTCATCTCCCGTTACTTGAGCGAACAGGTGGGAGAGCTGCTGCCAGAGAGCTTCACGGTGACCTATGAGAAGGCACAAGACCTGCGCTACGGCGAAAATCCGCACCAACGTGCAGCCTTTTACCGCGAGCCGCTGGCAGGCACTGCAAGTATCGCCTACGCGGAGCAGCTGCATGGCAAAGAGCTTTCTTACAATAATATTAACGACGCAGATGCAGCACTTGCGATTGTCCGTGAGTTTTCGGAGCCGGCTGTTGTGGCGATCAAGCATTCCAACCCATGTGGAGTAGGAATCGGGACAACCATTCGCGAAGCTTATCAGAGAGCTTACGAAGCAGATGCCGTTTCGATCTTTGGCGGTATCGTCGCAGCTAACCGCACGATTGACCGTGACACGGCACTTGCAATGAAAGAGATCTTCCTGGAAATCATCCTCGCACCAGACTTTACAGAAGAAGCGCTGGCTGTATTGACCGAGAAAAAGAACCTGCGTCTCCTGCGCATCCCTACCTTGAACGAGGCTTCGGTAAAAGCGAACCATTTCCGCGTAGCACCTGTTGCTGGTGGCGCCTTGGTTCAGGATTACGATCTGAAGCAGCTGGAGGAATCCGAAGTTCGTGTCGTGACGGATCGCCAGCCAACTGCAGAGGAAATGGAACAGCTGAAATTTGCTTGGAAAGTAGTCAAGCATGTGAAGTCCAACGCCATTTTGCTGGCGAAAGACAATATGACTGTCGGCGTAGGGGCAGGTCAAATGAACCGCGTCGGCTCCGCGAAGATCGCAATTGAGCAGGCCAAGGATCTGGCAAAAGGCTCTGTACTGGCTTCTGATGCCTTCTTCCCGATGTCTGATACGGTTGAAGCAGCGGCAGCAGCCGGGATTACAGCGATTATTCAGCCAGGCGGCTCGGTACGTGACCAAGAGTCCATCGACGCTTGCAATCGCTTTGGGATCGCTATGATCTTCACAGGTACTCGTCACTTCAAACACTAATAGAGCGCATGACCTCTAGCACAGGAGGAAATACGATGAATGTTTTGGTAATCGGCAGTGGCGGTCGTGAGCACACGATTGCATGGAAGCTGCTGCAAAGCCCGCAGGTAAAAAAGGTGTATTGCGCGCCGGGAAATGGCGGGACTGCACAAATCGCTCAAAACGTACCGATTGGTGTCAATGACTTCGCGGCACTTGCCCAGTTTGTAAAAGACGAAGGGATCGACTTGACGGTGGTCGGCCCGGAAGATCCTCTCTTGGGAGGCATCGTAGACTTTTTCGAGGAACGCAACCTGCCGATCTTTGGCCCAAATGGCAGAGCGGCCATGATCGAAGGCAGCAAATCGTTTGCCAAGCGCCTGATGATGCGCTACAACATCCCGACCTCGGCCTACGAGTCTTTCATTGACTACGAATCCGCGATCGCCTACGTACGTGAACAGGGCGCGCCGATCGTCATCAAAGCCGATGGACTGGCAGCCGGAAAAGGCGTCGTCGTAGCCGAAACGCTGGAAGAGGCAGAGGAAGCCCTTCGCCAGATCATGGAGGAGAGCATCTTCGGGGAAGCAGGCACGCGTGTGGTCGTCGAGGAGTGCATGTTTGGCGAGGAGCTTTCCTTGCTGTCCTTCGTCGACGGAGAAACCGTCAAGCCGATGATCACTTCTCAGGATCACAAGCGGATTTTCAACGACGACCGCGGCCCGAACACAGGCGGTATGGGGACGTACGCTCCGGTTCCGCAAATGTCTGAGGAGCTAGTCGCCCAGATCGTGGAGACCATCGTCAAACCGATGGCAAAAGGAATGGCGCAAGACGGAATTCCGTTCAAGGGCATTTTGTACACCGGCTTGATGATTACGGAGCAAGGTCCAAAAGTGGTGGAATTCAACGCTCGTTTTGGAGATCCCGAGACGCAGGTGATTCTGCCTTTGCTCGAGACAGACCTGCTGGAGATCGTGGTCGCTACCATCAAGGGTGAACTGGATGCCGTCGATGTGAAGTGGAAAAAAGGCAGTGCTGTATGTGTTGTGATGGCAGCTCCGGGTTATCCGGGGGACTATCCAAAAGGCCAGCTGATTGAAGGCTTGAATCGCACAGGAGAGAACGTTACCGTATTCCATGCAGGAACGAAGGCTGCCGAAGAGGGCATCGTCACCAGCGGCGGACGTGTGTTGGGTGTGACCGCAACGGGAGACGATCTGGAGAAAGCGCGCGCAGCCGCCTATGAAACGGTGCAGGCCATCTCGTTTGAGGGAGCGCAGTACCGGACAGACATTGCCGCAAAAGCGATGCGTCATCAAAATAACAGCCGATAACAAAAGCAGCAGCCCAGGCATTTTCGCGCCTGGGCTGCTGTCGTATTCGCTAAATGAGATTACGCTTCGATGTTCTGGCTTACGCTGACAGGGACAGAGGCGCGTTTGCGCTGCTTGACGGCAGACAGTCTCGCCAGAAAATAGACGATCAAAAACAACACCATCAAAAGCGCCGACAAACGGTACATCATCGCGTAGCTGGTTTGTGCAGCGATGGTGCCGAGCAGGATGGAGCCGACAGCGATTCCGCAGTCGATGGAGTTTAAAAAGAAGCCATTGGCCATGCCGCGTTGCTCCGGCTTCACTTCTTTTACCATCCAGGCTTGGGTAGACGGCTGGATGCATCCATAGCCCGCACCGTACAAGAGAGCGGAGATAATGAGGATCACATCGTTCTTTACATAGGATAGACCGATCAAGCCGAGAATAATGAAGATAGCTCCCGGAGGAAAGACGGCGATATGCCCCTTTTTATCGAAAAGCTTGCCAGAAATGGGGCGAACGAGGACGATCGCGACCGCGTTGCAGAGGAAAAACCAGCTGATGTGCTCGATATTTGCTTCTCTGCCATAAAGGGCGAGAAAGCTCACCAACCCTCCGTATGTGACGGACATGCAAAAATTGAGGAAAGCGGGCAGCAGAATTTTTTTGTCGTAAAACCGTTTCAGTCCCTTTTCCTGCGCATGTACGCCCGGGGTAGGCTGTCTGTAAGCGCGAATAATGGAAACGATCGGGAAAATCAACACGATAGCTGCCACGCCAACGGACAGCATGGACCCAAAACCAAACGCGGACAGAACGCCAAGCCCGATCATCGGACCCAAAGCTTGCGCAAGGCTTTGCGACAGACCGTAGTAGCCCATCCCTTCTCCCAGACGTTTGGAAGGGATCGCATTCGTCACGACCGTTGGGAGAGTAGTACTGCTGATCCCGAATCCGAAACCAAACAGGGCGCGCATGATGAGCAGAAGAGTCATGGAGCTGGTCCAATAATACCCGGCCGTAGTAAGACCGACTACACACAAGCCAACGATCAGAATCCTTTTACTGCTTTTACTCTTCAACCACTCGCCGGTAAATACCCTGGCGACGACCGCCCCTAAAGCAAAAAAGCTGGCAGTCAAACCTGCCGTGAAGTCATTAGCTAAGTAAGTTTCCTTTGCGTAAGTAGGAAAGGTAGGTAATTGCATTTGAATGATCAGAAATAAGAAAAAGTTACTCAGTGTGATCAGGATAAAATCCTTTGACCACAGCTTCTCTCGCTGTTCTCCCACAGATGACACTCCTATTCTTTTGTATGTCTGTTTACGTTCTCGGCAATCCGGATCAAGGTTTGTCTTAGTACCTGCAGCTCCTCTTCGCTCATCCCGTCGACGACCTCCGAGATCGCTTTTGCTTCAGCAGGTGTCGCCAGCTCAATCCATTCCCGTCCCTTGTCAGAGAGCATGAGCAAATAAGCACGCCGATCCGTCTCGCTGAGCTTTTTCTCGATGAAGCCTTTTTTCGCCAAAGCGTCAAGAATTCGCGTAATGGTAGGCTGGTCCTTGGTGGTGCGGATTGCCAGCTCCTTTTGATTGATACCCTCTTGCTTGCTCAAGCAAAAAAGAACAGAAAACTGCTCCGGCGTCAGATCAAATTCCCGCAGATGGGTGGTGACATGCATGACGATTTTCCGATACGTCTTGCCCATCAGAAAACCGATGGATTCATCCTGCCAGTAGTCGTTCAAGGGCGGACCCTTCTTTCATCAAAATACTTGCTGTGACAATTATATGCTAAACAAGTAAATTTGCAAAGAAAAAGTACCGCCAAAACTATTGGCGGTATCTTCCTTTTCGTTTGGAGCTCGCGTAGGCGAAATAGCCCATCACAGCGATTACCCCGACTATGGCAGCGATGACAAACAGGTTGTGGGAAAGCCATTCGTAAAGCGGAGGTCCGTTCAGCATACCCTTCTCCTCCTAGGAATAGGTTGGATATCGGTGCTCGTCGTGACTGTATTGTTCGGATTGACTTTTTTCGGTTGTCGATGAAGAGGACGTGCTGGAAGCGGAGGCTGATGTAGCCTTGGATTCCTGGTCCTCTGAGCGAAATGATACGAATTCACGCGCTGCTTTTTCCAGGATCTCATCCTCAGGCGACAGGCGAGGGCCGTTGGAACCAGCATGATTCTGTTTCGTGGAAGGAGCGGTGCTCGCTTTGCTGTTCTCTGTGCTGCTGGCCTGCGTCTCTACATTCTTGCGGGCGTTCAAGGTGCGGGCTACCTGACCCATCACCATTTGAAAGCCTTTGCCTTTTGCTTGGGCGATCATGTCCTGCATTCCCCGCATTCCTTTATCCGAGCGAGTGCTAATGCCCATGGCGCGGTACATCATGCAATGCCTGGTGACACCCTCCGCCACTTTCATTGCAGAAAAAGCCATGAGAAGCCAGGGGGCATTGTAGGGACGTCGGCTCATTTTGCCGATGCCGTAAGCCAGTCCCAAAAGTCCTCCGGTAATTCGGATGATGGCGTCTGTTGTTCCGATGTTCTTATGCATCGCAATCTGCCTCCTATGCGAATCCTGTTTTCTAGGGCTAGTTTTTGTTGTTCGGAAGGGATACACCCCCGGAAATTGTTGCTAGGAGGCGAGCAGGACTCCTGTCTTTTAGCGGCGAAGGAGTAAGAGATAGGAATGAATGAGCATTCAGTTGGCCCGGAAAAAGACGAGGAGGAGAGAGAAAATGCGAGTAAGACCGTTATCTGCAGAAGCCCATTTGCAGCTGATCCGCGTGAGCAGAAGGCTTTCGCCTGCCACGATATGGATTCGTGGTGCGCAAGTCTTGAATGTCTATACAAAATCGTGGCAAAACGTCCATGTGGTCACTTCCGGTGAGCGAATCGCTTATGTAGGGGAGAAAGAGCCGCTGGTCGATGAGCATACGCAAATGGTGGATGCAAGCGGGCAATACCTGGTGCCGGGATACTTCGAGCCGCACGCCCACCCATTTCAATGGTACAACCCGTATACGCTCGCTGATTTTGCGCTGCAAAGAGGCACGACTACACTGGTTTCCGATACGCTGATGCTGATGAACCTGCCCTATAGCCAGGTGTCATCGATCATGGAATCGCTCTCTGCTCATCCGGTCAAGCAATACTATTGGGCAAGACTTGACCCGCAGACGGGAAAAGAACATCCCCAGTTTACACGGGAAGGCCTGACGCGTATGCTGGAGCACCCGCTGGTCGTGCAAGGCGGAGAGTTGACAGACTGGCAAGGGGTTCTGGGCGAGGACGGGAAAATCTTGTTTGGGCTCAAGCACGCGCGCGACTTGGGCAAACGAATGGAGGGCCATCACCCGGGTGCCTCGGTGGAGACGCTGAATACAGCGGGAGCAGCAGGCATTACCGCTTGTCACGAGGGGATCACGGCACAAGACCTTTTGTCTCGCCTGCAGCTCGGGATGTATGCAACGCTGCGGCACTCCTCGATTCGCCCGGACTTGCCTGATCTGGTCAAAGGCTGGCTCGAGCTGGGACTTCCGTGGTCCTCGCGAATGATGCTGACTTCAGACGGCAGTACGCCTCCGATGCATCGAAATGGATTGATGGACGGAACGATACGGGTGGCGATCGAAGCGGGCATGCCAGCGGAAGAAGCGTACGTCATGGCAACGCTGAATCCGGCCGTTTACTACGGACTCGATGCTGAAATTGGCGGTATTGCACCGGGAAGAATCGCCGATATGCTGCTTTTATCGGATAAACATGATCCGACACCTGTCACCGTCTTTGCCAATGGGGTACGAGCCGCAGAAGGCGGCGAGATTCTCGTGCCGACTGTCGAGCAAAGGTGGCAAGACTGCTCGTTCCCGGCATTTGACCCTTTAGAGAAGCAGACTCGCGCAGAGTGGTTCCGGCTGCAGCCGACAGAGGGCAAAGCGCCTGTGATCCACATGCTCAATGCTGTCATCACGCGTTTGGAAATGGAAGAGCTGCCCACAGACGAGCACGGAGATGTTTCCATCCAGGATGATCCGGATCTTGCCTTTCTCGTGCTGATTGACCCTGTCGGACAAAAGCGGAGCGCTGCGGTGCTGCGGGGGTACGGACGGGATCTAGAGGGACTGGCGAGCAGCTATACGGCATCAGGCGAATGGATCGTCATCGGACGCGATCCGAATGCCATGGCGGCCGCACTAAAGCGAGTCCGGGAAATGGGCGGGGGGATTGTGCTTATAGATCAAGGTGCAATGGTCTGCGAATGCCCGCTGCCTTTGGCAGGGAAGTTTTCAGACGCCCCTATGCCAGAGGTTATAGATATGGCAGTGGCGTTAACAGAGCTGCTGCAGGAAAAAGGATATAGGCATTTCGACCCGATCTACTCTCTCTTATTTTTCACTGCGACCCACCTGCCTTACGCGCGTTTGACAGCAGACGGCATAGTCGATGTCAAAAGCAGTCGAATCGTGATTCCATCACTTCCACTCCTTTGAGTGGAAGTTTTTTATTCGTAAGTTAATGCTTTGCCACGTCAAAGTAATGATATATCATTTTAAGTTCAATCCGATTCCAAAATCGATGAGTATGTATTGGCTAACCATGTATCTTAAAATTATATTTTTTCTCTTGTAAATTTTTCGATTTATTTTACAATAAAGAAGAACCAGGCCATATCTATCTTTATACCTATTAGAAGAAGTGCTTAGAAAGTCGCAACCTGGTAAAGGAAAGAGCTGGGCTGGGAAAAACCAAAAATAAAGAAATATTAAAGGGGGATTCAATTCCGCATGAAAAAGCGCTCTCACATCAGCATTCTATCTGCGGTATTGGTAGCAAGCGTTGCGTTGACAGGTTGCGCGGGTGGTAACAGTTCAGCAGGAGGAAACAATGCAAGCGGCGGAAGCAGCACACCGCCGGCACAGACACAGCCAAGCACTTCCGGAAGTAGTGGCGGTACAGCTGCTCCTGCAAATGGTGGAGTCATCAAAATTGCAACGCAAACCCCTCTCTCCGGGAACCAGTCTTCCCTGGGAGACGCAATCAAGACGGGTGCAGAGTACGCTCTGAACAAGCGGAAGGAAGAATTCAAGGCATTGGGCTTTGACATCCAGCTTTTCCCTCAGGATGACCAGGCTGACCCGAAAATCGGGGTATCGAATGCGGAAATGCTCATTTCCGATCCTGATGTGTACGGTGTAGTTGGGCACTTGAACTCCGGTGTTGCCATTCCTTCGTCCGTGAAGTACGAAGAAGGCAAGCTGGTCATGGTGTCTCCCGCGAATACCGCGGTCAAGCTGACGGAAGAAGGAAAGAAAACCGTACACCGCATTTGTGCGCGTGACGACGCACAAGGACCAAAAGCTGCGATGTACGCGAAAAACACGTTGGGCGTAAAAACAGCATTCATCATCCATGACAAGACAGCTTACGGCCAAGGTCTGGGCGATCAAGTGAAAATGCAATTTGAAAAAGATGGCGTGCAGCTGCTCGGCTACGAAGGAATCACACAAGGCGAGAAAGATTACAGTGCGGTACTGAACCAAGTAACGGCGAAAAATCCAGATATCATCTTTTTTGGCGGTTTGTATCCAGAGGGTGGTATCTTAGTAAAACAAGCCCGTGAAAAAGGCTACAAGGGATATTTTATGGGTGGCGATGGCTTGGACTCTTCTGATATGATTAAAATCGCTGGTCCTGCCGTTGAAGGTGTAGTATTCACGTCTGTTGCCGGTGACGTGACGCAAACCGAAGAGGGCAAGAAGTGGGCAGACGAGTACAAAAAAACCACGAACAAACCTCTCGAAACCTATTCCGTTTACGGCTATGACTCCATGAACGTCATCCTGAACGGTGTGCTGGAAGCAATCAAAGCGAATGGCGGCAATAAGCCTACTCGTGAGCAAGTCCTCGATTCCGTGCACAAAACAAAAGATTTCCAAGGTCAATTTACAAAAGTTACCTTTGACGACAAAGGTGATAACACCAACGCTGACGTATTTATTTATAAGTATGACAAAGACAAATCCAACTTTGTAGGTAAGGCACAGTAAGCATCTGACATCGTAGACCTTCAGCCTCATCCAAATAAGGGGCGACACATGATGTGTGCCCCTTATTTTACTGAAAAGGATGGGCTTTGTGGGAGAACTACCTGATTCAGAGAGAGTTGCCATCCTCTGACAGCGGGTCGCACCGTTTGGGCAGACCTTGACAAAATTTTATGGGCATTCGTCACTTGCCATATTGAATGCAGAAAATTTCTACAAGTTTACGAAGAAATGAGGGATGGAAAAGCATGCTGCTCAACATTTTGCCTCAGGTGCTGGTTGACGGTTTGACGCTTGGCTTCATGTACGCTGTTGTAGCACTTGGTTACACCATGGTTTACGGTATTTTGGAATTTATCAACTTTGCTCATGGGGAAATTTTCATGGTGGGTGCTTTCGTGGGGACAGAGGTATTGCTGATCACGGACGCACTGGGAGCACTTGAAGGCATGAATCCGTTTGTTGCTCTATTTATTACCTTAGTGATTGCTACGGCTGTTACAGGTGCGCTGGGTGTTCTGATTGAGAGAGTAGCATACCGGCCGCTTCGGGGAGCGCCTCGTCTGGTTCCGTTGATCTCTGCCATTGGCGTATCGTTTTTGCTGCAGGACCTGGTTCGTTTTACAGAAGCGTTGGCTCGTAATGAGTTTTATCTGAACACTCCTACTCTTTTCACTACTCCGATCTCTTTAGGTGGCATCGCCACGATACCGGCAAAAGGCTTGGTTGTGATTGTAATTGCGATTGTAATGATGGTGGCATTGACTCTGTTTGTGAACAAAACAAAGTGGGGAATCGCCATGCGTGCCGTTGCGCAGGATAGAAGCACGGCTTCGCTGATGACTATAAATGTAGACAAGGTTATCATGCTGACATTCCTGATCGGTTCGGGTCTTGGGGGAGCAACCGGTGTGCTGTTTGCCCAAAACTACGGTACGATCGACCCGTATATCGGCTTCATTCTTGGTTTGAAGGCATTTACTGCAGCGGTCTTGGGTGGTATCGGTAATCTTCGCGGTGCCATGGTAGGGGGAGTGCTGCTCGGCTTGCTGGAGTCTCTCTCGGGAGCGTACATGGGACCATTGACCAACGGGGCTTTCGGTGCCGAGTACAAAGACGTGTTTGCATTCAGTATTCTAATCCTCGTGCTTCTCTTCAAGCCGGAAGGGCTGTTTGGTGAAGCTGTGAAAGAGAAAGTGTAGGTGATCAGGATGGCAAACATGAAATGGAAATCGTTTAAAGGCATACCACTTTTCGTCACGCTGATTTGGATCGCGGCATTTGCAGCATCCCTGCACTTCCTGGATAAGTCTGTTATCGCATTCCTGGGGATTCTCTCCTCGATCGTTCTGATTTATTACACGAATGCATCCAAAGCAATCAAAATGGTGATCGGTGCCTTGGTGCTGCTGATCGTCATTCCGCTGGTCGCGGGGGACAACCGCTACTACATGGAGGTAGCTTCGCAGGTAGGGATCTACGTGGCGATGGCGCTCGGTCTGAACATCGTAGTAGGCTTTGCTGGTTTGCTTGACCTGGGCTATGTGGCGTTCTTTGCCGCAGGTGCCTATGCTTACGCGATCTTCTCTACGTCGCAAGCCAATGAGTTCATTGCAGGCAACCTGTTCCCGCTGTCAGGGGAGTGGTTCTGGCCGTTCCTGATTGTCGGCTTGATTGTCGCAGCTGTATTTGGGGTATTGCTCGGTTTGCCCGTACTCCGTGTAAAAGGCGACTATCTGGCTATTGTTACACTGGGCTTCGGAGAGATTATTCGGATTATTTTCAATAACCTGGACAAACCGATCAACATCACGAATGGTCCTCAAGGGATCACGCCCATTCCGTCACCGGAGCTGTTCGGCTTCAAGATGGGCACACCGTTCTACTTTTACTTTATCGTTTTGTTCGTCATTGCCTTTATCGTACTGGCTAATATCCGCTTTGAGCATTCCCGTCTGGGGCGTGCATGGATTGCCGTTCGCGAAGACGAGCTGGCAGCCCAATCGATGGGGATTTCTCTTTTGAATACGAAGCTCGCTGCCTTTGCGACAGGGGCATCCTTTGCTGGTGTCGTCGGTGTCATCTTCGCAGCGAAGCAAACCTTTATCGACCCTACATCCTTTACGCTGATGGAGTCGATCGGGATTCTCGTGATGGTCATTCTGGGTGGCAGCGGCAGCATCCCGGGTGTTGTACTGGGGGCAGCTTTCGTAACCATCTTGCAGGTACAGCTCTTGAAGGAATTCTCCAACTTCCTGCATTCGCTGCAGCAGGCAGGCATCATTAATTTGCCGAACCAGTTGGACCCATCCAAGTTCCAGCGTCTCGTCTTTGGGATCATGTTGATTCTCGTGGCCTTGTATCGTCCGAACGGTCTGATCCCGGCGAAACGGAAGAAAAACGATCTGGATGCAATCAAAGCGAGCAAGTTTGGCCAAGTGAAGCTAGGGATTCTCAGCAAGATCTCCCAAATTTCTTCGGGCAAACAGTCGTAGGGACAAGGAGGGAATAACATGGCATTGTTAGAAGCGAAAAACTTGACGAAGCGCTTTGGGGGTCTGGTTGCCAACCAGGACGTTTCGATTTCGATTGATACAGGTAGCATTACGGCTGTTATCGGCCCGAACGGTGCTGGCAAAACGACCTTTTTTAACATGATCACAGGCTTTTACGAGCCGGATGAAGGCGAAATCCTGCTGAACGGAAAAAGCATCAAGGGACTTCGCCCAGACCAAATCGCAAGCCGCGGTATTACGAGGACGTTTCAAAACATTCGTCTGTTCAAGGAAATGACGGCACTGGAAAACGTCATGGTGGGCGTGCACAGCCGGTTGTCCGCTGGGCTGCTTGGAATCCTGTTCAATACGAAGCGTGTGCGGGAAGAGGAAGAAAAAGCTCGCGTAGAAGCGTATCAGCTGATGGAGTACGTTGGAATCGCGCATGTTGCCAACGAGGCAGCAGGCAGCCTGCCATACGGTCTTCAACGGCGTCTGGAGATTGCCCGCGCGATGGCAACCAACCCGAGCATCATTTTGCTGGATGAGCCGGCAGCCGGGATGAACCCCCGTGAGACGGTAGAGATGACTGAATTTATCCGCCGTCTGAAACGTGAGCTGGATCTGACCATCATCCTGATCGAGCATGACATGAAGCTAGTCATGGGACTCAGCGAATACATTCACGTATTGGATTACGGGCGCAAAATCGCAGAGGGAACACCGGAGCAAATCCGCAACAACCCGAACGTGATCGAGGCGTATCTCGGAAAAAGCGCGTCGGAAGTGTCGTAGGAGGAGGAAACGAATATGGCATTGTTGGAATTGCATAACATTCACACCTATTACGGCGGCATCCACGCGTTGAAAGGCTTGACCATTTCAGTTGAACAGGGTGAAGTCGTGACGTTGATTGGTTCGAACGGTGCGGGGAAATCGACCACACTGAAGACGATCTGCGGCCAGACGCGTGCCCGCGAAGGCAAAATCATTTTTGATGGCAAGGATATTACGGCACAGCGTACCCACGATGTTGCTCTGATGGGAATCGCACATGTGCCGGAAGGACGTCGTATTTTTCCCAAGCTGACTGTACGGGAAAACCTGGAGATGGGGGCATTCTCCGTCACAGACAAAAAAGTGATCGACGAAGGAGTGGAACGCGCTTTTGCGTACTTCCCTCGTCTGAAAGAGCGGATCAATCAAAAGGGCGGAACGATGTCCGGCGGGGAGCAGCAAATGCTGGCGATCGCTCGCGGTTTGATGATGAAGCCAAAAATCTTGATGCTGGATGAGCCGTCGATGGGATTGGCACCCATTCTGGTTGAGCAGATTTTTGACATCGTGACCGAGCTGAACAAAGAGGGCATGACGATCCTCCTGGTAGAACAAAACGCGAATCAGGCCTTGTCGGTAGCCCACCGCGGCTATGTCATCCAGACAGGTGAGATCATTTTGAAGGACGACGCGCAGACCTTGCTGGCAAATCCGCAGGTTCGCGAGGCGTACTTGGCGTAACGAGAGATGAAAACAGGGAAAGCCTCGTGTTCCGAGAGTGGACACGAGGCTTTTTTGCGGATAAGGGCACTCAGCTGTTTCCGGCAGGCTCTGCAATGGGCGAGGACGTCTCGGCTTGCTCACTGGCCTGTCTGTTCCATTCCTTTACCACCAGAAAGAAGATACCAAGCAGAATGACGCTGATCAAAATCAGGTAATGGCCGAGCTCCGGGATAAAGTAGCGGATGTCGCCGCCTTTATAGCCGAACCCGCGTAAAATCTGAAAATGAAGGGACAGCGGAATCGCTTTGTTTACCCATTGAAGCAGTTCAGGAAGCAAGGCGACGGGCACCTGACCACCGCTGAGCAGGAAGGATGGCATGATGAGCATCACGATGCGTCCAGCGGCCTTCGCAGGGACAGGAGCTGTCCAGCCGATCAGCATAGCCAAGAGGCAGGTGCATAGGGTGTATAAAAAGAAGGGCAGGAAGATTTGCAGCACATGGGCCTCAAAGCGCAGGCCGCCCAGCTGTTTCAGCACTCCAATGACCAAGTAGCAGGAGATGCAGCCTAACAGCGCGTAAGGAACGACGCGCAAAACAATGCCGATGGGGTGTCTCAGCTCCTCCGCGAGCTTGCCCTGTTCCCGCAAGCGAGGAACAATCGTGATGGTGTTGATGCCGAGCAGAACGAGCAGGACGACATTGACGAACATCATGACAGAGCTCATGACGGTTTGGCTGGTCGGGTTATAGAGAGAGCGCTGCTCCAGAGTGAGTGGAGACGGACCGGTTTTCGTGCCGTTTTCCATCCCGATGACCTCGCTTACTCCCGTTCGTATGCTGCTGGCGCTGGCGGTCAACGTCATATCGAGATACAGGCCGACGTTGATCGGCTTTCCTTGCAGATAGGCAGCTTCCAGTCCCGCGGGAAGATAAAGGACGCCGGAGTACTTTTCGTTGTAGAGGAGCTGGTCTGCCTCGATGTAGTTGTCAAAAACACCGTTAACCTGAAGATATTGAGAGACATCGAGCTTGCTCAGCAGCTGGCGGCTGTATAGGCTGTGATCCTGATCGACGACCGCTAAAGATGCTTCGTTCACAGTACCATTTTGAAAAATGTAACCAAATACCGCGGCAACCACGAGAGGGACAATCAGGATCAGGATGACGAATTTGCCGCGGAGGATGTGTGTCCACTCATCAAGGATGGTTCGCACCCGTATTCACCTCCACGGTCATTCCTGGCAGTAGCGACGGGGAGCGTGGCACATCGACACGAACCAGGAAGGAGCTTACATCCGATTGGCCCTTCTCCCGGCTCATGCGCATGCTGGCGTATTGGGGAGCAGAGGTGATGTAGCGCACTTTTCCACTGATATCCTGATTCAAGGCAACGATACGTCCAACGACTTGGCCGTTGACTTGATAGTGATGGATCTGGGATTCGTCTACGTACAGATTGTAGTAAAGCTGATCGGATTCCACGACGACGACAGGGGCTCCCGCCGCAACGATCTCGCCGACTTTGGGAACGATGCGCGTTACTTTGCCATCAGCAGGAGAGGCAAGGACCATGCGCTGCTTTTGCAGCTCAAGCGTCTCAAGCTGAATCGCGTACGCTTCCTTTTGTGCGACGAGCAGGTCGATGTTGTAGGCGCTGTTTTGCAGATCGAGCCGAGCTTGCGAGGTTTGTGTCATGGAGGTTTTGGCTTTCTCGGTCTGGAGGCGTGCTTGCTGGCGTTCTTGGCTGGTTGCGCCGGACTGCATTTTTTCCAGGAGTGCTTGCTGCTGAGCTACGCTATTTTGCGTCGATTGTAGCTGATTGCTCGCCGTATCGAGAGCAGCCGAAGAGACAGCACCGCTATCGAACAGGGCTTTGGTCCGGTCGTAATTGACAGTCGCTAAATCCAATGCTTGGCGGGCAGCTTCCACAGCGAGCTTCTGCCGTTCGAGATCCTCGGCGCGCGTTCCTTGATTCAATAGGCTCTCGGAAGCTTGAGCGGCTGCAATTCCGATGCGTGCCTGTTCTTCCTGCGTGCTAATCTTGGCATACCCGTTTTGGAGAGCTTCTTTTGCTTGCTTAATCCGTACCTCCTGCTGCTCCATATCTGTACGTACTTTGCGGATTTGCAGGTCGATGTCTGCCGTATCGAGCTTCATGAGGATGTCGCCCTTTTTGACGGGCTGCTCTTCTACGACTGAGATGGACGTGATCTTGCCGCCCACTCCTTGAAAAGCTGCATTCACCGTGTCTGCGGTCAACAGGGTGTTTTTTTCGGTGGATGCCATCGTCACTGTGTCGGTGCCGTTCATGGCCATGAGTGTTCCGCCTGTACCGAGGGCGGCGAGCACGAGGAGGTAAGGGATGATTCGCTTTTTATTCGCCACCGATTTTCCTCTCCTTTGGATCGAATAGATAGAAAAGCAACACCTTGTTCATTAATAAGCATGGAGTGCATTTCCATTATATCCACTGGAAAAAGGAGTTCAATAATCAACATGGGCTTGTTCTGTTCATAAATCAACAGCGGGATACGCAGGTGTTCAGCAAGTATTTGGAAAAAGGAAAAAAGACCGCATTTTCTTTTGGTTAGGAGAAAATGCAGCCTTGTCCGACTGGCGCTTATGGATGATCAGGAGGTTCTTTCGCAGGGTGCGCGATTGTGGAAAAAAGCAGACCAGTCGGGCCATTGAGTGAGAGGGAAGCCATCATGGTGGCCATTTCTCGCGGTGTGTATTTCATGCCAGACTCAAACCAATGCTGGATAACTCCGAGATTGGCCGAAGTGAAATAGGCAATCAAATAATCGATGGGAACGACTTTCGCGGCATCGTGGGTATGGAGGGGGATCAGCTTTTCATAGAAATTCGTTTCCATAAAATCCCGCAGCTTTTTCTGGAAGGTGGGATTCCCTTTTGGGCCAAGGATCGCCTTGAAAAAGGCTTTGTGCTCGATCAAGTACTCAAACACACGTATCAATGGGGGATAGACTTCCTTCCTCGCGAGGTATTGCCTTACCTCTAAAGGATTGGCATGCCTGGTAATTTCGCTGAGACCTTGAAGCGCTTCTTCTTCCGATTTCTCGAGCAAGTCGTATTTATCGACGTAGTTGAGATAGAAGGTCCCTCTATTCAGGCCGGCCCTTGTCGTCAAATCTTTGACTGTAATCGCATCGAAGCCTTTTTCCTCGATCAGCTCAGCGAGTGCTTCTTTTAACATTTTCTTTGTGCGGACGATCCGTGGATCAACGCTCTGTTCAGACATAGAACCTCCCCTTTCCCTGAGCGTGGTGTATGTACCAAACATTATAGGTAACAGCGTGATCATTAATCAACACTAAGTTCATTAAAGGCTTTTCCGACAGCAAAAAGAGGAAGAGCACCGTCTCCCCCTTTACTGAGCTGCTGTTTCTAAGAATGAATTAGCATTCACAAGCTACGATTACCAGCAAAATAAAGAGCACCAAAATCAAGGCGAAATCTCCACCACCGAACAATCCCATGATCTTTCCCCCCTTTTTTCCGGACTGCTCACAGAATATGAACAAGACATCCTGTTTGCTTGGACAAATGAGGAGAGCCAGGAGTGGAAATACGGGAATCAGCGCTGCTTCGCGTAGAGTTTTTGCCGCCTGTAAAGGAGTAACCGCTCTCTTAGCGAATAATGTTTTCCATGCAAAACCTGTGAGCGGAGGATGGAGATGAACGAAAAGGATTATTTGATGCTGAAATATATATATGAAGTGCAAAACCTGACGAAGGCCGCAGAGCTTCTCTACATCACACCTCCGGCCTTGACCTATCGCTTGCAGCAGCTGGAGAAAGAGTTCGGAGTCAGCATCCTTACCAAAAACGGCAGAAGCATCGAGTTTACCCCGGAAGGAAGATACTTGGTTCAGTACGCCAAAAAAGCTTTGATCGATTTGAGAAAGACAAAAGACCACATGCTGAACATGGGCAGTGAAGTGCAGGGGACATTGCGTCTTGGGGTCTCCCGGGTCATTGCGCATTACAAGCTGCCGCCGATCCTGAAGGAGTTTTTGAATCTGTATCCCAAGGTCGAGATCAATGTGAACACGGGGATCAGTGACGAGGTTTATGATTTGCTGCGCAGCAATGAGGTTCAAGTGGGAATCGTCCGGGGCAGCTATACGTGGTCAGAGCAGAAGCATTTGCTGAAGGAAGAGGGCGTCTATATCATCTCCAAAAATCCGCTGCGCATCGAGGACTTGCCTATCATCCCCCGAATCAATTATCGCAACAGTACCGACTTTAACGAAGAAATCAATAATTGGTGGTATGAACGCTTTACGGACCCGCCTCTGATCAACATGCAAGTAGATACGTTTGAAATCTGCAAGGAGATGGTGAAAAACGAGCTGGGCTATGCCATCATTCCGCAAATATTTTTATACGAAGACGATCCGCTGTACAAAGAAGAATTGATCACGCGAAACGGGACAGCGGTTACCATGAAAACGTGGATGCTGTATCGGGAATCATCTACGCATTTGGCGATGGTCGGCAAGTTTGTAAACCACTTAAAATCGCTTGATATCATGGAATACTAGAGAGCTTGGGCCAAAGCAGCGCTTTTTCCGGCGCTGCTTTTTTGCTGTTTTTCCCACGCATGCGAGGTCGAAGCTTAAAATTTTTTGAAGAGTTAAGTAAAAAATATGAAATTTACTTTAAGGAAATGTTATGCAATATTTTTATTAGACAAAATATTGAAAATTAATTCGCGGTGAGAAAAACAAGCATAAGGAGAAAATCGAATGTCGGAGCAAACAAGAGAGAAGCAAAAAGACAGATCCTTAGAATCCTTTCCCTTTTATCGATTTCGCGGCACACATCGGCAGATTGGCCAGCAGTTCGGTGAAGCCTGTTCGGAGCTGATCCAAAAACACCGCGACTATGCCAGGAACCGATTGAACAGCAAATATCACGTGTCTACCAAGCGGCTGCAGGAAGCAGTGCTGCAGTATCGTCCCTTTGTTCAAAAGTATGCGCCAGGCTTTGATGAGGAGGTGCTGGGCATAGCGGAGGGGGCGGGCATTACGCTCGAGGAGGCGTACCTGCTTCAGCTCCGGGCAGAGATCAACCATTACTGCAAGTCAAATACGGAGTGTACGACCTTTGCGATCTTGGCGGAAGCGACCTCTAACGGCGTTCCGCTGATCGGGCAAAACTGCGATCTGCCTGCTTTTTATTCCGAGCTTGGGGTGGTAGTCGAATACGTTCCGGATGAAGGACCTGCCTGCCTGATGCTGACGCCTGCCGGTCAAGTCTCCTATATCGGCATCAATAATTTGGGGATGGGGACCTTCGCCAACTTCCTCACATGCGACGGATGGAAGCCGGGCTTTCCCAGATATATGCTCTCCCGACTGGCTTTGACCAAGCGGAACGTGGAGGAAGCCGTCGATTTGGTCCGCCATGTAGAACGGGCATCCTCTCGCAATCTGATCATGCTGGATAAAAACGGAGGTGCGGCCGATCTGGAAAACACTCCGAATCGGGACGCCATCATCCAGCCGGAAAACGGTCTTCTGGCCCACTCCAACCACTATACGGCGGAGAGCTTGCTCGCAGAGGAGCGGCTGCACGGAGTTGAGCTGGAAAATTCGCGGGTCCGCCTGAATCGAATGCAGGAGCTGCTGAAAGAAAACCACGGGAAGCTGAATGCCCAGCTCATGCAGGAAATTCTGCGGGACCGCGGCAGCTATCCACATTGCTTGTGCCAAATTCAAGGGGATGAAAAAGTGCAGTCGCCCGGCGATAAAGGAGCGGACATCATCACGTTTGCTTCGGTTATTGCTGAACCCTCGGAGGGCAGTCTCTGGGTTGCGATCGGCCCTCCCAATCAATTTGAGTACAAGCGCTACAGCTTTTCCGAGGGGTAGAGGAGTTACGAGAAGCAAGTAAAAGGGGGAAATGGAATGAAAGGGTCTGGAATTGCCAAAAAAGTGAGTGTGCTTCTGCTTGCCTGTGCACTGGCGGGATGCGGGACACCAGCGGGACAGAGCGGGGGAGACAAACCCCAAGCCAAGCCGGAAGCCAGCACGACTGCCCCGACGGAAGCCAAAAAGGGAGGAGAATTGAGGATTGCCTACCAGGCGCAGCCTCCCACTCTTGATCCCCATGTGACGACATCGCAGGCTTCCGCTACCATTGGCAGATCGATCTTTGAAACACTGGTCACGGTTGATTCCAACTACCGCATCCAGCCGATGCTAGCGGATTCCTGGGAGCAGAGCGAGGATGGCAAAACGCTTGTCTTTCATCTTCGAAAAGGCGTGCGCTTCCACAACGGAAAAGAGATGACGGCTGACGATGTGGTTGCGTCCATGAACCGATGGATCCAAATTTCCAGTGCGGGAAAGGACCACTTCAAGGGTGCTGCTTTTGAAGCGAAGGATGCGCAGACCGCAATTTTGCACCTGCAGCAGCCTACCTCCACTGCCCTGCCCATCATGGCGTATGGCGGAGGGAACTATCCGGCGATTATGCCAAAGGAATTGATCGATGGCGCTGATCCCAAGGGCGTCAAGGAGTATGTGGGAACAGGACCTTTTCAGTTCAAGGAGTGGCAGCAAGATCAGGAAATCCATCTGACGAAATTTGCGGACTACCAGGCGCGGAGCGAAGCGGCTGACGGGCTGGCAGGAAAAAGAGAAGCATTGGTCGACGATTTGCGCTTTATCTTTACTCCCGATTCCTCTACGCAGGTCGCTGGTCTTCTCTCCGGGGAATACGATGTTGCCGCTGACGTTTCCTACGACAGTGTGCAGCAGCTGGAGACCAATTCGGACATTCAGGTCAACGTAGCGCCGACAGGGATGCTGAATCTCTTTTTCAACAAGAAAAAGGGGCTGTTCACTGATGTGAAGGCGCGTCAGGCCATCGGTGCGGGAATGGATGTGGAGTCCATCCTGATCGCAGCCTACACCGACGAAAAGTATTATCAGAAGAACGCCAATATGATGATGTACTACCAGGTCGGTCAATGGGCCAGCGAGAACGGGAAAGAGCTGTACAACCAGAACAACCCGGAAAAAGCGAAGCAGCTGCTGAAGGAAGCGGGCTATCAAGGACAGGAAATCAAGATCGTCACGAGCCGTGATTACGAAGATATGTATAACGGGGCGGTAGCCTTGCAGCAACAGATGGAAAAGCTGGGCATCAAAACGAAGCTGGAAGTATACGATTGGCCGACCTTCACCGAGCTGCGAAACGATGAGAACAAGTTTGACATTCTGGTGATCACGAACACGCCAAAGCCGGAGCCAAGCTCGCTGGCTTTCATGAGAAAAGACTTCCCGGGATGGACGGACAGTCCGGAGCTGGACAAGTTGCTGTCTGAATTCCGTGGAGCACCAAACCTGGAAAAGGCGATGGACGTATACGGGAAAATGCAGACGTGGTTCTACGAATATGTACCGGTGGTCAAAGTTGGGGATGGCAATTCCATCTCCTCCTCCAAGAAGTCCGTCCAAAACTTGAAATGGCTGGACGGCCTGGTATTCTGGAACGTTTCGAACCAGGAATAGGCTGCAGCACTTCCTCCACCCATTCTTCTTCTGGAATGGGTGGAGCGTTTTCCTTAAATCCCGACGAAAGGAAGGGTGAAACGTGAGAATTTACCTGCTAAAACGAATACTCGCCCTGATTCCCGTGTTGTTTGTGGTGTCCGTCGTCATTTTTATGATTATCCATATTACGCCCGGCGACCCGGCGACCGTCATGCTTGGGGAATCGGCTACGGAGCAGGATGTGATTGCCCTGCGGCAGCAGCTGGGGCTTGATCTTCCGTTGTATCAGCAATACGTCAGTTGGGTGACAGACGTGCTTCGCGGCGATCTGGGGGACTCGTACTTCATGAAAGAATCAGTAGCCGAGTCTATTTTCAGTCATTTGCAGCCGACGCTCTCTCTGGCCATTCTCGCTCAGATCGTCGCACTTGTGATTGCGATCCCGATCGGTATTGTCGCCGCTCTCCGGCGGGGAACGGCGACAGATCAGACCGTTATGGGTTTTTCCTTGCTGGCGATGGCGGTCCCGAGCTTTTTGCTTGCCCTCTTTTTAATTCTCTTGGTCGGGGTGAAGCTGCA
Organism: Brevibacillus nitrificans; assembly: GCF_003710965.1. Classification (NCBI taxonomy): domain Bacteria; kingdom Bacillati; phylum Bacillota; class Bacilli; order Caryophanales; family Paenibacillaceae; genus Brevibacillus; species Brevibacillus nitrificans. The sequence continues at coordinate 18,189 of NZ_RHHU01000024.1, read as the reverse complement.
ATGGCTGCCAGTAGCTGGATACAAGCCGCTGGACGCGGGACTGTGGAACCATCTGAAATACTTGATTCTTCCCGCAATTTCACTGGGCGCCATACAGTCCGCATTGATCACGCGCATGACCCGTTCCTCGATGCTGGAGGTGCTTAACACCAATTACATCAAGACCGCACGCTCCAAAGGAGTAAAGGAGCGTCAACTCGTCTACAGGCATGCCCTGCGAAACGCGTTCCTGCCGATCCTGACGGTCATTGGGCAAACCTTTGGCGGCCTGGTAACCGGGGCTGTGGTGACGGAAACCATTTTTAACATTCCTGGCATCGGCCAGTTGATCATCAATTCCGTGGAGCGGCGGGATTATGCCGTCATCCAGGGAGTCGTTTTGTTTGTCACCTTCTCGTATGTGTTCATTAATCTGATCGTCGACATGCTGTACGGTGTGATTGATCCGAGGGTGCGTCTCGAGCGGAAGTAGTAGGAGGGAGGAGAAGTCATGAGTATGGGTGCGCTTGGTTCAAATGCTAGCAAAGTCGAGCTTTCCCAGGTAAAACACCAATTGCAGAAGGAGCAGCGGCGGCTTTTGCTGCGCCGTTTTCTGTCCAATAAACTGATGCTCACGGGCAGCCTGATCATCATCCTGATGACGGCATTCGCGATCATCGGACCGCATCTCGTTTCCTTTGACCCGTATGAAATGGAGCCGTCAAACCGGCTGCAGCCGCCCGGCACAGAGCATCTGCTCGGAACGGACAACTTTGGCCGCGATCTGTTGACGCGGATCGTCTACGGAGCACAAGTATCCATCTGGGTAGGCTTTTCCGTTGCCCTCATCTCTGCAGGCATCGGCATGGTGATCGGTTTGTACGCAGGCTATTACCGCGCTCTTGATCAAGTGCTGATGCGCATTTGCGACGGGCTTATGGCGATCCCGGGCATCCTGCTGGCGATCGCTTTGGTAGCCGCGCTGGGGCCAAGGCAGGAAAACGTCATTATTGCGCTGGGGGTCGTGTTTATTCCTTATATAGCCAGGATCGTCCGTTCCGCGACTCTCGTCGTACGGGAGGAAACCTACATTGAGGCAATGAAGGCACAGGGAGCCAGCGCGACGCGAATCATCTGGATGCATATTGCACCCAACACGCTGTCTCCGCTTGTTGTCCAAGCGACGTTCGTTTTTGCGGATGCCATCATCACGGAAGCGGCGCTCAGCTTTTTGGGTGCCGGCGTTCCTACACTGGACCCGAGCTGGGGCAACATTTTGTACGATGGAAAGCTGGTCATTTTTAAAGCATGGTGGATGACCGTGTTTCCGGGCATTTTGATCATTTTGACCGTGATGGGCCTAAACTTTTGGGGCGATGGCCTGCGCGATCTGGTAGACCCGCAATCAAAGCACAACTGGAAGAGAAAGAAGAAAAAAAGCTAGGGGGATTGCTGCGGTGAATCAACCTCTCTTGGAAGTGAAAGAGCTCAAAATCCATTTTCATACCGAGCGCGGAACCATTACAGCTGTCGATGGGGTATCCTTTCATGTGGAAGAAGGAGAAATCCTCGGGGTTGTCGGAGAGTCCGGCTGCGGGAAAAGCGTGACGTCACAAGCCATTCTCCGCTTGTTCGACGAAAGGCATGCCGTCCATTACGACGGGGAGATTTTCTTTAAGGGAACCGATCTTTTGCAGCTTTCCACAGCGGGCATGCAGCAAATCCGAGGTAATGACATTTCCATGGTGTTTCAGGATCCGCTGAGCTCCCTGAACCCTGTCTATACGATTGGCTACCAGATCGCGGAATCGATACTCTTGCATCAGAAGGTCTCCAAAAAGGAGGCCTACGAAAAGGCGGTCGATTTACTACGCATGACCGGGATCCCTGCTCCTGAAAAGCGTGTGCATGAGTATCCCCATCAGCTGTCAGGAGGCATGCGCCAGCGGGCGATGATCGCCATGACGCTCGCCTGTCAGCCTAAGCTTTTGATTGCGGATGAACCGACGACAGCGTTGGACGTTACCATTCAAGCCCAGATTTTGGATTTGATGCTGCAATTGAACCGAGATCACGGGATGGGCGTCATTTTCATTACGCATGATCTCGGAGTGGTGGCGGAAATCTGCAGCCGAGTGGTTGTGATGTACCTGGGGCAAATCGTGGAGGAGGCAGATGTGGAAACGCTGTTTTCCATGCCGCGTCATCCGTACACCAGAGGCCTCATGAAATCGATCCCGCAAATGGACGGGGACCGGTCGCAAAAGCTGCATGTCATCGAAGGGATGGTGCCCGCCTTGGACAATATTCCTGCCGGATGCCGTTTTGCTCCCCGATGTCCATATGCAGATGGCTTGTGCCATGAACTTCCGCCTGAGTACAAGCAGCTGACAGCAGGGCACAGGGTCCGGTGTTGGCATGCCGAAAAAATCGCGCAGGAAGAGGAGAAAAGCCATGTCTCTTGAGCATCTAGATACCAAACAACCTCTTTTGGATGTCCGTGGACTGAAGAAGTTCTTTCCCGTAAAGGGGCCGCTTGGCAGCATCGGTGGTGTGAAAGGCTATGTAAAGGCGGTAAATGACGTATCCTTTCACCTGTATGAAGGGGAGACCCTTGGCGTGGTAGGAGAATCCGGCTGCGGCAAAAGCACGATGGGAAGAACCATCCTGCGGCTCACTGATCCCACGGAGGGTCAGGCGCTCTACAGGAATGAGGACATTTTTCAGCTGTCTGGCAAGAAGCTGCAGCAGGTACGCAAGGATGTGCAGATGGTGTTTCAGGACCCTTTCTCCTCCTTGAACCCGCGAAAGCGAATCGGGCAGACGCTGGAAGAGCCCCTAGCCATCCACTCCATCGGGGAAAAGCAGGAGCGCACCGAGCGGGTGATGGACATCATGAACAAAGTAGGGCTGCAGCTGGACCACTACTACCGCTATCCCCATGAATTTTCCGGTGGGCAAAGGCAGCGGATCGGTCTGGCGAGAGCCTTGGTTGCAGGTCCGAAGATTGTCATCTCAGATGAGCCGGTATCTGCGCTGGATGTGTCCATCCAGTCGCAAATCATCAACCTCTTGCAGCAGCTGCAGGAGGAGTATAAACTGACGTATCTGTTTATCGCCCATGACATCAGTGTAGTCCGTCACATTTCAGATCGCATTGGCGTGATGTATTTGGGGCAGATGGTCGAGTATGCTCCGACAGACAGCCTGTTCGCAAATCCGCTTCATCCGTACACGCAAGCGCTGCTGTCCGCCGTTCCGCTCCCCAATCCGTATAAAAAGAAGGAGCGGATCATCTTGCGTGGAGAAATCCCGTCACCCATGAATCCACCGTCCGGATGCATCTTTCATACGAGGTGCCCGTATGTGATGGACGTATGCAAAACGGAAGCCCCGACGAGAGCAGAAGCGGCGAAGGGCCATGTGGTAGCCTGTCATTTATATGGGGAGAGGGAAAGCTGACGGATAGCATGTAAAAACCAGCCAAGCCAGGTAAAAGGGATGTAGAACCTTGTTCTGCGTCTTTTTTCTTTTTCTTGATTTGTCGATCCATCTGTTCTTTGTTTCTGCTATGATGAATTTATTCACTATTGGCATTCTTTACTTTTGCCATTTTACAAATGATAGAAGGGTCAGTCTGGGGTAAGAGGAGGGGGAGCTGTGCTGGATATCAGTCCTCATTTGGTAGAAGGAAGCGAAGCGCTGTATTTGCAGCTGTATCGATATTTTTGTGGAGAAATTCAGTCCAGGCGGTTGCCGTCCGGAACGAGACTTCCCTCAGTGAGGGCACTCAGCCATCATTTGCGCGTGAGCAAGACAACCGTGGAAACTGCCTATCATCAGCTGCTCGCGGAAGGCTATTTGGAAAGCCGGGAGCGGAGCGGTTTTTACGTGGTGGATGTGGGGTGGGATGGCTCTGTGTCAGCCGGGCACAAGAGCAGCCGTCAGCCTGTGCAGACGGGGAAAAAGGAGGAGCCTGTTCCCTTAACAACGGTACGCGGGGAGCACGCTGCCATACGCTATGATTTTCATCAGGCACAGGTCGATGCCGAGCATTTCCCGTTTGAGTTGTGGCGGCGGTATGCGAATCAATGCATGCAGCGGGAAAACCACAGTGTGCTCTATTATGGGGATCGTCAGGGAGAGCTGGCGCTGCGCGAAGAAATCGCCCGCTATCTCGGACAAGCCCGTGGTGTGCAGGCCACAGCCGAACAGGTCGTGCTTGGAGCAGGGACGCAGGTCATGATCACGCTGCTCGGACTTATGTTTAGACTGCGCGGACAAGCTGTCGCGATGGAGAATCCCGGATATAACGGTGTTCGTGCGATTTTTCAACAACTAGGCTTCGATGTCCTGCCGATTTCATTGGAGGAGGATGGCATCGATGTGGAGTTATTGGAGAAAAGCGGGGCAAGGCTGGTTTACATCACGCCCTCCCATCAGGATCCGACAGGGATCGTGATGCCATATGCCAAGCGGCTCAGGCTGCTGCAATGGGCAGACCGGACCGGGGGCTACATCATGGAGGATGACTACGATGGCGAATTTCGCTACAGCGGAAGGCCGATTCCTTCCCTGCAAGGGCTGGATACAGGGGGACGCGTCATTTATTTAGGAACGTTTTCCAAAGCATTGCTGCCGACCATACGAATCAGCTACATGGTTCTTCCCAACTCGCTGCTGCCGATTTTCCATGAGAGATTGATCGAATTTGATCAGACCGCGTCGCGCATTCATCAAGAGACATTGGCGCTCTTTATGAAGCACGGCGATTGGGTGAGACACATCCGAAAGATGAGGACGCTGTACCGTAAAAAGCATGAAGCGCTGCTGCGTGTCTTGCAAGAAGAGATAGGGCCATCCATTCGGATCACGGGCCAGGATGCTGGGATGTCGGTCACCGTGGAGGTTCAGAGTGTGTACAGTTCCAAAGAGCTGTCTGACATCGCCGAAAAAGCAGGAATTCGCGTACACCCGGCTTGTCACAAGTGGATCAAGCCGCTAGAAAACAGGCTGCCTTCCTTCCAGTTTGGCTTTGGCGGACAATCGATTGAGGACATCGAAGCAGGGATTCGGCTCTTGGCAGACGTGTGGCAGCCTTATTTGATAAAGAAGGGATAAGGGAGAATATCGAGACAGGGTACGAAGAAAAGGGAGAGGCACGCAGCTTGTCCTCCTCCCTATTTGTAAAGGGAATGAAGCAGATCTTTCCTGTCGCGGCAGCAGGAATCGTCGATGGCTTGGTATTCGGGATTCTGGCGAGGCAAGCGGGTCTTGGGGTGACCGAAGCCATGCTGTTTTCCTTGCTGGTCAATGCAGGATCGTCGCAATTTGCTGCCGTTGGCTTGATTTCGCAAGGGATCGTCGGATGGCCGATTCTGGTATCGACTCTTTTGCTGAATGCAAGACATCTGCTGTACGGACTCTCGCTCGGCCCGAAATTTCGGGGGACATCACCATGGAAGCTGGCGCTGATGGGAGGCTGGCTCAACGATGAGACCTATGCGCTGAAGGCAACGTATTTGGCGAACGGAGCCAAACCGAGCCTTTCTTACTTCGCAGGAGCGAGTGCGGCGGATTACTTGATTTGGAATATCAGTACATTTGCGGGAGCCTGGTTTGGTACCGTGTTTACACAGACAGAGGCGTACGGACTGGACTTCGCTTTTGTGGCGACCTTTCTCGGGTTTCTGGCTGTTAATCTGGTGTCTTCCTTCCATGTCAAAGTGGCAGGATGCGCAGCCGTTGTCGCATGTGTCGGCTACTGGCTGGGTGGCGCGACTGTTGCCATCATTGCCGGAACCTTGACGGCCGTGGCGATAGGGGCGGTGAGTGGCGAGCGATGAGCGATAACGTGCTCTTGTATATCGTAGGGATGGCCTTGATCACCTACTTGACTCGCTTTCCGATGCTTCTGATCAGCTCGCGTTGGGAAATCCCCGCCTGGCTGAAACGCGGCTTGGCGATGGTGCCTGTAGGGGTGTTCAGCTCCATGACCATTCCACCGATCTTGTTTCACGCGCCAAAAGGGGCATGGAGCCCGGAGTATCTCGTGGCGGGGATTGTCTCGCTGTCGGTAGGTCTCTGGAAAAAGCAGATCGTGTGGGCTTTGCTGGCAGGTGTCGTTGTAATTGCGCTCTGGCGTCAGCTGGTTCAATGGATGTAAGTGAAAAGAGGCAGCTTGGGACGGGAAATGTCCGAGGCTGCCTCTTTTTCAATTTTGCTACGAATGGCGTCAAGAACGATATCCGAGATGGGCGGACATTTCCTGGACGGTTGCCAGTGTTTCGTGCAGGATCTCCTCTTGCTGCGGGAGCACACGATCCGAAGGGCCGATGACACTGATCGAAGCAGTTACCTGACCAGATGAATCGAAGATCGGTGCGGCGATCCCCGTTACGCCGTTGTTGCGGCGGTTGGAGCTGATTTCGTACCCGCGCGCTTTGATCACCAGCAGATCGTCCTTGATCGATTCGATCGAGGTATAGGAGTGTGGGGTGTACATCTTGAGCGTCGCTTCCTCGAGAATATCCTCCTGGAACTCGGCTGGCTGGTAGGCAAGCAGCACACGTGCAGCAGTCGTAGAGTACAGCGGGAAGCGCCGGAACGATTCGACTGTAAACCGAATCGGATGGGGCGAGTCCACTTTTGCCACGTAGATCGCGTCACGCGCATCCTTTACACACAGAACAACCAGCTCGTTCGTGCGGGAAACGAGGCGATTCAGATACGGCATCGAAAAATCGACGATGTCGTGGTTCTTCAAGACTTTGGTCCCAAGCTCCAGAAGGGTGTAGCCAAGCGTGTACTGCTTGGTTTTTTCATTTTGCCGAATAAAGCCTTCGGATTCCAAAGTGGAGAGCAGCTTGTGTACCGCCCCCTTGGACATTTCCAGCATTTTGCTTAGTTCGGTCACCCCAAGCTCTTTCGGTGAATCCAGAAAAATTTTTAACAGCCGGCAGCTATTGCGGACTGATGAGAGCACTTGATCCATGAAACCGTCTCCTTAGAAGCTCATTGGTTTTATTCTACCATGAAACGAAAACGCTTACTCCAAGAATTGAGCCAATGGTTTTTTTTATTGGACTACCTTGAATAGTCAGTTTCTTATATGGTAGTATACAACTATCGTTCTTGAATAGCAAACGACGTTCTCTATTCGTGAACAACTTAGATAAAATCGGGGGTTGAACACTGTGAAGAAAAAGGCATTATCTGTACTCTCCATTTTTGCACTGACAGGATCTCTGCTCGCGGGATGTGGCTCGCCAGCGCCGCAAGCCGCAGCGCCAGCACAGCCATCTGGTTCAAAAGAAGGAGCTTCCGCGCAGGTACAGCTGGAAGATACCTTGGTCGTAGCAGGTAACGGCGCTACGGTTGAAAAGCTGATGAAGGATGAGTTCTTCAAAAAGTTCAATGAAAAATACCCGAATGTGAAGCTGACGTACGTTTCCGGTGTTTCCACGGAGATCGTAGCGAAGGTCAAAGCGCAAAAGAACTCTCCGCAAATTGACCTGACAATCGTAGAGGGCGGCGAGCAGGAAAAAGGCCGTCAGGAAGGCCTGTGGGAGACTGTGTCTGCGACCGACATTCCGAATATGAAGAACGTGCCGGCAGACCTGAAGATCAAGGATGACAGCGGAGTCGTGGTCAACTTCACACCGATGGGAATCACCTATAACACCGAGCTGGTGAAAGAAAAGAACCTGCCAGTACCTACGTCCTGGAACGACCTGACGAAGCCGGAAGTGAAGGGCAATATCACAATGACAGACGTAGCGAGCAACTTCGGACGCTCGACGATGATCATGCTGGCTTATGCCAACGGTGGATCGGAAAAGAACATCGAGCCAGGCTTCCAAAAGATGGCGACCATCGCAGGCTACATGCCGACATTTGCAAAGAGTGCCGCACAGCTGCAGCAAAACCTGCAAAACAAGAGTGCAGCATACACCACATGGACGATGGCTCGCAGCCTGACGCAAAAAGAATCGGGGTTGCCGGTTGAATTCGTCTTCCCTGAAGAAGGCGGAAACATCGTGCCAAACGTCGCGACCTTGGTGAAAGGGGCAAAGCATCCGCAAGCGGCCAAAGCGTTCATCGACTTCCTGCTGACCGATGAAGTTCAAACTGCGTATGCGACCAAGCTGTACTACAATCCGGCAACTCCAGTGAAGCTTCCGGACAATGTAGCGAAAACACTGGAATTTGACCGCGCCAAGGTTGTGAACTTCGACTACGAAGTGCTCAGCAAAGAAACATCCAATTGGCTGGATCGCTTCAACAAAGAGATCGCACCCAACACAGGAAAGTAGGTGTCTTTCGTGACCAAGGTGATTGACGTCGAACTACGCGGCATCATGAAAAAATTTCAAAACAATGTCGTGGTTCAAGACTTCAACCTGCAGGTGGAGCAAGGCGAGTTTATCTCCTTCCTCGGTCCATCTGGTTGCGGTAAAACCACGACCCTGAATATGATCGCGGGTTTTCTCGACCCGGATGGCGGTGATCTCTTGATCAAGGGACAGCGCATGAACGGCGTGCCTCCATACAAACGGGAGCTGGGGATGGTGTTCCAGACCTACTCTCTCTTTCCGCACATGACGGTAGCAGAGAACATCGCCTATGGCTTGAAACTGAGAAAAATAGGCAAAGCCGAAATGCAGGAGCGGGTAAAACGTGTTCTGGAGCTGGTGAAGCTGCCGAACGTCGCAGACCGCTACCCGAAGCAGCTTTCCGGTGGTCAGCGCCAGCGGATCGCGATCGCTCGGGCTCTGGTTATCGAGCCATCTCTGTTACTGCTGGATGAGCCGCTCAGCAACCTGGACGCCAAGCTGCGCGAGGAACTTCGCGACGAGCTGAAGCGTCTGCATCAGGAGATCGGCGTGACGACGATTTTTGTTACGCATGATCAGGAGGAAGCGCTGTCCTTGTCTGACCGCATCGTGGTTTTGAATCACGGATTCGTGGAGCAGATCGGTACCCCGCTGGAGATCTACAATCAGCCGGCATCGGAGTTCGTCCATACGTTTATCGGAAAAACGAACCGAATGGAAGGCGAGGTAATCGGTGTCGAAGGAGAGCGGCTCACCCTTCGCACCAAAGAAGGAATGACGATCCATGCAGGCAAGCAGGAGCGACCGTTGGCCCATGGTCAGAAGGTAGTTGTCTTCGTAAGGCCGGAGAAAATCTTGCTGACGGATACGGCAGGATCGGGGATCAACCAGGTGGAAGGGCAGCTGCAGCTGGCATCGTTCCTCGGTTCGTACACCGAATGTGAGGTGCGCACTGGCGGTCATACCTTGTCAGTGAAAGTGCAGATGAGCGACCGATCCGCAGAACGTGAGCCAGGTACACAGGTATTTTGCCAATGGAATCCGGAAGACGTGCTGGTCATGCCGGCAGAGAGGGGATGACGGATGAGCAAGCGTCTCTCGATTACACTGCTTACGGCTCCAGCCATGATTGTCCTTTTAGGAGTCTTCCTGATTCCCATGCTCCTGATGCTCTTGCTCAGCTTTCAGGATGAAAACGAAGCCTTTTCGCTAAAAAATTATGCCTTGTTTGTGCAGGATCCGTTTTATGTGCAAATCCTGTGGCGAACGATTCGCGTCAGTCTTTGGACGGTGCTCGCCACGCTGGTGCTCGGCTACCCGGTGGCGATGTACATGGCACAGGCGACAGGAAAAATGCGCGGGATCGTGACGATGCTGATCCTGGCCCCGCATCTGATCAGTGTGGTCATCCGCAACTTCGGTTGGGTGGTCGTGCTGGGGGAAAAGGGCTGGATCAACGAGTCCTTGATCGCTCTGGGGATCATCGAGCAGCCGCTGCGGCTTTTGTACAATGAGCTGGGCGTGGTGATCGGTTTGACCGACTCGTTTATCGCCTACATGGTGCTGGCACTTGCGACGAGCATGTACGCGATCGACCCATCGCTGAACAAAGCGGCATCGATTCTCGGTGCTTCGCGCGTCCGTACGTTTTTCAGCGTGACGCTGCCGCTGTCCCTGCCTGGAATCATCGCAGGAACGACGCTGGTTTTCAGTCTGTCCATGAGTGCTTTCGTCACACCTGCGCTGATGGGGGGAACGTCGGTAAAAGTCATGCCGGTCATCGCCTATGAGCAAATCATGGCGACGCTAAACTGGCCGTTAGGTGCAGCGCTTGCCTTCCTGCTGCTCGGCAGCACGATCGTTCTCGTTACCCTGTACACCAAGCTGATTGAAACCAAGAGGTACAAAGAGGTGTTTGCGTCATGAAAAAGATCAACGTACTTGGGCTCATTACCTTTTTGGTGCTGGTTCTGGTCAATCTGCCGTTTTTGGTCATCATTCCAAGCTCGTTTACGGCTGCAGGGTACCTGGCATTCCCGCCAGAGGGCTTTTCCTGGCAGTGGTACAAGATGATTTTGGACAGACCGGAGTTTATTGACTCGCTTTGGACAAGTCTCAAGCTGGCAGCGATTACGGCTGTCTTGGCGACCTTTTTGGGGACGCTTGCGGCATTTGCTTTGTCGAAATACAAGTTTCGCGGGAGTGGCGTGCTCAACGCGTTGATGCTCTCCCCCCTGACAGTCCCATCGCTCATCATCGGGATCTCGGCACTGCTGTTCTTTACGAGAATCGGGATCGCCGGAACATTTACCGGGCTCTTGCTCGCTCACATCCTGATTTCCATTCCGTATGTGGTGCGGCTCGTATTGACGGGACTCAGCTCGTTTGACTACACGCTGGAAAAAGCGGGATACATGCTGGGAGCACATCCGTTTCGGGTGTTCTGGGACATTACGCTGCCGCTCCTGAGACCTGCGATTGTGTCCGGAATGATTTTCTCGTTCCTGACATCGTTTGATAACGTGACAGTATCGCTGTTTTTGGTGGCACCGGATACGACGACACTGCCGCTGGCGATTTTCACTTACATGCAGGAGACTTTGGACCCGCTGGTGGCTTCCATCTCGTCCGTTGTCATTTTGCTGAGTCTGGTGTTTATCATCCTGCTGGAAAAGGTGTACGGACTGGAGCGCCTATTCGGACTCAATTCTCAATCCCACTAAGGAAGAAGAGGCACTATGTCAATTCACACGTATATAGAAGACAACATGACAACCTTTCTGAAGCTGCTCGAAGAAGCGGTCAACATGGATTCCCCATCGCGGGATAAAGTGTTGGGTGATCGGATGGCGGGGTGGTTCGCCCTGCAATTCCAGCGCTTGACCGGGGGGATGGCGGAGCTAATACCGAACTTTCTGTACGGTGATCAAGTCCGCTGTACATTGGGCAGCGGAGATCGACAAGTGCTGATCATCGGTCATTACGATACCGTGTGGCTAAAAGGGGAAGCCGCTCGCCGGCCTTTCACCATTCAGGATGGAAAAGCATACGGTCCTGGCGTTTACGACATGAAGGCAGGCGTATTGCAAGCGATGTTTGCGATGCGGGCCCTGGTCCAGCTTGACCGTTTGCCAAAGGATACAAAAATCGTTCTGCTGTTAAACAGCGACGAAGAAATCGGGAGTCCCACTTCTCGTGCATTGGTAGAGGAGGAGGCGTCGAAGTCGATCGCCAGCTTTGTGCTGGAGCCGCCGACTGAGCCGATCGGAGCCTTGAAGACCTGGCGCAAGGGCAGCGCTCACTTTACCATCCAGGTACACGGGGTCTCTGCTCATGCCGGGGTCGACCATCAGAAAGGGATTTCCGCTATTGAAGAAATGTCTCGGCAGATTCAGTACCTGCATTCGTTAACCGACTATGACCTGGGAACGACGATCAATGTCGGCACGGTCAGCGGTGGGATCGGATCGAATGTGGTCGCTGATTATGCAGAGGCACAAGTCGATGTGCGCATCGTTTCCATGGAGGAGGCCAAGCGGATCGAACGGGTGATTCGCGAGCTTAGGCCGACTCTTGCGGGAACGAGCGTGCACGTCACAGGAGGCATCAGGCGTCCTCCGATGGAGAGAACGGAAGAGACCGGAGCTTTGTTTGAGCTGGCCAAAACGATTGGTCAAAACGAATTGGGGCTCGCTCTTGAGGAAGCGGGGACAGGCGGGGTAAGTGACGGGAACTTCGCTGCTGCATGCGGCTCCCCCACTCTGGATGGTCTCGGCTCCAAGGGAGGATTGGCGCACTCGCCGGATGAATGGATCGAACTGGGTGAAATAGCGGTCCGCGCTGCGCTGCTGGCGCGTTTGATCGAAGAAGTATAGAGAGAGAAAAAAGAGAAAAAGGCACCTGCGGGATGTGAGCGACAGATAGTCACATCGAGGCAGGTGCCTTTTGTATGGCCTTTATTTCAGTTCAGTCAGATGACGGCGTCCGATAAAGAGGGCGAGCATACTAATCAGGACAGCAAGTGCTCCTGCGTAAAAGGGAATGCTGGCGGTAAATACTTCTGAAAGCTTGCCGGCAAGCCAGGGAGCGATGGCACCACCCACAAATCGGACAAAGCTGTAGGCAGAAGAAGCGACAGCCCGTTCTACTGGCGCGACGTCCATGACAGAGGCAGTCAGGATGGTGTTGATGACACCGAGAATCCCGCCTGCGATCGCGATTGCGATGACCAGCCCTGTCTGGGAAGTAACCCCAAGGCCCATGGAAGCAAGGTCAATAGCCAGCAGCAAAAGCATTCCAAACAGAGTCGGTACCGATCCAAAGCGATCCTGCAATTTCGGAGCGACAATCACAGAAGTGATCGCCAAGAGGACACCCCAGAAAAAGAAGACGAGTCCCAGGCTATGCTCGTCCATGTTCAGAACAAACGGCGAATAGGCGAGCAAGGTAAAGAATCCGAAGTTATATAAAAGAGCAGTGACAGCCATGGTAAAAAGGCCCGGGTAACGCAGTGCACGGAACGGATCGAGCAGCGAGGTGCGTTTCGCAGGTTTTGGTATGTCCTTCAGCAAAACAAATACCGCCAAAAAAGCAATCGCCATCAGGACGGCTACACCAAAGAATGGACCGCGCCAGCTGATTCCGCCGAGCAGGCCACCCAGCAGGGGACCGACTGACATCCCAAGACCAATAGCGGCCTCATACAGAACAATGGCCGAAGCCGTACCACCGCTGGCTACGCTGACAATAACGGCGAGCGCCGTGGAAATAAAAAAGGCATTCCCGAATCCCCAGCCTGCGCGGAACCACACAATCCCGTTTACGGAATTCGCCATCCCGCCTAAAAAGGAGAAGAGGATGATCGCGAGCAATCCGAACAGCATGGTGCGTTTTGGACCGATACGGCTGGACAGCCATCCGGTAACCAGCATGGTAATCCCGGTCATCAGCATGTAGCTGGTGAATAATAGTGAAACCTGACTAGGTGTGGCGTTCAGCTTGCTGGCAATAGCCGGGAGGATCGGGTCGACGAGACCGATCCCCATGAACGCGACGACGCAGGCAAAGGCAACGGCATAAGCAGATTTGGTCTGCTTGAAAATGGTACGGAGTGAATGGGCATCTGAAGACATCTTAGTTGTTTCCTCCTTTTATTTCTCAGTCAGCTCTTTGCGCTTGCTGACAATCCTTTCGAGTTTGTTATCGAAGTCTGCGAGCAGCTCTTGCATCCGTGCGATTTTGTTTTGTAAAAAATCGCGCTGAGGAGTGAGGGTATCCTCGAGCTTTTGCAGCATCTCGATCCGTTTGAGCAGCTCAGGCCCATCCAGATCACGGTTTTTGTAATGCTGATTGTAAAATTCTCTTTGCTCCTCATACAGACGGCCGAGCTCGACCATACCCTTTATTTCAGCCAAGGAAGCTCCGAGCAAATCGCGCATGTCGATGATGTGAAGAATCTGCTCGACGTCTGCATCTGTATACATGCGATAGCCGCCCTCGGTTCTCCCCGATGGAGAAACCAATCCGAGTTCTTCGTAATAACGGAGGGCCCTCTTGGTCAGTTTGGTTTTTTGTGCGACTTCATCGATTTTGTACAACGCGTTCCCTCCATTCCCATTGAGTCATTTCACGAGTCTCAAGCAACAACAATAACATTAACGTAAACGTAACAGTTTTGCAATGTGAAAAGTTCACGTCTAAGGGTATGTTTTCCAAAAAGAATGCGATTTGTGCAGGGAGACAGCTGGCGTTTATGGAAGGATAACAGAAGATCCTACCTACATTTTGGAGAGAGAAAAGAGGGTGAAACGATTGCAATATCGTCGTCTCGGCAACAGCGGTTTGAAAGTATCGGCATTGGGGCTCGGAACGAATTCTTTTGGAGGAAGAGCAGACGAAGCTACCTCCACACGAATTCTCCACCAGGCGATTGAGGCTGGCATTACGTTTATCGATACAGCGAATATCTACACGAATTCGGAATCAGAGCGAATCATCGGAGCAGCGCTGGAGGGAAGACGGCACGAGGTTGTCCTCGCGACGAAAGCGGGGCTGGTACGTGGAGAAGGTCCTAACCAGAGGGGGTCATCCCGGTACCACTTGCAGATGGAGCTGGAGAACAGCTTGCGGCGCCTACGGACGGATTACGTGGATTTGTACCAGATTCATACCTTTGATCCTGAAACGCCTCTGGAGGAGACGCTACGTGCGCTAGACGACATGGTACGCTCAGGCAAGGTACGCTATATCGGAGCGTCCAATTACGCAGCATGGGAGCTGGTCAAAGCCTTGGGGATCAGTGAAAATAAGGGACTGAACCGATTTGTGTCCACACAGGTCAGCTATTCCCTGGCCGATCGTACGCCGGAGATCGAGCTCGTACCTGCTTGCCTGGATCAAGGGGTCGGGATCATCCCGTATTTTCCTTTGGCTGGCGGCATCCTGACAGGAAAGTACACCTCGACTGAAACAGCCCCGGAAGGCTCGCGTGCGGAAAAGGAACCACGCTTTACCCGCTTCTTGAACGAGGATAAAATCGCCTTCGGACAGCGCGTAAACGGCCTTGCCCAAGAGCTGGGACACTCTGCGAGCGCGATTTCACTAGCGTGGCTGATGCATCAGCCTGTTGTGTCATCTGTCATCGTAGGCGCATCGCGTGTAGAACAGCTAGTGGATAATGCGCTGAGCACCTCCATCAAGCTGGATGAAGCGGCTCTTGCCCAGCTGGACCAGCTAAGCGAGCCGTATCGCCGCGGGGAGCCGTTTGCCGTCTATCGACTGTCCTGATTCGTGAAAGGAAAAAAGCGATCCTCAGTGTGGGATCGCTTTTCTTATACAGTAAGAATTTATAGTATTCTTAGCCAGTATAAGTGCAACTAAGACTGCGCCAAAAGGCTTGACGTAGCCAAGTTTTCTAATGGAATGCCTTATTCTGCAGCCATGCTGCTTTCTTTCAGGATGACGTCATGTGCGCCGCCCTCGACGAGACTGGTTGCCGATACGAGCGTAATGCGTGCTTTTTGCTGCAGCTCTGTGATGGAGAGCGAACCGCAGTTGCACATGGTCGATTTGATTTTGTGGAGAGTGCGGTCCATGTTTTCACGCAGGCTGCCCGCGTAAGGAACATAGGAGTCTACGCCTTCTTCAAACACCAGGCTTTGCTTGCCGCCGGTGTCGTAACGCTGCCAGTTGCGGGCACGGTTGGAGCCTTCTCCCCAATATTCTTTTACGAAGTTGTTTCCGATCTTCACTTTTTTGGTTGGAGACTCGTCAAAGCGTGCGAAGTAGCGGCCCAGCATGACAAAGTCAGCACCCATCGCCAGAGCGAGCGTCACGTGATAGTCGTGAACGATACCGCCATCGGAGCAAATTGGAACGTAAATGCCGGTCTCTTTGAAATACTCGTCACGAGCTGCTGCCACTTCGATCACTGCGGATGCTTGACCACGGCCAATCCCTTTTTGCTCGCGAGTGATACAAATGGAACCGCCGCCGATCCCGACCTTGATGAAGTCCGCGCCAGCTTCTACCAGGTAGCGGAAGCCTTCTTTATCGACGACGTTACCTGCACCGATGTAGACGTTGTCGTAGTTCTCTTTTACATATTGAACCGTATCTTTCTGCCACTCGCTAAAGCCATCGGAAGAGTCGATTACGAGGACATCCACTCCTGCTTCCACCAGAGCAGGTACCCGTTCCTTGTAGTCCTTCGTATTGATCCCGGCTCCGACGATATAGCTCTTGTTTGCGTCGAGAAGAGAGAGCGGGTTGTTTTTGCGCGAATCGTAGTCTTTGCGGAATACGAGGAAGTCCAGGTTTTGGTTCTCGTCTACGATTGGCAGACAGTTCAGCTTGTGTTCCCAGATCAGGTCGTTTGCTTCCGAGAGGGACAGACCCGATTTGCCGACGATCAAGGAGGAGAATGGCGTCATGATTTCGCTGACTGGCTTATCCAGGGAGTCGCGGCTGATCCGATAGTCGCGTCCCGTTACGATCCCGAGCAGCTTGCCTTTAGCCGAACCATCTTCTGTGATCGCTACTGTGGAGTGACCGGTTTGCTCTTTTAGCTCCAGGATATCTTTGAGCGTATGGCTTGGAGTCAGGTTGGAGCGGCTGACAACGAAGCCTGCCTTGTACGCTTTTGCTTTGCGTACCATAGTCGCTTGGCTTTCAATCGACTGGGAGCCGAAAATAAATGAAATACCGCCACATTGAGCCAAAGCCACCGCCATGTGATGGTCGGATACAGCTTGCATGACTGCAGATGAGAACGGTATGTTTAGTGAAATGGCTGGCTTTTCGCCCTTTTTAAATTTGGTGATGGGGGTGGAAAGGTCAACGTTTTGAGGCGTGCATTCCTTTGTGGTGAGGTTAGGAAGCAACAAAAACTCGTTGAACGTCCGAGATGGTTCTGTGTAATAAAAAGCCACTACTCTCTCCTCCTATGAACTCTTTTTATTAGAGAATTTTTATCATGTTAACCGTGAAAACGTAATAACGTCAATAGGGAATCGAAAGGTGGAGTGTTTTTTGTTTAAATCTCTCAATCTTGCGGAAGAAATCGAATTATTGAAACAATTGGAGCTGGAGAAATCCTACCTATTTTATGGTAATTTACGGCTTCGAGCAAAGCGGACTCTTTTCCTGGCGGAAGCAAGCGAGCAAGGGTGGAGGGCAGCAGGCGCGTACCTGCAAGGGATGCCCTTTCACGCTTTCACGTTTTGTCTAATAGAAGAAACAGGTTCGTATTCGGTGAAAGGAATGCTGGAACAATTTCGCATGAGGCTCAAAGTGAAAGAAGGCGAGCAGCGGGAAGGGGTTCTCACAGCTGTGGAATCGTGCGTTGCTCGTTTGGAAATCCCACATGCACTGGAGCGAAAGACGATGCTGCTGATGAAGCTGACCTCTGCCGACAGGCTTTTGCCCCGAGGTGAGTCTTTCCTGGTCGAGGAGGATAGAGGAGGAGCAGTGGAACAGCTGGCGAATAAGGTTGGCATGCTGAGCTTTCGAGCCGAGGAAGTGAGGGAAATGCCGCACATCGCGCTTTCATCCCAATCGGGTGAACTGACTGCCATGGCCGGCTTCCATGTCTATGAGGATGACTTCGTCGAAATTGGCAATATCGGAACGGCAGCGGAGTATCGCAAAAGAGGGCTAGGCATGCAAATCACTTCGGACATTTGCCGGATCGGCCTGCAAAAATCACCGAATGTGTATCTGTTTGTCTTTGCCGAGAATGAGGCAGCGATTCGCGTCTATGAGCGGCTCGGCTTTACGACTGTAGAACGGTATGCATTCGTCACATTTCTGTGGTAGAAAACATGGAGGAAAGACCGATGAAAACCTTTTTTCAATACAACTGGATGGTACGGGAACAATGGTATCGATGGTGCGAGGACGTGCCGGAGGAAGAGCTGCTTCGAGAGAGGATCGGGGGAGCGGGATCTATTCTCTATACGCTGTATCATATCATCGACGTGGAGTGTAGCTGGATTCGTGTCTTGCAGGGAAAGCCCGATATCCAGGACGACTTTATGCAGTTCCGAAGCTTGGAAAAGGTTCGCATGCTGGATGCCAATTACCGTCCAGAAGTAGAGGCGTTTGTGATGGCGTGGGAGGACAGCATGGAGAGCAGGCCCTTTTGTGATCCAAGAGCTGGCGGAGGGATCGTCACAGACGCTTGGGGAGAAATCATACGGCATGTAATCGCCCACCAAATCCATCATTTCGGGCAGCTGTCTATCTGGGCACGTGAAGTGGGCAAGAAGCCGGTATCTGCGAATGTGATCGGCAAGCAGCTGATTTCTCCCAAAGACTAAATGAAAATCCCCTACCGAATGGGAAGGGGATTTCGTGTACAGTAAGAATTTATAAG
>NZ_RHHU01000023.1:0-2109 GCF_003710965.1 Brevibacillus nitrificans | reverse complement strand
GTTCTCCCCGAAATAGCTTTAGGGCTAGCCTCGGAATTAGAGTCTTGGAGGTAGAGCACTGATTGGGCTAGGGGCCCTCATCGGGTTACCGAACTCAGTCAAACTCCGAATGCCAATGACTTATGTCCGGGAGTCAGACGGTGAGTGCTAAGATCCATCGTCAAAAGGGAAACAGCCCAGACCATCAGCTAAGGTCCCCAAGTATACGTTAAGTGGGAAACGATGTGGAGTTGCCCAGACAACCAGGATGTTGGCTTAGAAGCAGCCACCATTTAAAGAGTGCGTAATAGCTCACTGGTCGAGTGACTCTGCGCGGAAAATGTAACGGGGCTAAACGTATCACCGAAGCTATGGCAGTCCTTACGGACTGGGTAGGGGAGCGTTCCAAGCAGCAGTGAAGCCGTACTGGAAAGAGCGGTGGAGCGCTTGGAAGTGAGAATGCCGGTGTAAGTAGCGAAAAGACAAGTGAGAATCTTGTCCACCGAAAGCCTAAGGGTTCCTGGGGAAGGCTCGTCCTCCCAGGGTTAGTCGGGACCTAAGCTGAGGCCGAAAGGCGTAGGCGATGGACAACAGGTTGATATTCCTGTACCACCTCTGTTCCGCTTGAGCAATGGCGTGACGCAGGAGGATAGGGTGAGCGGCCTACTGGATGGCCGTCCAAGCAGCAAGCCTGGTGTGTAGGCAAATCCGCACACCGTAAGGGCAAGCTGTGATGGCGAGGGAAATATAAGTACCGAAGTCCCTGATTTCACACTGCCAAGAAAAGCGTCTAGCGAGGAACAAGGTGCCCGTACCGCAAACCGACACAGGTAGGCGAGGAGAGAATCCTAAGGTGCGCGGGATAACTCTTGCTAAGGAACTCGGCAAAATGGCCCCGTAACTTCGGGAGAAGGGGCGCCTCGGTAGGGTTAATAGCCCGAGGGGGCCGCAGTGAAAAGGCCCAAGCGACTGTTTAGCAAAAACACAGGTCTCTGCGAAGCCGCAAGGCGAAGTATAGGGGCTGACGCCTGCCCGGTGCTGGAAGGTTAAGGGGATGGGTTAGCGCAAGCGAAGCTTTGAACCGAAGCCCCAGTAAACGGCGGCCGTAACTATAACGGTCCTAAGGTAGCGAAATTCCTTGTCGGGTAAGTTCCGACCCGCACGAAAGGCGTAACGACTTGGGCGCTGTCTCGGCAAGAGACCCGGTGAAATCATAATACCTGTGAAGATGCAGGTTACCCGCGACAAGACGGAAAGACCCCATGGAGCTTTACTGTAGCCTGGTATTGGAACTTTGTGCATCATGTACAGGATAGGTGGGAAGCTGAGAAGCAGGGGCGCCAGCCTCTGTGGAGCTGTCGGTGGGATACCACCCTTGATGTACGGAGTTTCTAACTCGTCGCCCTTATCGGGCGAGAGGACCATGCCAGGTGGGCAGTTTGACTGGGGCGGTCGCCTCCCAAAAGGTAACGGAGGCGCCCAAAGGTTCCCTCAGAATGGTCGGAAATCATTCGTAGAGTGTAAAGGCAGAAGGGAGCTTGACTGCGAGACCTACAAGTCGAGCAGGGACGAAAGTCGGGCTTAGTGATCCGGTGGTTCCGCATGGAAGGGCCATCGCTCAACGGATAAAAGCTACCCTGGGGATAACAGGCTTATCTCCCCCAAGAGTCCACATCGACGGGGAGGTTTGGCACCTCGATGTCGGCTCATCGCATCCTGGGGCTGAAGTAGGTCCCAAGGGTTGGGCTGTTCGCCCATTAAAGCGGTACGCGAGCTGGGTTCAGAACGTCGTGAGACAGTTCGGTCCCTATCTGTCGCGGGCGTAGGAAGTTTGAGGAGAGCTGTCCTTAGTACGAGAGGACCGGGATGGACGCACCGCTGGTGCACCAGTTGTCACGCCAGTGGCACAGCTGGGTAGCTATGTGCGGACGGGATAAGCGCTGAAAGCATCTAAGCGTGAAGCCCCCTCCAAGATGAGACTTCCCACAGCGCAAGCTGGTAAGACCCCTCATAGACGATGAGGTTGATAGGTTCGGTGTGGAAGCGTGGTAACACGTGGAGCTGACGAATACTAATCGGTCGAGGACTTATCCACACACTCTTAGCAAACATGCGTATCCAGTTTTGAAG
>NZ_RHHU01000022.1:0-64001 GCF_003710965.1 Brevibacillus nitrificans | reverse complement strand
ACACATACTTAGCAAACATGCGTATTCAGTTTTGAAGGAATGAAACGTGCCTCTTTACCCCAAAATGGGTAAAGGGGCTTTTCTGTTTTACATAAAGCTGCACGATTTGTTTGGTGCAACCCAGGTTTCTAATTGCCCTTTTACGCTGTTTATGTCGACAAGTTAGGTCGATTGACCGACAAGTTACCCCTTGCAGAGCGCAGAGGCGGTAGACTAACATGAGAAGGTACTAATCAGAGGGTATAGTTGGCATGGCATGGTTTATGAAGGAGAATAATCAATGAAGAAAATCCTGATCTTTTCAGCTTCCATCGGTAATGGTCACAATCAGGCTGCCAGAGCGATGCAAGAAAGTCTGGCGGAGGCTGGCTACACGTCGATGATCATTGATACGTTGGAGTACATCAGCCCCACGTTTCACAAAATCTTGCTGGAAAGCTACATGAATTTATTGCGGTTGTCCCCAAAAATGTGGGGGAGAATCTATCACAATACAGAAAAAAGTAGATTTTTTGATATGAACGTACTTATGAATAAACTGTTGGCAAACAAGCTGAAGAAGTTGATAAACAGCGTTCAGCCTGACGCATTTATTGCCACGCATCCGTTTGCCAGTTGTATGCTGTCGGTGTTAAAGGGAAGAAATGACTGGAAAGAGCCGATATACACGATTATTACGGACTACACGATTCATCCGTCCTGGATTAATCATCACATTAACTACTATTTCATCGGTCATGAGCAGCTGTACTATTTGGTGGACCTGTATCGACAGGATCATCAAAAATTCATCCCCATGGGTATCCCGATCATGCGCAAGTTTCGATTACCCTTGGACACGGAACAGATCCGAAATAAGCTGAAGCTGAGCCCGGAGCAAAAGAGCATTATTCTCTCAGGCGGTGGCTTGGGGCTAGGCTCCATGGAAAAAGTCCTCGACGGCTTGGAAGAAATCGATCTTCCGATTAAAGCCTTTATTTTGACTGGTACCAATGATAAGCTGTATCGAAAGGTCACAAATCGAACCTATCGTCATGAGGTAGTCCCCCTAAAGTTTGTAAACAACTTTCACGAATATTTGGAGACGGCAGACCTGATCGTAACAAAATCGGGTGGACTGACTTCGGCGGAAGTAATGAGCAAACGGGTTCCGATGATCATCTACAACCCGCTGCCAGGGCAGGAAGAGCGCAACAGCCACTTCCTGTTAAATAACGGTTGCGCAGTCCACGCGAACTTGTCCGAGCAGCTCATTTACTTTATTGAAGAGCTATTGCACAGTCCTTCCAAAGTGGATTACATGAAAAGAATGGCACATAAGATATCGAAGCCGGATGCTGCTCAGCGGATAGCTGAATTCATTCGCGACGATATGAAAATGCTGGAGCAAGACGAGCAGATCCCATGAATCGATGAGCTCGTGCACATGATCAGAAGGATGAGGAGGAAAACATGAGCATCCCCTATGCGGTCCTGTTTGATATGGATGGAACCTTGCTGCAAACCGAAAGGCTCTCGACACCTGCCTTTCAGCGAACGTTCGAGCAGCTACGACAAAACGGTTTGTGGGACGGACCTACGCCAGACAAAAGTGAGCTCATCAATATTTTAGGCATGACGATTGATCAAGTATGGAAAAAACTGCTGCCAGGTGCGAGTGAAGAGGCGATTCAAGCAGCAGATACGTTTTTGATAAAAAATGAAATTCAACTCATTCACGAGAGAGTAACGGATCTGTACCCAGGCGTGTTCGAAACCCTCCGTGATCTGCATGCGAAAGGCGTAGCGCTGTTTATTGCAAGCAATGGGCAGGAGGAGTACATTGATGCTCTTTGTGAAGAGTACGGATTAAAGCCATTTTTGACAGATCTGTATTCGGCAGGGCGTTTCCGTACACGTTCCAAAAACGATCTGGTGGCAAAATTGATTACCGATTATCAGGTGCAAAAAGCGGTTATGGTCGGAGATCGTCACTCGGATGTAGAAGCGGGTACGTCAAATGGACTTTTTACTATCGGCTGCGACTTTGGCTTTGCCAATCCAGGTGAACTGGATGGAGCCGATGTGATCATCACAAAATTCCCCCAAATCCTTGATCATTTGCCAGAACTCGACACCGTCAGGCAAAGTCAAACATAAACCATTCCGATGCGGAGTGGTTTTTTTGTATGGTTTCAAGCGTCCCCATTTTGCCCACAATAGAAAGTGTATTCACCACTTGCAAGCGTCAAGTAAACCCATTATAATTAAAGTCAAAGATAGTCAAAGTCAATAGTCAAACACAACGAGAAGAGGAGGCGATGACTTGCGTAACATCTCTGACATCATTGAACATCACTTGAAAAGCATCATAACGGAGAGTCCCAATGGTTTGATCGAGATTCAGCGTAGTGAGCTAGCCGACCTTTTTCAATGTGTTCCGTCTCAGATCAACTACGTCATCAATACCCGATTTACCGTTCAAAAAGGGTATATTGTGGAAAGCAAGCGTGGCGGCGGTGGATACATCCGTATTCGCAAAGTGCAGATCGTCAGCAAAGCGCGCTTGCAGGAACTTTTGACCGAGGAGCTGATTGGAGAGGCTATCACACAAAGTGTGGGAAATGCTATCGTAGAGCGCTTGTTAGAGGAAGGCTTGGTCAATCTAAGGGAAGCTACCCTGATGAAAATTGCCACTTCCCGATCTGTCTTAACCGTGGATACGGAATTGCGAGATCGTTTGCGGGCAAATATTTTAAAGCAAATGATCGCAGCTATTTTGCTGAAGTAAACGAAACACGTGCTAGGAGGGATGATGTGATGAACTGTGAGGAATGCGGAAAACGACCGGCGACACTTCATCTGACGAAAATCGTCAATGGCGAAAAAACCGAATACCATATTTGTGAGCACTGTGCTCAGGAAAAAGGGGACGTCTTTACCGGCTTTCACAATTTCAGCATCAACAATCTCCTTTCCGGACTTCTAAAATTCGACCCGATGCAAAAAGGCATGAAGGAGTCGACTACAAACAAACCACTCCGGTGTGAAACCTGCGGACTCACCTATGCCCAATTCAGCAAGAGTGGGCGCTTTGGCTGCAGCGATTGCTACACCTTCCTAGGAGATCGACTGGATCCCCTGTTCAGACGGATTCATGGCAATACGCAGCACATCGGAAAAGTGCCGGAGAGAACAGGTGGCAAGCTGAAAATCCGCAAAGAGCTGGAGCAGTTAAAGCAAGCCTTGCAGACGCATGTGGCGAGCGAGGAATTTGAAAAAGCTGCAGAAATGCGGGACCGAATTCGTGCTTTGGAACAAAAGATGGCCCAATCGTAACAAGGGGAGGTTAGCTGGATGTCGCAACAGCAGTTTATGCAGAACCCGTGGAGCAATTGGATGAAAGGGGAAGGACCTGATTCCGATATCGTCATCAGCACACGGTTACGCATCGCCCGTAACCTGCGCCAGCACCCTTTTCCGTTGCTTGCGACTGATTCCCAAGGGGAGGAAGTAGTAAGAAAGGTAACGGAAGTAGCCGAGTCGGATGCCATGCGCAAACGACACCATCTGCAAGTGCTTCAAATGGATCAGGTTAACCCGCTGGAAAAACGGGTACTGGTGGAGAAGCATCTGATCAGTCCGCATCTGGCCGAGGAGTCTCGGAAGGGTGCTGTGCTGCTTAGCACAGATGAGTCCGTCAGCATCATGGTAAATGAAGAGGATCATATTCGGATTCAAGTTCTGTTGCCGGGATTTCGTTTAAACGAAGCCTGGGAAATCGGGACCAAAATAGATGATATTTTCGAGAAGAATTTGAACTACGCTTTTGATGAGACCAGAGGATACTTAACGAGCTGCCCGACAAACGTCGGTACGGGGATTCGCGCCTCCGTCATGCTCCACCTCCCCGCCTTGGTGATGACCCAGCAGATCAGCCGAATTTTACAAGCAATTAATCAAGTTGGTCTGGTGGTACGAGGAATTTATGGGGAAGGCAGCGAAGCTTTAGGAAACCTGTTTCAATTATCCAATCAGGTGACGCTGGGAATGTCGGAGTCTGACATCCTCTCCAACCTGTACGGAGTAGCGAGACAGATTATTGAACAAGAGCGCGTGGCACGAACATACTTACTTGAGCATACCCGTGTATCCCTGGAGGATCGCATTTTCCGTTCGTACGGCATCCTGATGTACGCACGCACGGTGGAATCCAAGGAAGCAGCCCAGCGCCTATCCGATGTTCGTTTAGGTATTGACCTGGGAGTGATTCCAGACGTATCGCCATTAGTGCTAAATGAACTGCTTGTCACGACCCAGCCGGGATTCCTGCAGCAGCACGCCGGTCAAAAGCTAACCCCTGATCAGCGTGATGAACGCAGAGCCCGATTAATACGGGAGCGCATAACGGACAGACAGGAGCACAGCGGCTGATCAAAGCAACAGCAACACGCAACAGTTAACCCATAGAGAATAAACACGGTTACCTTGGAGGTGTACGATATGATGTTTGGACGTTTTACGGAACGAGCACAAAAAGTATTGGCGCTTGCCCTAGAAGAAGCAGTGCGTCTCGGTCACAAAGATATTGGGACAGAGCACGTACTGCTGGGTTTGATTCGGGAAGGTGAAGGGATTGCAGCGAAAGCTCTTCAATCGCTGGGACTTGGTCTCGATAAAATCCAAAGTGAAGTGGAATCGTTGATCGGACGCGGTACGGAGCAGTCCGGCAGTAATTACACGCCAAACTATACACCTCGCGCCAAAAAGGTCATTGAGTTGTCCATGGATGAAGCTCGCAAGCTGGGCCATACGTACGTGGGCACCGAGCATATCCTGCTTGGTCTGATCCGTGAAGGGGAAGGCATTGCGGCTAGAATCATGAATAATTTGGGCGTCAGCCTGAACAAAGCGCGTCAGCAAGTGCTGCAGCTTCTAGGCAGCTCGGAGATGATGGCTTCCCATCAGCCCTCCGGTGGCAATCCGGCAGCGAATACGCCTACGCTGGATGGCTTAGCACGCGATTTGACAGCTATCGCACGCGATGGCGGACTGGATCCTGTGATCGGTCGTCAAAAGGAAATTGAGCGCGTGATTCAGGTACTGAGCAGACGAACCAAGAACAACCCAGTTCTCATCGGGGAACCGGGTGTAGGGAAGACGGCAATCGCGGAAGGCTTGGCACAAAAGATCGTGAACAACGAGATTCCCGAGACATTGCGTGACAAGCGCGTTATGACACTCGATATGGGTACCGTCGTTGCGGGAACGAAGTATCGCGGTGAATTTGAGGACCGCCTGAAAAAGATCATGGATGAAATTCGCCAGGCAGGGAATATCATTTTGTTCATTGACGAATTGCATACCCTGATCGGTGCAGGTGGAGCAGAAGGTGCCATCGACGCTTCCAATATTCTCAAGCCGGCTCTCGCTCGCGGAGAATTGCAGTGCGTAGGGGCAACTACGCTGGATGAATACCGCAAATACATCGAAAAGGATGCTGCGCTGGAGCGCCGTTTCCAACCGATTCAGGTAGATGAGCCGACAGCGGAGGACGCGGTCAAGATTCTGCATGGTCTGCGTGATCGCTACGAAGCCCATCACCGCGTAAAAATTACAGATGAAGCCATTGAACAGGCAGTGAAGCTGTCTGACCGATACATCACAGATCGTTTCCTGCCTGACAAAGCGATCGACCTGGTTGACGAGGCTGCCTCCAAAGTACGCTTGCAGTCCTTTACCGTTCCACCAAATCTCAAGGAACTGGAAGGCCGTCTGGAAGAAGTGCGCAAGGAAAAGGATGCCGCTGTGCAGTCTCAGGAGTTCGAAGAGGCAGCCGCTTTGCGTGATCAGGAACAAAAGCTGCGCGAAGAGCTGGATAAAACGAAAAAAGACTGGAAAGAACGCCAAGGCCAGTTGAACATGGAAGTAACGCCTGAAGATATTGCTCAGGTCGTAGCTAGCTGGACGGGTATCCCTGTTCTCAAGCTGAAGGAAGAGGAAGCAGAGCGCCTGCTGAAAATGGAGGAAATTCTGCACAGTCGTGTTATTGGGCAAGACGAAGCAGTCAAATCCATCTCCCGTGCGGTTCGCCGTGCGCGTGCAGGTCTCAAGGATCCGAAGCGCCCTGTAGGCTCGTTTATTTTCCTCGGCCCTACCGGTGTAGGGAAAACGGAACTGGCGCGTGCGGTAGCCGAAACGCTCTTTGGCGATGAAGATGCCATGATCCGCGTCGACATGTCCGAGTATATGGAGAAGCATTCTACAGCTCGTCTGGTCGGTGCCCCTCCAGGGTACGTCGGTTACGATGAGGGTGGACAGCTGACGGAAAAAGTACGCCGCAAACCGTACTCCGTAATTCTGCTGGATGAGATCGAAAAAGCGCATCCTGACGTATTCAACATCTTGCTGCAGGTACTGGATGATGGGCGTTTGACGGATTCCAAAGGACGCACGGTTGATTTCCGCAATACGGTCGTCATCATGACCTCCAACGTAGGAGCCAGCATGATCAAGAAAAACACCACGCTGGGCTTTACCACAGGCGATACGGAAAGAAAGTATCAGGATATGAAGGATAAAGTGATGGATGAGCTGAAAAAGAGCTTCCGTCCTGAATTCCTAAACCGCATCGATGAAGTCATCGTGTTCCATTCCTTGGAGCAGGAGCACATCGAGCAAATCGTATCCCTCATGACGGATGAGCTCCGCAAACGCTTGAAAGAACAGAGCATTGATTTCCAATTGACCGAAGATGCCAAAAAAGTATTGGCCAAAGAGGGCTTCGATCCAGCCTACGGTGCACGTCCGCTGCGTAGAGCTATTCAGCGCCATATCGAGGACAGATTGTCTGAAGAGCTGCTGAAAGGCAATATCAGCAAAGGCGATACCGTCAACATCGATGCCGTGGAAGGTCAGCTGGTCGTCAAACGATTGGAAAAAACAAAGCTGTAAGCAGCTATAGCAATAGAAGGATGCCTCCCGAAACAGGAGGTATTCTTTTTTTGTATCTCTAAGTATGATAAAAATAGAGGATAGAATCCAAACGAGGGTGCGAATATGTCAAAGTATAAAACGAAATACGCGTGTCAAGAATGTGGCTATGAATCGCCGAAATGGATGGGGAAATGTCCAGGCTGCAACAGCTGGAATACAATGGTAGAGGAAATGACAGTCAAAACCGCGCATCGCCACGAAGGCTTGAGCGGTGGGCAGAAACAGGCAGCGATGCCACTCACGGAAGTAGCCAGTGAAGAAGATCCGCGCATGGACACGACAATCGGGGAATTGAACCGGGTTTTGGGTGGCGGACTTGTGCCTGGCTCTCTTATTTTGGTCGGCGGGGATCCGGGGATTGGAAAATCAACGCTGCTCTTGCAGACCTCATTTGCTTTGGCGCATCAAGGTGCAAAAGTGTTGTACGTATCCGGGGAGGAGTCGGCAAAACAGATCAAGCTGCGCGCCGATCGACTCGGGACAAATACTCCGCCCATGTTTGTTTTAGCAGAAAATGATTTGGATTTGATCGAACAGCATATTAATCAGGTAGACCCCCATGTCTTGATCATTGACTCGATTCAGACCGTTTTCCACCCGGCTGTCCAATCAGCGGCCGGGAGTGTGGCCCAAGTGCGTGAAGCTACTGCACAGCTGATGCGCATTGCCAAAGGAAAAGGGATCGGAACGTTTATCGTCGGACACGTCACCAAGGAAGGATCGATTGCAGGTCCACGTATGCTTGAGCATATGGTGGATGCCGTGCTCTATTTCGAAGGAGAGCGCCACAATACGTTTCGTATCCTGCGAGCGGTCAAAAATCGCTTTGGTTCGACAAATGAGATCGGGATTTTTGAGATGAAGGACCGCGGACTGGAAGAAGTGGCAAATCCATCGGAGATCTTCTTGGCGGAGCGTCCGTTTGGTGTAGCTGGTTCTACTGTTGTGGCCAGCATGGAGGGAACTCGCCCAGTCTTAGTTGAGCTGCAAGCTCTCGTGGCCCCTACGAGCTTTGTGACCCCGCGGAGAATGGCTACAGGCGTCGATCATCAGCGTGTAGCGATGATTATGGCCGTTTTGGAAAAGCGTATGGGCATGATGCTGCAAAATCAGGACGCGTATGTCAACGTGGCGGGCGGCGTGCGTCTGGATGAGCCTGCCGTGGACTTGGCGATTGCCGTAAGTATTGCAAGCAGCTTCCGTGACCATGCAACAAACCCTCATGACGTTGTGATTGGGGAGATCGGCCTGACTGGTGAGGTGCGAGGTGTGTCTCGCATTGAACAGCGGGTGCGAGAGGCTCACAAGTTAGGCTTCAAGCGAGTCATTATTCCAGAAAAGAATATTCGTGGCTTGGATGCTCCTGACGATATTCAGGTGATCGGCGTATCGAACATTGGGGAGGCTTTGAACGAGGTCATAAGGGGGTAAGGGCGGATGCAAGACAACCAAAAGAAAAATCCGCTATTCAGTGATGTTCTTCGCTTAGTCGCTCCGGGAACACAGCTGCGGGAAGGTCTGGAAAATGTGCTGAGAGCCAAAACGGGCGGGCTCATTGTCGTCGGCTATGGACCTGAGATGAAGCACATTGTCGATGGGGGTTTTTCGATCAATTGTGACTTCTCCCCAGCACATTTGTATGAATTAGCGAAGATGGATGGGGCGATTATAGTAAGTGAGGACGCCAAACGCATCCTGTATGCCAATACCCAGCTCTTTCCTCCTGCCTCGATAGCCACAAGTGAAACAGGAACTCGTCATCGCACGGCACAGCGGACAGCCATTCAGACGAACTATCTGGTGATCGCTATTTCCCAGCGCCGAAATGTCATCACTCTGTACCAAGGGAATTTTCGCTATGTGCTAAACGAGATCAGTGTCATTTTGGCAAAAGCGAATCAGGCGGTATCTACTTTAGAAAAGTACAAGGCAGTGCTGGATCAGACACTCACGAATCTGGGGGCTCTGGAGTTTGAAGAGCTGGTCACGCTTCACGAGGTAACGTCGGTACTGCAGCGGGTAGAAATGGTGCTGCGAATCAAATCGGAGGTTTCCAAGTACATATGCGAGCTTGGAGTCGAAGGAAGATTGGTAAGCATGCAGCTGGAGGAGCTTGTATCCAATATTGAAGAAGAGGCCCATATGCTTATTCGGGATTATTGTCGAGATCCGGCACATTCTCCCGATGTCGTTTTGCGAGACATGAAGAAATTGAGCTCTGATGAAATGCTGGAATTGAGCTCATTTTTGCGAGTGCTGGGGTATTCTTCTAATGTCAGCATGCTGGAAGAATCCGTGTCACCACGCGGATTCCGGATCCTGTATAAGATCCCGCGGCTGCCGATGTCGATTATTGCAAATCTTGTCGGACACTTCCACAATCTCCCTCGAATTATGATGGCAACGATTGAAGAATTGGATGAAGTGGAAGGGATCGGAGAGGTGCGTGCCAGAGCGATCAAGGATGGACTAAAAAGGATTCAGGAGCAAGTGTTCATTGACAGGCACATTTAAAGTAGAATAGGATTAAGGCATTATTTGTATTCAACATTTGCCTAGGGGACCCGATAGCTTACAGGGTCAACAGGATACTCGTCTCCTTCGCAAAAGAAATCAGGAGGTAGTCTATGTTCGTGAAATCGTTACCGAACATACTAACCGTAAGCAATTTGTTTTTAGGTGTACTCGCAATCATTTTGGCGTTTCGAGGCGATGAATTCGTCGATTATGCGGCCATTACCGTAATTATTGGGATGCTGGCTGATGGCTTGGACGGGCGTGTAGCCCGGATGCTGAATGCACAAAGTGAGTTTGGGAAGGAACTGGATTCCTTGTCAGACGTCATCACCTTTGGCGTAGCACCTGCCTTTATCATGTATGTTGTCGTGTTGAATGATTTTAACTGGATTGGCATCTTGATCACAGCGATCTTCCCGATCTGTGGAGCGCTGCGGTTGGCTCGTTTTAACGTACAGGCTGGTGTTCCTGGCTATTTCATTGGACTGCCGATTACGGCGGCAGGCGGCGTGCTTGCGACTCTTGCCCTGTATCACCAAGTATTTAATACGGCCCTGCTCGCCATCAGCATGCTGCTGCTCGCCTTTTTGATGGTATCGAAGGTCAAATACCCGAACTTCAAAAAAGTAGGAATCCCGAAATCTGCGTACTGGATTACCCCTGTGATTATTGCGATCGTCGTTGTTGTAGCGATTAAATATCCGCAGCAGTTTCCGAAAATCGTGTTCTTGCCGCTTGCTTTTTACGCTTTATACGGGATAAAAAAAAACGTTGACTTTCTTGTCAAAAAGTTTCGCAAGAGAAAAAACAAAGAAGAGGAATCCGTTCCTTTCGAATAGGTGAGCAGATGAGAAAACTTGGCTCCGCCAATCCTTTTGGCGGGGCCTTAGTTGCACTTATGCTGGCTAAGAATCTATAAATTGTTACTGTATGAAAAAACCCGCTAATCCATTAGCGGGTTTTGCATTTTTCCATGCAACCTTTTGAGCGTTCGTTCGTAATACGAGTGTGAGGCCTAGGAAAGATTGAAGACACCGAGCGTGTTCAAGCGGGTGGATTCCTTTTGCAGGACGTCTTCTAGCTTGATGTCCGTGATGTTGCAGAGAGCTGCCAGGTAAAAAAGGTTTTTGCCCAGCTCGGCGGTTACGACATCGCGGCAATGCTCGCACAAGGGACCTGTGAAATGGGTGTCCAAATACGATTTGTTTTCCTCCAGATTTTTACTGGAGTCGTACGTTTGTTTCTTCGCAGCTACTTCGACACAGCCGCACTCCGTGACCGCTTTTGTCAGCGATCGATTGATGCGGGATGCAGTTTCCTGAACTTTGGACATGACGTCCAGTACGCTTCGATGCCTGATCAAGAGTTCGGAGACTTGCGTTTGAAAGTCATCTAAGTTGCTTCTGTCCATGTGGTTCACCTCTGCTTTAGGCTGTAAATATCGTCAAAATTTTCGAACATTACGCTACAGCCATTATAAGAAGGGAGCCATGCCTCTGTCAATTTGTATCAAAAGGAAACGGACGTTCGAGGTTGACGGCAAAATGTTAGTTATGTTAAAATTTTTAGCTATTTGACATGGCAAATTAAATTTTGCTATAGTTGGGGGGAAAGTGGTGATGATTGGTTTTCACCATTTGGAAAGAAATAGGGTTTTACTTATAGGCTTCTGTCTATATTAATAAAAGGAGGTGAAGGCATGGTACGCCGCATAGGAAAAATCTTTTTTGTTTTGGTTGGTGGGGGCTTGGGCTACCAGTATGGGGCTGACTTGTTCTCATTGTTAAACCAGCTGTTGAATTTTGGAGAGATCGCAGGTACGCAATACATTGGTGCGGTTCTTGGTGCCATCTTGTTCTTCTTTTTAGCCAACTGGCTCTTGGACTACATCTTGAGAGTGATTCGTTGGGGAGAAGAGACGCTCGTTAAGATGCCAATTGTGGATGTCATGTTCGGAGCGATGGGGTTGATTAGTGGTCTTATTGTTGCCTTTTTATTATTCCTGCCCATCAGTAAAATTCCGATTCCCGTGATAGGAGATTTGTTGCCACTGGTCGTGTCTGGTTTGCTTGGTTATTTGGGTTTCCAAGTGGGATTCCGCAAACGGGACGAAATTATGGCTGTATTTTCTATCGGTCGGAAGGATAGGAAAAAAGACAATAGCAACACCACTACGAACGTCGAGAACAAGATTCTCGATACGAGCGTGATCATCGATGGCCGCATTGCGGACATCTGCCGCACGGGCTTCTTGGAAGGCGTGCTGGTCATTCCAGGATTCGTACTGGAGGAACTTCAACATATTGCTGATTCTTCCGACGTGCTGAAACGAAACAGAGGACGTCGTGGACTTGATATTTTGAACAAGATTCAAAAGGAAATGAAAGTGAAAGTGCAGATTTGGGAAGGTGACTTTGAAGAAGTCTCTGAGGTAGACAGCAAGCTGATCAAGCTGGCGAAAGTCATGAACGGGAAAGTCGTGACGAATGACTTCAACCTGAACAAAGTATGCGAGCTGCAAGGTGTCGCTGTGTTGAACATCAATGATTTGGCAAACGCGGTGAAGCCGGTCGTCCTGCCAGGTGAAGAAATGAACGTTCAAGTCATCAAGGACGGCAAGGAGCACGGCCAAGGGGTTGCTTATCTCGATGATGGCACCATGATCGTCGTGGAAGGCGGACGTGAGTATATCGGCAATGAAGTGGATGTACTCGTGACCAGCGTGCTGCAAACTTCTGCTGGACGTATGATTTTCGCTAAGCCTAAACTGTTGGAAAAAGCATTGTAGAGAGATTGAGAGGGAAAACAAGTGGGGACAGGAGTCGTGATCGTGGCCGCAGGTTCTGGGAAAAGAATGGGCGGTGAACGAAACAAACTGTGGTTGCCTCTGGGTGGGGAGCCGATTTTGGCTCATACGGTTCGCCTGTTTGCTACACACCGGGAGATTGATGAGATCGTACTGGTTGTGAGTGCAGAGGACCATAGTAATGTACTGAAATGGCTTGATCGGGAGCGGATCCGTGTAAAGGTGACCTTAGGTGGTGCCGAACGGCAGGACAGCGTGAGAAACGGACTGACCGCTCTTTCTGATAACTGCTCTTTTGTGCTTGTTCACGATGCTGCCCGTCCTTTCATTACTCGCCAACAGATCAGCGCTCTGATCAAAAAGGTTCAACAGGATCAGGCAACGATTGTGGCTGTACCAGTCAAGGATACGATAAAAGTGGTGGGGGCGACTGGGATTGTAGAGTCGACCCCAGCGCGTGAAAGCTTGTGGGCTGTGCAAACCCCACAAGCTTTTCGTATGTCTTTGCTAAGAGAGGCGCATCAGGCGGCTGTGGAGACCGGCAAAATGGGAACAGATGACGCCATGCTCGTGGAATGGCTAGGTCACCCTGTGACAATCATGCAAGGAAGCTATGAGAATATAAAAATCACCACGCCCGACGATCTGTGGCTAGGTGAAGAGATCTTACGGAAAAGAAAGGGAGAGTAAACCATGCGGATTGGACAAGGCTTTGATGTGCATCAGTTGGTAGAGGGACGGCCATGTATGATTGGAGGAGTCACGATCCCTTATGAAAAGGGGTTGCTTGGACACTCCGATGCAGATGTTCTGCTGCATGCGATCAGCGACGCGATTCTGGGAGCGATCGGAGAAGGGGATATCGGCAGACACTTTCCCGATACGGATCCCGAATTCAAGGACGCGGATAGCGTAAAGCTGCTGGAGCATGTGTGGGGATTGGTCAAAGAGAGAGGCTATCGTTTGGGGAATGTCGATGCGACGATCATTGCGCAAGCTCCCAAAATGGCTCCGTACATCCCGCAAATGCGTGAAGTCATAGCGCGCGTGCTGGAAGCGGAAGATCCTTCGCAAGTCAACGTGAAGGCGACAACGACGGAAAAACTGGGCTTTCCAGGACGTGGAGAGGGAATCGCTGCTCAGGCTGCTTGCTTGCTTGTCAAGTAGAGGGGCAAGGTGTAACATAAGGCATTAGAAACATTTTCGTTTATATTCATAAGGATGGTGCTACCCATGGCGAAAGAAATCCGTACGCGATATGCTCCTAGTCCTACGGGGCATTTACATATCGGCGGTGCTCGTACAGCGCTTTTTAACTACCTGTTTGCGAAACATCACGGCGGTTCCTTCATTGTTCGGATTGAAGATACCGACCAAACGCGCAACAAGGAAAATGCTGACGAAGAGCAAATGAAAAACCTGAAATGGCTCGGCGTGAAATGGGAAGAAGGTACAGACGTTGGCGGTCCTTATGGGCCTTATCGCCAAATGGAGCGTCTGGACATCTACCGTACCTATATCGAGCAATTGCTCGCAGAAGGCAAGGCGTACTATTGCTACGCGACCAAAGAAGAGCTGGATGCAGAACGCGAAGAGCAGCTCGCTCGCGGAGAAACACCTCGCATCCTGGAAAAGCATCGTCATGTTACAGATGAGCAGCGCGCTCAATTTGAAGCAGAAGGACGCGTACCATCCATTCACTTCCTCGTTCAGGACGACCGCGAGTACGTGGTCGATGACATGATTCGTGGACAAGTGACTTTTAACTCGAACGAAATGGGCGATTTCGTCATTTGCCGTCCCGACGGAATCCCTACCTATAACTTCGCGGTGGTCATCGACGACTACCTGATGAAGATCAGCCATGTCATTCGTGGGGAAGAGCATCTTTCCAACACCCCGCGTCAGCTGATGATTTATGAGGCGTTTGGTTGGGAGCCGCCACAATTTGCTCACTTGGCTTTGATTCTGAACCAAGAAGGCAAAAAGATGTCCAAGCGCGACGAGAGCATTCTCCAGTTCATCGAGCAATACCGTGATCTGGGCTTCTTGCCGGAAGCGATTGTGAACTTCCTCGTGCTCTTGGGCTGGTCTCCGGGCGGCGAAGAAGAGATCTTCCTCATCGATGATCTCATCAAGCTGTTCTCGATGGATCGCGTGAACAAGTCCCCAGCTGTATTCGATGCAACTAAAATGAACTGGATGAACAACTTCTATCTGAAGCGTCAGCCATTGGATCTGATCACAGATATGTGTGTGCCGCATCTGCAAAAAGCAGGATTTATCGAAGAAAACCTGTCCGATGCCAAAAGAGATTGGGTTCGCAGCATCGTGGGGCTGTATCAGGAGCAAATGTCGTACTGCGCGCAAATCGTTCCGCTCGCAGCTCTTTTCTTCCTCGACGAAGTGGTGTACGATGAGGAGGCGATGTTGGTTTTGAAGGAAGTGCAGCTGCCAGAGGTATTGACTTCTTTCGTCAAACACCTATCGGCACAAGAGGCATATAATGTGGATGTTATCAAAGCGGCGCTGAAGGATGTTCAAAAGGAAACGGGACACAAAGGCAAGGCGTTGTTCATGCCGGTTCGTGTAGCGGCTACAGGGCAGGCGCACGGACGTGATCTCGCAGAAACGCTGTATCTGTTGGGCCGTGACAAAGTGCTGGCCCGCACCAATCAAGTGATTGCAAACGGGCGATAAATTTACGATTGCCTGATTGATAAAAGGATGCGACGACCAGGAGAAGTACGGCGTCAGACACATCTACAGAGAGGGTGGAAAGGTGAGAGCCGCCCGATGTGTCCCGTCTGGAAATGCACCTGGGAGCAATGAGCTGAACGTGCCTGTTTCCTGATGGGCATCAGTAGGTGATTCGGCAGCCCGCCGTTATCGGGCTTATGAGCGCGATCGCTGTGCACCGATGGGGGGCGAACGATCGTAAGCAGAGTGGAACCACGGTAAAAAGCCGTCTCTGTCCCTTTTGATTGAGGGACAGGGACGTTTTTTATTTTACAGAAAGAAAATGAGGCGGGAGGTGCCACCCAGTGTTTGCACAATTAAAAGACGACATTCAAGTTGTATTTGAACGAGACCCGGCAGCGCGCAGTACTCTGGAGGTTGTCATGACCTATTCCGGTTTGCACGCGATATGGGGGCACCGGATTGCCCACAAGCTGTGGAAGGCGGAGTGGTGTACATTGGCTCGCGCTGTTTCTCAGTTATTCCGGTTTTTTACGGGGATTGAGATTCATCCGGGTGCGAGAATCGGCAGAGGGTTGTTTATCGACCACGGAATGGGTGTCGTAATTGGGGAAACGTGTGAGATTGGCGATAACGTGACGATCTACCAGGGTGTGACCTTGGGGGGGACGGGAAAAGAAAAAGGAAAGCGGCATCCGACTATTGGCAATGATGTCATCATCGCGACAGGAGCAAAGGTGTTGGGTTCCTTCAAGATTGGCGATAATTCAAAGATAGGGGCAGGCGCTGTCGTCTTGCAGGAAGTGCCGCCTAACTCGACGGTAGTAGGGATCAAGGCGCGCATTGTCATCCAGGATGGCAAACGCGTAAAATGCGATTTGGACCACGTGAATCTGCCTGACCCAGTGGCAGATACGATCCGTCAAATGCAACGGGAAATTGATCACTTGCGCAAGGAATTGGATCATTTGAGGGAGGATAAAAAGAATCATGAGCATTCAGTTGACTAATACATTGACCAGGCGAAAAGAACCGTTCGTCACAATCGAGCCGGGAAAGGTAAAGATGTATGTGTGCGGTCCTACCGTGTACAACTACATCCACATCGGAAACTCCCGCCCAGCGATCGTGTTTGATACGCTTCGCCGTTATTTGAAGTACCGCGGCTACGAAGTGACTTTCGTGCAAAACATTACGGATGTGGACGACAAACTGATTCGCGTGGCAAACGAGGAAGGGACGACGGTCAAGGAAGTGGCGGACCGCTTTACAGATGCCTTTAACGAAGACCTGCGTTCGCTCAACGTATTGCCGCCGGATATTCAACCGCGCGTCATGCAGACGATTCCGGAAATCATTACTTTTGTCGAAGGTCTGATTGAAAAAGGATTTGCCTACGAAAGTGAAGGGGACGTCTATTTCCGCACTGGCCGTTTTCGTGAATACGGCAAGCTGTCACATCAGCCGCTGGATGACTTGCAGGCAGGTGCCCGTGTGGAAATCAACGAGAAGAAAGAGCATCCTCTCGATTTCGCCCTGTGGAAAGCCGCGAAGCCAGGTGAAGTGGCTTGGAGCAGCCCTTGGGGAGAAGGCCGCCCAGGCTGGCATATCGAATGCTCGGCGATGGCACTGAAGTTTCTTGGGGAAGAAATCGATATTCATGCCGGTGGTACGGATCTGGTGTTCCCGCACCATGAGAACGAAATTGCGCAGTCTGAATGCTTTACTGGCAAGGTATTTGCTCGCTACTGGCTGCACAACGGCATGCTGAATATCAACAACGAAAAAATGTCCAAATCACTGGGGAACTTCCTGCTGGCGAGAGATTTGGTGCAAAAGTTTGGCGGTCAGCTAATTCGCTTTTTCATGCTGCTGGGTCATTATCGCAACCCGATCAATTTCAGCGATGACCTGCTGGAGCAAGCCTCCAATGGACTGGAACGAATCAAGACAGCCTACAACAACTTAAGCTACCGCCTGGACTTGGCGCGAGACGAGGAGCCGAACGGTCAGGCAGAAGAGCAAGCACGGATCATCGGCGAGCTGCGAGAGCGGTTCATTACAGAAATGGACGACGATCTGAATACAGCCAACGCCATCACGGTACTGTTTGATGTGGTCAAAGAAGCAAACCTGTACATGCGCCAGGAGAATGTTGGGAAGACGGAAATTCAGGCGTACAAGGATCTGCTCGTGGAACTGACAGGGGTGCTCGGTTTGATCCTGGAGCAGGAAGAAGACCTGCTGGACAGTGAGATCGACGCTTTGATCGAGGAGCGGACAGAAGCTCGCAGGGCCCGTAATTTTGCGCGTTCCGACGAAATTCGCGATCTGCTGGCTGCAAAAGGAATCGTGCTGGAAGACACTCCACAGGGTGTTCGCTGGCGCCGAAAATAAGGGGCCGAAGAGACGAAATGCAAAAAGAAGAATTGACCCGAGACCCGAATCAGACGAATCCGCTCGTGCTGGCTTTCCTCGGAGACGCTACGTATGCCCACTGTGTGAGGTATCATTTGATTGCCAAGGGGCTGGTGAAACCAAATCTGCTCCACAAAACGGCAAACCGTTACGTTTCGGCAAAGGCGCAGGCGAACATTTTGTTGACCCTGCTGCCTACTTTGCCGGAAGACGAGGTAAACGTCGTGAAGCGGGGACGAAATGCCAAGTCCGGGTCTACCGCGAAAAATGCGGATATTATTGATTATCGACATGCGACAGCATTTGAAGCGCTCATCGGGTATTTGTATCTGAACGGAAAAGAAGAGCGGATCGCTGAAATCATGCAACAGGCTTTTGCGATTGTGGAAGGAGAATAACGATGAGTGAAGAGTGGATTCTCGGGAAAAACCCGGTGATCGAGGCGCTCCGGTCAGGGCGCACGATCAATAAGATTTGGATTGCGGAGGGCACGAACAAGAACCTGATGGCACCTGTCTTTGCGCTGGCAAAGGAGCAAGGTGTGATCGTGACGACAGCCAATCGCAAAAAGCTGGATCAGCTTGTTTCTACAGATAACCACCAGGGTGTAGTGGCTTCTGTTGCTGCGTATGATTACGTGGAAGTAGACGACATTTTGAAACGGGCGGAAGAGAAGAACCAGCCGCCATTTATTCTGCTGCTGGACGAGCTGGAGGATCCGCACAATCTCGGCTCCATCATGCGTACGGCAGATGCAGTAGGCGCGCATGGTGTCATCATTCCGAAAAGGCGCTCGGTAAGCCTGACAGCAACTGTGGCGAAAGCGTCAGCGGGCGCGATCAACTACGTTCCGGTTGCCAGGGTAACGAATCTGGTTCGTACGATGGAAGAGCTGAAAGAACGCGGTGTCTGGATTGCAGGCACAGATGCGAGTGCCAAACAGGATTTCCGTCAAGGCGATTACACGATGCCACTCGCGATCGTGATAGGCAGTGAAGGAAAAGGCATCAGCCGTTTGGTGCGGGAAAACTGTGACTTTCTGTACAGCCTTCCTATGGCGGGCAATGTGACCTCGCTGAATGCCTCTGTGGCAGCCGCTCTCTTGATGTATGAAGTCTATCGCTCCCGGAGTCCATTACCGACGCGGGTGAAATAATATGGCCAAAAAGAAAGCCAAGCAACTGTTGATCGTGGATGGTTACAATATCATCGGTGCCTGGCCGGACCTGCGAGCCTTGAAAGATCAGGATCGAATGGACGAGGCTCGCGATCTGCTGGTTTCCAAAATGGCGGAATACCAGAGCTTTACCGGCATGAAAGTCATCATAGTGTTTGACGCGTACAATGTGCCGGGAATCGGACGTCAAATCGAAGACTACAAAGTGGAAATCTACTTCACCAAGAAAAAGGAGACAGCTGACGAAAAAATCGAGCAGCTCGTCTCCGAATTTCAGCAAAAAAATCGGCAAATTTATGTAGCAACCTCTGACTATACCTCGCAGCGTGTCATATTTGGTCAGGGGGCTTTGCGCAAATCGGCACGGGAGTTATTGCTGGACATGGAAGTAGCAGGCAAAGAGATCAAGCAGCAGGTCGATCAAACCAAGGAAGAACGCTTCTCCAAACGCATTTTGCTGAATGATGAAATAGCGAAAATATTCGAAAAATGGAGAAGGGAATAACTTGGATTCGGTTGACGCTTTTTTACGGCACATGTATAATAACGCTATCTATGGAGAAACCGGTTGGCGGAGGGATCATTTGTGAGTGTTGACCTCAAGGAGCTAATGCATGCCCAATATGAACTAATGACCGACGAAGAAGTTGTCGACCTGGTTCGCGATAATCACGCCGAAGCCTTGGAGTACTTGATTAACAAGTACAAAAACTTCGTGCGCGCCAAAGCGAGATCCTATTTTCTTATTGGGGCTGACCGCGAGGATATCGTACAGGAAGGCATGATTGGCCTGTACAAGTCTATTCGCGACTTCCGAGGGGACAAGCTCACTTCTTTCAAGGCATTTGCCGAGCTATGCATCACCAGGCAGATTATTACAGCGATAAAGACGGCTACCAGACAAAAGCATATCCCGCTCAACTCCTACGTATCGCTGGATAAACCTATCTACGATGAGGACTCTGACCGCACCCTGCTGGATGTCATTTCAGGAACCAAGGTAACGGATCCCGAGGAATTGTTCATCAATCGCGAAGAGTTTGATGATATCGAAGGGAAAATGAGCGAGATTTTAAGCGATCTGGAACGGCAGGTATTGATGCTCTATCTGGACGGGAGATCGTACCAGCAGATCGCAGTCGAGCTGAAGCGTCACGTAAAATCGATCGATAACGCTCTGCAGCGAGTTAAGCGCAAACTAGAGCGATATTTGGAAGGAAGAGAGATTCATCTGTAAATCAGAGAATCTCTCTTTTCTTTCATTTCATGAAATATCAGTGGGCGCATCCCTTGACAGTCAAGGGAAAATCTGGTCTTTTGATGGAACAAAATGTTTTCACTTTGTCAAGCCGTTTTGTTGACATGAGTTTTTGGGTGTGATAAATTTGTTTAGGTAGCCATAGACTCTTGTCTCTCTTGTTCTATGGTTGCTTTGGTGAAATGGTCAGGAAAAAGTAGCGGTTTTCCCGTACTATTAATCATCGGGTTTACTTTTAACTAATAGCAGGTTTGAAATGAGATGGAGGTGGCAATAAATGCGAGTAAACATCACGTTGGCGTGCACTGAGTGTGGCGAGCGTAACTATATCTCCACAAAGAACAAACGCACCACAACTGAGCGTGTTGAACTGAAAAAGTATTGCTCCCGTGACAAGAAGCAAACCCTTCATCGCGAGACGAAGTAATGGTTGACGCGACGAAGTCTGGGGGTGGCAAAGTGGGTTTTTTAGCACGAATCGGAGCCAGTTTTCGCCGAACCGGTGGATTTTTTGGCGACGTAATGTCCGAACTGAAGAAAGTTCGTTGGCCCAACCGTAAAGAGTTAACGACCTACACACTGGTAGTTATGGTTACTGTTGTGCTGCTGGCGATATTCTTCTTCGTCGTTGATTTGGGTATCTCGCGCTTGATCGATTTGATTCTAGGAAAGTAATTTTGCTAGTCTTAGGAGGGACGGACGGTAATCGTCCTGTTGGATATGGAAAAAGCATGGTATGTACTTCATACGTACTCAGGTTACGAAAACAAGGTTAAAACCAATCTAGAGAAGCGACTCGAGTCGATGGGCATGGAAGACAAGATCTTTCGCGTTCTTGTCCCCACTGAAGAAGAGGTGGAGACCAAGGATGGTAAAAAGCGTGTCGTCACGAAAAAAGTGTTTCCTGGATACGTCCTTGTTGAAATGGTGATGACGGACGATTCTTGGTATGTCGTGCGTAACACTCCTGGGGTTACCGGCTTTGTCGGATCCACGGGCGCCGGTTCCAAGCCGACAGCGCTGCGTCCTGAAGAGGCCGATACGATTCTCAAACAAATGGGAATCGAAATTCCCAAGATCAGAGTCGATTTTGCTCTCCGCGATATGGTGCGCGTCACAGATGGTCCGTTTTCCAATCGCACCGGGGAGATTATCGAGATTCACCCGGACAGGCAGAAGGTCCGCGTATTGGTGGACATCTTCGGTCGCGAAACACCGGTAGAGCTAGACTTTACACAAGTTCAGAAATTGGATTAGGATTCAACTTGAAAAGTATCGCGCTATGTGGTACATTTCATTTTGTTTTTACAATCCCACCACAATATTTTGGGGTTTCTTGCACTCTCACTATAGATCGAAAGTCATTATGGCTTTCACCAAACAGTGGGAGGGGGCATTCCCCCGTAATAACCACATGTGAAGTAAGGAGGTGTCTTACGTGGCTAAGAAGGTTATCCGCGTAATCAAATTGCAAATCCCAGCAGGTAAAGCGAATCCTGCACCTCCAGTAGGTCCGGCTCTCGGTCAAGCTGGTG
The DNA here is from genome assembly GCF_003710965.1 of Brevibacillus nitrificans. Taxonomy (NCBI): domain Bacteria; kingdom Bacillati; phylum Bacillota; class Bacilli; order Caryophanales; family Paenibacillaceae; genus Brevibacillus; species Brevibacillus nitrificans. The sequence continues at coordinate 42,615 of NZ_RHHU01000022.1, read as the reverse complement.
TAAACATCATGGGATTCTGTAAAGAATTCAACGCTCGCACTGAAAGCGAAGCAGGCATGATCATTCCGGTGGAAATCACCGTATTTGAAGATCGTTCTTTCACTTTCATCACGAAGACTCCACCAGCTGCTGTTCTGTTGAAAAAAGCTGCTGGCATCGAGTCCGGTTCCGGCGTACCAAACAAAACAAAAGTTGCTACGCTGAAACGCGACAAAGTTCGTGAAATCGCTGAACTGAAGCGTCCTGACCTGAATGCTGCATCCGTGGAAGCGGCTATGCGCATGGTGGAAGGTACAGCTCGTTCTATGGGCATCGTTATCGAAGACTAATTGTCTTGGTGCAAGGGGGCACAGACGTTGTGCCCCCTGTCTGTGGGAGGATTAACCGCTACGACCACATTGAAGGGAGATTTAAAAAATGGCCAAAAAAGGTAAGAAATATCAAGAGGCTGTAAAGCTCGTTGATAAAAACAAAGTTTACGAAGTAGCAGAAGGTATTGAGCTGGTTAAAAAAGCAGCTACTGCTAAATTCGATGAAACTGTTGAAGCAGCATTCCGTCTGGGTGTAGACCCTAAGCGTGCTGACCAACAAATCCGTGGTGCAGTTGTACTGCCACACGGTACTGGTAAAGTTCAACGTGTTCTGGTATTCGCTAAAGGCGAAAAAGCGAAAGATGCAGAAGCAGCTGGCGCAGACTTCGTAGGCGATGCTGACATGATCGCAAAAATTCAAGGTGGCTGGTTCGACTTTGACGTCGTAGTAGCTACTCCAGATATGATGGGTGAAGTAGGTAAATTGGGTCGTGTACTCGGTCCAAAAGGCCTGATGCCAAACCCTAAAACCGGTACTGTTACTTTCGACGTAACAAAAGCGGTTAACGAAATCAAAGCTGGTAAAATTGAGTACCGCGTTGACAAAGCAGGTAACATCCACGCTCCGATCGGTAAAGCATCCTTCGATGGTGAGAAATTGGTTGAAAACCTGGCTGCGTTGACTGAAGCACTGAACCGTGCAAAACCAGCTGCAGCAAAAGGCATTTACATGAAAAATGTAACACTGAGCTCCACTATGGGTCCTGGTGTACGCGTTGCTGTGAAATAATGACACTTGACTTCCTTTTGGGAAGTTGATACGATAGTGCCTGTTGATGAAAAGAATATGCCGTAGACAGAAGGTGCGAGGTTCGCGAGAGCTGAGCTTAATATCCCTCCGAGGCGTGTAATGTACGAAAGAGGAAACGACGCTTTCCTTTGACGATATAGCATTATGCCCTCGTGAATGTCTGCGAGGGCATTCTTCATTTTCTAGGATAGAGCACGGGAGGTGTAAACAATGGCAGAAATTCGTCCAACCGTTATTCGTGAAGAGAAAGTACAAGCGATCAACGAAATCGCTGGCAAATTGCGTGATAGCCAAACCACAGTAGTGGCTGACTACCGCGGTCTGACTGTAGCCCAAGTTACTGAGCTCCGCAAACAATTGCGTGAAGCAGGTGTTGAGTTCCAGGTGTTGAAAAACTCCCTGACTCGCTTGGCTACTGAGAAGGAAAGCCTGACTGAACTGGATCAATATCTGACTGGCCCGAACGCTTTGGCGTTCTCCAAAGATGATATCATCGCTCCAGCGAAGATCATTGCTGAATTCGCGAAGAAAAACGACAAGCTGGAAATCAAAGGTGGCGTAATCGAAGGTAAAGTTGTTGGTGCTGAACAAATCAAAGCACTGGCTTCCCTACCATCCCGCGAAGGTCTCCTTTCCATGCTTCTCTCCGTCCTGCAAGCTCCAATGCGCAACGTTGCACTGGCAGTCAAAGCAGTGGCAGAACAAAAAGAAGGTCAAGGCGCGTAATCGTCTGATCGGCTAGTAACAACTAAAAACTTTTCCTTGAATGGGAGGATTTCAAAATGTCTAAAGAGCAAATCTTGGAAGCCATCAAAGGCATGTCCGTTCTCGAACTGAACGATCTGGTAAAAGCAATTGAAGACGAATTCGGTGTTACTGCTGCAGCTCCTGTAGCTGTAGTTGCTGGTGGCGCTGCTGAAGCTGCTGCTGAGCAAACTGAATTCACTGTAAACCTGGTAAGCGGCGGCGCTTCCAAAATCAACGTAATCAAAGTTGTTCGCGAACTGACTGGTCTGGGTCTGAAAGAAGCAAAAGACCTGGTAGACAACGCTCCAAAAACACTCAAAGAGGGCGTTTCCAAAGACGAAGCAGAAGCTCTCAAAGCGAAACTCGAAGAAGCTGGCGCACAAGTAGAAGTAAAGTAAGTTAGCTTCCCAATGGAAATCCCCTTGCCTGCGGCAGGGGGATTTTCTGTACAGATAGGAATCCTGCATTCCTGTCCGGCACCATTTGCTTTTGTATGGATGAAGAAAGGTGGATCACACAAGTGTCAGATCACTACTACACCAGTCGACCAGGTGCTGCGCATGACGAACAGCAATTTTCTTTTCTACTACGAGGGTATGAGCTTCGCTTTTATACGGATGCGGGTGTCTTTTCCCGAGATCGGATTGACTTCGGGAGTGTCCTGCTCATTGAAAATATGAAAGTGGCTCCCCATGCGCGCGTGCTCGATGTGGGTTGTGGTTATGGGCCCATCGGCTTGACTGCTGCAAAACTCGCTGCGCAAGGCAAAGTGACCATGATTGATGTAAATGAGCGTGCCGTTCATTTGGCTCGGCGAAATGCAGAAGGCAACGGCATCAAAAATGTCGATATCCGCGTAAGTGATGTTTACAGCGAGGTACAAGGCGAAACGTTTGATGTCATCTTGACCAACCCACCGATTCGCGCAGGTAAGGAGATTGTGCATCGGATCTTTACCGAAGGATACGAGCTGCTTGCTGAAGGCGGAGAGATGTGGGTGGTCATCCAGAAAAAGCAGGGTGCCCCGTCAGCATTAAAGAAACTGCAAGAAACGTATCGGGAAGTAGAAGAAGTAGACCGTTCCAAAGGCTACTCCATTTTTCGGGCAGTGAAATAGTCAAGATTCAGTTCTTAGAAAAGTTTTCTTGACGCGTATATTTCATTGTGGTAGCATTATAAAATGTCAATATGGGATAAATGTCTATTTTTCAGTAATTCCCTGTCTGTCAAGCATTTTCTTCTTTTTTCCTTTGGGAGGAATGTTCGAGTAAAAACATGGGAATTCTTTTAAAATAGAGTTTCTCTGGGTTAAAAATGGTCTTACTGGTTTAACCCATTTTTCTATTTGAGGCATTCGTCTGCGATTTAAGCTGATTGAATGCCAAGTTTCTATGTGTGAAAACACAACCTGAGGGGTGAATAAGTTGGCAGGTAAAGTGATTCAAAGTGGCCGACACCGCCAGCGTCGTACGTATTCACGTATTAACGAAGTGCTGGGCCTTCCAAATCTCATCGAGATTCAGCAAAAGTCCTACCAATGGTTCCTTGATGAGGGTCTGCGTGAGATGTTCCAAGACATTTCGCCAATCCAGGACTTCACTGGCAATCTCGTGCTGGAGTTTATCGACTACAGCTTGGGAGAGCCGAAGTACGATGTTGACGAGTCGAAAGAACGTGACGTCACCTATGCGGCGCCTCTGCGTGTGAAGGTACGTTTGTTGAACAAAGAGACGGGAGAAGTGAAGGAACAAGAAGTCTTCATGGGGGATTTCCCGCTCATGACCGAAACGGGAACCTTCATTATTAACGGGGCTGAGCGTGTCATTGTCAGCCAGCTTGTTCGTTCCCCCAGTGTATATTACAACACCAAAGTGGACAAAAACGGCAAGCAGACGTTTACAGCAACTGTAATCCCGAACCGGGGTGCATGGCTGGAGTTGGAGACCGATGCGAAAGACGTCATTTATGTCCGCATCGACCGTACGCGAAAAATCCCGGTAACGGTCCTTTTGCGTGCGCTGGGCTTTGGTTCTGACATCGAGATCCTCAACTTGCTGGGTGAAGACGAGTACATCAAGAACACGCTGGAAAAAGACAATACGGACTCTACCGAGAAAGCGCTGATCGAAATCTATGAGCGCCTTCGTCCAGGTGAGCCGCCAACAGTCGAGAACGCGAAGAGCCTGTTGATCTCTCGCTTCTTCGATCCAAAGCGTTATGACCTCGCTTCTGTTGGTCGTTACAAAATGAACAAAAAGCTTCATCTGAAAAACCGTCTGTACAATCAGCGTCTGGCGGAAACGTTGGTAGATACCAGCACGGGTGAGATTTTTGCCGAAGCCGGCCAAATGATCGACCGTCGTATCCTGGATCGTATCCTGCCAGGTCTGGAAGAGAGCATCAACTTCATTGATGTTCGTACACATGGCGGTGTTCTGGAAGATGAAGCGATTCATCTGCAATCCATTAATATTTTCTCTCCGATTGAAGATGGCAAGATCATCAAGGTAATCGGAAACGGAAATGTAGATAAATCGTTCAAACACATTACGCCTTCTGATATCGTAGCAGCGATCAACTACTTCATGAACCTGCTGCACGGCGTAGGTTCGACAGACGATATTGACCACTTGGGTAACCGTCGTCTGCGTTCCGTGGGTGAGCTCTTGCAGAACCAGTTCCGTATCGGGCTTTCCCGTATGGAGCGCGTAGTACGTGAGCGCATGTCCATCCAGGACCAGAACCAGATCACGCCGCAAGCTCTGATCAACATCCGTCCAGTGATCGCATCACTGAAGGAGTTCTTTGGTAGCTCACAGCTGTCTCAGTTCATGGACCAAACCAACCCGCTTGCTGAGCTGACGCACAAACGCCGTCTCTCTGCACTCGGACCAGGTGGTTTGACTCGCGAGCGCGCGGGCTTTGAAGTGCGCGACGTTCACCATTCCCACTACGGTCGTATGTGTCCAATTGAAACGCCAGAGGGTCCAAACATTGGTTTGATCAACTCCCTGTCGTCCTTTGCGCGCATCAACGACTACGGCTTTATCGAAACACCTCGTCGCAAGGTAGACCCTGAGACTGGTTACGTTTTAACCGATATCAGCTACCTGACAGCCGATGAAGAAGACGTGTTCAACGTGGCTCAGGCGAACCAACCACTCGACGAAGTGGGTCGCTTTGTAAATGACATGGTTATTTGTCGACGTAAGGGCGAGATTCTGAGCGTACCACGTGACAAAGTTGACTTCATGGACGTATCGCCTAAGCAGGTTGTGTCTGTAGCGACCGCTTTGATTCCGTTCCTGGAAAACGATGACGCCAACCGCGCACTGATGGGTTCCAACATGCAGCGGCAGGCCGTTCCGCTTTTGATTCCACAAGCACCGTTCGTCGGTACGGGTATGGAGCATAAAGCAGCACAGGATTCCGGGGTAGCGATCGTAGCCAAGCATCCGGGTCAAGTGGAACGCGTGACTGCCCGCGAGATCTGGATTCGTCGTTACAAGGAAATCGACGGCAAGAAGGTTGCTGGCGATGTCGACAAATATAAAATGCATAAATTTATCCGTTCCAACCAAGGTACGTGCATCAACCAACGCCCGATCGTAAGCCGCGGCGACTGGATTGAAAAAGGCGATATCATTGGTGACGGTCCATCCACCGAAAAAGGTGAATTGGCTCTCGGTCGTAACGTGATTGTCGCGTTTATGACATGGGAAGGGTACAACTACGAAGATGCGATTCTTCTTTCTGAGAAACTGGTAAAAGACGACGTTTATACGTCTATCCATATCGAAGAATACGAATCCGAAGCTCGTGACACCAAGCTCGGTCCGGAAGAAATCACGCGCGACATCCCGAACGTAGGGGAAGACGCGCTGAAAAACCTGGACGAACGCGGTATTATCCGCGTGGGTGCGGAAATTCAGGACGGCGACATTCTGGTAGGTAAGGTTACTCCTAAAGGGGTTACTGAGCTGACAGCAGAAGAGCGACTCCTGCACGCGATCTTTGGTGAAAAAGCACGTGAAGTCCGCGATACTTCCCTGCGCGTGCCGCATGGTGGTTCCGGTATCATCGTAGACGTAAAAGTATTTACCCGCGAGAACGGCGACGAGCTGCCTCCTGGCGTAAACCAACTGGTACGTGTCTACATCGCCCAAAAACGGAAAATTTCCGTGGGTGACAAAATGGCCGGACGCCATGGTAACAAAGGGGTTATCGCCCGTATCATGCCTGAAGAAGACATGCCATTCTTGCCAGACGGTTCTCCGGTAGAGATCGTACTCAACCCATTGGGCGTACCTTCTCGGATGAACATCGGTCAGGTACTCGAGACTCACCTCGGTATGGCAGCCAAGCTTCTCGGTATCCACGTGGCGACTCCGGTATTTGACGGTGCACGTCAGGCGGAAGTATTCGAGACATTGGAAGAAGCCGGATTGGACCGCGACGGTAAAACCATTTTGTACGATGGACGTACAGGTGAACCGTTCGATCGTCGTGTAACAGTCGGTTGCGTATACATGCTGAAACTGGCTCACTTGGTGGATGACAAAATCCACGCCCGTTCTACGGGACCATACTCGCTCGTTACGCAGCAGCCATTGGGTGGTAAAGCTCAATTTGGTGGACAGCGTTTCGGGGAGATGGAGGTTTGGGCACTGGAAGCATACGGTGCTGCCTACACCTTGCAAGAGATCCTTACTGTCAAGTCCGATGACGTCGTGGGCCGCGTGAAAACGTACGAAGCGATCGTGAAAGGCGAAAACGTTCCAGAGCCAGGCGTTCCTGAGTCCTTCAAAGTATTGATCAAGGAACTGCAAAGCTTGGGTATGGACGTGAAGATCCTGTCCGGTGACGAGCAAGAGATCGAAATGCGTGAAATGGAAGACGAGGATGAGGGCAGCGGTGAAAAACTGAACCTCGTACTCGAAGGCGGAAGCTTGAACGACGACGAGTAAGATTCCGGTACAAAGGGAGGTAACGCCCTGTGATAGACGTGAACAACTTCGAATATATGAAGATCGGCTTGGCTTCCCCCGATAAGATCCGTTCGTGGTCTTTCGGGGAAGTCAAAAAGCCGGAGACGATCAACTACCGTACGCTGAAACCGGAAAAAGACGGCTTGTTCTGCGAACGCATCTTTGGACCAACCAAAGACTGGGAATGTCATTGCGGTAAGTACAAGCGCGTTCGTTATAAAGGGGTCGTGTGCGATCGTTGCGGCGTGGAAGTGACTCGCGCCAAAGTACGTCGTGAGCGCATGGGGCACATCGAACTGGCTGCCCCAGTTTCTCACATCTGGTATTTCAAAGGGATTCCAAGCCGTATGGGTCTGGTTCTCGACATGTCTCCTCGTTCCCTGGAAGAAGTTATCTACTTTGCTTCTTATGTAGTAACGGATCCAGGTGACACCCCTCTCGATAAAAAGCAGCTGCTCTCCGAAAAAGAGTACCGCAACTATCGTGAGAAATACGGCCACTCCTTCCAAGCGATGATGGGTGCAGAAGCGATCAAGCGTCTGCTCGCAGAGATCGATTTGGATAAAGATGTGGAAACGTTGAAAGAAGATCTGAAAACGGCACAAGGACAACGTCGCAACCGTGCGATCAAACGACTGGAAGTACTCGAGGCTTTCCGCAACTCCGGCAACCACCCGGATTGGATGGTATTGGATGTACTCCCAGTGATCCCGCCAGAGCTTCGTCCGATGGTTCAATTGGATGGTGGCCGTTTTGCTACCTCCGACCTGAACGATCTGTACCGTCGTGTGATCAACCGGAACAACCGTCTGAAGCGCCTGCTTGAGCTGGGTGCTCCTGACATCATCGTTCAAAACGAAAAAAGGATGCTGCAAGAAGCAGTAGACGCGCTTATCGATAACGTCCGTCGCGGTCGTCCAGTAACAGGACCAGGTAACCGTCCATTGAAATCCCTCAGCCACATGCTGAAAGGAAAACAAGGACGTTTCCGTCAAAACCTGCTCGGTAAACGTGTAGACTACTCCGGTCGTTCCGTTATCGTAGTAGGACCAAACCTGAAGATGTATCAGTGCGGTTTGCCAAAAGAAATGGCACTGGAGCTCTTCAAGCCGTTCGTGATGAAAGAGCTGGTGGCAAAAGGCCTCGCTCACAACATCAAGAGCGCTAAGCGCAAGGTAGAACGCGTTCAGCCAGAAGTATGGGACGTTCTCGAAGACGTGATTCGCGAGCATCCTGTTCTGTTGAACCGCGCCCCCACCTTGCACCGTCTGGGTATCCAGGCGTTCGAACCAGTATTGGTTGAAGGTCGCGCGATTCGTCTGCATCCACTCGTATGTACGGCATACAATGCGGACTTCGACGGTGACCAAATGGCTGTTCACGTTCCGTTGTCCGCAGAGGCGCAAGCAGAAGCGCGCATCCTCATGCTGGCAGCGCAAAATATCTTGAACCCGAAAGACGGCAAACCAGTAGTAACGCCATCCCAGGACATGGTGCTTGGTTCTTACTACTTGACGTTGGAGCGGGAAGGCGATCGCGGTGAAGGTACGATCTATCGTGATCCGCACGATGCTATTGCTGCGTATCAACAAGGCTTCGTAAGCCTGCAGACTCGTATTGCGATCCCTGCGAAAAGCCTGAAGAAAACGAGCTTTACTGAGCGCCAGCAGAACGCGCTTCTCGTAACGACTGTAGGGAAAGTGATCTTCAACGAGATCTTCCCTCCAGAGCTGCCGTTCATTAATGCTCCTACAAAATCAAACCTGCAAAACATGGTTCCGGATGAGTACTTTATTTTCGAAAAAGGTACGAATGTGAAGGAGTTTATCAAAGCCCTTCCAGATCCGGGTGCTGTGAAAAAAGGCTTCCTGGGTACGATCATCTCCGAGTGCTTCCGTCGTTTCGGTACGATGAAATCCTCGATGATCCTCGATAAAATCAAAGAGCTCGGCTTTACGTACTCCACGAAAGCTGGTATCACGATTGCGGTCGCGGACATTGCCGTACCAGGCAAGAAGAAAGACATCCTCGATGAAGCCGATGCAAAGGTTGCAACTGTCATGACGCAGTTCCGTCGCGGTTTGATCACCGAAGACGAGCGCTATGACCGCGTTATCTCCATCTGGTCCAAAGCCAAGGACGAGGTAACCGAAGTGTTGATGAAATCGATGGATAAGTTCAACGCGATCTTCATGATGGCGAACTCCGGTGCCCGTGGTAACGTATCCCAGATCACTCAGCTGGCTGGTATGCGCGGTCTGATGGCAAACCCATCCGGTCGAATCATTGAGTTGCCGATTAAATCGAACTTCCGTGAAGGTCTGACCGTATTGGAGTACTTTATCTCCACGCACGGTGCGCGGAAAGGTCTCGCCGATACGGCACTGCGTACTGCGGACTCGGGTTATCTGACTCGTCGTCTCGTAGACGTTGCCCAAGACGTGATCGTCCGCGAAAGAGATTGCGGAACGGATAAAGGTATTCGCGTTACAGCGATCAAGGATGGTAAAGAAGAAATCGAGAAGCTGTCTGACCGTCTGGTTGGACGTACTTGCTTCGAGACTCTGCGCCACCCTGAGACGAAAGAAGTTATCGTGGGCCGCAACGAGGAAATTTCCGAAGAAGTGGCTGAGTATATCGAGAAAGTCGGTATTACCGAAGTCTACATCCGTAACGTACTGGCTTGCCGCACCAGCCATGGTGTCTGCAAACTTTGCTACGGACGCAACCTGGCAACAGGAGCCGAAGTGGAAGTTGGGGAAGCGGTTGGTATTATCGCGGCTCAATCCATTGGTGAGCCGGGTACCCAGCTGACCATGCGTACCTTCCATACCGGTGGGGTTGCGGGAGACGACATCACCCAAGGTTTGCCGCGTATTCAAGAGCTTTTCGAAGCGCGTAATCCGAAAGGGCAAGCGGTTATCTCCGAAATCGACGGGGAAGTGGTCGATATTCGCGAAGGTAAAGATCGTCGAGAAATCGAAGTTCGTGGGGACGCAGAAAATAAAGTGTACGCAGCTCCGTACGGTTCCCGTATCAAGGTAAGTGTTGGTGCGAAACTGAATGCTGGGGATGAGCTCACTGAAGGTTCTGTTGACCCGAAAGAAATGCTGAAAGTTCGCGGCATGCGCGGCGTTTCCAACTACATCTTGCAAGAGGTACAAAAGGTATACCGTATGCAAGGGGTAGAAATTAACGACAAGCACGTTGAGGTTATGATTCGTCAGATGCTTCGCAAACTGCGTGTCATCGACAGTGGCGATACGGACCTCTTGCCAGGCTCTTATGTAGAAGTACCTGAGTTTGAGCAAGCGAACGCAAAAGTATTGATCGAAGGAAGAAATCCAGCAGTAGGTCGTCCGGTTCTGTTGGGGATTACCAAAGCGTCCCTGGAAACCGACTCCTTCCTGTCGGCAGCTTCTTTCCAAGAAACGACTCGTGTTCTTACCGATGCAGCGATCAAAGGAAAAGTTGACCGCTTGCTGGGTCTGAAAGAGAACGTAATTATTGGGAAACTGGTACCAGCTGGTACAGGTATGTCTCGCTATCGCAATATCAAAGTAGCAAGTCAAGTAGATTACGAAGCAGAGCTTGAGGCGCTGAACGCGCAGCAAGAAGCAGTTTCTGTAGAGTAATCATGGCAAAGCGCCCATGCTGCTACGTGGGCGCTTTCCAAATCTTGCTATCGCAAATAAAAGTAGTCGGGCAGTTGACATCCAAAAGCCCACCTGATATTATATTCAAGTGTGCCTGACATCTGTACTTTGGAGGATATGAAAATCATGTCTTATGAAAAAGTAGAGCGGGCCAAGGAGTTAACGATCGGTATCAAGCAAACGATTAAAGCTGTAGAACACCAACAGGTAGAAGCGGTTTACATCGCCATTGATGCTGATAAGCGTTTGACCCAAAAAGTCGAGCTCCTTTGCAAAGAGAAGGGTGTTCCAGTCATTCATGTAGATTCCATGCGTCGATTAGGCAAAGCGTGCGGAATCGAAGTGGGAGCAGCTACGGCTGCGATTAAAAAGAGTGGTTGACGATGTTTTTGTCCGTGTTTACACGTTGCGTAGGTTTGGACAAGGACTTTCTATTTGACCCAAAATGACTCACCTGGATCTGTGGTCTTGAGATTGGGTATTAAGAAGGGAGGTAACATCATGCCTACAATTAACCAATTGGTACGTAAAGGTCGCGAGGATAAGGTTGTGAAGTCGAAGTCCCCAGCTCTTCAAAAAGGGTACAACAGCTTCAAGAAATCTCAAACCAACCAAAGCTCTCCTCAAAAACGTGGTGTTTGCACCCGTGTAGGTACCATGACTCCGAAAAAACCAAACTCCGCGTTGCGTAAATACGCTCGTGTGCGTTTGACTAACGGTATCGAGGTAACAGCTTACATCGGTGGTATTGGCCACAACCTGCAAGAGCATAGCGTCGTGCTTGTGCGCGGCGGTCGTGTAAAAGACTTGCCAGGGGTACGCTACCATATCGTTCGTGGTGCTCTTGACACTGCTGGTGTGAACAACCGTAAACAAGGTCGTTCCAAGTACGGTACGAAACGTCCAAAACCAGGTCAAGCAGCTGCAGCAGCGAAAAAGAAATAAGAAAACGCCCGTGAGTTGGCGTGAATTGATAACGAAAAGAAGGAGGGAATACGATGCCTCGTAAAGGTCCTGTAACCCGTCGTGACGTGCTGCCAGACCCTATTCACAACAGCAAATTGGTTACTCGTTTGATTAACCGTCTGATGTTGGATGGTAAGCGCGGTGTAGCTCAGAACATTCTCTACAACGCATTTGACATCATCCAGGAGCGCACAGGTCGCAACCCGATGGAAGTTTTCGAAGAAGCACTGAAAAACGTAATGCCAGTACTGGAAGTAAAAGCTCGCCGTGTAGGTGGTGCTAACTACCAAGTACCAATCGAAGTAAAACCGGAGCGCCGCACCACTCTTGGTCTGCGTTGGATGGTTAACTACTCCCGTAACCGCGGTGAGAAAACCATGGAACAACGCCTGGCTAACGAGATCATGGATGCTGCTAACAACACCGGTGCAGCAGTGAAAAAGCGTGAAGACACGCACAAGATGGCTGAAGCGAACAAAGCGTTTGCTCACTATCGCTGGTAGGAAATTGAATCGGGTGTCCGTCTTGGATACCCGTTTATTCAAAAACACGAGTATGGAAGGAGCATACCTGAATGGCTCGCGAGTTCTCTTTGCCGAATACGCGTAATATCGGTATCATGGCTCACATCGATGCTGGTAAAACGACAACGACTGAGCGTATTCTGTTCTACACTGGTCGCGTTCATAAGATTGGTGAGGTGCACGAAGGTGCAGCTACCATGGACTGGATGGAACAAGAGCAAGAGCGCGGTATCACCATCACTTCGGCTGCTACTACTGCTCAATGGAATGGTCATCGAATCAACATTATCGACACACCAGGCCACGTAGACTTCACTGTAGAAGTTGAGCGCTCCCTGCGCGTTCTTGACGGTGCTGTTACCGTTTTTGACGCAAAAGGTGGCGTTGAGCCGCAAACCGAAACTGTATGGCGCCAAGCTGACCGCTATGGCGTACCGCGTATGTGCTACATCAACAAAATGGATATTCTGGGTGCTAACTTCGAAATGACCCTGGGCCAGATCAAAACTCGCCTGGGTGCAAATCCAGTAGCTATTCAATATCCAATCGGTGCAGAAGACCATTTCAAAGGCATGGTTGACCTGATCGAAATGAAGGCAATCGTGTACACTGATGACCTGGGTAAAACTTCTGATTCCACTGAAATCCCTGCTGATCTGAAAGAAAGATGTGATGAGCTTCGTCTCGCATTGGTTGAAGCAGCAGCAGAACAAGACGAAGAGCTCATGATGAAGTACTTGGAAGGCGAAGAGCTGACCAACGACGAAATCCGTGCTGCTCTGCGTAAAGGTACCATCGAGTGCAAACTGACTCCTGTAATGTGCGGTTCTTCTTACCGTAACAAAGGTGTTCAGCCTATGCTCGACAACGTAGTTACTTATCTGCCATCTCCGGTAGATATCCCAGCAATCAAAGGTACTCTGCCTGACACTGAAGACGAAGTTGAACGTCCTGCTGACGACAACGGTCCGTTCTCTGCTCTTGCTTTCAAGATCATGACTGACCCGTACGTAGGCCGTCTGACTTTCTTCCGCGTTTACTCTGGCGTACTGAACTCCGGTTCTTACGTTCTGAACTCTACTAAAGGTAAACGTGAACGTGTAGGTCGTATCCTGCAAATGCACGCAAACCACCGCGAAGAGATCCAAACGGTTTACTCCGGTGACATTGCTGCAGCTGTAGGTTTGAAAGATACCACAACTGGTGACACTCTGTGCGATGAAAAGTCTCCTGTAATCCTGGAGTCCATGGAATTCCCAGAGCCAGTTATCTCTGTTGCGATCGAACCAAAATCCAAAGCAGACCAAGACAAGATGGGTATCGGCCTGTCCAAGCTGGCTGAAGAGGATCCAACGTTCCGTACGCGCACAGACGAAGAGACTGGTCAAACAATCATCTCCGGTATGGGTGAGCTTCACCTGGAGATCATCGTTGACCGTCTGAAACGCGAATTTAAAGTCGAGTCGAACGTAGGTGCACCACAAGTTGCTTACCGCGAGACATTCCGCAAAGAAGCAAAAGTGGAAGGTAAATTCGTTCGTCAGTCCGGTGGTCGTGGTCAATACGGTCACGTTTGGGTGGAGTTCGCTCCTCTCGAACCAGGTCAAGGCTTCCAATTCGAAAACAAAATCGTTGGTGGTGTAGTACCGCGTGAATACATCCCTGCTGTTCAAGCGGGTATCGAAGAATCGATGAAAAATGGTGTTATCGCCGGCTTCCCGCTGGTTGATATCAAAGCTACTATCGTAGACGGTAGCTACCATGATGTCGACTCCTCCGAGATGGCATTTAAAGTAGCAGGTTCTCTCGCTCTGAAAGAAGCTGCGAAAAAATGTGGCGCAGTATTGCTCGAGCCAATCATGAAAGTAGAAGTTACAATGCCAGAAGAGTACATGGGCGACGTAATGGGCGACCTGAACTCCCGCCGCGGTCGTATCGAAGGTATGGAAGCTCGTGCAAACGCACAAGTTATCCGTGCAATGGTACCACTGTCCGAGATGTTTGGTTACTCCACAATTCTTCGTTCCCGTACCCAAGGCCGTGGCGTTTACTCCATGGTGCTCGACCACTACGAAGAAGTACCGAAATTCATCGCTGAAGAAATCGTTAAGAAATCCAAAGGCGAATAATTTCTGGTTCGACTTTATCTTGGAACAGGAAAGGTTTACAATATTGAAGGGACAACCCCGGATAGGGTAAACCTTTCTTCAACACATATACCCTTATATATAAGGAGGCTTTTCTCTCATGGCAAAAGCGAAATTTGAACGGAATAAACCACACGTTAACATCGGTACTATTGGTCACGTTGACCATGGTAAAACTACCCTGACTGCTGCTATTACAACTGTATTGGCACAACAAGGTAAAGCACAAGCTATGAACTACGCTGCAATTGACGCTGCTCCAGAAGAAAAAGAGCGCGGTATCACAATCAACACTGCACACGTTGAGTATGAAACTGACAACCGTCACTATGCACACGTTGACTGCCCTGGTCACGCGGACTATGTGAAAAACATGATTACTGGTGCTGCTCAAATGGACGGCGCAATCCTGGTTGTATCCGCAGCTGATGGCCCAATGCCACAAACTCGTGAACACATCCTGTTGTCCAAACAAGTAGGTGTACCATACATCGTAGTATTCATGAACAAATGCGACATGGTAGACGATGAAGAGTTGTTGGAACTGGTTGAAATGGAAATCCGTGACCTGCTGTCCCAATACGACTTCCCAGGTGACGACACTCCAGTAATCAAAGGTTCTGCTAAAGAAGCTTTGGATAACCCAACTGGTGACTGGGCTAAGAAAATCGCTGAGTTGATGGACGCTGTTGACAGCTACATCCCAACTCCTGAGCGTGCAACTGACAAGCCTTTCTTGATGCCTGTAGAGGACGTGTTCACGATCACTGGTCGTGGTACAGTTGCTACTGGTCGCGTAGAGCGCGGTGTAGTTAAAGTTGGTGACCAAGTTGAAATCATCGGCTTGGCTGAAGAAACGAAAAACACAACTGTAACTGGCGTTGAGATGTTCCGCAAATTGCTGGATTCCGCTCAAGCTGGTGACAACATCGGTGCTTTGCTGCGCGGTGTTGATCGTAAAGATATCGAGCGTGGACAATGCTTGGCGAAACCAGGTTCCGTTAAGCCTTACACCAAGTTCAAAGCAGAAGTTTACGTTCTGTCCAAAGAAGAAGGCGGACGTCACACTCCTTTCTTTGCTAACTACCGTCCACAATTCTACTTCCGTACAACTGACGTAACAGGTATCATCCAACTGCCAGAAGGCGTTGAAATGATCATGCCTGGCGACAACACTGAGTTCACTGTTGAACTGATCGCTCCAGTAGCGATGGAACAAGGTACTCGCTTCGCTATCCGCGAAGGTGGCCGTACAGTAGGCGCTGGCGTTGTAGCTTCCATCGAAGCTTAATTGATTCATAGAAGAACCCGACAACCTCGTGTTGTCGGGTTTTTTACTTTTTATGAACTTCCATTTATCGGATTTTTTCATGACTCCCATCAAAATGATTCAGCCAGAGGGATTGTGGGAATGTGCTACAATACGATCAGGATTTGGATGGGGGAAGAGAGATGAAAAACAAAGAGCGATTATTGTTTGTCATGCTGGCTGGGGTAGTGACACTCTGGGGCTTGAATGTCGTGATGGTCAAGTATCTAACCATGTTTCCGCCGATGTATGTAGCGGCGATCCGGATGACCATTGCAGGGGTCTTTTTAGCACCGATTCTTCTTCAGTACCGAAAAAGCCTGCGAATTGGGTGGGCCAATTGGCTGTTAGCTGCAGGGGTAGGAGCAACCTCGATTGCTCTTCATCAAATTACATTGGCAACTGGAGTACAGTACACATCTGCGGGAAATGCATCGCTGATTTTAGGACTGAATCCTCTGGCAACGGCTTTGCTTGCGATGGTGTTATTGGGGGAAGGAATGTCCTGGCGTAAAGCATGGGGAATTGCGATTGGTTTTGCGGGAGTATTAATCGTAGTCATTTCTCAGCATGGCGGCATTCATGTGAATGGATGGGGAGACGCCATTATGTTTTTCTCCATGCTGATGTATGTGGCAGGTGGACTACTAATTCGAAAGCTCTCCTTACGAGGAGTACCGGTCTTATTAATCACGGTACTGTCACAGTGGTTCGGGGTCCTGTTTTTATGGATAGCCGCTTTAATGGTGCAGCCGGCTTCTTATTATATAGGTTTGGATGTAACGCCATTCCAATGGCTCGTGATTCTGACATCCGCTGTTCTTTCCACCGCTGTTGGTTCGGTGGGATGGAACTATGGGATTCGTCAACTCGGTGCAAGCAGAACGGCAGTATTTTTGAACGGAATGCCATTGGCTAGCTTGTTGTTCGCGGCTTTGTTTTTAGGGGAGCAGCTGCTACTGGTTCATTTACTGGCGTTACTAATGATTGTAGGTGGCGTCTATCTGGGATCGCGGAGTCAGCTAAAGCCGAATTCCGCCCCAGGTGTTGTACCGTCCGATATAACGACAAAAGCGTAGGGAGCCCCCTACGCTTCTTCTTTTTGCTCCCATTGGTTAATCATATGGTGGGCCGTGAGTCGGAGTCTGTCGAAGATCTGCTCGCGAATGCCGTTTTCAAGTCCAGTCTGATCCATAGCTTTTGCCATGCATTGCAGCCAGGCTTCTGCTTGAGCAGTACCGATAGGAAAACGCATATGCCGAGCACGCAGCATGGGATGGCCGTGGATGTCAGAGTAAAGGGTAGGCCCGCCTAAGAACTGCGTGAGAAACTGATACTGCCGTTCCTTTACGGGAGTCAGATCCTCAGGAAAAAGAGGGGCCAGATCCGGGTGACGTTTCACATGGTTATAAAAAATATCGACAAGACGAGCCAAAGTTTCAGCTCCGCCAATGCGCTCATATGGGGTAAGGTTGTCCGTAGACATCGGGCAGGTAACCTCCTTTGCATTGAAAAATCCAACCCTAGTATAACGTGTTTCTTCTATTATAGATAGCAGAGGGGCAAAGTTGGCAACCAATCCCGCTTGCGTTTTTTGGACGAGATCTGTAATATGGTCAAAGTGAGCCAATTGCGGTTCGCTCGCTTGTACAAAAAAAGTACGGAAGCCTAAGAAAAAACTTGCGTTGCCCAATGCTTTTTAGTACAATAGTGAATGTTGGTCATGGACTTGCGATGATGTGGGAGGTTGCTGACACACCCGGCCCCTTTGCCATGACCGGGGTGCAGGATATTTCCACGGAGAAATGTCTGTTTAGAAAATGGGCGAAAAAGGAGGGACTAAAATGGCAAAGCAAAAGATTCGTATTCGTTTGAAGGCGTATGATCACAAAATCCTGGATCAGTCTGCAGAGAAAATCGTAGACACTGCGAAGCGTTCCGGTGCAAATGTATCCGGTCCAATTCCACTCCCTACGGAGAAAGCTGTTTACACTATCCTGCGTGCGGTTCATAAGTACAAAGATTCTCGCGAGCAATTCGAGATGCGTACTCACAAGCGTTTGATCGACATTCTGAATCCTACACCACAAACAGTAGATGCTTTGATGCGTCTGGATCTGCCATCTGGCGTGGATATCGAGATCAAGCTGTAAGGTCCCAAAACGCGATACACGCGCAGGCGTTGTCTTGCTAAGCGTGTTATACCAAGCATCAAACCCCTGAAATGGCACCCCTGCGCATCGGTGGGGACTTGATACAACATTAAAACGTTTTGTTGAAATAAGCACAGGAGGTGGCACTAATGACCAAAGGAATCTTAGGGAAAAAACTTGGCATGACTCAAGTTTTTGGTCCAAACGGAACAGCGATTGCTGTAACGGTCATCGAGGCTGGTTCTAACGTAGTTCTCCAAAAGAAAGACCTGGAGAATGACGGTTATGAAGCAATTCAAATCGGCTTTGAAGACAAAAAAGAGCAGCGCGCTAACAAGCCGGAAAAAGGACATGCAGCGAAAGCTAACACTGCTCCTAAGCGCTTCGTTCGCGAAATTCGCGGAGTTAACCTCGCAGACTTTGAGGTTGGTCAAGAGTTGAAAGCTGACATTTTTGCTGAGGGAGAAATCGTTGACGTAGCTGGCGTATCCAAGGGTAAAGGTTTCCAAGGTGCGATCAAACGTCACAATCAATCCCGCGGTCCTATGGCTCACGGTTCGCGCTACCATCGCGGCCCAGGTTCTATGGGTGCTGTAGCTCCAAACCGCGTATTTAAAGGTCAAACACTGCCAGGTCAAATGGGTGGCGACAACGTAACCATTCAAAACCTGGAAGTAGTAAAAGTAGATGCTGAGCGTAACCTGATTCTCGTTAAAGGCTCCGTGCCTGGTCCGAAAAACAGCTGCGTATTGGTATCCACGGCAGTCAAGAAGAACTAGTTAGGAAAGGAGGAACTGACATGCCGAAAGTAGCTCTTTATAACCAATCCGGTTCTCAAGTTGGCGAAATCGAATTGGCAGACAGCGTGTTTGGTATCGAGCCTAACAGCGCAGTTCTGTTCGATGCGATCGTGATGCAGCAAGCATCCCAACGTCAAGGAACTCATGATGTAAAGAACCGCTCTGAAGTACGTGGTGGTGGCCGCAAGCCATGGCGCCAAAAAGGTACAGGTCGCGCACGCCAAGGTTCCATTCGCTCTCCGCAATGGAAAGGTGGCGGTGTTGTATTCGGTCCAACTCCGCGCAAATACGGTTACAAACTGAACCGTAAAGTTCGTCGTTTGGCTCTGAAATCCGCTCTGTCCACAAAAGTTCAAAACAATGAACTCTTGGTATTGGAAGCTCTGAATTTCGCAGCTCCTAAGACCAAAGAAATGACTGCTGTACTCAGCAGCCTGAAAGTAGATCGCAAAGTTCTGATCGTTACCTCCGAGTATGATCAAAACGTTGCTCTCTCTTCCCGCAACATCCCAGGTGCAAAAATCGTAGATGCTGCAGGCATTAACGTTCTGGATCTGGTAGCGCATGACAAAGTAATCGTGACGAAAGAAGCGGTTGCGAAAGTAGAGGAGGTGCTCGCATAATGAAGAGCCTTCATGATGTTCTTAAACGCCCTGTCATTACCGAGCGCACCACTGACATGATGGCTGAGAAAAAGTACGTATTCGAAGTACCTCTCAAAGCCAACAAGACAGAAATCAAGCAAGCTGTTGAAAAAGTATTTGGCGTAAAAGTAGAAGCAGTTAACACCGTTCGTGTTCCTGCGAAACCAAAACGCTACGGAAAATACTCCGGTTACACCTCTGAGTGGAAGAAAGCGATCGTAAAGCTGACTGATGACAGCAAAGAATTGGCCTTCTACGAGGGAGTATAACCTCGACGACTACCGAAAAGGAGGGTATTAACATGGGTCTCAAGAAGTTTAAACCGACTTCTCCTGGTCGTCGCCAAATGACGGTTTCTACTTTCGAGGAGATTACTACTTCAACTCCCGAAAAATCCTTGCTCGCGCCTCTTTCCAAAAAAGCTGGCCGCAACAACCAAGGAAGAATTACCGTTCGTCATCAAGGTGGCGGTCACAAACGTAAATACCGTATTATCGACTTCAAGCGTAACAAAGATGGCATCGTAGGTCGCGTAGCTACTATCGAGTACGATCCAAACCGTTCCGCTAACATCGCGCTGATCAACTATGCAGACGGTGAAAAACGTTACATCCTCGCTCCTCACAACCTGAAAGTGGGCGATGAGATCGTATCCGGTGCAGATGCCGACATCAAAATCGGTAACGCATTGCCGCTGGAAAAAATTCCAGTTGGTACTACGATCCACAACATTGAGCTGAAACCTGGTAAAGGTGGCCAACTGGTTCGTGCAGCTGGTACTTCCGCTCAATTGCTCGGTCGTGATGGTGAGTTCGTAATCGTACGTCTTTCTTCCGGTGAAACTCGCCGCATCCATAACGTATGCCGCGCTACCATCGGTCAAGTAGGTAACTTGGATCACGAACTGGTTAACATCGGTAAAGCAGGTCGTTCCCGTTGGTTGGGTATTCGTCCAACTGTACGTGGTAGCGTAATGAACCCTAACGATCACCCACACGGTGGTGGTGAAGGCCGCGCTCCAATCGGACGTAAAGCACCTGTTACTCCTTGGGGTAAACCAACTCTGGGTCTCAAGACTCGCAAGAAGAAGAACAAATCCGATCAATACATTATCCGCCGTCGCAAGAAGTAAGCTAGGCTGATACTATAACCGAACGCCTTTGGCGAAGGGAGGTTCACTAATGGGACGTAGCTTAAAAAAGGGTCCTTTCGTGGATGACCACTTGATGAAAAAAGTTGACGAGCAAAATGAAAAGAACGAGAAGCGCGTGATCAAAACTTGGTCCCGTCGTTCCACCATCTTCCCTCAGTTCGTAGGACATACTTTTGCTGTGTACGATGGTCGTAAACATGTACCAGTGTATGTTTCGGAAGACATGGTTGGTCATAAATTGGGTGAATTCGCACCAACTCGTACCTTCAAGGGTCACGTCGACAACGACAAGAAATCCAAGAAGCGCTAATTTTCTCTTGACAGAGAGGAGGTACAAAGATGGAAGCAAAAGCAGTTGCTCGGAATATTCGCATCGCGTCTCGTAAAGTCCGCCTGGTGGTTGACTTGATCAGAGGCAAGCAAGTAGGTGAAGCTTTGGCGATCCTGAAACACACGCCAAAAGCAGCATCTCCAGTTGTTGAAAAGCTCCTGAAGTCGGCTATTGCAAACGCTGAGCACAACTATGAGCTGGATCCAAACAACCTCGTAGTGGGCAAAATCTTCGTAGACCAAGGTCCTACGTTGAAGCGTTTCCGTCCGCGCGCTATGGGCCGCGCTAGCCGCATCCATAAACGCACGAGCCACATCACCGTGGTACTAAACGAGAAATAAGGAGGGATTACGTGTGGGTCAAAAGGTAAGCCCGGTCGGTCTTCGTATCGGTGTCATCCGTGACTGGGAGTCCAAGTGGTACGCTGACAAGGACTTTGCGACACTGTTGCATGAAGACTTGAAAATCCGCAAGTTTGTAAAAGGGCGTCTGAAAGATGCTGCAGTATCCACAATCGAAATCGAGCGCGCAGCTAATCGCGTGAACGTTACGATTCACACCGCTAAGCCTGGTATGGTAATTGGTAAAGGTGGAGCAGAGGTAGAAATTCTGCGTAAATCCTTGACTGATCTGACTGGCAAGCGTGTACACATCAACATCAACGAAGTAAAACGTCCGGATCTGGATGCTACTCTGGTAGCTGAAAACATTGCACGCCAACTGGAAAACCGCATTTCCTTCCGCCGTGCGCAAAAGCAATCGATCACTCGTACGCTGCGCGCTGGTGCAAAAGGTATCAAAACCTTGGTTAGCGGTCGCCTTGGCGGTGCTGATATCGCACGTTCTGAAGGTTACAGCGAAGGTACAGTTCCTCTTCACACTCTGCGTGCTGACATCGACTACGGTACTGCTGAAGCACATACCACTTATGGTCGTATCGGTGTAAAAGTGTGGATCTATCGTGGAGAAGTCCTTCCGGCGAGAAAGAACGTCGCTACTGAGGAAGGAGGCAAGTAATCATGTTGACGCCAAAACGCGTGAAACACCGTAAACAACACCGCGGAAAAATGGCTGGTAACGCTAAAGGCGGTACTACTGTTGCGTTCGGTGAATACGGATTGCAAGCATTGGAACCATCTTGGGTAACAAACCGTCAAATCGAGGCAGCTCGTATTGCGATGACTCGTTACATCAAACGTGGTGGTAAGGTTTGGATTAAAATCTTCCCTGACAAACCAATTACGCAAAAGCCGCTCGAAGTACGGATGGGTTCCGGTAAAGGTTCTCCTGAGAAATGGGTAGCGGTAGTGAAACCAGGCAAGATCATGTTTGAACTTGCTGGCGTTCCTGAAGAAGTCGCTCGCGAAGCTATGCGTCTGGCTATGCACAAACTGCCTATCAAGTGCAAGTTCGTGAAGCGTGAAGAAGTGGGTGGTGACGCACATGAAGGCTAATGAGTACCGTAACTTGACCACTGCCGAGATCGAACAAAACGTCGCTTCTTTGAAAGAAGAGTTGTTCAACCTTCGTTTCCAGCTGGCTACGGGTCAACTCGAAACCACATCTCGCATTAAACAAGTGCGTAAGGATATCGCACGTGCGAAAACCATCCTGCGCCAGAGAGAATTGGGAATCGGCTAATTAAAGGAAGGAGGTTTGAACGATGACCGCAGAACGCAATATGCGTCGAACAGTTACTGGTCGCGTTGTTTCCGACAAGATGGATAAAACCATCGTTGTTCTGGTTGAAACTTACAAGACTCACCCGCTGTACGGCAAACGCGTGAAGTACTCCAAAAAGTTCAAGGCTCACGACGAGAACAACACGGCAAAAGTGGGCGACATCGTAGAAATCATGGAAACACGTCCATTGTCCAAAGACAAACGTTTCCGTTTGGTACGTATCGTCGAAGAGGCAGTAATCGTATAAGTCAGATTTTCGGATATCAAATCCGAAAGGAGGAACAGTAAATGATCCAAACTCAGACGAGATTGGCTGTTGCTGACAACTCCGGTGCAAAGGAACTCATGTGCATCAAGGTTCTGGGTGGTTCCGGTCGCAAAACGGCGAACATCGGCGATGTTATCGTGTGCTCCGTTAAATCCGCTACACCCGGCGGCGTTGTCAAGAAAGGTCAAGTAGTTAAAGCGGTTGTAGTACGCACAGTAAGCGGCGTTCGTCGTCAGGATGGTTCTTACATCCGTTTCGATGAAAATGCAGCAGTAGTTATCAAAGACGACAGATCCCCACGTGGAACTCGTATCTTTGGACCTGTAGCTCGTGAGCTCCGCGACAAGGATTTCATGAAGATCATCTCTCTGGCTCCAGAGGTTATCTAATTGAACGGCAAAACTCAGGCAGTTTGTTCGATAGGAGGTGCACCAAGCGATGCACGTTAAAAAAGGCGACACTGTTATCGTAAATGCGGGTAAAGATAAAGGCAAAAAAGGTCGCGTTCTCGCTGCTTATCCGAAGAAAGAACGCGTTCTGGTTGAAGGTATCAACCTCGTTAAGAAACACAGCCGTCCGTCTCAAGCTAACCCGCAAGGTGGCATTGTGACTCAAGAAGCAGCGATTCACGTTTCCAATGTATCTTTGATCGATCCGAAGTCCGGAAAAGCTACTCGCATCGGTTACAAAGTATTGGAGAACGGTAAGAAAGTTCGGTACGCGAAAAAGTCTGGCGAAGTACTCGACAAGTAGTCAGGTTGGAAAGGAGGATGTCCTTAGATGGCAACAAGACTGAAAGAAAAGTATACCAATGAAATCGTGCCTGGCTTGATGAGCAAGTTTGCTTATACTTCCATCATGCAAGTGCCGAAAGTTGAAAAGATCATCATCAACATGGGTGTAGGCGAAGCGGTTGCTAACGCTAAATCCTTGGATACTGCGGTAGAAGACCTGCAGATCATTGCTGGTCAAAAACCTGTAGTAACACGCGCTAAGAAATCCATCGCTGGTTTCAAACTGCGTGAAGGTATGCCGATCGGTGCGAAGGTTACTCTGCGCGGCGAGCGTATGTACCACTTCCTCGACAAGCTGATGAACGTATCTCTTCCACGTGTACGTGACTTCCGTGGAATCTCTTCCAAGGCATTTGACGGCCGTGGTAACTACACACTTGGTCTGAAGGAACAACTGATCTTCCCTGAGATCGAGTACGATAAAATTGACAAGGTACGCGGTATGGACATCGTAATTGTCACTTCCGCGAAAACGGATGAGGAAGCACGTGAACTGCTGACTCAAATGGGTATGCCATTCCGTAAATAAACCCACTCGTAAGGAGGGAAGAATGTGGCAAAGAAATCAATGATCATCAAGCAACAGCGGGAGCCGAAGTTTGCAGTACGCGCGTACACTCGTTGCGAGCGTTGCGGACGTCCTCACTCCGTATTGCGCAAATTCAAACTCTGCCGTATTTGCTTCCGTGAACTTGCTTATAAAGGTCAAATTCCAGGCGTGAAAAAAGCAAGCTGGTAATTTGAAACGGGAAGGAGGTTTTCTCTCATGGTTATGACTGATCCAATCGCAGATATGTTGACACGCATTCGTAACGCCAACATGGTTCGCCACGAGAAAGTGGAAATCCCGGCGTCCACCATCAAGAAGGAAATCGCGCGCATTCTGAAAGAAGAAGGATTCATCCGCGATGCGGAGTTTGTTGAGGACAACAAACAAGGAATCATCCGCGTTTTCCTGAAGTACGGTGCTGAAAACGAGCGCGTAATCACAGGTCTGAAACGTATCTCCAAACCAGGTCTTCGTGTTTATGCAAAGAACAATGAAGTACCAAAGGTTTTGGGTGGCCTCGGTTGCGCAATCATCTCCACATCCGCTGGTGTGATGACGGACAAGCAAGCTCGTCAAGCAGCAGTTGGTGGAGAAGTACTCGCATACATTTGGTAATCCAACAGAATTGATAAATAGCACAGGAGGTGCACCACATGTCTCGTGTCGGTAGAAAACCGATCGTGGTACCTGCAGGCGTTACCCTCACTCTGAACGGAACTGAGCTGACGGTAAAGGGCCCTAAGGGTCAACTCGTTCGTAACTTTCATGAAGATATCAAAATCAACATCGCTGAGAACGAAGTAGTTGTTGAGCGTCCTAGCGACAACAAATTGCATCGTTCCCTTCACGGTACGACTCGTGCGCTTGTTGCCAACATGGTAAAAGGCGTATCGGAAGGCTTCACTCGCACTCTGGAACTGGTCGGTGTAGGTTACCGTGCAGCTAAATCCGGATCCGGTGTAACACTGTCTCTCGGTTTCTCCCATCCAGTTGAGGTAACTCCTGAAGCTGGTATTGAAATCGACGTGCCAAACCAAACCACTCTGGTGGTTAAAGGGATCAACAAAGAGCGCGTAGGTCAAGTTGCCGCTGAAATCCGTGCACTGCGCAAACCTGAGCCATACAAAGGCAAAGGTATCAAGTACAGTGATGAAGTGGTTCGTCGTAAAGAAGGTAAAAAAGGTAAATAAGCTTCTAGCTTCATGAGAAAGGAGGCCGCTTAATGTTTACGAAAGCTGATAAAAACAAAGCTCGGAAAAAACGTCACCTGCGCATCCGCAAACGCGTGATTGGTTCTACCATTCGCCCGCGTCTGAACGTGTTCCGTTCTTCTAAGCACATCTACGCTCAACTGATCGACGATGCAACTGGAGTAACTCTGGTATCTGCATCCTCTCTGGATAAAGAGCTGGGCCTGAAAAATGGCGCTAACGTGGAAGCTGCTACAGCTGTTGGTACACTGATCGCTAAGCGTGCACAAGAAAAAGGTGCAACTGAAGTGATTTTTGACCGCGGCGGTTACATCTATCATGGACGTATTAAAGCACTGGCAGAAGCAGCTCGCGAAGCTGGTCTGCAATTCTAACAACAAGGAGGGTAAGGAATGCGTATCGACCCTAGCAAATTAGAGCTCGAAGAAAAAGTAGTCGCTGTTAACCGTGTAGCTAAAACGGTTAAGGGTGGACGTCGTATGAGCTTTAGCGCCCTGGTTGTTGTGGGTGACCGTAACGGCCATGTAGGTGCTGGTATGGGTAAAGCTCAAGAGGTTCCAGACGCTATTCGCAAAGCGATTGACGACGCTAAGAAAAAACTGATCCGTGTACCAATGAGAGGAACGACTGTTCCGCACGAAGTACTGTGCCAATTTGGTGCTGGTAAAGTTCTCATCAAACCTGCTTCCGCCGGTACTGGTGTAATCGCAGGTGGACCTATCCGTGCCGTTCTTGAACTGGCTGGTGTAGGTGACGTTTTGAGTAAGTCTCTTGGTTCCAACAATCCTATCAACATGGTCAACGCTACGCTGGAGGGCCTGGGCCGTCTGAAAACAGCGGAAGATGTCGCGAAATTGCGCGGTAAGACTGTTGACGAGTTGTTGGGTTAATAAGGGAGGGAATGAACATGGCAAAATTGCAAATCACCCTCACACGTAGCCTGATCGGACGTCCAGTAGGACAACAGGAAACTGTAAAAGCACTGGGTCTTCGTAAAATCAACTCCACTGTAGTGAAGGAAGACAACGCCGCTATCCGTGGAATGGTTTTCAAAGTGAAGCACTTGGTTGACGTGAAAGAAGTATAATTGAACATCTCAAGAGTTAGGAGGTGCAACGTATGAAATTGCATGAACTGCAACCTGCAGAAGGATCCCGTCACACTCGTAAGCGCATCGGTCGCGGTATCGGTAGCGGTACTGGCAAAACTGCTGGTAAAGGTCACAAAGGTCAAAACGCTCGTTCCGGTGGCGGCGTACGCCCAGGTTTCGAGGGTGGTCAAAACCCATTGTACCGTCGTCTGCCTAAGCGCGGTTTCACTAACATTAGCCGTAAAGAATTCGCGATTGTTAGCCTGGACGCGCTGAACCGTTTTGAAGAGGGTACTGTAGTAACACCTGAGCTTCTGAAAGAAACCGGTGTTATCAGTGCGCTGCGCGACGGTGTTAAGGTTCTTGCTAACGGCGAACTGACAGTGAAGCTGACTGTAAAAGCTCACAAGTTCTCCGGAGCTGCTGCTGAGAAGATCGCACAAGTCGGTGGAACAACCGAGGTGATCTAATGTTAGCGTCCTTAACTAACATTTTTAAGATTAGCGACCTGCGTCGTAAAATCCTGTTTACGCTCATGATGTTGGTAGTATTCCGGATCGGAAGCTTTGTACCAGTTCCTAACGTAAACGTCGAGTTGTTTCAGCAGAACACAAACCACTTGCTTGGATTGTTGAACACCTTTTCTGGTGGAGCTCTGAAAAACTTCTCGATTTTTGCTATGGGTATCATGCCGTATATTACGGCGTCGATTATCATGCAGCTGTTATCGATGGACGTTGTTCCAAAGCTTACGCAATGGGCACGTGAAGGTGAGGTTGGTCGACGCAAGATCGCTACGGTTACCCGCTACAGTACAATTGTCCTCGGTGCGATTCAATCCGTCGGGATGACAATTGGATTCAATAATATGGCGCCTGGCTTGCTCAGCGATACATCCGTTGGCAGCTACGCACTCATTGCATTGACACTGACAGCAGGTACCGCGTTCTTGATGTGGATGGGTGAACAGATTACCGAGAAAGGTATCGGTAACGGGATTTCGATCCTGATCGTATCCGGTATCATCGCGAACATTCCAAATGGAATCGAAACGATCTACTCGACTCAGTTCGCTGATCCATCCCAGAACATTTTCTTCAGCATCGTCAAAGTTGTGATTATCTTGCTGGTGATCCTCGCTATTATTGTCGGGGTTATCTTTATACAGCAAGGTGTGCGTAAGATTCCAGTGCAATATGCCAAACGCGTGGTTGGACGGAAAATGTACGGTGGTCAATCCACCCACATTCCACTGAAAGTCAACTCGGCTGGTGTTATTCCTGTTATCTTCTCCATCTCGCTTGTAATTTTCCCTTCGACAATCGCTCAGTTCTGGGTTGACCAATCCGGAACAGGTATTGCCAACTGGATTTATCAAAACTTCCAAGTTAGTGCACCGCTTGGAATGGCTTTGTACGCCATCTTGATTATCGGGTTTACTTATTTCTATACCTTTGTACAGATGAATCCTGTGCAAATGGCAGAGAACATGAGGAAAAATGGCGGTTACATTCCTGGTATTCGACCTGGTAAAAACACTGAGGTGTACATTACTCGTACATTGAACCGCTTAACATTGGCGGGCGCTCTCTTCCTGATGCTGATTTCCATCTTGCCGTTCTTCTTCAGCAAGCTGGCAAATCTGCCGCAGTCGATTTATATCGGTGGTACTTCGCTCTTGATCGTAATCGGGGTTGCCCTGGATACGATGAAACAGATCGAAAGCCAGATGATCAAGCGTCACTACCAAGGGTTCATCAAGTAATACCTGGGTTTTTACAGAAAAGCCTCTGTAAGCTTTTCTTTATGGGACGGAGGGAATGGACGTGAATATAATTCTGATGGGACTGCCTGGAGCCGGTAAAGGTACACAGGCAGAACGAATCGTTGAAGAGTTTAACATCCCGCACATTTCGACTGGTGATATGTTCCGCGCAGCAGTCAAAAATGAGACATCACTTGGGCTTGAAGCGAAGTCCTACATGGATAAAGGCTTGCTCGTTCCAGATGAAGTGGTTATCGGGATCGTGCGGGAACGTCTGTCGATGGACGACTGCGAAAAAGGGTTTCTCTTGGATGGATTCCCTCGCACCGTTCCACAGGCAGAAGCGTTGACAGCGACTGTTAAGGAGCTGGGACGCGAAATTGATCACGTCATTAATATCAATGTTCGCCGGGGATTGCTGATTGAACGTCTGACCGGTCGCTGGATCTGCCCAGTATGTGGAGCTAGCTATCATACGATGTTCAACCCTCCAAAAGAGGCTGGTGTATGTGATAAAGATGGTGGTAAACTGTATCAGCGTGAAGACGACAAGCCGGAAGTGGTAGCACAACGACTTGATGTCAACATCGCTCAAACACAACCACTGATCGATTATTACTCCGCTCAGGAGCTCCTGCGAGATATTAATGGAGAGCAAGATATCCAGGTAGTGTTTGCGGAAATTAAGTCTCTGCTAAGAGGGTAATTGCGAATGATTATCCTGAAGTCGAAATCAGAACTTGAGGTTATGCGCGAAGCAGGTCGCATTGTCGCACTCACCCATCAAGAACTGGCCAAGGCGATCAAGCCTGGTGTTACGACAAAGCAACTTGACGAAATTGCCGAGACGTTTATCCGTAGCATGGGAGCAATTCCATCATTTAAAGGCTACGGTGGCTTTCCAGGAAGTATCTGTGCTTCAGTCAATGAAGAACTCGTACACGGGATCCCAGGAAAGCGGATGCTGCAAGAGGGAGACATCATTAGTTTGGACATCGGGGCCCAGTTTGAAGGGTTCCATGGAGACTCCGCTTGGACGTATCCGGTTGGGACAGTTTCTGTTGAAAATCAGAATCTGCTGCGAGTGACAGAAGAGTCGTTGTTCAAGGGGCTTGAAAAAGCTGTACCAGGAGCGCGATTGTCTGATATCTCCCATGCCATTCAGATTCATGCAGAAGCTGCCGGCTTCACACTCGTTCGCGAGTATGTGGGGCATGGGATTGGGCAAAACTTGCACGAAGATCCGCAGGTTCCTAACTACGGGCCTCCCGATCGAGGTCCCCGTTTGAAACCAGGCATGGTGTTGGCGATTGAGCCAATGGTAAATGCCGGCGAACGTTATGTCCGCACATTGGAGGACAATTGGACGGTAGTAACAGTGGATCGGAAAACATGTGCTCATTTTGAACACACCATCGCGATAACGGAAGATGGTCATGAGATTTTTACACGTCTGTAAACGATGGAATCCTCAAAATGGGGATTGTCGTCCAACGTGTCGACGATAAGTTCGTTGTGTGATCATTTCGCAAAACTCATGGTCTGACTGAAGAGCAGAAGAAAGGAGAGTTTACCATGGCAAAAGATGATGTAATTGAGGTGGAAGGAACGGTAATCGAGCCTTTGCCGAATGCTATGTTTCGGGTAGAATTAGAGAATGGACACAAGATCCTTGCTCACGTCTCCGGAAAAATCCGCATGCACTTTATCCGTATCCTGCCTGGGGATAAAGTAACTGTTGAACTGTCGCCGTACGACTTAACCCGCGGACGTATTACGTACCGCTATAAATAGTTAGTAAAACCCCTAGAAAAGGGAGGCAAGAACCATGAAAGTGAGACCTTCGGTTAAACCGATCTGCGAGAAATGCAAGGTTATCCGTCGTAAAGGTAACGTAATGGTTATTTGTGAAAATCCTAAGCATAAGCAAAAACAAGGGTAAACAAGGAGGTGCTTTTTACACATGGCACGTATTGCAGGCGTTGACTTGCCACGCGAAAAACGCGTTGAAGTCGCTCTTACCTACATCTTTGGTATTGGCCGCCCCACGTCTCAAAAAATTCTGTCCGCCACTGGCGTAGATGTGAACACTCGCGTTCGTGATCTGACAGAAGACGAAGTTGCTAAACTTCGTGAGTACATTGACAAAACCGTCAAGGTGGAAGGCGATCTCCGTCGTGAGATTTCCCTGAACATCAAGCGTCTGATGGAAATCGGCTGCTTCCGCGGTATTCGTCATCGTCGTGGACTTCCAGTTCGCGGTCAACGTACTAAAACAAATGCTCGTACGCGCAAAGGTCCACGCCGTACCGTAGCTAACAAGAAGAAGTAAAGGAGGGTAATCTGACATGGCGAAAAGAAAACAGGCTACAGCTGCTCGTACCCGTCGTCGTGACCGTAAGAATGTTGAAGTCGGCGTAGCACACATCCGTTCTACATTCAACAACACGATTGTGACGATCACTGATCCACACGGAAACGCGATCTCTTGGTCCAGTGCTGGTTCCCTCGGTTTCAAGGGTTCCCGCAAAAGCACTCCATTTGCTGCGCAAATGGCTGCTGAAGCGGCTGCTCGTGTTGCGATGGAACACGGCATGCGTTCTCTTGAAGTATCAGTAAAAGGCCCAGGTGCTGGTCGTGAAGCTGCGATCCGTTCCCTGCAAGCTACTGGTCTTGAAGTGAACATGATTAAAGATGTGACGCCAATTCCGCACAACGGTTGCCGTCCACCAAAACGTCGCCGCGTGTAACTGGTTTATATCGTTCAGAACATGTCCATACTAGAATGGTAAATTCTGATTTATAGCTTGTCATGCACGCAAACGGTAAACCGCCGGGGAAATTCCTGAGTGGGCACGTATGCGGCCCACCCAAGGATTTCGACGTTTTGAAGGAGGGTTTGTTTAATGATAGAAATAGAAAAACCAAAAATCGAGGTTGTGGAAGTTAGCGACGATAACTCGTATGGAAAATTTGTTGTAGAACCTCTTGAGCGTGGATATGGAACTACCCTTGGCAACTCGCTGAGACGAATCTTACTTTCGTCCTTGCCAGGCGCGGCAGTTCGTACCGTGCAAATCGATGGGGTTCTTCACGAGTTCTCTACGGTGGAAGGCGTCGTTGAAGATGTAACCGAGATCATCCTGAACATCAAAGGCTTGGCGCTGAAGATCCATTCCGATGAAGAAAAAGTAATCGAGATCGATGCAGAAGGCGAAGGCGTTGTCAAAGCGGGAGATATCCGTGCTGACAGTGATGTGGAGGTCTTAAACCCTGATCTTCATATTGCAACGTTGGCGAATGGCGGTCGTCTGCATATCCGCATGACAGCTGGACGTGGTCGTGGTTATGTTCAATCAGATGGAAATAAATCGGAGGATCTCCCAATTGGTGTGATTCCGATTGATTCGATCTACACGCCGATCAAGCGCGTTAACTATCAAGTGGAAAATACCCGTGTAGGGCAAATGACCAACTATGACAAGTTAACCCTTGAGGTTTGGGCAAACGGCAGCATCAGTCCGGAAGAGGCCGTTAGCCTCGGCGCCAAAATCATGACGGAACACCTGAACCTGTTTGTCGGTCTGACCGACGAGGCGAAAGATGCTGAAATCATGGTAGAAAAGGAAGAAGACAAGAAAGAGAAAGTGCTCGAGATGACTATCGAAGAGCTCGATCTTTCTGTTCGTTCCTACAACTGCTTGAAGCGTGCCGGTATCAACACCGTGCAAGAGCTGACGCAGAAGACCGAAGAGGACATGATGAAAGTGCGCAACCTGGGACGCAAATCTCTGGAAGAAGTTCAAGAAAAGTTGGCTGAGTTGGGCCTGTCCCTCCGCAGCGACGACTAGAGCCAGTAGAATACCCGTAAGCACGCTCTGTTCTCTCGAGTAAGAGGGAGGTAAGAACATGGCACAACGTAAATTGGGTCGTCGTAGCGATGCACGTAAAGCGCTGTTCCGCGACTTGGTAACTGACCTGATCATCAACGAGCGCATCGTAACTACAGAGATGAAGGCGAAAGAACTGCGCCCAATCGCTGAGAAAATGATCACGCTCGCGAAACGTGGCGATCTGCACGCTCGTCGTCAAGTAGCTGCTTTCGTTCGTAACGAAGTAGCGAACGAAGAAGGCCGCGATGCAGTTCAAAAACTGTTCGATGAAATCGCTCCTCGCTTTAAAGAGCGTAACGGCGGATACACTCGTATCCTGAAAGCCGGCCCTCGTCGTGGCGATGCTGCACCGATGGCTTACATCGAATTCGTTTAATAGATCCATACAATCTGGTCGTTATACCAAGAACTTGGGACTCGTTCCCCTTTCTTGGAGACTACCGCGAAAAGGGTGGGGGCAGATCTGGTCATAGGCTGGACTCTGATTCAACCCTTTTTTCCTTTATGGAGAGAAAAGCGGATTCCCTGTGAAGGCTGGGGAGGATGTGAACGCCTCATGAAAGAGGAAAGCTTGCTGGCATTTCGAGATGTTTCTTTTTCGTATGATGGCGAAGAAGGACAGCGAATACCTGTACTCAAAAGCGTGGACCTGACGATCGAGAAAGGCTCGTTTGTCTCTGTACTGGGGCACAACGGGTCTGGGAAATCTACGTTGGCAAAGCTTATGAATGCGTTGCTTTTGCCAGAGAAGGGCACCATCATCGTCAGTGGTTTCGATACGAAGAACGAAGAAATGCTCTGGGAGATCCGCAGGCATGTAGGAATGGTCTTTCAAAATCCGGACAATCAGATTGTCGGAGCCACGGTCGAGGATGACGTGGCATTTGGCCTGGAGAACATGGGAGTGGATCCCGGGGAGATGCGTAAGCGGATTGATGAAGCACTTCACTCGGTTGGGATGGAAAAGTACTTGATGGCGCAGCCGCACCGTTTATCAGGCGGACAAAAGCAGCGCGTGGCTATTGCAGGAATCATGGCGATGAGGCCATCTCTCATCATTTTGGATGAGGCGACTGCGATGCTTGATCCACAGGGGCGACAGGAAGTCATGGACTTGGCCAGACGTTTGAATCGAGAAGAAGGCATCACGATCATCAACATTACGCATTTTCCGGAAGAAGCCGTCTTTTCTGATCATGTGACGGTCATGAATGCAGGAGAAGTCCTGCTGGAAGGTTCGCCACATGACGTATTCAGCCAGGTAGAACGGCTCCAATCCGTAGGGCTGGATGTACCGTTTGCTGTTCGGGTACGCCATGCGCTTGCCACGAAAGGAATCGAACTACCGTTTGTACTGCACCAAGAGGAGCTGGTGGAGCACGTATGCAGATTACTTTTGACAAAGTAAGCCATATCTACGGCAAAGGAACGCCGTTTGAACGACTTGCCTTGCAGGAGATTTCCTTGACGATTCCTTCAGGTTCCTTTGTAGGCATTATTGGGCAAACTGGCTCCGGTAAATCCACCTTGATCCAGCATTTGAACGGGCTGCTTTCCCCGTCTTCAGGCCGTATACAGCTGGGGGATGTGGAAATTACTTCTTCTAAGCGTATGCCGCATGCGAGACGTCGGGATATCGGTTTGGTTTTCCAGTATCCTGAGCATCAACTGTTTGAAGAGACGGTAGCGAAAGACGTCTCGTTTGGACCACTGAATTTTGACTTACCCGTGGAAATGGTTGAATCACGGACACGGGAGTCACTCGAAGTGGTCGGGCTTGATTACGAAACGATCAAGGATCGTTCGCCCTTTCAATTGAGCGGCGGACAAATGAGACGTGTGGCGATTGCTGGTGTGCTGGCAATGCAGCCAAAGGTGCTGGTTTTGGATGAACCGACGGCTGGGCTTGATCCTGCCGGTCGCAAAGCGATTCTGGAAGGGATCTACCGCATTCATCGCGAACAGGGGCTGACGACCTTGCTGGTTACACACAGCATGGAGGAGGCAGCAAGCTATGCGGATTACTTGCTCGTGATGGCTGACGGAAAGGTCGCTCTGCAGGGAACACCTCGCGAAGTGTTTGAGCAGGTAGATTTGTTGAAACAGCTGTCTCTTGATGTACCGGAAACTGTCGCATTGGTTTCCCGGATGAATCAATCGTTGCCGGACAACGAGCATTTGCCGCACTCCCTTTATCGGGAAGAAGAGCTGATTGACCATCTGCTGAAACGGCTGTCCGTGCCAAAGGAGCGTTAGGCATGCTACAGAACATTGCGATCGGTCAGTACGTACCAGGACAGTCCTTTCTTCACCGCGCGGACCCGCGAAGCAAGCTGCTCTTTATCATCCTTTTTGCTACGTTGGTATTTTTGGCGAACAATGCGTTCACCTATGCGGTCCTTATCGTGTTTACCCTGATCACGGCCTTGCTGTCCAGACTTTCGCTCTCTTATATTTTGAAAAGCTTGAAGCCGGTCTGGATCTTGATTCTGTTTACCGTTGTCCTTCATATTTTCATAACAAAAGGTGGAACCGTTTATTATCAATGGGGAAGCTTCACGATTGAGGAAGAGGGAGTGCGTCAAGCTATCTTTATTTCCTTGCGATTAGGACTTCTCATTTTGATCAGTTCCTTTTTGACGTTGACGACGTCGCCTATTGATTTGACGGAAGGCTTGGAGCGACTCTTGGGACCCTTTGGGCGAATCGGCGTACCGGTCCACGAGATTGCGCTGATGATGTCTATCGCGCTCCGTTTTATCCCAACGCTCATGGAAGAGACGGACAAGATCATCAAAGCGCAGACAGCAAGAGGAGCCAACTTTAGCAGTGGCAGCCTTCTACGCCGTGCGAAGAATCTCATTCCCATCGCGATTCCGCTGTTTATCAGCGCGTTTCGTCGTGCCGAGGAGCTCGCTTTGGCGATGGAGGCGCGTGGATATCGAGGAGGCGTCGGGAGGACAAGGCTGAACAAGCTGGCATTTTCCTGGCGGGATAGCTGCGTGGCTGCCGCGGGTATTGTGCTGTTGTTTGTGATAGGGTGGTGGCGTTCTTGAGACGGCTAAAATGTGTCGTAGCTTATGACGGTACCGATTTCAGCGGTTTTCAGGTACAGCCTGATCAGGTGACGGTACAAGGAGAGATTGAGGCAGCTCTGCAGCGTATTACGGGCGAAGAGATCCAGATATCTGGGTCGGGACGTACCGATGCGGGCGTTCATGCGCGAGGCCAGGTCATTCATTTTGACACGGCTAGTCATATCCCTCTGGAAAAATGGGGGTTTGTGCTGAACAATCAATTGCCGGATGCGATCGTCATACGTTCCGTGGAAGAGGTAGAACCGACCTTTCACGCGCGTTTTGATGTACAGGTAAAGGAATACCGCTATTGCATCGACAACCGTCCCGTAGCCGATGTGTTTCGGCATCGATATGCGGATCATATTCGCTTTCCTCTGGATGTAGAGGCGATGCAAAGAGCTGCGCGCCATCTGGTAGGTGAACACGACTTTACGTCTTTTTGCTCGGCAAAAACCTACGTAGAGGACAAGGTCCGTACGGTTTATGGTCTGACTGTCGAGCGCACGGGGGACGAAGTCTGGGTGACGTGTCGGGGAAACGGCTTTTTGTACAACATGGTCAGGATCATTGTAGGGACATTGGTGGAAGTCGGACAAGGCAAACGTCAGGCCGATGAGCTAATGGACATTCTCGCCGCGTGTGACCGGGAGAGGGCTGGAAAGACAGCTCCTGCCAAAGGTCTGACGATGTGGGAAGTCGTCTATTAGGTTCTCAATTTCCAGTTAATAGAGCAAGTGCAGGCACTTGACTCTGACCCTTCACATGTAGTACGATAATCCTTGGTATTTTAACCCCGCTAGCCCCACTCTAGCCCCGGTGTTGAAAGACAAGTTCGTGATGAAACACCTGGAAGTGTTGCTCACCCGTTACGTAGCAATAACTTCCATTTGCAAGTTTTGATTGAATTGGTTATAAGTAAATGTGAATTGTGTAAGGTAAGATATTTAGGAGGGACAAACATGCGTACCACATATATGGCGAAACCGCTCGAAGTTGAGCGCAAATGGTACATCGTTGACGCAGAAGGTCAAACGCTTGGCCGTCTGGCTAGCGAAGTAGCTTCGATCCTGCGCGGCAAACTGAAACCTGAATTTACTCCTCACGTTGATGCTGGCGATTTCGTAATCGTAATCAACGCTGACAAAGTAAAACTGACAGGTAAAAAACTGCAAGACAAAATCTACTACACTCACTCCCTGTATCCAGGTGGTTTGAAAAAGACCACTGCTGGCGACATGCTGAACAAGCGACCAGATCGTCTGTTCGAATTGGCTGTAAAAGGTATGCTGCCTAAAAACAGCCTGGGACGTCAAATGTTCACCAAGCTGAAAGTATACGCTGGAACTGAGCACCCACATGCAGCACAAAAACCAGAAGCTTGGCAAATCCGCGGTTAAGGTAAAGGGAGGAAATATACGTGGCACAAGTACAATACTACGGTACAGGTCGTCGTAAGCACTCCGTAGCACGCGTTCGCCTGGTTCCAGGTGAAGGTCGCATTGTGATCAACAAGCGTGAAATGGACACTTACTTTGGTTTGGAAACATTGAAATTGATCGTAAAACAACCACTCGTTCTGACTGAAACTCTTGGTCGTTACGATGTTCTGGTTAACGTAAACGGCGGCGGAACCACTGGTCAAGCTGGTGCAATCCGTCACGGTGTGGCTCGCGCTCTGCTGAAAGCAGATCCAGAACTGCGCGGCGCTCTGAAACGCGCTGGCTTCCTGACTCGCGACCCTCGTATGAAAGAGCGTAAAAAATACGGCTTGAAAGCAGCTCGTCGCGCACCTCAATTCTCCAAGCGCTAATGGTTGCTTTCCAGATACAACCCCTTGTCTGTTCGCAGGCAGGGGGTTTTTCCTTTTGGTTTAGATGGTCATATTTGTCCACCTTTGTCCATATGATGGATACGAGAATGGGACAAAGGGGACGGTACACAGTGACACGAAAAGGGATAGGCTGGATTTTGGCTTTCGCGCTGCTGGTGGTGTTGTTCACTTATGAGGCACCGGATCGCTCCTCCTGGACAGCTTGGTCGCTTCCTCTTGCGGGGACAGTGATTGCCATCGATGCCGGCCATGGGGGAAAGGATGGGGGCGCCACGTCGGCTACAGGAGAAGTTGTAGAAAAAGACGTTACGCTTGCCATCAGTATGTACTTGCGTGATTTTCTCCAGCAATCAGGTGCCTATGTCATCATGACGAGGGAAGAAGACAAAGATTTGGCGTCACCAGAAGCAGATGCAAACCGAAAACGCAAATCAGAGGATATTCGCAACCGGGTCAAGCTCGTCAATGAAAACACACCGGATTTTCTGATTAGTATTCACGTCAATTCGATTCCCTCCCCCAAATGGTCGGGTGCCCAAACCTTTTACTCGCCTGGCTTTAAAAAGAGCGCAGAGATGTCTTATCTGATCCAGGACGAGATCAAGCGCGTTATCGGGAATACGGATCGGGTACCAAAGTTGACGAACAACGTTTTTCTGATCCGGGAGGTAGCTTGTCCGGCAGTACTGGTGGAGGTAGGGTTTGTCAGCAATACGCAAGAAGCAAAGCAGCTTCAATCGGTTGATTACCAGAAGGCAATGGCCAATGCCATTTATCAAGGGATTTTACGGCAATATTCCGGTGAAAAAGTCTCGGTTACACCGGAGAGCTGACGCCCGCGTGTCCCTCAGGACTGAATATGCTATAATGGACGCGCAAACATGAAAGCTACAGGGGTCATGGAAAAGACAATAGATGAGGTGAACCAAGATGTTGACCAAAGAACAAGTTCTCGAAGCACTGCGCGACGTAAAGGATCCGGAAATCAACCGCAGTCTGGTCGAACTGAATATGATTCGCGACATCCGTATAGAAGGAAGTACTGTTAGTCTGACAGTCGTTTTGACCATATCGGGCTGTCCGCTGAAGGCAAAGATTGAAGACGATGTTATCGCGGCTCTCCGCGAGCTGGGTGCAGAGGATGTCCGCCTGCAATTTGGATCGATGACAGATGACGAACGTGCTGCTCTCAGCGCACAGCTGCGTGGGGGTGGAGCTGGACAGACTCACAATATGACGCCCGGACAAGCACCGCTGCTCAATCCGATCCTGGACAAAAATTCGAATACGACCTTTATTGCGGTCACATCCGGAAAAGGTGGCGTTGGGAAGTCCACTGTTACCGTTAACCTGGCTGTCGCATTGGCTCGTATGGGCAAAAAAGTCGGTATTATTGATGCGGACATTTATGGCTTCAGTGTTCCTGACATGATGAACATCGATCAACGCCCGACCGTTATCGGCGAAACGATTTTGCCTGTTGAAAAAATGAATGTAAAAGTGATGTCCATGGGCTTTTTTGTAGAGGACAACTCGCCGATCATCTGGCGTGGTCCGATGCTGGGTAAAATGCTCCGCAACTTCTTTTCCGAAGTTCACTGGGGCGAAGAGCTGGATTACCTGCTTTTGGACTTGCCTCCTGGAACCGGGGATATGGCGCTGGACGTTCATACGATGATTCCTCAGAGCATGGAGATTGTAGTAACCACTCCTCACGCGACGGCTGCGTTTGTTGCGGCCCGTGCAGGGGCTATGGCGAAGCGTACGGGACATGAGATTCTGGGAATCGTGGAAAACATGGCGTGGTACGAAGCCAAAGACGGCTCCAAGGAATACGTCTTTGGCCGTGGTGGCGGTGCGAAGCTGGCGGAAACATTGGCGAGTGAACTGTTGGCGCAAATACCGCTGGGACAGCCGGATAACCATCCATCTGAACCGGACTACACGCCATCTATCTACCGTGAACAATCCAATATTGGTCAGATCTACATGGATATGGCGAGACGTGTCGCAGAAAAATGCGAAAGCGCCGCGAAACAATAACGAAGAAGCAAAAAGGTGGGCTCCCTGGAAAAGAGCTCACCTTTTTTGTTTCGATTACCGAGGGTTAGCTTGATTTGCCTTCGTCGCTGCTTTCGCCACCGCCGCTGTCCTTCTTACCGCCTTTTTTCGGCTTCAGCTCTTTTGGTTTCGTTAAATCCTCTTGTGCCTTCGTCATCAGCTTCAGCATTTCTGCCTGAAACAACGGGCTTTGCAAGGATTCCTTCATGATCTGCATCGTTTGCTGACGATATGCCGAGCTTTTCATTAAGTCCATCAGGTTCTTCTCGAATTCCGGATCCTTCATGACGGTGATCAGCTCTTTTTGGTATTCCGGGTCCTTCATCAGATCCTTCATGAGATTCTTTTGTTCCGTTTTCATCGACTTGGCGAGGGTACTGGCGAATTGCGGATCTTTGAAGGCTTCTTTAATGTGGGTGCTGTTTGGATTGGTCATGCTTTGGATCAAGGTGGTCCGTACTGTAGATTCGTCCAGCATGATATTCTGCTTGAACTTATCATCTTTCATCATTTTTTCCATCGATTTCTTTGCTTCGTCCGTCTGTAAAATGTCCAGCACCATGTCTTTTACGCTCTTATAGTCAGGCTGAGACGAGCCTTGCGCTTGTCCGCCGCTTGAGCATCCGGTCATAACCAAACAGACAAGTGCCAGCAGCCAAAAGGTCATCGACTTTTTTCTCATGGGGTGGACACCTCCTTCTTTGCTCTGCCTATAGATAACGTGTGCATTTTGTTTTGTTCTTACGCTAGTATTTTCTTGCATGCATTGGTACAATCATAGTCGATGTGGATGGGAGGGAATGTCTGGTGAGTTTGCGTAAGTATGGTTGGCTCTTTTTCACTACTCTGCTGCTTGGCGGATTGGGTGGTGCACTTGTTGCCTTTATTTTTGATTGGAGCAAATTAACGGAAAGCACGGTCGGCAACTTTCTGGTAGGCACTCTAATGTACATATTGTATGGAATGACGATCAGCATTGTGGCCCAAATGGGTTTTTTCGCGTATATGACGATTAATTACTTTGCAAAAACTATTTTCAAAACGCCGACATTGTGGAAAAGCGTGCAGATCTTCCTTGTTGTCTTTGTCTTTTTTGATATGATCTACCTGCGTTATACGTCTTTAGGGGAAGGCGGATCGATCGGGCCTTTTTTTATTGAGCCGATTCTCTTATTAGTCGTCTCGGTGGTGACGGCTTACGGCAAATCCAATTTGACGAACCGAACTGCTTGGATTCCCACCTTGTTCTTTATGTTTGTCGTGACATCACTGGAGTGGATTCCGGCCCTTAAAGAAACGGATGTGCACTCCACCTTGTCCATGCTGGTTCCATTATTATTTTGCAACGTCTGGCAAGTCATGCAATTGCATCGTCTGGTAAAAAGAGAAAGCTGACCCTATGCGGTCAGCTTTTTTTGTGGATTCTCCCTGATGGTTAGTTGACTTCCTTGCTCTTCATATCGGTCCCCGCAATCAGCTCAGATACGGTGACAAATTCATATCCTTGCTGACGCAGCTTATCGATGATAACGGGAAGAGCGAGATGCGTTTCTTTACAGGAATCGCTTGCATGCATGAGAATGATGTCACCGGGATGGGCTTTTGACAATACATTGTTGATGATGTTCTCTGTACCTGGGTTGGTCCAGTCTTTTGAATCTGTATCCCATTGAATGACCGTGTAGTCCATATCACCGGCAATTTGCAGGACTCGCTTGTCAAAATCACCGTTTGGCATCCGTATCAGATTGGGTTTTTTCCCAGTCATTTCGGTCAGAATGGTATCGGCCTTTCCGATCTGGGAGCGGATTTCTTCATCGGTATATTTACTGTAATTGTCATGCTTGTGGCCATGGGAGCCAATCTCGAATCCATCCTCTTTAATGCGTTTGACGATTTCCGGGTGGCGCTGACTCCATGGAGAGGATAAAAAGATGGTTGATTTGGTCACGTTTTTTGCCTTTAAAATATCCAGGATGGGGACGGTGCGGGATTCACCCCAGCTGATGTCGAAAGTTAAGGCAATCTTTTTCTCTTTGGTATCGACCTTGTAAATAGCCTGTGGCGCTTGGCTTCCTCCAGCGAAGGCAGAGATCGTATCTTGTTCTGCATAGCCAATTCCTGCTGCCATCAAAATAGCGGCAGTGATGATGAGAACTTGTTTCAAGCGTTGTGCACTCACCACGTAGATCCATCTCATGGATAAGCACCTCCTTTGTCCAATAACAGTTTATGCATGTGAGACAAGGATATTCTTTGGCCTGTTGGCTATAGTTGAGGTACAATGCATATAGTGGAATTACCAGGCTGTAAAAGGAGCGTGGCTCATGAAAAATCAATTGCGGCGGTTGTGGATTGACAATAGAGGGTTCTTCCTAGCCGCATGTTTGCTGTTTATTGGTGGTGGACTGATTGGATTTTTGCAAGCCTCTGCCGTGGAGTCAATGGTGAACCAGCTCATGGACCAGCTGAAGGAAATTGTGGAAAGAATAAGAGAAAGTGGCGGAGGTGTGCTTGCTACCTTCTGGATGATCTTTTCCAATAATGTGGTCAGCTCCTTGATGATGATGGCTTTGGGATTGTTCTTTGCATTCTTTCCCATAATTGGATTGCTGTCGAACGGGATTTTGCTCGGATTTATCCTGGCCAAAGCACAGGGAGTAAGCCCGTGGTTAATGCTTGGAGCGGGGATTTTGCCTCATGGCATTTTTGAATTGCCAGCGGTCCTTTTTGCAGCGGGGTTTGGTATTCGCTTGGGTGTACTGAGTTTTCGCTCTGTAGGCGTACTCATCCAGCCGCATAAAGGAGAAAGATTGAAAAATGATTGGTATGATACACT
The DNA here is from genome assembly GCF_003710965.1 of Brevibacillus nitrificans. Lineage (NCBI taxonomy): Bacteria > Bacillati > Bacillota > Bacilli > Caryophanales > Paenibacillaceae > Brevibacillus > Brevibacillus nitrificans. The sequence goes on along the minus strand of NZ_RHHU01000022.1, from coordinate 1,010 downwards.
CAAGCAATTTCCAGTTGCCGTGCTGGCTGTTATCGGGTTGCTCCTAATCGCAGCTATTGTCGAAAGCGCGATTACACCGTATATCATTCAGGAACTGCTTGGGGGAAAGATGAAGATCAACTTGCTGAATTAGTAAGAGATGCAAGAAAAGACTCGCATATTGAAGCCTTCCTAAACGGAGGGCTTTTATTTTTGAATAGCGGTGAATTCTGATGGAAAGGATAGTGGGGAGACTCGTAAGGCGGAGGTCGATTTCATTGCTAGGGTTTTTGTTTAACACGAAAGAAGTACAGGAATTGGAGTACCTGCTAAAGCGGGAATTAGAAGAGATGCTGCTCGACTTTAGCGATAAACGGATCGACTATTTGGTTAAGCGTGCGATGGAGGAACGGTACTCTATTATGTTTCGTATGTACGCTAGAATTGCCTCTCCCAATGAGCTTTCGAAGTATGTCCGACGCAGAAAAATAGGCGACGAGAATTTTACTTGAAATCTTTTTTAAAAAACCTATTGACTCTAATATGGCGAACATGATAGATTAGTTCTTGTCCTTAAGACGACGTAACACAAACGGTGAGCTTGAGGTCATGAAAATTAACGGATGCTCTTTGAAAACTGAACAGCGAAAGCGTTGATGAGTCTATCATGAAATGATTTGCCAGCTTTGAACCAGATACAAACTTTATTGGAGAGTTTGATCCTGGCTCAGGACGAACGCTGGCGGCGTGCCTAATACATGCAAGTCGAGCGAGTCTCTTCGGAGGCTAGCGGCGGACGGGTGAGTAACACGTAGGCAACCTGCCTCTCAGACTGGGATAACATAGGGAAACTTATGCTAATACCGGATAGGTTTTTGGGTCGCATGATCCGAAAAGAAAAGGCGGCTTTAAGCTGTCACTGGGAGATGGGCCTGCGGCGCATTAGCTAGTTGGTGGGGTAATGGCCTACCAAGGCGACGATGCGTAGCCGACCTGAGAGGGTGACCGGCCACACTGGGACTGAGACACGG
>NZ_RHHU01000021.1:0-137204 GCF_003710965.1 Brevibacillus nitrificans | reverse complement strand
ATCATGCGACCCAAAAACCTATCCGGTATTAGCATAAGTTTCCCTATGTTATCCCAGTCTGAGAGGCAGGTTGCCTACGTGTTACTCACCCGTCCGCCGCTAGCCCCCGAAGGGACTCGCTCGACTTGCATGTATTAGGCACGCCGCCAGCGTTCGTCCTGAGCCAGGATCAAACTCTCCAATAAAGTTTGTATCTGGTTCAAAGCTGGCAAATCATTTCATGATAGACTCATCAACGCTTTCGCTGTTCAGTTTTCAAAGAGCATTTTTCGCTGTGTCTCAACAGCGCTTTATCACTCTAGCACATCCTCTTTTGAAAAGCAACCCATAATTTCGATTGATTTTCGCTTGAGTTGAGTAGTGGTGCCGGCAATAGGACTTGAACCCACAACCCCCTGATTACAAGTCAGGTGCTCTACCAATTGAGCTATACCGGCATGTCATTCTGTTTTTCACCCGAACTTCGCGGCCGCATTTTTCAGCGGTGTGTCGTTCAGGAATTTCAATATAGCATGATATTATTTTTAATGCAATAGAAAATCAAGAAATAATTCATTTTAAATAAAAAAAGAGCAGTGAGACTTTCTATTCACCGCTCTTCTCTTCTTTTCCAATGCACTACTAGCCGGCTCGAAAGCCTTTTCCCAATACCTCATGCGCTGGACAAAGGATGATAAACGCATCCGGATCAACCGAGCGTACCATGATCTTCAATTGGCTGACCTCGCTCTGGCTGACGACCGCCATCAGCACCTTACGCTCATCTCCTGTATATCCGCCCGCAGCATCCAGCAAAGTCAATCCGCGGTCCAGATCGTACAAGATCGCTTCCCGCAACGTCTCGATTTCATTCGAAATGATATACGCGACTTTCGAGGTATTCCACCCCATCTGGACAATATCGATGGTCTTGCTGGTAACAAATAGAGCAATGAGAGCGAACAAAGCCTTTTCCGGATCGAAGACGATTCCCGCGAACAGGATCACCAGTCCATCGAACACAGCAACGCAGGCACCTAGACTAAGTCCCGTGTACTTATGCAGGATTTGCGAAGCGATAGAAAAGCCCCCTGTTGAGCCTCTCCCGCGAAAAACGATACCAATTCCGAGCCCGACACCGATCCCGCCGTATATGCTGGCTAGGAGCGGATTGGTTGTCAGCGGCTGCAGATGACTGGTCAGCATGACGCACAGAGGAAGAATAATCGATCCGAGCGCTGCTTTCATGCTGTAATGTCGCTCCAGCATCTTCAGTCCCAGCAAAAACAAAGGGATATTGCATGCCCATTGAACGATCGCAGGCGGAAAGCCAAACAGATTATGCAAGATCGTCGATAACCCGGAGACCCCACCTGATGCAATCTGATTGGGATTCAAAAAGAGATTGAAGCTCGTAGCCAAAACAAGCGAACCGGCGACCAGCATGAAGTACTCCAGTGCTTTTCGCTGAGGGCTATTCAGTTGTATGGCTGCACGCTTTCTTCGAGCCATTTGATTCCACTCCTGACATTTTCACATAGACCAAAACTCAGTTACACTACCATGTTCTGGTCAAAAAGGAAACCCCTTTTTCCGCCAGGAGCCCTTCCCTACCATCTAAACGAGCCTTGTCGACCAGCAGCAGCATCCCCTACGGCAATGTCTACTCCGCGAAGGCCTGCTGCGGTTCCAGAAAAGGGTTGGCCATCGTCATCCACAAACGACGCCAGCGTAATACTCGTGCTCCCCCTCGGTACAACTTCCATCTGGTAGCGATACGTGCCATTTACAACAAAGGTAACCTTCCTCCACACAAACGGGTTGTTGTTCGTCACGAGCAAATGCTGCCGAGTAGCCCCGATGTCCGCCAAAATCAGCGTAGTGCCCGCTTCGGAAGAGGGAGCCGTTGATGTACAGCCTGCGAGGACGAGACCAGCCGTGATACAGGATAGCACCTTGCTCTTCATGCATACCCCTCCTCATTTGATATAGGACAGGCTCATGTCAAACAGAAGGTTAGGCGAGCCTGGATGACTGCGATGCACCTGCACTGCCAGCGTATTGCTACCTATGCGCAGCTTGTTTACATGATTTCGCAAGGAGACTTCGCGATACCATGTCCCTTGATTCGTGATCGCCAGGGAGGATGGCAGGATCAGCCCCGTCCGGATTCCATCCCGAAAAACCTCTTCGCCATTTAAATAAAGGATCAAACCATCCTCATAGGAAAGCTTTACGATCAGATCCTTCCATTCTTTTGGAGCCTCCGACAGAAAGAAAGTATGGCGGAAATAGTACGATGGAGAGGCAGGATCCGGCTTGAAGCGCGTCTGCAGCCGCTTCTCCTCTTGCAAGCGATTCGTATGACCAAAGGGGGCTCGTCCCGTTTTCCATGCGGCGTCCGAATAATCAGGGCTGCGCCAGTCATCTGCCGGCAAGTGAAACGGCGCCGTGATCGGATTTTCTCCTGTTACATCAAACCCTTCCGGAATGACTGCTTTGACACTGGCATCGCCGCGGTGGTACCTCCAAAGCTGCTGAATTCCCACGGCTACCGTTTCCTTGCTGTTTGCAGCAGCCAGCACTCCTGCTGAAAGCTCCATCTGATCCAGGGCTTCTCCATCTCCTGTCGTCGCTTTCACGACCATGCCGTCGTTTTGATAAGAGAGCATCAGCATGTACGGCTGATCAATCGAAGCCCCAGGTTTCCAGACTCCGTAACCTTCGTGGTCCTTTGGCGAAAAATCCGATGGCTCCTGCACGACAGCGGCTTCCAATCCGTAAACGTTTTCCCCAGCTATCACCAGCTCCACCCTCGCCTCTCGCAGCGCCTGCCATAGAACGGGACTTGGCGGTACATCCAAAAGCGCAATACGATGCGGCTTGGGATTGGTCACAGCCTGTGCATGCACCCAAGCGGCCTGCTCTTTTTCCTGCCGATCCGAACGCAAGAAAAGGAATCTCGCATTGCCGTAATCCACGGCATACACCGTGCGACCGAGGTCTAGTGTCGGCTGCTGTGGAAGATATCCGTACAGCTGGTTAAACTGTTCTTCGCTTCTCGTACGATCGTAGATAGGATAAACATAGGGAAGCGGTTTTTCTGGATCGGGCGTGTAGAGCTGATCAGGCAATGCGAAAATGGCCTTTCCCTGCTGTCCAGACATCCATTCGTGAAGGTCCGGTATTTGGCTTTTCTTCGTTATGTATCCAAACTGAAAGCTGTCGACGCCCGTTTCTTTCAAAGTTGCATAGCCTTCTGCGGGAATGCGTGTCCAGAACAAGGAGCTCGCCATCACAAGCAGCACCACGATGCTTCCTATCAACAAAGGAAAGTGCTTCCGATCACTCACGTTGTCCCTTCCTCCTTTCTACTCCGGCAACCCTGGAGGCCAGCCCAAAAAGGCATGATACACGGGTGGCCATATCGCGATGAGAATAATCGCGAAGCCAATGACAAACAGCACCCCCGCTTTGCGGATCGAGGTATCGCGTCCTTTGAGCAGAAAATGGAGAATCAGCCAGCTGCAAAGCCACAGCAAAAGCCCGATCACTTCTTTCCCAGCAAACGGACCAATTCCCCACCAGCCAGGCACCCAGCTCCCGAGCTTGAGCAAAACAGGCTTACTTCCTGCAGGGTCCGCGGTACTCCATAAATGGCTTGCAACCACTCCCGCTAATCCCAGCCAAAGCGCCCCCAGTGCAGCGCTCATCTCTCCGCTTTTGCGCTCCCTTTTTTGCATGGCACTCTCCCTCTCATAGATGCAAGGTCGTCAAACCTAGTCCCGTCACCAGGCCGATCATCAGACACAGCCAGAGTAACGCGATTAAAAGCAGGACAACGGATCCCGCATCCTTGTTGTGTCCAAAGCGGCGGAGAATGAATCCTGCCACCACTCCGAGCGGCAGCGGAAACAGGGAAACGAACTCCTTCCATTCCATCACGATGTTGTGAGCGGCGGGCGTATGGGCGAGCAGCCATGACTGTGGACCATCCGGCGAGCGATAGCCCATGTAGAGCCAGTTTCCCGAAATAATTGCCAGCAGAACAAGCCCATTCGTTAACCAGAGCAATCGCTCCAGCTCGGTATGGCTCCCTCTTTCCTTGCCCAATCGAAAGAATGCAGCATGAAAGGTCCAGCAGCCCATCAGTACCGTCAGTGTCGCCGCCAGACCGTGGAGCAAGCCTTGCAGCCAAAATGGACCGGTATCCAGCAAATGAAACAAAGGTATGAGCAAAAACAAAAAAGCGGTCACGCATGCTTGCGTAACCGCCAGATCGCGCGTGCGGAACAGCCGTTTCACATTTCCCACCTCGCTAGCACCTCGATTCGGCAGGGAAATGCAGCTATCCGGCTACCCCGACAGCTCCTTTCTCTACCGTGAACGAATCGAGCAGATTGTCATCTTTGTCGTATACGTTACAAACCGCTTTTTTCCCATCCACATCGACCGTCATATAATGTGATGTGACTTTCGGACCTTTCACCACGTTTTTCTTGTCTTCCACGACTTTGCTGTACGGAGAGCCTGCCGCGCCCAGTGTCAGCTGATAAATGTCATGAGTAAAATGATAGCCATTCGCATCAAAGTCGCTGTTGATCAGACGTCGGTTGTAGTTATGCTCATGCCCGACAAAAGCGGCAGTCACATTCGCCGCGTCCAAGGTGTGCCAGAAAGCATCCCGCTCCGGTTTGTTGCCATCTAGGGAACGGCCGTAGTGCCCGCCAACCGGGTACGCTGGCACATGAAACATGACGAAGGTGTGATCTTTGCCAGGAGCAGACAGCTGCTGCTTCAGCCATGTGCTCTGCGGCTGGTCAATGACGTAATTGCCGTCCTCATCTTCGTGGTCCGTATTCAATGTAATAAAACGCGCGTTGCCATAATCGAAGCTGTAGGCAGTCCGACCATAGCCAGGAACCTGCTCGTTTGGCAAATGGGGAAACGCCTTGCCGAATGCTTCAGGATCGTCCTCATGATTTCCCATCGCAGGGTAGTACATGGACAGCGGGTAGTAATCATCCACGATATCCTTCCACTCATCCAGCTCCTTGTCCAGATCGGAACCCCCTTGGACCATATCGCCCGTAATCAACAGGAAGCTCGGCTGAGGATCTAGCGTTTTCACATTTTTCAGCAAGGAGCGAAGCGTCTTCTCATTTACACTATCGGAATTGCCCCTGGTATCCCCCATGACGACAAAACGGAATGAATTTGCACTCGCTCGTGTCTTGCCGATCCCCATCCATTGTGCGCAGGCCAAAAGCAAGATAACTCCGCATGACAAGCCAATCCACTTTTTCTTGCTTTCGATCCATTTCATGATGTCTTCCCATCCTCTACGTAAGATTTACCAATCCATGCAAAACATGCGCGGATATACGCAAACGGCAGGCCTCGGCCCCTTTTTTAAAATTATCAAAATAAAAGAAAACCTCCTAGAGGCCAAATAAAGGATTGACGGCTAACGAGAAGAAGGTAATAATAATGATTACATAATAATTGTTTTAAAAAAGAAGGTGACTGTGTTGGAACACCCCATCACTAGTTTCACACAGCAAGTAAAGCATCTGGGCAAGCGATTGACCATTCAACGACGAGCAGTCCTGCTCTACATGCTGCATACATTGACCATCCCTGCTCCTACCGCCAAAGACGTTTATCATGCATTGAAATCTGAAATGCCAAATATTACGCTGTCCACGGTGTACACCTCCCTGCGCTTCTTTGTGAAAATGGGGGTGCTCGAGGAACAGGTGAATCCTGACGCACCAAACCGTTTCCTATGCAAGATGAGTCCAGAAAATCTTGCGCTGAAGGAAGTCATGTAAGCGAACCAAAAAAAAGGTAGCCCCCCTTAGCGAGGGCTACCTTTTGCGTATTCATAGACTTCTTTTCCGATTTGACCGAGAACGCGAAGGGCGGACTGTGATTGAACGTCCTGCGACAAAGCTACGATAGAAAACCGGCGGCCTTCCGTATAGAAAACTCCCACATCATGCTGTCTTCCACTATCCCAACCAGATTTGCAAGCGATCTCCCAATCCGGCGTTTCACCGGGAACAGATGGGAGCAAAGACGGCAGTCCATTTAACACCTGCTGCCTTTTCATGATCGCCACCATCTCTTCACAGGCGCGATGCGAAAGGAACCTGCCTGTTGCGATCGCCCCAAGCATCCGAGACACATCTCCTGCCGTGATCATGTTGTTTTCGGTAACGCCCACCGGATAGATCATGAGCTTGCGGGAGTATTTGCTTCTCTCCATGCCCAGCTCGATCAAGGTCTGCTCGATTCTTTGTTTGCCTACGAGGTCGATCAACACGTTTGTGGCCGTATTGTCACTCTGGATAATCATCAGGGTGACCCATTCTCGAATGGTCAGTGCCAGACCCGGAGAGAGAGCAAACAGGATACCTGATCCCCCTACTTGGTCCTCTGCTCGCATAGAAATACGGTCATCCAGCTGAAACTCTCCCTGCGCCGCTGCTGCATACACCGCTGCCATGATCGGCACTTTCATGACGCTCTCTGCGATAAAGGCTTCCTCTCGCCGATGGGCAAAGCACTGTCCGCGATCCAGATCCTCTACGACAACGCCCCAGCTCCCTTCGGCTTTATCCAGCAGCTGTGTAACCTTTTCACGTAACGGCTCCATCTGCCGATCCTCCTTTCTCTCCCGTCAGATCTGATCCAGCTCTGCTACGGTTCGTTCATTTGTTACATTTCCTGTATTCAGCGTGCTCGTCGGTTCCATCAGCACGACATGGCATATTTCCGGAGCTACCGGTCGATGCTCGACGCCTTTGGGAACGATGATAAATTCGCCTTCCTCCACCCATACTTCCCGGTCGCGAAATTGCATCAGCAATCTGCCGCTAACGACCAAAAACAGCTCGTCCTCTGCTTCATGATGGTGCCAGACGAATTCCCCTTGCAGCTTTACGACCTTGATATGAGATTCGTTGACTGTTCCCACGATTTTCGGGCTCCAGCATTCTTCAAACTTCGAAAATTTTTCAGCGAGATTCACTTTGTTCATAGTCGGCCATCTCCCATCTTCCGTTCGATTCTTTAGCCAAATTCAAACGCATCTTTTTATCATACAATTCCAAAAACTCTATGGGTAGGTTTATTTTGCAAAGACTTTTCCCATTGAAAAAACGCCTGCCTCTTTGGCAAGCGTTACCGTCTGTTCATTCGTTCTTCACCAGCGTAGATACCCCTTCCGCATTGCCTGTGAACGTTTGCAAGGCGAGTGCCCCTGCCCCGAGCATTCCGGCGTCTGGTCCTAGCGATGCCCGAACAATTCGTGTTTTCTCGTGACCGGCTTTCATCACGTAGCGCTCCGCACTTTGCCGTACGGGATCGAGCAAAAGCTCACCTGCCTCCGAAACGCCTCCACCGACGACTACCAGATGAGGGTTAAAGAGATTCACGACCAAGGCAATCGCCCATCCGGTAATGTCGCAGACCTCCTGCCAAACGTGCGCGGCAATTGGATCACCCTTTTGCACAGCCTCTGCTACCAGATGCGCCTTCAGTTGATTTAGATTGCCTCCTACCATTTGCCATAACGGGAGCATCTGCGCTTCTTCGGGGATCTCCCGGATCGCCCTAGCCAATTTCTCCTTTGCCAGTCGGACGATTCCTGCAGCAGAGGCAACCGTCTCTACACAGCCTGCTTTCCCGCAGTTGCAGATGGCTTGATTGCCCGGAACACTTACATGCCCCAGCTCACCCGATATGCCATGTGCTCCGCGAAGCAGCTGACCATCGATCATATTTCCCATCCCAATGCCTGTGCCGATCGGGATAAAGGTCATATGGCTGACGCCTTTGCCTGCCCCAAAAACTGCTTCTCCCAACGTCGCCGTCCGCAAGTCATTCTCAAACGCCAAAGGCAGCCGAACCGCTTCCAAAAGCGGCGTCCGCACGTCCACCTGACGCAGACTCAAATTGGGCGAGTGTATAGAAAAGCCGTTCGGGCCATCAAACGGTCCGGGAAAGCCCACGCCTACCGCTTCTACGGATACGGTCACACGGCTCTTCAGTTCCTCGATCAGCCCGGCCATTCGCTCGATCAAAAGAGGGAGATTGTTGTGCAGTTTCGTATCCCGGCTACCCCGAGCAAGAATGCGCCCTGTTTCGTCGAGTACTGCTCCTTTCATCGTTGTTCCGCCTACATCCAGACCGATTACGTGCCGCATGCGCAAGCCTCCTAACTGTCCTTCACAAGCCCGCAACCTCCACCTGGCTGCCTATGACTGTAACTGCTTCAACAAACGGGCAACCGTGTCGATGTCGACCATTCCAGCTCCTACCGACAGGGCATTCGCCGCGGCGCTTGCCATCCCTAGCTGCGCTGCTGCCCTCCATTCCATTCCTTTCAGCTTGCCACAGACAGTCCCTGCCAGCAGGGCATCGCCGCAGCCTACTGGATTGACGACTTGCTCCAGTGCAATGACCGGGAGATGCACGTGCTCATCGCCATCCGAAAACCATGCGCCATCTGCTCCCAGCGATAAAAGAACTCGCTCTGCTCCGAGCGACTGAATGTCTCGCAAGGCTGCCAGGATCGCTTCCTCGCTCGTCAGGGCGTAGCCGAGCAGCGTTTCTGCTTCATCCCGATTTGGCTTCACCAGATGGGGTCTGCCTTTTAATCCGTGCACAAGTGCAGGCCCGCTCGCATCCAGTACGGGCAGCGCCCCTGATTGCCGCACCTGCTCGATCAAATGCTGGTACGCATCTGCTGGCACCCCTGTACAAATGCTCCCAGAGAAAGTAACCATCTTCGCTTGGCTAGCCAACAGCTTCAGCTTGCTCTGCAGCTGGGCAAAGCCTTCTTCCGTGACAACTGGCCCCTGCTCCAAAACCTCTGTGACCTCGCCGCTCTCTTCATCCAGCAGGGTGTGGCAGCAGCGAGATTCTCCTTCTGTCTCGACAAACGCGGGAGTGATTCCTGCCTTGGCGCAGCCCTCGGCAATAAACCGCCCGTTGTACCCGGCGATAAAGCCTGTCGCAATCACATCTGTCCCAAGCGTTCGTGCGACTCGTGCGACATTGATCCCTTTTCCTCCTGGCAGACTGAGCTGTTCCTTTGTCCGATGCAATGTTCCAGGCCGAAATCGCTCCAGCTTGTATGTTTTGTCTATCGCGGCATTCAGCGTAACCGTTACCAGCATCCTAACGTACCTGCACCTGAACGAGCGGCTGCCCCATCTTGCTCTTGAACAGGTTGATGACCTCGACTGGCGTAGGATCGACTCCACGAATGAGCGCCGTATACAACGATACATAGTCAGCCAGATATACGATGGAGAAAAGTCGAGCCATTCTCGATACGCCCTGGGAGCGAACGACCTGTACGGCTCCGGCACGCTCACGCAGAATGTCCGCACTGATCTCCACCCGCTTGGCTGTCTTGTCGCTGTCTTCCACATCGCGGATCAAGGTAAAATGATAGCCTTTCAGCATAGCGGCAGGCGCATCCCAGCCAACTGCCTCGTCATGATGCAGGCTGGGGATCGCATTCCAAAACGCCATGACTTTCCCGTTTTCCCCCAGCTGATTTTTCCATCTCCAGGCAGGTGCATCAAAAAAGGGCAGCGTCCCATAAATGACTGGCGTCAAACCATCCATCTGCTGAGCGATTTGCTTGGCTAGATTGAAAGCCAAAGGCGCTTGCAAGCCGTACTCTTCACGCAGCCGAGAAAATAACTGGATCGTCTCTGCTACCTCTCCGCTCTTGTCCGCCACCAGCCCCAGCTTGGTCAAAGCTGCGAGCATCGGCAAGAAAATATAGCCGAGCACGATTCGCGGCATCATTCCTCCTGGTACCAAAAGATGAGCGTGTCCGTGGCTTTGCGCCAGCTCCAGCACTTTGCCGCCGGCTGTGATCACCGCGATCTGTGCCTTTGCTTCTATCGCCTGCTCGTATCCGCTTACGATTTCCTCCGTATTGCCCGAGTGACTGACGACAATGACGAGAGTGCGTTCGTCGACAAAAGCAGGGATCGTATAGCCTTGGTTGAGCTGCAAAGGCACGCGCAGCTCGTCGAACAGATACGATTTCAGCAAATTCACACTGGCAGCAGAACCTCCACCTGTCCCCAGCACAACGATCCGATCAATCGGAGCTGTCATCGAGGAAAGGTCGAATTGACCGGATAATTGCCATCCTTCTGAAAATTGTTTGTCGTATTCATCCGTATCCCGCAGCGCGAGAATGGTATCGAGCTTTTCAACTGCAGCACGATCATCCAAATTGACCCGCATGTCCATTCACCCTCCCATATTGTTTTCGTTTATTGCCCAGCGGCTTTGCCGACGCAGCCGCACATCGCCATTTTTGCCTGCGCTATCGCTTTAACCGCTTGCTTCGCCCGCTTCATATACGTCCGCGGATCATTTTCCTGCGGGTTTTCCCCGAAGACCTGCTTGATCGCATCGGAAAAAGCGATACGGAGCTCCGTGGCTACATTCATTTTTGCCATCCCAAGCGCAACAGCCCGCTTCACCTGTTCTTCCGGAATACCCGATCCTCCGTGGAGCACCAATGGCACACCCACCCTCCCCGCAATTTGTTCCAGACGGGAGAACGCGATTTTGGGCTCCCCTTTGTACATACCATGAGCCGTGCCGATCGCAGGAGCAAGCGTGTCTACACCCGTCAAGACAGCGAATTCTTCGCACTCTGTGGGGTCAGCCAAAACAGCATCTTCTTCCGCAACGACCAGCTCGTCCTCGACTCCCCCCACTTTTCCCAGCTCTGCTTCTACGTTCACCCCTGAGCGATGGGCCAGCTCGACGACCCGCTTTGTCTGCTCCACGTTTTGCGAAAAGGGATGCATGGAAGCGTCAATCATCACCGACGTATAGCCTGCCTGGATGCAGCGCTCGATCAGCTCATAGTCGTGGCAGTGATCCAGATGCAGGGCGATCGGGACTTGAACGGATTTTGCGGCAACCTTCGCAATCGCTGCCACATATTCTGGCCCCAAATGCTTGACCGTCCCTACCGTCGTCTGCAGAATCAGCGGAGACTCGGCTTCCTCCGCTGCTTCCACTACCGCCTGCAGCATTTCCATCGTGTGCACGTTGAACGCACCGATGCAGTACCCTTCCTTCCTTGCCCGCTTCAGCATTTCCGTCGATGATACCAATGACATGTCTGGATCACTCCTAGTCTTTTAGACTTGCGCTGCTTCAATCTTGACCCCCAGCTCTTGAAACGAGGCGTGCGTCTGCGGGTCCAGCCGATCGGTAATGATCCGGTCCACATCAGACAGGTCGGCAAAGCTGCTGAAATGGGTTTCCCCGAATTTCGTGTGATCCGCCAGCACGTACACCTTGCGAGCGCGCGACATCATGACCCGGTTCACATTGCTCTCAGCCAGTGACAGCGTGGAAAACCCATCGCGCTCATGTATGCCGTCTGCTCCGATGAAGCATTTGTAAACGGACAGCTTTTTCAAATTGTCCTCTGCGACAGCCCCGACGAGAGCAAATGACTTCGCCCGCATCTCTCCCCCGATCAAAACGACCTGATGGACTCCCTGGCTGTTCAGCTCCATGGCAATGTTGACTGCATTGGTCACGATCGTCAGCTCCGCGATCTGCCCGAGCAACTTGGCGAACTCCATCGTCGTCGATCCCGCTCCGAGTATCAGTGTGTCACCGGGCTGCACATGTGACAGAGCGTGGCGGGCGATCAGTGCTTTTTCCTCCGTACGTTCTGCCTGCTTTTCCGTAAAGCTTCGCTCCAGAGGCAAAAAGCTTGTAATAGACGCGCCACCATGCACTCTCGACAGCAGCCCTTCTTGCTCCAGCTTGATCAGATCTTTGCGAATGGTGACCTCAGATACATCCAAAAGCTTGCTCAGCTTCGCGACAGTTACCGTTTTTTCCCTGTTCACATTCTCCAGTATCCTGCTGTGTCTTTCTGTCGCCAACATGATAAAGCTCCTCCTCGTGATGAAATCTCGACAGACACCTGCTTCCATTTCATTATCTTATTTCGTTTTATTTCGAATAGTTTCGTTTCGTTTCATAACCATCCTATCATTCCAAATCTTCCCTGTCAAACAAAAGGGAATTTTCTAAAAACAACAAAAAAAGCCGAAACGTACACTTGAGTGACGTCGGCTTTCATTTCCCTTATTCTCCTTGCGGCTAACCAAGGAAGCTGTTTTTTAACGTCTGAACTTTCTCTGCATCCACGTAGCGGAGAGCCTGGCCTTCTTCACGGACGCCTGTACCGACGTGAATCTCACTCACACCGGTTTTTTCCGCCAGTCCCCTCGCATTTTGCAGCGTCAACCCACTTCCCGCCAAAATAGACAGCTGGGTGTGCTCCGTCAGTTGGACAAGGCTTGCGATGCAGTCGGCACCCTCGATCGCATTTTTTTGTCCACCTGAAGTCAAGATATGACGCACCTGCGGGTATCTGAGCAAAATCCTGGCTGCTGCCAGCTGGTCGGTCGCCTCATCGAAAGCACGGTGAAAGGTCACATCCAGTCCGTCCGCCTCAGACAGAAGCATTTCTAACCCGCGCACATCCAGCTTTCGATCATCGGTCAGCATCCCAATCACGATCCCGGCCGCACCGATCTCTCGAATCACGCGCACGTCCTCCCGCATGACATACCATTCATCCTGCGTGTAGCAAAACGACTGAGCATGTGGACGTACCATGACATTAACCGGAATGGATACGGCTTTTACCACGGCTTCGATCAAGCCCCAGCTGGGAGTCAAACCACCTTCCAAAATGCCTGAAATCAGCTCCAGCCGGTCTGCTCCCCCTAGCTCTGCCCGCTTGGCATCCTCCACTGAAGTCGCAATTACTTCCACGATCATGTTTCCATTCCTCCGCTTTATTGCCATAATGTGGTCATTGTATATGGTCGGAGGGGATTGTGCAAGTTTACCGAATGGTTGGGCAATTTAGCGCGGCTCGAGCGTAAATACGGCACGTTTTTCACCGACGACCAGCTGGTTGTCGTTTTTAATTTCCGTTGGAACGAGGGCATGCAGCCGTTGAATCGTTTCCTGATTCTCGTAGTTGATCTGCGTCAGAATCGAAGCAATGATGAGCGGCCACACTTGCTCGGACCCATCGATGACCTTCAGCGAAAAGCTGATTCTTTCCTTTTTCAAAGCAAAACCGTAAACACCCATGGCACCACCCTTGGCGATGATATTCGGGTCTTCCAGAAGGGCCGTGCAGGTGAAGTTGTGGCTGGCGATAATATCCGGGTTTTCCGTCATCCAGCCTGTAATCTTGACCACCGCTGCCTGCATCTCCTCGTCTTCGATCAAATCCGGGCAAGCGAGCTTCAGGTAGGCGATCGCCAAATGCTTGAGCGGCAAGGCAAAGACCGGGAACCCACATCCGTCAACGCCAAGCCGGATCCGCTCTCTTGGATATTCCGCCAGCTCGGCAAACGCCGTGAGTGCCTCCTGCTGAGCCGGATGATCTATCTCATAGTAGTCATGCGTGGAATAACCGCGTTCTTTGGACAAAGCCAGAAAGCCCAGATGCTTGCCTGAGCAATTGTGAAACAGTCTGCGCTTGGACACACCCTGCATCAGACAAGCGAATTTCGGTTCTTCATTTAAAGGATAGGTGGGATTGGTAAGAAGCTCCTCTTCCCTGATCCCGGTCTTGGCCAGCAGCGATTCCAACGCTTCCATGTGGTAAACTTCACCGCGATGAGATGCCGTGAACAAAGCAGCTTCTCTACTCGTTAATCCGAACTTTTCATCCATTTTCTCTCTGGCAACTGGAATCGCCTGAAAGGGTTTGGCAGCAGAGCGCAAAAAGGCTACGTGCATTTCATCCCCAGATGAGTAGATCACTTCACCGCGATCGTTTACCCCGCATACAATCCCTGCATGAATATTCTCCAACAAGCCTCCACGAAACTCTTCTACTAATGTACTGAATTTCATCCTCGTCAACCTCTCCATAGCAGGATCACTACGCTTTGCAACGCCATACTAGCAGGCGTCTACCCAAGCGTCAATGAAGAATTGCAAAATTACAACAGTCCATAATGAAGGCATTCTGTTGTATACTATCCATGGATGCAGCCCAGCTGTGCCCAATCACATACGAAATCCATGCGGACAGCATGGGAGAGGTTCGCGAACTCCCTCTATAAAAAACTAATGTGTACACAGTACCTCTCTTTGGTATTGTTTTGTTTTTTTCAGAGTCTGGTTCAAGAACTCTCTTTCTTCCCACGATGGAAAAGGAGATGGAGAGCGATGAAAATGGAAAAAGCCGTCGTTGTATTCAGCGGAGGACAGGACAGCACGACTTGCCTGTTCTGGGCGAAGCAGCAATTTGGCGAAGTAGAAACCATCACGTTTGACTACGGGCAGCGGCACAAGCTGGAAATCGAATGTGCCCAGCAAATCGCCCGCGAGCTCGGCGTGAACAACACCGTATTGGATATGAGCCTGCTCAATCAGCTCGCACCCAATGCCCTCACCCGCACCGACATTGACATCACCCAAGAGGAAGGTCAGCTCCCTTCTACGTTCGTCGACGGTCGCAACCTGCTGTTTTTATCTTTTGCAGGTGTATTCGCCAAACAGCGAGGCGCGCGTCATCTCGTCACCGGCGTATGCGAAACAGATTTTAGCGGCTATCCCGACTGCCGCGATTCGTTCGTCAAATCGCTGAACGTGACACTCAACCTGGCGATGGACTATCCGTTTGTCATCCACACCCCACTGATGTGGCTGAATAAAGCGGAAACGTGGATGCTGGCGGACGATCTGGGTGCCTTCACCTATATCCGCGAGAAAACCCTCACCTGCTACAACGGCATTAAAGGGGACGGCTGCGGCGAATGCCCTGCCTGCCATCTGAGAAAAGCCGGTTTGGACACGTACCTTTCCGAGAAGAATCAGCAAGGAGAGCAGGTCTGATGAGCGCGAACTTTGACTTCCGCATCGTCGACCGCATGCAGCAGCTTGGCACACATATTGAAAAATCCCAGCTGCGCTACCACAACAAACGCGTCTTGGTTAGCAAGGAATTTACCTTTGACGCCGCTCACCATCTGCACGCCTACGAAGGCAAATGCAAAAACCTGCACGGTCATACGTACCAAGTGGTTTTTGGGATCAGCGGCTTCCCGGATGAAATTGGCCTGGTCATCGACTTCGGGGACATCAAGCAGATCTGGAAAGAGCACATCGAGATCTACCTGGATCACCGCTATCTCAATGAAATGCTCCCGCCGATGAATACCACAGCAGAAAATATGGTTGTCTGGATATTTGAGCAGATGGAACAGCAGCTTACCTCAGAAGCGTACCATGACCGTTACAACGGAGCGCGCGTAGAGTTCGTTCGCCTGTTTGAGACGCCCACCAGCTACGCCGAAGCCAGACGGGAGTGGATGTACGAATGAGCTTGATCCCTGTACTGGAAATCTTCGGACCCACGATCCAAGGAGAAGGCATGGTCATCGGACAAAAAACGATGTTCGTGCGTACGGCCGGCTGCGATTACCGCTGCAGCTGGTGCGACTCCGCTTTTACCTGGGATGGTTCTGCCAAGGATGAAATCAAACAGATGACCGCAGAAGAAATCTGGGAAGAGCTCTTCCGTCTTGGCAAGGACTGTTTTTCGCACGTAACCATCTCCGGCGGAAATCCGGCACTGC
Organism: Brevibacillus nitrificans; assembly: GCF_003710965.1. Taxonomy (NCBI): domain Bacteria; kingdom Bacillati; phylum Bacillota; class Bacilli; order Caryophanales; family Paenibacillaceae; genus Brevibacillus; species Brevibacillus nitrificans. The sequence continues at coordinate 121,536 of NZ_RHHU01000021.1, read as the reverse complement.
TGGCGAGCATCGGTGGATTGGTCGAGCTGTTACAGTCACGCGGCATTCGCTCTGCAGTCGAGACGCAGGGCAGCAAATGGCAGGACTGGCTGGCTCAGATTGACGATGTCACCCTTTCGCCGAAGCCGCCTAGCTCCGGGATGGAGACGGATTTTGATGTGCTGGATCAGGTGGTCGCCAACCTACTCGAAAAAGGACACTCCGGTGTTAGCCTGAAAGTCGTCATCTTTGATGAAAGAGACTTTGAATACGCACGGGGCATTCACCGACGCTATCCCGGCATTCCGTTTTATTTGCAGCCAGGCAATGCTGATCTCGTCGAAGCCAATACCGAGGAGCTGCGCACCAAACTGCTGGAAACGTTTGAATGGCTGATCAATCTGGCGATGGCTGCCCCTGATCTAAATGATGTGAAAGTATTGCCTCAGCTCCACGCTCTGGTGTGGGGAAACAAACGCGGCGTGTAGATAGAACGACACTGAAAAACCTAAATGAAACGAGGAGACAATCCGATATGGCAAACCAACAGGAACGTGATCTTGCTTCCTTGACGCTCTTGGGCAACCAGGGCACGACTTACCCGCAAACCTATGACCCAACTGTACTGGAGTCCTTTGACAACAAGCATCCGTACCGCGATTACTTCGTGAAATTCAACTGCCCGGAGTTCACCAGCCTGTGCCCGATCACCGGACAGCCTGACTTTGCGACGATCTACATCAGCTACATTCCCGACATCAAAATGGTCGAGAGCAAAGCGCTCAAGCTGTACCTGTTCTCGTTCCGCAATCACGGCGACTTCCACGAGGACTGTGTCAATATCATCATGAACGACCTGATCAAGCTCATGGATCCGCGCTACATCGAAGTGTGGGGCAAATTCACCCCGCGCGGCGGCATTTCCATCGACCCGTATTGCAACTACGGCAAGCCAGGGACCAAGTATGAAGAAATGGCGATGCATCGCCTGATGAACCATGATATGTACCCGGAGAAAGTCGATAATCGGTAGAATTTCCCCCCTTCGCTCTCACATGGAAGTTATCAAACGATTGAACGGCTCCCAAAGCTGGATGATAGGAAATACGTAGAATCACTGGTTACTGAGCTGGCACTGCGTTTAGGATAATTTGTCTCGGCTCACCCAACTCTTGATCATTCACAAATAAAGCGCCTCTTTTTGGTCACGGTGTTTATAAACCGCGAGAAAGAGGCGCTCCGTTATTGATGCAGTCATAATCAAAAGAGTTCGTCTATGAGATTAAAAAAGGGATACGTAGTTACTCAAACCATTTGTCTGCTCCGCTTATCGATGCCAGTGAAATGCCCGCATCCAGTTTTCGCTTTAGTTCTGCCTCGCCGTCTTGTATTTCAACAGCTTTCACCCCGTACCCCATGGCGTCTTTTGGATTGGCCACAAACACCCCATCACTATCAGCAATAATTAAATCCCCCGGATGCACAGCGACACCGCAAACACTGATCGTCGTGTTGATTTCTCCCTCAATCCCCAATATCCTTGTCGTTAGCGGACTGGCACCTAACGAAAAAACAGGGAGCTGCAAATCGATTATTTCCTGAACGTCATTCACGCAGCCCGCAACGATAACACCTGCCGCTTTCTTTGTCTTTGCGATATACGAGCAAATCCCTCCCCAGCAGGACCGCTCTGTATCGCCGGACATGTCGATCACGAGTACGTCTCCTGGCTCGACGATATCCAATGCTTTGTGTACAGCAGAGGAGTCCATATGGGGGATGCGTACGGTTACTGCATTCCCTACAAAGCGAATGGGCCGAAACAGCGGCTGAAGACCTTTCAAAAAACCGAAATCTGTCATATGGCCGATGGTAGACGACATCACCTCGTTATACATAGAGAACAACTCCGGAGTGACACCCTGTACCCTCGAATTGATGCAAAACATAGATTCATCCCCCCTTTTTAATCTGTGTTCAATGCCCCTGCAAAAAAAGCTTTCACCGCATGAAGGAGCTTCATTCCTTCATGGCCCACCCCGGGCACTTCTTCATACCTAATTTGAATCCCTTGAGACGCCCAATTTTTCCTTAGCGTTCTTATTCGTTCAAGGCGCGTATTACCTGCAATTTCGACGCCTGGAAGCCAGAATGGACTATCCCTTCCGACTTCCAGAAAACGGTTATCTTCGCTACCAATGACCAGTTGCACTGGGACGCGGCTCATCTCCTCCAGCTTTATATCGGTGCCGAATTGTTCTTCAAAGTCCCGGATTCCTGTAAACCAGTCCATACTTGGATCAAGTAGTGTCACATTGCCCGGAGCTGCAACCGAAACCGCTAAAAGCCGGTCAGGATGAAGATAGTAGAAGCGATGAACAAATTGACCTCCACCGGAAAAACCAAACAGCAGAAACTTCTCTCCAGATATCCCGTATCGCTCGGTAAGCTCCTGGATCATGGCCAGCAAAACGTGATCAAAACGAATATCGCGATACTTAATCATCTTGTACGAATTCAATTCACCTGGTTCGCCAATACCTGCCGGAAAAAGCGGAGCCAGGATAACAGCTCCAGTTTCTTCCGAAAATTGTTTAAACTCATCTCTGTACAGCTGTGCGGAGCGTTCTGTCCCATGTATGACGACAAGCAACGAATGTTTTAACGGATCGGTTTCTGCAAAATAGCTGGGGATATAGGCGCAATATGAAAAACGTTGATCGAATTGGCTTGCGTATAAGGGTGTTGCCCCTCTCTCCAATCTTGTCGATTGATTTTCAATCGATCTCATATCTCATTTTCCTCCACTTGTAAGAATGGCCATTTCTATCAGAAATTCTTTCAATTGAACAAATGACAGGCAATGTAGCGTCCTTCCACCTGCTTGAACATCGGCTTTTCCGTCTTACAAATGGCCATGCACCCACTGCATCTCGGGTGAAACGTACAGCCCGTAGGTGGGTTGGCCGGGCTCGGCACATCCCCTTGCAGCATAATCCTCTCCTTCTTTTCTAACGGATTCGGATTCGGCACGGCAGACAATAACGCTTGTGTATACGGATGTTTAGGGGAATCGAACAGTTCCCGCTTGTCCGCCAACTCCACCATTCGTCCTAAATACATGACTCCGATCCTATCGCTGATATGCTTCACCACACTTAAATCATGAGCAATAAATAAATACGTCAGACTAAATTGTTCCTGGAGATCTTGCATTAGATTAATGACCTGTGATTGGATAGAGACGTCTAGAGCCGAAACCGGTTCATCAGCTACAATCAGCTTGGGGTTTAACGCCAGAGCCCTGGCAATCCCAATCCGCTGCCGTTGTCCGCCACTGAATTCGTGCACATACCGTTTGGCATGGTAGCCACTTAAGCCGACCACATTTAGCAGCTCTTCCACTCTGCGAATCTTGTCTTTTCCCTGGGTGATATGGTGAATGTCCAGTGGCTCAGCGATGATATCGAAAACGGTGAGACGCGGGTCGAGGGAAGCATACGGATCCTGAAATACCATCTGCATATCCTTACGAACCTTTCTCAGTTCCTGCGGTGGCATGCCTACTAGGTTTTTCCCCTCGTAAACAACCTCTCCCTCGCTCGGGCGAAGCAGCTGCAATAGAGTTCTTCCCGTAGTCGATTTGCCGCATCCGCTTTCTCCTACCAATCCCAACGTTTCTCCTTTATAAATCGTAAAGTCCAAGCCGTCCACTGCTTTTACATGTCCGACTGTCCGGCTAAAGATCCCCTTTTTAATCGGAAAATATTTCTTTAAATTACGAACCTCAACCAAAGGCTGCTTCATTATGACTACCCTCCTCTTCAGATGCGTGTAGCCAGCATCTAGTGAAGTGTCCCCGCTCGATTTCCAGCAACTGCGGGGATTTTCTCCTGCACACATCCGACGCGAATTCACAACGGGGAGCGAAATGGCACCCCTCCCGCAAGCTGCCAGGAGTCGGCACACTGCCCTTGATGGAATACAACCGTTTCTCTTCCGTTCCGAGCGTCGGCATCGACTTCAACAGCCCTTGCGTATACGGATGCTTCGGATCGGTAAAGAGTGTAACAACATCGCTTTCTTCCACCACTTTGCCTCCATACATCACCACTACGCGGTCGCACATCTCAGCAACGACGCCCAAATCGTGGGTAATCAGCAATATCGCTGTACCTTGTGTCGATTTTAATTGTTTCATTAAATCCAGTATTTGCGCCTGAATCGTTACATCCAGAGCGGTAGTCGGTTCGTCGGCAATCAGCAGCTTGGGATTGCAAGCCATCGCCATGGCGATCATTACCCTCTGCCTCATCCCACCTGATAGACGATGAGGATACTCATCCACAATTTGTTCGGGCCTCGGGATTCCTACCTGCTTAAGCATCTCGATGGATTTGACTCTAGCCTGCGCCTTACTGTATTTCAAGTGAATCCGAACCGCTTCTCCAATCTGATCGCCAACTGTAAACACTGGATTTAGAGAAGTCATCGGCTCTTGAAAGATCATGGCGATTTCATTGCCTCGAACTTCTTGCATTTCCAGCTCGGATAAAGCCAAAAGATCTTTCCCGTTGAATATAATCGAGCCATCCACTACTTTTCCGGGGGTTAATCGCATGGCCGTCAAGGAAGTCACACTTTTACCGGAGCCGGATTCCCCGACTACGCCTACCGTTTCCCCTTCGCGTATGTTAATATCCACCCCGTCAACAGCCGGAATTACCCCTTCTTCCGTATAAAAATATGTCTTGAGTCTTTTGATTTCAAGCAATGTTCGTTCCAATGCTACTCCTCCCTCGTGTACGGCTTACGTTCCGAGCGATTGATTCTCAGTAACGCGAGGCTACAGCTTCATTTTCGGATCGAGTGCGTCTCTAATTCCGTCCCCCAACATATTAAAGGACAACACGATAAACATAATGGCCAAACCCGGAATCGTGCTGACATGAGGAGCCGATCTTAAAAACTCCCTTCCTGTGCTTAGCATAGCCCCCAGTTCCGGTGTCGGCGGCTGTGCTCCCATACCTAGGAAGCTGAGTCCGGAAGCAGTGAGAATTGCCGTCGCCATGCGCATCGTAGACAATACGATAATCGGTGCGATACTGTTCGGAATCACATGTTTAAAAATGATGCGCATATGACCAGCGCCCATCGATCTCGCCGCCTCGATGTATTCTTTATTATTTACGGACAAGACAGAGCTGCGGGAAATTCTCGCAAAAGTCGGAATCGAGAAGATGCCGATCGCAATCATGACATTCACCATACCGGGGCCTAAAACACTGACAATCGCGAGCGCAAGCAAAAAGCTTGGAAACGCCATAAAAATGTCGATCATTCTCATAATGAACATATCTGTCTTACCACCGAAGTAACCCGATATCGTGCCAAGCGCTACTCCGAAGACAGCCGAAATGAGCACCCCGAAAATACCGACCATCAAGGAGATTTGAGCTCCGTACATTACCCGTGATAAAATGTCCCTGCCATATTCATCCGTTCCGAACGGATGACTGAGAGAAGGAGAATTCAAAATGAGATCCATGTTCTGCTCAATCGGATCGTACGGGGCAAACCATTTAGCAAATAGCGCGATGAGGACAAAGATCGCAACCATCCATCCACCTGCTATGGCGCGTTTATTTTTTTTGAATCTACGAATCATTAGCACCAATGGCGAACGCGGTTGAAATGCCGGATCCACGGTTTGCTTATCTGCCACAAGAATTGAGGACTTACTCATTGCATATACTCCCTTCTTACTCGTATCTGATTCTGGGATCCACTGCACTATAGCACAAGTCAACGATGAGATTTACCACGACGAAAATCGTAGCGACAAACAGGATGCTGCCTTGAACCGCTGGATAATCCCTGAACTGAATCGCTTGGATAATATACCGGCCAAGTCCGTTCATCGAGAACACCGTCTCCGTCAGAACAGCCCCTCCCAATAGAGTGCCGAACTCCAATCCAATGATCGTAATAATCGGAACTAACGCGTTTTTCAAGGTGTGCTTATAGACGACGAGTCGTTCCTTAACCCCTTTTGCCCGTGCTGTACGGATAAAGTCTTGGTGAATGACTTCAAGAACACTCGAGCGGGTTAGTCTAGCTAAGACCCCAGAAGAGGACAGCCCTAAGACGATAGAAGGGAGAATGAAATATTGTAAGCTGCTGCTTCCTCCAGACGGAAGCAGCTGCAAATAATAGGAAAACACCAGAATAAGCATAATCCCAAACCAAAAGACTGGCATTGATATCCCTAGCAGCGAGAACATCATCGTAACATTATCTCGGATGCTGTTCGGTTTTGTTGCGGAAAGTATTCCGGCCAAAAGACCGACGATAACCATGATGATCACAGAGAAAGCTGTCAATTGGAGCGTGCTCGGAAAACGCGTCATAATTTCGTTCAAAACCGGTCTCTCCGAGTGCATCGACATGCCCAAATCGCCTCTCAGCAAGCCCTTGACATAGCCGAGATATTGTTCGTATAAAGGGAGATCCAATCCTAACCGATCTCGAACGCTCTGAACCTGTTCTGCTGTGGCATCCGCTCCGGCAATCAAATGCGCGGGATCACCCGGAACCGAATGGATGATAATAAAGCTTAGGATGGATACGCCGATCAAAGTCGGAATCATTTGCAACACGCGTTTGATGATATAGGTAAACACAAAAGGATTCCTCCTAGATAGGTATTGTGGCTACATATTCCGGATCATTTTTTGTCCACCTGGCGCAAGTCATACATATAGGTTGGAAGGAACGTAATGCCTTCTACATTTTTGGCATATCCTGGATGTACCATATCGTTATGAAGAAAAATCCACGGCGCATCCTCTTTGACCTGCTTCAGCACGCTCTCATAAATTTTCATTCGTTCAGCCTGGTTGACCTGTGTTTGCCCTGCCAAAATCAATTTATCGACCTCAGCGTTGTTATAATGGGCATAATTCGTGACGCTAGTCGACAGTAGAGCATCTCGGAACAACGGGTCGGCATCACCTGTAGTCGCTAATGCCCCTCTCATAAACAAATCGTATTTGCTAGGGTTCTTCAAGGTCTGCAAATAGGTTCCCAATTCTAGTTTTTGCAATTCGACTTTGAACCCTAATTGTTGCAGACTATTCTGAACAAATTCGGCGGCCGGTAAATCCTGCGTTACGTTTGCTGCAAATATTAATCGGAGCGGTGGTACGTTCTCCGGTACGATTCCCGCTTCTTGGAGCATTTGCTTCGCTTTAGGCATATCAAAAGGATAGGAGCCAACATTGCTGTAACCAATCGTCGTCTCCGAAATAGCTGAGGTAGCTTTATTGACTCGCCCCTCATACAATTTGTTCACCATAGTATCCTTGTCAATCGCATAGTTTATCGCTTGCCGCACCTTCACTTGATTGAATGGCTCTTTGGTCGTATTGAATCCGACATAAGCAATCCTATTTGCCTTAATGGAATGGACGACGATTTTTCCTTCTTCTTTCAGACGTTTTAATTCCGCAAGAGGAAGACTACCGATCAGATCCACTTCCCCTGTTTCTAGCATGATCACTTGCGCAGAATTTTCTGGAACGTTTTTGAATATAACGCTTTTTACTTTCGGCTCTCCAGCCCAATATTGCGGATTGGCTTTAAGTGTCACTGCATCGCCAGTTGTCCATTCTTTTAACTCGAACGGACCCGTTCCAACCGGATTTTTGCTGATCCCTTGTTCGTTTTCTTTAATAGATTTGGGACTAATAATACCGCTGCTAGAAGAAGCCAGATTGCCCAAAAAGGCTCCTTGTGGCTCTTTCAAATGAAAGATTACCTTCGTCTCCCCTTCGGTTGTAATCGTATCGATAAAGGAACCTACCAGCGTATACTGGCTTAATTTTTTATCCTTGTTCGCTACTCGTTCAAAGCTGATTTTTACTGCTTCCGCATTAAATGGCGTTCCGTCCGTAAAGTTGATACCCGAGTTAAGTTCGAAGGTCCAGGTCTTCCCGTCCTCTGTGACAGTCCAGCTTTTGGCTAATTGAGGGACGATCTCCATTTTTTCATTAAACGTGACAAGTCTGTCATAGATTTGATAGTTAATCAGGGCGGAGATCGTATCCGTCGTATTTTGCGGATCCAGGCCTACCGGGTCACCGGATACCGCAACAGTAAAATCTTTGCCTCCACCCCCTGAAGCCTTTCCTTCGTTGGTTTCCGGTGTGGAACCACACGCAGATACCAGTAAAGATAATACAATCCACATAATACCTATTACTCTCAAAGATGGATTCCAGCTCATACTTTTTTCCCCCTTAGTTATGCTACGACCTACTTCTCTCACATCCCATTACCTAGCCAACCTGAGCGTTCTGTAAAAATTAGCTTGTCATCTCGTCAGGTTTTCTTTTTGCTTTACCTCGCGCAAATGAACAGTCAAAGCCTTGCTAAAGAAAAGGGTATCAATAGGTGGTACCGTAAAGTAATTCGCACCTATCCGAGCATACCTGTCCACTTCCTCACCGGTAAAAGCCGGTATTCCAATTCCGAGTCCCGCCTTGCGTGTAGTTGCAATAATCTCTTCGATTGCCTCCATGACTACCGGATGATCGAACTGTTCTTGATACCCAAGCGAGGCGGCCAAATCTGCAGGGCCGATAAAGAGCAAGTCAAGTCCGGGAACACTTACAATTTCATTGAGATTGTTTAGAGCAAGTGCATCTTCAATCATTCCAATTACGGTAACTCCTTCGTTTTGCCGCTCAATATGCTGTGACAAGGGAATCGTGCCATAAGCAGCAGACCTTGAGGAGCCATCAAGCCCCCGGTAGCCGATCGGGCGGTATTTAGCTGCCCCGACTACCCGTTCCGCTTGTTCCCTCGATGTAAGGTGGGGAACCATGATGGCGTCTGCCCCTGCATCGACAACACGAAGCATCGCACCATAGTCGCTTTGCGGAGTTCTGACGACAGATGTCACTTGAACGCATCGAGCAGCGCGAATCATATGTTCTACTAAGCCGAGGTCCATAGTCGTATGCTCCAAGTCAATGATGGCAAAATCATACCCAGCATACCCCATCATCTCCACAACAGCAGGATCCTTCATCGTTACAATCATTCCGTAAGCAGATTGTTGATTGTGTAGTAATTTGCTCAATTTATTCATAGAGATGCTCCTTCTAAAATCAGTGAGATATTGTATAAAGTTCAGGTCTTCGATGTCCATACGATGGCAGTTTGGTACGTACACTTTCGATTCTGGACAAATCAATGTCGCAAACGATGAGCGCTTCCGTCTCAGGACCGGTAACCATCTGCACACCCATCGGATCTGCGACAAGGCTTTGGCCGCTGTAAAAATCGCTCACTTGATTACAGGCGACCACAAAAACCGTATTTTCCAATGCACGAACTGTTACCAAATGGCTCCAGTGATGCTCCTTCATCGGCCCACGCACCCAACCGGATGGTACAATCATTACTTCCGCTCCTTTGGCTGCCTGGTAACGAGCAATCTCGGGAAAACGCAGCTCATAGCATACCAACAATCCGATTTTTCCAAAGGGGGTCTGAATTGGCTCAAATAGGCTGCTTCCTGGCTCAATCGTATCGGATTCCTTGTATCCGAACGCGTCGTACAAGTGTGTCTTTCGATATGTTCCGGCAATTGAACCGTCGCTTGCAACAATGACAACCGAGTTAAATACACGTTCAGCCTCTATTCCTGACTCCTTCATTCCGAATATCAGCCATACCCCATTCTCCTCCGCCAGTTTCTTCATCTTTGTGACAAACGGCCCTTCCAAAGGCTCGGCATCATCCAGGATGATCTGCATAGGGGTATGGGCAGGGAAATAGCTCATGAAAATTTCTGGAAAAACGACCATTTGGGCCTGATGGTCAATGACAGCTTCACGAACCGCTGAAACTGCCTTTTCATAATTCGCTTGTTTATCGGAAGTCGATCCCACTTGAGCCATAGCTAAGCGAAATTTAGTTGTCATTACAATTTCCCCTTTTTCAAATGCGCTTCTAAATATTGAACCGCAACCGGGATATCTCTTTGGATGATCGCATCCAATATCCCCCTGTGTTCCTCAATAAAAGTTTGCAGTACATCTGGTTTATTTTTGAGCCATTTTCCTGCCCTAACAGTGAACTGACGCTCTCTCGCATGACGGTACATCTTGATAAATTGCGAGTTCCCCACGATTTCCAACAAGCACTGATGAAACAATGCGTCTTTCTCTAATAGATCAACAAAATCGTCTGCCAGGTACGCTTTTTCCTGCATCTTGATGATCTCAGACAATGTTTCGATGTCACCGTCATTGATTTGAGTAGAAGCCAGTCTCAACGAATACGTTTCAATTGCAATTCTCATATCGATCAACTCGTTGCGTTCTTCGACCGAGAGCTCAGTGAAGACGATGCCTCGATTTGGCATGATTTTCAAAAAGCCTTCGTGTTGCAGACGGTTTAACGCTTCGCGAATTGGGGTTCGGCTCATGTTTAATTCTTGTACCAAATAATTTTCCGAAGTATACTCTTCCTCGCCCTTTATCCCCTTTTCTTTAATCTTTTCATAAGCGATGTCTTTTAAGAAAACCTTTTCGTTTCTCTCAATCAAACGAACTCACTCCTTAAACGGGGTATCAACCACACCTGGTATATCAACTGGTATACAACTAGAATGTAACGTAAAGCTCCTTGTTTCTCAAGGAAATACTCCTTATCCTATTAACCCCGTCAATCCTTCCAGCTTAGGCATTCGTACACGAACAACTGTCTCTACCGGACAAGGCTTGCAGCATTGGCTCATTTGTACATCGCCAATCGCTCCCATCAGTAAATACGCATCCGTCGGTGTCAGCTGCCAGCGACCCGCGATCATTTCCTGCATGCTTTCACTCGCCTTTCGGACCGCGGACTGGACATCATGATCGCTAGAGACGGCATACCATGAATCGCTGGTCTCGATTACAGGTGCCCGAAGTGGCTCGTCCTTTAGTACCGTTAGGCGCACCTCGACCTGACCGGCAATTTCTACTCCGGTCCCGCACATTTCTCCGTCCCCCATCGAGGCATGGAGATCTCCAAGCCCAAATAAAGCCCCGGGAATGAACACCGGCAAATAAATCGTAGATCCTTCCATGAGGCAGCTCGTATCCAAATTCCCGCCGTGCAGCCCAGGATGTCCACATGCGACTTCGCCTTCGGCCGGGGCTACACCTATGACTCCGATCATCGGAGCACAATCGAACTGTATCTTTTCAGAAAAAAGTACGGTCCGCCCCTCTATGACTTGAACCACTTTTGTCCGAGTCTCTGCACGATGGATTAAGGTTCCGATTTCTGGAAGTGTCGTGATGACCCCCTGCTCTTCAATCGAAATTCGGATAATCTCTACCCTCAATACATCCCCCGGCAGCGCATCTTCCACAAAGATAAGTCCGGTGACAGGATTAATTTTCCTGTAGTCAATGGAAGTTACGAGGTCCTGATCCTTCTTGATTTGTCCGGAAAAGCAGTCGTTCGTCTGCAATATGACGCATTCCCCGCTTGACACGGTCAAAACTGGCGCGTGGTTGCCGGAGAAACTGAATACACATTGGTTACGCTCCACTACCTGCATAAACACCATCCTCCTCTACACATCATGAGCTTCTGTTTCTTTTATCTTGAATACCAACTTGTATACAAGTTTCTTCTTGGCTAATTATATGACAATTCCACCTATTTGTTCAACTTAAATTTATCTGAAATATCAATCGCCTAATAAAACTAAGGCTGGGTGACCTGTCACCTGACTATCTACAAGTTTCCAATGTCAACAAAAAAGCCCAGATCTATCATCATCTGATTCGATCCGAGCCTTCCTGTATTCTCTTTTTTCAACCCACGCCTTGCTGCTTGACGGTATTTGTTTTCTCGCTGCTTTCCCCTCGCTTGTGCTGGACATCTTCAAAGCGTTGGCTCAGCCGCGCCAAGACAAAGGAAATAATTACGGAGAAAATGACAATTCCATAAAACCCTGCTCCAATTCCAATGCCGATGCCTCCGGCGAAAAAGATCATCGCAGCCGAGGTCAAGCCTTTTACCTGCAAGCCGTCTTTCAAGATCACGCCTGCTCCCAAAAAGCCCAGCCCAGTCACGATTTGCGCAGCCAAACGCATCGGATCCATCATCGTTCCGCTGTTCGGGGTACTGTACATTTTTGCGCTGTAAATGGAGACCAGCGTAATCAACGTGCAGGCGACGGAAACGTACATATACGTTTTCAGACCGGCTGGCTTGTTTCGATGCGAGCGATCCCATCCGATGAACATGCCGAGTACCGCGCTAACGACAACACGGATATACATCTCCAGATTCATGAAGACCTGCTGTTCGTAAATGACATTCAAATATTCCATCCCTAGCACCTTCTTTTTGCGATAGAGACATTATATGCGCTCGTTTGTTGAAAAGACCGGCGGAACTGAATTTGGGACGAACAAAGCAGATACCAGCGAAATGGCACCAATGACAAGGATGAACAGACCTACTGGCACCCAAGAGCCGTTAAAGGAATGGATAAGCGTAGTTGCGATCAAAGGAGCCATTCCTCCTGCAAGCGCAGCCCCTACTTGATACCCAACCGAAATACCTGTATACCTCACCCTAGCGCCAAACATATCCGAAACAAGCGCCCCATAACCGCTGTGATCACGCCCCACAGCCCCATTCCCAAGACGGTAGCCAGCGTCAGGGTATAGACCGATTGATAGGAGAGCAGCTGAAAATACGGGAAAGCGAAGAGCATCATTCCAGATGTGCCCATGATAAAAATTCTCTTTCTACCGATCTTGTCTGCAAGCATCCCGGTGAAAGGAATGACAAAAGCGGAGAACAATGTGCCTAGTGTGACTGCGTTCAAAACCGCTCCTCGGTCCATATGGAGCTGCCCTGTTGCATAGGAGAGGACGAACGTCGCGAAAATATAAAAGGGTGCCGATTCTACCAATTTGACACCAATTGTCAGCAAAACCTCTTTGCGGTGATAGCGCAAGGTCTCTCCCAACGGAAACGTGGAGACCGATCCGCTGTCCTTCATCTTCTGGAAATCGGGCGTCTCTCCCAAACCACGACGAATCCACAACCCCACAAAAACCAGTACAATGCTTAGCAAAAACGGCACTCGCCAGCCCCACGACAAAAATTGCTGCTCCGGCAGTTGTGTCATGATGGAAATGGTCACCGTACCGAGCAGCATTCCCACAGCTGATCCCATCATCGGAATACTGCCGCCAAAACCTCGCTTGCTTTCGGGAGAATACTCCACTGCCAAGAGCAAAGCCCCTCCCCATTCTCCGCCGATTCCAATCCCTTGAATCAGACGAAGCAAAACGAGCAAGCAGGGAGCCCAGAACCCGATCCTCTCATAATCAGGCAGGCATCCGATCAATACAGTAGACAATCCCATCAAGGCCAGCGTCAGCACCAATGTTTTTTTGCGTCCAAGTCTGTCGCCAATATGACTGAAAATAACGCCGCCCAGCGGCCTAAAAAAATACGGGATACCAAAGGAAGCATACGCCAGGAGCAGGCCCGCAAAAGAATCGAGTGTAGGGAAAAAGAGTTTGTTGAAAACAAGTGATGCCATGGTTCCAAACAGTAAATAGTCGTAATACTCAATGGAACTGCCAATCAGACTTGCCACTAAAGCCCTTCTCGTTTGTGTAGCCTGCTTTTTTTGCATGATCCCTCCCCCTCTGTCACGCGACAGATCTATCTTGCCTTTCATTAAATTGAATTTTCTAAATTTTACACCCACCTTTGCTATGCTGTCCATACATTTGTTGTATTTATTTGGAATTCGTTTTGCTAACATTCTTTTAGTTGCCTTTGTTTGATTAAAACCCTATATCAAACGTAATACAAATCAAAAACACAAATTAATTACAACAAAATACACACAATTCAATATTCATGTGTTATACTCTAACCATGCATCAGAATCTTCAGAAAACAAACCTGTATGGAGGGTGAATGGACGTGAAAGTACTATGCTTGGGTGGTGCCGGTAGAATCTGCCGGGAATCGATTCTCGATCTGGTGCAGTATTCCAGCTTTGAGAAGATTACGGTCGCCGACTTTAATGAAGCAGAAGGGCGCGCTGTCGTCGAAGCCTTAAACGATCCGCGCGTCGATTTTGTCCAAATCAACGTACGCGACCACGAAGACACCGTCAACAAGATGAAAGGGTACGACATCGTCATGGATGGGACGACAATCACACTGAATGGCCTATCCACTGCTTGCATCGCGGAAGCAGGCTGTCACGGCATCAACTTGAATGGATTTGGTGCAGAGGATGCCTACCATGAAATCTTCCAGAAGAATAACAAGACGTGCGTCCCTGGATTCGGCATGACGCCAGGCGTTACACAGATGATGGCCATGCACGCAGCAAACCAGCTTGATGCAGTAGAGTCCGTGCGGGTCAGCCATGGCGCTTTTCGTCCCATTGCTTTTTCACGCTCCATCACCGAGACCACTACGTATGAATACGATCCTTTGCTGCCAGGGCGTGTCGTTTATGAAAACGGCGAGTTCGTCCAGGTACCTCCTTTTGCCAGACCGCGCGAGATCGCTTTGCCAGAGCCCTATGGAAAAACCGTCCAGTACATCATCCCCCATGCCGAAACCAAAACGCTGGCGCAAGCCCTCGCTTCTAAAAACGTGCAGCTCATCGAAGTGCGCGGTACATGGCCAGCCAAAAACATGCAGCTGGTTCGAGCGCTCTACGACTGGGGCTTCATGCGCAATGACCCGATTACCGTGAACGGCAAGGAGATTGGCATCCTCGATTGCATCAGTGAATACCTGTTCCACTCCACAGAAGGACAGGAGACGCAGCTGTACGGTTACTCCTTGCACGTGGAAGTCGTCGGTATCAAAGACGGACGCCGCGTGCAGCATGTCCTCTACCATACGCATCCGGCTTCCGATGGATCGGTAGAGGGCTGGGAAAAGCTGCGAGCTTACACCCGCAATGTCGGAATCCCAATGGCAATTGCTACGGAGCTCATCGCCAAAGGCCAGGTGAAGAAAACAGGCGTTCTGATACCCGAGGATGCGTTTGAACCGGCGGAAATCTTTGCTGAGCTAGAAAAGCGTGGAATCTTCATGCATGAGGAGATTACGCAGCTCGATGAATCGGTTCAGGTGGCCCGATAGCCTTTCCATACGTATAAAAGACGCGGGCAAACACTCCCGCGTCTTTTCGTTTCACCTAGTCTGCACGAAACCTTTTTGCCAGTACGCGCCGGCTTCTCTGACTCAATTGCATTGGCAAGTACACTACTACTAAGCTGGTCTGTATAGCGCTCCTAGCTCAGCTTAATGATGACGACACCCGCCAAAATCAGCCCAATCGACACCCATTTGACAACGCTCACCTTTTCCTTCAGCCATACAATCCCAATGATAGTGGCAAAGACAATGCTGATCTCCCGCACGGAGGCTACATACGTGACGGGTGTCGTCTGCATGGCATAAACAGCGAGTGAGTTGGAGACGAAAACGAAAAGTCCGCCTGCGAGTGTGTGCCAGGGATACCGTTTCGCCAGATCCACATAAGAGACTTTTGACTGCGCTCTGCGGTCAAGAACCCATTTCCCTAAAAACATGCCGATAAACACGAAGTATTTGAACAGCAAGCCGGACATCATCGACGCGCCCATGCCATCCAGTACACTGCTGCAAGCCGAGAAGCTGCCTGCCATGAAGACCCATTTCATATTGTGCCAGTCCTTTAAAAGGTGGCTCAGTTCGCGCAGCGAAAAGGAACGCTGATTCATGAAGACGACCCCGGCCACAATGACCAGAATTCCCAGGAATCCTGTCCAGGCGATCGCGGCACCGATGAACAATGTGCTGATCACCGTCGTCACGATGGGGGCTGTCCCCCGCAGGATTGGGTAGGCATAGCTCAAATTGTTCGTTTGATACGCTTTCGCTAGCGCTACGAAATACAATACTTCTGAAACGGTGCTAAGCAGCATCCACTTCATCGCAGCCAGTGGAAAAAAAGAGGTCCTCCACAAGTAAATCGCCAGCGGTATATACAAAATCACGGAGGCGCCCAAGATTAACGTAAAAAAAGCGTCCCTCTCCTCAATTCGTTTGGACAAGGCATTCCAGATGGCATGACAAACCGCTGCAAACAGCAGGATCAGCAAAATGGTCGTTGACATTCTTCTCCCAGCTTTCTGTATATTCGTGATAGGATGGCTACTATAAACGTCAAAAGGTGCAGTCTTCTACAGACTACACCAAGGCGTTTCTTATGTCTCTTGTGTCACTTCAAAAGAGTCCACGATTCCTACAATTGCGGCATCGATGGGGACCACCTTGTTTTGAAAAATGATCCGCGCAGAGGTGCCCGTCGAAACGATGACCTTTTCCCCAAAGCCCGCTCCGATGCGGTCCGCTGCAATCACCGTTCTGCCCCCCTCCTTATCGTTCCAGTCGATGGGCTGGACAACCAGCAGCTTCAAGTTCTCCATGCCCTCTTCTTTTTGTGTAGACCAGACACTGCCGATCACTTTTCCCAAAAACATGGCGCTCCCCCTTTAGCGGACGTAGCGGACCGCTACCCCTTTTTCCTTCAGCAAGTCCATCGCCAGGGGCGAGACGATCGCTCCCTGCCGCAGGACCAGCTTATCCTCGGTAAACTCGCTTTGCGCTTTTACCCAGTCTGCTGTCAACAGCTTTGCCGTTACCGGTTGTTGACCACCTGATCCTGGCTCGTGATTGGGCAAGCTCACTCGGTTTTTGCGGATAATCGCGTCAGCCAATCCCTTTTGCGCGGCAAATTCGATCCCGAGCTCTTTCATGTCGTTCACATGCCGTTGAAAGAGTTTTTGATACGGGCCAGGCAGCGACAACGCCTTCAGGCAGCGGCGATCGGAGCGTTTGATCCCAGGCACATCTTCTCCAACGAGGACAGGCTTGCCCAACACAAGCGCCGAGAAAATGACCTCTGCCTTGATGCTTCCTTTTAGCCCAGCGACTACCCGCGCCGCATTGTCCAGATCGATCTCCGGAATCACGATCCCGTCGTATTCCTTCGGCAGCTCCAAAGGTGCCGGAGCATACTCGTCTGTGGCAATGATTTTCCCTGCACCAGCGCACTCTATGCGATGCATGCCCAGCCAAGAGGAGGTCTCTCCGTCCAAAAACAGAATGTCGTGACAGATACCGTGGTTCTGGAGGGCGATAAACTGGTCGGTAAATGCCTCGTGCGCCGTACTGTCGCAGAAGATGAACAGCCATTTCGGCTTTTTCTCCTGCGGCGTGCTCATGGACTGTAAAATTTCACGTGTGATCGATTCAATCATTTGGCGGACATCCACCTCTACCACCTCCCCGCCGTAGAAAACAGTTTGCCATTTTTGCCGATCAGATGTACGTGGTCGCCCGTAGACAGATTGGCGGCATTCGCTTCGTCCAAGTCAATGTGAAAATCCAGCGCGTACCGATTGCTGACGCGTACGGTCACATCGGGGAAGATCAAGGCGCGTTCCCCGCTCATCTGCAGCATCACACTATCGCCCTCTTGTACACCCGACGCTCGCGCATCTGTATCGGACATGTGGACATGACACTTCGCGACGATGACCCCAGCTGGGAGCGACACGAAGCCTTTTGGCCCGATGAGTGTGATGCCGGGTGTGCCCTCCAGAGAACCAGACACCCGGATCGGCGGATGAATGCCGAGCACAAATCCATCTGTTTTCGAGATTTCGACCTGACTTGCCCCTCTCGCTGGCCCAAGGATTCGCACTCCTGTGATACTTCCCTTTGGGCCGAGCAGCGTCACCGTTTCCTTGGCTGCGAACTGTCCTGGCTGAGAAAGGGGCCGCAGTGGAGTCAGCTGATAGCCCGCCCCAAACAGCTTCTCGACATCCTCGGGGGACAAGTGAACGTGTCGATTGGATACGCCTACTGGAATACGGAGTGCACTTTTTTGCTCGCTGTTCTGCGAAAAGGCTTCTGACGATTGAAAAGCTTCCACTTTGATCCCTCTCCCCTTTAGGAAATCCATAGCTGCCGGGGTGAATTTGTCTTCGGCGCGGACAAGATAAGGATTGGGAATCCCCGATCGCAGCATGGCCCGCAAAGTCGTCTCCGTGATCAAAGCCATCGGCTAGACCGCTACCCTTCCAGCTTCGGCAAGATCAGCTCGATATCTGAGTGCGGGCGAGGGATGACGTGCACAGATTTCAGCTCCCCCACCTTTTCCGCCGCTGCCGCGCCCGCATCGGTCGACGCTTTTACCGCTCCTACGTCCCCGCGAACCATGACGGTCACGAGTCCTCCACCCACGTGCACTTTTCCGATCAGCTTGACATTGGCAGCCTTCACCATCGCGTCTGCCGCCTCTACCGCGCCGATCAAGCCCTTCGTTTCTACCATTCCCAGTGCTCCCATTTCTCCTGCCATTCTTTATACCTCCTTACCGATTGGTAGATTGCAATTCTAGCAATACACTCTTGATAATGTCTGCGATCTCATCCCTGCTGATAGAGGCAGGCGCTGGCGTAGAGCTGGCGATCGTGGGTGCAGCTGGCGAGTGTGCCAGCTCCATCTCGCGCAGTCCAAAGGCGACGCGCTTGATATTGATAAGATGCTCGGGTCCGATGTTGTCTGAGGTCACATTGTTGCCAAGCGAGCCGCAGCCTAGCGTAAGCGAAGGCGTGATGCCAGTCGTTGCGCCGATTCCGCCGAATGTCGTGCCTGCATTGACCACGATTCTGGAAGCCGGTTTATCCAGCACGAATTTCTCGATCACCTGAGAATCCTGGCAGTGCAAGCCAATCGTATGGCCCAATCCGCCCAGCTCCAGCAGCCGCGTACATAGGCCGCTCGCCTCTTCCATATCGCTCGCTGTATAGAGGGCCAGGATCGGAGCCAGTTTTTCAATAGAGTAGGGATGCTCCAGCCCGACTTCGCTTTCTTCTGCAATCAGCACTTTCGCGTTTTCCGGAACGAGGATGCCAGCCAGCTCAGCTAACGCTTGTGGGGACTTCCCTACGATAGCCGGATTGAGTCCTCCGTCCTTTTTGATGATCGCCGCTACCCGTTTTCGCTCATGGTCGTCGAGGAAGTAGGCCCCTTGCTGCTTGAGCTGCGCAACGGCTTTTCGCTTGATCGCTTTGTCTACCACGAGAGCCTGCTCGGAAGCGCAAATCGTTCCGTAATCAAACGTTTTGCTTTGGAGGATCTGGCGAATAGCCGCAGCGATATCTGCGCTGGTGTGGATGTAGACTGGCACATTGCCTGGACCGACACCATATGCTGGCTTTCCAGAGCTGTAGGCGGCCTTAACCATCGTTGTCCCGCCTGTGGCGAGAATGACATCTGTAAGGCGGTGCCGCATCAGCTCCTGCGAGGCAGAAAGCTTCGGCGTCGAAATGCAGGAGATCAAACCAGCCGGGGCTCCTGCGCGCTCTGCCGCTGCTTGCATGACGGCTGCCGCCTCCTTCGTGCATCTGGCAGCTTGCGGGTGTGGGCTAATGACGATGGCGTTGCCCGCTTTTACAGAGATCAGAGCTTTGAAAATAACCGTGGAGGTAGGATTCGTAGAAGGCACGATTCCCGCGATGACTCCCACTGGCTGTGCAATTTCCCACACTCGTTTTTGCTCGTCACGGCGAATGATCCCGACCGTCTTCTGGTCTTTGATCGATTGATAGATTTCGTTTGCGGCGAACAAATTTTTTACCGTTTTATCTGCCACGCAGCCATAACCGGTTTCCTCTACAGCGAGGGCTGCCAATCGGTTTGCTTCTGAGCGAGCAGCTTCCGCCATTCGCTGTACGATTTGATCGATTTGACCCTGCGACATGGCTTGCAGCTGCTTTTGCGCTGCCGCGGCTTGTGCCAAGCACTGGCGTACTTCCTGGACTGATTGCAAATCTATATCTAGCATCACGATATACCGTCACCTCTCCTCAGCCGTTTGCAAGTCTTGTGATAGTTGCGGCGGATGGAATTTACGATTGCTCGAGCTTGGGTAAAATCAACTCGATATCCGAGTGCGGACGCGGAATGACATGCACAGATACCAGCTCTCCCACTTTTTCCGCTGCTGCCGCACCCGCATCTGTGGACGCTTTCACGGCGCCTACATCTCCGCGGACCATGACGGTCACAAGACCACCGCCTACGTGCACCTTTCCGATCAGCTTCACATTCGCTGCCTTCACCATAGCGTCTGCCGCTTCCACCGAGCCAATCAAGCCCTTCGTTTCCACCATGCCCAATGCGTCACCCATGTTCTATTCCTCCTTGCTTGTTTGCGTAGTCGAGGTTGCAGCCTGGCTGCTATTTTTCGGCTTGTTAGCCGGTTTTGTCGTCTGTTTCGCTTTTTCTTTTTCCAGCTGCTGCAGAACCATTTCCATGACATTTCGCTCCGGTCGTGGAATGACACGGGAGTGAAGAAGCTGTCCCACTCTTCTCGCTTCTGCTTCCCCGGTAGAGACTGCAGCCGTCACTGAAGCAACATCGCCGACGATGTAAATCGTGACGATCCCGGCATCCGCTCCCTGATACGTCACACAACGAACATCCGCCGCTTTGGCAGCTGCATCTGTAGCCGCGACCAATGCAGGGAAACCGAGTGTCTCGATCATCCCCAAGGCGTAGCCATTTTCGAGCATGTAGCATCCTCCTTTCAGTGACACTCTAGATAAGACAAGTTATATCAGCTTATTATTATGTTATTTTGTTGTTTATGTTGATTTTCGTTGTGACTTACTGCGAAAAATGGAGGGCCTCCTTGATGCCCTTTCCTTTACTGCGCCACTATCCAGTTCACGTTTTTCGCTTCGAGCTCACTGCTCCATTCTTCCGGAGAGGGAACGTCGCTCACAACGACATCCATTTCTTTCAAATCCGCGATCTTGTAAAACGTACTGACGCCAATCTTGGAGTGGTCCGTAAGCACGATCGTTTCCTTTGCATTCTCGATAAATCGCTTGGAGAGCATCGCTTTCTCCGCATCGTAGCTGGAGATTCCGTATTGAGCCTGAATACCGTCGATCGAGAGAAAGGACTTGTCGACGAAAAAATCTTGCATCATTTTCTCGGCCAGCGTACCTACTGAACGAAAATGTTTCGGCTGTATTTTCCCTCCGATGAAGTACGCCTCTGCTTGGAGCAGTCCTTTGTTTTGGTAGTCCATCAAGAGGTTTAGGGCGGGCACCGAGATTGTGATAAAGCAGAGATTCTTACGGCCCAGCAGATGCGGCAGCATATGCATGGTCGTCGTTCCATCATCGATCAAAACGACATCGTTATCCTGTACAAGCTGAGCTGCGGTGCGCGCGATTCGCTTTTTCTCGTCTGCAAAAGCTACCTCCCGTGTCAGATGCGGAGGTTCTTCCTGATCGTACTGGACTTTGATCGCTCCGCCGTAAACGCGCTTGAGCTTTTTATCATGCTCGAGCTCCTCCAGATAGCGCCGAATCGTTTCCGAGGAGACCTGCAGCTTTGCTACTAGGTCGCTCGTTCTGACCTTGCCCGCGTAGTTGAGCCAATCCACGATGCGTTCTTTGCGTTCTTCACCTGCTAGAGACATCGCGTTTACCAGAAGATGTTTTGCTCTACAGCCTGCACGAGCCGCTTCATGTCATGCGGGTAGACTTCCCCGATGTTTCCGATTCGGAACGTATCTGCCACGGAGATTTTGCCCGGATAGATGACGAAGCCTTCCTTTTTCAACCGCTCGTAAAACGCTGCAAATGTAAATGCCGGGCTTTCCGGGAAGTAGAAGGACGTGATGATCGGCGACTGCCACTCCTTGGTCAACAGAGTCGAAAAGCCTAAACGCTCCATACCTTCTACCAACGTGCGCTGGTTCTCGCGGTACCGTACATGTCGCTTTTCCACACCGCCTTCCTCTTCCAGCTCCACCAATGCCTGATAGAAGGCTCGAACAACGTGCGTAGGAGAGGTGTAGCGCCATTTTCCGTTATGCTTTTCCATCGTCTCCCACTGATCGTACAGATCGAGCGAGAGCGATCTTGCCTGGCCTTTGCATTTTTTCAGTTCTTCTGTCTTGGCCAAAATAAATCCGAAGCCGGGTACACCCTGAATGCATTTGTTGGCACTGCTGATCAAAAAGTCGATTCCCAGTCCAGCCACATCGATCGAGATCCCGCCGAAGCTGCTCATCGCATCCACGATCAAAACCTTGCCCGCTTCCTTTGCCACTTTTGCCACTTCATCGATCGGGTTGAGCATCCCGGTCGTCGTCTCGCAATGCACTACTGCCACATGCGAAATCTGCGGATCGTTCTCCAAGATTTCTTGCAGCTTACTTGCCTCTGCAGGAGATACTTCGCCAAAGTCGAGCACCTGTGTATCGATTTTGAGTACCTGCGCCATTTGGGCGAGACGATTACCGTAAGCCCCGTTGGTTAATACAATCAGCTTTCCATCTGTCGGAACCACCGAGCCGACCACCGCTTCTACGGAAAAACTCCCACTGCCCTGCATGAGCACAGTCGTATAATCATCGTGGTTCGCTCCAGCCAAACCTACCAGCTTGCGGCGAATGACCTGGACGAGATCGTTGTACTCGTTGTCCCAGGTGCACCAGTCACGCAGCATGGCTGCCTTTACTCCCTTTGAGGTGGAAAGCGGTCCCGGAGTCAACAGCAGGTACGGATTGTCAGGCAATTGGGTGAGGTTCATCGTTATCTCTCCTTTTGCGCCAGGCGCAGGTTGATTTTGGGAATGAGGGTATCCAGGTCGCCAATGGATTCAATCACATAATCGGCGCCGACGGCCTTGAACCGCTTGGTTACTGCTTCCATCCTGTCATACAGGACATCCGGGTCACACTCCTGTACTTCCCGCTCCGTCATTCCGAGCTCACTGCTTCCTTTGATCACGCCCACTGCCCATGCTCCTGCAGCGACGGCTTCCTTAATGTCGCTGGTCGTGTCCCCTACCTTGATGATGTGCTTCATCGGATGGACATCGAGGTTGATGGCATTTTGGTAGCACATCCACGGCAACGGGCGTCCAGCGGGCATCTCGCTCGGCGTGACCATCGAATCAGGGGCATAGCCTTTCTTTTTTACCTCTGGAGCCACGACGGCCATCATTTCTGCCGTATAGCCTGTGGTCGATCCGATCTTGATCCCAGCTGCCCGCAATCGGCCCACCAGGTCCAACACTCCAGGAATGGGTGTCGTGTAGTTTTTCAAAATGGAAAACAGCATCGGCTCGAAATCGGCGTACAGCATATCGACGTCCTTTTTCTCCGGGAGCCTGCCGAATTTGGCTTTCCACAGACCTGCGACGCGCTCCATCTTCAGCATCGTATCGATGTGATCCCACTTGAGCATCCCCATCGGTTCGCGCGCTTCCTCGTGGGTGACCTCGATACCCCGCTTTTTAAATACTTCCAAAAAGACGTCGAGGGGCGCGAAGCATCCATAGTCTACGGTAGTTCCAGCCCAGTCAAAGATCACTGCTTGAATCATTAAACTCCCCACCTTTATCTTTTTTGCCATGCCCCTGTCTTCTCTCGCCATTTCTTCGTTCCGATTTCATAGACGATCCGCACGATCACATTGGTCAGAACGATCAGCACGGACATGGCAGCGGCAGGAGCCACATCACCCGCGTCATCCATGTTCACGATGGATACGGACGCCAGCTTGAAATCAGCCGAGTACAGAAAGACGACTGCAGAGATCGTCACCATCGAATTGATGAAATAATAGACGGCATTTTCGAGGATGGCTGGCAATGACATCGGCACCGTCACCCGCCAAAACGTGACATAGAACGGGACACCCATCGATTCGGAGGCGAGCTCGAATTCTTTGTCCAGTTTTTTCAGCGCGGTCGTTGCCGAGATGAACGGTACGGCGTAAAAGTGAATGAGATTCGCCAAAACCAGGATCAGGATTGAGCCGTACATCCAGTTCAACGGATTATCTGGATGGTTGAAGAAAAAGATGTAGGCAAGACCGATAACGAGGCCAGGCAAGGCGAGCGGCAAAATGGAAAGGAAATAGCCTACCTGCCGCAGCCCTTTCATGAAGCGCGTCTTTTCAATCAAGTACGCATTGATGAACGTGATGACTGTGCCCACTACTGCACTGTAGAAGGAAACTTGCAAGCTGTTCCAGAAAGGCTTAAGTCCCTCTCCTGCGACCTTGGAAAAGTCGTAATGCGTAAACGTCATGGTCAAATCATAGGGCCACACCTTGACCAGCGATGCGAAGATCACAGTCCCTAGCATGATGAAAATGGATGCCGTGATCAGGGAGCAGTAGAGAAAGAAAGCCGTGTCCCTCCCACGCTGCGGTGTAATTTTGTAAGGCGTGGACTTAGCCGAAACGGATGAATTTTGCTTGCGCTCAACAATCCGGTCCACGACAAAGGCGAGAATCGCTGGAAGGATCAATATGATCCCCACGGTTGCCCCCATCGTCGTGTTTTGCTGCCCGATCACTTGCTTGTAAATATCCGTAGCCAGTACGTTGAATTGTCCGCCCACGACCTTTGGAGCCCCAAAGTCCGTAAAGCTCAGCGTGAAGCAGACGAAGATGGCACTGATCAGCCCGTATTTCACGTTTGGCAGTGTGACGGTGAGAAACTTGCGCAGCTTGCCCGCCCCCATCGTCTCCGCCGCTTCGTACAGATTGTAGTCTGCAAAAGCGAGCGATACGGCCATGATCAGATAGGCTTGCGGAAAGGTGTAAATGATCTCGGACAAGATGATGCCAAGCGGACCGTAAAGCTCCATATCAAAGCCGGGCAATGCGCCGAAAAAGCCTGTGGTCAAAATGCCTTGGTTGCCAAACAAGTACGTCAGCGCAATCCCATGCATCATCGTCGGGGCAAACAGCGGCAGCAAAGCAACGTAGCGAAAAAACACCTTTCCTTTCATGTCCGTTCGTGTCAGAGCGAATGCGTACAAAAACGCGAGGGCTACGGAAAGGATGGTCGTCACACCGGATACGTACATCGTGTTGACAAAGGATTGCACGAGAGACGGCGTCGCGAAATATTTGACGAAGTTGGCAAGGCCGATGAACTGGCCGCCCTCATCAATAAAGGCGCGGCTAAATAAATCCCCCAGTGGCAGCAGCACGCTTACAAACAGAACAATGACAATGCCGCTGACGAGAACCTTCTGCAGCCATTCATCCCGGCCCATTTTTTGGCGAACGGTTCGTGTGCTCATCGGCTTACCCACTCCCCGTCTTCTTCGTGACAGCGGTCTGGTCAAACGAAATCAGATTTTCCATCGGCAGCTCGAATGCCACCCGTTTGTTGCGGGAAAGCCCCATTCGATGCGTCTGGTTGACAGGCAAATCAATCGTGACCAGCTGGGGCAACAGACCGTTTTGCTGACTGATCAGCTGTAGCGTGACGCGGTAAAACGAGCCGCGAAACTCCAGATCCTGCACAATGGCATGGAGACTGTAATCGGCTGCTGGCTCCATCAGGTGGATGTTTTCTGGCCGAATCGCAAAAAGTCTGTCCTGCGTGATCGTCCCTGCGCTCAGCACGGACTCCTCGAGAAAGTTGATCGCTCCTACGAAATCAGCGACAAACGGGCTGTTGGGCCGCTCGTACACTTCCTGCGGAGATCCCATCTGAACGACCTCCGCATTGTTCATCACCACGATGCGATCCGCCATCGTTAAGGCTTCGTCTTGATCGTGTGTCACCATAATTGTCGTAATGCCGATTTTTTCATGCAGGCTGCGCAGCTCCCGGCGCAGCTTGAGCCTTACTTTGGCATCGAGTGCAGATAGCGGCTCATCCAGCAGCAGGAAGTCGGGGGACAGCGCAATCGCGCGGGCTAAAGCGACACGCTGCTGCTGACCGCCAGAGAGCTGCGATGGATACTTGTCTCGGATGTGTTCCAAATCAATCAATGCCAGCACTTCCCGCACCTTCTCCTCGATGTCCTTCTTCGACCATTTTTTCGTTTGGAGTCCATAGGCGATATTTTGTGCCGCGGTCAGGTTTGGAAAGAGTGCGTAGGATTGGAACATCATCCCGAAGTTTCGTTTGGCAGGCGGGAGAGTCGTAATATCGCGATCATTGACGAGGATTCGTCCGCTCGTAGGCTGCTCCAGACCTGCCAGAATGCGAAGTAGCGTCGTCTTGCCGCAGCCGCTCGGGCCAAGCAGGCAAATGAATTCATTTCTTTGGATATCGATATCAATCGATGTGAGCGCTACAAACTTGCCAAACGTTTTCCGGATTCCCTGAATGCTGAGGTATGGCTTTGTCATACGGCTCCTCCCTTCTTCCTATTACGTGGGGTAGTAAGAGGCAGTGACCTTGCGCACCAACTCACTGTTTCGGCTCGCTCTTCGTGCTGTAGCGTTTATCCCACTCTGCCAGGATCTTGGCCCGATCCTCCGCTGCCTGGTTCAGGTCGTTTTTAATCAGCTGCGATTTTGGTTCCTTCGTATAGCCTTCTGGTATGCCGCCAGCCGCGTCTTGCAGCGTAATGATGGCGAAGTTTTTGTTGTACTCCTTCATCGCTTCATCCGAGATGGCCCAATCGAGAAATACCTTTGCCTCTGGCTTGATTTGGGACTTTTTCACGAGAGCATTGGCTTCCACATCCCAGCCCGCTCCTTCTTTCGGAAACACGACTTCGAGCGGCGCTCCCTTTTTCTTTTCGGTGATGCCCCGGTAGCCAAAGGAGATGCCAATCGGGTACTCTCCGGAAGCTGCCATTTTCGCCGGCTTGGAACCGGAATGGGTGTACAGGGCAATGTTCTCGTGCAGCTTATCCATGTAGCTCCAAGCTTCTGTATCTCCCTGAAGCTGCAGCCAAGCGAAGACCGTGAAAAAGCCGGTGCCGGATGAGGATGGATTTGGCATGACGATCATCCCTTTGTACTCGGGTTTGATCAGGTCAGCGTACGACTGCGGGACAGGCAGATTGTGCTTTTCCAGTTCTTTGGTATTCACCACAAATGCTGTTTCAAACGCGTCGATGCCAACCCAGTGAGCAGGATCCTTGGAGTCTTTAAACTCGGGGACGATGCGTTCGATCCCTTTCGGGGAGTATCCTTCCAGCACCTTCTGCTTTTCTGCCCCCAAAAGCTCCGTCGCAGCTGTTCCCCAGACGACGTCAGCCTGCGGGTTGTCCTTTTCCGCAATCAGCTTGGCGATGATAACCCCCGTCGAATCCCTGACAATGTTCAGTTTGATTTCGGGATGCGCTTTGTTGAAAGCACCGACGTACGCTTTGAGCTGGTCATCCTCCAATGCCGTGTATACGGTCAGTTCTGATGAACCCTTGCCGCCACCGGAAGCCGGATTGGAAGACTGTCCACAACCTGTAATTGCTGCTAGAAGCATTACACCTGCGAAGAAAGAGCCGTACCATTTTTTCATCCATAACCCTCCCCTATTTACCTGCACGAGCCTTCCACTCCACTTGTACTTCCGGTTAAGACAAATCTAATCCCACAGTAATTAGTTTGTTTTCCCGTTTTTTCGTTGTTTTTTGTTTTCATTATACCTAATTGTCTAAACATTTCAAATCTTTTTTGAAAAAGTAAAAAGGCAACCCAATGAGACAGGTTGCCTTTTTGTGTCTTTTCTTTTATTCTTTGATTTCTACTTTCCACTCTTGCGTAAAGCCTGTATAGGAGGTAGCCCGCAGGATGAGATCCTCGCCATCGTAGGAGAAGGAAGGAATCTCAAGCTTGCCTCGCTTGATCGTCGCTGTGGCAACGACCTCATCTTCCTCTATCAGCTCCACTACTCGTACCTGTGTTTCGTCATAGAGCTTGCCCGTCAGACTGTAGCTTTTCTTCTTGTCCTTTTGCGACTTCAGCTCTTTGATTTGCAAACTGCTGGCATCGAACAGCTGGATCGGGAGGATGATGACTTGCTCCTCTTTCTTCGAGCTGCTTGGCTTGATAATCAGTTGGACTAGCTCTGGCAGCTCGTCTTTCTCGGCGAATTCATGGGTCAAGGCAAAGGTGTTGTCTTCGCGGTCAACTTCGGCGCTGTATTGCTTTTTGCCGATTTGTACTTTGACAGACACCCTTTCCTTGTCTGGCAATTTGCCGCTGATGTGCAGCTCATGTCTACCGGAATCCTCTGCTTTCTCGAGCGTTACCTCGACATCCCGATCATCTACCCAGGGTTCTTCATACACATGGACCCGGATCGAAAGCGAAGCGCCGTTAAAGCTAGCCGTGAGCAAAGTCGCTCCCGCATCATTGGCCGTAATTTCACCTTTCGCTGCCGTTGCCACTTTCCTATTTTTCGTTGACCAGCGTACTTCATCGGTCACATCCTGCATCGTGCCTTGCTTGTAATGGGCGTAGATCTTAATCGATTCGGTGTTGCCAGGCTGCATGACGTACAGTATATCGTCCGTAGACAGATACAGCAGCTTACCCGCCTCGACGGTGACCGTTACTTTGTCTTTCACTTTTCCATCCAAGCTGGATACCGTGATCGTCGCGGTTCCCTTCTTGCGCGGGGTCACACGTCCGTTCTCATCCACAGTTGCAACCGATGTCCGGCTCGATTTCCAGACAAGCTGATTGCCGATTTCCTGGGCTGGCTTGATGCGGACGGCGAGGTCTACAGGATCATCGCCTTCTGTCAGCTTCAGGCTATGCTTCGATAATTGAATGTCTGTAATCCGCGGATACTCGCGTTCAACCTCCAGCTTGTAGGTCTTCTTGGTCGTGCCATTTTGCGCGGTTACGACGATCTCGACCTGGTTGATGCCAAGCTTCAAGTCAATCGCCGAGCTGTCTGTACCGCTCTCCACCTCTTCCCCATTCACACGTATTTGTGCGGCTGAATGGGCAGCTGTCGGAGTGAGTGTGAGGCTCGTCACGTCGTTTTTCACCTGGAGCTCATAGCTGGTGCGTTTGCTGCTGAAGTTTGGAGCCAGCTTGCCATCCGAGACGAGCAGCTCTTGCAAAGTCGCGTCACTACTAATCTTGCGGCTGATCGTCACAGTCGCTGTGTTGGAGTAGGAGGTTCCGTCCGTTACTTTAAAGGTAAAGCTGTCATCGCTCGTACTTGTGCTGCCTTTATTCGGTGTGTACGTGTAAGCACCAGTCTGCGCATTGGTCATGGTGACCTTTCCTTTGGTCGGCTCTTTCACCACAATAAAGGTCAACGGGTCGTTGTCTTCATCTGTCGCCAGCAGCTTGCCTTTTACCGTCTCCTGCTTCTCAGCGAGCAGGAAGCCATTCAAAGCACGCGGCGGATGATTCATCTGACTGACGCTGACGGTAAAGGAGTCGCTCGCACTCGATCTTCCATCGCTGACCGTTACGAAGATAGTCGCCGTACCATGTTTTCCTGCGAGCGGCGTTACCTGAATCGTCCGGTTCGTTCCACTGCCCGCAAGCTCGATGTTCTCATCGGGAACGAGGTCTTGATTGCCCGAGCTCGCCGTAACAACCAGTGTACGCGGATCATCGTCTGGATCCGTTACTGTAAAGTCCAGCTTCTCCGTTTGCCCACCTTGAGCGATGCTCTGGTCTTTGATGTCGCTAATCGACGGGCCATACACCGGTGTCGGCGGTACGACAACAGCAGTAATCGTCACGCTGATCGTCGCCGTATTCGAGTCCGCCACTCCATCGTTTACTTTGTAGGTAAAGGAGTCGCTTCCTGTGGCATTGCGATTCGGCGTATAAGTGTATTCGCCTGTGGCTGGATCCATCGAGACGGTTCCTTTTCCTGGCGAACTCACCACTTGGTACAAGAGCGGATCGCCCTCCAAATCGCTTGCGGTCACTGTGCCTTGTTTGCTTTGATTTTGTGTGACTCGAAGCGTTCCGTTTTGTGCCACTGGAGCATCGTTTACGGAGGTAATGAGAATGGTCATCTGTGCTGGTGACGTAGCATACAGTTGTCCGTCCGTAGCATTCCACTGGAAGTCCGTGGTTCCATACCAGTTGGGATCCGGGGTAAAACTGAGCTTGGACAGTTCAGATGCGGGGATTACTTGCCCTGCGGCCACAGGAGTTAAATCAAGCGCCAAGGTACCATGGCTTGGCAAGCTCTCTACTTTGAGCGCTGTCATCTGATCCCCGTCATCATCCTGATACGTAAAGTCGCTTTTTGCAAAGAACAATGGATTGTCTTCCAGTCCGCTCTTGCTTGCGTCACTGACCACTGGCACGCGGTTCACATGGGATATTGTAATGGTTACCTGAGCCGCGCTAATGGAATAGTCTTTGCCATCGGATCCCTTCCACGTAAAGTTGACTGTGCCATTCCAGCCTGGCTGAGGTATGTAGCTTAGACTCGATAACGTGGATGCCGGGATGATCTGATTGACGGTCACAGGCACTCCAGTTACCTGCAAGCTGCCAAAGGCAGGGAGGCTGCTCACTTGAATCTGAACAAGAGAATCTTCTGCATCTTCATCCTCGAACGCATCGTGGAACTCTTGCACTGTGAAAGTGATCGGATTGTCCTCTGAACCGGACTTCGCAAAATCATTAACGATTGGCAGACCGTTTACATCTGTGATGATGAGCGAATACTCTGCTGCTTGCGTGGAATAAACCGTGCCATCGCTGCCTTTCCACCTAAAGGAGTCAGTACCCGACCATTTGGCGGTAGGTGTATAGACAAGCTTAGTTATTTCGGTCGCAGGTATTTCCTGATTAATTGCCACAGAATTGCCATCAAGAGTCAGTGTTCCATTATCCGGAAGCTTCGTAATCTGAATCTTGTTCAAAGGACTCAATTCAGGATCCGCATAGAAAGAAGTAAAATCACTTTCGCTAAACGTAATCGGATTATTTTCGAGCGCTGTCTTGCTGTTGTTCGTGACGCCAGGCGGCTCGTTCACGTCCACGACCTCGATAGGAAATGTGTGAGAAAAGACTGCATCTCGTGAGTCTTTCACCAAAATCGTCACGCTGTAGCTATTCTTTCGCTCGTAATCGAATATCTCGTTGGATTTCAATTGATTCCCTTCGATTACAAAGCTTCCAGTATCACCTGCGGTAAGGGAGTAGGTGAAGGTTTCGCCTGCATTGGAATCAGTTGCGGTCAAGGTACCAACAACCGTTTTTACAGGTTTGTTTTCTTCGATCTTGTAGTTAGAGAGCGTCAGTGCTGTCGGTGGTTCATTTGGCTCCTGGCGATTTACAGTGATTGTGTAGGTCTTGCTTACTCCCGTGCTAGAGGTTACTTCGATCTCAATCGTCGTACTGCCTACTCCAATCGCTATGTTTCCACTTGGACTCCCGCTAGTAATTGTCGTGCTCTTCCCGTTTTCATTTAGCTTGATCGTTGCCTTTCGTTCCTGTGCTGACGCGGTCAGCGTCAGCGTCGTCGCCGTATCCGGGACATTCGCCGTGTAGCTGTTCACTTCCGGAGAAAAGTCTGGAGAAAACGGTCCCGTGCTGAGCGTCAGTTTTTTCAGCTTCTCAGAAGGCTCTTCCTGCGTCAGAGCAACAGCCGAAGTATTTCCTCCTACGCTGACAAACTGTTTAAGCTCTGCAGAATATCCAATCGAGTATAAATCATCGGTCGTGGAGGAATCTTCTTCATCCGACCAATTTTCTGCATCTGCCGACGTCCTTAGTTCGCCATTTGCACCTACAGCCACGTATTTAGCGCTGCCATATGCGACCGCGTACAAGTCTGGTGCGCCACTCGGCTGTTCCACTTGCCAGGAGAATCCGTCCGCAGAAACACAGATGATGCCAGAGCCTACTGCGACAAATTTACCGTTTCCGTATTGAACGGAGAACAGTGGTGCAGATGCGCTTTTCCGTTCCGTCCAAGTGCTCCCGTCTGGTGAAGTATAAATCTTACCTTCGGAACTAACCGTTACAAACAGATTGTTTGAATACGTCACACTGTATAGCGTTTCGCTGCTGTCAGCAGGAGACGACTCATCTGTCCATGTGGCTCCATCATTCGAAGTCAGAATCACGCCTGCGTCTCCTACGACGACGTAGGTACCGCTGCCATCGTACGCAAGGCTTGACAGGTACTCATTTGTTCCGGAGTTCAACTGGCTCCAACCGCTTGCGGCGTTTTTTCCTGTGGATTTGAAAATCTGTCCCCCACTGCCAACTAGCAGCCAATGGGATCCATCGTGAACAGCATCCGTCAAATCATTGAATGCATTCCCCACTGTTACACCAGACCATTCTTCTCCATCGTCCGATACGACTACAGTCGCTGACTGGCCGGCAGCGAGCCATTCTCCGCCGCCGTAGCGAACGGTTTGCAAGAAACTGGACGTCGCCAGACCAGCCTTCGGCACTTTGGTCCACAAAGCTGCTGCTGCCTTCACTGACTGTGTGACTGGGAATCCGGCAGTCAGTACGAGCACGCATAACAGCAAGATCCAAAGCCTACCCAACCAACGATTCTTTGTGTGGTCTTGTATTGTTGAACTTTCCACTATCCACCCTCCTTTCTATTTTTAAACTTTGATTGTTACCCTCTTGGCGGAAAAATCCCTTGCAAAGCGATAATAAAATTCACACCTAGATACGGCTGTCGATTGTTGTGGGGAAGACTGCTGCCAGCAACAGAGAGAGCCATGGGGCTCATCTGTGCGCCAGCAGCATCATTGTATAGCGGGGTATCTCTCTTGACGAACTTGCCTTGCTTGGGAGCCTGAGCCCAAACTGTACCCTGCGGAGAGTTGGTGTCTCCTGTCTGGTCGACCGCCATAGCCAAATGGGTATGGGCTGGCATTTCGTTTTGAAGAAGAGTAACAGTCTCACTACCAACCTGCTCCCCTACCCTTCTATTTGTTAGGCCGTCTCCTTGGCCCTGATGCATGGGAGCACGCCCTCGCAAGTCTGGTAGTGCGAACGTAGTTTTTCCATCCCCTCCGTAATTGGTTCCTAACAGTGCAAAAAGAGCTGTATTCTGGGAAATGGGAAGCAATTGCCCATTGCACAATGCCCATCCTTGGGGAGCAAAATCGCCGGCAAACATCCTGATTTCTCCCACAAATTGATCTGACATTCGGATCCCTCCTTAATTTCGTGATGGAAAAATTCCTTGTAGGGCGATACAAAAGTTCAGTACCGTATAGGGTTGCATATTTTGATGAGCTTGATTTCCACCTGTCGTTGTTACTGCATTAGGGGACAACCCCATATCTGGAATACTAGAGTTGACAGCAGCGTAGCTATTTTCTCTTGCAGCCCAGAAACTATTTTTGGGGGAAGCCTTTTGAGCATCCCCAGAGGATACATTCACCATGTGAGTATGAGCCGGCATCTCCGAACTGGTCAACGTGTGGTTTTCTTCTCCGCCCATTTCCCCTAGTAAAATATTCTTTAAAGAGCTACCTTGTCCAACGTGCACAGGTGCCCTTCCTCTCAGATCAGGTAAGGCAAAATTACTTTGACCATTCCCCCCATACATTGTGCCTAGAATGGCGTACAGAGCCTGATTTTGGTTGATCGGCAAAAGCTGACCATTGCACAACGCCCATCCTTTTGGTGCATAATTCTGAGCAAACAAACGGATTTCACCAAGATACGGATCTCCCACTAAAGATTCCTCCCTTTCTTTTTCCTATATAGATATACCATTCGTTACGGCTAACAGGTCTGGTACGCTAGTTTTGGTTCGGGTAAATTCCATATAATGAGATAATAAAGCTGATTGTAAGCGAAGGCATCATATTGTTATGGGGCTGGCTTCCTCCAGCCACGCCCACGGCAGTAGCATTCATTTGGGTTAATGCGGTAGTACTCGTTGAATACCCGCTCTGCGGCTGCTTCGCCCACGTATTACCTGCGGGCGTATCCGCCCCTGCTCCTGATTCTGCAATAGGAACATGGGTATGATTGGGGATTTGATTGATCATCAAAGTTACGCTTTCCACACCTGCCATTCGTCCTTGTACATAGGTCGTTCCCGTGGTGGAAGTCCCCATACTCAAAGGAATCCTTCCCTGCAAATCAGGCAGTGCAAACGTATCCACGCCGTCACCGCCATACGTTGTACCAATCAATTGATAGAGAGTCTCATTTCCTGATATGGTCAATATCTGGCCATTACAAAATGCCCAACCCGCCGGAGCATAAGTTCCGGCAAACATACGAATCTCTCCAACATACGGTGCTGCCATCTGTTAAACCTCCTTCTTTTCTGGTTCTTTTGCACACGTTTGATTTTCCCCGCACCACTTCATCCAGACATACAAGTCATCCGTAAAACTCACCGAAAAACCCAGCCTGTCGTATAATCGTCTGGCTGGGTTTGAAGCATACACACTCAAGGTAAGGGGCATTTCTGTTTCACTAGCTTCTCGTTGCCATGCACGAAGCAAATGCGTACCAATCCCTTGGTTGCGAAAAGCAGGCAGTACAGAAATGTCTACCACGTGTATTTCGTTTTGCGTTTGGTCTACGATGATTCTTCCCGCTTTTTTCTTATCGGCAAAAATGATCCAATGCTTCATATGCGGGAACTGCTGCTGGTACGCTTGCGTTTGCGCCCTCCACTGCATGTGCAAAATCTGCTCTGCCATTTTGGGCTCCAACCCCCAGGAAGATATCTCATCCCAGCGCGTCGAGCAGAAAAGTTCAAATAAAAAGGGGGCGTCGTCGGCACTAGCAGGAGCAGTTGTTATCATTTTGTCCCTCACATGTAAAATTCTGCATATATCCATAATTCATACTATTATTCTATGAAATCCGCTATTCTTCGTCAATCATTCTCTCAAACTTGTGATAGATGCTTCGACAAAGTCTATGGTATAACATGGATAGAGAAGAATGGATCGTCTTCCATATGAGAGGAGAATTGGAGATGGGTCACAAAGTAAGTCGGCGTACTTTTATCAAGACCGGTGTCGCCGCCACTGTTTCAGGCCTGTTTTTGGGTGATGTCACGGGAGGGCTGCTACCGATCGAAACGGCGCAAGCAGCGTCTGTCTCCCACAAATCCAATACTACCAGCCCGGATGTCATCGTAGTCGGCGCAGGTATTTCCGGATTGGCTGCAGCACATACACTGCAAAAGAACGGCTTGAAAGTCGTTGTGCTGGAAGCCCGCGACAGGATCGGCGGCCGCATCTGGACGGATTATGCGAACGGATATCCTACCGAGCTGGGAGCTTCATGGATGCATGGTATCCAGTACGGAGATCCGATCCCGTATCTGGCTGAGATGTACGAGCTTTCCCCGGATATCGTATCTGACAGCAGTCAAGGGTTTGATCAGCTTTATCGAAAATGGACGGAGAATTTGGACATCCGCCAAAATCAGGTTGTCCACCAGATTCACCATGATGACAGCTCGGTAAAGATCGCCACCTACAGCGATGTTTTTCAAGCGAAATACGGTGTCGTCACCCTACCGCTAGGCGTCTTGAAAAGCGGCAGCGTTACCTTTTCGCCCGAGCTGTCCGAAAGTAAAAAAACTGCGATCACCCGCTTGAACACCGGCCTCATGAACAAGCTCTACCTCCACTTCCCGTATACGTTTTGGGAAGAGGACCAGAAGACGATCTCCCTGGAACGCTTGAACGGCAGCAAGGATGAATTTCTAAACCTTTACAAATATACGAATCTACCTATTCTTCTCGGCTCGTTC
This sequence comes from Brevibacillus nitrificans, assembly GCF_003710965.1. Taxonomy (NCBI): domain Bacteria; kingdom Bacillati; phylum Bacillota; class Bacilli; order Caryophanales; family Paenibacillaceae; genus Brevibacillus; species Brevibacillus nitrificans. Next base: position 85,944 of record NZ_RHHU01000021.1, on the reverse strand, counting down.
ACAGCAGCTACAGCTGCCAGCATGGAAAAGTGGAGCGACGAACGGATTACGAATCAAGTAATGGAAGGGCTCATGCAGAAGTATGGCAGCAGCATCCCCCTCCCGACAGTCAGCAGAGTGACACGATGGGGCTCTGATCCTTATGCGCTCGGTTCTTTTACCGCTCACTCTTCCGCTTCCTCGGCAGAAGACATTCTGGCCCTCGGAGAAAGTGTGAACAACCGCCTTTTCTTTGCTGGCGAAGCTACCAATCCCCATCACAGCGCCAGTGTTCACGGTGCGTACATGACCGGCTTGCGCGAAGCCCAAAAGATCATAAGCCTTGCCTAAAGAAAAAAGGACATTCGCTCAGCAGCTACTGCCCCGAGAGAACGTCCTTTTTCGTTTTACAGCACCCGCTCCAGCTGAATATCCAGCGGCTCTCTTTCATAGATTCGCTGATTGATTTCAGCAGCAAGCACGCAGCCTGCCGAACGATAAAAATGCTGGGTCTGGATAGACGGATGTGCCGCTATGTATAGTTTTTTGGCTCCGCGAGCTTTTGCTTTTTCACAGCAGAGGGCAAACAACGTCCCTCCGATGCGTTTGCCCCTTTGCTCGTTGCTGACGTGGATGTAAGGAAGTTCTACGTATTCACCCTGACTGCCAAACAGCTCCCCCTCGATATTGGCAAAGCCAACCAGCGTATCGGCAGCGAAAGCACCCACGACAATACCGCCCTCGCGTACGCACCGCTGCAGATCCTGCAAAACCAGCCGCTTTTTGTCGTCGTCCCAGTGATCCACAAAATGATCGTCTTTTTGCTTCCATTCCCCGTCTTCGATATACCAGACGCGATTTGTCTCCTGATAGCGGTTAAAGGATCGCAGCAAAGAAGCGTCCAGCTCTGCAGGCGAAAGCTCTCTGTAGCGGATTTCTTCCATAGATCTCGCATCCTCTCTGCCTTGTATGGTATTTCTTTATGCTACCATAGGAGGGAGCTTCTGGCTTGCTTCGCGCATAGGGTTGTGAAACAATAAAACAATATAGCCAATACCCCCATTCTCATGAAAATAAGCTTTCGAAAGGGAGTCCTCTGCATGACAGTAGAACGCTTTGTCCGGGAGACACGCACCTTTAAGGCGAGCCATGTCCTTCCCCCTGACACGAACAACCACAACACTCTTTTCGGTGGCAAGCTAATGTCCTATATCGACGACGTCGCATCACTCTCTGCCATGAAGCTTGCGCGTGGCCCTGTAGTGACAGCCTCGACCGATTCCGTTGACTTTTTGCAGCCTATCCCGATCGACCACGAGGTTTCCCTGGAAGCTTTCGTCACGTGGACGCACAAGACGTCGATGGAGATCTTCGTGAAAATCGTAGCAGAGGATTTGCTCACAGGCGAACGAAATGTTTGTGCGACTTCCTTTTTGACATTCGTCGCTTTAGGAGCAGATGGAAAGCCGACGACAGTTCCGAAAGTCATCCCTGAGACAAAGGAAGAAATCTTCCTGCATGAAAGCGCTCCGGAACGGGCAGATGCCCGCAAGCAGCGCCGCACGCGCAGTAAACATTTGGCCGATCTCCTGGGAACATCCAGACCTTGGGAGACCTGAAGCGACCATAACGATAGGCAACCACGTCCCACTTCTACCCGGAGTGGGACTGTTTTCGATCTCCTGTATTCAGGCCACCCCCTTGCCAAACGCAGTCAAAAGTCTTTATACTTTTTGAAGCCCACCATATAAGAGGTGATTGCTATGTCACAACTGGAAGTAACGACCCTGATTGCCTATCTCGCATTTACGGTCTTTTTTCTGGTCGCGTACAAGCTGGATCAGTTTTCCCTGCTCGGACTTATTATCGCTTTGCTTGCAACGGCTGTACTGGCTGTTCTCTTTTACGTCATCATGGCAAAATACTGGCCTGCGTTGTAAATTAGAAAACTTGGCTCCACCAAGCCTTTTGGTGGAGACTTAGTTGCCCTTAGACTGGATAAGAATCTTATAAATTCTTCCTGTACAAGAAAAGGCACAGCCCACCTATAAAGTGGTGTTGTGCCTTTTGTTTTGTTATGGATTTTGCTTGAGATAGGCAGCCAGAAGCTGGGCAGCCTGTTGGTTGTATTGGTCGACCAAGGTGCTTGACACATTTGCCCACTCCGCCTGTGGCAAAGGCAGCGCGAGCTCTTCCCATGCTTTCCCGTTGACGAGGATCATCGGGGTGAGCATTTGTTGCTGTGCTGCAGTGAGCGTGGCCGCCGACAGGCTCTTTGCCTTGGCAGCCTGTTTCCCTGCCGGGGTACGCAGCAGCTCCCGAAAGAACATCTCATGATACTCTCTATACAGGTCCATCGTCTGGTAGTAGCTCATTTTGCCTCGCTCCACCACCAAGCCGCGCTTGCCCGCCCATTCCCACAGCTGGGCAGCTGTCATTTTGCTTACCTGCCCTGTCTCCATGAAATAGGAGAGAGCAAACATATCTTCATCGTTTACAGCCACCCGATCCGGGTTTGCTGGGATGATTCCTTTCGCTGCCAGCTCTGTCAGCACCTCTTGCCTCCCAGCTTCTTTTGGCAGCCCAAGGTACAATGCCAGATTCGCAAAGAATTTTTGCTCGCTAGGCACGCCCGCCGGCCAGCTGTACGGTTGGTCAAATGAAAGCAGCTCCAGCGGATTTTGCCGCATCTGGCTCGCGTACGAAGGAAAGCTCTGCATGGTCATTGGCCGGTAAGTGATCGTCGGCTTTTTCGTGAGGAAGGCTGTCTGAAACAGCTCCTGTCCCTCCCGATCGAGGTAGCCGAACTGCTGGCCCATGGTGTACACGTACGTCGGGATTCCTCCCGCAGCCTCATCCCATTGACCTGGAAACACGTCCTTCGCCAAAGCGATTGATTCAAATTTGGCAGCTGTCAGGACCGTACCATCCTCTTTCAACAGCCCGTACAAACCGGTTTGTTGATCCTGATAGGCGATCGCACCTGTTTTGCCCGTAGTCAGGTACTTCAACGCACGATAGCTTTGGCTGCTCAATCGTCGACCCTCTGGAGAATAAACGTCCCAGGCCGTACCTTTTTGAACAAATAGGTTATCCAAGCCATTCGCGGTTTCTATCGAGCTGACTTGCTCTAGCGTTCGCGTCATCTGCCCCTCTTCACTCGTCCATACATCACTGGTGCCATCCGTGCGCTGCAGCACCATAAGCTTGTGTCCCGACGTGCTTGTCGCAGAAACACTTGCATATTCGAAGTCACTTACCGGCTGAAGCTGACCGTCCGCTATCTGAACCAAAGCCACGCCAGCTGAACCCACTTTTACTCCCGCCGTATAAACGTGATTGTCCATTTGCGTCCAAACAACAGGTGCCTGACTCATTTGTCCTTGCTGCAACGGTATTTGGATATCCTTCGTCAGCAGCTCTCCCTGCGGTGTATACAAATCAGCCACTTTTTCATCCAGTGCGACGATCAGCTTTGTCTCCCCACCCTCGTAATAGATGGAGCGATAGGCTTTGCTGATTGGCTGTTTGCTCGCAAGATCGACGAGTACGTACCCTTTCTCGATGCTGCCAGCGGTCGTCACGTAATCTGTCAGCGCTTCTTCTCTTGGCTCTGTATCATGGATGATTCGTCCATCAAAGCCGTATGCCGTCGTCGTGTGTTCCGTGCTGTTTTCAACAAGTATCCGATTGGACCTCTCATCGTAGCGGATTACCGTATTCTCTTGCGGTTCAAGGATCCATCCCTTGCTGTCGGAGTAAAGACCTATGCGCTTACCGTCTTGAATGCTCAGCATACTGTAAGTTCCGCCGATCGTGGTGAGGGAATCAAACCAGACGGCAGGCTCTGCCATCGGCTGCCCCCAACCGGGAATGAGTCCTTTCTTTCCATCGGATCGAACCAGTAACCGTGCTGCTGGCGGCCCTTCTACCCGCGGGTAGGCAAAGGGCACGAGCGTTTCTCCTCCGATCTCGGCAATGCCGTAAAGCCCCGTTTTCGGATCCTGTCCCAGCACATAGCGGCTTTCCAGCATTTCCGCTCCCTTTTTAAAGGTTTGCGCGGTCCCTTTCGACAAGGAATGGTAAGTGATGCTGTCGTTGGTTAAGGTAGTGTAAACATCAGGACGGGTAAACTCAGTGCCAACATCCGCGTACTGCGGCTCGACCAGCATTTTTCCACCTTTCCACAGCCCTACACCCTTTGGTCCCTCTACTCGCACGAACCCGTTATTCAGGAAATACAAGGCTTTGTAGTTCGGTGCCAGCGCGTATTTCCCATCGACACCCACCAGCCCCTCCTTGCCCCCTGATCGGACTTTCAGATACGCCGTTTTCGGACCGCCCTCATTGGGGATCAGCGATGCATTTTTCAGCGTAAATATTGGCGCAAACGTGACCGGATCATACAGGGTAATTTGATTGGTGGTACTTCCCAGGAAGTAGCGAACCGGCTCAGCTGACTGGTCGTCCTCCCTAGCCGGATCCATTAGCTGTACCATTGATAGCTTGCCTGCAAAAGGCGGGATCAGCACCTTTCCTGACGAATCCAGCAGCGTGGATGTCTGACCGATCATCGCAACCACAGTGTCATGCTCAGCTGACAAATAGTACGCGTGTCCTCCAGCGTATTTTGTGGCTGAGAGCTTTCCAGTGGTCAGGTCCAGGTATTGAAACCATCCGCCCTTTTGAACGATGGCGATCTTTCCTGAGGAAATCAACTCGATGTTGTCCCAGATGGCTGAGGTCATTTCTTTTCCCGTCTTGTTATCGAGAAGACCGTATTTTCCGGCCTTTGTGACAGTTGTGTAGCTGGAATATCGGCTGTATCCATCATAGACAGGAGATGTTACGAGCTTCGCCCCATCGGTAAAACCGATTTTATAATCGGTAATATACGGCTGCACCTCGGAAAAGCTTGCTGCCTGCGCAGCGGGAAGCCACGCGACGCTTGCACCGAGCAGGAAGGCCGTACAGGCCGTGAATATCTTTCTATTCATCCAGTCGTCCCCTCTCCCTCATCCCTTCTTGCTATTAATCAGACGAAGGACGGTGGAAAAGGTTTCAATTTCCCCAAGCCGGATTCCAAACGATTTCCCACAGATTGTTTTTCCATTGTAGAAAACGGACCTATCATCCTACATCATAGCAATGATGAGAAAAAGCCACAGCATAACGGTGTTTTCCATCACCGTCAGCAGTGGCTTTTCCTTGATGCGATACCGATACAGCTTACTTACTTCTCAAACCATTTAATCAGAGCCTGCGTACCGTTGTCCTCCATGCCGTTTGCCGCCAGCTCATCGTACAGCGATTTGGACAGCTCCAGACCTGGTGTCAGGAGACCCATCTCTTTCGCAGCTTCCAGGGCGATCCCCATGTCTTTGATAAAATGCTTGATGTAAAAGCCCGGTTCGAAGTTCCCTGCGATCATGCGCGGCGCCAGATTGCTGAGGGACCAGCTTCCTGCGGCACCGGCAGCGATGCTTTCGAGCACGCGAGTCGGGTTGAGGCCTGCCTTTTTCGCATAGGAGATCGCTTCGCATACACCGATCATGTTGGTGGCAATGGCAATCTGGTTGCACATTTTCGTATGCTGCCCCGCACCCGGTCCTCCCTGGAGAACGACATTTGTCCCCATGACCTTCAGCAGCGGCTCTACGGCGTCAAACGCTTCCTGATCGCCGCCGACCATGATCGTCAGACGCGCTTCACGAGCACCGATGTCTCCGCCGGAAACGGGTGCATCCAGCGAATGCAGATCGCGTTTTTTCGCTTCCTCGTAAATTTTCTTCGCCAAGGATGGCTTGGAGGTCGTCATATCAATTAAAAAAGACCCCGGCTTCGCATGAGTAACGATTCCCTCTGCACCGAGATACACTTCTTCTACATCGCTCGGGTATCCTACCATCGTAATGATGACATCAGAAGCCTGCGCGACTTGCGAAACATGCTCTTTCCACACTGCCCCTTGCTCCAGCAGGTCTTCTGCCTTCGCCTTCGTTCTCGTGTACACGACAACCTGGTAGCCTGCTTTCAAGAAATGAGATGCCATGCTTTTGCCCATTACGCCGGTTCCGACAAATCCGATTACGGTCTCTTTTGGTTGTAAAGTCAATTTCGCCACTCCTCTTCGTTCATCTCTATCCGACTCTCTTATTTCTCTGAATCCTTCTATTATTCCTGCTTCGGGTGTACCTGGAATGATTAACCACATTTCTCTCTGCTTTGTCGAAGAAAAAACAAGGTACCTCTTCATCGCAAAAAGGACATTTGTCCTTTTTTTCAGTTCCATTTTGGGATTTACTTAGGAAAGAGAGAACAGGAGGCATCTGATGAAGGAACGAACAGATAAAGCGCTGCTGCACTCCCTGATCGCTGGCAGCCAGCTGCAGCATATCTTTAGTGAAGACACCCTCTGCGAGATGCATCTGTATCAGGCGGAAAAAGGGGACATCTTGTGTGCAAAAGGCGATCAGCTGAAGCATATGTATTTTTTGCTGACCGGAAAAATCAAGATCTATACGACCTCACCCAATGGCCGATCGTTGCTGCTGCGGTTCAATAACCCGCTTGCCATCGTTGGCGATATCGAATTTTTTACCCCCTGCGAGGTCCGCAACACGGTGGAATTCGTTTACCCCAGCTTGCTGGTGGCGATCAGCTACAAGACTTTGCAGGAGCGCTATTTGAATCATCCTCCCTTTCTCCAGTTTATCCTGCAAAAAATAAGTCATAAGCTGTACACCTCTTCCAACTCTACGAGCCTGAATCTTTTGTATCCGGTGGAAAACCGCTTTGCCAGCTACTTGCTCTCTACCTTGTCCGATGAATCGGAGCTTCACACGGGCAAGCTCACCGAGATAGCGGATTTGCTCGGCACCAGCTACCGTCATTTGAACAGAGTCATCCGTGATTTATGCGCAGCCCATATCATTGAACGCAAAAAAGGATCCCTTCTCATTATCGACAGGGACAAAATCAAGCAGTTGGCAAACGGCAGTATCTACGAATAGCACGCTCAGGAGGTCATTTTCTTGCAGGGCATTTTGTATTCTTTACTGGCTGGCGTATTCATTTGCTTGCAAAGTGTGTTTAACGCGCAAGCTAGCGAGAAGCTGGGACTGTGGCAGACAAACGCCATCGTACATGGCTTAGGCTTTCTCGTATCCTTTTCGATCTTCCTGTTTGTCCGTGACGGAGAGTGGCAAAAAATCGGGGAGGTCAACAAAGTTTATTTGCTCGGAGGCGTGTTCGGAGCTTTGATCGTATTTGCTGTGATGAAAGGAATTACTTCGATCGGTCCTGCGTACTCCGTATCCATCCTGCTTATCTCGCAGCTTCTCGTCGCGCTGATCATCGATTCCCTCGGCCTTTTTGGCGTGGAAAAGGTCCCTTTGAATCTAAACAAGGTCATGGGTATAGGCATCATGATCGCAGGTCTGATCATTTTCAAGCTGAAGTAGTGAAGAACAGCTATTTCCGAAAGAGAGAAGACAAACTGTCGTAGCGTCCTTCTTTTCCTAGCACCGTGTACTTGTAGGATATAAATGCTGTACTCCCCGCCACGACAAACAAGGCGATGGCAGAAAGCCCTACCAGCTCCATCGAAGGAGTCATCGCCGCCTCTCCCTCTCTGCCGCTGTGCAAATAGGCATGAAGAATCTGAAACAGCCAAAAATGAGAGAACAGCGCCCAGCCTCCCGCCCATATCCAATGCTTCCGGTGAATGGCAGACGTCGCTTGCTGTCGGAGCTCTCGTTTTTTCAGCCAGTTGAGGAAAAAGCGATAAAAAAGTGGATTGATCAGCAAGTAGCCGTAAAAGATCAGCGCTAAGGACGTGTGCTGAATGAGCGTGCTCATCCCCTGTGGAATAAAAACCAGTCCAAAAGGCGTCATCACAAAAGTCAGCAAATAAGATTGCAGCGAGAAAAGAAGCGATTCATACATACCTGGGTTGTCCCCTCCCATGCAGCTTATTCGAGTTCCTTCTCTACCTTAGCAAAATGATTTGGCGAAGCGCATCTAACGAAAGTTAGTACTTTGCTAGATTCCACATCTTTCGCAGCAGCTTTACTTGCGATCCGACAATGCGATCAATACCCCACGCTTCGCATAAAAACGAGAAAAGTCGTCAAGACCCAGATGGACGTTTTCCTGGGTAGCCGCCGTATGCCCGGATGGATTGTGAAAAATGAGCTCCCGCTTCTCGCTGTTTTTGCCGAACACGTACACAAGATGACCTCCAAGTCTTGGCGGCGTTACCTCGGGTGTGCGAATGGCAGGATGAACAGAAGCGATGTACACATAGCCCTGATCGAGAAGATCGTAGATTTCTTCGATCGGCGTTTGTTCCTTTACTTCGGCCAAAAGCCCGAACTGCTCGTTGATATAGGTCACAAACGGCCGATAGATCAGTCCTTTGATAGAACCATCCTCTTCGACCACATAGCCACCGTACTCCCTGCACGGACGCATCAGCGCAAGCGTGGGAATGACCCGGCCCTGCTCCTGTGCGAGCAGCATTTTCAAGCAAGCCATTCCACAAATATGGGAGCTCCAGCGCGCATACTCTTGTGGATCTGCTGCCCCTGACAGCTGCCATAGCGGGTCATCCTCAGCATTCATTTTTCCCGAAATCAAGTCCAGAACCCGCTCGCGAGACTCGAATTGACTGTAATAAGGCACTTTCATCTCTCGTCTCCCCTTTCCCAATCGCTCCAATATTCTCCTAATCTTACGCTATTCTCTCTGCAGCGGGCAACTAGACTTCCTGCCGCATGCAAATACAAAAAGGCACCCCCGACCGTAGCAGGAATGCCTTTGCTCATTACTCTATATCCCCCAAAGCAACCAGCTGACGGACTCGTTTTTCAAACGTCGCGATCTGGTTGTAGCCAGCTTTGCGAAGCTGTTGCCGTGCCCCTGCCAGATAGCTCCCAATGTGATCTGGAAAATGAGAGTCGGAGGAAGTCGTGATCGGCACCCCATGCTCATGCAGGATTTGCAAGAAGCTGTAGCTCGGGCACATCTCCTTGACTGGATAGCGATAATAGAGGCCCGTATTGATTTCTGTTGCGACCCCGCTCTCTTGCAGGGCACGGGCGATTCGCTGATAAAGCGGGAAAAGCTGTTCCTCTTTGGGGCGATAGCCAAAGGCTTTCAAATTATCTAAATGGGCGACGATCTCAAACAGTTGGCTCCTGATCGCTTTTTCGATCACGTGAAAGGTCCTCTCGTACAGACCCAGAAGGTCCTGCTGCTCAAAGCGTTCCTGAGTATCCGGATTATCAAATCCCCAGCCATCGGCAAAGTGAATGGAGCCAATGACATAATCCCAAGGATAAGCAGCGATCATGGGAGCAAGTACGTCTTCTCCTCCGACGAAATAGTCAGCCTCTATCCCGAGGCGCAGCTGGATGCCGTCCGCTTCCCACGCAGGCTTTTGTGACTCGATGAACGACACGAACTCATCAATGGAATTTGTGCATACCTGATCCAGCCACGTTCTCTGGAGTTGTCCCAGCTCATCATCACCGACTAGGATGTGCTGTTCAAAATACGGTTTGAACTCTCGAAAGCGGTACAGGTGATCGACAATCCCGACTTGCTTCAAGCCCTGCTGCTTGGCGCGCATGCGGTAGAGGTCGAGCCATTGCGAGTGAAACGCTCCCTGCTGGATGCGGCTTGCCATCCACTCTGAAATTTGCTCCATCCATTCACGCGTGTGACGTTCGTAACCAGTTTGGCGAAAGGCAAGCAGTGCATCTGCCGTCCGATTCCACCAGCGCAGCGAGTACGGCCCTTCCTCTAAATGAACATGATAGTCGACTTTCATTTACGTTTCCCCTCTCTTGGCTTGGGAGCTTCTCTCTTTATTTTACTAGCCCTGATTTTCTCGACTGGTTCCATTCTTTCTGTACCAAGGAAACGAATGCCCGAATCGATGCTTCGTCTGCCCGGTCCTTGAGAAAAATCAGAGACGTGATCATTTTTTTGCGAAAGCGATAGATGACCTCAAGCTCTCCTGTCGCAAGCTCATCGCTTACCACGTCTTCTCCAACGGCACAAACTCCCCCTTGGCGGATGGCCGTCTGCTTGATCGTCTCTTCACTGCTGCACTCAATGACGGCGGGAGGAGTAAACGTCACTTCCTCCATGATCTTTTCACCAAGCTTCTCCAAGACGCCATTTCGCAAAAAGGGATACCCGGTGAGCACCTCCATGTACGAACGTCCTTGAACCACAGCGGGTGACGCCACCATCACGAAGTCCTCTTCGTTGATCGGCACGACCTCCAGATCCGGATAATCGCAATTTCCTGCGACAATCCCCACGTCGGCCTGATTGGAAAAAACCCGTTTGGCGGTATCTGCACTGTCAGCCGAAATCAGGCTCAGTCGCACATCGGGATAGCTTTTCGTGTAACGCTTTATGATCGTAGGCATGTAGTGGGAGCAGTAAAATTCCGCCCCGGAAACAACGAGCGGTCCGTACGGCTGATCCAGCTTTTTAAAATCATCCTCCAGCTCATGCATGACCCCAAACAGCCGATCTACATGTGTCTTCAGCAGCTTGCCCGCCGCAGTGAGATACGTTTGCCTTCCGACACGCGCAAACAACGTCCGTCCCAATTCTTTTTCCAGTGCCTTGATCTGCAAGGTAATGCCTGGCTGGCTATAGCCGAGCTGTTCCGCAGCCTTTGTCAGGTTCAACTGTTCCGCTACGACCTGAAACGTTTTTAAATGGCGCAACTCCATCTCGCTGACTCACTCGCTTCCCTGCTGTAACGCTGCGGCACAGCTCTGTTTCCCTCTGCCAGCGTCGCTTGTTTCATTTATCGTACCACATGGCGCCGGGACTTACCGAGAGATTCGATACGGGTGATCGGGAAGGTCAATGAGGGGGCATATTCAGTCGGGATTGCAGCCAGCTGTTTCGCTGCCTCCTTCACATTTTCTACAGGCAATCCCATCTCCTGCACGGATAGCCACAGCGCATCGGCATCTGCTGCAAAAGCCAGTACTTCTCCGATATTCCCTTCCGGATCCTCAAAGTATACCTGCTTGCCTTTCCACATGTACGAAGTGTCTACCTCCTCGCCATCTTTGTTCCTCAATGTGCATCCCGTTGCGTGCAAACGCTGGTAGCAGGGTTCAAAACCTCGTTCGCTGATACCAAAGGCAAAATGGTAAAAGGGTGCGGAGTCGGATTCTTTCTGTTTGTGAAACGTCAGCTGGGTCGCGCCGACTTCTACGGTAAAAGCATCGGCATCATCTTCACATAAGGGAAATTGCAGGACAGTTGTATAAAATCGCTTCAGTTCCTCCAGCATACTGGTCTGCAGGATGACCCTTCGAAACTTCAACGACCTCACTCCTTCCACAATCCATATTCTTCCTTTCATCATCCTCAATCCTCACAAAAAAGGCAAGCAATCCTTCTCAGATCACTTGCCTTTCCTTTGATTTCTGCCTTATTCAAACCGACTTACGAGCTGTAAAAACAAATCGATGGCCGTGCCAATCTCTTCTTCATCGATGTCAAAACGCGGATGATGATGCGGGTACTGGCTCTTCTCCCCGCCCATGCCGACCATGAGATAGGTGCTTGGACGCTTTTGTCCGTAGAAGGAGAAGTCCTCCGCCCCCATGACTGGCTCGATTTCAACGGCCACATGCTCGCCGTAGCTTTCACGAATGACGCTTTCTGCATAGCGGCTCATGTCTTTGTCATTCACGAGGGGAGGCGTGCCGAGAATGTACGAAACTTCCCCTACGGCACCGAAAGTCGTACTCATGCCCTCCGCCAGCCTTTTGACTTCCTCAAAAATAAACTGCCGCGTTTCTTCCGAGAACGTACGAATCGTTCCTGTCATGATCGCCTCGTTCGGGATGATATTGTAGTTGGAGCCTGCCAGTACCTGGCCTACCGAAATCACCGCAGGCTGCACAGGATTCACTTTGCGGCTGACGATGGCTTGCAGACCGAGCAGGATATGTCCGGCTACGTAGGTAGGATCTACGGTTTCATGCGGGGATGATCCGTGACCGCCTTTGCCTGTGATTTTGATCCGAAAGTCGTCTGAGGATGCCATCATGGCTCCGTAATGATACCCGATCTTGCCTTTCTCCAGCGATTGCATCAGATGCAGGCCGAACACGACGTCTGCCCCATCAATCGCCCCTTGCTCAACGAGGGCTTCCGCTCCGCTAGGCGACATCTCCTCCGAGGACTGAAACAGGAAGAGGATGTTGTGGCGGATCATGCCGCGATTTTCCGACATCCATTTTGCCACAGCGAGTAAGATAGCGGTATGTCCATCATGTCCGCAAACATGTGCCACCCCAGGGACTCTGGAAAGGTACGGCTTCTCCCCTTCCTCCACGATCGGCAAGGCATCGATGTCTGCTCGCAGCGCAATCGTCTTCTGTCCTTCCGTTCCTGGCAAAAATCCTACCAGATTCGGCGCCGGGTAATCCAGAATCTCAATCTGGAGCTCCTCCAGACACCTTCTGATGTACGCGCATGTCTCGTATTCTTGACCGGACAGCTCCGGATTCTCGTGCAAATAACGGCGATGGGCAACCGCCCAATCTGCCAGCTCTTTATCAACGACGGTACGCATAGGCTTCACTCCTTTTTTGGGAAAACGTCTCAACGTTTTTCATCCCTTTTTGTTAAAATGGGCCATAACCAATGGCGTGTGCAACAATGACTGCGATGATGGCAATCCCATACTGAATCATGATCAGCGGGAATATCCACTTGAGCCAGCGGATATAGGAAATGCCTGCCATGCCTACACCAGCAACCGCGATCCCCGGTATGATGATGTTGGAGATCCCATCCCCGAATTGATACGCAAGCACAGCTGTTTGACGGGTAATGCCCACCAGCTCGGACAGCGGTGTCATGATTGGCATGGTCAGAGCGGCCATGCCGCTTCCTGATGGAATGACGAAGCTGAGCAGAGTCTGGAAGCCGAGCATGCCTACTGCTGTGAGAGACGGTGGCAGCTCTTTAATCATGTAAGCTGAGTAATAAAGAATCGTATCCATGATATGTCCATCGTTTAACACCACGACGATCGCTCTTGCTACCCCGATAATCATGGCCCCCGCAAGCAACGAGGCTGCCCCCTTCATGAAAGCATCGACCATCTCATTCGCAGACAGGCGGCCAATGATCCCTACAACCGCGCCAAGCAGGATGAACAATCCGGCAATCTCCGTAATGTACCAGCCAAACTCGATGACACCGATCGCAATCGTCACCATGTTCAGCAAGAAGCAGGTCAGAATCACTTTGTGGCGTCTTTCAAAAACAACGCCTTTGCTCATCATCTGGTCGATGTTGGCTGGATCGTAGGAGCCGTAAATACCGAGAGCCGGATTCTTCTTTACCTTCATCGCGTGCCGGTACACAAACGCAACGGCGGTCAAGTACATGACGATAAAGATGACGATCCGCAGGCCCATCCCCGAAAACGGCGGCAGCTCAGCGATACCTTGGGCGATCCCGATTGTAAACGGATTCATGACTGCCGATGTAAAACCAACCGATGCACCCAACAGAACGATTGCGGCACCCGTCATCGCATCAAATCCAAGGGCGACTGCCAAAGGCACGAGAATCGCAATATACGGCAGCGTCTCCTCGAACATCCCGATCAAGGAACCGCCTGTTGCGAAAAACAACATCATGATGGGAATCAACCATTTTTCCCGATGACCGAGCGTTCGTGCCAACGTCACAATGAACGCTTCCATCGCTCCCGTTGCACTCAGAATGCCGTAGGAGCCCCCGATGATGAGCACGAAAAACATAATGCTCGCGGAATCAACCATCCCGGTATGAATGCTGTTTAGGAAACCCATAAAGCTGATCGGTGATGCGTCCGTGTATTGGAAGGAGTCCGATTGTACGACGCTTCTCCCGTTTACCTCCACCCTCGCATACTCACCAGAAGGTACAATGTAAGTGAAAACCACGCAGATAGCTAAAATAGCCAATAAGAGCACAAACACATTGATTTCCGTAAGTTTTGCCAAAGAACTACGCTTCAGATGACTCGCCCCCTAACACTCTTTATTTCATTCGATATAAAAGTAATAGTAGCACCGTTTGGAATTCTTCGAAAATTACAAGTTGCTATGGCAGGCATTTCAAACTGAAATGGTTGTCCGTTTTGCACACAAAAAACCGCCTGGCTGTCCAGACGGCTTCATTCCTTACTTACATTTGCTTGGTTTGGTTAAACTTCCTGCGATAATACGCGGAGAATCCAGCAATCACAGGGACGAGAACGATGGTTGGGAGAAACCATACGATCGGATGCACCGAGCTTACGCCCAGCAGCCTGGGAGCGCCAAACACGGTAAAAGCCGTGATCGTGGCAATACAGCAGCCCAGCATGCCTCCCAGATGCTCCATCCACCAATGCATCTTTTTCGCAGGAGGCCGCAGCCAATACAAGAGCTGGGATGCTCCGAGCAGGATTCCGATCAGCGGGAACCACGTAAGGAGCGTAAAGCCGATGCTCGCTCCATAGAGGGAGATGCAGATCCCCGAGATGAGCAGGACTGCGGGAAACAGCAGATCTCCCCACTGACGATGCCCGGTCTTGCGGTTCTTGAAGCGCAGCACCCGCAGTCCATACCAGGCTGTCGCCGAGCTCAAAATCGCGATAAAAATCAAGAACCAGGCAAACGCCACAGACTCCACCGTTCCATCGGGGTCAAATCCAATCCGCCAAATTCCCATGAACCAGGCGGAGATCGCCACGATCGCCATGGAAGCGACGTATACCCAGCCAATTCGGCTGTGCGCTTTTCCTCCCTTTTTCGTTACAATCGGAATCCAGAAGACAGCCAAAGCGGTAAATCCGGCAATGATGTGCAATACCTTGAAGAGCGTGAAAAAGAACATCGAGCTTTCACCCTTTCTTCTTATCCCTTCGACAACGTATCATACATGACCTGAAACACATCTTCTCCCGTAAAAGCCTTTATGTTGGGAGAAACTACCGTCTGCACACGGACACCAAAAGTCAGGATGGAAAACAATGCTGCGGTTTTTTTCGCATCGAGAGTGGCAGAGATCTCACCTGCTCTCTGACCGACCTCAATCCATTCCTGGGAGTTCTGTATGCTGCGCTCATAAAGCGTCTCCAGCATTTCCGCAATCGCCGGGTCCTCCTTTTTGCTGAGCAAGTAAATAAAAATCAGATTGGTTATGTCCTTCGGGTCGTGAATATGACCCAATGCCCCGGAAATGGCCTTCAAGGCTCCCTCCAAGCTCTGGTTCCCTTGATCGACGCTTTGATAAAAGTCTCTGCCGATCTGGTCCAAGCGCTTTCTCAGCACGAACCCGAGCAGCTCATCCTTGCTTTTGACGTAGTGATAAATGGCTCCTTTGGAAACCCCGGAGCGCTTAATGATGTCCTGCAAAGTCGTTTGGTGACAGCCCTTTTCCACGACCAATTCTTCCGTGACCGAGAGCAGCAGCTGGAAAGTCGGATTTTGATGAATCGATTGCATAGCTCCTCCTGTTATGTGCGTCGTAAGCCCTGTCCCTCTTCTATCTCTACTATACAAACCGACTGGCGGTTTGTCAAATGGGAATGCCAGTGACGATCGAATACCCCTTCCAGCTCTCTGGCAAAGAAAAGCGAAAGCCATACAGATCATTTTCGTACGAAATGGGGCCGTGAGTAACAGCCGGCTTACTTTCGTGTTCCGGTTCCCGCACTTGCTCATTTGGGTGTCCGCCATCTGTACACCCGCTTATTGCAAAAAAGAGCAATGTACAGAAAAAAAGAGCTGTATACAGCCTTTTCACACTACTGTACCCCCCTTCTCCTTTCCACCTATTTTAGCGCAATTCATCCCTATTCCCTATCGTTGATTCCCAGCTGTACAAAAAAAAACTGCCGATCCGATCATCAGCAGTCTCCCCTTTCCAACCGTTTCGCTTACCTGTTCTCCAAAATCTTGTAGTAGAAAACGGAAGCGTCAAATTTTTTGCCAGGCGATTCTGCGTAGAACGGAATGCGCCCCGCTTCTGTATAGCCGATGGATTGGTACAGCAGGTTAGACGGATCTTTCTCCCGTGTATCTAGGACGAGCAGTGTCCGATTTTCCTCTCGCGCCCTTTTCTCTGCGATCGCCATCAGCGTCCGGCCCATTCCTTTTCGCTGCTGGGTCGGATGAACCATCAGCTTGGCGATTTCAGCCCGGTGCTGGGCGTTTTGCTTGGCCGCGAGATGCAGCTGAATGCTGCCGACAACGACCCCATCCAGCCGCGCTACCCATACCACTACGTTATCTGCCAGGACGTCTGACCAGTACACACGCGCCACATGCGGATCGAGTGGGGGCAAAAACCCGATCGATGCACCATCCGCCACCACATCAACCAAAAGCCGCGTCAGATCGTTGGCATCCTCGATACTCATTTCCGTAATCTCCTCAAAAACCAGTTCGGCTGACATCGCGACACTCCCCTTAGCTTTTTAGGAAGACAGAAAACTCTTTCTTTTACTATAAGGGAGGAGTACCCATTTGCATAGGTAATTGTTAGGTTTTCTTACATAAACTTCTCTTCTACCAAGAGTCGACAAATTTTGGAATACTCCCTATAATGAACATGTGGAAAAACAGCTCTCTATCATTCATAGGAGATGGTTACGATTACATACGCTCTATCCTTTCTACTGTCGTTTTGTATCGTGCTCGTGTTGATCCCGCCTTTGGGGAAACTGGCTTTTCGACTGGATTTTGTGGACAAGCCCCGCAAAGACGTAGAACGAAAAATACATCGCGAACCGATTCCGTTGACTGCCAGCTACGCCATTTTCATTGGATTCGCCGCTTCCTTTCTGCTCTTTTCCAAGGAATCGACCGTACAGACCCTGGCTGTTTTGGCTGGCTCTCTTTTGCTCCTGATCATCGGTACGATCGATGACTGGTACAAGACCCAAGGCAAAGACTTTTCAGCCTTGCCAAAAATGATCGTACAAGTATCGGCAGCCGTGCTTGTATACTTGTCTGGCATCACGTTCTCGGGCTTTTACAACCCGTTCAGCGGGGAATATATCCTGCTCCCTGTCTGGCTGCAGTTTATCCTCACCATTCTGTGGATTTTCGGTGTCACGACTGTCATCAACTTTTCCGACGGGATGGACGGTCTTGCCGGCGGACTCTCGGCGATCTTGGCCGGAACCCTGTTCGTGGTAGCCTTGGCAAAAGGACAGAGCACCTCGGCCGTAATGGCCATCAGTCTTATCGGGGTGGCACTGGCTTACCTGCGCTACAACAAGCCGCCCGCCAAAATCTTCATGGGCGACGCCGGCGCGACCTTTCTCGGTTTTATTCTCGCCGTGATTGCGCTCGACGGAGCCTTTAAGCAAGCGACTATTCTTTCGCTGTTCATCCCGATTTTGGCGCTGGGCGTACCGATTTTTGACAATCTCTTCGTGGTGACCAAGCGCTTCTTGCAAGGCAAGCCCATCTATCAGGCTGATGCCAGTCAAGTGCATTATCGCTTGCTGCGCACAGGGCTGAATCCCAAGCAGGTTGTTGCCTTCCTCTGCTTGATCAGCGTATGCTTCAGCTTGACCTCTATTATTTTGCTGCTGCTTGGGGTTTGACGAGGATTTGTGAAGACGTACAAACAAATAAAAATGCCGCTGGCTTCCCCGCCCTCGGCATTTTTTGTTTTTCCGCTCTATCAGATTCGCTTTATGTTTGCGGCACCACCGTGGAAGCAGCTTGCTCCTGCTGTTTTTTGTGCTGCAAGCACGCTATGCAGCGCTTGCTCTTTCGCCCGAAATCGGTATAGTACTTGCTCTTTTTGCACGAGCGGCAAGTAATGTACAGGGAGCTGGACAGATTGTAGTTTTCCTCCGGCGTGTTTCTCGCCAGGTGGACCTGCTTGTTGAACTTGATCAGCAGATGCGCCGTATGAATCGCATCGACGAGGGCAGAATGCAGCCGGCCTTCCTGAACGATGCCTGCTGTATCGATCGCTTCCTTCAAGCTCATTTGTTTGCGATCGGCCAGCATCATGCTGATCGGCGGCTGGATATCATTGTAGTTGCGCATCCAGTCAAAGGGAAGACCAAAGCGAGCGCAATGCTCGATCATCAGCCGCTTGTCATCCATTCCCCACGTGCACAAATAAAAATCCTGGTCCTCCCCGATCCACTCCATGAAGGAAGCAAACGCCTTGCGAAAGGGGATGAACGTCGGCATGTTCTCTTTATCTAGCCCGATGAACTTGCGTGTACGGTCAGAAATTCTCCGCTCGATCGCAGGAAAAGTGTACCGCTGAAACGTATCTACTTCCACGCCATTTTTGCCAGGTACGACTTTCGCTGCTCCGATCTCGATGATCTCCGGTATTTTATCTCTTTGGTGAGTAAGAGTCGTCTCCAAGTCAAACACAATGATTTGCATGATGGTTTCACATCCTGAATAATTTCCTGCTATTTCTATGATGCTCCTATCCTATCATCTTTGACGGAAATCTCCTACTTGTACGGGTAGAAAAAGTTTTTTTCAGCCCACGAATAGGAAAAACGCGGGAAACATCACCCGCGTCCTTTGAAAGATCGTCTGTGTGGCTGTCGTAGCGGTCTTGGTGATGCTTCTATTTCCATACTTCCTGATAGACTCTGAGGTAATTCCCGCCGAGGATTCCTTCGATTTCTTCATCCTTGTAGCCGCGCTTCATCAGCTCGCGCGTGATTTCCGGAAGCGAGACATGCCCCTTCACCACGTCAAAAGGCATTTCTTTTGTCTTCGCGATTCTATCCAGCGGCAAATACTTGGTCAGATCATCGCACAGATCCAGCCCCAGGCCGATATACTTTGCTCCGACCAGCTTTCTCATATGGTCGACGTGATCGACCAAACGCTCAATGGTCGCCTCCGCACTCGTGCTCGCCGTAAACATACTGAAAGCGTTCAACCCGATCAGTCCGTCTTTCAGCGCGATTGCTTTGATTTGATCATCCGTCAGATTGCGCATCGTTGGTACGAGGGCACGGCTGTTGGAATGGGACGCGATCACAGGCTTTTCCGATATTTCCATGACATCCCAGAACCCTTCGTCGTTCAAATGGCTCACGTCAATCACGATCCCCAGCTTCTCTGCTTCTTCAATCAGGCGCACCCCGAAATCTGTGATGCCCCCTTTTTTCCCTTCTCGCACCGGGGCGAAGAAACTGCCATCTCCTACAAAGTTGCGGCGGCTCCAGACAAGTCCCATCATGCGCACACCAAGCTCATAGTAAATGCGCAGAAGACTCAGGTCGTTGTGCAGCGGCTCTGCTCCTTCCAGAGAAAGGATAAAGGATACCTTTTGCTCTGCTCTGGCCCTGTGGATGTCCTCCAAGCTTTTGGCAATGACGATATGTTCAGGCGACTCGGCTGCTTCTGCGTGCAAGGCGCTGATCTGATTGAGTGCCTTGCGCATGCTCATTTCGGGTACGAAGGCATCCTCGACAAACACGGCTGCGACGATCGAGTGCACGCCTCCCTGCTGAAACCGCGGCAGATACTCCGTCTCGATCATTTTCGTCTTGCCATAGCCACGCTGAATTTCCACGTCCATCAACAGATCAAAATGCCCATCCAATACGTGAAAACGGTCGTGAAGCTCTCGTGCCTGCTCTTTCGTCACTTCTGCCATAAAGCTCATCTCCCATCTTTTTTGTCCAGGTAGTTGTAGATCGTGAACTTGGATACGTCCAGCAAATCAGCAACATGCTGCACGGCTCCCTTGATTAAAAAAAGACCTACCTCATCCAGCAGGTGAATAAACTGAATCTTGTCCTCTTTTTGCATCAGCGCAATCGGCTTTCCTGTACGCTTTAAGCAATCCTCAATCATTTGCTCCATGAGGATGGCGACTGTTGGTGCAAAATTCTCTTCCGTGCTCTGCGCTCCACGCTTGTCCTCGATGACCATCATCGATTCCAAGACCGCCTGCGCCATCACGAGGTGTGTCATATCGATGTTGATACACAGGCTGCCGATGATCGTCCCGTCCTCATCCTTGATGTAAATCGAGCTGGATTTGATCGGTTTGCCTTTGATCGTGTCATTCCGGTAATTGAGATCAAACGATTCCTCCGATGTCTTCGCATTGCGCAAAGATTGCAGCGCTAGATTGGTGACAGGTGAACCAATCTGCCTGCCGCTGACGTGGCCGTTGTGTATCGCAATAATGGACGAAGAAATATCATTTGTCAGATCGTGCAGAACCACTTCGCAATGCTCTCCGAACGTTCTCGCCAACCCTTCTACCACGGGGATATAGCTCGCTAGAATAGGATGAGTTTTTTTCATGACTTCCTCACTTTTTCTAGTATGCTCCTTGTCAGCAGATTTTCTTTAACCATACTATTCCGAACATTTCAGTTCAACAATTTTTTGTACACTTTAAAAAATATTTAAAAACTTACTACAGCTTTTGAAGAAAGTGAATATCTACCCGAGTCCCCACCCCTACTTTGGACTCCACCACGATGCTCCCTCCCATTTCCTCGATCAGCTGTTTGCAGACGGATAGCCCCATCCCCGTCCCTTTTTCCTTCGTGGTATAAAAGGGCTCGAACAAATGGCGCAGCCGCTGCTCGGGTATGCCACAGCCGTTGTCCTCGACACTCACAACCACCTGCGTTTCCGTGCCTCCCCGCTGCATGCTCACCCTCACCTCTCCGCTTGTTTGCACGGCATCTACGGCATTTTTGATCAGATTCAGCCCAATCTGCTCGACATAGGACGGAATCGCCCAGACCTGATACTCCTCGTGATCGTAGTGAAACGAAAGCTGCACGTCCTTTTCTACCACGTAATGCTTTGCCAGCTCATGGACTCTCTCCAGCAAAGGACGCAGCTCTACTCGCTTGTTTTGCATCTCTACTGTCTCGTTTTTTCGGGCCAGGATCAAAAAGCTGCTTACAAGCTGCTCTAACGCCTGAACTTCATGCTGGCAAATATTGATATATTGCTTGAATCTTTCCTGCTCCCGGATCGACTGCTCTTGGCTGATGCTTGTTTGCATCAGTTGCAGAAAACCGTTGATGGCTGTCAGCGGGTTGCGAATTTCATGCGCCATTCCTGCCGCCATCTGTCCGATGATTCCGATTTTTTGCTGATGCAAATGGCTGATCTGCTGATCTTTATAGGCCAAATAGCCTCGTATCGTATGGTGATAGCGAAGATTGAGAATATCGTGCACCCTGGCCAAGACACCCTCCTTGCGCTCCGAATTCTCGCATATCTCTCGAACGACCTGGAAAATTTGGTGCCGCAGCTGATAGAGCACTTCTAGCAAGACTTCCTTGGGGATTTCTGCTTGCGCCCATCTCTCTCCCCATTTATATCCCTCAATAGCAAGGACCTGCTGATAGACTTCAAATTCATCGGCTTCCGTAAACAATTGATGAAACGTTTCCGTCAAAAGCCCTTGAATACCAATTCGCTGTTGATACTCGTACTGCCGATAGTAACGCGAGATCGGTTCTCCAAAGGAGAGCATGATTTCCATATGCTTGTCTACGATCGCGTCCAGTGCTGCCATCAGGTTCTTCAAACACTTTGGTGTCGCAGGTGCTGGCTTCATCATGGCACTCTCCTGTTTATTCTAAAATTTGGTAACCACAAACAAAAGAACAATTCGCTAGAAATGCGAATTGTCCCTTCTTCTATGGAGCCTATTCGGTTGCGTGGTTACGGTTGTTGCACGCTTTGCTTCTTTTGCAGCTGGCGCAGTGCGTAGCTCATACGGCGAACCTCGCCCGACTCGGAACGGAAAAAGTCGATCCAGACCACAGAGTTTCCTCTTTTAAACACGAAGCTGTCCGTTTCTACCGGAATCAGAGGATAAGAAACGTCGTCCACTTCGATAAACAGCTGCCCCTCCTTTTGGTCAATGGTTGCATTCAACCATTCGTCAGACTCGTAGCGGCCTATGTACGCCCTTTGTGCTTCCTCGGTCAATGGCATCGGAACGACCGGGTATAGCTCTGCCGCTGCCGGTCGGGAAGCGAGCGAATTCAGGAGTCCAACCACGAGCTCTCTCACTGATACGCCGTCCAGATTGATCAAAACAACGCCCCTCAGCCCTTTTTCAGGCAAAGCGAAAATATGGGAGCTAATCCCCTTCAGCGAGCCGCCATGCTCCATCAGAAGACCATCTGGAAAAGCAGGAGAGACCATCAGACCATACCCGTACGAGCGATAGCCGTCGACACGAGCATAGGTGCCCTTCATCTGCTGCACGCTTTCCGGTGACAAGACAGTCGAGCCCACCGCTTCCCCCTGGGAGCAAAAGACGTTCAAGTACGTCAGCAGGTCGCGCACCGTCGACTTGAGAAACCCAGCTGCACGCATGGCAGGAGCATCATGCCACAAAGGGGCTGCGATAACCTGACTGACACCCTCGATCTTTTTATTGGTGTACAGGATCGTTACATCCTCCTGATCCTCTAAGTCCTGCACATCAAACACCGTCCGCGTCATTCCCAGCGGCCGCAAAATATGGTCCGTGACATACTGCTCGTAAGGCTTGCCGCTCACACGCTCGATGATAGCTCCCAAGAGTCCGTAGGCATCATTATTGTAGCTGAACACCTCTCCGGGGTTCCCCAGCGGTTTTCCTTCATAGCTGGAGATCGCTTGCAGCACCTCTTCATACGTATCGAGATAAGGCAGCTTCTGCAGCTCCAGCTCAGACTCCGTTCCGAGAATCGCGGGGTCTGCTTCCATACTGCGCTTCATCGCGCCATCCAGATATGGAAGTGGCGGCATTCCTGGCGTATGTGTCATGAAATGATGAATCGTCATCTTGTTTCTCCACGCCTCTTCGCCCATCGTCAGCTCCGGCAAATACACTACGACCGGATCGTGAACGGATAGCTTGCCTGCCTCTTGCAGCTGCATGATCGCCACGCACGTGAAGGATTTCGTCACAGACGCAATCCCGAAAACGGTGTCCATCGACAGCGGCAGCGCCTTTTCTTCATCCCGAAAGCCAAAGGTGCGCTCATACACCCATTCCCCATCCTGCATGATGCCGATGGCCGCTCCGGGAGCCTTTGCATCCTTAAGCAGTTTCTCCGCAAACTCCTCAAAAGCAGGTATCCATTGACTCATTATTCTCCGCTCCCTACGCTCACGTCATAAACTGCTTTTGCCACTTTGGCTATCGTCAGCTCTGCTGCCTGCTTGTCTTTGATCCCGCGCGACAGAACCGTGACAGCGACGGCTCCTTTGTTATCAGGCAAATAAATGATGCCGGCGTCGTTGACGACTTCGTTTACCGTACCCGTCTTGTGCGCCACCTTGGTCCCTGGCGGCAGCAAATACGGCAAACGACTGTTGTAATGCTGACGGCGCAGGATATCCAGCATCAAATCGCAGGAAGCAGGCGTCAAAATCTCCTTCTTCCCGATCATCACGAGCAGGCGGTTCAAATCTGCTGGAGTCGCTACGTTATTTTCCAGTGTCCCCTGGGAAACATCCAGCAAAATTTCATAATCGTCCGTCTCCTCGCGCCGTTCAAATTCGGCAAAGCCTTCTGGAGAAGCCGCCGGTTCCTCCATACCCACGCAATGGTTCAGCAGCTGCCAGCAGTTGTGCCGCAGATGGATTTGCGTAAAGCCCAGCTCGCGCATATGCGCATTGACATTGTCCAGCCCAACCAGTTGGAGAATGAGGTCCGTGGCAAAATTGTCGCTGACGATTGTCATGAGCGTCGCCAGATCCTTTACCGTCAAGGCAGCGCCCGCATCCAGCTCCTGCAGGATGCCTGAGCCAGGTACACGCTCCTCCCATTTCAATGTCACCCGCTGGTCGAGTGTGATCTTTCCCGCTTCTACATCGCGCATGAGCGTGACGAGAATCGGAATTTTGAAGGCGCTTGCCAGCTGAAAAAGCTCATTCTCAAGATTTCCCGCTGTTTCTCCTGTTTCCAAATGTGTGACCGCCAAGCCAAACACGCCTGGAGCGTCGATCAATGTTTCCTGGATGACTTGCTGCCATGTCCCCATAACAATCCCTCCAACTTTGGTGGTGAAGAACTCTGGACCTTGCTTATGTGATTCGTAGCTGCCATGAAAAGGCCAACACTCTGCAGAGTGTCGGCCAATCCTCACGTCCATTACGATTCCTTGTAGCCCCATTTGAAGTCGATGTAGCCCAATGGATCGACGGTAATGCCTTTTACTTTTTCGCTTTGCACCCACGAGTTTACGCTGCTGTAAATACCCGTGACAGGCATTTCATCCATCAAAATCCCCTCTGCTTCTACCAGATACTCGTTTCGTTTGCTCTCATCCGGCTCCGCATAGGCTTTTTGCACCAGCTCGGCGTACTTCTCGCTATGCCAGAGGGTCGAGTTGTTGGAGCTGTTCTTTTCCATCAACAGCTCGAGGAAGTTGACCGAGTCGTTGTAATCACCGGTCCAGCCTGAGCGGGAAATCATGTAGTTTCCTTGCTCCTGGTCGTCAAACATGACCTTGAGCTCTTTGTTGACCAGCTTCACGTCGACGCCCAGCACCCGCTTCCACTGTGCTTGCAGGGCTTCTGCGATCTTTTTGTTCAAATCAGAGGTGTTGTACAGATACGTGATCTCAGGCAGCTTGGTGAGACCCAGCTCCTTTATTCCATCTGCCAGTAACTGTTTCGCTGTCTGTGTGTCATTATCCTTGAAGTAGCCTTCTTTTTTCAGGGAAGCGGACAGCGGAACGAAGCCCATCAGCGGCGTTTGTCCTGCCTGACCGATGTTGTCGGCGATGTCTTTGCGGTTGATTGCATAGGAGAAGGCTTTACGGATCTTCTCATTGGTAAACGGTGCCTTTTCCGTCTGGAACAGCAGGTAGTAGTTCGTCGCGCGTTCCATCGTTTGCAGCTTGCCTTCCTCATGCAAAGGACCGATCGCATCGGCCGGCAATCCGCTGATCGGAGCACCTGCCCAATCCAGATCGTCGTTGTTGAACATCTCCAGCTCCGTATTCGTATCCTCGATCATAGAGAAGTCGATCTTGTCCAGCTTGACGACGTCTTTCTCCCAGTACTGATCGTTTTTGACCAGCTCGATCTTGTTCTTATGCTCCCAGACCGACAGCTTGAAAGGTCCGTTGGTCACGATCGTCTCTGGCTTTTTCGCCCAGTCGGCATTTCCTTCGACCACTTTTTGATTGACCGGATAGTAGAAGGTCGCCAGCGTCAGGAAGTACGGAGTCGGGTTTTCCAGCGTGACCTCAAGCGTCTTGTCATCGATGACCTTGATGCCGACATCCTCTGCCTTGGCATTCCCTTGGAAAAAGGCACGGGCATTTTTGATCGGGTAGTATTTATAAGCAGAACCGCTCGCCGTTTTCGGATCGAGTACGCGCATCCAGGCGAAGGCAAAGTCTTTTGCCGTTACCAGATCGCCGTTGCTCCATTTCGAGTCGCGCAGCGTAAAGGTGTACACTTTTTTGTCGTCCGAAACCTTGATGTCTGACGCAACCGAGTTTACCGGCTTGCCATCCTTGTCCAGACGCACCAAGGAATCGTACAGGGAGCGGATAAAGGCTCCGGAGATCACATCGTTGGACATGCCGGAATCCAGTGTTTCCGGTTCCGCTGCATTCATCCGCAGGATTTGCGGCTCGGCATTGGCTTGGTCACTCTGAGAAGCGGATGGGGATGATTGGGGCTGGCTCGTGCTGTTGTTGCTACAGCCTGCAAACAGTCCAGTTAGCAGAACGAGCACACTCATGATGGCGAAAGATCGTTTCATGTTTTCCCTCCTAAGTGTCTTCAATCGTTGATATATAAATATTCTGCAAATTCCGTGCCACTTCATTTTTGCCGATAACACTCCCTTGCCCTATTCAGCGTTGAATAGTTTTGCGAGTGCTTGTCTTCGCTTCGATTCTTTTCGTGTTCAATCGACAGCAAAGAGAGGTATTCGCGAGTGAATATGACTATTCACCAACGAATACCCCTCTTTTGATTCTTTGTCCATTATCAATGACTAGCTGATAATCGGTTCATACTGCTCCACGACTTCACAGGAGCGCCGGCAGAAGACGATCGGTACCTGTCTTTGCTTGGCAAGCTTCTTGATATTTTTACAGAGATTGTGATTGACGAAGTTGATAAATACCAGAATCAGCTCGGTGTCAGAAGGAATCATGGCTTTGACATCCGATTTCTTTCTTCCCGAAACGTGATAGACCCTGCGAAACCCTTTCTCCTGAAGCCGGCTTTCAATTTCCCCCACTCGATCCCCACCAATAACCAGAACACCTGCCATACTAGATCCTCCCCTCTCCTTGCAAGATTCCAAAATCCGATTTATTTGCTAGCGCGCATGCCCTCCGCCTTCTCAGCTGGAACGCGGTACTTCTCGGTTCTCTCAATCTGAACCACCTGTGAGTCGTGGACCACGATGTGAATGGAGCCGTACTCCAAGCCTTCCAACGCCTTCAAGATCCGCTCCCTCAGTTGATCGTCCAACGCTTCCCGTTTCTTTGCCATTCGGTCCCCTCCTCACGATTCCATCCCTGATTCAATTTATATTATTCCTACCGTTTTACTATGTTTTATATTTACAATCATACTCCCAGCCCCTTATTTTGTCAACGCACACAGCAAAAAACTGCACCTCCTCTTGTTAGTTCTGTCTAACAAGCGGGATGCAGTTCAATCGGTAGCGACAGCTGCTATTTGCAATCACGATCGTGGTCTTACTTGGAGTATCCGGACAAGGCGATAGCAGCCTCGCGAACGGCTGGTATAATCTGCGAATCAATCATATCCTCGTTGATCATGCTCGTCGGCGAAGCGATATTGACCGCAGCCATAATGACCCCGTCCCGGTCAAAAATCGGAAACGCCACAGAATAGATCCCGATCTCAAACTCCTCGTTGCTGACGGCATATCCAATCCTGCGGATCTCATCCAGCTGCTTGCTCAAATCCTTCATCATCGTCTTCGTCTGATTCGTAAAGGATTGCAGCTCGATCTTCTCCAGCATGGCCGCCCGTTTGTCCTCAGGCAAAAAGGCCAGTAATACTTTTCCCATTGAAGTGGCGTGAGCAGGCAGTCGCGAGCCGATCATGACATTCAAGGTAGAAAAACTGGTGGATGTAGCCGCTCGTGCAATATACACGACTTCCGCCCCATCCAAAATGCCGATATGCGCGGATGCTCCAGTCTGATCCCGCAGCTTCTCCAAGTATGGCCGTGCCAATTCGGGAAGGTGCATGGTGTTCAAGAAAGCAAAACCCAACTCCATGACTTTTGGAGTCAGCTGATAGCGCTTGGTCGTCTCATCCTGGAAGAGATACCCCAGATGCTGAAGCGTGTAGAGAAAACGGAAGGGAACCGTCCGGCTCACCCCCATTTTGGAGGCGATCTCTGCCAAGCTCAGCGTGGAATGAGAAGCATCGAACATTTTTAAAATTTCCAAACCCCGGATCAGGGAATTGGACAGATACCGATCTTTTTCCGTTTTCGGCATGAGCGCTTGTTACTCCTTTCACTAAGGGACATGCAATTGGTACCTTTTCACCTATTGTAGTCGTCACAGGGTGGCGTAACAAGTGCGAACCGTGGAAAATCCACTGCTTAGCCTATGGTAATTCGCTCTGTCTGCTTTTTCAGCGTTGAGAGAACACTCAATGCAGCCAAGTAACTCGTCTTTGGATTGTCCGGCATCGGGTCGTTCTCCAGACGAATACTCATTTTCCCAAAGGATCCAACTGCCTCGATGCAATGAGTGTTTTTCGTTGCCTCTGGGTCTGCGACAATCTTCACGCTCGTTTGATCACAGCCGAGTCCAGCCAGTGACAGCACGATCGCCACGTTGATATTTTTCGGGAATTTGCTGATGGCTTCTGTAGCTGTACCGGAAAATACGACTTCCTCTGCCTCTACCTGACGCCCCAAAAGGGAGGCTGCTGGCTTGCGTGTCGTCAAAGCTACTTCGTCCAGCTGCCCCAGAGCCATTGCCGAGTGGATCACGTCCAGCCCGCCGATGGCTCCGGAGGGTAGATAAATTTTGGTTCCCAGCTGGCGACAGAGCTCGTTCAAACGACCGTACAGCTCTGGATCTACCAGTGCTCCTACGCTGATCACCACCAATTCCTTGCGCTTGGAGATGACCAGCTCCGCATAATCGCGGACAGCCTCTACCGTTGCTGCTTCCACGACGATATCGATTCCGGAAGACAAAAACGCCTCCATATCCGTAAAGGCCCGCGTCCCGTACGTGCGCTCCCACTCGTCTGCCACCTCAGGCTTGCGCAGATAAACAGACTCGACCAGGCTGCCCGGCAGCTTTTGATCTACGTTGATGCTTTTGATCAAAAATGTCGCTACCGTACCCCCGCCAATGATCCCGATCTTCATTTACGCTTCCCCCTTGTTGTATGTCTGCAG
Organism: Brevibacillus nitrificans; assembly: GCF_003710965.1. NCBI lineage: Bacteria > Bacillati > Bacillota > Bacilli > Caryophanales > Paenibacillaceae > Brevibacillus > Brevibacillus nitrificans. The sequence goes on along the minus strand of NZ_RHHU01000021.1, from coordinate 57,519 downwards.
GAAGGAAAGCACGAGACGGTTGAATTCCTCCGGTTGCTCGAAATAGCACAAATGCCCCGCCCGTGGGATGAGCTTCAGAGTAGAGCCGGCAATTTTCTCCTCGACAATGCGCGATTCCGCTACAGGCGTGACTTTGTCGTCTTCTCCGCAAATGAGCATGGTCGGCATTTTAATAGAAGAAAGCAGCTCTGTCTGGTCCGCGTTATAAAGCGAGTAGGCGACGGATCGGTATCCTGGCGGCCTTACCATCGACATGATGCGCTTCGCCTCCGCGATCATCTCCGGCTTGGCGTATGGAGAAAACATATCCGGCGTCCTCAGCTCAGCCAGCTTTTCGGGTGACGTTTCCACGTTGTGAATGCGGTTTTGCAGCTTGCGTTCGTTCGTCTCCGGATTTGTCCGGCCACCGCGTGTGCTCGCCGCCAAAATCAGCGCCTCCACAAAGTCCGGATACTTCGCACAGAACTCCATCGCGGTCGTACTTCCCATCGAATGTCCGAGCAGGAACACCTTTTTAAAGCCCAGAGACTCAATAAAGCCTTTCAAAATATCTGCCAGCTCGCCAAAGGTGCGGAACTCCGGGTCTGGATCGGAGCTGTCTCCGTAGCCAGGCGTGTCCCATGCAATGACTTGGAAATGGTCCTGCAAGCCTTCGAGCTGTCTTGCCCACGACTGAGAATTATTGCCCAAGCCGTGCAGTAAAAGGAGCGGTGCCCCTTCTCCTGCCGTCCGGTAGTGAATGGAGAGGTTTCCTACTTGTGTGTATGGCATCATCGATCACCTCGAACAATCATTTTCGTCCAGAAATGAAAAGACCCGGCTGTGCTGTAAATGCCGGTCCTTTCGCTGTATAGAAGGGAGCCTGTGGTGGCAGGCCCCCATACAGTTCGCTCTTATTTTTGTTGTTCAGCTGCTGCTGCCGCTGCTTTTGCTTTCGCGCGCTCTACGCGGATGGCTTCCAGGTCGCTGCCTTCTGGATAAGTAGGGATTTGTGGTTTTGGAGCGCCCAGCATAACAGCCATGATCGCTTCTTCGTCACCTACGTTGCGAACACCGCGGTAGTAGCCTGGAGGAGACCAGATGCAATCGCGCTCGCTGAGTGGAATTTCATGAACAGTGTCGCCCAATTGAACCAAAGCTACGATTTTCCCTTTGATCACGAAGAATACTTCTTCTACGTCGCTGTGCAGGTGCAGAGGACCTTCAGCGCCTACTGGCAGGTACATGTTGCTCAAAGTGAAGTTTTGCGCTTGGATTACGTTGCTGTCAGTTGTAGCTACGCCACCGGTACCCACATAACGGCATTGAGCACGACGGTAGTTTGGATTTACTTGCTCTTGGAAAGAGAGTGCATTGTAGTCAAGCTTTCTAGTTTCCAGACGCGCTACATACTTTTGCTCAAATTCTTCGATTGTGATGTTTTGTTCACTCATGGGTAATGCCTCCCTGTTTTGTTTTATATAAAAAACATTGTTTTGTATTTAAAATGATTATACGGCCGATTTCATCAAAAGTCAATATTCGAAAGTGTGAGATAATTGCATGAAACTACTGCCAAAATACGTATTTTCTCTGAATCACCTGCAGCAGCAGGTTGAGCAAATACCCGACCAGCGTGATCAGCAGCACACAGGCCAGTACCTTTTCCTGCATCAGAGAGGCAGACATGTAGCTGAGCAGATACCCCATTCCAATGGTCGAGCCAATCATCTCGGTCAGAACGGCGATAATGAATGCGAGTGGAAGAGCGATTTTGAGTCCCGTAAAAATAGTAGGCATCGTCGCAGGCAACAAGATGCGCCAGAAAATCTGGCTGCTGCTCGCTCCCATGTTTTGACCTGCCCACAGATAGATTTTGCCGACGCGGGTCGCTCCATAGTAGGTGTTGAGCACGATCGGAAACAGACATTCGATGAAGATCAGAGAAACCTTCGACGCCGAGCCAAGTCCGAGAATAAACACGAGGATCGGGTATAGAGCCACACGCGGGATCGGATATCCGAGGGAAAACATCGGCTGCATCACATCATTGAGCTTGGCCGAACGGCTCATCAAAAGCCCGAGCGGTACACCGACTACCGCTGCCAGCGCAAATCCGGCGAATACCCGAAACAGTGTCGTCGGCAGGTTTTCCATCAGCATGCCGGACGAGATCAGATCGATTGCGACTACCACGACCTTGCCGAGAGAGGGAAACAGGCGCTCAGGCATGATTTGCATAAAGGCAATGATTTCCCATGCCACGACGATCCAAATCAGTGATTGGTATTGAACGATGATATTCCAGCCTTTTTTCATATCTCTCTACCCCCTGTTCTCCGACCACCAGAGCAAACGTGCGCGGACAGCCAATAAGATGCGGTCAAACAAAAAGCCCAGCAAAGCAATGACAAAGATGGAGACAAACATCAAATCGGTCCGGCCCGCCATATCGGCAGTCAAAATCATAAAGCCTAGCCCCAGACCGTTGGAGGAACCAATCATTTCGGAGGAAAACAGCATGACGAAGGTTAAACCGAGGGAAACGCGCAGCCCGTCAAATATCTTGGGCAGCGCAGCTGGCAGAATGATCTTCCACAAGATTTGTATGCGGCTTGCTCCCATGTTTTGCGCAGCCCAGACGTAAACCTGCTTCACTCCGTGTACGCCGTCCTGAGTGGCGATAAAACAAGGGAAAAAGGCTGTCAAAAAGATGAGCAGAACCCGCGTGGTATCGGAAATGCCGAACCAAACCATCAGGATGGGCAGCAACGCGATCTTCGGTACCGGGTTCAATACATCCACGATCGGCGTGAAAAATACTCCGATCGGCTTAAAGTAACCAGCTGCGATCCCGAGCACAATCCCCACGACGGCCACCAGCAAAAATCCGAGAAGCGAGCGATAAAGACTGGCTGCCGCATTGGAGAACAGATCCCCGCTCATGACCATGGCAAGCAGCTCTTTGCCGATCACGGCAGGACTGGACAAATACTCCGGAATCCACTGCAGCATGGCGAGAAGCTGCCAAAGCACCAGGAGAACAACGACTTCGATCAAAGCGATTTTATGAAGGCGTTTATCCATTAAAATTCATCCTCTCCACTCTTGCTGTGTTCTTGATGGAGCAAGTCCCAAATGTGGTTGCGAATATCCATGAACTCCTGTGTTTTGTGAACATCGAGCTGGCGAGGGCGCGCAAAGTCAATTTCGATGATTTCCTTAATAACGGCGGGACGACCACTGAAAACGACTACGATGTCACTCAAAAAGACAGCTTCATCGATGTCATGCGTGACGAACATCACGCTTTTGTTCGATTCCTGCCAAATGCGCTGCAGCTCTACCTGCATCTTTTCACGCGTCTGGGCATCGAGTGCCCCAAACGGCTCATCCATCAGCAGAACATCCGGATTGAAAGCAAGAACACGCGCGAGGGAGATCCGCTGCTTCATCCCGCCGGACAGCTCGGACGGAAGATTGTTGCGGAAGTCCCACAGGTGGACCAGCTTGAGGTAATGCTCCACGATTTCATCCCGCTTTGCCTTTTCCACCCCTTGCACCTCGAGTCCCCACGCCACGTTGTCGTAGACGTTTTTCCAGGGGAACAAAGCCGATTCCTGAAACATCATTCCCCGGTCTGGACCAGGCTTGTCTACTTCCTTGCCGCGAATGCGGACAGTCCCTGTAGACTTCGGAATGAACCCGCCCACGATGTGCAAAAAGGTACTTTTTCCGCATCCGCTGGGTCCTACGATACTGACAAATTTGCCCTCCGGAATTTGCAGGCTGATTTCCTGAATCGCTGTGACCTCTTCTTTGCCTCGTGTGTATACCTTGCGCAATTTCTCGATATCAATAGCGGGTGTCTGTGTTGACATGACAACTTCTCCTTCGCTGTGTTTTTTGTCTTACAACCATATAAAAGCGGCCCCTATATCGGGACATAGGGACCGCCACTTCACGAAATAGGCTTTACGTGGTGCTTGCCTATTGTGGCAAATAGGACATGTCGATGATCGTATTCAGATCAACTGGCTTGTCCAGCCATTTTTCCTGCAACAAAATATCTTGTACCGCTTTCCAGCCTTCCGGATCCACTTTTCCGTCTGTAGAACGGTTGTTGTCTGTCAGATTGATATACGTATCTGGATCCGCTTTGACTTTTTGTTTTTCGATCAACAACTTACGTGCTTCTGTTCCATTTTCGTTGTAGTACTTCAGTGCAGCCACGTAATCACTGAGGAAGTCTTTCACGGCTTGCTCGTTGTTTTTCAAAAACTCTGGGTTTACAAACATGGACAAAAAGTCCTCATCTGCTTGCACGCCAGTTTTTGCATTGAACACTTCTTTAAATTCTCCCGATTTCAGAGCGGTTGCTCCAAATGGCTGCGGGAACATCCCGATGTCGATCTTCTTGGACTTCACTGCTTCTGCCATCGAAGGAATCGGAATAATCGCATATTTCACGTCCTTATCCGGGTCCATCCCTGCGGAGCGAATCGCGGCGCGTGCCCACATGTCTGTCGGGGATTTAAAGTCAGGAATTCCGATTACCTTTCCTTTGACATCCGCCATGCTGTTGATTCCGGAATCTTTCAACGCCATGAACGGTGTATTAAAGCCTTTACCAGGTGTTTCTTTAATCACAGAGGCGATTACTTTGAGCGGAATACCTTGGGAAGCTGCGACCAGTGTCGCGCCTTGACCGATCGAAGCGATGTCGATCTGATTTGCCTGGTAAGCGTTCAGTCGGTCGGCATTGGCACGGAACTGGGTGATGTTCAGGGTGTAGCTCTTCCCTTGGTGTGGTGTTAATTCTGGATTGACCTGCATCAGCCACAACGGCTCCTCAGATGAAAAACCGCCGCCTAATCTGATTTCTACCGGCTGATTTCCTCCCGCTGCGGCTTGTCCGCCAGAAGCGGCTCCTGATGACGGCTGGGCAGATTGCCCTGACCCACAAGCTGTCAACCCTACCGCCAGGCCCAAAATCATTGCCAGTTTTCCCATGTTTTTTCTCATACGCAACCCCCTGGAAATAAATTACTAGTGTTTTACATGAAAAACGTGGTTTTGCTATTTAAATATAATGTCCAGGTTATATAATTGTCAATATTGAAAACCGTTTAAAAAGTCACAAAATTATTTACTTATAAACGAAAAGTTATTGAAAGTAAAAAAACCCCCATCTCCTGAGCCATATCCGCTCGAAGAGATAAGGGTTGCGTTTTTTTTATACCAATACTTGCTTGAAAAAAGCCAATGTCTTTTCCCAAGCGTCACGAGAAGCTTCCACATGATAAGCTCCGCGCGTATCGTTGAAGAAAGCGTGATGCGCTCCCTCATATACCTCATAGGTGAAGGACTTGTCCGCCTCTTTCATCGCGCTGACGAACTCAGGCAAGTGGGCATTGATCTTCGCATCCAGCTCCCCGAAGAATCCGAGAACCGGGCACGCAATCGTCGCTACCTGTTCTTTGTTCAGCAGATGCCCATAGTAGACCACAGAGCCTGCCAGACTCGGTACAGAGGATGCCAGCTGGAGGGAGAGAGCTCCACCCATGCAATAGCCCGTAGAGGCGATTTTTTGCCCTTTGGAAAGCTCGTAGCCTTCGAGGAAGCTCACCGCTGCCTTCAGCTTCTCCAGCAGCTGCGGGAACATCTTCAGATGGGCAAACACATCCGCATATGTAGCGCGCAGCTCTTCGCGTGCTTTTGGTGGCTGCTGCTCCAGTGCCGCTTCCCTCGCCTGCGCGTCGTGCCAAGCCGGCGGCGGCAGCGTTTCGAGAAAAGCCTTCACTTGCTCGATGCGCTCCTCCGTCAATGCTTCCGGACGTTTTCCCTCTACCGCAAACAGGTCAGGCGCTACGGCCAAATACCCTGCCTTTGCAAATCGATCCGTCAAGTCACGGATATGGGCATCTGTCCCCCAGATCTCCTGAATGACGATGACCACAGGCAGAGGCGTTTTCGCGCGCGCCAGCCGGGATGTGTACAGGCGGTGCTTCACACCGTCTTGCTCAAAATGAATCCACTCTGTTTGTAAGGACAACTCATACCCTCCTTTGTGGTTGCCGATAGCCGTAAAAAGCAGAGAGCTTTTCAGCGGATTCGCAAATCGCCGGCAGTACGTATTGTTCCACACGCTCCATCGGTAATAACGATTCATGGGCAGCTACACTCACGGCGGCGACTGCACGGCCTGATTCATCAAAAATTGGGGCAGATACCGAACGGATTCCAACCTCAAACTCACCGCTGCTGACCGAATAGCCTTGTCTGCGAACGATGTCCAGCTCTTTGAGGATCGATGTCATCATGGTCTTCGTATCTTTCGTATACGACTGGAGGTCAGATAGCAGAAGAAGCTCCTCCCACTGCTCTCGCGGCTGAAAGGCCAACAGAATTTTGCCGACCGCCGTCGCATGCGCTGGCAGACGCGAGCCGACCGACACACTGACCGTAGAAGGACCTCTCGCCTGCTGCACCGCTACAAACACGACAGCCGTATCATCCAGAATGCCGATGTGGGAGGAGCCGCCCGTCTCATCGCGCAGCTGCTCCAGAAACGGCCTCGCCACTTCGGTAATCTGCAGCGTGTTCAGGTAAGCAAATCCGAGCTCCAGCACTTTTGGTGTCAATTCGTAACGTTTTGTATCTTCATTTTGCTTTAAATAACCGAGTGACTGGAGTGTAAACAATAACCGAAACGGTGCCGTCCGGCTAATCCCCAATTGGCCTGCAATCTCCACAAGAGAAAGCGTTGGTTGCTCTGCTCTGAATAGCCGTAATATTTCCAATCCCCTTACCAGGGAGCTGGAACTGTACCGATCTTTTTCTTCTTTTGCCAACGTCTTGTCTCTCCTTTCTGGAACCTGCGGCATCCGTCCCACCTACCATTTACTCCACTTACGCTTCGAACTTTTCCAGCAGCTCGATAATGACATGATAGTCAGAAGTCGTATCCATGTAGGCATAGCGGCCTGTACCGTTAAAGAAGTTCCCCTTTTGAATCACAGGATATCCTTTTTCCTCCAGGATGGCAATTTTCTCATCCATGTTTTTCACGTGGAAGGAAATGTGATGGATACCCTCGCCTTTTGTCTCGAGGTGTTCTTTCCAGGTGCTTGGAGAATCGCCTGGCTCGATCAGCTCAATCTCGATCATCGGCGTTTTGATGAACAGGAAGCGTGCTTTCGCCTCAGTAGGCTCGCCACGGTAAACGACTTGTGTGATTTTGCTGTCGCCTTCCTTCAGCACGGTCGGCTTTTCTACACCCAAAAGCGCGCAGTACGCTTCCGCAGCTGCATCCAGATCTTTTACGACAACCGCGATCTGCGTCAACGTGTCGGTGCCCAGAAGAGGCTGTGGATCGTCTGCCGTTCTTGGTTTTACAGGAGGGATCGGCTGTGGCTCATCGCGCTCCAACAGCTCTACCATCGTTTTGCAGGCAGGAACGGTATCTACGTAGGCATAGCGTCCTTTACTCGCAGTGAACTCGCCTGTTTGAATGACGCCATAGCCGTTTTCGCCAAGAAGTGCCAGCTGCTTTTTCATGTCGTCCGTATTGACGGCCACATGGTGGATACCTTCCTGTTGGTTAAGGAAGTCACGCATGGTGCTTGGCTCCTGATCTGGCTCGATCAGCTCAATCTGTACGGATGGTGTGTTGATGAAGATCAGCTTATTGCGTGCAGGAGTTGGTACTCCGTTGTATACGATTTGAGAAATTTCCTGTGTTCCTGTCAAAAACCAGTTCGGCTTCTCGATTCCGAGAAGAGTGGCAAAAGCCTCGGCCGCTTTTTCAATGTCTTTCACAACAAAGCAAATCTGGTTGATCTCGCTTGTTCCGAGCAGTGCTTGTGTCATATCTGTTTCCCCCTATCCAAGTCCGCGTACGACTAATCCTCCGTCGCTGGCCAATACTTCACCGGTAATCGCACGTGCTTTATCTGATGCCAGCAGGACGTACGCCCCTACGTGATCCTCTGGTTCCATTGCGATTTGCAATGGGTTGCGGCGCTTGATGCTCTTCGCCTTGGTTTCGTTGTCAACCACATTGACAAAAGGACGCAGAGGTGGGATCACGGATAAGGCTGTCAATGTACCGCCGGGAGCCACTGCATTTACCCGAATATCGGGTGCCAATTCGAAAGCGAGCTGCCGCAAGAGACCGATCTGCGCATGCTTGCTCGCGGTGTACCACACGCCCCCGCCATCCGGGTAAAAGCCTGCACCGGACACGGTGAAAATCATGTTCCCCCGCGTCCGTTTCAGTTCATCCACTGCCGCTTTGGCAGCGAAAAAGCTACCTTTTACATTGATGTTAAACAACATGTCGTAGGCATCCGACATCGCCTGTGGGGTAACATCGACGAATTTTGCAAATGCGTCAAACACGCCGGCATTGGATACGAGAATGTCCAGCTTCCCGAATGCCTCGACTGCACATTGCACCGCTCGTTGATGGTCCTCGTACACAGTCACATCACCCGTGATGGTACGGACGCTGTCGCCGAGTTGCTGTTCCAGCTCGCCCAGGCCGTCCGCCGAGCGATCCAGTACCGTTACAACAGCTCCTTCTTTGATGAAGGCCTCCACTACCGCCTTGCCGATCCCGGAGGCTCCCCCTGTGATATACACTGATTTTCCCGCAAGCTCTGCCATGCCCGTCATGCCTCCCTCTCTCTATACGAAAATTGCCAGGTTACGTGTATTGATGGTGGTTTGGTCGATAACGAAGAAGCGCTTTTTCAGCTTCCATTCGCCGTCTACATACACGAATTCATCGGTACGCTCACCCGATACGATGTCGTGGTGAATGTCGGTCGAACGGCTGCGATACAGAAGCAGATAGCTTTTCACCACTGCTTTTTCGCCCGGAACGTACTCCTCTACCCGTACGTTGTTCACCGAGCGGCGTGTCCGGGACGGAGGAATCTCCGCCCAAGCGTAGTCGGATTTCAAACGCTCTACGCGCAGGGACAGCAGGTGGTGATCGTCATGGAAGGCGAACATGTCTGTCGCGTAGTCAGGACGCTCGATCCCTTCTTTGTTTACGCGGACTGGCATTGAGTACATAATTTCGGGATGCATCAAAGCAAACCAGCCGTCAAAATCGATATCATCCAACAATTTTGCTTCACGGTACAACCATTGCTGGAATTCGTAAGTAGCCAGCATCATTTCCATGCTCATCGACTCTTCCTCCTTAAGGCAATTACGAGTTCATCAGGTTCAGCCAGTAGCGGTAGTAGTTCCGGGAGTTGGCTTCCGAGAATTTATCTCCATAGGCAACACCAGGTCCAGGGAAATCGGTCACAGGCTCACGGTGCATGCCCATTGTGTAGTTATAAGTCAGTTGCTTGGCAAAAGGCATCGTTCCCGAAGCCGCTTGGGTGATATCGGTAAATACTTCCGTGTCGTCCTGCTCAAAAATACCGGACGGGCTAAACGTCAGGATATACGCTTCGCGGGAACGGTATTTCCAATCTTCAGAAGCGTTTTTCTCTACCAGGAACCAGGTCATGACTTCCATCTTGTCTGGTCCGACTGGCTTCCACAGGCGCATCGTGGTGTTGGAAACAAGCTGTCCTTTTACTTTGGTATGGGATACCAGAATGGACAGGTTCGGGAACAGGGTACCGATCAGATTTTTCATATTGGAAATCAGATCGAACTGCTCAGGTGTCAGGTTTGCCTTGTACTCGTCTTTCAGCTCTTCCGGGAACGGGAAGTCTGGGTTTGGCATCCCGATCAGACATCCATGTCCGTTATCTGTATGAACCTGATAGCCTTTTTTGGAGTAGGTTGCACTTGGCACCATGCCAAGCTGTGCGATCGATCCGTGGGTCACCATCGTATGATAGGAGTCACTCACGAAGTTATCGGAACCGATTTTCCAGTTGGAATGGACGATGAATTTTTGCGGTGGCCCCACAACTTCCATCTCTGTACGGCCGAGGCCAATATCCAAATACCATTTGAAGTCGCTGAGGAAATCATCCAATGGCTGCGGATTGTCGTTCCATGTACCAAAGATCAGTCCGCGATACGTATCGATCGTTACTTTGTTCAGGCCCATTTTGGAGGTATCGAGTCTACCGCCGTAAATGTCATTTTGCAGTGGAACCCCGATCAGGTCGCCGTTGTTTTTAAAGTTGAAGCCATGGTACGGACAAGTGAAATTCGCTTTGTTTCCATGGTCCGCACGGCAGAGCTTCATACCGCGGTGGGTACACATGTTGTAGAAGGCACGGATTTCACCGTCGTGTCCATGAGAAACAATAACAGAGTAGCCAGCCAGATCGCGGAGCATGTAGTCGTTTTTGTTTGGAATTTCGGAAACGTGGCCGAGCAAGACCCACGTTTTCATGAAGATCTTTTCGTGCTCCAGCTTGTAGATCGTAGGGTCAGACAAGATATAGGCGGGAATGGCCCCCTCTTCCGGGTTCATTGTCTCGTTCAGGTATTGAAGGGCTTCTTCCCTTGTCATTTCATCCAAGCGCACTTCTGGTTTGCCCATGCGTATTCACTCCAATCTCAGAATTACAGTTTCAAAAACTTATGACACAGCTCGAGCACGTTCTGCCTGCTTGATTTGCACGGCCTCTGCTGCTTCGCGTTTCAAGGTAAAGAGGTAAGCGACGAAGCCGATCAGGGAAATGGCGATCAGCATCAAGATCGATGGTCCGAAATCTCCGCCGGAAAGGTCGCGCATCCAGCCCATGATGTAGCTCGCAAAACCGCCCAGAATGTTCGTGAAGCCCATCAAGCCAGCTGCGCGCCCGGCCGTTTCCGGGGTAGAGAATTTGACAATAAACAGGTTACTCAGATGGAATACGCCGCCTTGTGTTCCCATGGCGAGTCCGATGGAAATCCCCGCGATGATCGGGTTGGTCGCACTCACGGCAATGCCGAGGAAGAGCGCACAGAGTCCGAATAAAATGGCTGCGAGCAGGCCAGGACGCTTCGTTTTATCGGCCAAGTAGCCGCACACCAGGACGAAGACGAGGGCAAACAGCCAGGAGAGTGAAGTAATCCCTGCCATTGCTTCGCGGGCAAAGCCCTTGCCTTGTGTCAGGTAGGTCGGCAGCCAAATGCTCAATCCGAAGAACAGGAAGGACGCCACCAGCATCCCGATCCAAACGATCCAGTAACGGAAATCTTGCGCAAAGTTTTGCTTTTCTTCTACAGGTCCATCGTTGCTGCGGATAAAGGCCAGTTCTTCTTTGCTCAGCTTCGGATGATCTTCCGGCTTATCACGCGTCATGAAGTAGAACATCGGAATGTTCAAGATCAGGTTACAAGCAGCCAGAATGAAGAAGGACGAGTGCCAGGTCAAGTTGGCAATCAAGACGGACAATACAAGTGCTCCAAGCGCTGGTCCCAGATAGTTCCCGGAAATCCACGAAGCTTGTGCACGACCCAGCTCATTTCGATTAAACCAGTTGGCAATAAATTTACCGGACACCGGGATCATAATTCCTTCCCCGATCCCCAGGATAATACGAGAAAGTACAAACATTTCATACGAAGTGGAGAGACCAGCCATCACCATGGTGACGGTCCATACCGCAATCCCCAGCATGGCTGTCTTCCGCGCTCCCAGCTTGTCGATCACGACGCCCCAGAACAAGTTAGACAAGGCGTAAGCTACCGTAAAAATAAAGGTCAAGAACCCGATTTTCGCATTTTTATCCGGACCGATCAGTCCCATGTCCTGCAGAAAGCCCGGATCTGTCTGAATGACAGAAATCCCTAGCTTGTCGATCTGGCCAAAGAACCAAAAGAAGAAGATTGGCAATGAAATGTAAACCCATCGCATGTTTTTGCTAAGCATGTGAGCAACAACCCCCTGGTGACTGGACACGCAATATTCAGTCTTAGTTGAATGGCAACTTTGGCAAATACTTCTGGTCTGTTAGTCGTCGTTAGTTGGCAAATCCGTAGGTATCCGCAAAGAGGTCGATACCGCACATTTGTGTTTCACGGCTAAGTCCGCTCTCTTTCAGGCCTGGGAAATCGTAGTGCAGATCTTGGAAGATCGTATGGTTATTGAAGAAAACCGCCCCTGCATCCAGACGATCGGCAAAAGTCTCGGCAACGCTCTGATCCGCCGTCCATACCGAAGCACGCAGGCCGAACTCTGTGTCATTCGCCATCGCGATCGCCTCGTCCAAATCGGAATACTTCAGTACGGGAATGACTGGACCGAACTGCTCAGCACGTACCAGCTCGCTCGATTGATCAAGACCCGTTGCGATCGAAGGAAGCAGGAAGTAGCCTTGATCCCAGGATTCTTCATCCAGCTTGATACCGAGTGTATCTACCTGAGCACCCGCTTGCTTTGTGCGCTCGATCAAGCCTGTCACGTAGTCGTATTGTGCTTTGTTGTTGATTGGACCCATCATGGCATCCGGCTGCATCCCGTTCCCTACGATCATGCGGCCAAACTCGCGAGTCAGCTTGCTCATGAACTCTTCGTAGCGCGACTCATGCACGTATACACGTTTGATTGCGGAGCAAACCTGACCGGCTGCTCGGAGGATCCCCATGCGAATGCGTGTCATCGCGGTTTCGTCGAGAACGGCATCTGGCAGGATGAGCGCTGGATCGTTCCCGCCCAGCTCCATGTACAGCTTTTTCACGGTACCGGCAGACATGCTCATGATACGCTTTCCTGTTTCCGTGCTACCTGTAAAGGCAATGGTACGAACGCGCGGATCAGCACAGATCTGCTCTCCGACCAAAGCGCCGGAACCCGTTACGATATTGATGACACCCGGAGGCAATTGCTCTGCTACGACTTTCAGCGTTGCCAGAACCGTCAACGGGCAGTCTGTAGCCGGTTTTACTACGACCGTATTTCCTGCAAGAATCGCAGGGATCACGCGTTTGAACGTAAGAATCATCGGAGAATTCCAAGGAGAGATGACAGCTGTAACGCCTCTTGGTCTTCTGCGCAGCTGAACCATTTGTCCACCCGGGATGGATTGCGGCTCCCACCATTTGACCAAGGCATCTGCCCCCTGGCTCATGATTTCCACACAGCGCATGATGTCCTTTTTCGCTTCTACTTGCGGCTTCCCGTTTTCACGAACGAACAGGGGAACCGTTTGCTCAATGATCGGCGACAAATGCTTGGACGCCTCTTTTACCAGCTCCGCCCGTTTTGCGGCAGGCGTAGATGCCCAAGCCGGGAACGCCTGCTCTGCTGCGTCGATTGCTTGCTGCACATCTTCTTTGGAGCAAAGAGCGACTTGCCCTACTACTTCTGTGAGAGAAGCGGGGTTGGTCACATCTGTGACCTTTGCCCCTTTTACCCACTCACCATTGATCAGAAATTGGCCGGAAATGCTAGGATATGCGTTTGACATGGATGATCAGGCCTCCTTACAATTTTTTCGGCTTGAATGCATCTGCTGCTCCAGGAGGGCCTCCGAACGGCTTGGCCATTGGACCGACAGCATTCATGTCGACAACGATCATCGATGGCTTTCTGCGTGCAACGGCTGCTTCCAGCTCTGCTACGAACTCTTCCGGGTTACCGATGCGATTGGCTTCAAAGCCCATGGATTTTGCCAGCATCACAAAGTCTGGACTCACCAGATCTACGGCAACTTGGCGACCGTATGCGGCATCCTGGATGTTGCGCAGTACGCCATAGCCTTGGTCGTCAAAGAGAACGACGATCAGCGGCAGGTTTTCTTGAACGGCTACCGGCATTTCGCCTACGTTCAGCATGTATCCACCGTCACCAGCCATCAGGACGACGACGCGATCCAGACGACCTGCTTGTGCACCCAGTGCTGTTGGCAAACCTTGTCCGATACCACCGCCAGATGCGTGAATGGATGTACGCGGCTCGTAGATTTCAAACAAGCGGCTGCCCCATACGTTAGCAGGAACGGTAACGTCGCGAACGAGGATAGCGTCTTTTGGCAGGACTTTGCGCATGCCATCGACGAATTTCTCGTACGGACCCAATGTATCGCGGAGAATCCCGCGGATTTTTTCTCTTACGGCTTTTACTTCTGCTACATACGCAGCATCTGGCGCAGCGTTTTTGGCTGCCAGCTCTTCATTGATCGCGTTCAGGATTTCTTTCGCTTCACCCAAAAGACCGTGTGTAATTTCGTAGTTGCGGTTGAATGCGCTCCAGTCCGCATCGATGCTGATGTGATCTTCTGGTGCAGTCACTTTCCAGTTGGCTGTTTCGTTGCCGCGGAAGCGTACGCCTACACTGATCAAAAGATCGGATTGCTTCAGCAGGTTTTTCACGTCTTCATAGGCAGCGAAGTGACCGATGCATTGTGGATGATCCTCTGGAATAGATCCTTTACCAGATTGGCTCGTGATAACAGCTGCGCCAGTCAGTTCAGCCAGACGGGTCAGCTCAGCAGATGCTTCCGAGGAGATCACGCCTCCCCCTGCCCAGATGACCGGACGACGAGCGGCAGCGATTTTTGCGGTAACTTCCGCTGGAATATGTGGAGCTGCTGCAGGAGCAATTGCAGGCTGTACTGCTTCAAGCACGCTGTTTGGAATGATCGCGGATTGGAAATCGATCGGGATTTCCAAAGAGACAGGACCGCGTGGAGCTGTTGTTGCATTTTGAATCGCTTGGCGTACTACTGCTGCCGCTTGCTCAGGCTTGCGCAAACGATACGCTTCTTTACAGCAGCCGCTCATCATGGACAGCTGGTCTTTACATTCGTGGATGTATCCTCTGCCTGTGCCCAAGTATTTGGAGGAAACTTCCCCTGTCAAATGCAGGACAGGTGTTCCTGCAGCCCATGCCTCTACCAGAGAGCCTGCTGCGTTGCCTGCACCGCTACCCGTACTGGTGATGACGACACCGAGTTTCCCAGTCGCGCGAGCATAGCCATCAGCCATGTTCGCAGCACCGCTCTCACCACGGGAGCAAACGATGCGGATGCTGCCCTCGCGCAAAAGCGCATCGTAGATTGGCATGTTATGAATACTTACTACACCGAAAACGACTTCTACTCCGGCGCGTACAAGCTCCGCAACAACTGCGTCTGCCGTTGTGAATTCCATTTGCACATTCGTTGTCATGTTCTTCTCTCGCCCCTTCACATTACAGCGCTTTTCCTAAAGCCCCCGCAACTTCTATTGTCGAACCGGATACATAGCTGGCCTGCTCAGACGCCAGGAAGAGAATCACGCTCGCAACCTCTTCCGGCTGCCCTACGCGGCCAAGCGGGATGTTCCGTTTTTGTGCCAAATCGTTGTAGTATTCCGTCGGATCCATCTCTGGCGCGTTTTTCATCCGTCTGCGCTCCCATTGATCCGTTGCAATCAATCCCAGGCTCACCGAGTTGACCAATATGTTGTTTGGCGCCAGCTCGTGGGACAAGGTTTTGCTCAGATTCAACAGTCCTGCACGAGTAGCCGCTGTCGCTACCATGTGACGCTCTGGTTCCTTTGCCAGCGTAGCGTTGATGTTGACGATCCGGCCGCCGCCGCGCTTCAGCAGATGCGGATGAACGGCACGAACCGCGTTGATGATGGCAAAGTACTTCAGATCAATCTGCTGTCTCCACTGCTCGTCGGTGATGTCAAAGAAGTAGCCCATCACGCTTTGTCCCGCTGCATTGACCAGAATATCCACGCCGCCAAACGTTTCGGCTGCTCCGTCGATAAAACGGGTTACGTCTTCTTTATTGGTAACGTCGCAGGTCTCAGCAAATACCTGCTCAGAGGGGGCGAATGCAGCGAGGTGTGCAAGCGCTCCCTCCATGCGTTTTTGATCGCGTCCGCAGATGGCAACCTTCGCGCCTTCCTGCAGAAACATTTCCGCTGCCTTCAAGCCAACACCAGACGTTCCGCCCATGATTACCGCGACTTTATTTTTCAGTCCCAAATCCATCGGTTTATCCACTCCCTTACGCTCGTGCCAAATAGGTAGTCTTTCTTATTGCTTACCTGCAAGCTTGGTTGCCCAGCCCTCGTCTGGATCGCCCTGCATGGATGCACGCGCTCCTGGTGGTGGTGGTCCCGCAGTACCCCACTGGTCCATCAGGTGAGGAACACGCTTCCAAACCAATGCTTGCCATTTATCGTCATCTTCTACCGTAGTCAGGTAGCAGGTGTACTCCATGACGTAGCCCGCTGGATCGCGGAAGTAGCAGAAAATGTTGTTGCCAGGGCCGTGACGACCAGGTCCCCACATCGGTTCTACATCCACCTTGCGTACATTGCTGATTCCGCGCATCACTTCGTCTACGCTCCCCACTTCATACGCAATATGGTTAACAGAAGCATGTACATCCTGGTTGAAAGCGAGGGAGTGATGGTTTTTGTTGCAACGCAGGAAGACCATCTGATGCTCGCTCCAGTCTGTTACTTTGAAGCCCAGGATCTTCGTGTAGAAATCGGTGATCATGTCGATGTCTTTTGTGTTCATGACCACATGATTCAGCTTGATCGGATCCACGTTTTTCTTGCTCCAGTCTTTCGTGTGGATCTCTACCCAACAGGACAGCTCGATGCAGCGTCCTTCTGGATCGAGGAAACGCAATCCGTAGCCCGCGCCCGCTTCATCGAGGTAGCCAGGCTCGGAGACGAGAGGGATGCCCAGCTCTTTCAGCTTTTCAGCCGCTGTATCTACGGCATTCTTGTCAATCATTCCAAACGCGATATGATGCAGTCCGCGTTTTTCTCCAGCCGTTAAATGGAGGATGTGGTTTTCGGATCCAGCTCCACGGAAGTAAACGTTGTTTTCGTCCTCCTGAAGCTTATCTAATCCCCATACTTTTTCGTAGAAATCTGCCTGTTCCTTCAAGACCGGTGTAAACAAGCTGATATGCCGCAAATGGGTGATACCTAGCATCCATTTCACCTCTGATTGTTAGATTTGTGTTTTGTATACAAAACAATGTTTCGATTATTTCGTAAAAAAAAGCGAGCTTTGCTGCTACTTCCTTGTCAAAGTATCCTCAAGCTCTTTTTCGATGAAAACCTCTACTTTATCGTTCGTGTGTTTTATATACAAAACACAGTTTCCTATATGAACTTATTTTAAATTTTTCGTAACTATCGTGTCAATACTAAAGATTTTGATTATTCCTCCTATATCCAATCATATCCAGTCAATGACGTGCAGCCGGTTCGATTTTTGTTGTTCCAGCAGGCTCTCCAGCGTCTCGGCCACGATCTGAATCCCTCTTTCAATTTTTTCAAAATCCGTTTGCATGATGCTGATCCGCAGGCCATGATCCCGGCGAAACAAACGCAGATAGTTCTGCTCCGTGGAATTCACCCTTACTTGTTTTAAATGCAAAGCCGTAATCAGATCATGAAGATTGACTTCATCGGAGAGAGACAGCCGGGCGAAAA
The DNA here is from genome assembly GCF_003710965.1 of Brevibacillus nitrificans. NCBI lineage: Bacteria > Bacillati > Bacillota > Bacilli > Caryophanales > Paenibacillaceae > Brevibacillus > Brevibacillus nitrificans. The sequence goes on along the minus strand of NZ_RHHU01000021.1, from coordinate 40,173 downwards.
TTCCTCCTCGTCCTGTTGCTAGCTGCACTTGTGGAGGAAGCAGCCGATTTCCGCATTCTGCAAGCTTTTCCATTCGCATGCGATACCTCTCTCTGACCAAGCCAGCATGATGATCGTACATACCGCAGTTCAAATACAGCTCCAGCGCTGCCTGCGACAAAGCCGCTGTGCTGGAATCACTGGACGCTTTGAAAAGCCGGAACGTCTCCATCAACGAGGTTGGGAGTACGACACACGCCAATCTCAGCCCCGGCAGCATGATTTTGGAAAAGCTCTTGACGTAAATCACCTTGCCTGCCTGATCATACGCATAAATCGGGTCGGCCTTTTCATCCGTGTCCATATCCGCCAGAAAGTCATCTTCCACGATGTAGACGTCGTATTTTTGCGCGAGCATGGCAATCTGCTTTTTCTGTTCCTCCGTATAGCTTGCCCCAAGTGGATTATGAAACCGCGGAACCGTGTAAAAAAACTTGATGTGATTATTGCGGAAATGCCGCTCCAGCTCGTCGAGGTCAATCCCATCCATCCTCCGTTCGATGCCCAGAGCTGTGACCCCCAAAAGATCCAGGGAACGAAGCATGCCATGAAAGGTCGGCTGTTCGACCAGCACCGCGCTCTTCCCATTGGGAAAGGGCATAGAGGCAAGGAGATGCAAAGCCTGCTGCGCGCCAGACACGACGCAAATCTGCGAAGGAGGCGCAAAAATCTGCGAATGCGCCAAATGTTTTTCGAGCGCTCTTCTCAGCGTAAAAAATCCCTGTGGATCGGAATACGTAAAAAGATGGTCCTCATAAAGCTCGATAGCACGGTTGAGGCAGTGCTGAAAATCTTTATACGGCATCACCTCTGCATCCGGTGTGGCGGAGGAAAAATCGATCCAGTCGATCGCAGATGTCGTTGTCTTCTCGGATCGTGCCACGGCGTAATAGCCGCTTTTCGGGACAGAGTAAATCAAATGCTCGTTTTCCAGCTCTTGATACGCACGGATCGCCGTGTTTTTGCTGCACGACCAAAGCTCAGACGCTGCCCGTATGGAAGGCAGCTTTTCACCTGGCTTGATTGCGTGCGTTAGCAGCTGCTCTTTTAAAAGCGCTTTCACGACTTCGTATTTGTTCTCCATCCCTCATCCCCTCTTACCAAACTGTATGGGTACAGATGTGAATTTATTTGTTTAAATAACTCTTTATGTTCAGTATATTTGATCACATACCAATCAGTAAAGTGGTTATAGGAGGGTACAGATTGAAAATGAAGCATGCAGAATTACCTTATTCCATCAGTGATATTAAAGACTTATTGGACAGGGAACAGATTTTCCAGTGGCTCTCCACAACCTATTGGGCATCGGAGAGATCGAGGGAGGTGATATTCACAAGCTTTGAGCACTCCATCTGCTTCGGCATCTACAGCGATACTGGGCAGGTAGGCTTCGCTCGTATCGTGACCGATTACACGACGTTTTCTTGGTTATGCGATGTTTTCATCGATCCAGCCCACCGCGGAAAGGGTTTAAGCAAATGGCTCATGGATGTGATCACCCAGTATCCTGCGATTGCCCATACAAACATTTCGCTGGCAACACGGGATGCACACGGGCTGTACGAACAGTACGGGTTTGTGCGCAGGGAAGCGATGCGGCGAATGGCGAATGAGCAAAAGAAATCCCCTGCGATTTGACTCGCAGGGGGTACTCTCGGTTCTTCTCTAAAGCAGGAAGTCTTTTGACCTTCCCGCATTCAGATTCATAGCCAATGATCGATGAATCGTCTGCATGACAGCTTTGGACATAGCCGAGGGCATAACACACGAAATCCTGCGCTTCACAGGTTTTAACCAGCGAACAGGAAAAGGAAGCTCAGCAAGCTTGCCTGTCATGTCCTTCTCGGTGAATGGATCTGCCGGGACGATAGTGACTTTTGTCATATCCTGCTCGCATTCCCAGCCCTCAATTCCCAGACGCTTCCCATCATTTTGAAGAATAGCCGTTGCATTCTCAAGTTCATGGGCCGACAGTGAGTATTGCATGCAGTCCGAAACACTGACAACAGCTTCCGCTTCAACCCCCACCGTATCGAAATGCTTGGCGAGGTGACTGCATGCCTCCTCTCGTCTTTCTCCTTTAATAGAAAGAACTGCCATTTTTTCCTGGTGTGCAATCCCCCAAAACGCTGAGGAGATTCCGCATTGCAACTCTCCTCCTACCCGGGTACCTTCCCCCCTTTGAAAGCTGGAACGCACCACAAGAGGCACCTGGAATTTGCGAGCCTCTCGTACGCTGCGCGGATGAAGGACGCAAGCCCCCATTTCTGCCAGCTCCAGCATTTGCTCGTAAGGGATTTGGGTGTGCTTTTTTGCTTCGGGGACAAGCCTGGGATCTGCCGTATACACACCATCTACATCCGTATGAATCTCACACAAATCTGCATGTAAACGGGCGGCCAATGCAACCGCACTTGTATCGGATCCTCCTCTGCCCAAGGTGGTTATCTGACCAGAATCTGTCACCCCTTGGTAGCCTGCAACCACGACTACATACCCTCTTGCCAGCCACTGATGAATAGACGCTGTGTGAATCTCGCGTACCTGGGCATCTTGATGTTCTTCATCCGTTACAATTCCGGCCTGCCAGCCCGTCAGTGAGACGGCTTTACAACCTTTTTGACGCAGAGCCATCGTTAAAAGAGAAATGGAAATTTGTTCTCCCGTGCTCACCAGCATATCCAGCTCCCGGCTATCGGGATGAGGATCTATTTCCAGAGCAAGCTTCATCAGCCCATCTGTTGAGTCTCCCATCGCAGACAGCACGATTACCAGCTCATGTCCCTGCTGCCTGGCAAGAAGAATTTGTTGTGCCACTGCACGTATCCTCTCCACCGAACCAACAGATGTTCCGCCATATTTTTGCACGATAAGAGCCATGATTCTCCTCCCATGCGAATCGTGTTTCTTCTATATATAAGATTATTCACGTGAAGCTATATAATCTGGCCGCGGCTGCTGCCCGGAAAAAGGAGCAATCAAGCGATTGTTTACACTGTTGTACACCATAAACACATTACTGCGGGGCAATGGCGTTATATTCCCATTGGACCCGTGCATCGTATTGCAATCAAACAGCACGACTGTCCCCGCAGGGCCAATCATCGTATCAATACCGTGCCGCTCAACCAGAAGGCGCAGGCTGTCTTGATCCGGTACCCCATATTCCTGTTTGCGTAGTGATTGTTCATAGTGAGAGTCCGGGGTTTTGCCCACGCACGATACGAATGATTGATGCGAGCCTGGCAATAGCAGAAGCGGACCGTTGTAATGGAAGTTCTCCTCCAGCGCGATGGAGCAGCTGAGTGCCCTCATCCGCGGCATCCCATCCTCTACATGCCAGGTTTCAAAATCAGAATGCCAATAAAACTCTTTGCCTGTGTATCCTTGCTTGTAATTGATTCGCGATTGGTGGATGTACACCTCGCTCCCCAGAATCTGCTCCACTATTGCAACGAGTCTGGGATGCCGGGAGAGCCTTTGAAATACCTCATTGTCGCGATGCACAGCAAAAATCGAGCGAATTTCCTGACTGGATGGCTCCTCAATGACTTCCTTGCGCGAAGAACCCCGATTATCCCGCCAGAGCTTTTTCAATTCATCTCGCCATTCTTGCACTTCCTCCGAGGAAAAAAATCCACGAAGACTGAGATACCCTTTTTGCTCATAGCTGGCCAGCGATTGTGCAGATAGAGGGCCTTCGTCCGTCTTGTGATTTCGGTACACAACAGGATCGACACGCTCGATGATAGATGGTTGTTCCCTGATGCGGGAAGGATAGAGATCTTGCGTCATACCGACAACACTCCTTTTCAGGTATCTATCGTTTTACTCGGCGTCCAATGGATACACGCCTTCTTCGTCGTGAACCTCACGCCCGGTCAAAGGTGGATTGAACACGCAAACCATCCGCATTTGACTTTTGGCTCGCAAAAAATGCTTTTCGTGGCCGGACAAGGCGTACATCATCCCTGGTCTGATCGCATAGGTTTCGCCACCTACAACCTCGATTTCGCCTTCTCCCTCGATGCAATAGACCGCCTCGAGATGGTTTTTGTACCAAATATAGGTTTCCGTTCCTTCTTTAATAATCGTATCATGCAGCGAAAAGCCCATTTGGTCCTGCTTCAGTAAAAAGCGTCTGCTGCTCCATGTAGGCGTATCGATGTCATCTTTCGTTCCCACGATTTCTGCTAGGTGTTTTACGATCATTGTTCTTTCTCCTCCTCTTTGCACGCTTGAATGCTTGCCTCCAAAATATCCAATCCTTCTGTCAATGCCTCCTCGGTAATCGTAAGTGGCGGCATCACCTTCATCACTTCGCTTTTGGGACCGGACGTCTCCAGAATCAGTCCTCGCTCAAAAGCTTTCGCGCATATTTTTTCTGCCATGCCCTCTGCTCCTACCGCCAAGCCTTGCATCAAGCCTTTCCCACGCACCTTTCCTTGGAGGAAGGGGTACGCTTTTTTGAGCTTCTCCAGACGAGTACGGACAATGTTTCCTTTTGCCAGAACCGAACGGCTAAGCTGGTCATTCTTCCAATAGCGCAAGGACTCCGTCGCTGCTACAAAAGCCAGGTTGTTTCCCCGAAAGGTGCCGTTATGCTCGCCTGGCAGCCATATATCCAGCTCTGGCTTGAACAGCGTAAGGGCAAATGGCAGACCGTAGCCGCCTATTGATTTGGAAAGGCAGACGATATCAGGCACAATTCCGGCTTCCTCGAAGCTGAAGAAGCTACCGGTACGACCGCAGCCCGCTTGCACATCATCGATAATGAGCAGAATCCCGTGCTTGCGGCAGATCGCTTCCATTTTCTGCAGCCACTCGATGCTCGCAACATTAATCCCCCCTTCTCCTTGAACGGTTTCGAGGATCATAGCTGCGGGGAGAGAGACACCGCTGCCATCGTCTTCGAGTAGCCGCTCAATATAGAGCGTCGTGTCCAGCTCGCTTCCCATGTATTGGTCATACGGAATAGCGATGGTGTGGGTAAGAGGCATGCCGGCCCCCCCTCGCTTCATCCGATTCCCTGTAACAGCCAAGGAGCCGATGGTCATCCCGTGAAAGCCATTGGTAAAGCTCATGACGGTCTCTCTCCCTGTAGCTTTGCGCGCCAGCTTCAAGGCAGCCTCCACAGAATTGGTTCCCGTAGGTCCAGGAAACATGACTTTATAAGAAAGGCTCCTCGGTTTGAGAATGGTCTCCCTAAAGGTCTGCAGCAGCACCTCCTTTGCTTCTGTCGCCATGTCCAAGCTATGTGTCAGTCCGTCTTGCTGCAAATACTCAATCAACTTTTTCTTGATCGCTGGATTGTTGTGCCCGTAGTTGAGAGCACCTGCACCAGCAAAAAAATCAATGTACGCTTTGCCCGAACGATCCCAAAGCATGTGGCCACTCGCCTTGGTAAAAACAACCGGAAAGCTGCGGCAGTAACTCCTCACTTCGGATTCCATTTGTTCAAATACGGTTAAGGGTGTTCTCGCTTCTGCAATGGCTTTCATGCGTAACCTCCTCAGGATTGAATGGGAATGGGTCCAACTCGATACGTCCACTCTGCCTCATGCCCCCCTTCTGGGAACATCTCGGCTGAAAAGCATTCGTTGATTTGGTAACGGGCGGAATATTCGTTTGCTAGACTCGTAAACAAGGCTTTTGAAGCATCGTTACTCATAGTCACAGTTGCTTCCAGGTAGCAAACGCTCTTGCTTTCTAGTCGACGAAGCAGTTCACGAAGCATATGCTTACCGATTCCTTTGCCTCTGTGTGCGGCACTGACGCCAATCTGCCAGACAAACAGTGTCTGAGGAGAGCCGGGGGGAATAAATCCGGTGACAAAACCAATGGGTATCCCTTCTTCGACCGCAAGCACGCAGGTCTCTGCAAAAAATTTCGCAAACATCAGATAGGCGTAAGACGAATTCGGTTCGAGTACACCGGAATCACTTGCCAACTGCCACATTGCAAATCCTTGCTCTGCTTTTGGCGTTTGCAGTTGAATACGTGTACCTCTAATCATTTTCAATTCATCACCTCCTTTCATCGTTTCGGCGAGCATCAGATATTCATCCCGCTCGAAAGCGTCGTAAAAAGGCTTGAAGGCGAGGACTTTGCGGATGATAAAAGATTTGCTCGGGAGTACCCTGCTCCACGATGCTGCCGCCATCGGTAAATATCACACGATCTGCCACATCTCGGGCAAAATCCATTTCATGCGTAATCAAAAGCATCGCCATTTCGCCTTCTCGGGCAATTCCTTTGATTACATTCAGCACTTCGCCTACCAGCTCGGGATCAAGCGCAGAGGTCACTTCATCAAACAGCATTACCTTGGGACGCATAACCAGAGCACGTGCGATCGCCACCCTTTGTTTTTGCCCTCCCGAAAGCTGGGCTGGATAAGCATCCACCTTGTCTGCCAGCCCTACTTTTTCCAGCATGGCCATCGCCCTTTGCGTGGCTTCCTGCTTGCTCAAGCCCAATACGTGAATGGGAGCTTCCGTGCAGTTGCGCAAAATGTTCATGTGGGGAAACAGGTTGAAGTGCTGAAAAACCATCCCGATGTTTCCCCTGATCGCGTGCAAATGCTTCTCATCCGCCCGTACAAGCTTCCCCTTTACTGTTTTGTGCCATAGCTGTTGGCCATCTACCTCAATCGTCCCTGAAGTCGGTTCCTCCAATGTCATCAGCAGCCGTGCGAGTGTTGTCTTCCCCGAACCGCTCGGACCAATCACAGCCACTTTTTCTCCCAGTGCAATGGACAGGTCGATCTGCTGCAGGATTTGATTGTCTCCGAACGACTTGCTTACGCCGCGGTAGACTACGACAGGAGATGCTCCTTGGTTTGTTTTCATATAGTCCTCCTTTCTTAAAGCTGTCCCCATCTCGTCTCCAGCCTGCGAATCAGCAAAGTGGAAACATAGCTGAGTACAAGGAACAGGATTCCTACCAGCGTAAAGGCCTCCAAATAACGAAACGAGGCGGAGCCAATCATTTTCGCTGTCAGAAGCATCTCTACCAAGGTGATAGCGGAGAGAATCGGGGTTTCCTTGAACATTACGAGCAAATAGTTGCCCAGAACGGGAACAATCGGACGAATGGCCTGCGGCAAAATGATTCGTGACCACGTCTTTCCTCTGGAAAAATTGAGTGCCTTCGCTGCCTCCCACTGCCCTTTGGGAACGGCATCAATGCCCGACCTGTACACTTCGGAGAGATAGGCGCTGTAGTGAATGCCCAGCCCGAGGACCCCTGCAGTGAATGGTCCAAAAGAGATCCCGATCGCAGGAAGTCCGTAAAAAAGAAAGTACAACTGAACCAATAGGGGAGTGCTGCGCACAAACTCGATGATTCCCGCCACTACTACAGAAAGCCATCTCTGCTTCGCTCTGCGTCCGAATGCCAGTATCAGTCCCCCTACAATAGCAAGTGCAAACCCGATCACGGTTGCAAGGATCGTCGTTTGAATCGCTTCTAAAATCTGGGGAAGGATTTCCCAAGTGAATGACCAGCTCCACATAGGCTACACCCTCCCTACCGAAGCACGCCGCTCCAGCCACCGCATTGCCAGAGTCAGCGGATAAGCCATCAGGAAATACATCACCAGCATAAGTCCGAATATTTCAAATGTTCTGGATGAATCAAAGGTGCGCAGCAGCATTCCTTGAAACGTCAGATCAGCCAGTGTGATCAAGGATAAAAGAGAGGTTCCTTTCAACAGCTCTATCAGCAGATTCCCGAAAGATGGAAGCATCATGACAAATGCTTGCGGCAAGATGATTCTTCTCATACGAAGCAAAGGTGACATGTTCAATGCGATGGCTGCCTCGGTCTGTCCTTTTGGTACCGCTACAATCGAGCTCCGCACTACTTCCGATCCGTATGCTCCGTAGTTAAGCCCCAGAGCGATGACTCCCGCAACGATCGGGGGCAGCTCGATTCCCAACAGCGGCAAGGCAAAAAAGAGCCAAAACATCTGTACCAGAAGAGAGGTTCCTCGAAATATTTCTACATAAACGCTAGTCAGGGAACGAACCCACAGCCATTTAGACAATCTGCCGAAGCCCGCAGCAAAGGAAACGAAGAAAGCAACCAGTACCGAGAGTGCTGTCACTTGCACGGTTGTCGCTGCCCCTTTGAGCAAAAAAGGAATCATCTGCATGGTCTCATTCATGTTCATCCCTTCCTTTCCGTGACGCAGCCCCCATCATTGCGTGGACAGCTCTTCAGCCGTTTTGTCCCCAGGCAGCTCCTGTTCGGTAAAGCCGAACGGCTCGAGGATCTTCAGCAGCTCTCCTGAATCGTTAAGCTTCTTCAGCTCTTCATTGTACGCTTTGACAAATTCCTCGTCCTCTTTGCGGAAAGCGGCTGCTCCGTATCCGCGGATGCTCTGCCCATCGATTACAGGTTGGACAAAATCCATTACCCGCTCCACATTGCTGTCTTTCGCACTTTCCAGAACAGCTTGCAGAGATGGGCCTGTCATCGTGATGGCATCTGCACGGCCAGCCTGCAAGGCAGCGATAGCCGATGGCTGATCAGGTACGAGCACCATTTGATCCTTTTTCACACCGGATTTCTCCAGGTATTCCATCTCAATCGCCCCGCTCATGACGGCGATTTTCGCTTTGGGATTAGCGGCAATGTCTTGATAGCTGCGCAACTCTAGCGGATTTCCTTTTTTCACTGCCAATGCTTCCCCTATGCTGTACTCCGGATTGGCAAACGCAACTTCTTTGGCGCGGGCCGGTGTGATGTACATGCCTGCTGTGATGATGTCAAATCGCTTTGCAACCAGACCCGGAATCAGGGAACCGAACTCCGTCAGCACGCCATTCATCTCGTTAATCCCCATCTTGGAGAGGACAGCCCGAGCGACCTCGACAGCTTCTCCTGTCAGCTTGCCATCAGGTGTCGCATAGGCGTACGGCTTTTCATTGGCAAAACCCACTGTCACAAACCCTTGTTTCTTCGCTTTTTCCAATGTGCTCTCCGTTGCTTGGGACGGCGAATTCCCCGCACTTGGCAAAGCTTCCTGTCCGGATCCGCAGCCAGCTGCCAGCAAGCTGCACGACAGCATCACTGTCCATCCCCATCTCATGAAGTTTCTCTTTTTCATCCTTCCTTCCCCTTTCCACTTTCCGTGTATAGAAAAAGCCAGCGCACTTCCTTCCATGATTCGGGAGGGCCATCCCCACATGGAAAAGCAAATGCGCCGGCTGTTTTCTCGCTGGAAGGCATGTCAAAGAAGCTGTGTACAAGGGAATTCCCCAACAGGAAATACGCGCTCCCTGTGTACAAAACATGCGCTTTCAAGCAAATGGTGTAAAGTTAATCTGCTTTAGCCGACGAGGTTAGCTGACGGGTAGGATGGCAGAGCTGCATCCCTTCTGTGCATCACAGAATTAACCCCTAAGGTGGTTCCCCCGCTTCCGTACGTGACGGAACTAGGCCCATATTTGATTGGGAGGTGTTCGTCTATCTCCTCTCATGATCCGTTATGGTTAACACGCGTTTCATGTTATCATAGCCTCTCTCGATGACTCACCCTTGAAAATTCCCTATATTCTGGCTTAAGGTCCCCTAAGGGAGAGTTAACCGTCTTTACCAGGCATATCCAGAAAATCCCTCCCATATCCTACCTTGTCCACTCTGATTAAAAAGATTTACCCCTCTCCGGAGACAAAACAAAAAGACCATCCGGAAGTGCTGCACCAGATGATCTCTTCTTCGTCAATGATCGGTCACTCTCTCTCGGGCAGCATTTCCTTCAGCATCCAGCCTCACTTGAAACGATAGTCTATTTAGTTTATCGATCATCTTTTTCCGATTCGCCGCATCCATCGGAGCTGGCTGACCGTTGGCGATTTTGATCGGGATGACTTTGGAGGTTGTATCCTTTTCTCCAAAAGTCAGCTCCACCATCATCGCCTCTCTCCCTTTCGGATTGTACGAGGTGGTAAAGACGAAGTTGCCCACGCTGTAGTAGATCGGGACGTTTTTGTAATACTCCACCCCCATCACCGAATGACTGTGTGACCCGAGCACTGCGTCTACTCCGCTGTCAATCAGCTTGCGCGCCATCTCTCGCGCATACGGCTCCGGGTAGTCCTTGTATTCCAGATTCCAGTGCATGACCGCGATCGTGATGTCGGACTGTGCTACCGCTTTCTTGACATAGGAAAGCATCGGCTCATACGAGTAGGCGTGGGCCAGTCCAGGCTTGTTTTTCCCAGCAAACCATTGCCGATTGGGCAAGACGTGGCTCAATCCGATGACGGCGACCCGCTTTCCTTTGATCGTACGGATGTAAGGCGCAAAAGCCTCCGCTTCGTTCTTTCCTCCCCCGACGTACCCAAGCTGGTATTTTTTCAAATGCTCCATCGTATCAAACAAAGCATCCATGCCGTAATCCAGCGAGTGGTTATTGGCCAGATTGACCACATCGAACCCTGCGTTGACCAAGCCCTGGAGCGTTTGCGGTTTGGAGCGATACGTGTACTCTTTTTGCTGTGCCTGACCTCGTGTACTGACAGATGTCTCCAGATTGCCAATCGTTAGATCCGCCTGCTTGAGGAAGGCTGCCGTTTTCAAAAAGGGGTAGTCGACGCCGTTTCGTCCGATTTGCACCCCCACACTTTTATCCAGCATGATGTCTCCTGCAAATGCGACACGAATGACCTCATCCTCTTTGGGTGTGGCGACGTTGACAGAAGTGTCATTTGCCAAAACTCGTCCAGCCCCTATCGTACTTCCTGCGACCAAGAGCATCGCAATCGCACCTGCAAACAGAATCTTCCACCGTCCGATTTCCATGCACCTCTCTCTACACGCTTCTACGCCCATTCTAGATGGAGCGAGCTGTGAAGCCTGTTGAAGCTTGTCCGGTGCGATGGAACATTTCTCGCGCAAATCCGACGAATTCGAGCAAAAAGGGAAGGGGTCTGACATTTCGTGGATTTCTTTATTTCAAATGTCGATTCTTGTTACCAGCAAGTATAATGTGGGTAGAGGTAATAGATGACCGGATGTTCAATAAAGGAGGAGCTATGAGTCCCTTGCGTTCCATTATGCTCAGAACCAAGACAACTACGCCTGCGATTCGCCCTAACAACGTTGCGCGAAACCAGCTGCTTCGACAGCTAGAAGAAGGCTTGACGCGCAAGCTGACTACTTTATGCGCTCCTGCCGGCTACGGAAAAACAACGCTGCTCAGCCAATGGGCAGCCCAGCACCCCTCACGCTGTGCCTGGCTTTCCCTCGACGAGATGGATAACGATCTGATTCGCTTCTGGAAGTACGTCGTCGCCACCCTCTCTCAATCTGGTTTTCCGGAGTTATCCGAAAGACTGGAGCCACTGATCGGCGCGATTTCCCATACTTCTATTTTCACATTCATCGATTCCCTGCTGTATGAGCTTGAATCCACCGAACAATCTGTGTCCTTGCTCCTGGACGATTATCACCTGATCACCGAGGAGCATATCCATGCCAGCTTGTCGTATTTCCTGGACTATCTGCCTTTTTCTATCCATGTGTACATAGCCACCCGTACATCCTTGCCTTTTGCAACAAGCAAATGGACGATCCGCGGGCAAGCGAGCCACATCACACTCGAGCAGCTGCGGTTTACCCATACGGAGACAGCGCGCTTTTATCAGGATGCTCACGGCTTGGCGCTCAGTCCCAAGCAAATCGACCAGCTCGCCATGAGCACCGAGGGATGGGTCGCAGGCCTACAGCTGGCTGCGATATCCCTGCGCAATCCGTTTCATCAGGAGCGCTTTTTCAACGGATTTTCCGGCTCTCATCGCGACATTTCCGAGTATTTGTTGCATGAGGTCTGGCTGAGACTCTCTCCCGATGTTCAAAGCTTTCTGCTTTCGACCTGTGTCTTGCCGCGCTTGGATGCTTCCATCTGCAATCGGTTGACCGGACAAAACAACGGGCAAAAGATGCTTGCCTCTCTGCTCTCGCAAAACATCTTTCTCATCCCGCTCGATGAGTACCAAACCTGGTATCGCTACCATCATCTGTTCGGCGAATTCCTGCTGGCACAGCTCCAGGAGATGCATCCGCAAAAAGCCATTGAGCTTCACCGGATCGCCAGTGAATGCTTTGCCGAGCGCCAATTGTTCGATGAGGCGATCGACCATGCTTTGGCAGCCTCTCACTTTTCTTTTGCTGCCGTTCTTTTGGAGCAGCATTTTCCGCAGATGATCCAGCGGGGCGAGCTGTCCACGCTCTTGCGCTGGCTAAACAGCTTTCCTGACAAGTCTGCGATGCTCTCCCCCTCGCTGCGCATGCTGGCTGCCTTTATCCAGATTCTTTGCGGACAGGCGGAGCTTGCGCAAGGCGATTTTGCTGAGCTGGAGGCAGAATGTGCTGCCATGGAGGACTCATTTGAAAAGCAGCAATTGCTCAGCAGCTTGTTTTTCGTAAGATCCAACCTCGCCTTTGCCCTGGGGCACTTCGAGATGCTGCTTGCCGAGTCAGATATCCTTTATCAAAATCTGCCGGAGTCACCTTTGTTTTTTTCGTTTAACTACAATACTACGGAGCCATTCATCCGGCGCACCTCACTCGGGCTCAAAGGCGTCTTGTCCGCACAAACGGAATTCGTCGGCAAAATGTTTATTGGCAAATTGACGGAGCACGGATGGCAGGATTCCTTGTTCAACATGTATGTCGTCCAAGCCCTCGCTGAAGGATACTATGAGTGGAATCGCCTCGATGAAAGTCATGCCCTGCTGGAGCAGGTAGAGCCGATCGCCCGCCGGCATCAGATACCTGGGCTGCTGGTCCCATGCCTTTTGACAAAAGCGAAGATTGCCTTTGCCTCAGGCTCGGTTCCCCATGCCAGAAAAAGGGTCGAAGAAGCACTCGATGCGATCATTACCTGGGGGGAAGAGTACTGGCTGAATCCTTTGCATGCGTTTCTCGCCAAATTGGATCTCGCAGAGGGGCACATCGAGCAGGCACAAATGCGGATCGCCAAAATACCTGCCTCTTTCTGGGACAAGCCTGTGATCCAGCGCGAGCTCGAGCTCTTGACCTATGTCCGTCTCCTGCTTGCGAGCCAGCAAGGAGCAGAGGCGCTGCGGATTCTGGACACGCTGAAGCTCGCCAGCAAACGAGAGGGGCTTCTCGCCAGCCAAGTCGAAATCGCTGTCCTGCAAGCCCTGGCGAATCAACAACGCGGCTCTTTGGATGAGGCATTCGTTTATTTGCAGGAAGCCCTGTTCATCGGCGAGGCGAACGGTTATGTACGCAGCTTCCTCGACGATGGAGAGGCTTTGTATCTGCTCCTGTCGTCCAGCAAGAGCCGGAACAAGAAGCAGGTGCTTCATCAATCCGTCTCGGAGGCTTACGTGCAGCAGCTGCTCGAGCTCATGACCACCAAAAGCAGCTCGAAAAGAAAAACGGATCATCCCTCTCCCCTGCTCGAACCGCTGACGGGAAAAGAAATGATCCTGTTATCCATGCTAAGTCAGGGAGCCTCCAACAAAGAGATTGCAGAAGCACTCGGCAATACGGTCGGAACCGTCAAAGTCTATCTGCACCGCATCTACGGCAAGCTCGGAGTAAACAATCGGACCCAGGCTTTGCTGAAGGCACAGGAATTCTCTTTAGTCGAAGCAGACTCTATCTAACTATTTGACGATCAGCCCTGCCATGGCAGCGAGGTCAACGTTTCCGCCCGAGACGAGTGTGACGATCCGCTTTCCGCGCAGGGCTGTTTTTTCAAACATGACAGCCGCAATCGCAGTCGCGCTGGATGGCTCGATCAGCTGCTTCATTCTTTCGAGTACGAAGGTAAACGCTTGGCGAATCTCCTCCTCCGAAACCAGTACGACATCATCTACGTATTTGCGCAAAACAGGAAACGTCAAATCCCCGGGCTGGCTAGTCCGCAAGCCATCCGCGATCGTCGTGGTTCCCTTATGCGAGACAAGCTGGTTTTGCTGCAAGGACAAGTAGGTGTCGTTGGCAAGCTGCGGCTCTACTCCAATCACCTGAATGGAGGGCTTCGTCTCCTTGATGGCGGTAAGCACTCCTGAAATCAAGCCGCCCCCGCCGATTGGCACGAAAATCGCATCGATGTCACCCAGCTGCTCCAGGATTTCCAATCCCACGGTGCCTTGCCCTGCCATGATGTACGGATCGTCATAGGGTGGCACGAAGACGCCTTTTTGCTGCTCCGCGATTTCCATCGCTCTCGGTAGTCGCTCCGCCGAGGTCAGCCCGCATTTTTCCACCTTGCCCTGATAAGCCTCGATCGCCTCGACCTTGCAGGCAGCTACATCCTCTGGAACTACGATCGTCGCTGGTATTCCCAGCTTGTTGGCTATATACGCGACTGCCTGTCCGTGATTGCCCGAGGAAGCTGTCGTGACAGAAGCTGCCCCGGCGTATACAGCCTGCTTGACCTTGTTGGTGGCTCCCCGCAGCTTGAAGGATCCCGTTTTCTGCAGATGCTCCGCTTTCAGAAAGACGCGATTTCCGCATTGCAACGATAGCTGCTCGGATGACAGCAGCGGCGTTTGGCGAATGGTATCTGCGATCTGCTCCCGCGCAGCCATGATATCTGCGATTCCGATCATGACAGTTGCCTCCTATCGTTGGACTGCAATCATGAAATCAATTTCAACTGGCGTATTCCCGGGCAGCTCGGCCGCTCCTACGGCTGTTCGCGCGTGACGCCCCTGCTCGCCAAAAATCTGCTCCAACAGCTCGGATGCAGCGTCAATCACCTGCGGCTGCTGATTAAATCCATCTGTCGACTGCACGTATCCTGTCACTTTCAATACCCGTTCCACTCGGTCTAGACTGCCAATCTCCGCTTCCAGGCTGCTCAGCCCTTTTAACACGCAGATTTTAGCCAGCTCCCTCGCCTGCTCGATGGTTACGTCCACTCCTACTTTACCGACGTAGGGGAGCTTTCCGTCTACTCTCGGCACCTGCCCGCTGACATAGGCGATTCCTTCATGAACGACGACTGGAACATACTGATACAGGGATGGCACCGGTTCGGGCAACTCCAGTCCCAATTCTCGCAATCTTTCTCGGATCATAGCAGCCTCCTTTATTCGGATGTCTGAATGTTCTGCTTGGCATTTCCTTCTTATTATAGATGGAAAAAGGAGTAAAAAGCGATGAAAAGCTTCCATTCTGTTCCCATGCATATGGTAATTGCTCAATTAGAATCCGGTAGGACCTATCTGCTTAAGAGTGTCGTCACTGGCGGTCCGAATGCAGGGAACGCAAACATAGTTACGTACACTGCACATTCATCCATCAACGTACCCTTTGGGAGACATAAGGGTACACTTTAAATCATCTACCACGTGGAAAGCTCTGTTCGTTTCCACTTGTTCGGTGCGACGCAGACATAGACATAATTGCTGTCCCATGCGATCTCCCCGACGTTGCCCGGAGCTGACGAGGAGGCGGGAGCGGCTGATTGGCGGATTCGAATGCGATCCCCATCCACGTCCAGCTTAGTTGTAGGATCGGCACTGCCAATCCCGACATTGCCAGTCTTGCGGTTAATCGAGAAGGGGGTGTCGATCTCCTCCCCGGTATCCGAATAACGGATAATATGAAAGTTCGATCCGGCGTTTGCTCCCGTTTCATTCGTACTATCTGCTCGCAGCGTCCATCGCGGACTCGTTACATTTCCATCTGAGGTCTTGGCAAACTGCACATCGCGATTCACTCCATCCGAACCGGCCATTCGCAGGAGTCCATCTACCACATTCAAATTGGATGAATGCGTCCGGATTTCTGCTACGTCTTGATCAAAGGGAATCTCAAATCTGGTAAAAAGCTGGTTCGCATTCTTGCCTGTTGGCGACATGGTGGTTTCGATCGATAGATGGTTGTGGTCCTCTTGATTCGGATCATTAGCCTTGGCATGGGACACGATGGCCGTTTTATCCTTACCTGTTTCATCTACCCAGGAGATTGCCGGTTTTGCCCGGTCTGCCGTCCACTGCAGACGAATCAGATCAGATAAATGCCCCTGAGAGGATACCCATTGTTGATCCGTAGAGAGATGGAATCGCTGGTTGTGCGGAACCTCAATTCCTCCCCCTGGCAATGCTGAGCCCGTGAACTGACTCTCCGTTGCGCTAGCGTTCATATGAACCACACCTATAATCCCAAAAGTCAGTCCGAGTGCCAGTGATACGGCTAGTAGAACTTTCATCTTCTCAGTCCCCCATCTGCTCGTTGTTTTTTAGTATCGTCACCCTCTTCTACTTCGCGGCAAGTGACACTCCATCGATCGTGTTGACTGGCAAGATTTTATCTCTGCCCAAGCTCGCCACATAAGCGAGCACCTGCTCCAGTAGTGCTGGCTTTATTTCATACAAATCCTGGTTATCCGGGTCGATGCCGTGCAGCATGATGATGCACCACTGCTTGTTTTTGACAGCCTCATCGATTCGCAGCTTGATTTGCTCAAACGTCATTTCGTTGGTCACAGCGATTGCGGTATGGAGCCAGAGTTTGTCGACTGCTGAAATGTCGTTCTGCAGATGTTCAAAATTTCTCGCTGCCTGGTAGTATTTTTTCACGGCAGCTTTTACGCGCTCATCATACATGGAAAAGGGAATCCCGATCGTCTGCACCTTGGGGACGATTCTCTCCAACACCGCTTTGCTTTCTCTCAATTCAAAATCCAAATCCTCGTCTGAGAGAGTCGTCAACCCATCCTGGTGAGAATAGCTGTGAGAACCGATCTCGACCCCGCGCTCGTGCATTTCCTTGATTTGATCGGCATCGAGATACATCGTTTGCGCGCCGTCTTTGATCTTTCCGGCGATGACGTTGTCCGTTGCCGGGATCCCGTATTTTTCGTGCAGCGGCAAGGCAAAATCGTAGAAGGTGTCCAAGCCGTCGTCGTACGAGAACGTAATCATGGCTTGTCCACGAAAGTCCTTTGCTGTTGGATTGACGATCTTGTTCGTTATCGATACGGATCTTCGGGAGTCACTCCATTGAATTCCACTCCCTAGACCCTCCGCCAATTCCCGAGCGGGTACCCATGCTCTCCCATTTATGATTTGGGGTGGGACTGGGGAATCTACCTTTTTTCCGTTAATGACGAGCTGCATCGTAGGAGAGGTAGATTCGTTTTTGCTCCCCTCAGCTGCCCTGTCCACCTCTGGTTCTCCCGTGAAAACGTAAACCGTGCGCCGGGATGCATCCCATTTCACGACAGCTCCCATCTCCTCTGCCACTTCACGCACGGGAACGAGAGCTCTCCCTTTTTTGATTTTCACCGAGTCACTTGCATGTCCCGCTTGTCCGTTCAGCACAAGTGTAGTGGGAGGTGCGGCAGATGCTACCGCAGCTGAAGAAACAATCGCTCCTGCAAGCATCCCTGATATGATCTTGCGCATCTCACTCCTCCTAACCAGGCTAATCCGTGCCTTGTCTCTTTCAGGCAGCAACCTTTTTCGCAAACTTTTCCATACGCTTATATAAACGTGAACTTAGGGACGATTTGTTGCACACAATTTGCCAAATGCCGGCGAATCGTGGCAGCATCCTTGATTCCTCAAGCTTTTCACACCAATAAAAAAACCTCTATCGAGGCCTGCTCAAGGAGGAGCGACCGCGTTTTAGTGGAAAGTTTTACCGAAGGAATGCCAGAAGCAGACGCTGAGGCACTTCGTCATGCGCTCCAGAATTCATAAGCATTACGCTTATCAATTCTTATACGTTAAAAAAAGGGACGGTCTCTCTTTCCCTCTACTGCGAGGTGAGAAACGTCCCTATGTTTTATTTTGGCTGCATGCGAATCGCTCCGTCCAGTCGAATCGTCTCTCCGTTGAGCATGACATTTTCGATGATGCTCTGCACCAGCATTGCAAATTCAGTCGGATTCCCCAAGCGTGGCGGGAAAGGAATGGTTGCGCCTAGCGCTTCTTTTGCCGAGCGAGGGAGCTTGTCGAACAGCGGTGTATCAAAAAGACCCGGAGCGATGGTCATCACGCGAATACCGTAGGGGGCCAGATCACGCGCGATCGGCAGCGTCATGCCGACGATCCCTGCCTTGGACGCACTGTATGCGACCTGCCCTACTTGCCCATCAAAAGCTGCCACGGATGCCGTATTGACAATTATCCCACGCTCGCCATGCTTGTTCGGCTCATTGCCTGCCATCTGCTCCACAGCCAAGCGAATAACGTTAAACGTGCCGACCAGATTGACGTTGATCACTCTTGAGAACGACTCCAGTGGATGGGGACCGCTTCTCGATAGCGTCTTTTGCGCAGCAGCGACTCCCGCACAGTTAATGGCTACGTGAATCGTACCAAAGTTGCCTGTCGCTTGCTCGATGGCCTCCCGCACGCTTCCCTCACTCGTCACATCCGTGGGAATAAACATCGCGTTTTCTTTTCCGAGCTCCTCGGCCAATGACTGCCCCGCTTCCGGGGCAAGGTCCAAAATCGCAACCTTTCCCCCACACCGCACCAGACTCCTCACCGTTGCTTCTCCCAGACCGGAGGCTCCACCCGTTACAATGGCTACTGCATTTTGAATCTCCATGCCATTCTCTCCCTTCTGGTTATCCGCATTTCCAAAACGAATGTCTGTCTGAAGCCCGCATAGATTGTGCTCGCTCTCTTTAGCTTATTACCATCCCTTCCCAGTTATCTCTAGAAAGTTCAACCAGCAATGCGGTCCCTTTCAGCCTTTTCATACCCGCTCCCCAACCTTTACCGCCACCGGCACATGGTCGCTCCATTCCCGCCACTCTTCGTATGTCCCTATTTGAACGGACTCTACTCGCTCGATCCACTCGACAGGCAGGAAGCAAAAATCGATATGGTAGCCCTTCTCCCGATGGTGATGAAAATAGTAGGTCGGAACAGATTCCTTGCCATGTTCCTCCTGAAAAAAACAGTGGTACGTACTTTCTACCCCGTACTCCTTCAGCATTTGGACGACTGCCGTATGGTTTCCGACACGCGGGAGAGCATCCCAAATGGCGTTGCTGTTTAAATCCCCTACTACGAGACAGGTTTCCTTTTGCAAAAGCATCTGGTACTGCTCCAGAGCCAAGAACAGCTGCCCGATATAGCCCTGCTTTCTATCTTTGTGATCCTTTGTCCAAACGGCCAACAGCGTGAAAGACTCCAAGCCTGTCACGCAGATAGGAACAACCCAGCGAAACCGTGGGTCGTAGGCAGGATGAACGGTAAGTGAATACGCGGAAGTACTGAATACACCGAGTCCTTTGTGCAGATTGTCGCCAAACCAGAGAGCGTTTGGGAACAGGGAAGTGTGTTTATCACCTAGCCGCTCTAGTGATTCGCACTCCGAAATGACAGCGATCTCGGGGCAAAACGGCGCAAGCTTCTCGACTTTTTTGCGAAAGGCCTGCCGGCAGTTCCATGCGACGATGTTCATCCATGATCTCTCCTCGCCTAGGTAACATCCATCCCCAGCTTCTCCAGCTTCCGATACAGGCTCGCCCGATGGATCCCCAGCAGGCTCGCTGCCTTTACCTTATTCCCCTCAGCCTTCTCCAATGCCATGGCGAGCACCTTCTTCTCTGTCTTGGCCAATTCTGCCTCCAGATCCAGTGTCAGACTCTCTCCGTTGACTACGACCTTTCTCTCCTGCAAATAAGCCGGCAGATGCTCTGTCTCAAGCACCCCGTGATCGGCCAGCTGGATCGCTCTCTCCAGCACATTGTGCAGCTCCCTGACATTTCCCGGCCAGCTGTGGGAGAGAAAGACGTCCTCCACTCTTGGGCCGAGCCCTGTCACGGATGTATACAGCTCGCGATTCAGCTTCTGGATCAGGTGCTGTGCCATCGCGATGATGGAACCAGTCTGTACGCGAAGGGGTGGGATGCTAATCGTAAAAACATTGAGTCGATAGTACAAATCTTCGCGAAAACGTCCCTCCTCCATCAGCTTTTCCAAAGGACGATGCGTCGCTGCAATCACCCGGAGATCGACTTGTGTGGGACGAGTGGCCCCGATCCTCTCTACCTCTTTTTCCTGGAGCACCCGCAGCAGCTTTACCTGCATATCCAGCGGCATATCCCCGATCTCATCCAAAAACAGCGTACCGCCATGCGCCAGCTCGACCTTGCCTGGCTTGCCTCCTTTTCGCGCTCCAGTGAACGCTCCATCCTCGTACCCGAACAGCTCGGCTTCCATGAGGTCTTTTGGGATCGCCGCGCAATTGACTCGGACAAACGGGCCTTCCGCACGGGCACTGACACCGTGGATCGCCTGCGCAAACAGTTCTTTTCCTGTGCCGCTCTCCCCCAGAATGAGGATGGAGGAGCGCGAGGAAGCCACTTTTTTTGCCAAATGGATCGTCTCTTTCAACAAATGGTGATCCGCAAAAATCGAATCAAAGGAATACCGGGTCCCGACTACCCGCTTCAGCTCCTGACGGTAGTAATCCAGCTTCCGCTCCATGATGTTGTAGCGATCCACCATGCTGCGCAGCTCACGCAGGTCGTTGAAAATCACTTTTCCCATCGCGCCAATAATCTTGTCGTCCTCGCGCATCGGCATGCGGCTCACGATGATGTCCCGATTTCCCACTCTCATCAGGTGTCCGAGCTCTGCTTTCCCCGTCACCATGACTTGAGGCATTCTGGTATTCTCGATCACTTCGGTAATCGGTTTTCCAATCGCCTCTTCCATCGTCGTTTCCAGAAAATCGCAGTACGCTTGGTTGATCATCGTGACGATTCCGTTTCGATCGCACATCACGATACCGTCATACAGCTGCTCGACCAGCTCCCGAAACTGATGGAGCTCCCGTTCTTGCTCCGAAATTTTCCGCGTCGCCGCCTCATAGGAGGTAATATCCTGAAAGACAGAAATGGCGCCGATGATTTCGCCTTCCTCTACATAAGGAATCCGGTCCACGAGCAGCGTTTTATCGCCGAAACGGATTTCCACCCGCAAGCTCGCTCTGCCATCCCGTATGACCTGCATGATGTCTGCACCCGGTGTAATTCTCGAGACGTGATGCTGCCTGACTTCCGAGAGCCTCAGGCCCAGTAGCTGACAGCCAACCTGATTGACGTGAAGAATCATTCCCTCCCGATCGATGATCATCATGCCGATTTGCAGCGAATCGAGAAAACGAAGGAATTGGGGGGTGAGCATATACGTACCTCCTCGTCGCAACTGTAGCAAAAATACGTCATGTCGCAAAAAAGCATCATTCTGTATGCTGCACTTTTGCGACACTCCTGGTTTAAGGGCGCATGAAACCTATCCATTTCAATTCGGTACGATCCTTGCTTTTCCTAGCAGGACAATGGAACCGCTTTCAACAAAAAGGAGGAACGTATGAAAAGAAACTGGATGTCCCACTCGCTCGCTGCTCTGCTGCTCTCTACCCTTGTCATTCCATCCTATCCCGTCACCCAGGTCCATGCTGCCTACTCTCCCGTCATCCCCGGCGCACACAGTGTGACCGTGACCCCATTTGACGGAAAAGCGGAAAACTGGCTCACCACGAAAAATCCGTTGCAGTATGCTGCCGCGACCCAGTTTGGCAACATCGGGCTCGCTCCGTACACATGGGGCTCAAAGGATGATCAGAGCGGCTGGTATCGCATGTACCAGCCCGCCGAGGTAGCTGGAACGCAGGTCAATGGCATGTTTGAGGATGCAAAATTCGTCATCCGCGTCCCCGCCGAGTGGAATGGAAAGCTCGTCGTCGCAGGCATTCCAGCCACACGTAACGAAACCTCCACCGATCTTTTATTCAGTGACTATGTACTGGAAAAGGGCTTTGCCTTTGCTGCCATCGATAAAGGCACACAGGGTGAGATCGATCCGAACGATCCCTTAGCCAAAAACAAAAACGCGCTCGTGTCCGAGGAGGATTCCCTCCGTGAATGGAACCTCCGCTATCGTCAGGTAACCAAAGCGGCGCAAGCTTACTTGGCCAGCCATTATTCTGACCAGCTTATTTCAAGCAAGGACAGGAAAAACCCTGCCAGCAAGCTCGTTTCCAAAAACCATCCGGTCCCTACCTATGCCGTGGGTATCTCCAACGGCGGCTACGTCGTCCGCTACGCCTTGGAAAATGACGATCCGAAAAAGACAAAGGAGCCAAAGCTCTACGATGGAGGCGTAGACTGGGAAGGCGTCCTGTGGCGTGCGAAAGAAGCCAATCTCATCTCGACATTGACCCCTGTTGTCAATCATGCCCAAGCAGCCATTTTCGGCTCTGGTGCAGAAAAGGAAAAGGCGGCAGAAGCCCTGTACGCTGCCGGCGTCCCCAAGGGCTCTGAAAAGCTGTGGGCCTACCATGATCAGGTCTACTGGTTTATCAGCCTGAATATTTACCGGGACGAGTTTGATCCAAAGGCACCACGCCATCTGGACTGGCGCGACTATTTGCATTTCGATCAAAATGGGCTGCGCGACCGCAGTCATGACGACGTATTTGCAAGCTACGATTACTTCAAAAGACCGAGCAGTGTGAAAAACAACGTCGCCGCGATCGAGAACACAGGAAATATCAACGTTCCTCTCATTACGGTTGCCGGCTCCTGGGACACCCTCATCTTCCCTGATGTGCATGCAAAAGGATATGAGGAGCTCGTGAAAAAAGCCGGGAAAGGAGATTTGCATCGCCTGTACATGGTTGAGAAAGGAAATCACGTCGACAGCCTCGTCTGGAGCAAATCGGACCCGGATCAAGAGCTGCAGCCCCTTCTCCCCTATGTCCATCAGAGCTTTGACATGCTGATCAAATGGGTGGAAGAAAACGAGAAGGCACCAAAGAGCAAGACCATTCCTACCCCACAAGACAACACGCAGGTCATCGATCTGGAGACAGGGAAAGAAATCCAGCCTTACTAGGGACACTCTGAGAAAGAAAGAAGACCGAGCTTGCTGACATCAGCGCTCGGTCTTCCTTTTTACTGTTTTTACTGCGTCATCATCCGGACAAAATCGTCCAGCTTTTCGATCATGGTAATCTGCTGATTGCAGGATTGACTGTCTTGGCATACATAGTTCCCTCGTTTGAGATAAGAACCGTCACCCGAGCTTTTGATTTCCGTAATAAACATGCCCACTTCATCCAATCGGTTGCAAATCGCACACATTCCTTTTTGGTTCATGGGGGTAAACGTACCGTTAAAGCCGACCAGCTTCCCTTGGTACTCGGCGATGACGAATTTCTTTTGCGTTCCGTCATCCTGCCAGCTGACGTAGGAATGCTCTTGCAGATTCAAGTCTTTGATAGACGGCGCCTTGAGCTTTTTCGCTTTAGGAAAAAGCTTTTTCAGCGTCTGATCGGTAATGACGGGAAACGGGTTGACGTATGGCATCAGCTCGGACAAATACCGCTTCACATCTGCCGCCTCGGCAATCTGGGCAATCGGATAAAGAAGCTGCTGCTGCTCCTCGCTCAGCACGGGAAACAGGTTTGCCACGTTTTCTTTGGCGATATCCTTGCGTGCCCGGTGTACGCTCGCATCGCTGCTGGAGGAAAGTCCATTCAGCAGGATCTTGGTTTGCGCTTTTATATAATTGTATTGATAGCTCTTCATAAAGGGGGTCATTCTTCTCACTCCTGTTCCTGTGTGCGTGTTTGCTCTTTTAGACTACACGCTCCGCGCAAGGCTCGAAAGGGAGAAGACGATTGGGAAATAATCTTGGCATACACAAAAAAGCACTGTGCGCATCTAACGCATACAGTGCTTTTATCCTTTTGGGTTCATTTCGTATACACGATTTTTTTGATCGTCTCCACAGAAAGGCAATGCTCGACAGCCAGCTGATCAATGGAGCTTCCACATGAAAAAGCCGTTTTGA
The DNA here is from genome assembly GCF_003710965.1 of Brevibacillus nitrificans. Taxonomy (NCBI): domain Bacteria; kingdom Bacillati; phylum Bacillota; class Bacilli; order Caryophanales; family Paenibacillaceae; genus Brevibacillus; species Brevibacillus nitrificans. Next base: position 16,306 of record NZ_RHHU01000021.1, on the reverse strand, counting down.
TCGCACGGTTGCGGTCATCAATCAGCTTCCTTCCACCTGAGCGGGTCCCCCACCTCTGGTAGGTACCCTCCGGCTTCGGAATGTAAATCGTCTCGCCTTGCACATATTTCTGGATTTCCTCGATCAGCTTTTCCGGTAGGATCGCGGTTGCATTCACATATTTCATTTCTGCCAGCCCCTTATTTTGAAGGAATAAAAATAAGGATGCAAAGCCAAATGAATGGAAATGCTCTACGCTCATGGGCGATAGTAAATCAGATTGTCCGCCCCATGCAAAGTATCGCCTCTTCCATTTCAGGCTTTGCATGAGTGGCTGCAGTATCCGGCAAACAAACGTGATTTGCCATCCCTTACACCTCCGTCGTTCGTGAAAAATGGCTGCTACGTGCTAGTATAATGCAAAACTGTGCCTTTTGCATCTCGTTCCTTTTTTCCATGTGTCAGCTGCACTTAGGCGCTTAGGCTTGGCAGAAAGTATTCGTCAGTCTCCCCAGCTTTTCGATTTCGACGGAGACGACATCCTGATCCTTGAGCCAAACCTGTTTCTCCACAGGAAGCCCCGTAATGACTCCCTCCGGTGTGCCTGTGAGGATCACGTCTCCCGGTAGGAGAGGGAAATGCCTGGAGATGTAGCTAATGATTTGGGAGCAAGAGAAGATCATATCGAACGTGTTGGAATTTTGACGCAGCTCCCCGTTCACATAGGTACGAATCTGGAGCTGGTCAGGATTACCTACTTGGTCGGCGCTGACGAGGTAGGGCCCGATCGGACAAAATTTATCGCAGGTTTTGCCCAAAAGCCATTGGGATGTCGCAAACTGCAGGTCACGAGCAGACACATCGTTGGCACTGCAATACCCGTACACGTAGGATAGCGCTTCCTCTTCTGTGACGTTGCTCGCCCGCTTCCCGATGACGATCGCAAGCTCTGCTTCGTAGTCGATCTTTTCGGATTCTTTCGGCAGCGGTACGTCCTCTCCATGCCCCGCCAAGGCGTTGGCAAACTTGCTGAACAAAATCGGGGTTTCCGGATAAGGCAGGTTGCACTCATCCGCATGTTTTCGATAGTTCAGCCCTACACAAACAATTTTCGAAGGCCTTGGTACGACTGGAGCGAGCTTCAACTCTTCTTCCTGCAGAAACAGGCTCTCGTCTTGGTATGCTGCATCTGTTAGCTTGTCCAGCAGCTGCCGACTTTTGTCCCCTCCGTCGATGAGTGCTTCGATGGTCACAGGCGCATCGCTCCACTCCGTAAATCGGCTGGCTGCCGCCTGTACGTCCAGAATGCCCCTCTCTGTGCGAACTCCCAGGGCAACCCCATCCTGCTTGTAAAATGAGACGGTAATCATGACTGAATCCCTCCTACTGTTAGACCTGCTCATTCGCAGATTCGGCATCCATCCACACAAGTCCTGCAACACGACCGTCTGGAACTTCCTTGTCCAATTCAGGAAGAAATGCCCTACACGAAACGGAAAAGGTTTCCTATAATGATCTGCAAAAGATTCCCATCCATTCGTGAGGAGAAGCCATGAAGAAGATTACTAGCAAAGCAGCTCTCATCACCGCCATGCTGCTATCCACCTCCCTGCCACTTCCCGAACAAACCTCTGCTGCATCCATGGACAACGCCATTGTTTTGGCTACTTCGTTGAATGTGCGCAGCGAGCCTGCCCAACAGGCAAGCATTGTAGGATCCCTTCCTTACGGTACCATCGTGTCCGTAAGTACAGAGTCATATGGATGGGCAAAAATCAGTGCAGGCAAAACAGCAGGATGGGTCGCCGGACATTATTTGAAGAACACGGACGGCGTGTCCAATCCTGCTCCCGCACCAGCCAGCAAGCCTGCTCAGAAGACGGGCTCCGTTTTAGCCGATGCCCTGCGGCTGCGGACCGGCCCCGGACTGGATCAAGGCGTGATTCGTGTACTGCCGATGAATACATCTGTCACGATCCTTGGTCAACAGAACGATTGGCTGCGTATCCGTCTAGCTTCCGGGGAAACGGGCTGGGTATCCGGAGCCTATATCGGTAACCAGAAAAGTGCTGCATCCGCTGCTTCCCAAGCCAGCCACTCCCAATCAGCCGGAAAGCCAGGTCTGAAAGGAAAGCTCATCGTCATCGATGCCGGCCATGGTGGAAGCGATGTGGGGGCCATTGGTACCAAATACGGCACATTGGAAAAGACGATCAACCTGCAAACCGCGAACAAGCTGGCCCAACTGCTCCGGCAAAAAGGAGCCGTGGTCGTCATGACACGAACAGGGAATGATGAAAACCCGGCGCTGCACGATCGGGTGAGTATCAGTGAACAAAAGGGAGCCGATGCCTTTATCAGCATTCACTACAACTCCTCCCCGAAGAAGGTAAACGGAACCCTGACCTTCTTCTATTCCGATCAAAAAGACAAGCCTTTAGCCCAAGCCATCGAAGAGCGCCTCGGACAGGTCTATGGAACCAAGAGCAATGGGATTTCCTTTGGCAACTACCACGTTCTGCGCGAAAACGATCAGCCCTCCGTCCTTCTCGAGCTGGGCTTTCTGACGGATGCCAAAGATGAGGCGCTGGTGCGCACAGCCGACTATCAGCAGCGCTCGGCGGATGCAATCGTGAAAGGGCTGAGTGACTACTTTGGAGAGTAGGTATTGAGAGCTTGCAGCAAAAAAGGGGAAAAGAGCGGATAGAGAGGAAGATAGCCAAATTCCCCTCAGACTTACCATAAGGGATAGCTTGCACAAGCATATCAGCACATAACGATTTGCAAATGACTCCACCGGGCTATGAAAGATGGCAAAAAGCAAAACGATTGGAACAAACAGCCTGGCCAAATAGCAAACCATCCCACCTACTGACGTGTGGGATGGTTCTTGTTTACTCCGTATGCGAATTCGCTATTTGATCGGCAATACTCGCCCGCCTGTCATTTTGACCAGCTCATCTGGCGTCAGTTGGAAAACGGCTTTCGGATGCCCTGCCGCTGCCCAGATCGTCTGGTACCGGAACAAATCCTCGTCCACGATCGTCTCAATCGCCTCCGTGTGGCCAACCGGCGCGACACCTCCTATGACAAAGCCCGTCCTCTCCCGTACGAAATCGGCATCAGCCTTTCCCAGCTCGTCCTGTACATACGTCGAGATGAGCTTTTCGTTTACACGGTTCACGCCGCTTGCCACGACGAGCAGGGGGCGCTCGGACTTTTTCAGGCGAAACAGGATCGACTTGGCTATTTGCGCAATCTCGCATTCGATAGCGCTTGCGGCCTCCTGCGCCGTTCGTGTGCTGTCCGGCAGTTCTACGACCTCATTGGTGTATCCCAGCTCTCGCAGCACATTCTGAACGCGCTGCGCACTCTCTTTCAAGCTCTGACTCACTTCGATTCCCTCCCCTTATGCTTTTGGTACATTACGCTTCCGGATAATGCATGATGACCTGTATCGTAGTTTCCTGCGCGGTCAGATTCTTGTAGCAGTGCGGAACATTGCCAGCAAAACGGATGGCCTCGCCTTGGCCCAGTGAAAAGGTCTCTTCCTTACACCCATTTCGCAGCTTCTCCATATATGTCTTATTCACCCCAAGAAAGAAAATCATATCCTATCTGGAAAGTCGGACACCCTAGCCTACCTGTTCAGACACGTATGATTGAAACTGCCTCGCGAAAAGGAGTTGGGACGTTGAGACGTTCAGCGAAAAGCGCCTTCAACCGCTCTATCAAAATTGATGTTCTGATCCCAGCTATTGAGAAAGACCTCAGCACTCTTCCCTATGTCATTGACAGTATCCGCAAGCAAGTGAAGCACCCCATCGGTAAAATTATGGTTGTATCGCCAGCAAGCAAGCGAATTCAGGCACTTTGCCGTCGTAAGAACTGCGCCTTCATCCATGAAAGACGTGTTCTGCCGATTACAAAGAAAGACATTCACTACCAAACCAAGCGCACAAATCGCTCAGGCTGGCTGCTCCAGCAATTGTTGAAGCTGGCGGGAGGAAGTTTGACCAAACGAAGGTATTATCTCGTGATAGACGCAGACACCATCCTCATCCGCCCTCATGTCTTTCTCGTCATGGGAAAAACCATTTTTTACTGCCGTAACTGGAGTCGTCCCGCGTATTTTCGCACCTATAAGAAATTGCTGGGGACCAAGCCAACCGCCTCGCGCTCTTTCGTTGCCCACTATATGCTGTTCGACAAATCGAAGCTCTCCCGGCTGAAGCGCAAAATTGAGTCCAGACATAAAACGAGGTGGTACTGGGCGATTATCAAGAAAACCAACAAACAGAGTTATGCTGGTTTTTCCGAGTTTGAAACGTACGGTAATTTCGTGAAAGCTCACTACCCCGGTCATTTCATGATAAGAAGTTCCCTGAATAAAAGCTTCTCTTCAAGACCGTCATCATTTTCTCGAAAAAGAATCATCAGACTGGCCCAGAAGTACAGGTCCATTTCCTTTCATAAACGCCGCTGGTATATCCGAAAGAGAGGCGTGAGAAAATGAAGAGCTGCTGGAGAAGATCCAGCAGCCTCTGATGTGATTTTCTGTTAAAAAATAGTTGGCACCATCCCTCCGTCCATACGGATTGGCGAACCTTTAAAAGCCGCTGCATATGGGCTGGAGAGAAATGCAACCAGCCTGCCTATTTCAAAAGGCCGGATAAACCGCTGTAATTCGGAGTGGGGCAGGTTTGCAGCCATAAATTGAATCTCTTTTTCCGAAAATGGCAGATCATCGGGAAACAAACGATCAATAATTTGGTAGACATTTTCAGAGAGCGTCGGTCCTGGCATGATTGTATTGCATGTGACTTCTGTTCCTCTCGTTAATTTAGATAGGCTTTTTGACAGAGATAATAGCATAGATTTCGTCATGCCATACTGCGGCATTTGACCTGAGGGCATAATCGCTTCTTCACTTGCTATAAAGATGATTCGTCCGAAATCGTTTTTCAGCATCCTTGTCAGGTAAAATTTGGATAAGCCATTAGCAGCAAGGACATTTGTTCGAAAGTACTTTTCCCATACTTCATCGCTGACGTCTTCATAGGACATGATTTCATAAATGCCCATATTGTTAACGAGGATATCCACAGAAGGATATTTCTCAAACAAAACTTCTCTCTGCTGCCTATCGACTATATCGGCGGTAGCGTTCTGAGGAGAAGTAGCAGGGAATTCCTCCTTCAATTCTTTTACGATTCGTTCTACCTCTTCCTGATTTCGTCCATTTACGAGGACATTGACACCTTCTCTGGCAAGCTCAATGGCAATTGCTTTTCCGATGCCCCTCGTCGATCCCGTTACGAAAGCCGTTTTGTTCCTTAATCCCATATCCATAACCCTTGTCTCCTTTGGTGTCATTCACGGCAAGCTGACTAGAAGTTGATCTGGGAACATCCTTGTGCCCCGGATAGGGATTATCGTACTTTGTCTGGATCGTTCGGTAACTAGCGCACAACGCCAAATTTCTTGCTTCACCCGCCAAGCATGCTTGGCATCGGGCAGGTCAACGAATCAACTCGGGTTTGAACCGAAATATGCGGTCCGCCAATTTGACGGGGTATCGCCTTCCCATAGTCGAAAGGCCCGGTAAAACGAGTTTTGATCCTCATATCCGATTAAGAACGCTACTTCTTTTATATCGAGCGTGGGGTCGGCCAAGTATTCGCGTGCCTTTTCATGTCGAGCCTGTGTTAGCAGCTTCTTGAATGTTGTGCGATCTTCCGTAAGACGACGCTGCAAAGTACGATCGCTCATGCTCAGCTCGCTCGCAACAGCTTGAATATCAAGGCGTCCTCCCATTAGACCTCGCTTCAAAATCCACTTGACCGTCTCAGCAAGGGAGGGGCTGCACTGTTCATCCAGGGATCGGTCCAATACGGGAGTCAGGATCTCTAGCAATTCTTTGTTATACGAAAGAAAGAGAAGGTCCAGATCGCTTCGCTGCAGCGTTAAGCGGTTAGCGGTAGCACCAATCCTTATCGGACACCCGAAGTAAGCTTCAAGGGCGGCTGCATCCCCCATCGAGTGAGAAAATTCTACGTACTGTGCAGTTATCGGCTTGCCCGTGCCACGTCTCCCAAGCTCTAGCAGAAAGGCTAACGTAGTTCCAACCAGCACGGGCGGTCCTGGTTGCTCGTTGCGTCCCCACTCCAATTCGATTGTACTGCGATCACCCTTCTCCGTTATACGCAAGCTTTCCGGTGGGCAGAGTCGTTTGTACCGAGCCATTCGATGAAGAGCGTCACGATAGTCACGGGCATGATACGTTGCTAAAACGGTCGGCGGGTAGTGTGCCGTCTCAAAGGCAGTTGCAAGCTGAATAATTCCGGCAGCCGTGTCACCCGAGAGATCGGCGTACGCTTGCCAGACGCTATAATATTGGGCAGTGGTGACTGCAGTTGGTTCTGTGAGGATGGTGAGGGGTAGGCGCGCTTTGCGAACGACATCGTATGGGTCAATCCCTAGTCGCTGCAATCCAGCCCAAAACCCCGCCGGGACATTCATACGGTTTGATCTCATACGTCTGGATCTCCTTTAGCTTCTGATCGCCTGTCTCTTGTGCAGACTATCCTACACCATCACATTCTAATAGGGAATACAAATGATCGCGGTCTTAACAGTTGGTATGAAAATACTGGCGCTGGCAGCGTCGTCATCCCCGTTGATGAAGAGCCTCATCATGAGTGAACCATGGGATTGATTGACACACAAAAGCGGTAGACCAGGGATCTTCCTTCCCCCGGACTACCGCTTTTTCCTTTCTCTCATCGATCAGGAAAGCTGTGCATCCTTTTCGTTCAAGGTCAATCCCAACTCCAGCTTGCCGAACATCTCCCCTAGGTGATCCATGTTAAAGGTGATGTGCATAGCCGATGCCTGGACATCTCTCCAGTAGCGTTGAAGAGGATGGGCTTCAAACATGCTGCCTGCGCCACTCGACTCCATCATGGTCTTCACGGCTTGGTTGCACAGCCTCGCTGTAAAGCCGTAATTTCGGCGTAAACGCAAGCGTTCGTACGTATCGATCGGCTCACCTGTTTCCAGTCTCGACAGTGATTTTTCAAACAGCGCTTGGGCTGCCTCCAGGGTCGCAGACACCTCCGCGACGCGAATTTGCTGATGGGTAAAGTCAGCCACCTTGGCATTTCGTACGGTGGACTTCCCTTTGATCCCATCTCTCCACAGCTCATAAGCCCCAATGCTTGCTCCCATCAGCGCGGACGCGAGACTCACGGGTATCACTGCATACAGCGGATGCTTGTACAGCCCATTGTCAGACAGCTGACTGCCCGGCCCTTCTCCCTTTTGGCACCAAGCCACCATATCAATCGTTCGATGCTCTGGAATAAAGACTTGCTGTACACGGAGATTGTTGCTTCCTGTTCCCTTTTGCGCGATCGTCTTCCAGGTGGGGAGAATCGTAAAATCGCTTTTGGGTACGAGCATCATCATCGCCTGCGAAGGTACGTCATGCTCACTGGAAGCCACGTGGGCAAAGATCATGGCCCAGTCACTGTGATCGATTCCCGAGGAGAAGCCCCATTCTCCTTCGACCATGTATCCTCCCTCTACCCGCACGACCCGATTGGCAGGCGAACCGCCAAAGGAAGAGGCAATACATGCATCCGGATCCTCTCCCCAAATGTCTCTTTGCGCCTCTTCCGGATAATAAGCGAGCATCCAGGAATGCAGCACCAGTAATCCAAAGCACCAGCCAGCGGCAGGATCGGCTTTTGCAATCTCACGTGTCGTTTGGTACATCGTGTCGATCCCCAGCTCAGATCCTCCCCACCGCTTGGGCATGAGCGCACGGATCAGTCCGGCATCGCGAAACGCCTGTATCGTTTCCTTTGGCTGACAGCGGAGCTCTTCAGAGAGCGCTGCCCGGGAGCGGATCGCCGGCAGCATTTCGCGGACTAGCTTCATCGCCTTCTCATGAGTAAGGGACTGTAAACGTTGCATCGTAATTTCCTCCCGACTATTGTGTCCTTATCAATCATGGTACACCTGGACACACGCAGAGCTGAAATATCCGTTCGTTATTCCGTTATAAGCTTTCCTTATTACAAACTTACTCAAAAGCGCCTCTGTGTTATGATAAAGCAAAGCTTCCCTTACTCTCTCGAAAATAGACACAGGAGGCACAGATGGACATCCGTCAGCTTCGCTATTTTATTGCCGTCGCCGAGCACTTGAATTTTTCCGAGGCCGCACGCAGCCTTTTCGTCGCTCAGCCCGCCGTTAGCCAGCAGATCGCGTATCTGGAAAAGAAGCTGGGCGTCAAGCTGTTCACCCGCAGCAAGCATTCCGTCGAGTTGACACTGGCTGGAACACTCTTTTTAAAAGATGCCCGCGAGATTGTGCAGCGCTTGGAGGAGTCAGTCGAGAACGTCCGTCTGGCAGAAGAAGGAATGATCGGAACGATTCGCATCGGTCTTTTGAGTGTTTCGGTACGGACGTTTCTCCCGCTGGTCGTGAGGTCCTTCCGCAAGAAATATCCCAACATCCACATTCATTTTGCTTTTTACAACGTAGGAGAAATCAACAAAAAGCTGGAGAGAGATGAAATCGATCTCGCCTTTACCCTCTCACACGGACTGGGCAGCATGAAAGGAATCGCTTACCAGAAGCTGTGGGCGCAGCCGTACTGTGTCATCCTGCCGCATGATCACAGGCTTGCAGCAAGCACTTCTCTGCGTCTTGTGCAGCTGGCCGCCGAGCCCTTCGTGATGCTGGATCGTGCACAGTCGCCACAGGGTTATGATCACATTTTGACACTTTGTGCAAAGCATGGCTTTTCCCCTGAGATCGTCAGCCATGCCTCTCGGATCGATGCTGTCATGCTCATGGTCGATGCCGGGATCGGGATTACGGTCCAATCCAAGCATGTTCAGATGTATGCGACTCCCAGCCTCCGCTTGATCGATCTGGAGGGGGACGGATACGAAGCTGATGTCGTCGCCTGCTGGAAGAACGACACCCCCAACCGTTCCATCGCCTTGTTTATGGAGGAAGTCGCCATGCAGCTGGAGAAATAGTGCACCGATTGTTTCTTTGTCAAAACGAAAGGCTGTGATTCCTATCGCTCATCATCTCTTTGTCGATGCGAGGATCGAAACCGAAAGACTCCTCCTTCGTCCCTATCAGCCCGATGATGCCCACGACTTGTTTCTAGCCGTATCAGGTCAGCATTTCTATGATTTCATCCCAGGCGAAAGCACCCCTACCTTAAAAGAGGTGCAAGGGATCATAGACTGGTCCATCTCCTGCTGCCAGCGCAACACCAAGGAGCAAATCCATAAATTCAATCTGGGTGTCATCTGCAAGGAAACCGATCGTCTCATCGGGTACTGCGGGCTCGGTCCCTACGATCTCGACCCTACGAAAATAGAAATCTATTACGGGATCTCGGAGCGCTATACGGGTCGGGGCTTTGCTACAGAAGCGGCAGCAGCCGTTCTTTCCTATGGACTGGATGTACTGGAGCTGGACGAAATCATCACCACTGTCCATCCGCAGAACCACGCCTCCCTACGGATTCTGCAAAAAATCGGAATGAGCTACTCTCACTCCCTGCATAACCTGCCCGAGGATTTTTCCGATTTTGAATCCTACAGTTATTACTCGATCAAAAGGGAAGGCCGCCCGCGGAAATTGCACATTTCCAGTGAAACGACGCAAGCCGATAAAGACTACGTGCGCAAAAAAATGTACGCATTCAATGCGGCACACTTCCCTGCCGAGCTGAAAGGGCGGTATCAGGAGGTCAATCTTTTCGTCAAGAATGCGCATGGAGAAGTTCTTGGCGGCTTGCTCGGTGAGATCTGCTGGAACTGGCTCGAGGTGCACTACTTATATGTGAGCGATGAGCTTCGCCAATCCGGTTACGGCAACAAGCTCATGCGGGAGGCAGAAAGAATCGCCCGGGAAAAACAATGTGACTTCATCAAGCTGGATACGCTGAGCTTTCAGGCATTGGATTTCTATCGCAAGCTGGGCTTTGAGGTGTACGGGCAGTTGCCTAATGCTGGAGGGTATACGCATTACTATTTGAAAAAGGATTTGTGAAGGGTTCGTAGACCGACTCTTGGTCAATCCGTTGTGGAGGGGAGGAAAAGGGAGCGTTTCGTAATAGAGCCACTTGCTGAGGGCCGTACCTCGACGGTTCCGTTACAAAAGCTGAACCCGCTTCCAAAGCGACACCTCAAGAATGCTCATTCCGAGGTGGACGCTAAGGGCAGGTTCAGCTTGTTGTTTTCCACCTCGGCCGCATCCCAAGTGACTACGCTTTTCCCCTTTTCCTCGATCAGTGTCCGGGATTCTCAAGCATAGTGGTGCTGGATTCTTTCTTATCGCTCCAGTATTTTCATGCTATTTCGGATATACAGCATGGTTTTTTGGATACCTTCTTGTATATCCATATCACGTCGTCTGTTTAATAGCGTAGTCATCATACCTTCCCAAATCAAGACCGCCATTTCGTTTGCTTCCTCAATCATTTGTTCGTCAATGTCGCTTTCTTTCTTGGCCATTTCTAGCATTTCCCGGCTACGCGAGACTAGATCAGGATTATACAGCAATGGCTTTATCTCCTCCGGGAACCCCAACAGTTCACTTGAATAGATGGAGAAATAATGTTCCAGCACTTCCTTGGGCTTTTTGCCTAAATCTGAGATGAAAATGGCATGGTAAATCTTTGGATTATGGAAGGAGTGCTTACAGAAGCATTCCCAGCTGAGAAGATATTTTTCCAAGTATGAATCGCTTTTCGCTAAATAATTGGGGAGGTCCTGCATATATTCATTTACGAATCGCATCGATGCGAAGTAGACCAGGTGAGATAACTCCTCAAAGTAATTGTAGATAGTAGAGCCTGTATACCCTGCTCGATCGGCGATCTTTCTCGCGGTTACATTCTCAAGCCCCTCTTCATTGATTATTTCCACGGTCGCATCCACGAAATACTGGAGCATTCGCTTGAGCTTCACCTCTTTGCGATTCATCGCTTCCTCTCCTTTTTAAAAACTTGAAGTGAATCGCGCCAATCAGCACGAATCCAGTGAAATTGTCCTTTTATCGTTCAAAACATTTCTACGCCAATTCATCGAAAAACAGCTGCCACGAAAAAACAACGTAGCAACTGTTTCCCTTTTCGGAGTACAGTGCAATCGCTTTGCTACTCCAAATATACCCCCTTTAAATCTGCTTTCCCTTGCATGTCGAATTGCGCATTTTTCACTTTATCCTTGATCATAGACAGACTGATATAATGATACAGGGGTAAAATAGGCATTTCATCCATCATGATCGCTTCTGCTTGGTTGAGAAGTGTCATCCGTTTGGCTGGATCCTGTTCCAAGTCAGACTGCTGCATCACCTTTGCAAAGTCGGCATTTTCCCATTTGGCAAAGTTGATGGCATTCTCTTTATTCTTGAAGCCTTCGATAAAGTTGGCTGGATCATTAAAGTCCGCAAACCACCCCATACGACCAACCTCAAATTTGCCTGTAGCCAAGTCGTCAAAGAATACTTTCTTTTCTTTGTTTTCTAACTTCACTTCTACACCCAAAACATGCTTCCATTGATCCTGAATCGCCACGGCTATTTTCTTATTCTGATCCCCCGTATCAAACGAGAGCGTAATTGGAGGAAGCGTGGTCAGTCCCAGCTCTTTTAGGCCCTCTGCCAACATCGTCTTAGCCGTATCCACATCATAATCCTTGAAGTAGCCTTCCGTCCGGTTGGATGTTTTCAATGGTGCCGCGCTCAATGCTGGAGCTTCGTTTGCCTGTGTGATGTTGTCAACGAGGAGCTGGCGATTGATCGCATACGCAAGTGCCTTGCGAATTTTCGCATTATTGAAAGGTGGCTTTTCGGTGTTGAAGACGTACCAATACGTACCTGCAATTTGATTTGCCTTTTGCTCACTGGACTCCTTCAGGGCTGGGATTGCGTCGGTCGGTAGTGAACTGAATGGCTTTCCCGCCCAATCCAGTTCGTCATTATCATACATAGAAAGCTCCGTATTCTCGTCTTCGATCATGGAAAATTCTACTTTTTCCAATTTGACTGCTTGCTGATCCCAATAATTTGGGTTCTTCGCCATAACCATCTTGCTCTTGTGTTCCCAGGTTTCCAACTTAAACGGACCATTGCTTACATGAGTCGATGCCTCCGATGCCCATTTTGCATTTTCCGTGTCCACTTTTTGGTTGATAGGCATATACGGGATGAGCGAGGTAGCCTGCAGGAAATAGGGCGTTGGGATTTCCAGTGTAACCTGCAGCGTTTTGTCATCCAGCGCTTTTACTCCTACGTCATCCGCCGTTGCTTTCCCGCTGTTAAACTTGGTTGCATTTTTAATATAGTACAACAGATAAGCATTTCCAGCTGCTGTTTTCGGATCAAGCACGCGTTTCCACGCATATTCGAAATCATGTGCCGTTACCGGATCGCCGTTGCTCCATTTTGCATCTCGAAGTGTGAATGTGTATGTTTTTTTATCCTCAGACAGCTCCACTTTCTCAGCTGCTGCATTCACATAGGTTCCGTCTGGACTATACCGGGTCAACCCCTCATAAAGCTGAAGCAGCAGGTTACTGGAGATCATGTCTGCGCCTATTCCCGGATCCACGCTCGCCGGCTCTCCCTGCATATTCATGTGCAGAACTTGTTCTACCTTTGGCTTTTCCCCCGCCGTCGGTTGACCCCCTGAATTCTCAGTGTTATTTGTAGCTGGCTGGCTCGTTTGCTGGCTTGCACCACATCCAGCCAATAATACTCCCAATATGGCAAAAGTGCTAATAACAAATGACGCTCTCTTTTTCATCAAAATCCCCCCATTCTCTTTTGTTGTCTCGAATTGATTCCCAGTCCAAATGAGGCGAATATCTCACCATATGAAAAGGGACAATTTAATTCGATTCTTCTTTACCATACGTCACGAACAATTCAATCATATAGCGAATGGCTTGCTCAAAATCGGCAAGGCGAATCGATTCGTTCGGAGCGTGAATTCGGTCATCCCACCAACTGCATCCAATGGATACGATCGGCTGCTCCATACCTAAAAACTCTCCAAATTGGCTCATCGGTCCGGAGCCACCAAAGTTTGGCAAGAGCGCGATGTTGTTTTCGCCGTAAACTTTTTCGGCCGTTTTGATCGCAGTACGTACAAATGGATGGTTAACATCCGAGCGAAACGGCAGGAGACCGTTCAGCATGTGAGCTTGTATGTCGCCAAATCCATGTATTTCCAGATGCCGGCTAATTTTGTTCGCAATATCTTCCGGTGTTTGTCCAGGAACGAGCCTGCAGTCCAGCTTTACTTGCGCACGCTTTGGAAGCACAGTTTTGGTTCCTTGGCCGTTGTATCCGCTTTCGATTCCGCAAACCGTCATGGTAGGCTCGAACAAAAAGGCGTCCCGAGCATTGCTTTCCTCTGCAATGAGTGGGCGCTTCAGTCCGAATATCTCCTTTGCCCCTTTCGCATCAAAAGGATACGCTTTGGACCACGCCAGCAGTTCTTCTGTTGGAGGGATGATATTGTCGTAGAAGCCTTCCACGGTAATCCGGTTATCAACGCTGCGCATCGTAGCGAGTGCCTGGATCAAGCGCCACGCCGGATTGTCAAATACAGATCCATATTGGGAGTGGACATCGATATCCGATCCTTCACACTCAAGCTGCATGTAACACATCCCTTTTACACCCATAATCATTTCAATCTGGTCTGCTTTATTCTTTTGACTCCACTCCCAGATGGTTGCATCGGCTTTGAACAGATCGGCGTGCTTTTCCAGCACTTGGCTCAAGGTTGGCGAACCAATCTCCTCTTCGCCTTCAATCATGAATTTTACCCTGCATGGAAGACCTCCATTTTTCTGCAAAATAGAGATGGCTTGCAGCCGCACGATGAGATCCCCTTTATTGTCAGAGACTCCGCGAGCATACATTTTTCCGTCGTGAATTTCTGCTCCAAACGGAGGATACAGCCATTCCTCAAGTGGTTCCGGTGGTTGAACGTCATAATGGTTATAAAACAGGATCGATTTATTCGGGTTCCCATTTGCAGACGGTTCAAAAACGGCATAGATGACGGGATTGCCCCCACAATCATCCAGCACCTTCCATTCACCTTGTGCTTCTTGAATGAATTCCTTCAAAATCTCCACTGTCTCCAAAATCCCTTTTCCCTGGGCGCTGATACTCGGCTGCTGGCTGTAGCGCTGCAAGGCAGCAATGGCTTCTGACATTTGTTCGTTCACAAGGTTTTCCCAATTCTTCATCGTAAGGACCTTCTTTCCTCATTATTTTTGATGGTTTATCGACTGAAGCAGACGAATTCTCTGCGGCATACTTCCTTCGGTTCCCTGTCGAGATACAGCACGATTTCTCCCGCTTCCTCTGCGATTTCGTACGCCTTGATCGACACCTGATCCGGGGCAAATAGCGATTTTCCTGTCTTCATATCAAACTCCCACCCGTGCAGTGGACAAGCAATCAGCTCATTATGGCGACCATAGATGTATTCCTGCGGATTGGAAGGAAGCTGGGTTCCACAGACTGCCCCATAGATCATAGATACCCCTTGATGTGGACACTTGTTGCGGAATGCGTAGTAGCTTCCAGCCACGTTGAGCAAAGCAATGTCAACCCCATCAACCTCAAGAAGTTGGCGATCGCCGTCCTGCAGCTCCTGCGCCGAGCAAGCAACAATCCGGCTTTTGGATATGCTTGTTCCCATTTCTTCACACCTCTCCATCACGATAGCCTGTAAGACGCAAGCGCATTTTTATAGAACACCTTCTCTTTCAGCTCTTTCGGGAAGTGCACGAAAGCCCGGTCAAATTCATCACCGTCCCAATGCGGGTAATCGCTGCAAAAGAGAAGCATGTCTTCCGCCTTCATCATCTCAATGAGCTCGACCAGATCCTTTGGACGGAACGGTTCCTCGATGGGTTGCGTTCCGAGACGGATGTTTTGTCTGATATATTCGCTTGGCAGTCTTTTTACCCAGGGTATCTCGTGTCTGAGCGCCTTCCAGTTCTTATCGAGTCTCCACATGACCGATCCGATCCAGGACACACCGTATTCAATGAAATTCACTTTCAGGTTGGGGAATTTTTCAAAAACCCCTTCACATACAAGACTGATGACATTTCGTGCCCCAATCAGCCCAAGCGCCGAATGCCATTCCATATACGTGGAAGCAGGACCTACGCCGAAGCTGGCTGCGTATTCTCCCGTCCCTTCTGTGTCCGGGTGCAAAACGATTGGCAATTGGTACGCTTCTGCAATCTCATAAATAGGCCAAAAATGACGTTTGCCCATCGGAATATTTACGCAATGCATGTTAATTCCGACAATCTCTGGCCGTTTTCCGATTCGTTCAATTTCCTTCACAGCCTGAACCGGATCCAACGGAGTGATCTCCATGGTCATCCGGTATCTCGAGTCGCTTTTTACCCATTTGTCCAGCAACCAGTCATTGACAGCCGAAGTATATTTCGCTGCGACCTCGACATTGTGATAGGCCGCCATCGTTCCATGACCCACATTCAAGATTCCAATGCTTGTGTTGCAGCGGTCAAACAAATCCTTTGCCAGAAATTTCGGGTCTGTACCCGGAACGTCTCCGCTAGGCGGTAATGCATCCGCACGCAATGGACTATTCAGTGGATTTGCATAGGCAGATGTCGGAAACAGAAAAGCTCCACCATTCTGCTTCGTCAATCCTCCTTTGCTAAACATCCCAATGTTCATGTACCGCTGGATGGATTCATCCAAGTACGGAACCAGCTCAGAAAAGTCGCTCAAAAATGGGTGGACATCGCAATCGATTAGGCTTGTTGTTGGAAAGGTTGGGGGGTTCGTTTCCATAGGTTTCACTTTCAAAGTTATTTGCACCTCACAACACCGAAATATTTTTTATATTATAAAAATATGAACGTGTTTTATAAATGAACACCGTCATTTATTAAGCAAATCATATATTCCGTTGGATTAATTGTCAATTAATTTATTTAATTCTGTTATTTCCTTTGTTTAGCTAACGATTAACGAGCGAAGGACACAGCCCCGCTACCACATTCCTCGGCCGGTGTTTGGTTTTCCAACGAGATTCCCTTTGGGAGGGGATAGCTTAGCGCTAATTTCGCCTGATGGAGCAGATGCCGTCAGGCAAATTTTTGTGTTTTTCAGCAGCAAAAAAGCCATTCCTTTACGGAATGGCTTTTTCATTCATTCAAAACTGAATCTGCATGTTTGCTAAGATGTGTGGGTAAGTCCTCGACCGATTAGTATTCGT
>NZ_RHHU01000020.1:0-182758 GCF_003710965.1 Brevibacillus nitrificans | reverse complement strand
TTGACAAACATTAGCTGGTTTCATTGATTCCTCAGCGTATTCCATAGATTTGCGGTGTCAAACGTTTTTGAGCGCGCTGTTCCTGTAACAATTGCTCCATCCATTGACGTACGGGCTCCGTCTGGGGAGTAGCGTAGACAGGAGAAGCCAGATTGAAGCTCTCCAGGGGATCATCCGTCAAATTGTACAGCTCGTAATCTTCATCGGCAGAGGTGCACCCATCCCGTTCCAAACGGTCGCTATAGTAGCGGGAGTATTTCCAGATCGTTTTCTTTTGGTTATAGCGGACGGATGCGATGACCGTCTCGATCTGGTTCGGAGGAATGACGGATTGGTAAGGCTGACCCAACAGACTGATCTGATGCTGTCCCTGTGTCACGTCGTCTTCTGTCATGAAATAAAGAGGTTCTTCCAGACGCTCCGATGTACCCGTCCCGAGAATCAGCCCAGATAGATTGCGGCCAACTGGTGGGCGGGCTTCCGAGTGAGTCTTTTCCAGTTCGGCGCGCAGCGTTGTCGGATCGGCACCGATCAGCCCCAGCAGCGTAGGGAGAAGGTCGACGTGACAGCTGAGCTGCCTGGTGGTTTGCGGGCTGGGGAACAGGAGCGGATTATGGACGATGAACGGAACGTGTAGCGCTTCCTCGTAGGCGCAGTAAAATTTTTGGTGCAAGTTTCCGTGTACTCCGAGCAAGTCGCCATGATCGGAAGTGAAGACGACGATGGTTTCCCGGTAAAAAGTCGACTGCACCAGTGCTTGAAGGATTCGCATGACTTGCTGGTCCGCATTTTTTTGCAGTTGATAGTAGAGCCGTCGGTAGAGAGCGTTATCAGAGATGGGCTGAAAAGCCTGGGGAAACACGTCCCGATAGCTGGCCTGGCAGCGAGGCTTGGTCCGAAGCGTTTCTCGCTGGGTAGGCGGCGGTTCTACATCCGGGACAGAATCATCGACGTGAAAGCGGAAGATCGGCATGACTTGGGTAAAGTCTCCAAATAGCGTGATATCGTGCGGATTCACAAAGGAAGCGACGATCAGCCAAGGCTCGAATTCCTGAGCGGGGGATAGCTGCAGCTGCTCCTGCTCAAGCTGGTGGAGCAGGGAAATGACGTCGGTACTGTAAACGACATCACGGCCATTGATGCCGTGCGCGGCAGAGGAGCCTGAATCGTGGGGAGCAGCTCCTGCGGGCTCGGGACCGACCCAGTCCGAAAAGCCGTAACCTTCAAGACGATCTGCCTGCAGGTACAGCTGCACCAGCTCAGGATCGGGAATGCCGGTTCCACGCTGATAGCTGGGGACAGATTGGTGTGTGCCTGGTATGTGAATGTCCGCGTTGGAAAAATGCCATTTCCCTTTGTAGAAGGTGCGGTAGCCTGCCGCACGAAAGTAATCGCCTAGAGTCGGAACGGTATTTGGATCCAGCCAAAACATATCACTGTCAGCGGGCCGCTTTGCTGCACCGCTGGTTTGTGTGACACCGTGCAGAGAAGGGTACTGGCCTGTGAATAAGGTGGCGCGACTGGGACAGCAGGCTGTGGCAGAGACGTAGTGGTTGCAGAATTCCAGCCCGTGGCTGCGCAAAAAACGGTGCGCCAGCAGCTGATTCTGGCTCCAGGCTTTGATCGCAGCACCCTCATAGACAGGAGGAAAGCGCTCTTCATCGACGATGATCAACAAGATATGGGGGCGTTTCTTTAGAAGACGTGTGGACATGTAACGGCCCCTCCTTTCTAGCAAATCAGACCGCTACCATCATACGAGAAGAGTGGATGTCTTAATCCAAAAAAATTCGCCGAGCGTGCGTGCCCGGCGATCTTTGGCGATTCCTTTATTCAAAATGAAGGCTAGATGAGGAAAAAAGAAAGCACAGAAAGCAGTACGGACGTGATGGACATGGCGATCAGCGGACGAGCGGCTTTGGTGCGCAGAGCTCGCAGATTGACGTTCAGTCCGAGGCCGACCATCGCCATCGTCAGAACAAATGTGGTTACGTTCGCAATGCCTGTTTGAAAGCCTTCCGAGACAGGAATGATCGATCCGAGCACGTAGCTGCCAAACACACTCATGACGAGAAACCCGATGAGAAACCAAGGGAACTCGATTTTGGTTCCGCTTTGTACTTTTCCTGTCCGTTTCATCCAGTACATCAGGATAAAACAGAGGGGGACGAGCAGCAATACACGGCCAAGCTTTGCCAACAGACCCATCGCGAGTCCATCCTGCCCGGCAGGAGCGGCGGCCAGTGCGACATGTGCAATCTCATGGAGGCTGATCCCTGACCACATCCCGTATTCTACAGGTGTGAGCGGTAAGTAAGGGCGCACTACCGTGTAAAGAACGGAGAAGACGGTTCCTACCAGTGCAATAATGCCTACGCCAATCGCGGTATCTTCTTCTTTGGCTTGAATGATCGGAGACACGGCAGCGATGGCAGCAGCTCCGCACACGCCCGTGCCTACTCCGAGCATGAGGGACAAAGAAGGCTCGGCTTTCAACCATTTTGCCAAAAGCACGGTGAGCAAGATAGCAAAGGCGATCACGCCGGCATCGTAAACCAGGAGGCCAAGGCCTTGATGGAGCACGACGTCGATATTAAGCTTTAACCCGTACAAGATAATGGCAAGACGCAGCAGGCGTTTGGCGGAAAATTGAATACCGGAGCGGATGCTTTCCGGGTAACCCCAAACCTGACGGTACGCTACGGCGATGAGAATGGCACAAGCCAGAGGACCTACTCGATCGAAGCCAGGTATTTTAGACAGTCCATAGCCGAGCAAGGCAACCAAAAAGGTAAAAGCGACACCGCCCAACCACAGCGTCCGAGCAGAGACCTTTGACCTCGATTTGGCTGCCCCCATGCTACTATCCATGGAGACGTGTTCTTTCGTATGGGTAGTCATTGCGACTCTCTCCTTTTTTCGGCGATTCCATCCTCAGCATAAGGCAAGAATGATCATAAGAAAAATAAATCATCTGCATGGTTATGATAAGTAAATATGTATAATAGAAAGTAAATCGATTCGTGGAGGTTTATCATGGATCAGCAATTGCGAGTCTTCGTCACAGTGGCAGACCGGCAAAATTTTTCCCGGGCCGCGGCAGAGCTGCACATGACCCAGCCGGCGGTCAGTCAATACATTCAATCGCTGGAGAAAACGATCGGAACCAAGCTGCTCGAGCGCAGCAACAAATACGTCCGCCTCAATAAAGCTGGCGAGATCGTCTATCATCATGCCCGTGAAATCCTGGGTCTTCATACGCGCATGCAAAACCTGGTGGACGACTTGATGAATACGCCGAGTGGACGTTTGACCATTGGTTCGAGCTATACCTATGGGGAATACGTTTTGCCCCATGTTGTCGCACGGATGCGTGAGCACTATCCTGCGATTACTCCGACGATCACCATTCATAATTCGACGGTGATTGCAGAGCAGGTCGCCAATCGTCAGCTGGATGTCGGCATCGTGGAGGGGGAGTACGTCGATGACAAGATGTGTATTGAATCATTTGCCGATGATCGGATGTACTTGATCGTTTCTCCCCATCACCAGCTGGCCGGAAAAGAGAAGCTCACCCTTGCGGATCTGGAAGCGGAGACGTGGATTGTACGAGAAGAAGGTTCCGGAACCCGAGAAGCGGCAGAAAAAATGTTTCGCCAGCTGCAGATTGCTCCAGACAAAAGGATGGAGTTTGGCAGTACACAAGTGATCAAGGAATCCGTGGAGGCTGGGCTTGGCATCAGTCTGCTGTCGTATTGGGCCATCCGCAAAGAGCGAAAGTTGGGTACTCTCTGCACGCTCAAGGTTGCAGGTACACCAGTGACCCGGAATTTCTCCCTGTTGACGAAGTCGAATGAGTTTCATACCAAAGCATTGGATATTTTCATGGATCTCATACGTAATCATTTGCCAGAGGGGGCTCATACGTAAAAGAAACAGGGGGAAGCGGCACGTTTGAATTCGTGCCGCTTCCCCCTGCTATGTTGGGCATCTGGATGATTATTTCACGGTAATGGTTCCTGTCATGAAAGTGTGGGGCTTGCAGTAGATAGCGTATACCCCCGGTTTGCTGAAGGTAGCGGTATAGGTGCCTCCTTTGTTGATGGGGCCGCTGTCGAAGGACCCGTCTTTGGCGGTCACCGTGTGGACAACGTCGTCGAGGTTTTTAAACGTAACGGTAGAGCCTGAATCGATCGTCAGAATTCCCGGAGTGAATGAAAAGGATTGAATGTCTACGTTGTAGCTCTTAGCGGCATGGGCAGACGCGGCAGGCACTCCAGCATGTGCGGAAGGTGCGGGAGCGGCGGAGTGGGATGCTGCTGCTTCATGGCCCGATTTTGCTGTTGTTTGAAAGTGAATGACCTTTTTCACCTCGGGCGAGATGGGCTTATGGTCGTTGCCCACCAGTTGTACGGTCAACGTGTGTTTTCCGGGAGCCACCTTGTCAAAGACGGCAGGCTCGCCGTTAATCATTTTGTAGGCCAGCTTGGGATTGGTCGGATCGGTATCCAGCCATACGTGAATATGCCCTTCCCCCTCTTTGACCTCTCCATGCTCGCGGAAATCCGCCAAATGATGTTGAAAAGCCGCCACGGACACCTTTACCTGATCCGTGTACAAAATGTCCCCGTTGGCGGGCGAAAGGATCAGCAGTGACGGGGCCACTGCTGAATGAAGGGAGATGACATTTCCGACTTTGTTATAGTCGACGCTCATTCCTAGATTCTCTGCGAGAAATCGGATAGGGACAAAGGGGACGCCCTGAATCAGAGTGACAGGGGTGTCCATGTTAACGGAGCTGCCATTGATCGTGGCGGTCTTGCTGCCCGGGGTGAACCGATACGTATTGGCCTCTTTCTGAATCGTGACAGAGTTGGCAGCTTGATCAAAAAGAACGGCAGCTCCGATAGCCTGCGCGAATTCACTTGCAGATACCATCACCCGATTGTTGGAGACCAACGGCTTACTTTCCATGCGCAAAGGCTTTCCATCCAGGGTGACTGCGTTTTGGGAAGACGTGGCGCCTAAAGCCGAGCCAATTCCCAACGCTGCTGTGAGCATTGCACTCGCAAATAAAACAGAAACTATTTTTTTCATGTTTGTTCCTCCTCCATACTTTTCGTGAAGTAGAAATCCGCTGTCTTTCACGAAAGGTAACGCAGGAGTGGGAGGAACGGTTCGATCCCAAAGCTATGTCCCTAGGACTTTTTTTCCCCGGGGCTGGGTTCCCTCTGCGTCAGGCTCCAGGGTGATGCCTATTCCCTCAAATGTCTGGCCAGGATCCTGGAGT
Organism: Brevibacillus nitrificans; assembly: GCF_003710965.1. Taxonomy (NCBI): domain Bacteria; kingdom Bacillati; phylum Bacillota; class Bacilli; order Caryophanales; family Paenibacillaceae; genus Brevibacillus; species Brevibacillus nitrificans. Next base: position 177,465 of record NZ_RHHU01000020.1, on the reverse strand, counting down.
TCGTAGGTCAGAACGCCAGTACCTTGGTGATCTACCAGGAACACGCCAGCGTTTTGACGCTTCCCGTCGTGTATGAGCCAGACTTGATAAGCCTCCGATCCTTGAGTGGGGGAGAGCCCTTGCAAATGCAGAATGAGCTTTTTTTTGTTGCCTTGCTCATACATCCATGCAGTTCCCTTTGCCAGGGCGTATGCATGAGGGGGAGCTTGCAAGGTATAGGATTGCACCACCTGGGCGGGCTGGAACGAATCAGATGTAGCCAACTGCTGTCGGAGCTGAAGATTATTCCAAAGGACTCCCACCAAGGCAATCGCCATTCCCGCCATCACGAATCGGTGAGGGGTAGGCATCCAGGCTTCCAAACGTGTGGCAATCCGCTGCTTCCAAGACAGGACATAAGCGGGAACTGGTTTTTCTTTTGATTCAAAAATAGCTTCCATCACTTCTGCTTTCAAATCGGCAGGCACATCCACATTTTCCGCCGGATACGGTATTTGGAAAGGAATCAACGCCCATGCCTCCCGTAATTCATTCACTTCCTGGCGACAAGACGGACATGACGCGAGATGATCGTCGATGAGGCGCTTCTCTTTCTCCGTGCATTCCCCAATGGCATAAGAGACGAGCTCATCTGATAAAGAACAGCGGTCACGGGTTTCCACGGTTACCCCTCCATCTCTGGTATCAAGTGGTTCCGCAAGATTTTCAAGGTTTGGTGCAGCCGACTCTTGATGGTGCCGAGCGGCTCGTTGCGCATCCGTGCAATTTCGCTGAGTGAGTGCCCCTCCCAATACAAAGATTGAATCAGCTCGATCTGGCTCTGGGAGAGATACTGATAGGCCTTTTCCATCTGTTCGCGCATCAACTTGCGGGAGATGACGTCAGCTGGATTATTGGCGGGATGGTCCGGGATGTGCTCCCAGTGCTCAGGGGAGACGGGAACGTAGCGCTGATTCCGCTTTTCTTTGCGTAGATGATCGATCGTGATGTTGCGGGTAATCGTTATCAGCCAGTTCACAAACAGCCCTTTTTCAGCGTTGTAGCCGGTTTCCGAGGTCCACAGACGGGTAAATACCGCCTGCACGATTGCTTTGGCATGCTGCTCATCCTGCGTGGCTTTGAGCGCAAATGAGTAGACAAGCTTGATGTAGCGGTCGTACAGGTCTTCCAGCGCAGGACGGTGCTTTTGCATAACGAGTTGCATCAGGTCCGCGTCACTCCAGTTTTGCATGAGACAGGCACACCTCTTTTTCTCCTGACCTCTATCTACTTTGTAAAGGTAACGATGCCATGTCCAGATCGGTTCGATAGAAAAGAAAAAACTTCCTCTACATTGTAGAGGAAGAAGGAGAATAAGAGAGGATCATTTGTCGGAGGTGGGAAGCGTAATGCGAAAGGAAGTGCCTTGTGTGGAGGTTTCGAGCAATTTCACATCTCCGCCATTCGTGGCCGCGAGCATGCGGCAGATTGTCAATCCTAAGCCAAGTCCATACTTTTTCTTTCGCTTGCTGTCCCCTCTGTAATATCGTTCGAAAATAAAGGGGATTTCCTCGGACGGGATTCCTTTTCCGTTGTCCTCCAGATCGATGACGAGATTGTTTTTTGACTGCTCTACCGCTATTTTGATCGACGACGCTCCTGCAGCAGCGCTGTTGTTCAAAAGGTTTAGCAAAATTTGGGTGAGGTGGGCTTTGTCGCAGGTCCAAACGATCTCTTCGGGTATCACTACAATCGTGACATCTACTTCAGAATAGGCGGGTACAGCACGCCATTGTGAGACAAGTTGATGCATAAAGGAGGCAAGATGAACGGAGGCTGTTTCTTTTGCAATCGCTCCTGCCTCCATGGAAGTGAAGTCCAACAGGTCGTTCACCATGGTCTGTAGACGCTTGGCTTCATCCATACTGATCTGCATGAATTCGTCCGCCTCTTTCCCGGTCACGATACCGTCTTTGACTGCTTGGATCATGCCGCGAATCGAGGTGACGGGTGTCCGCAGCTCATGGGATACGCCAGCAAGGAGATCGGTCCGCATACGCTCAAGCTGTCCAAGCCTTTGGGTCATGTCGTCAAAGGAGTGAACAAGCTGACTGATCTCCGATTCCTTGATACTGGTCGCATCCGGCAGCTCGGGACGGTAATTGCCGTCCGATACTTGCTGGGCCGCTACAGCCAGCTGACGCAGGGGGAGAGTCAGGGAGCGGGAGAGGACGTAGACGATCGCCCATCCGCACAGGGTGATCACGCCGATGGAAGCCATAATCACAATATAGGTTTGGACCAGGTCGGTATTGAGCTTGGTGCTCACATAATAGACACCGCTTACTGCTTGCTGCTGGTAGTAAGGAACGCCGACACGCAGCCAGGTTCCGTCCTGTGTCGTGAGTACTTCCCGCGTTTCCTTGGGGTTTGGGTCAGGAGTGACAGGGGCAGGCAATGTACTGTTTTTCGTGTCGGCTACACGATTTGTTGAGCTGATCACTTGCTTGTTGGATTCATCGTAAATTTGCACGATATGATTGAGCGGTATGGCGGGCATGACCTTCAATGTGAGAGCAGCTCTGTACGCGCTTGTCTTGGGTTCAGCGGAATCCGCTGGCGCTGGGCTGCTGGCAGCCGCCGTTTCAATGGATTTGGTCGTTAACGTGGTAGGTGAAACCGTGAGCGTAGCCTTCAACTTTTCCATTGGAACGACTTGGGCTGCCTTCGCGTAAGAATCGGCAAGCAGATAGGTTCTCGCTTCGAGAATTTCGAATTGCTGCTCCATCGTATTTTCCCGAATCCAATAGATGCCGAACAGGCCGATCCCAAACAGCATGACCAAGAGAATCATCGCGTAGCGCCACGTCCAGTAACGCAGCAGAGGGACAGAGGTGACGGGTGACTTATGGGAGAATCGCCATTTAGTAAACACGCAAGCTGTACCCCATTCCTCTAATGGTGCTGATCTCACCCTCTGTTTCCGACCAGAGGCGCAGCGCTTTGCGAACTCGTTTTATCGCTGTATCCACAGATCGATCCCCTCCTTCAAAATCCATTCCCCACACTTGGTCGAGCAATTGATCCCGGCTAAAGCATTGATTCGGGTGCCGGGCGAGGAACGCGAGAAGCTGCCAATCGCGGGGCATCAGGGAAACGGGTTCTTTCCCCAAGGAAGCCAGCTGAGCACTGAAGTCGATCGTCAGGCTGCCGAGCCGGATCATATCGGCTTCTGCGATATAGGTGGAGCGGCGCAAGACAGTCTGAACACGTGCGACGACTTCTTCTGGATCAAACGGCTTGGCGATATAATCGTCGGCACCGAGACTTAACCCCTGCAATTTGTCGGGAACAGAGCCCTTGGCGGTCAAAATAATGACCGGGCAGCTCCCGTATTGCCGGATACGCTCGAGGATGTCCAAGCCGTCCTGATCGGGCAGCATCAGATCGAGCAGCACCAATTCCGGCTTCCAAGTCACAAATGTATGTACTGTATTTTCATCCCCTGGGCTCCAGCGTACTTCGTAACCAGCCCGTTCCAAATACACCTGGACCAGCCGGGCAATCGGCATTTCGTCTTCAATGACTAGAACTCGTTTCACTACTGGTTTACCTCATTTCTATCAAGTCGCTGCTCGTTTGCTTGCACCTATGATAGCAAGAAGAGCGGTCGCATGGTTTGGCATGATTTGTAAAGCACATCAAACATGGCATGTGCTTGGATGAAGCCCATCTATTGTAGGCGAGCTGTGTGTCTGCAATATGGCGGTGGGCATGCGGTTGACAAAGCGGGGGAGAAGGAGTACATTTTAATTGTTAAAAGTATTAACTATTAAAACAGTGAATAAAAGAGGTGACACTGTCAAAGCGATGAAAGAAGAACGGGAAGAATTATCGAGGCAGCTGTCTATCATGATGCGGAAATTCGTCATTTCCTACGGGAAGATCATCGATGCCGATTTGTCTGGATCGCAGGTGTACATCCTGGAGATCTTGGCGGAAGAAGGTGCAGTCAAGAGCTCGTATTTGGCAGAGCGATTGTCGATCACTTTGCCTGCTGTAACCAATCTCGCCAATAAACTGGTTAGCAAAGGATACATTGAACGCCAGATTCCCGAAAGCGACAGGCGGGTTACGCTGCTGGCAATTACGCCGATGGGCCAGGAGATCCACGAGGCTATCAACCAGCGCTACCGCTCACTGACGGACGCGATCTGGAGTGGCTTTTCAGACGAAGAGATTAGCCGCCTGCTCGGCTCTTATAAACGGATGGTAAAGAATCTCGAAGAACATGAGCAATCAAAGGAGTGAGAGAATCATGAATCAACAAGGACAAGTAGCCGTCGTTACAGGTGCAGGCAGCGGCATGGGCCGTGCGACCAGTCTGAAGCTGGCTGAGCAAGGTATGAAGCTGGTGCTGGTTGACTTCAATCAAACAACCGGTGAAGAAACGCTCGCGATGATCAAGGAAAAAGGCGGCGAAGGCATCTTCGTGCAAGCCAATGTGAGCGTTTCGGCAGACGTCCAAAATTACGTCGCCAAAGCTTTGGAGGCGTTCGGCAGCATCGACGTGTTCTTCAACAATGCCGGGATTATCCAAAAACCCAGCCTTTTGGAGGATGTAGAAGAGGCTGAATTCGAACGAGTCATGTCCGTGAATGTAAAGGGAGTATTTCTCGGTTTGAAATACGTGCTCCCGGTCATGGTCAAGCAAGGTGCAGGCTCTATTATCAACACGGCATCTACAGCCGGACTGAAAAGCGAGCACAGCATGTCAGCTTATTCCGCGAGCAAGCATGCAGTGGTGGGACTGACCAAATCGGCAGCAATCGAATACGCAAAAACGGGCGTGCGGATCAATGCCGTTTGCCCTGGCGGGGTGACTACCAGTCTGGTCGCAGGCTTGCAAAAAGACATCGAAGAAACCGGCCATGTACCTGAAATTCAATTTCCGCGCATCGGTCGCATGGCGGAAGCGGACGAAGTGGCAAACGTGGTCGCATTCCTCGCATCGCCTGGATCGAGCTATATGACAGGCTCTATCGTTACGATCGATGGCGGTTTGACTTTGTAATATGAGTCAGGTCGTGCAAGAGAGAAAGCCTCTAGCCAAAGCGGTCAGAGGCTTTTGGTTTATGCAGAGGGCGAAAGCTCCCCTATGGTTCTATTCTTGAACAGGAGCAGCAGGTACAAGTTTCACAGCTTGCGTCAACTTGCCTTCTTTTTGCAGCTTCGCAATGAGCTCATCGACAGTGATACCTTGTTCTTTTGCCATCTTCTCCAGATCAAACGTTGCTGAGAAGGTAGCGACTGCTTTCGTGATGATTCCTTTCTTCTCAAGCTTCGCAGTCAATTGATCCTCAGTAATACCTTGCTCCTTCGCCATGTCTTCGAGATTGATGATTTTCAGCATCGCCGTTTCGTTTTCATTCCCTTTCGCGTCGGCTGCCTTCAGGGGAATCGTCTTCATTACAAGTTTTCCTTCTTTCCCTTCACTGGCATCAATTGGCTTGATTTTGACAGTTTGAAGGGGCGTCAAATTTTTCAGTTCGCCGTCTTTTTTCAGCTGCGCGATCAGCTCTTCGACGGAGATGCCTTTTTCCTTTGCCATTTGCTCCAAAGAAAGGGCAGGCATAGTAACGAGTTGAGCTTTCACCGTATTCGTGCTGCTCACAGGCTTGCTTGGTACCTCTGCTGCGAAAGCAGAGCCTGCCATTGCGGATACTGCGAGTGCCATTACTGCCATTGCCATGTTTTTCATTTTCATTTCTTATTCCTCCTAAAATGGGTTGTTGTAAGTGGTGAGCCGGATTGTCCATCTCGGCTACACAACAAAGGTAACCCGGGCTTGTGTCCGTCAAATGACCGAAAAAAGAAAATAATGTGGAAGGGCTTCTTGCATTTTTGAAGGGGTCTTGTCATACTGTAAAAAAGAACCAGTTTCGATCTGAAGCAAGTCAACGCTTTCAACAAGTGAATAAACAAAAGGCAAAGGTGCCATGAACATGAGGAGAATTCCTTACGTTTTGGCGCCTTTTTTGGCGTTTTCGAGCAAGGATTGGACGGAGGGGAGTGACGCAGATGGAAAAACCCATTCGGGCAACACCATTGGCTGTTCGGACGATACCGAATGTCGACTCACAATTTGCCGAAAAGCTGAATTTGCCCGCCCGTATCCGAAGTCTAGGGCTGTTAACCTCAACCATCGATGATGTGGGCTACACCGCGATCGATGAAGCGACGAAAAAGGCAGCCGTGGAGGTCGTGTACGCCAAATCGTTTTATGCGGGCTCAGGTCACGCGTCAGGTCCGTTGTCCGGCGAGTTCATCGGAATCATCGGGGGGGCCACGCCATCAGAGGTGCAGAGCGGACTGGATGCGGCTATCGCCTTTATGGAGAGTGGAGCCTGTTTTTATTCCTTGAATGACGAGGGCACACATGCCTATTACGCCCATGTCGTCTCTCGCAGCGGCAGCTATCTCTCGCAGGTAGCGGGTGTTCCGGAGGGAGAGCCGCTCGCGTATTTGATCGCGCCTCCACTCGAAGCCGTGTACGGGATCGATGCTGCACTGAAAGCGGCGGATGTGCAGATCAAGCAATTCTTTGGACCGCCGACAGAGACGAACTTCGGGGGAGCGCTGCTCTCCGGAAGCCAGTCCGCTTGCCGGGCAGCTGCTGACGCCTTCGCTGATGCGGTGAGAAGCATAGCTGCCGCACCGGTCAAGCTATAACGTAGGGAGTATCCCTTTGGAAAGGGGGAAATGGGAAGATGCGAGCGCATGCGTATGCACTTGGCATGATTGAAACCTTGGGGCTGCCCGCGCTGATCGCTGCCGCTGACGCTGCTGCCAAAGCTGCAAATGTGAAGGTCGTCACCTACGAAGGCGCGGATGCAGGGATCGTGACGGTCTACGTGATCGGGGATGTGTCGTCCGTGCAGGCCGCCGTTGATGCAGGAGCGGATGCAGCAAGGCGTGTGGGAAGATTGCTGCATTCTCATGTCATCCCACGCCCTGACGAGAATGTGCCGAAAATGGTGAAAAACCTCATCAGTCAGGCAAAGAACCAGGAAGAGTCGGTATCTCTCCCGGAAGAAGTGCCGGAAGGGGGAGGTGAGTTAGAAACATGACGTTGGATGCGGATTTGTACGCGATACAGGAAGTGCGGAATCATCTGACGCAGGCAAAGGACGCGCAAAAAAAGTTCGCTGCGTACAGCCAGGAGCAGATCGATGCGATCGTGGCAGCGATGTCGCGGGCAGGTGTAGATGCTGCAGAAAGGCTGGCGGCACTGGCCGTTGAGGAGACCGGCTTTGGCAACATCCGGGACAAACAAATCAAAAACCAATTCGCCGCAGAGCGTGTGTACGAGTGGATCAAAAACGCACGTACAGTTGGCCTCATTCGAAAAGATGAGGGAAACAACGTCTGGGAAGTGGCTGAGCCTGTCGGAGTCGTAGCCGGAATCATACCTTCGACGAACCCGACATCCACGGTTATTTTCAAATCGCTGATCGCTCTCAAGGCACGGAATGCCATCGTTTTTTCCCCGCACCCGTCTGCTGCTGCCTGTACGCTTGCGGCTGCCAAGGTCATGGATGAGGCGGTTGTGCAAGCAGGTGCGCCTGCGGGCTTGATCCGCTGTATCAGCAAGCCCACCCTATCCGCTACGCATGAGCTGATGGTCCATAAGCTGACTGACCTGATACTCGCCACGGGCGGCTCAGCGATGGTCAAGGCAGCGTACAGCTCGGGAAAACCGGCTTATGGAGTAGGGCCGGGAAATGTGCCGGTCTATATTCATCACAGTGCGGACCTACCTGCCGCGGCCAAGCGAATTGTCCAGAGCAAATCGTTTGATTACGGAACGATATGCGCGTCTGAGCAGGCCATGGTCATCGAGGAGTCGGTCAAACGTCCGTTTCTAGCAGCATTGAAGAGGGAAGGTGCCTATTTCCTGAACGATTTCGAGCGGGAGAAGATAGCAGATCTCCTCATGGTCAATGGCTCCCTCAATCCCAAAATCGTCGGTCGATCTCCCCAAGCTATCGCCCAAATGGCAGGCATCCTGATTCCCCAGGAGACAACTGTGCTGATCGCAGAAGAGGTGAGTGTAGGGAAAGCCTATCCGCTGTCGATCGAAAAGCTTGCCCCGATCCTCGCGATGTATACGGTTCGTGATCAGCAGGAGGGCTTTGCCCGTTGCCATGAACTGCTTACCCTGGGAGGGCTCGGTCACACTGCAGGGATTCATTCGCAGGACGACGCCGTCATTGCCGCGTACGGCCTTGCGATGCCCGCATCGCGAATCACCGTGAATACAGGAACGACGTTTGGTGGGATCGGCGCGACAACCGGGATTCAGCCGTCCTTGACGCTGGGCTGTGGATCTTTTGGCAACAACATTACGTCGGACAACATCGGTCCCGAGCATCTGATGAATATCAAGAGAGTTGCTTTTGGTATCCGGGAGATGCAAAAAGCGGCGGCAGCAGAACCTAAGCCGCAAGCGCTCCGCGAGGAAACGGAGTGGGGCATTGGCCTTAGCCGCGAAGAGATCAAAACCATCATCAAGTCTGTCTTGACGGAAATGACGTCTTAAACCACGACAAATTTGTCTATACATGTAAGGAGGAATGGAAATGGCAGGAGAAATGTCCGCATTGGGAATGGTGGAAACAAAAGGGCTGGTAGGAGCAGTGGAAGCAGCTGATGCCATGGTAAAGGCAGCAAACGTGAAGCTGATCGGAAAGGTCCACGTGGGTGGCGGTCTGGTGACTGTCATGGTTCGCGGAGATGTAGGCGCTGTCAAAGCTTCCACGGACGCAGGTGCCGCTGCTGCCGAAAAAGTGGGAGAGCTCATATCCGTACACGTGATTCCGCGTCCGCATGGAGACATTGAATTGATTTTGCCAAAGCTCGAAGGATAATCCCGTATGGCAGTCATCACGGAAGCATCCCTCAGAGCCATGCATAAAACAGGAATACCGAACCCCTTTTATCTGAGGAAGGGGGACAAAATAACCCCCGCAGCGGCAGATTACTTGAAGGGAAGAGGGATACAAGTGAGTGCCTTTGAAGAACAACAGCAGCCTTCCACCGATCAAGCTGCCGAGGCGATCTCGGAGATTCCCATCGGCGTATCCAATCGTCATGTGCACTTGTCGCCGGAGGATGTAGCGAGGCTTTTCGGGGAAGGACATCAACTGACCCCGATGCGCGAGCTGTCGCAGCCTGGCCAGTTTGCCAGCCAGGAGACCGTGACGCTGGTCGGTCCAAAAGGAAGCATCCACGGGGTCCGCATTCTGGGACCAGCCCGTGGTGCGACGCAGGTAGAGATTTCCCGTACAGATGGTTTTGCTTTGGGTGTTCACGCGCCCGTGAGAATGTCTGGTGATATTGAAGGCACTCCCGGAATGGTGCTGGTAACAGCAAAAGGAACCGTCGTGTTGACGAAAGGCGTGATCGTAGCCAAAAGACACGTTCATATGTCGGAGGACGAAGCGCGGCTTTTTCAAGTAAAGGATGGGGATACGCTCATTCTGGAGACGCAGACGGATCGCCCGATTTTATATCCGGATGTCGTTGTTCGCGTCAGTCCGCGATTTGCGCTTGATTTCCACGTAGATTTGGATGAAGGCAATGCTGCCAATCTGAAGACAGGTGATCGGGTAAAAGTCATCGGAAAAAACGGTCAGCTTTACCCGGGGTATCGGAGGTGAGACTTGGTGGACGTCCGAGAGATGGTCGCATCCATTACCAAAGAAATTCTGCAATCGCTGCAGCAGGAAAAGGTCAAGCAAGCTCCACGTGTGCTGTATGTTTTTTGCGACAGCCAGGCGCACGAAGCCTTTCTGGATCATTTTATCCATTTGAAGAACAACGGAGTTTGCCACGACCTTTTGTTCCTGGATGGCGAGACGTCCTCCTGGCTGGGCATGCACAAAATCGAATGTGGAGGAGCGGGAAAAATCTTGGCGGCGGATGAGTTCGCCCCCGCTCCTCTGGAAGTGCCGAAAGATTACGACGGTATCGTCATACCGGAGCTGGATCTCGACAATGCGGCTCGTATCGCTGCAGGACGCAAAGGCACGATCAAGGCAGAAATCGTTTTTTCTGCATTGGTTCTGGGGAAATTCGTGATCGCGGGATCGGATGTGCCCGGTATCAAGCGTGCAGATCGGCGTACCTTGCAGACACTGACATTGCCACCTGCGTATGAAAGGCTGTTCCAGCGTCATGTACAAGAGCTGACGGAGCTGGGTATCGAGTTTGCCCCACAAAAACGTTTGGCAGAGCGTGTCGTCTCCAAGCTGAGGTCGCAGCTGCCAAAGGAAGGGGAGCAGGCTGGCAAGCCGACAGCGACCGCTTTGGACGAGTCGGAAGCCGTATTTTCCGGCAAGCTGTTGACCGCCGACTGGATCCGCTCACAGCCGCAGCTTCGCCATACGACGCTGCATGTGAGGCAGGGAGCGATTGTCTCCCCGTTGGCGCACGATAGCATGCGCGAACGAGGAATAACCGTCAGCTACATAGAGAGAGGGTGAGCTGCACATGTTTTTAGGGAAGGTCATAGGAAGTGTGTGGGCGACCCAGAAGGAAGCTGGCATGGAGAATCTGAAGCTGATGGTCGTTCAGCCCATCGATTGGCGCGGTACGGATGCCGGGCAGACGGTTATCGCAGCGGATCGGATTGGCGCAGGGATAGGCGAGCAGGTCATCGTCTCGCGAGGTACGCCAGCTCGCATCCTGTTTTCTAACCAGAACGTCCCGATCGATGCGGTGATTGTAGGGATCGTCGACTCGTATGAGGTACCTGGAGCCTCGGGAGGTGCAGATTAGCATGGAGCAGGAGCGTTCGCGGGTCATACAGGAATTCGTGCCGGGAAAACAGGTCACGCTGGCGCACGTGATCGCCAATCCGGATGAAATGCTTTATACCAAGCTCGGTATCAAAGAGGCGGGGGCGATCGGTATTTTGACGCTAACTCCCACCGAGACCGCTATTATTGCGGCAGATATCGCGACGAAGGCTGCCAGTGTGGAGCTGGGCTTTCTCGACCGTTTTACAGGCTCGCTCATCGTAGTCGGGGACGTCTCGGCAGTCGAGATGGCAGTAGAGGCTGTCAATACAGTGCTCAGCCAAAAGCTGAGATTTACGCCGGCGCTGGTGACCAAGTCATGAGAAAAAGAGTGATGGTGATTGGAGCGATCGAAGCGGGAAAGTCGACGCTGGTGCAAGCGCTGTTCAACGACGAGCAGCCAGCCAGAAAGACACAAGCGCTGGAATATCGGGACTGGCTGATCGATACGCCGGGAGAGTACAGCGAAAACCCGATGTTTTATCGAACGCTGATGGCCACTGCCTTGGAAGCGAGCCTGATCGTCATGGTGCAGGACGCTACTCGTGAGCGCAATGCCTTTCCGCCTGGCTTTTCGCTTGGATTTGCCCAGCCCTGCATCGGCGTCATTACCAAAACGGATCATCCGGCTGCGGATCTAAAGAGGGCAGAGGCTTGCTTGCGGCAGGCGTTGGGGGACGGGCTGATCTTTCCTACCTCCTCGCGTACAGGGGACGGGATAGGTGAACTGAAGGCTTATTTACAAGCCCATAGGAGTAAATAGGGCTCTTTTCTCTCGGGGTTTATTGTGGGAAAATTAAGATAATAAAAAGCGAGCTGGTGAAAAGAGGTACGTATGCGAACGGTATGGGAACTTTGTAGACAGGCTACCTCCATACGAGAGGAAGATATCCCGATTATTGAGGATTTGGCTTCCAAGCTCCAGATCTTTGCGGATTTGTCCCAAGCAGACATGTTCATCGATTGCCTGGCGAAGGATAAATGCACCGCGCTGGTGATCGCACAGGCGTCACCGAAGACGGCACGGTCCCTCTACAGCGGCTCCGTCGTAGGGCAGCTGGCGACGGCGGTGAACGAGCCTGCGGTCATGTATTGTCTGACGACGGGCAAGGCAGTGATTGGATCGCGCGGCGTTTCCCAGGAGCAGTTCGTCATGCGGCAGAGTGTCGTGCCGATTACCAATGGCAAGGGGGATACGATCGGCACCCTCATTACGGAACAGGATATTTCCAAGCAGGTCGAGCAGGAACGAAATGTAGAAATGCTCAAGGAAACGACGGAGCAGCTAAGTGAGACGCTGATCCAGTTTGCCGTTCCAGACATGCCGATTTCATCGCTGATGCATGAGGGGATGATTCTGTTTGACCAGAGCGGGATCATCACCTATGCCAACAGCCGTGCCGAGAAGCTGCTTTCCTTGATCGGTTTGGAGGAGCCTGCAAAAGGCGAGAGCATCGAGCGTATTTTTTCTTGGCGAGTTTCCCCGGAAAACTTTGTACGGCATGGTGGGTACATTCAGGAGGAGCTGTCGAGAGGAAAGCATTTTCTGCTCATGAAAGCTGTCTCGGCTGTACGCAAGCCCGACATTATCGGGGGAATCATCCTGCTGCGGGATATTTCCGACATACGGGAAAAGGAAAAGCAGCTGATGATCAAATCGGCTGTCATTAAAGAAATTCACCATCGCGTCAAAAACAATCTGCAGACGATTTCGAGCCTCTTGCGTCTGCAAATGAGGCGCTCGTCCTCCAGCGAGCTGGAAAAGGTGTACAGGGAGAGCATCAATCGGATCAACAGCATCGCGATCATACATGAATACCTGGCGCAGGATGGACTGGCACAGATCGATTTCCAGGAGATTTTGACCAAAGTATCGAAAATGATCGTCTCCTCCATGCGGCCCTCCGAGCAGGCCATACAGGTCGTCGTGAAGGGAGAATCCGTCTATCTGCCGTCAGATAAAGCGACCTCTTTTGCCCTGATCGTCACCGAGCTCGTCCAAAACTGCATGATTCACGGGTTTCGAGATCGGCAGGAAGGGAGAATCACGCTGACACTCGTGACCAAGGATGATTTTATCAGCCTGTCGGTCACAGACGACGGAGTGGGACTGCCGGGCGGAGAGACGGTACAGCAGAAAGGTCATTTGGGACTGAAAATCGTGGATACTTTGGTCAAGGAAGACCTGGAAGGCACGATACACTTTCGCAATACGGGAGAGGGTACCGAGGTGACGATCCTGTATCCAGTTCCAAGGGAGGGTGACGATGACACAGCCGAAGATTATGGTAGTGGATGATGAACCCATCATTCGCATGGATTTGCGGGAGATGCTCGAAAAAGAAGGGTATCTGGTAGTGGCTGAAGCGAAAAATGGGGAGGAAGCTGTCTCTCTCGCTCACCGTCACAAGCCTGATCTGATCATTATGGATGTGAAGATGCCTGTTTTGAACGGGATCAAAGCGAGTGGCATCATCCGCGGCTTTTCCGACAGCTCGATCCTGCTTTTGACGGCTTACAGCCAGAGGGAACTGGTTCAGGATGCGTGCAAAGCTGGGGTGACTGCCTATCTGGTGAAGCCCATCACGGAGGAAGACCTGATACCGGCTGTAGAAATTGCACTGAGCCAAAGGGAGCGGGTAGTTTCGCTCAAACAGGATGTTCACACGCTCAAGCAAAAAATCGAGGATCGGAAAATCATCGAAAAGGCAAAGGGCAAGCTGATGAGCACCATGTCGCTCGAGGAAGAGGCTGCGTATAAATGGCTGCAGCAAGCAAGCATGCAACGGCGCATGCCGCTTGCCAGGGTGGCAGAGGAAATCTTGTCCAAAGAGCAGCTCATCGATCATGGAGCCAAGTGAAGTGAATAGGAATGCGAGCAAAGGCGCTTGGACGAGTCGGCAGCAACATACCGACTGTTCAGGCGCTTTTTAGGTCAAGGGTCGGAGGAGGTTTTGTATGGATGAGCAATGGATCCAAAGCGTTGGAATCGACGTGGGAACCAGCACGACAAAAATGATCGTCAGCCGTCTGCGCCTGGGGCGAATGTCCAGTACGTTTTCCCTGCCCCGTTATCAGATCGTGGAGCGTCAGCTGCTCTATGCCAGTGCCGTTCATCCCACCCCTCTTATCGGCGCTGACGAAATAGACGCAGGAGGAATCGGTGCGATTCTGGCAGCGGAGTACGAGAGGGCAAGGATCAGCCTCTCCGCCATTAAATCAGGAGCGGTCATCATCACGGGAGAGACAGCTAGCAAGAAAAACGCGGAGCAGATTGTGCATCTTTTAGCAGAGCGTTCGGGAGACTTCGTCGTGGCGACAGCGGGTGCAGACCTGGAAGGCGTGCTTGCCGGGAAGGGAGCAGGTGCGCAGAAAAGGTCCCTGTCCATCCAAGGAACAGTTGTGAATGTGGATATAGGTGGGGGTACGGCGAACGCAGCTTATTTTTACCGGGGAAAAGCCATCGCTACCGTCACCTTTCACGTAGGAGGGCGCCTGATACGGCTGGATAAACGAGGAATGGTTCAGTACGTGTCACCCAACATCACGTCTTGGCTGATGGCTAAGAAGCTGCGAGTCCAGCCCGGTATACAGCTCACAATGGAGGAGATCGGGGAAATTGCCGGGGAAATGGTGCGGGATATGCTGAACTATGTAACGGGACGAGACAGGCAAGAGTCTGGGTTGCTGGTCCTTGGTCATCATCTGCGAGAAAGGATACCCATCGAGGAGTTGTCCGTATCAGGAGGGGTGGGCCAGCTGATGACGGAGCGGCCCGTTCATACGTTGGCCCAGGTCAGCGCATACGGAGATTTTGGACCCATGCTTGGGTATGTTTTGCAGCAGGAGAGGAAAAAGGGGACTTACCCGCTGCGATGGAAAGACCCGGAACAGACTGTCAGAGCCACTGTGATTGGTGCAGGCATGCAGAGTACGGAGATCAGCGGTTCTACGGTACATATCAAGCCGGAGCTTTTGCCGATCCGCAATATCCCGATTCTCAAGCTGGAGCTGACAGCTGATCATCTGCATGATTCCAGCAGGCTGCATACAGAGGTAGCGGCTGTGTACGACATGGGCCAGCGCTTGTTTGAGAGAACGACAGAGATCCCGTTTGCCCTTTCCTTATCTGGCATCCGCTATTGTTCCTATCAGCAGCTTCAACGGATCGCAGACGAGCTGGCGCTTCCATACCGTCATCAGTTTGCTGACAGTCCGACCATGGTTGTCCTCTGTGAGTCGGATATGGCAAAAGCACTCGGGCAAGCTTTGGAGCTGCGATGCAAGGGAAAGCCGCACATCATTTGTATCGATCAGGTACGCGTCGAGTACGGCGACTACATCGACTTGGGCGAACCTATCTCCGGCACGATTATCCCGGTCGTCGTCAAAACGCTAGCCTTTGATGAACGCACTTCGATAAAGGGGGGAACGAGATGATCACGAAAACAACGGTACTCGGGCAGACCTATCAATTCCGCGACCTCAAAGAAATCTTCGCCAAGGCGAACGAGGATAAATCGGGGGATCAGCTGGCGGGTATAGCCGCCGAGGACTCACGTGAGCGTGTAGCAGCCAAACAGGTGCTGGCCGATCTGACGTTGGCGGATATCCGCAACCATCCGCTGCTGCCGCCAGAGGAGGACGAGGTCTCGCGCGTGATTGAGGCTGGCATCAACGAGAAGATCTACAGCGAAATCAAGAACTGGAGCGTGTCAGAGCTTCGTGAGTACTTACTGAGCCATCAGGCGGGAGAAAGTGAGATCAGGCGAATCAGCCGAGGGCTGTCCAGCGAAATGATCGCGGCCACAACCAAGCTGATGAGCAATCTGGACCTGATTACGGCTGCGGCAAAAATACGGAACATTACGCACTGCAACACAGCGATCGGACAGCAAGGAGTGCTGGCATCGCGTGTTCAGCCCAACCATCCCTCCGACAGCATCCAAGGCATCAAGGCTGCCCTGTACGAAGGGCTCAGCTACGGGATTGGCGATGCTGTCATCGGGGTCAACCCGGTCATCGATACGTCCGATAGCGTCAAAGACATCTTGCTGATGACCAAAGAGGTGATGAACAAGTGGGAGATCCCCACCCAAAATTGTGTGCTTGCCCATGTCTCTACCCAAATGCGTGCCATCCGGCAAGGCGCGCCAGCTGATCTGATTTTCCAGAGCCTTGCGGGAAGCGAAGCGGGCAACCAGGCATTCGGGATCGACGTTGCCCTTCTGGATGAGGCCGATGAGCTGATGCGAAAGGAAGGCACCTCTACCGGTCCGAATATTTGGTATTTCGAGACGGGGCAGGGCTCCGAGCTGTCCTCTGAGGCTCACTTCGGCATCGACCAACTGACGATGGAAGCCCGCTGCTATGGGCTTGCCCGCAAGTATCAGCCTTTCATCGTCAATACGGTCGTAGGCTTTATTGGCCCTGAATATTTGTACGACAGCAGACAAGTCATCCGGGCAGGGCTGGAGGATCACTTTATGGGCAAGCTTCACGGTCTGCCGATGGGCTGTGACGTGTGCTACACCAACCATATGAAGGTCGATCAGAACGATATGGACAATTTGGGCATCCTGCTCTCGGCTGCAGGAGTAAATTTTGTCATCGGAGTAGCTATGGCAGATGATGTCATGCTTAATTATCAATCAACGAGCTTTCACGATATCGCCGCTTTCCGGGAGGTGCTCGGTTTGCGTCCGGCCCCGGCGTTTGAGAAGTGGCTGGAGAAGATGGGGATCATGGAGCATGGCAAGCTGACGGCGATCGCCGGAGATCCAACGATTTTTATGTAACCTAGGAGGGGTTCGGTTGATGGAGCAGCAGCTGGAATATTTGGTCGACAAAGTCGTCGCAGAGCTGCAGAAAAAGCTGAGTGAAAGGGCGAGGAACGGTTCGGCGAAAGCTTCGGCGAAAGCTTCGGAAGCATTCGCTGGTTCCGAGTCTCCTGTCCACGTAGTTGAAGAGGAGCGAGGGGCGAATGTCCCGAATCCGAAGTGGCAGGAAGGCATGCAGGAGCTCTTGGACAGCACGCCTGCCCGGATCGGTGTGTGGCGTACCGGTGTCCGTCCCTTGACCCGGACCATGCTTCAGCTCCGGCGTGACCATGCAGCGGCGGTCGATGCAGTGTATGGCGAAGTGCAGCAGTCGCTGCTCGACGAGTTTTCCCTGTTTACCGTGGAGACGCAGTACGACAATACCGAGAATTACTTGAAGCGTCCGGATATGGGACGAATCCTCAACGAAGAAGGAGTGCGGCTGCTCCTGGAGCGCTGCCAAAAGAAGCCGCAAGTGCAAATCGTCGTATCGGATGGGCTGAGTGCCAGTGCCGTCGATGCCAATCTGCGAGATGTCCTGCCAGCTTTGCTGGACTCGTTAACCAGCTATGGATTGAGCTGCGGCACCCCGTTTTTCGTCAAAGGAGGACGTGTCGCGAGCATGGATCACATCGGAGAACTGCTGCAGCCGGAAGTGCTGGTGCTTCTCATTGGAGAGCGCCCTGGTCTGGTGACGGCCCACTCGATGAGCGCCTACATGTGCTATCGCCCGCGCAAAGGCATGGTGGAATCGGAACGCACTGTCATTTCCAACATCCATCGTCAGGGGACATCGCCCATCGAGGCAGGCGCTCATATCGGGACTATTTTGAGCAAAATGCTGGAGCAAAAGGCGAGCGGAGTCAAGCTGGTGCTTTGATGAAAAAGGTACAAGGAGACCCAAGGGGTTTCCTTTTCTATTTGTGCAGCCCGTTTTTAAGAGGCATAATAGATTTGAGGATCAAGTCGAAAGGGATGGGACAAACATGAAACTGATTGAGAACAGCAAGGGAATCCTGACGAGCTGCATGGCTTTGAAACCGGGCGAATCTTTTCTAGTTGTCGCCGACGACGTAAAACGCGAGCTGGGGCAAGCCCTGTGGGAGGCTGGCAGAGAACTGGGTGCCGAGTCCGTCCTGATGGTGATGCAGGAGCGCGAGAAAAGTGGACAGGAACCGCCGGCAATCGTGGCAGAAGCGATGAAAAACGCTGACGTTGTCGTTTGTGTAACCGAGCATTCGTTGACGCATACCAAGGCGCGAAAAGAGGCGGCTGCCAACGGGACACGCCTTGCGACCATGCCTGGCATTACAGAGGATATGTTTTTAGAAGGGGCAATCGCTGCTGACTATTCCCAAGTGAAGAGCTTGACGGAGAAAGTAACGGAAATGCTCAGTGCAGCAAGTACCGTACGTATTGAAAAAGAAGGCAAAAGCTTGCAGTTCTCCATCGCGAGTCGGCCCGGTGTTCCAAGTACGGGAATGTATGTGAATCCAGGCGAATCCGGCAATCTTCCTTCCGGGGAAGCCTACATCGCACCTGTTGAGGGCTCGGCGCATGGCCAGATTGTGGTCGACGGCTCCATTTCCGGAATCGGAAAAGTGGACAGCCCGGCGCTGCTGACTGTGGAAAATGGCCGTATCACTTCTACAGAAGGAGCTGCCGGCGAGAGACTGCTGCAGATTTTGGGCGAGCAAGACGGGCGCATGCTGGGTGAATTCGGGATCGGTACCAATGACAAGGCCCGCATTACCGGAGTTGTTTTGGAGGACGAAAAAGTATACGGGACGATTCACGTAGCATTTGGCAGCAACAACACCTTTGGTGGCACCATCGTCGCGGGTGTTCATATCGATTGTGTCGTCAAAGAACCAGACGTGTATTTGGACGATCGTCTGATCATGAAAAAAGGTCAGCTGCTGGACTTGGTATAAAAGCAGGCAATAGAACCCCATGTATGTAAAGCAAAAACCCCTCTTGGATAGAGAGGGGTATTCGTTTTTGAGGAAAGAGATTTACTTGAACGAAGCGTAGCCTTCGTCGACCATGACCACGCTGCCGTTGATCGCGCTTGCTTCCGGAAGAGACAGCAGATAAACCGAGTCCGCGATTTGCTCGGGCTGAGTCAATTTGTTGCCCATGACTTTTGCTTTCATCGAGTCAAGCATACCGGAATCTTTGTAGCCTTGAATGATAGGCGTATCCACTGCACCAGGTGCGACCCCTACCACGCGAATGCCGCACGCAGCCAGCTCCAGAGCAGCCGATTTTGTCATCATGATCACGGCACCTTTTGTGGCGTGATAAGCAAAGGTACCTGGAGAAGCCAAGAATCCGAAAACGGAGGCCGTATTGATAATCACACCTTTGATGCCAAGCTCCCGCATTTTTTTGCCGGCTGCCATAATGCCATGAGCAACCCCGTGCTGATTGACGTTGATGACAGCATGGTAATGGCTCCATTCCCAATCAGGGACAGGCGTTTGGCGACCGATTCCTGCATTGTTGAACATGACATCAATTCGACCGAAAGTGGCAACGGCTTTTTCCACTAAAGCCTCAACGTCCTCATACTTCGAAACATCGGTTTGTACGAAGATCGCTTCGCCGCCTGCTGCTTGAATCATTTGGACGGTCTCTTCTCCAGCTGCTGCGTGAAAATCCGCTACGACGACCTGATCGCCTTTTTGGGCAAATTTCAGGGCTGTCTCTCTTCCGATTCCGCTCGCTCCACCTGTAATGACGGCTACACGTTTTTGTGCCATATACAATCCCTCCAGATCGGTGAAATCTTCTTCTCTTCAAGAGTACTACTTGTGCTTGTTAAATAAAATGTAGATATAATTAGTAGGAGTTAAGTTCTTCTTAATAAGGTGATGAAACAGTTGAACATGGAACAATTGGAGTACGTAGTCGAGGCAGCAAAAACGGGCTCGCTATCCAAAGCGGCGCAGCGTTACTATGTTTCCCTCTCAGCCGTCAGCCAAGCCATATCCATACTGGAAGCGGAGCTGGGGCTTGTCATTTTTACTCGTTCACGCGGAAAGGGCGCGACTCCGACTCCAGAGGGGAAAGTAATCATTTCCAAGGCGCAGGAAATCCTGTCAAAGGTAGAGGAGCTGCGGGCAGAGGCAACCGCCTATAGCAGTATCGTGAGCGGTGAACTGCGCATCGCGACGATTCCTGGGCCGATGCATTTACTGATTCATGACGTGTCGACTTTTAAAAAGGAATTTCCCAAGGTCAAAATCCAACTGTTTGAAAAAGGTCCTCATGAGATCTTGCAGGGGCTGGATCAAAATCAACTCGATATCGGCCTGCTCGTGCTCTCTGAGGACGTGATCGGGCAGGACTCGCAGCTTTTGTTTCAAAGGATGTTTGAAGGCAAGCTCGTGGTAGGGGTCAGCAAGTATTCGCCGCTTGCTCTGGAAAAGAAGATTTCACCGGAGCAGCTGGCGGCACAAACACTCATTTTGTATGAAGATGACCAGATCCGTGCCCACATCCAGAGACTGGAGGCAAACTATGGGCAATTCGATATCCTGTTTACCTCGAATAATGTGCAGGCGATCCAAAATGCGGTCTTGTCAGGGATAGGGGTAACCGTCGGCCTGGACTATTCCTTTTCCAAGCATGTGTCTACAGGCAGCCAGGATATCGTCGCCATAGAACTGGATTTACCTGACGAGAAACCCATCTATTATGGCTGGGCGATGCGAAGGGGAAAGCAGTCCTCGCCAATCGCCAAGAAGTTCATCCAACGACTCGACCTCGGCTGAGGTTTTGGGCTTGCTGCTCGTGCGCTGGATGGCCGAGATGAAACTTGGTTGGAAATGGTGTAAAATGGGAGAAATCATGAAGGTGGATGTGGGGTAATGCTGTTGCTCGAACAAATCGTCGCGGTCATCTCGATCGGCAATGTCATGTTGGCCGCTGTCCTGATCTTTATGGAGCGGCGCAATATCGCAGCTACCTGGGCGTGGTTGATGGTGCTGCTGTTTTTACCAGGAATCGGTTTTATCGTTTATTTGATATTCGGTCAAAAGCTGAGCAAAAAGAAGCTGTATCGTCTGAAGGAGGGGGAGTTTTCGCACTTTCGGACAGCTGTTGATAAACAGAAGTACTTGCTGGAAAACGGAAAATTGGAAGTGAACGACCCTGCGATGGAGCGGCATCGCGACATGATTTACATGAACGTGGTCAGTGATGGGGCGTACTATACGCAGGATAATGCGATTAAGGTGTTTCTGGAAGGAAACAGCCTGTTTGCCGACATGTTCGAACAGATTGAAAAAGCGCAGGAGCATATCCATTTGCTGTACTATACGATTCGCAACGATGAGCTGGGCAGCGAGCTGATGAACATCCTCGTCAAAAAGGCATCGGAAGGCGTGCAAGTCCGGCTCCTGTATGACGCAGTAGGATCAGCAGGGATTCCGTCTCGGTTTTTCAAGCCTTTGCTGGCAGCGGGAGGAGAAGCTGTCCCTTTTTTCCCGGCATCGTTTTCCTTCATCAATTTTCGGGTGAACTTTCGCAACCACAGGAAGCTGACGATCGTGGACGGGAAGATCGGATATGTGGGTGGCTTCAACATCGGAGACGAGTACGTAGGCAAGAAAAAGCTGGGGTATTGGCGAGACACGCATTTGCGGATTGAGGGAAAAGCGGTGTACATGCTGCAAGCGCGTTTTTTCCTCGACTGGAACCTGTCCTCACCCAAACGCATGGCAGAGGCTATCACCTATTTCCCGGAGACGCACGGGCCAGCAGATGGGATTGGCGTGCAGATCGTGTCCAGCGGCCCCAATTCGGAAAAGCATCAAATCCTGCATGCCTACTTGAAAATGATCTACAAGGCACGGCAGACGATTTACTTGCAAACGCCTTATTTCATACCGGATGAAAGTATTTTGACTGCGCTTAAAATGGCAGTGATGTCTGGTGTGGATGTGCGGGTGATGGTACCGGGAAAGCCGGATCACCTGATGGTTTTTTGGGCGACTCATTCTTATCTGGGAGAGCTGTTAAAAAGCGGGGTTCGCTGCTACCTGTATGAAAAGGGCTTTATGCATGCGAAGACCATTGTAGTGGACACCCAAATTTCATCGGTCGGTACAGCCAATATCGATATACGCAGCTTCAAGCTGAACTTTGAGACGAATGCCTATTTATATGACACACGGATGGCGGAAAAGCTGGAGGAGCTGTTTATCGCCGATCTGGCTGACTGCCGGGAGCTGACGATCGAGGAGTACATGAACCGTCCGATGCGCTCACGGATACAGGAATCACTGACGAGGCTGCTGTCACCTATCTTTTAAAAAAGAAGACCCACTCATTGCTTGTGGTCAAGACCCCATTTAGTGGACATTGAAAAAAGCCCTAGGCAGTAAGCTGGCGTCGGTACTCTACCGGCGTCAGCTTTTTCAGTTTTCGTTGCGGTCGACTTTCGTTATAAAATTGGATATATTCTTCAATTCGTCTTTGTGCCTCATCCAGATTTCGGATATCATAAGGGTAGAGTCCTTCCGTTTTGAGATGCGAGAAGAAGCTCTCCATAGAGGCATTATCGTAACAATTGCCTCTCCTCGACATGCTGATTTGGGCGCCAACCGTAGGCAGCATGTCGTGGTAATCGTAGGACGTGTACTGGCATCCTTGGTCGCTATGAACGATCAGTCCAGTCACGTCTTTCGTCTTTTCAAAGGCTTTCGTAAAGGTTTGAAGGACGAGTTGTCTGTCATTTTTAACGTCCATGTGATAAGCCACGATCTCGTTATTGAATAAATCTTTAATGGCCGATACGTACAGCCAAGTATCTTTCACACGGTACTGCGTGATATCGGTTACCCACTTTTGATTGGGAGCCTGTGCTCTGAAATCACGCTGCAGTACATTCTCAGCAACTCGTCCTCCTTCAGATGAAGCATAATGATTACGATGCTTGCGACGAATTCGAGAACGGAGTCCCATTTCTTGCATCAAACGCAGAACCTTCTTATGATTGATCCACACTCCATGATCGTGCAGCAAAAACAATTGGATTTGTCGATATCCATATTTCCCATCATACTTCGTATACACACTCAAGATGAGATCTCTCACCGGTCTGTCTCGATCAACATTCTGTCGCTTTACATACGCATAGTATCCACTTCTTGAAACGCCAAACAGCTTGCAAAGTTCCGTGACGCTGTACTCGCCAACTACTGCTTTTATGATGGAGTACTTCTGTGCTGCACCTCCCGCATCCAAATTTCCCAACACTTTTTTAGCATGTGATTCTCCCGCCTCAATTGTTGAACATATCGATCCTGGTCGATATACGCCTGGCGTCGACCTCGCTGATCGAGAAAGCCAAACTCTCCAAGTTGTTTATACTTTTTCATCCATTTCTTTACACGGTCTTTATCTTGAATACCAAAGTGCTCGGTGATCTGCCGATAAGTCCACTTTTCCTCGAGATGTAAACGAATCGCCTCCATTTTCATGGATTCAGGATACGACTTATACTTCTGACCTTTCATTGCCATAAAAATACACCCCCTAGAATTACATCGGATTTCCCTAGGGGTTTTTCCAATGTCTATTCTAAGGGGTGCACTTCACTTGTCCATGTGGCAAGGTGAGCGGGTCTTTTTGCTGTCCGAGAAGCTTAGGCTGTACCCAGCTTCACGCCCAGCTCGTTCAGGTACTGACGGTAGGCGATGCTGGCGCGGTCGCATTTCAATGACAGCTCTACTTGCAGATCGAGAGGGAGGTCTTCCGGCTTCTGATTTTCCACAATCGGTTTGTCCTGGGCAAAAATCATATCCTGGAAGCTGTTGATTTCCTCGTCGGTCATATTTGTTTCGTAGTTGAATGACAGAACACCATACGCCACAGATTGATTTTCATCAAGCGGCATGACAGTCAGGAGGATAGACATTTCGTTACTGGTTTCCCGGTCGCGTTTGGTGAATTTCACTGTCAAAGGGCGCAGGATTTCATAGGTGTAATAAACGTGCTTGGCTTGTCCGGTTCCGTCCGGGTCTGGCTGGAACACGGCAATTTCGTCCGTGCGTATCCCGTTTTCGTCGCGGTGGACGTGGTAGTCGCCGATCTCCATATGCGTCTCTACTCCGAGGTAGCCTGCATGCACAACAGCGAGGTGACCGACATCGAGGAAGTTTTCCACAATGCGAGGCGGCTTGGCGTTCACTGTTTGCGGACCCCAAATGACATTGCGATAGCCCGGGGCGTCAAATTCCGGCAAGGAGAAGAAGTCAGGAGCATTGTTGTTCAGATTGACCCAGACAAATCCATAGCGCTCCGCACAGCCAAAAGGAATCGCGCGGGCCTTTCCGGGAATCGCTTGATGGCTCGGCAGCTGTGGAATTTTGACACAGGCACCGGAGGCTTCATACTCCCAGCCATGGTAAGGACAGACGAGCTTGCCATCGCGTACACAGCCGAGAGACAAAGCAGCCCCTCTATGAATACAGAGGTCTTTGAAAGCATGGATGCCTTCAGCATTGCGAAACAGGACTACCCTCTCTCCCATAACAGTGACCTGGAGAGGACGGTCTTGCACGTCCACCGAGCGACAGGCAACAATCCACTCATTACGCAGCGCGGTATCTTGCACGATCATCTATGAGACACTCCTTCATGGATAGCTTGAAAGCATTAGGTCTTGAGACACTCCCCATTGTAGCGGCTCCATTTGGATTTATCAACAAAAAACCGAACGTAATTATGCTTAAGATGAATACAAAATGATTTTTGTTGCTAAAATCCAGAATGATAATTTATAATCTGCGATATAATGTTCGTTATTTGATCTAATCATTCATTCAGGGAGGCTATTTCAAAGTGGAACAACATCGCGAGAGCGCGGGACTCGTCGTAGGCGTCGATGACAAGATCAGTATCAGCAAAGCCTTTTTGCTCGGCATGCAGCATGTGCTGGCCATGGACTTGTATATTGCTCCTATTATTATTGCTGGCTTGCTGACCATGGACGCTTCGAGTACATCCTTTTTCATTCAAATGTGTTTTCTGGCAACGGGAATAGGAACGTTGATTCAGACCGGATTTGGTCTGCGCTTGCCTGTTGTGCAGGGGCCATCCTATGTACCGATTGGAGCTTTGGCCGCGATCGGTGGCAAGCTCGGCTTGAACGCGATGATCGGGAGCCTGATTCCGGGGGCTTTGCTGATGGCGCTGATGGGCTATCCGCTGAAATGGTTTGCCAAAGCTGTACGTAAGTTTATTCCGCCTCTCGTTGGAGGAACAGTGATCATCATCGTGGGTATCGCCCTCATGCCGATTGGAATGGGCAATATCTATCACGCACCTGGCGCTATTTGGACCAACGTATTCATTGCCGCTGTTTCTGCGGGTGTGCTGATGACCTGTATGCTGCTGGGTAAAAGAGCAAAAGTGGCAGGCACCTTTTTCCGCCTCGTGTCTGTTCTGATCGCGATTGCTGTCGGCACGGTCACCGCTGCGTTTTTTGGCACGGTAGACTTCAGCCCAGTAAAAGAGGCAAGCTGGTTGTCGCTGCCGAAGTTCTTCCCATACGGCGCTCCTGTGTTTGATCTCAGTGCCGTGCTGACCATGCTGTTTGTCTACATGATCATCATGATCGAAACGACTGGTACCTGGTTTGTGATATCGACGGTTACAGATAGTGAATTGACAGAAAAACGTCTGAATCGTGCGGCAGTAGGGGAAGGGCTGGGGTGTTTTATCGGTGCCTTGTTCGGAGGTACGCCTACGACCGGGTATTCCTCAAATGCTGGCTTGATCGCGGTAACAGGTGTAGGCAGCCGCATGGCAATCATGGCCGGTGGTATTATTCTGGTGGCGCTCGGTCTGGTGCCGAAGCTGTCGACGGCGATTACCTGCATCCCTGAGCCGGTTATTAACGGGATCTTCGGTATCGTTTGTGTAGCGATTGTCGCCAATGGGATTAAAGTGATCCAGCATATTTCGATCGACGACCGCAACATGATGGTCATCGGATTGCCGATCCTCTGCACCATCGCGGTAACCGTGCTGCCGAAAGAGGCGCTGAACGGTGTGCCTGATTTCGTGAACTACATTCTTTCCTCCGGGATCACCGTAGGGGCTTTGGCTACGGTCATCCTCAACGTGGTCATTCCCGAGAGCAAAGAGAAGAAGCAGGCTGTGAACCAGCAAGTGGCCTAAAGACAGCGAAAACCCGCTTCAGAGCAGGGGATTAGTCCCCATGAACCTGAAGCGGGTTTTTTTAAACTACGATTTCAAACGAATCCGTGATCTGGATACTATCCCGAACCGATTGAACCATCGGACAATTTTTATGAGAGGTTTCCATCGCCTTTTTTACTTTTTCCTCTTGCAGATGTTCTCCGCTGATTATGAAGTGAAGGTGGATTTTTTCAATTCGATTTGCCTTTTCCTCGTTTCGCACGACCTCGGCTGTCACCTTCATGTCACTGCACGGCATTCTCATTTTATCCAGAACCTTGCGCAGAACGCCGCTGCTGCATATGGCGATAGACGATACCATGAGCTGGTAGGGACGAAAGCCGTAT
This sequence comes from Brevibacillus nitrificans, assembly GCF_003710965.1. Classification (NCBI taxonomy): domain Bacteria; kingdom Bacillati; phylum Bacillota; class Bacilli; order Caryophanales; family Paenibacillaceae; genus Brevibacillus; species Brevibacillus nitrificans. The sequence goes on along the minus strand of NZ_RHHU01000020.1, from coordinate 151,242 downwards.
TGCTCGTCGCCGGATACATGCAGGTCTCCATAAGACAAATGGGTCACAAATCCATTTTCCTTGGCTTCAAATTGCATAGCGATAGCCCTCCTCGTAGACGGTTTTCCCCCATTATACCCCACGCGCTACTTCAAAAGAGAGTGAATGCAACGCGGCAGCATGTCACGCAGTGTATCGAATGCGTAATCTACATCCAGGCGCTCAGTCCACTGATGGGCATCACGTCCGACCGGGCCGAGGTTCATGACAGGGACATCAAAGGCTTCCAGTGCCTGCAAAGGAATCGAATAGCCCTGATCCCACAGCGGCATGTTCGCGACAAGCGGCTGCATGGAGGCAGCTGGATACTGCAAGCCCGCGTAGCTCAAATCGGAAATGCCGCCGAAGTAGTTTTGCGGCAGCAGTGTGACCTGATGCTGCTCGGCTGCATAAGCTTCCATTTCCGCAGTCGTGCGCTGGATAAGCGGGTGACGACGTGAGCTGACCGCTGGATAGAAAGGGGGAGCGAAAAACAGGACGATCATCGGGGACAGCTCCTTGCACAAGATCGCCAGCTGATCGACGAGCTCGATGGTCATGTCCCGGTCATCCTTGTCGCCGCGGTTTGCCACGGCCTCCGCCTGTAGCTGGTTCAGGCGTTCTTCCCCATAGGTTTTGACTGCGTAGGCGTGGAGCTGCTCGTACGTCATGACCCGGATGGACAGGTCCCGCGGGGTAAATGGCGCTGTCTCGGCAAAAAGGCTCGCCTGTCGAGAATAGGTTTGGCTGATTTGGTCCGCTACCTGCCTTGCAGTTTGCAGCAGAGGCTCTACGATGTCCTCCATCTTTTTCTCCAGCAAAAACAGATTAAACAAAGTGACAGCACGGTGCGGGATTTGAACCGAATACTCTTTTTTCAGGTCCTTCTGAATCAGATTGGTAGGGGGAGGGGAGATTTCCCCTTCGACTACCTCGCAAAATGAGGTGTTGAGCTCGAGCGCGCAGGTGATCTGGGAGGCCATGAGGTTCCCGTTGAGACCCGCAAAAGGCTCGCCGACGTGCGTTTCTTTCCCGTAGCAAAGAAAGCCGGGGAGTACCTTTCCGATGGAGCCTGTGTACAAATACTTGTTTTGATCGCCAGGAAAACGGGTGAACATCGGCTCGGAGTTCAGCACGGTCTTGTAGTTCAGATCAAATTCCTCCGCGAGGGCGAGCAGGGCTGGAACAGCAGCGCGCATACCGACTGAGTTGACTTCCTCGTCTGGCACCGTCAAAAGCAGGATGTTTCCCTCAAATTCGCCCTCGCATGCCCGCTCGATCATCGACATGTGCAGAGCCAGACCGCATTTCATGTCCATCGTTCCGCGGCCGAACAGCCAGTTTCCCGACTGTAGATCTTCCTGTACCCCTGCAGGCATATCGGCGGCATTCGCATGAAACAGCGGCGTGAGCGCCTTTGGATCAAACGCATGCTTGCGCCATTCCCCGTAATCCTCTACATCGACGACGTCGAAATGGCTGACGAGAATGACGGTGTCCCGGACGCCTTCCTTTTTGACGAGCGCTGTGACGAAATGGCGCTCATCTTCCGTCGGGTTGGCACGTACGTGGTCGGGATGGGCTTGAAAATAGGGAAGGTTGCTCAGCTGCTCCACGAGATAACCAGGTACCTGTTTTTCTGCAGGAGAACCCGTGATGCTCGGGATACTGACGAGATTGCACAATAGATCGACCAACTGTTCCTTCGTTTGCCATTTGCCCATGTGAGATGCCTCCGTTTTCCATTATGTGAAATGAGTTTCCGTATCGTGGATAAAAAAATTAGGCGAGTCCGCCGATTCGATGCTGAATGTCGCTTGCTGCTTGCTTGGCCTTTTCAATCAGAAAAGCTAAGCGGTCCTCGTTGATCCGGTAGCTGGGTACGCCGATGCTGAGTGCGCCGACCACCTGGTGGTTGTAGCCGATGATCGGTACTGCGATGGAGGCTGTGCCCTCCGTTTTTTCACCGTAGCTGACGGCATAGCCATTTTGCTTGATAGCTGGCAATCGCTTCAGGAGCTCCTGCTGTGCTTCCGGCTCCGGGATGAGCTCTTCCACCATGTCCTTTGCGTCTGCAGGATCCATGTTGGCCAGAATGGTTTTGTTGGGCGCACCGATGTGCAGCGGAATTCGCTCTCCCAGATTGTCAATAATTCGTACACTGGTAGGACTCTCTACCCGTTCGAGGACGATCGAGCTCGTACCGTGAGGAAAGCTCAAATACACCGTTTCCTGCACTTCAGCAGCCAGCTTCTCCATTACCGAGCGGGCAACTGCACGTGTATCGATTTTGTCCACAAGACCCAGCCCGATCTCCATCCAGGTGTAGCCGAGCTTGTATTGCTTGGTCTCAGGAACCTGCATGATCAGTCCATGCTGCATCATGGTGCTGATCAAGCGATGAACGGTGCTGAGAGGGAGAGCTGTCTGGTCCGCGATCTCCGAAATCGACCAATGCGCCTTGCTATCGTCAGAGACCAGAACCGAAATGATGCTCATCGCCCGGTCAATCGACTGTACCAACGTATTTCCCCCTCTGATTCAACTAGAAGAATGCTTCGAATGTTTTTTATTCCCTACTATTTTCAATCTATCAGAATTTTTTGCGTATATCAACAAGAGTGATGCGAGCTATGTGCGTACGGGAACACCAAACAACTCCGACAAGTACGGATTGAGGAAAAGGCCATCGGGATCCATCTGAGTGCGAAGGGCGAGAAAATCTTCGAGGCGGGGGATGACCTGATGCAGCTGTTCCGCTTTCATGGTGTGCATTTTTCCCCAGTGCGGTCTGCCGGCATGACGCTGAAAAATGGCCTCGATCCTTTGAAAATATGGCTGATAGGGCATTCCTTTGTACATGTGAACAGCGATGTAGGCACTGTCACGCCCAAAAGCAGGGCTGAGCCAGATATCGTCGTTTTTCACATAGCGGCATTCAATGGGAAAGTGAACAGCGTATTGCTTCTCTTCGATGACCTGCAGGATTTCTTCTACGACTGCCTTCATTTTTTCGGCGGGTACGCTGTATTCCATTTCATAAAAACGGACTAGACGCGGCGTGGCAAACAGGTGGTGGCTCTGACCACTCTCATCGACTGTGGGGACGGCTTGAGCAGAGAGCTTGCTGACGGGCTTGCAGAGGGAAGGGATGAGGCGGCAGCCTTCGGACAGGAGCCAGAAGACGGCGTTTTCCATGACCATCTTTTTCATATAGCTCCAGGCCTGATTCACCTGGGAGAGCTCTGTCGTTTCATCCATGAATTTGACCTGGGCGGTATCGGAGTAGGGGAAGGCATAAAATTCGAAATGGCGATGCTCTTCCCGGAATGTATCGAGGGAAGATAGGCAATCGGCGACAGGCATGCGGATACTCCGGTAGCGCATCCGATAGGCGGGAACGACCAAAAGCCGTACGCGTACAAGAATGCCGAGCATGCCAAGCGATACTTGCAGAGCGCGCAGCAGATCGGGGTGCTCCTCCCTTGAGCACTCCAGCACTTCACCTGCCGCAGTGACGACAGTCAAACCGACGACCTGCGTAGAAATGCTGCCAAAGCGAATGCCCGTACCGTGTGTGCCTGTACTGATCGCACCGGCAATCGACTGGGCGTTGATATCGCCGAGATTTTCCTGGGAGTAGCCTTGATCAAACAAGAGCTGCCCCAAATCTTTCAGCTTGGTGCCAGCCCAGACTTCAACGGTACGTTCCGCAGGATCCACCGCGTACAGACCTGTGAGACGGTCAAGCGAAAGCAGGCAGTCGTCCGTTTGGGCGATGGGGGTAAAGGAGTGACCCGAGCCGACCACGCGGATGCTCCTCCCGCTACGTTTGCAGTCGCGAACGATGGACACGACATCCTCCAATGAGTCTGGCACAGTGACTTGCTTAGGTTGACTCTTGACGTTGCCAGCCCAGTTTGACCAGCGCTTTGCATCGGGCTTTACAGTGTACACAAACCGTCCCCCCTGTACGTAGTGACTTCTCGCACGATCTTTCCGCCTGACACGCAGTACAGTCGTGAAAAGCGTTCGCATAGCTCTCCTGCCTTCGCGTGGCGAAAAAATACCGGATCGCCCAGCTGCAAGGTTTCCGTTCCCCGATAGAGGATCGGAGTCTGGACCTCACCGGCACCTTCGTTGGGAAGCAGTTGTACCTTTTGGGGCAGGTAGGGAAGGGGGAGTCTGTCTTTTCCTGCTGCACCAGAGGCGATGTAGCCACCGCCTGCGCAGGTGTAGATATTTGCGGCAGGCTGTCGAACAATTTCCAAAGCAAACCCGGACGCGGGATGAAAGCGGAAGTCCTGATAGTAATCAAACAAAGCGGGTGAATAAAAACCGGAGCCGGCAGTCAGCTCCGTGACCGCCTCTTCCTTTCCAGTCAGGTGCAGGCTTCCGGTGCCGCCTCCATTCACAAAGCGGGGAGCTATCCCCAGCTTTTGAAGCTCGCTTGCCAGCATTGCGCGGCGCTCGGCAATTTCCCGTACGGAATGCTGCTTCAAGAGGCGGATGACGGTATTTTTGAAAAAGCGGCGAGGATATCGATCCCCGACCCCTGCAATCTGCGCTTCATAGCCCATGATACCGTCCAGGTACAGATGATCGGAGGAGGCGATACGGCGCACGACCTTTAGGGCAGCCTCGAGAGAACGGATCGGGGAGCGCCAGACGCCAAAATGCAGACCCAAAAGATCCGAAGACATGTCCACATCCAGGCAGACAGGCAGACGAACCCCAGTGCGGCGAGCGAGCTGTTCTACATGCTCCACATGCGAGAGGGAGTCGATCATCAGTGTAATGCTGCGGCCGTTTTTTACCTCGCCCGCAATCGCTTCCAGCCAGCTCTTTTCCCAAATCGGATAGCCCAGCAGCAGTTGGTCCATGCCGTGGGCGCACAAATGGAGCACTTCCGGTCCCGAGTAGCACATGATCCCGGTAAAGCACTCGTCCAATTGCAAAAGATGCTGGAGAATGGCGACGCTGCGTATCGATTTGCTCGCGATCCGGATCTGCTTTCCGTTGCTCTGAAGTCGCACTTGCTGGGCATTTTCCTCCAGCAGATCCAGATCGATAAAGGCAAAAGGCTTCGGAATTCCGGAAAACAGAGACTGATAATAGCGATAATCCCGCATGTGCTTAGCCTCACCCTTTTTATCAGCTTGTAATGACTATATGAGTGGTAAATTTCTACCTATTCCCTCTTTTTCTGTAGTTTCCTGCCGAACGGTGGAGAATGATTTGCGAGAAAAAACGAACGTTCGGAATTAATGTTCGGATTTTAGGTCTTTTATCGTGATTTTTTGTGCCTAATAGATGCTGATTTTTTGTAAACACGAATAAATGGGTGTACTCTTATTGACATGATTCACAGTAGCCGTTATGATACAAATTGTTGATAGCACATAACTGGTTTTGATGAATCTAACAATTCGTATATCCTCAGAAATATGGTTTGAGGGTCTCTACAGGGAACCGTAAATTCCCGGCTACGAATGGGGTTGTTCTTGACATACCCTATTCGTCGGCCGGGAATTTTTTGCATGCTCACAAGGGGGAAACGAACATGAAGAAGTATGATGTGATCGTGGTAGGAGCAGGTCCAGCAGGGATTTTTACCTGTTATGAGATGACTCGCAAATGGCCAAAAGCCAAGGTCTTGCTGATCGACAAAGGGCATGACATCTACAGCAGACGCTGCCCCATTTTGGAGGAAAAAATCAAGCTCTGTCCGCCGCCTGCAGGGAAAAAGGATTTTTCCGGATGCTTGCCAGCCTGTTCGATTACGAGTGGGTTCGGTGGAGCCGGTGCCTACAGCGATGGGAAATTTAATATTACGACAGAGTTCGGCGGTTGGATGACCGATTACCTGAGTCCTTCCACTGTCCTGAACCTGATTCAATACGTAGACTCGATCAACCTGGAGCACGGAGCGACAGAGATGATTACCGATCCGACGACGGAGACGATCAAAAGCATCGAGCAACGCGGCTACGCAGCGGGATTGAAGCTTTTGCGCGCTCAGGTGCGCCACTTGGGAACCGAGCAAAACCTGCAAATTCTGCAATCGATTTTTGAATACCTGAAGGACCGGATCGACATGATGTTTAAGACGGAAGTAGAAGACATCCTTACGGTCAAGGGAGAAACGGGGCATCAGGTAAAAGGAGTCGTCCTGAAAAACGGGGAGGAGTTCGAAAGCGATTTTGTCGTGATTGGACCTGGACGGGATGGCTCGGCTTGGCTGACGAGCATCCTGAAAAAGCGCCGTTTGAAAATGTACAACAATCAGGTGGACGTTGGGGTGCGCGTCGAGACCTCTGACGTCGTGATGCGCGAAATCAACGAGCATTTGTACGAAGGGAAGTTTATTTTCAATACGTCTGTAGGTACGCGTGTCCGCACGTTCTGCAGCAATCCTTCGGGGCACGTCGTAGTAGAGAACCACAGCGGAGTCATGGCGGCCAATGGGCATTCGTACAAAGACCCGGCTCTCGGCTCGACCAACACCAACTTTGCTCTCTTGGTGTCCCACACCTTTACCGAGCCGTTTGACAAGCCAAACGAATATGCTCGGGAAATCTGTAAACGGGCAAATGACCTGTCCAACGGCGGCGTGATCGTCCAAAAGTTTGGCGATATTATGCGCGGTCGCCGCTCGACAGAATCCCGCATTCGCGAAGGCTTCCTGGAACCGACGCTGAAAGAGGCTGTACCGGGTGACCTCGGACTGGTGCTGCCGTACAACACAATGAAGAGCCTGGTTGAAATGGTTGAGGCGCTGGATAAAGTGACTCCGGGGATCGCTTCTGAGCACACCTTGTTCTACGGGGTAGAAGCGAAATTCTACTCGGCTCGTCCAAAGCTCACGGAGGAATTCGAAACCGAAATCCAAGGCTTGTTCTGCGGCGGAGATGGGGCAGGGATTACCCGCGGTCTGGCGCAAGCAGGTGCCGCTGGGGTATGGATGGCGCGCAACATGATCAAGCGCATGCAATAGCAAACAGCATATTCCAATGAACAAGGCTTCCCCTCCTGCATGAACATCACTCAGGAAGGGAAGCCTTGTTGTTTTAAGAGATCGGGGAATCCTGTTCCGATTCGGATTCAGCAAGCTGCAGATTGTTGAGATTGTCGTTCATTTTTTGCAGGATGCGGTTAAACGTAGCCAGATCTTCCTCGGGAATGTCGCGCAGGGCAGCCTTTTCCAGCTGAATGGCGGCATCGAGCCACTCGGGAAACTTGGCTTGCGCCTGGGGGGAGAGGGATACGTAACGCTCCCGTTTGTCTTCCCCTTCCGCACGAATGACCCAGCCCATTTCCTCCAGGCGAGTCAACGTCCTAGTAATCGTTGGGGCTTCTACGTCCAGGTAATTGCTGATCTGTACCTGCGTCAACGTGCTCCGATAGTGCAGGCACATGAGGATTCCCCACTGGGAGCTGTAGAGCCCCATAGGGGAGAGTACATTGTTTAGTTTTTTGCTGAAAACTCTGGCAGTTTTGCTGATTTTATGTCCGTAATATTGCATGAGTATCCTTCCTCCATAAAAGCGGGTCCGATAATCCATACACTTGCTTAAGTAAATATGTACATTTTACATAGTAACAGTTCCATTCATATAAGTAAATACTTATTTGTTTAGCGGATAGAAGGATAAGCCTCGTTCGTCCACAGTTCTGCCATAAAGAAAGCTGACGACTGTTTTCCAGCGCATCAGCTCGTCTTTTCGTGTCGCTTCTTTCCTAACTCGCTGCCAAAATACTCAGAGGCCCATCCTCTTTGATGATCGGCTCCAAATCGTACACGGAGATGGGGAACATGGGGAATCCGACATAGTACGGCGTGATTTCGTAAAGCTGAAAATAGATGACCAGGGTTTTGTCCGCGAGATAAAAGTCCTGGTCGGGCTTGATCGTTGTAAAATCGCTCAGCGTCGGGATTTGTCTCTGCTTGATTTGGGCTTTGATCATGGTAGACAGGACTTTAATGTAGTCGCTGCCTGGTTTGAAGAGGTCCCGCAAGGCAAACAGCTTTCCGGTGTCGACATCTGCCGAGACGGATCCGAGGAAGGTCATCCCGTGAGCCATTTGCGGTGTGTAGGCGTAGTTGTTCATCGTGGCACTGAAGATGCCGCGCTGGTTATTCTTGATTTCGTAGCTGCCTTGCATCTGGGTGTTTCCTTGGACCTGTACTCTTTGCTGTTCGTGAATCAGGCCTTGGACGGTTTGCAGCAAGGCTCGGTTAATTTGTGTTTCAGCCTGCTGATTGGCAAGACCGGACAGCTGCGGGTAGTAGATGGATGTGCCCGGTCGCGTGATGGTGCGCGTCAAAACGGTAACGGGAAGGCGGTTCAATTCCACTTTTTTTAGTCCTTTCTTCTCTCAAATAGGTATCTGTCATAACAGCCTATTCGGATAGGGGGAAAGTGGTTTCTAGCGTTCGCATTTATTTCACATCCGCTGGAACTATCCACCATCTATAATGGAGGGGAAATACCAATCGAAAAGTAAGGAGGGACATTGATGATTCAGTTAATACGGAATACCTTGACGAACAAGGAAGGCTTTATGATCTTTGTTTTGTGGAATCATTTGTGGATGGCCGGACTGATCGCCTTCCAGGAAAACGTAAATTTCTGGATGGTCAGTTCGTTAGGCTTGCTGGTGACCTTGATCGTATCGCCCTATTATTTCATTCGTAGGAACAGCACGGTTATCCGTTATCTCGTCGCGATTGGACTCATGTTTTATGCTATTTCATTTGATCACTTTAGCTCAGAGCAGGAAGTTGCTTTTCTCGCCTTTATCGTAATGGGCTTTTTGGCTGCCTATCTGGACTGGAAGCTGGTGGTGTTTGCTGGGGTTACGCAGATCATCGCCACGCTCGTCGGCTTCTACACAGGCACCTATCAGATTTTTACCGGCGATTATACCGAAATCAACCTCGCTGTGCGGATTGTCGCTATTTTGATGATGATGGCAGCGGTGACGTACCTGTGTCTGGCTGGACAAGCATCGCTGCAGAGAGCGAACGCCGCTAGAAAGGAAGCAGAGGAGAAGGAACAGCGTTTGAAAGAAATGCTCGAACACATCGAAGTGATGACCGAGCAGCTGGATCGCACGACGGAGCACGTACATGTGCACGCAGAAGGAACCAAACGCAACACGGATGACATGATGCTCGCCTTTAAAGAGGTGGCAACGGGCATGGAGTCGCAGGCTCATTCGACGGTGAAGATCGAGGAGGAAGTCCAGTCGATCGATCAGGAAATCGTGGATGTCACGACGCAGACGAATGCTATGAAGGCAGAGTCTGACCAGAACAATCTGCGGCTGACGGAAAGTGTGAGCATGATGAATGAGCTATCCAAGCAGATGGATCAGATCGTGGAGGCTGTAAATGTGGCCGCTTCAACTATTCATCAGCTCAATCGTCAGGCCAACAAAGTCGAGGAAATCGTAGGGGCCATTAACCAGATCGCGACGCAAACCAACCTGTTGGCGCTGAATGCGGCGATCGAATCTGCCCGTGCAGGAGAGCATGGCAGAGGCTTTGCTGTAGTCGCAGATGAAGTGCGGAAGCTGGCCGAACAAAGTGCGACGGCCACACAGGAAATCACGGAGATTTTGAAGTCGCTCCATCAGGAAAGCGAGAATGCGGTCCTCCAAATTGGAAACGGGGAAACCTCTGTCTCCAAAGGAAAAGAGCTAGCCGTAAAAACGGTTGAATCAATTGAAGCCGTGCGGGCAGGAATGGTTCACTTCCTCGCAGCTGCAGAGCATGTGCGTTCCAGCATGGACCGGGTCAAGCTGCGCTCGAGTGAAGTCGCGATGGAAATGTCGACGATCACTGCCGTCACTGAAGAGTCTGTAGCCAATCTGGAGGAGCTGTTTGCCACCGCAGAGAATCAGCATCAAAGGGTACGGGAAATCACCGAAGAACTGGGTGAGCTCAATACTTTATCGCATCGGCTCCAGCAGACATTTCACAAGCAGTAAAAAGATTTGAAATAATCATTGCATTTTTAAAAAATTCTGCTAGAATATATCTGACTATAATCCTATAGATTTACTGCCTTATCTAGAGCGGCGGAGGGACTGGCCCGATGAAGCCCGGCAACCACTGTACCTTGTACAGACTGGTGCCAATTCCTACAAGACAGGGAAATGTCTTGAAAGATGAGGAAGAGGACCGTTCAGGACGCAAACTCTTCCTCAAAGGAAGAGTTTTTTTGTATTTCAAACGTTTTTTGTCTTATTTACGAACGTTAACTGTGGTTTTTGTTGAAATGTACGTAATTACTGTTGATTTTTTGGCGTAAAAACCGTACATTACATAAGTAAATAGATAAGAACGAATATAATGCTCCAGTTAGAGAGGGGAACACCATGAAGAAATTATTGTTGGCATTGACCACATTCGCCGTTTTGGCAGCAGGATGCTCGGCAGGAGGCAGCAGTGCTCCAGCAGATAAAGCAGAGGGACAAGCAGCAGGACAAGAGGGAGCGGCGAAAAAACGCATTGCCCTGATCCTGCCAGAAAAAATCGGGGTGAACCCGTTCTTCCAGCAAATGGATGAAGGCGCTAAGAAAGCCGGTCAAGAGTTTGGCGCAGAAGTAAAAAGCATCGAATCCACTGACCATGGCGCGATTGAAGAAAACCTGCGTGTAGCAGTGGCGGAAAACTACGATTTGATTATCACGTCTTCGTTTGAATCTGAAGATGCCTTGAAAAAAGTAGCCGCCGAAAATCCGGATAAAAACTTCGCGATCATCGACACCGTTGTTGATTTGCCAAATGTACGCAGCGTTACCTTCCGCGAGCAGGAAGCGGCTTACCTGATGGGAGCAGCGGCTGGACTGGCAACGAAAACAAACAAAGTGGGCATGGTTGTCGCCATGGATATTCCTCTCCTGAAAAAATGGACAGGCGGTTTCCAGGAAGGGATGAAAGCGACCAACCCGAATGCAGAATTCCTCGTAAACTACGTGGGCAGCTTCTCTGACCCGGCAAAAGCGAAGGAGCTTGCTTTGCTCCAGGCTTCCAAAGGCGCTGACTTCATTAACGGCGCTGCAGCTGTAGGGGATCTGGGTGTTTTTGAAGCAGCGAAAGAAAAAGGCTTCTTCACTTCCGGACAGGACGTTGACCGTACCACGATCGACCCTGAGCACATCGTTTTGTCCCAGCTGAAAGGTACAGATGCAGCAGCATACGAGACCGTGAAATCTTTCGTAGAGGGCAGCTTCAAGCCAGGCGTAGTGACCTACGGATTGAAAGAAAAAGGCGTGGGCGTAACCTATGTGACCCACGAAAGCAAAACGCCGCTGAACGCTTTCATCGGCCAAGAAGTAATCGACAAAGTGAAGGCTATCAATGACGAGATCGTAGCAGGTACGCGCAAAGTTCCTGACTCGTTCGAATAGCTGGCAGCATTCGTGCATTTAGGTGACCGACTACAGCTGTGTAGTCGGTCGCTTGTGTATTTCGGCTGCATCAAGAGGAGGAGGAGCAGGAATGACACATCGTTTGGAAATGAAGCAGATGACCAAGAAGTACGGAGAATTTACGGCCAACGATCAAGTGTCGCTCACCTTGGAGGCGGGCGAGGTGCATGCGATCGTCGGGGAAAATGGCGCCGGGAAAACCACGCTCATGCGGATGCTGTACGGGATGGAGCAGCCAACGGCAGGGGAGATCCTTCTCAACGGGAAACCGGTATCCTTTCGCGGTCCCAACGACGCGATACGAAACGGGATTGGCATGGTACACCAGCACTTCATGCTCTTTGGAGAGTTTAGTGTGGCGGAAAATATCGTGATTGGCTACGAGCCCAAGCAGGCAGGTTTTTTTCGGCGCAAGGAAGCTGTGGAGAAAGTACGTGCTTTAAGCGAGCAATACCGCATTCCGATCAACCCACAGGCACGGGTCTCTACCTGCTCGGTCGGTGAACAGCAAAGGGTCGAGATTCTCAAGGTGCTGTATCAGGGGGCGGATATCATCGTGCTCGACGAACCAACGGCTGTATTGACACCGTTGGAGGTAAAAGACTTGCTGCAGACGATTCGGAATTTGGCGGCAAGCGGAAAAAGCGTCATTCTGATTACCCATAAGCTGCAGGAGGTTATGGAGGTATCGGATCGCATTACCGTTCTTCGCGGAGGCCGTGTGACTGGGACCGTTTCCCGGCACGAGACGAATGTCGACGATCTGGCGAGGCTGATGGTAGGCAGAGAGCTGGAAGAGCTGAGCCAGCGCATCCCTTTGGAGGGAAAACGACTGCTGCATGTAGATCAAGTGACTGTGCGAGAGAAGCAAACCTTGCTGGATAACGTGAGCTTCGCCGTTCACCACGGTGAAATCGTAGGAATCGCAGGTGTATCCGGCAACGGACAGTCTGAGCTGCTGCAAGTGATCAGTGGATTGCGGCCTGTGCAGGCAGGGAAGATCCATTTGGCGGGTGCAGATGTGACCAATAAGTCCGTAGAGTCGATCCGTCAGGCAGGGCTGGCGCACATTCCAGAAGACCGCTATATGTGGGGAACCGCGAAGCAGGAAAGTGTCGAGGAAAACGCGTTGATGGGCTATCAGCGCAAGCCTGATTACTACCGGCGCGGCGTCATCCTGCGCGATGCGTTCCGCCAGGTGGTTCGCGGATGGGTAGACCGCTTTGCGATTAAAACCGGCTCCAGGCAGCTGCAAGAGCTGGCGGGCAATCTTTCTGGCGGGAATTTGCAAAAGCTGATCGTCACAAGAGAGCTGGGGCAGGAAACCCCCTTGCTGGTTGCGGCTGAACCGACTCGCGGCGTAGATATTGGCGCGATGGAATACATTCATCAAGCGCTTATCGAAAAGCGAAACAGCGGAGACGGCATCTTGCTCGTCTCGTCTGAGCTGTCCGAAATTCTCGCATTGTCAGACCGTATTTTGGTGATGTACAAAGGGCGGATCGCCGGAGAGCTGGCACGATCAGAAGCAACAGAAGAAAAAATCAGCGTGTTGATGGCAGGAGGAAACGTTCATGGCAGCGATCAGAGAGCTGTGTAAGTCATTGGTTCAGCCGATACTCGCCGTCATGATCGGGCTTTTGACAGGAGCGATCGTGATTGCGGCGGTAGGCGAATCGGTCATCGGGACGTATCAGGAAATGTGGAAGGGAGCCTTTGGCAGCTTTTATTTCTTCACTTCCACGCTGGCACGTGCGACACCGATCATGCTGATTGCGCTGGGGCTTGCTTTGGCCTTTCGCGCAGGCGTGTTTAACCTCGGAGCCGAGGGACAGATGGTGCTTGGTGCCATCAGTGCGACACTCGTCGCGATCTATTTGCCGGCACCAGGAATCGTGAAAATGCTGGCAGGACTCATCGTTGGGATTACAGTAGGCGGGTTGTGGTCCCTCTTGGCCGGATTTATGGAGGCGAGGTTTCGCATTCCGCTGCTCATTTCGACGCTTTTGTTCAACTATATTGCCGTGCTGTTCGCCAGCTACCTGGTGACCGAACCGTTTCAGGATCGGACAGGCTCGGCGGCTCTTGCGCAGACCTTGATGCTCGATAAAAGCGCATGGCTTCCCAAGCTGTTCTCCGGGATGAGCGTGCACGCAGGCTTTTTCTTTGCGATGGCGGCAGCTCTCCTGTTGTTCTGGGTGATTCGGTTCACGCCATTTGGCTATGAGGTTAAAATGCTGGGTCAAAACCCGTTGTTTGCCCGGTACGGAGGGATTAACCCGATCAAGGTCATGCTGACGGGGATGTTTGCCAGCGGCGGTTTGGCTGGGTTGGCCGGAACGGTAGAAGTTTTCGGATCTCACTATCGTTTTGTAGATGGGGCACTGACCGTTCCGAACTTTGCCTGGACGGGCATGATGGCGACGCTGCTTGCGAACTCCCATCCGATCGGCATTATTTTCACATCGATTCTGCTTGCTGCGTTCCAGACCGGAGCGATGGGGGTAGAACGAAATACGGAGGTTCCACTGGAGCTGGCGAGCGTCATCCAGGCGGTGCTGATTCTGTTTATTTCTGCCAAGTTCAGCTATGACTGGTGGAAAAAACGCAAGGCAAAAGGGGGAGAATCACATGGAGCTGCTTGATTGGTCCCTCGTCAGTTCAACTATTCGGATGGTTACGCCGATCCTGCTGGCGGCATTGGGTGGAGCGCTGTGCGCGCGTGTAGGCATTTTTAATGTAGGGCTGGAAGGGCTGGTCCTGGTCGGTGCCTTTTCGGCGATTGTGGGCAACCACTTTACGGGAAGTTTGTTTTTGGCCATCTTGTTTGCAGCATTGGTTTGTGTGCTATTCTCCCTATTATTCGCCTATATGACGATTGGACTTCGGGCAAACGAAATCGTCGTGGGGGTAGCGATCAACTTTTTGGCGCTCGGCTTGACGACGTTCGCGCTGCGAGCGATCTTTGGAGTGAAGGGCGCGTTTTACGATAAAGAGATGGCGGGACTGCCCAAGCTGGACATTCCGGTGATTAAGGATATTCCGGTGCTGGGCGACATTTTTTCCGGGCATTCACCGCTGGTATACCTCGCCTTTATCGCGGCGATTGTGCTGTATCTGTTCTTTTACCGGACCGTCACCGGGTTTCGTGTGCTTGCTGTCGGTCTTAATCCGGTAGCCGCTCGCAGTCTCGGTCTCAAAGTGACAGGGCTGCAGGTGCTGGCGATCACGATGTGCGGAATTCTGTGCGGACTTGCAGGGGCGCAGCTGTCTTTGGGGCAGGTGACGATGTTCACGGAAGGAATGACTGCGGGGCGTGGATTTATCGCCTTGGTAGCGATGATGATGGGGCAATCTCATCCCCTCGGAATTCTGGCGTCCAGCTTCCTGTTCGGCTTGATGGATGCACTCAGTATCCGTCTGCAAGGCCTTTCCCTTCCGACACAGTTTACCTCTATGCTGCCTTACGTATTGACGATTATTGCGATGTTCTTTGTCAAAGAGAAAAGTCAGGCAGGGGGCAGGAGGTAAAGCTCCCGCTGATCACAACGAGAGAATCAAAAGGAGGAGTGCGTGATGAACAAGGCAGAGCGTATCAAACGAATGAAGGTGCCGACAGTCGATCCGGCATTGGCAAAGCGTCTCCCGCCTGGGCAAGTGCTGACGGAGCGTTTTCCGATTCTGCATGAAGGAGAAGTGCCTGTCTACGACATGAACGAGTGGACCCTGCGCGTATTTGGGGAAGTCGATCGGGAAGTGACCCTGACTTATCAACAGATCATGGAGATGCCGCAGTCGACAGTTACCCGGGATATTCACTGCGTGACGCGTTGGTCCCGTTTTGATAATGCCTTTACAGGGGTTCGCTTCCGTGATTTCATGCAGGCGATCGGAGTGACGCCGAAAAGCTCTTTTGTCATGCTGCATGGCGACCAAGGATATACGACCAACCTGCCTCTCAGCGATTTGGATCGTGATGATGTCCTGTTGGCGCATTCGTTGGACGGAGAGCCTCTGACGGACAAGCATGGCTGGCCGCTGCGTCTCGTCGTGCCGCATCTGTATTTCTGGAAAAGTGTGAAGTGGCTGCGCGGCTTTGAATTTATCGACGAAAACAAACCTGGCTTCTGGGAGCAAAACGGCTTTCATATAAATGGAGATCCGTTCTTGGAAGAGCGGTTCTCCGGAGAAGCGTTGCCGATTCCGGAAGACGAGTGGGAGAAAAAGGAGTTTGATTAAGATGCTGACGAATCTGAAGATAAATCCCGCTGAGCTGCCAAAGCGCGTCATTGTGTGTGGGGATCCGAAGCGTGCCGCTTTGATCGCGTCCAAGCTGGGCAATCACCGCCAGCTGGCGGAAAACCGGGAATATCATAGCTACGCAGGGGAATGGAAGGGCGTTGAGGTGGCGATTGTCAGCCATGGCGTCGGTTCGCCAGGGGCGGCAGTCTGCTTTGAGGAATTGGCTAAAGGCGGAGTAGAAGTCATCATCCGTGTGGGTACGGCTGGCTCCTATCAACAGGTGATCCAACCGGGCAGCCTCGTTATCAGCACCGCAGCTGTTCGCCAGGATGGACTGACCAGCCAGCTCGTGCCTCCGGGATTTCCGGCAATCGCAAATCGCCAAGTGGCAGGGGCGCTGGTCGAAGCAGCAAAGTCTAGCAATTCCGGTCTCCACATCGCAGAAGGCATCACGTTGACGCTGGACGTTTTCTACAACGGCGTATTGGAATTCCCGCACAAGCTCTATCAAAAAGCCGGAGTACTGGCTGTCGAGATGGAGAACTCCGCGTTGTTTGTCATCGCAGCCTTGCGCGGCATGAAAGCCGGATCTATTCTGGCCATCGACGGTTTTGCTGATGCTGACCTTTTGCAGGATTACAATCCGCATACGGAAACTTTGGCCAAGGCCATTGAGGCAGAAGCCTTGATCGCGCTGGATGCCGTCATTAGCGTGCAGTGAAAAAAGGAAAAAAGCCCAGGACATTTGATAGTGTCCTGGGCTTTTGCTATGGCGTGGAGATTTCGCTAATCTTCGTTGAAACGGTCTAGCATCGAAATGGCATCAATCAGGTGGTTGTTAAAAATTTGGCGGGCCACTGACAAAAGCTCGATAATCATCGGGTCACGCAGAGAGTAGGTCACTTTGTTGCCGTCTTTTGTTCCGTAAACGATGTTTTTGCTTCGCAGGACGGCGAGCTGCTGGGAGACGGCTGACCCCTCACTGCCAATCAGGGTTTGAAGCTCGTTTACATTTTTGTCTCCCTCGGACAACAGCTCCAAAATGCGAATGCGCAACGGATGACCCAAGGCTTTAAAAAAATCAGCTTTAAACTGTTGCAGTTCTAAATTCAATGAAAGAATCCTCCATCTTTAAGAATCCGCAGGCAGCTCCCGGTTCTGGGCAGCTGCAGTCTGCCTGATGTTTCCCTGATCGGATAGTGCGGAACACTCACGAAAGACAAAATGCTGACAGCCCAGGCATTTTGCATGATTCAGTCTGGTCAGGGCACTGTCGATGGCCTCTCCTGTGTGCGCGAAATCGTTCTTCGCCCCGATTCTTTCGTAGAGGCCAGTGCGTTTCAATAGAGCTTTGGGTTGATCCCGCAATCCGGAAAATAGCACCGTTTTGCCTTGCGAGTGAAAGTGCCGGACAATGCTCGCCAGACTTGCCTCCCCTGTCGTGTCCAGAAAAGGAACTCCTCCCATACGCAGAAGCAGGATACCGGACGAAGACGCAGCTGTGCTGAGGATAGACTTTTCAAGCAAGCTCGCATCCCCGAAGAACAAGGGGCCCTCAATCGTGAAGATACTGATTTGCGGGCAGTCGTGCACGGCTGAAACCATGTGAGGCATGACCTTCTGGTGTTTGCTGTCTGGATCTGGCAGTGCTTTGGCAATCATCAGCGATCCGCTCATCCGTTTGACGAAAAGGAGAATGGCTAGAACCAGTCCAACCTCAACAGCAAGGGTTAAATCGGTAAATACGGTCAGAAGAAAAGTAATCAATAGAACGATGGAATCGCTGGTCTTGGTTTTGAGTATACGAAGAAATTCCCTGCGCTCGCTCATGTTCCATGCCACCAGCATCAGGATAGGTGCCATGCTTGCCAGCGGAATGTGTGAGGCGTAGGGAGCAAATAAGACCAGAATCAGCAAGACGATGAACCCGTGAATCACACCGGACAGAGGAGAGGCAGCGCCGCTTCTGATATTGGTAGCTGTACGGGCGATGGCTCCTGTAGCCGGAATGCCGCCGAACAGGGGCGTGATAATATTTGCGATCCCCTGGCCGATCAACTCCCGATTGCTGTTATGCCTTTGATTGGACATGCCGTCAGCTACTACTGCAGACAGCAAAGACTCGACAGCTCCCAAGAGAGCGATGACCAGCGCAGGATTCAATAAGGTCTGGATGCGCTCGAGCGTGATTTCGGGAAAATGAAAAGAAGGCAGTATGCCGGGAAAAGCTCCAAATGTGGAACCGATCGTGGCGACGTTCTCTTCAAATAATAGCACAGCTACGAGAGTGGAGATAACCAAGCCGATGAGTGAACCAGGGACTTTTGGGAAAATCCGCGGCGTCAAAAGGATGAGAGCGAAGCAAATGCACGCTGTCGTGATGCTGTACAGGTTGAGAGTGGAAAGATGAAGCACGATCTCCTTCATATTGGAGAGGAAGTCCTCATGCTTCTGAATGTCGCGAAGGCCCAGAAAGTGTACGATTTGCCCACTGAAAATGATCACAGCAATTCCTGCGGTAAACCCGACGGTCACCGGTCGAGGAATGTACTTGATCAAAGCGCCGAGCCTGAGTACCCCCATGATGACGAGCAGTATCCCTGCCATGAGTCCGGCTAATAGCAGATTTTCATACCCGTATTGCATGACGATGGCAAATAAAATGGGGATAAACGCTCCAGTGGGGCCGCCGATCTGAAAGCGCGAGCCTCCGAACAGGGAAATCAAAATGCCCGCAACAATGGTGGTGTAAATGCCGTACTCCGGTTTGACTCCAGAGGCGATCGCAAACGCCATCCCGAGTGGCAGTGCGATAACAGCTACAATGAAACCAGAAACACAATCCTTTCGAAACGACTGCATCGAATAGCCTTCGAATCTTCCTGTCCACTTCATGATAGAACCCTTCTTATCTTTGAATATTTGATTATTTGAATATAGATTATGATAAGAGCGGTTCACTCATTCTGTCAATTCACATTTCCTTTTCCCTTTTTTAACATGTCCTTCATGTTCCCTTAACGCTGCTGGATTACCATTCTAAGTGACAAGTGAACAGCTTCCCTCGGTTGGAGCCATGGAGAAACCCCCGACAGCAACACCCAAGCACTTTCCTCGAGAGTTCTTCGGCATTGTTGTTTCGCAGGGTTTTTTGCTATGCGCAAAGGAGGACAAACAAATGAATGCAACGGAATTCCTCGCAAGACTCGATCACTACAAGCTGATCGCTTCGGTGAAGGAAGCGAAGTACCTGGAAAAAGCCGCAGAGGCAAATCTGAGTGCAGTCGTTCTCTCCATCGGAAACATCGGGGTGATCAAAGGGTACGTCGACTTTTTCAAAAGCCGCGACATTCCCGTGTTTATCCATTTGGAGCGTGTCGGCGGAATCAGCTACGACCGGGAAGGAATCGCCTTTCTTTCCCACTATGTGAAGCCAGATGGAATCGTAACGACGAGGAATACCTTGATCAAGCTGGCAAAAAAACAAGGTCTGCTGACGATACAGCGACATTTTCTGGTAGACAGCGATGCGCTGAAGTCAGGTCTTCATTCCATTCAGGAAACGCAGCCTGACGCTGTAGAGCTGATGCCGGGTCTATTGCCAGAATTTCTCGAAGAATACAGAAGCATGCTGGATACCCCGATTATTGCAGGTGGTCTGATCCGCAAGCGAGAGCAGATGGAGCGTGTACTACAGCATGGTGCGACAGCTGTTTCCGTAGGTAGCCCCTCATTGTGGAAGGAGAGTTTTGTACATGATTCACGCCCTGTTGTTTGATCTCGACGGGACACTTTTGGACAGCCGAGACGCCGTGATCGATGCCGTTGCCCATACAGCAGAAAAATACGCACCCGGTCATTTTAGCCGGGAGGAGCTGCTCGGACGCTTTGGGGAATCGTTTGACGACTTTCTCGCAGCCGTAGCAGAGGCAGCGGGTATGCCGGACAAAAAAGAAGTGCTCGATGACTATTTCGCCTATGTCCGGGAACATCACGAGCAGCATGTGAAGCTCTTTCCGTTTGTGCGCGAAGGCTTGGAGAAGCTGCTGGCGGCAGGCTATGAACTGGCGATCGTCACTAACAAGCAGCGCGAATTTGCACTGGCCGGGCTGGAGCTGGCAGGAATTGACCATCTGTTTGCGTCGATTGTCACCGTAGACGATGTATCCCAGGGCAAGCCTTCTGCTGAGCCTGTCCAAAAGGCGCTAGCTGAGCTGGGCAGACGCCCGGAGCAGGCCATGATGATTGGCGACAGCCGTTTCGATGTACTGGCGGCTGTGGAAGCAAACGTACAGGCTGTCGTGCTGGAATGGTATGGACCAGAAGAGTGGCAGCATGCCGTTCCGGATTACCGCTTCGTCGATTTTGAAGCCTTTGTTGATGAGATGCTGGCTGTAAAAATGCAAGGAGGGATCTGATCCAGATGGCACGTGTGGTGTTAAATCAAGTAACCAAATCATTCGCCAATCAACAGGTCGTAAAAGGGATTAATCTCCTGATACCCGATGGATCGTTTACGGTTCTGGTAGGACCTTCGGGATGCGGGAAATCTACGACGCTGCGGATGATCGCCGGGCTGGAGAGCGCAACAGGCGGCGAGATCTTGATCGGGGATCAAACGGTCAATCAGCTGCCGCCGGGAAAAAGGGACGTAGCGATGGTATTTCAAAACTACGCCCTGTACCCAACGATGAACGTCTACGACAACATTGCCTACGGATTGCGAAATCGTGGCACCTCGAAAAAAGAATGCCAGGTTCTCGTAGAGGAAATCGCGGAGATCGTCGGCTTGACCCAGTACCTCAAACGCAAACCGTCCCAGCTCTCGGGCGGTCAGCGTCAGCGTGTGGCATTGGCGCGGGCCATGGTGAAGAAGCCAAAAGTGTTTTTGATGGACGAACCGCTTTCCAACCTCGACGCGAAGCTGCGCAACCAGATGCGGGTAGAGCTGACGAGTCTGCATAAGCAGCTGGGCAGCACGTTCATTTACGTGACGCATGATCAGGTGGAAGCGATGACGATGGGCGATCAGATTGTCGTCATGAGTGAAGGCAATATCATGCAGGTAGCAGCGCCACTGGAGCTGTATCAGGAACCGGACAACCTGTTTGTCGCCCAGTTTATCGGCTCTCCGGCGATGAACATTGTGAAAGATGAGGAAAACAGTGCGGTCGTATGGGGATTCCGCCCCGAGAAGGCACAGCTGCTTGCCGAGTCAGCAGCACCTGCCTCATCGATCGAGCAGCGCGTCTTGCGAGGAACCGTGATCTCGCGTGAAATTCTGGGTGCGGAGTCACTTTGCCACGTGGAGACGGAAAAAGGACGCATCGTCGTCAAAGTCGATACGGAAATTTCGATTCAAATGGGAACCCACGTACAAGTGGTTGTAGATGCCGCTAACATTTACGAGTTTGATCGGGCAACCGGGAAACGGATAGGGAAAGGTGCTGGACGAGTGGGTCAGCATGCATTGGCTGGAGGGATGGTCTGATGCACAAAGCGGTAGCTGCACCAGAGCTTTCCGGAACGAGTAACCAAGCAGCCCGAGTCTCTGTCGATTGGGTAGAGCGGCTTCGACCATACCTGTATGTCGCTCCTGCTATGCTGTTTTTTGCCCTTTTTTTCTTCTTTCCCATCGGTTATGTGATTTACTTGTCCTTTTTTGACTGGTCCTTGCTGAACCTGGAAGAGATGGAGTGGGTCGGGCTCGGTAACTTTACGGCGTTGATGGCGGAGGAAGATTTTTGGCAGGTATTGGGCAATACACTCATCTACACCGTCGTCACGGTTGGCTTGGGGATCCTCCTGTCCTTTATGCTGGCGCTCTGGCTCAATCGGAAGGCAAAGGTATACGGGATTGTCCAGGCAGCTGTCTTTAGCCCGCACATCGTGTCACTCGTCTCCATCGCGATGCTGTGGATGTGGCTCATGGACCCGCAGTACGGTCTGTTGAACGCCATTCTGGAAATGGTGGGATTGCCCGGGTACACGTGGCTGTCAGACACGAAGAGCGCGATGGTCTCCCTGATTCTGGTCAGCATTTGGAAGGGTGTGGGGTACAACACGCTGGTCTTCATCGCCGGGATGCAAAGTATCCCGAAGGATATTTACGAAGCGGCGGACCTCGACCACTCTCCCTGGTGGCGGACGCTGACGCGCATTACCATTCCGATGCTTTCACCCACGATGTTTTTCTTGCTCGTCATCAATACGGTCTCGTCCTTTCAGGTGTTCGACACGATTTACATCATGACGCAGGGGGGGCCGGTCAACAGCACCAACATGCTCGTCTTTTACATCTATGAACAAGGTATGGACTTTTACAACGGCGGTGCCGCCTCAGCCGCGTCAGTCATTCTGCTAGCCATGGTAGGCTTTTTGACCTGGCTGCACTTCCGCTTGATGGAGAAAAGGGTTCATTATCGGTGAGACATTCAACCAGAAAGGAGACTCGCTCATGTTGCAAGTAGGAAGAACCGCATGGAAAACGGTAGAGTGGGTGCTGCTGGCAGCTGTCGGACTCGTCTTTGTCTTCCCGTTTCTGTGGATGTTCTTGACTGCCTTTAAAACCATGCCGGAGGTCTATCAGTTTCCGCCGACATGGTGGCCCGAGTCCTGGCAATTCGAGAACTTCCGTATCGCTTGGAGCTCTGGACCGTTCGTCACCTACGTCATGAACAGCATTTTGGTGGCTGGCGGCATCCTGATCCTGCAGTTTCTGATTGCGGTACCCGCTGCCTATGCCTTTGCCCGGTATCGTTTTCCGGGACGCAACCTGCTGTTTGGTCTGAGTCTGATTGCCTTAATGATTCCGTCACAGGTGATCTTTTTGCCGGTCTACGTGGAGATGAGTCACTGGGGGCTAGTGAATACTTTGTGGTCGCTGATTCTCCCGTTTGGCGCCAGCGCATTTGGAATCTTTCTCTTGCGCCAGGCCTTCATGCAGGTACCTGATGAAGTCATCGAGGCTGCGCGACTCGACAGCGCCTCAGAATGGAAAATCATGTGGACCATCATGGTGCCAATGGCAAAGCCGGTGCTCGTCACCTTTGGATTGTTCAGCTTTATCTACCACTGGAATGATTACTTCTGGCCTCTGATCATGACGAACAGTGATAGTGTGCGTACACTGCCGATCGGGATTTCGATGCTGAAGGCAGCGGAAGGCGGCAAGCAGTGGAACGTCATTATGGCAGGCAACATGATTCTCGTCCTGCCCATCCTCGTCGTCTTTTTCTTCGCACAGCGGCACATTATCAGCGCGTTTGTCTATCAGTCCAAATAAGCGGGACCCATTAAAAGGAGGATCTATTCGTGAAAAAGTTACAGGTATCCATGTTGGCGTGTGTACTTAGTGTGACAGCAGTTCTGGCAGGGTGTGGAAGCAGCAAGGAAGCGGCAGGCACGAATACGCAATCGGGTGGAAGCGCAGCGCCGCAAGGACAGGCAGCAAGTGCTGGCAAACCGGTGGAAATCGACTTCTGGTATGCGCTCGGCGGCAAAAACGGGGAATACATCGAAAAGATGGTCAAGGACTTCAACGCCTCGCATAAAGATATTGTGGTAAAGCCTGCGTACCAAGGAAGCTACTATGAGAACCATTCCAAGGTACTGGCCTCTGTATCTGCCGGGAACCAGCCTGATGTGACCATGGTAGAGGTAGGATCGATCGGTGCGTTCGCAGATGCGAAAGTGCTGGAGGATCTGGGGCCATATGCAAACGGTGCAGAGAAAAAGTACATTCCTGGTCTCTTAGGGAACTCCTATTGGAAAGACAAACTGTACGCGATTCCTTTCAACCGCTCGACACCGCTCTTGTACTTGAACCGCGACATGCTGAAGGCAGCAGGGCTCGACCCGAATGGACCGAAAACATGGGAGGAGCTGCGTCAATTCTCTCAGGCTATGACGAAAAAAGAAGGAGACAAGACAGCCACCTACGGCTTCTCTACTCCAATTGACATCTGGTTCTACGAAGCGCTCGTATTCCAAAGCGGCGGTAAAATCCTGACGGACGACAACAAAGAGCTGGCGATCAACACAGAAGCGGGTAAAGCGCCGCTGGAATTCTGGACAGGGATGTTGAAGGAAGGCGTCATGAAAGCACCTCCAGGTGAGAAGTACAACGCATGGGATGTTGCCAAACAGGATTTCCTCAATCAACAAGTCGGCATGATTTTCACTTCGACAGGGGACTTGCGCTCTTTGAAAGAAAATGCCAAATTTGATTTGGGAACAGCTTTCCTGCCAGCAAACAAAAACTTCGGTGCACCAACAGGCGGAGCGAACCTGGTCATGCTGGCTAAATCCAGCGATGAAGAGAAAAAAGCTTCCTGGGAATTCATGCAGTGGATGACAGACACGAAGCAAACGATTCCGTTCTCTCTGGAATCCGGCTACATGCCTGTAACGACCGAAGCAGTGGAGTCCGAAGATATGAAGAAGGCCTATGAAAAAGAGCCGAACTTCCAAGTGGCAGTAAAGCAGCTGGAATACGCTTCTCCACGTCCGATGGTACCTGGCTATAAAGAGCTGCAGGAAGTCATCATGACGGAGATCCAGCGTGCCGTTTTGGGTCAGGCTAGCGTAGACGAAGCCATCCAAAAAGCGACGGAAAAAGGGCAAAAGCTGCTGAAAAAATAAATAGATTTGGGGAGTGAGCAACATGAACATTTGCATGGCACACCGCGGTTGGTCAGGCAAGGCGCCGGAAAACACGATGGCAGCGGTACGCCTCGCATTGGCAGAGCCAGCGATTCAGGCAATGGAGATTGACGTGCAGCTATCCAGCGACGGAGTTCCTGTGCTCATCCACGACTTTACGCTCGGACGCACGACAAATGGCAAGGGACTCGTCAAGGATCACACGCTGGAGCAGCTGCGCGAGCTCGATGCAGGCGGCTGGCTGGACGAAAGGTTCGCAGGAGAGCGCATCCCGACGCTGGATGAAGTACTGCAAGCGGTCAAAGGTCGCTGCACGCTAAACATCGAGCTGAAAGCGACGAGCGACATGTATCCGGGGATTGCCGAGAAGGTATTGGCTCTCTTGGAGCAGCATGATATGAAGCAAGAGGTCTACCTCACGTCTTTTGACCACGAGCTGATTCGTCATGTACGTGCGCTGGATGAAACAGTAGTAACCGGTCTGATCGTAGGAGGCCGTCCCGTGCTGATGCTGGAGCAGCTGCAGGAAGCGGGAGCGAATATCCTTTCCATGGGCTATCCGTATTTGACTAAAGAACTGGCAGTGGAAGCGATTGAAAAAGGGTATAAAGTGGTCGCATGGACCTTGGATGATCCTGAGCACATCCGTACAGTGATGTCATGGCATCCAGACGTACAGATTTGCACGAACCATCCTGATCGCATGCTTGAGTTTGTGTAAAAGTACGAAAAGCAAAAGCCGCCTGTGTGGATGTCTCAGGCGGCTTTTCTTGTGCAAGAGCGGAATCAGGCTAGCTGGCCCAATTCAATGGCAGGTATTTCCCTCGGTTTTTTCACAGTCAATCGTACACCTCCATTGACCGAACTGCTTATGATAAGAAAAAGGCAGCTTCGCCAAGGAGTGACTGCACCATGATGCATCCCGATACCGAGTTGCGCTATATCAATGATCAAATCGGGTATGGCGTGTTTGCGACCAAATTCATTCCCAAAGGGACAATCGTGTGGGCGATGGATGATCTGGATCAGGTATTGGATCCGGCATTCGTGGAAACACTGGATCCATTACGAAAACAGGACGTGCAGAAATATTCGTTTAAAAATCAGTTCGGAAAGTACATCCTGTGCTGGGATAAAGCTCGATACGTGAACCACAGCTTCCATGCGACATGTGTAGCGACGATGTACGATATGGAGCTGGCTGCACGCGACATTCATCCAGGTGAAGAACTGACAGACGATTACGGAACGTTGAACTTGGATGAACCCTTTGATTGTTTACCGGAGGAAGGCACGGATCGTTTGAGAGTGATGCCAGACGATCTGCTGCGCTACTATCGACAGTGGGATGAGATTGCGGCGGGAGCGTTCGAGCATTTCAATCATGTGGATCAACCGTTGTTACATTTGATACGTCCCGAGCACAGGAACAAGCTGAGCGCCATTCTGAATCATCATCTGCCTGTAGATTCTGTGATTCAGCTCTATTACCGGCCGCCGTCAAGAAAATAACAGCGTGAGTGTTTGACATCGGGCCGGTCACACGGCCCGATTTTGTTGAACTATGGAAGGAGAATCAGTATTATGGAATGTAAAGGTGAAGTGAAAGGTTGATTTCATTGGAAAACAAGGTAGCGTCATCTAACTTTATCCGAAATATTGTGATTGATGACTTGCAAGAAGGCAAAGTAAAAGAAGTCATTACCCGATTTCCTCCAGAACCGAACGGGTATCTTCATATTGGACATGCGAAAGCAATCATCCTGAACTTTGAATTGGCTCACGAGTTTTCCGGGAAAGCACACTTGCGTTTTGACGACACGAATCCGGTAAAGGAAGATACCGAATACGTCAACGCGATCAAGGAAGACGTGAAGTGGCTGGGCTTTGATTGGGACGGGCTGTTCTTCGCTTCTGATTACTTTGAGGAAATGTACAATCGTGCCGTTCTCCTGATCAAAAAAGGAAAAGCGTACGTGGATGACCTGTCGCCAGAGGACATGCGCAAGTACCGTGGGACGTTGACGGAGCCAGGCGTGGATAGTCCTTTCCGCAATCGTTCTGTGGAGGAAAACCTCGACCTGTTTGCACGGATGCGCAACGGTGAGTTCAAGGACGGGGAAAAAGTTCTTCGTGCCAAGATCGACATGGCTTCTCCAAACTTCAACATGCGCGATCCGGTTCTCTACCGCATTTCCCATGCCTCCCACCACAACACAGGGGATAAATGGTGCATCTATCCGATGTATGACTTTGCTCATCCACTGGAGGATGCCATCGAAGGCGTGACGCATTCGCTCTGTTCCCTGGAGTTTGAAGACCACCGTCCTCTGTACGATTGGGTCGTGGCGGAGTGCGAAATGGAGCATGTGCCACGTCAGTATGAGTTCGCTCGTCTGAATTTGACCAATACCGTCATGAGCAAGCGGAAGCTGAAGCAGCTCGTGGACGAAAATATTGTAGATGGCTGGGACGATCCGCGCATGCCTACCATTGCAGGATTCCGCCGCCGCGGTTACACACCTGAGGCGATTCGTGCGTTCGCTCGCGAAGTAGGGGTAGCCCGCAGCAACAGTACCGTCGATGAGAAAATGCTCGAGCATTTCATTCGGGAAGACTTGAAGCTCAAAGCGCCACGTACGATGGCTGTCTTGAACCCGTTGAAGGTCGTCATCACCAACTATCCAGAGGGCCAAGTGGAAATGCTGGAGGCAGAAATCAATCCGGAAAACGAAGAAATGGGCAACCGCCAAATTCCGTTTTCCCGCGAAATCTACATCGAGCAAGACGATTTCATGGAGAACCCGCCAAACAAGTATTTCCGCCTGTTCCCTGGAAACGAAGTGCGCCTGAAAAACGCGTATTTCATTAAGTGCAACGACGTAATCAAGGATGCAGATGGCAACGTGATCGAGATCCATTGCACCTATGACCCGGAAACGAAGAGCGGAAGCGGCTTTACCGGACGCAAGGTCAAAGGAACCATCCATTGGGTGGAAGCTACGCAAGCGGTTCCGGCTGAATTCCGTTTGTACGAGCCTTTGATTCTCGATGAAGAGGAGAACGAGGGGACGTTCCTGGATAACATCAATCCGAATTCCCTGGAAGTGCTAAACGGTTTCGTAGAACCAAACATGAAGGAAACAAAACCGCAAGACAAATATCAATTCTTCCGCCATGGCTATTTCAACGTGGATTCAAAGGATACAAACGGTGACAAGCTCGTGTTCAACCGCATCGTATCTCTGAAGAGCTCGTTTGAACTGCCAAAGGCGTAAGAGGAAAATGCAATAGCAATAAAGAGACGCTGCTGGCATGGGGAACTGTGCCAACAGCGTTTTTTTAACGTATAGGAATTTATAAGCTTTAGGCTTATGCATTCCGGAGCGCATGACGAAGTGGTTTTAGTGGATATTCAGTTCATAATAGGTATAATGATTCATATTGTGAATAAAAGGGGGACAGGTAGTGAACGGAACAACGGAGCTTCAGCGCAGCTTGAAATTATGGCATATCGTGGTGATCGGTCTGGGATATATGGCGCCCATGGCTGTTTTTGATACGTTTGGCATTGTAGCACAAGAGACGGGAGGACATGTCCCGGCAGCGTATGCCGTTACTCTGCTCGCGATCTTGTTTACAGCCGCAAGCTACGGGAAAATGGTGCGCGTCTTCCCTTCCGCAGGGACCGCTTACACGTATACGCAGGAGACGATTCATCCCTATGCCGGATTTTTGGTGGGATGGGCCTCTTTGCTCGACTATTTGTTTTTACCGATGATCAACGCGCTCTTAACCGGTGTGTACTTGTCATCTGTATTTCCTGATGTCCCGACACATTGGTGGATTGTTGGCTTTATTCTCCTCATAACCTTGTTGAACGTATTTCGGGTCACCGTGACAGCATCGGTGAATTCCTTTCTGGTATTGTTTCAAATATCCGTTGTGGTGGTTTTTGCGGGATTGGCGATTCGCGGCTTGATGGGGGGAGGCGGAATCGAGCAGGTGTTTACGGTGCGCCCGTTTTTCTCGCCGGATTTATCGTTTGCGGCGCTGCTTTCGGGAGCCTCGATTCTTTGCTTCTCTTTCCTCGGGTTTGATGCGGTGACGACACTGACGGAGGAAACGGTCGATGCGAAGAAAACAATCCCTCGTGGTATTTTCCTCGTCGCTTTATGTGGTGGAGCGCTGTTTATCACAGCATCCTATTTTTCACAGTCGCTGTTTCCAGATGCTTCGGTCTTTTCTGACCCGGAAGCAGCGTCAGCAGAAATCGCGCTTTCGATCGGGGGAACGATTTTTCAGCTCGTTTTTTTGGCAGCTGCCTTGTCGTCTACACTGGCGTCCGGGCTTGTTTCCGTCACCAGTGTTACACGTTTGCTGTACGCGATGGGGCGCGACGGCTACCTGCCGAGAAAGTGGTTTGGCTATATTCACCCCCGCCTGAAAACACCGTTGTACAATGTTTTGTTGGTCGGCGTGCTGATGATGGGGGCGCTGTTTTTGGACTTGCTGACGGCTACTTCGTTTATTAACTTCGGGGCATTGATCGCCTTTAGCTTTGTCAATCTCAGTGTCATTGCTCATTATGTATGGAGGCAAAAGCGCCTGCGGGTGACCCAGTGGTGGAGCTATCTTCTCTCGCCGTTGATTGGAGCCACGTTTATTGGCTTTCTATGGGTCAATCTGGATATCAAGTCGATGATTCTCGGTTTGATGTGGACATTTGTTGGCTTCATCTATCTGCTGTATCTGGTGAAAGTGAAGCATACCAAGCTGGAGCGAATGAAGTTCGAAGAGTAGCGGGGGGAACATTCATGGAGCGGTCTGTATTTACGTCGATCAAAACAGTGGAAAGAGACGGATTTGTCATGGAGTACGGACTTGCCGGGCATAAACATGCGCCCACGCTGCTGCTGCTTCATGCCATCCGCAATACGAAAATGCTGTTTGCCGGGATTATCCCTGATTTGGCAGCGCATTTCCGCATCGTTGCGGTCGATCTGCGGGGACACGGACATTCTGTGGAACAGTCGACCTTTTCTTTTGATGCCATCGTAGACGATTTGATAGGATTGCTGGATGCAGAATCACTTGATCAGGTAACGGTGGTAGCTTCCTCGTTTTCCAGTGTGCCTGCGCAGATGCTGGCCGTTCGGCGACCGGAGCGCATCGCCAGACTCATCCTGCTGGACGGAGGCTACTACCGGCTGGGAGAAGTGCCAGGCTTCCAGCTGGAGCAGGTCGTGGAACGCTTGGCATTAGCGAGGTTTTCCAGTGTGCAGGAGGCAGAGCGGCAATTTGCGGACCGCTATGGAGAGGGGCAGCTTCCTTCAGGCTGGATGACATCCGAGCTGGAGGGAAAAGAAGATGGCAAGCTGGGGTACCGTTTGCCGCGAGAGGCATTTATCGGCTATTTTAGCGACTACGCTGCGTTTGATAAAGACGCGCTCTTCCAAGCGCTCCCTTGTCCGGTTCTGGTGCTTCTCGCAGATGAGCGATTTTTGCCTGACGATGAACAGCGGGCATTTCACCGGGCGGCAGTCGCTTTTTATCAACAGACCGTAAAACACGCAAAGATTCACTCCATCCCAGGGGCGCTGCATCTCTTGATGGTGTCACATCCAGAGGAAACCGTGCAAGAAATCAGATCGTTTCTTGCAAAGTAAAGGGACAAGCCAAATGCTTGTCCCTTTTTTGTTTGCGTTTTTATTGCTTCGCTTCTCGCATGAGTTTGTGAATCGCTGGGGCATTGGCATCCTGTCCGGTTTCACGAAGGTGTTTTTTGACCTGCTCGAACGCATCGATTCCCGGTTTGGAAGTGACAGTCAGTACACGTGTATTTTTGCCGTACAGCTTGTGAATTTGTGCCCGGGCCTGTGAAAGAGTCGTGTTGAGATCACTTCGGCCCAAAGTACCAGCCGTTCCAGGTGTCGTATGTTCATTTCCGCGTGCCGAGCTGCCAGTGAAGTTGCTGAGAAGATGGGTTTGCATCGGATCCATCTGATTGACCGATTGGCTTCTTACTGTCGCAGGGCAAATGACGACTGCGTCCTTGAGAACCAAGGCCTGAATGCCATGAACGCCAGCAGCATTCAATTGAGCCTCGAGCTTCGTAGAAGGGCCATCGCTGTGGAGATGGGAGCTTCCGATGCTGCTGTAGACATTGGTGCCCATTCCGTTAGAGGTAGTCCCGAGTGAGTTGGTCGTCATTTTCTTTTCTCTGTCTACGCTGGGTATGACGATATCGCCAGGTGCTGCATGATTCTGCGTCCGTGCCGGCTGTGGCTGTGGTGCAGCCTGATTGTTACAGGCGGTCAACAGAAGCACCAGACCCAATCCGCCAGTCCCCATCCATTTCCCGATTCGATTCATATTCGATCCCTCCAAAGTTGCTTTCTACATACTTTTATCCTGCGCTGTCGATTCTCTGAGTATTTGAGGAGGTTATTGGAAAAAATGTAGGCAGAGCTTGTTTAGTTTGTCGAAAAAATGCACAAACAGGTGAATAGAGACATCAGGAGGTGGAAGTGTTGGCACAATCAAACAATGGAAGTGAACAACCAGTATCACGGAGGAACTTTCTGAAAAACTCCGGGCTTGTGCTCGGTGGACTGGTTGTGGGGGGCGTAGCAGGCAGCCTTCTCAACAGACAGCAAGCACCAGCACCGCAAGTTCCTGGAGCAACACCTGCTCCGGCAGCCGATTTCAATCAGGCATTGATGTTCTTCACTCCCGAGCAGTTCAAGGTAGTCGATGCAGCCTGCGAGCGAATATTCCCCGAGGACGAGAGTGGACCAGGGGCAAAGACGCTTGGAGCGGCATACTTTATCGACCATCAGCTGGCGGGAGATTGGGGCTTTAACGCACGCGATTACATGCAGGGTCCTTTTTATCCCGGGGAAGTGACGCAAGGCTATCAAGGCAGGCTGAAGCGGCGGGAGATCTTCGAAATTGGTATTCAAGAAATGAACAACTATAGCAACAGCACGCAGAAGAAACGGTTTTATGAGCTCACTCCGGAGCAGCAGGATGCCGTATTGAAGGCATTTGAATCCGATGAGGTCAAATTGACCACGATTTCTGCCAGTGCTTTTTTCAAAATGCTTCGTGCAAGTACGCTGGAGGGCATCTACTCAGACCCGCTTTACGGCGGCAACAAAAACATGGAAGGCTGGAAAATGAGAAATTACCCAGGTAATCAAATGGCTTATACCCAAGTCATCGAGAAGGACGAGTTTGTAAAGATGGCCCCTTTGAGCTTGCGGGATCATCAACATTAAGGGGGACAAACCAATATGGCCAAAAAATTGCCGAAAGTCGACGTGGTCATCGTAGGGGTTGGTTGGGGCGGAGGAATTATCGCATCTGAGCTGACCAAGCAAGGCTTGATTGTCGTCGGTCTGGAACGAGGAAAAGAAAGAAAAACAGAAGATTACTTCATGGTGCACGATGAGCTGCGCTATGCGATGCGCTACGAAATGATGCAGGACTTGTCCAAAGAAACCATCACGTTCCGCAGCAAAACCAGTGTGCGGGCACTCCCGATGCGTTCGTACGGTTCCTTTTTGATTGGGACGGGCTTGGGTGGCTCAGGTGTTCACTGGAATGGGCAGACCTTCCGATTCCTGCCCTATGATTTTGAGATCCGCAGTAAAACCATTGAGCGTTATGGAGAAAAGAAAATTCCAGACGGCATGACGATTCAGGACTGGGGGATTACGTACGACCAACTGGAGCCGTACTTCGACAAATTTGAGCGGATGGCGGGCATTTCTGGTGAGGAAAATCCGCTGGGGGGCAAGCGTTCACAGCCGTATCCAACGCCGCCGATGAAAATGACGCCCAGCATCAAAATGTTTCAGGAAGCGACCAAAAAGAAGAACCTGCATCCTTATATGATGCCGTCGGCGAATCTGTCGGAAGCCTACACCAATCCTGATGGAGTCTCGCGGGCTGCTTGTCAGTACTGCGGTTACTGCGAGCGCTTTGGCTGTGAATACGGAGCCAAGGCAGATCCAGTCGTAACCGTCATTCCGATTGCGAAAAAGACAGGGAAATTCGAAATTCGTACCCACTCTCATGTTCGGCGCATTTTACATAATGGGAATAAAGCGACAGGCGTCATGTACACGGATGTAACGACGGGAGAAGAACTCGAGCAGCCAGCGGATATCGTTGTGTTGACCAGCTATGTCTTCAACAACGCGAGACTGCTGCTCATGTCCAAGCTGGGGCGTCCTTATGATCCTGCGACAGGCAAAGGTGTCATCGGAAAGAACTACGCTTACCAGGTCATTCGTGGGGGAGCAGTCGGCTTCTTTGACGATAAGGAGTTCAACCTGTATGCGGGCGCAGGCTCTCTCGCCATGTGTCTCGACGATTATAACGGGGACAACTTCGATCACAAGGATCTGAACTTCATTCATGGAGCGAACATCAGTCTTTCGCAGCTGGGATTGCGACCTATCGCAAACAACAAGGTTCCAGAAGGTACACCAAGCTGGGGGAAAGATTTCAAGGCTGCGTCTCTCAAATATGCGAACCGGTTCCTCTCGGTGGGGGCGCAAGGAGCTTCCATGCCGTTTCGACACCACTTCCTGGATTTGGACCCGACATACAAAGACGTATTTGGCGACCCGCTCATTCGCATCACGTACGATTTCGAAGAACAGGATCGTCAGCTTGCCGCCTATTGTGCCGACAAGTGCGGAGAAATTGTCAAGGAAATGGGAGCCTCCGGGAAAATTGAAATCAATAACAAGCTGGGACCGTACGATATTACCCCTTACCAATCCACACACAACACAGGTGGCGTGATTATGGGAGCTTCGCCGGATACATCAGCTGTCAACAACTATCTGCAAATGTGGGATGCCGAAAACGTGTTTGTGGTAGGTGCTTCCTCCTTTGCCCACAATAGCGGTTACAACCCTACAGGAACGATGGGGGCTCTCTCTTACCGAGCGGCGGAAGGCATTCTGAAGTACCGGAAGAGCGGTGGAGGCATCATTGTGTAACGGGCTGTTTCCTTTTTTGCAAAACGAAAATGCAGATGTGAGAAAAGTCGTTGGTTGAACTGACGGCTTTTTTTCATTGCTGATTCATTGATCTTTGCATTCCTGCGAAAATACCAAGGGAGTAAAAAGCAGGAATGCTTATTTCATGCGCTTTTTGCCTTTGGCATAGTCCTTGCTATATCAATGCGTTACCAGAGAATAAAGGAGAGACGAATCATGACAAACAAGTGGGGATTGGATACCGCCATCATTCATACAGCACAAACACCGTGCCAGAAGACGGGAGCTGTGGTGTCGGCGGTCGTTCCAGCAGTGGCTTACGCATTTCCTGACGCGGATGCGGCAGCGGCGTGTGTTGCCGGACAAAGGGAAGGCACGTATTACGGACGCTATGGAAACCCAACGATCCAGACATTGGAGGAAAAGATTGCTGCCTTGGAAAGCGGTGAAGCAGCTTTGGGCGTCAGCAGCGGGATGGCGGCCATTTCCGCGTCTTTGCTCGCTTTTCTCCAGCAAGGCGACCATGTCGTGTGTACGCGAGACGTCTATGGAGGAAGCCACAAGTTTCTCACGACGTTGGCCCCTCGCTACGGTATTCAAGCTGATTTTGTCGATTGCACCGATCTTGCGGCAGTGAAAAAAGCCTTTTTGCCCCAAACCAAGGTGCTGTACCTCGAGACGCCATCGAACCCGTGCCTGACCGTTTTGGATATCACGGAATTGTCCCGGATCGCCCATGAGCACGGGATCATGGTCATTGTGGATAATACGTTTATGACTCCCTATTTGCAAAGGCCGCTGGAGCTCGGAGCAGATGTCGTCGTGCACAGTGCCACGAAATATTTGAATGGGCATGGAGACGTGATTGCCGGATTTATCGTGGGCAAACAAGAGCATATCCAATTCATGCGCAAGCACATCATGGGTGATTTGGGGCAAAACTTGAATGCCTGGGATGCCTTTCTGATCCTGCGTGGCTTGAAAACATTGGGCCTGCGAGTCAGACAGCATGTCCAAAATGCGGAGGCAGTAGCGCAGTTTTTGGAGAAGCATCCTGCTATCAGCCGCGTGTATTACCCGGGACTGGCTTCCCACCCGCAGCATGAGCTGGCGAAGCGGCAAATGGCGGGCATGGGAGGGATTGTTTCCTTCGAGGTCAAAGGGGGATACGAGGCAGCCAAATCTTTCATTAACGCCCTGCGCCTGGCTATGATATCGTTTAGTTTAGGAGACCCGGAAACGTTGGTGCAGCATCCGGCTTCCATGACGCATTTTTCCATTCCTCCAGAGGAGAGAGCCAAGTTCAACATCACGGACGGCCTGATTCGACTCTCTACGGGGTTAGAAGATGCAAAGGATATTATCGGAGATCTGGAGCAAGCGCTGTCTCCTTTACTGACAGCTGCTGCACACAAGTAGGGCGTAGGAACGGAATGCAGGAGGGCCGATCATGACCGAATTTTCCCGCATAGCGGATTTCATACAATCATACGCAGACAATATTTCCAAGGTACTGGGACTGGATGTCACTATTCTGGATGAACAGGGCATCCGTGTGAGCGGGACCGGGTACTACCAGGAACTCATTGGGCTGCCTGCGCCGGAAGGGTCGTTCTTTCGAATGATTTTGCAGACCGGACAGCCGGGTATGATTTTTGATATGAAAAAAAACGAGTCGCAGTGTATGAACTGCAAGTTTTTACAGCAATGCCGGGAGCTGGCCACGATCGGTTTTCCTGTGCACAAGCGGGAAAAGACAGTTGGAGTCATTGGGATCATCGGCTTCTCGCCCGAGCAAAAGGAAAAAATGCTGCATCACTCGGAAAAGTGGACGCCGTTTTTGCAGCATATCAGCTCTTTAATCGAGCACAAGCTGCTGGAACTGGACGCCGAGCGGGAAAAGAGCTGCCACATCCAGGAGGAGGTTCCCGAAGCCACTGCACCTCCTGTTTATTTCGCACAGTTGATTGGTGCGGAGACGGGTTTGCGGGATGTGATAGCCAAAGCGAAAAAGGTAACGAACAGCATTTCAACGGTATTGATTCGCGGGGAAAGCGGGACTGGCAAAGAGCTGTTGGCCAGAGCGATTCACAGCGAGGGACAGCGGAGCCGGTATCCCTTTGTCGCTATCAACTGTGCGGCAATCCCGGAAACCTTGCTGGAGAGTGAGTTGTTCGGTTATGAAGGGGGAGCGTTTACAGGCTCGAGGAGAGAGGGAAAGCCCGGGAAGTTTGAGCTGGCCCATCGAGGAACGATCTTTCTCGACGAGGTTGGGGACATTCCTTTGTCTCTTCAGCCCAAGCTGCTCCGGGTGCTGCAGGAAAAAACAGTCGATCGCGTGGGCGGGATAAAAACGATCGGTATCGATGTAAGAGTGATTGCGGCGACACATCGGGACTTGGAGAAAATGGTGCGGGAAGGGACGTTCCGGGAAGACTTGTACTACCGGCTCAATGTCATTCCCCTCCGCTTGCAGCCGCTGCGAGAGCGTAGACAGGATATTCCGCTCTACCTTCATCATTTTTTGTACCGGTACTCGACACTCCTGCAAAAAGGGCGCTGTCAGCTCGACTCCAGTCTGTCACAGCAGCTCATTGCCTACGACTGGCCGGGTAACATTCGGCAGCTGGAAAATGCCGTGGAATATATGGTCAACATGGCGGAAGATGAGGTGATCGGGGATGAGAATCTACCGGATTACCTGCAAACGGTTCGAGAAGGACTACAAACGGATAGCCCGTCGCTGAGCCTGGAGCAAATGCTGGCCGACTACGAGCGCTCCGTGCTGCAGCGTTACTATGCAAACAGCTCTTGTGCTCAGGATAAGGCAGCCATCGCCAACGAGCTGAAAATCAGTTTGTCTACTCTTTATCGGAAGCTGGAGAAGTACGGATTGGAATAGGAAAGCCAGCTTTGCTCGAACAAAGCTGGCTGATAGACAGAGTAGAGCTGAGCAATCAGCTCTATTTTTTGTGCAGAAAAGAGTTCCTTCTGTAGCCTGTTTCTCACCAAGCTTCCATTTACAATCGGGTCATCAAGCTGGCAAGCAATGCAGCTCGCACGGGAAGCTGGTCGATCAGGATGTGCTCGTATTCGGCATGGGGTCCATCACCCATAGCGCCTAAGCCATCGAGCGTGGGGACTCCCAGGGCGGCCGTAAAATTTCCGTCGCTTCCGCCGCCGACATGCGCTTCGGTGAGGGTCATTCCCAGTTCATTGCCGCATTCCGTAGCGAGGTGAAACAGCTTTTCCGTCTGGGCCGTGCGCTCCATGGGAGGGCGGTTTACGTTCCCCGTAATTTGCAGAGTAGTTCCTTCGAGAAAAGGGGTTGCATGGGTGATGAGATCGCTTATTCTCTCGGCCTCTGACAGCCGGTTGATGCGCACGTCGATATCGAGAAGGGCGCTTTCTGCCACTACATTGGTGCGATTCCCGCCGCTTGCTATGCCGACATTGATGGTTGTTCCCCTGCTGTAGTCGGTCAAGCCCTGCAAAAACAGAATCTGGTGGGCCATTTCTTCTACTGCGCTGATGCCCTCCTCATGATGGTTGCCGGCGTGGGAGGCTTTGCCCTTGATGCTCATGGTAAAGTGGCCGACACCTTTGCGGGAAGTTTTTAAGGCTCCGGAGTTTGCTACAGCTGGTTCAACGACCAATACAACATCACTTTTTCTGGCTTCCTGCTCGATGTATGCGCGAGAGCTGTCACTGCCTGTTTCCTCGTCACTTGTGCAAAGGAAAACCACTTTTTTCTGCAGGGCGACTCCGAGATCTTTGCATGCCTTCACAGCCCAAATCGCCTGGATGATCCCACTTTTCATGTCCAGGATGCCGGGACCGTATGCTTTGTTGCCTTCGACCCGATAAGAGAGTCTCCCGATGTCCCAGACGGTGTCCATATGGCCGAGAATAAGAATTTGTCCGTCTCCCTCCCCATAGGTAAAACGCAGATGGTTCCCGGTCGTATCCATCTGAATGACTTCGGCGGTGAGGCCCAGATGCTCAGCGAACAGGGATTGAAATACTTCCCCGCAGCGGTCGACGGCTTGCTTGTCTTGCGTAGGGGACTCAGCTTTGACGACGCGTTCCACATCGGCCAAGATATGATCCTGATTTTCTTTCAAATAATGGAGCAGTCCCGACATAATCGCATTCCTCCTGTTTTTGTGTATAAGGTCAGTTAGGCATTCACTTTAGACAGAGGTAATTCGTGCGTATGCAACGCGCAGAGAGCCAGTGTTTTTACCGCAATTTTCATGACCTCTTCGTCGATATCGAACTTTTCATTATGATGTCCGGCTGCAAGCGTGGTTCCAAACACGAGATAGGATGCGAGACCGCCGTTTTGCTTCACGCGCTCCATCAAATATGTGGCATCTTCTGAACCGCCTGCTGATGTCGTATCCACGATCGAAGCGACATCCTTCACTTTGCTTGCCTGCGCCCGGATGTAGGGGAGCAGCTCCGGGCTCGGATCGCTGCTGCCTGCTTTACCTACGATATCGATTTGGGACTCAACTCCGTACATCTTTGCCGAACCGTGGATGATGTCAATGGCGCGGGAGAGGATATACTCATTCACTTCACTTGTGTCGCCTCGGGTTTCCAGCTTGAACGAGGCATGGTTCGGTATGATGTTTCGGCCGCTTCCTGCTTCCAGCACCCCCACGTTGATCCTGGAGTTGCCGCCGCTATGACGGGTGATGGAGTGCAAATTCATGACGGCTGACGCTGCAGCAAGCAGAGCGTTTCTCCCTTCTTCCGGATTACCGCCGGCATGGGAGGCGATACCGGTATAGACGACATCCATTTTGGTAGTGGCCAGATAACCATGCGTTCCACAGACGACTTCTCGCAGAGGGATTCCAGTACCTACATGGCAGGCGAACAAGAAGTCAACATCATTGGCAACGCCAGCTTCCACCATGGCTTTGGCGCCTCGAACGCCTTCCTCAGCGGGTTGAAAGATGAGCTTTACACGGCCGTGGAGCTCTTCTTTGCTTTGGCTCAGGACGTAGGCCAGTCCCAACCCAATCGAGGTATGTGCGTCATGGCCGCAAGCGTGCATCATTTTGTCGTTGATAGAAACGAAATCGCCTGCAGCTGGAGCATGATCCAAGGCATGGGATTCTTGCAGATCGAGGGCATCCATATCTACGCGGAAGGCAACTGTGGGGCCAGGTCTGCCAGAGTCCAGAATCCCGACTACACCCGTAAAGCCGCCCGACAAGAGCGGGATCCACTCCGCGACAGCACCCTGTGAGAGGGCCCGTTGTTCCTGAGCTTTGAGAAATGCAAGGGGAGGCACACCCATCCGGGCATCCTCTGCAATGACCTCCCGCCCTGCTTTCACCTCAAAGCCCCACGAAGCAAGCTTGCTGGCTACCATGCTGGCCGTGCGAAATTCCACCCATCCTGATTCGGCGTATTTGTGGAAATCACGTCGCCATTCCTGGAGAGAGGGATACAATTCTTCTACGAGGTCATCTACCTGTCTTTCCATCGTCAAATTCCCCATTTCTAGCTTGAATTTAAAGAATGTTTTCTGAATTTTTCTCTTAATTAAATTTTAAGTGTTCTGCACTATTTCAACAAAACCTGCAAAACTACTAAAAATAATCTTTTAAAATTTAGAATATTTAAAGTTGACACCAAATTCCAATTATTTTATAGTTTTTCTGAACAATTAGCGAATATTTCTGTAAAAGGAGCTGACTTCTGTGCAGGACGTGTTTTCATTCATTGAGCAGAATAGGGAGATGTACATTCGCTGGCTTCAGCAGATTTGCCAACAACCGAGTGTCGCTGCGCAAAATCGTGGCATGAAAGAAACGGCAAACATGGTAGAGCAATTTATCACCCAGATCGGTGGCGAGTCAAAGCAACTAGAAACGTCCGGCTATCCAGTCGTGTACGGCGAGTTTCCTGGAGAGAGCGAGAAAACCTTGTCCTTTTACAACCACTATGACGTGCAGCCGGAAGATCCACTCGATTTGTGGGAGACTCCTCCTTTTGGAGCAGAAATTCGCGATGGCCGCATGTACGCTCGTGGTGTGGCTGACAACAAAGGAAATCTCATGGCGCGCCTAGCCGCAGTTCATGCCTATACACAAGTAAGGGGAAAGCTGCCTACGCGTGTGAAGTTCATCGTAGAAGGGGAAGAAGAGATCGGCAGCGTTCACCTGGAAGAGTTTGTGGAAAGATATCACGATAGGATCCAGGCTGATGGATGTATCTGGGAGTTTGGTTATAAAAATGCGGATGGACGCCCGCAGGTAAGTCTAGGTGTCAAAGGCATGTGCTACGTGGAGTTGGTTTGTCGAGGCGCAAATACTGACCTTCATTCCGCCAATGCAGCGATTATCGAAAACCCTGCCTGGAGATTGCTTTGGGCACTGAATACATTGAAGACACCGGATGAAAAGATTCAAATCAAAGGATTTTACGACAAGGTAGCGACATTAAGCGATGACGATGCCGGAATGCTTGAGCAAATGATCTACAACGAGGAAAGTACGCTAGAAAAGCTGGGACTGAAATCCTTCCTGCTTGACCTGTCAGGAATTCCTTTGAAGGAAAAACTGATTTTCCAGCCGACATGCACCGTTTGCGGACTGGTTTCCGGCTATACGGGCACTGGCTCCAAAACCGTGCTGCCAGCAGAAGCGAGGGTCAAGCTGGACTTTAGACTGGTGCCTGACCAAGATCCGCATGAAATCTTCAGCTTGCTGAGAGCGCACTTGGACGAGCATGGGTTCTCCGATATCGAGATGGAAGGCTTCACTCTGGAGCATCCTGCCCGCACCCCACTTAACAATCCATTGACCCGTGCGGTAGTGAATACCGTCAAAGACATCTACGGAATGGAGCCAACAATCATGCCGATGTCACCGGGTACAGGGCCTATGTACATACTCTGTCAAAATCTCGGAATCCCAGCGGTGTCAGTGGGAGTGGGCAATTTTGCTTCCAACAATCACGCGCCAAACGAAAATGTCATCATTGAAGACTATATTCAAGGCATCAAGCACATGGCTGCCATATTTGAAGAGTTCGCCAAGGAGGCTTAAAGAATATGGACACGATTCCCGTTTTGTACCGAAGCTCCGAGATTTTAGCGAAGGCAAGCTCGCTAAAGGAGGAAGTGATCATGTGGCGACGGGATTTTCACCAAAATCCCGAGCTCGGCTTCGAGGAAGTGCGCACATCGGAACGCGTGGCTAAACACCTCGAAGGCTTAGGACTTGAAGTGCGGCGAGGCATTGGGCGGACGGGAGTCGTCGGTTTATTGCGCGGCAGACAGCCTGGACCTACGATCGGGCTTCGCGCGGATATGGACGCATTGCCCATTCAGGATCAAAAGGAATCGGCCTACCGTTCTACCGTACCGGGCAAGATGCACGCATGTGGACACGATGCGCATACCAGCATCCTGATGGGGGCAGCCCAGTTTCTTTCGCAGCAGGCGAGACCTGAAAAAGGCAATATCGCGTTCGTTTTCCAGCCAGCGGAAGAAGGGCTGGGCGGGGCGAGTGAGATGATCAAGGATGGACTGTTGTCGGCGTACAACATCGAGGCGATGGCGGGACTTCACGTTTTCCCTGGATTGCCGACTGGTCAGATTTCAGCAGTTCGAGGAGTTAGCTGTGCGGCTGCCGACCGGATTCGCATCAACATTATCGGGCGAGGGGGTCATGCCGCACATCCACATCAAGCGATCGATTCCGTTGCGGTGACGGCAGAAGTGCTTTCCGCCTTGCAGCACATCGCCAGCCGTCAGGTGAATCCGCTTGATCCCGTCGTCATTACCATCGGCCAAATTCAAGGGGGCAGCGCGAGCAATGTCATCGCTCCAGAAGTAGAGCTTTTGGGAACCGTGCGGACGCTGAATCCAGCCTTGCGAGAGCAGATGCCGGGCAAGATCGAAGCGGTAGTCAAAGGAGTGACGATGGCGCTGGGCGCTTCCTATGAGTTTGACTACCATTTTGGCTACCCGTCCATCGTGAATGACGATCAAATGGTTGACCGGTTGCTCGTCACGTCTGATCAAGTGCTCGGTCACGGGAAATACCAGATGGTGACGCCATCTATGGGCGGCGAGGATTTCTCGTACTATACAGAGCATGTGCCCGGGGTGTTTTTCCGCTTAGGTGTGGGCAATCCGGAGAAGCAAACGCAGTATCCTCTGCATCATCCGATGTTCGATATCGATGAGGATGCCCTGCCTGTCGGAATCGCCATGCTTTCCGCACTAGCCTTGAACTACCTGGGCCAATAAAAGAATGGTGGAGTCGTGAGTAAAAGAGAAAAGAGAGCGAATAAAGATTAGGGGGCGTACACATGAAAAAACGTCTAGCTGGATTCGGGCTTGCCGCCATTTTGGCGCTGTCTACCGCAATCGTCGGCTGCAGCAGCCAATCGTCGACTACAACGGCACCAACACAGGAGCAAGCAGCCCAAGGAACCGCTGCTCCTGCTGCGAACGATACGGGGGAAAAAGTCCTGACATTTGCCAGCGGCAGCGACATTGTCAGCTTCGACATTCACGACCACAACAACACTTCAACAGAAGCGGTTCATGTAAACATGTTCAACTATCTGGTTAAGAAGGATAAGAATCAAAAGGTTCAGCCTGATCTGGCGACTTCCTGGGAAATCGTCAACGACAAGACGTGGCGCTTCAAGCTTCGTGAAGGTGTAACCTTCCACAATGGAGATCCATTCACGGCAGAAGACGTGAAATTTACCCTGGAGCGGATCGCCAAGGATCAGAAGCTGTTGGAATACGGCAACTACAAGCAAATTAAAGAAGTGAAAATCATTGACCCGCATACGGTTGAAATTATCACCAACGAATCGGAGCCCGTGCTGTTAAACCGGCTCTCCCGCCTCGGCTCAAGTATGCTGCCGTCTAAATACATCAAGGAAAAGGGCTGGGATGAATTCCTCAAAAATCCGGTCGGCACAGGTCCATACAAATTCCAGGAATGGAAGCGTGACGATCGCTTGATCCTGGTGAAAAACGATCAGTATTTCGGCGACAAGCCCAAATGGGACAAGCTAGTTTTCAGAGCGATACCGGAGGATGCGACTCGTGTGGCGGAGCTGATGACTGGCGGGGTAGACATCGCGGTGAACATTCCACCGAGCGACATGGAGCGGATCGAGAGCAATGAAGGCACACATGCGGTCACGGCACCTACGCAGCGGGTCATGCAGCTATCCTTGCGTACTACACCGGGAACCGTGACAGAAAATCCAAAAGTGCGAGAAGCGATTGACCTCGCCATCGATGAAAAAGCAATCGTGGACAACATTCTGGCAGGCGGCGGAACTCCTACACGTACGCGCGTGACCGCAGGAAACTTTGGGGCTGACCCAGAGCTGTATGGCAAATCACTCTATGACCCGGAACGTGCGAAGCAGCTCCTCGCTGAAGCAGGCTACCCGAATGGTGTGGACATTTCTTTCAGCGCAACAAGCGGCCGCTATCTGAAGGACAAGGAGACTGCCGAGCTGATTCAGGCGATGCTGGCAGAATCGGGCATTCGCGCCAAGCTGGATCTGTTGGAATGGAGCAAATTCAACGACACGTACAAAGCGAAAAAATTTGGTGAAGTGTTTATGATTTCCTACGCAAACTCCATGTTTGATGCTTCCTTGGCGTTTGATCGTTTGACGACCGAGCGTGCGAAAGGCGAGTCTGACTACAGCAATCCAGAGGTTGATAAGCTGCTGAAGGAAGCCGAAAAGAACATGAATCTGGATGAGCGTGCAAAGCAGTATGTAAAGGTACAGGAAATCATTGCGGAAGAACGCCCTCAAATCTACATGTACCAAATGAATGCAAACTACGGGGTAAGCGACAAAGTGAATTTCGAGCCTCGTTTGGATGAAATGCTTTTTGCGGATGAGGTCACCAAGAAGTAAAAGGGAAACCAGGAAAGTACCCGGGAGGAGGTCTCTTCAAGCTGAGACCTCCTCCTGTATCCAAAAACTCTTGCGGAGGTGACACCATGAGGCAGTACTTGCTGAAATCCTTGCTCCAGATCATTCCCGTCCTGTTTTTGATCTCTATCATTGTGTTCGTGCTCGTGTACTGTACCGGCGACCCGGTTTCTCTGATGTTGTCCGATACGGCTACGGACGAGGACCGGAGGATCTTGATTGCCGCTCTTGGATTGGATCAGCCATTGTACATCCAGTACTTCACGTTTATCGGACACCTGTTCCAGGGTGACTTTGGAAACTCATTCCGTTACGACATGCCTGCACTGCCGATTGTAATGGAGAGACTTCCCGCTACGTTTGAACTGGCGATTGCCGCCATGCTTGTGGCAACCGTCATCTCCGTTCCTCTAGGCATTCTCTCTGCTACGAAGCGCAATTCATTCCTCGATGTCCTCTTTTCCGGAAGTTCCGTTTTAGGAAAGGCAATGCCGCATTTTTGGCTAGGGATCATGCTCATCCTGTTATTTGCGGTGGAGCTAAAGGCTTTGCCGGTATCTGGCCGAGGGACATTGGCGCATTTAATCCTGCCTGCTTTCACCTTGGGGACTGGCATTGCAGCAGAGATGACCCGTCTGATACGCTCCAGCATGCTGGAAATTCTGAACCAGGATTACATTCGCACGGCTCGCAGCAAAGGCTTGCTGGAATCGATTGTCGTGTACAAGCATGCCTTGCGAAACTCGATGATTCCCGTCGTGACGATCATGGCCTTGCAAACCTCGACACTGATCGGAGGTACGCTGATTACCGAGACCATCTTCTCTTGGCCGGGAATGGGTCAGTTGATCATTCAGGCGGTCAATACCCGGGATATGGCGATCGTTCAGGCAGCTGTGTTTGTCGTGGCAATCCTTGTCATCTTCAGCAACCTGCTGGCAGACATTCTCTATCGTGTCCTGGATCCGCGTATCAAGTACAACTAAACGGAGGTGAGCCGTGTGTCTGCATCCTTGGAAACACAAACGCCGCAACTACAGAGCATAGGCAAACCGGTACAGCATACCGGACAGTTTAAACGATTGACTCGCATGCTGTTTAAAAGCAAGACGGGTACAATCGGATTTCTTATCGTCATTGCCGTCGTGTTCATGTCCATCTTTGCGGGTGCGATCGCTCCGCATGACCCGGCTAAAACGCAGGCGGCCAAACGCTTGAAGCCGCCCATGTGGATGGAGGGTGGATCCTCCGTACATCCATTGGGAACGGACAACCTGGGCAGAGACG
The DNA here is from genome assembly GCF_003710965.1 of Brevibacillus nitrificans. Classification (NCBI taxonomy): domain Bacteria; kingdom Bacillati; phylum Bacillota; class Bacilli; order Caryophanales; family Paenibacillaceae; genus Brevibacillus; species Brevibacillus nitrificans. The sequence goes on along the minus strand of NZ_RHHU01000020.1, from coordinate 106,621 downwards.
TATTGAGCCGGATCATTTACGGTTCGCAGGTATCGCTCATGGTCGGAATCTGTGCCGTCATATTGGCAGGGACGATCGGCGTCATACTAGGGCTGGTCTCCGGTTATTACGGAGGGTGGATCGACAGTATTATTATGCGGACGGTTGATGCGTTTCTGGCGATTCCCAATATATTGTTCATGCTGGTTATTCTAGCTGTCTTGGGCCCAAGCTTGGTGACGCTGATCCTCGTGCTGGGATTTACCAACTGGGTAAAGTATGCGCGGATCATTCGCAGTGAGGTATTGGGGGTAAAAGAGCGAGACTACGTCAAAGCGGCTCGAACCGTCGGAGCCAGCAATCAACGAATTATCCTGACGCACATCCTGCCCAACGTCATCTCTTCTTTTATCGTGGTTTCTACTTTGAGCGTAGCCACCACGATCATCGCAGAAGCGTCGCTGAGCTTCCTCGGGCTGGGCATTCAGCCGCCGACCGTATCGTGGGGTGGTATGCTAAGCGACGGCAGACAGTACCTGGCTACCAGCTGGTGGGTCGCTACTTTTCCGGGAATTGCCATCACGATTACGGTGCTCGGCATCATGTTCCTCGGGGACTGGCTGCGCGATATTCTGGATCCACGGATGAAGGCGAGAAAGTAGGGGGTGGTCAAATGGAAACGAAATTGCTGGAAGTAAGGAACCTGCATACGCACTTTAAAACGGAAGAGGGAGTGGTTCCTTCCGTGAATGGAATCTCCTTTTCTGTTGCCAAAGGCGAGACGCTGGCTATCGTCGGAGAATCGGGTTGCGGCAAAAGCGTTACCTCCCTTTCGATCATGGGTTTGGTGGCTCCGCCAGGACAAGTGGTGGGCGGGGAAATCTTGCTCGAAGGTCAAAACTTGCTTGCGTTGAACAAAAAAGAGCTTCGCAAGCTTCGCGGCAACAAATTGTCGATGATCTTCCAGGAGCCAATGACCTCGCTCAATCCGGTCTTCACGGTTGGAAACCAGCTGGGTGAGGTGTTTCGTCTTCACCAAAACATGGACAAGCAGCAGGCGCGCGGGCGAAGTATAGAAATGCTGGAGACAGTCGGAATTCCGAGAGCGGATAAAGTGGTTGATTATTTCCCGCATCAGCTTTCCGGAGGGATGCGTCAGCGCGTGATGATTGCGATGGCTTTGGCTTGCAATCCAGCTCTATTAATTGCGGACGAGCCGACGACTGCCCTCGATGTAACCATTCAGGCGCAAATTTTGGAGCTGCTGAAAAAATTGAACGATGAATACGATACGGGTGTAATCTTGATTACGCATGACCTCGGTGTCGTTGCCGAGATGGCTGATCGAGTCGTCGTCATGTACGCAGGCGAGGTGGTGGAGCAGGCAAACGTATTTGAGCTGTTCGTAAGTCCCAAGCATCCATATACAAAAGGTTTGCTTGGCTCCTTGCCCAAGCTCGACGAACAGCGGGAAGAGCTGGAATCCATTCCAGGTGCCGTTCCGAATCCGCTGGAAATGCCAGGGGGCTGCGCGTTTCACCCCCGCTGTCCACTGGCAACCGAGCAGTGCCAATCCAAGAAGCCGTCGCTTGTCGAGGTGGCTCCAGACCATCTGGCACGGTGCTTATATGCGTAAGGAGGGAATGCACCATGAATCAGACGCAAGATAAGTTGCTAGAGGTGAAAGGGCTGAAAAAACACTTTCCGTACAAGCAAGGCATGTTTTCCAATAAAATGGGCCATGTGCGGGCTGTTGACGGCGTTGACTTTACGGTGTACCGAGGAGAAACCCTCGGGATCGTAGGGGAGTCAGGCTGTGGTAAATCAACAACGGGACAGATGATTCTCCAGCTGCTGGAGCCAACGGAAGGGGAAATCTGGTTCGAGGGCAAGCACCTGACGGGACTCGATAAAGGAGAAGAGAAGGCGATCCGGCGGAACATGCAGATGATCTTTCAGGACCCTTATTCTTCCTTAAATCCGCGGATGCGAGTAGAGGATATCGTGGCGGAACCACTTCGGGTACACGGTTTGGGGCGTGGAAGGGAGATCCGGGAGAAAGTCGTGGAGCTGCTGCGGCTAGTCGGACTGGATGCCCATCACTTGAGTCGTCATCCCCATGAATTCAGCGGTGGGCAGCGACAGCGTATCGGTATCGCACGGGCGCTCGCACTCCATCCGAGCCTGATCGTCTGCGACGAAGCCGTTTCGGCCCTCGACGTATCCATTCAGTCACAAATCTTGAATCTGTTGAAAAAGCTGCAAAAAGAGCTTCAGCTAACCTACATTTTTATCTCGCATGGACTTCCAGCAGTCAAGCATATCAGCGATCGGATCGCCGTCATGTATCTGGGCAAAATCGTAGAACTGGCTGAACGGGACGAGCTGTTCGAAAGACCCATGCATCCCTACACGGAAGCACTGCTATCGGCTGTTCCGATTCCGGACCCGACCCAGCGCAAAGAGCGGATCGTCTTGCAAGGAGATTTGCCGAATCCAGCCAATCCGCCGTCAGGCTGCCATTTTCACACGCGCTGTCCGTACGTTCAGGACATGTGTCGTCAGTCGGCACCCTCGCTGCAGCAGCGAACAGATGGCCATTTTGTCTCTTGCCATTTTCCTCTGCAGGAGCTGCGTAATCTCATATAAAAAAAGAACAGCGGCCCCCCTAAGGCTGCTGTTCTTGATTTATTAAAGCAAGGATTTGATTTCTCCGGTATTCGGATTCACCACAAACCAGCCGTAAGTGCTCGTATAGCTGTCCCCAGATTGGAAGTTGTTCACGACCGTTTGATAAACTTGAATAACATAATGGCCTTTTTCGTCGTCGTGATCGTATTCCACTACATGGGTTGGCGTCAGGCTGTTGGCGAATTTCTTTTTAACCAGCTCGACTGCCTCCATTTTGGAGTACATTTTGGCTACGGGGAGCTTCCCGATAAAGATGGATTTCGATTTTGCATCATAAATCACGGGCTTGTTCAGATTTTCCGCAACAAAGCGGATCGGAACGTATACAGAATTTTTGTACATAATGCCTTGCACGTCGCTCGAAGGCGATTTGGGTACTCCTTCAAAATAGTAGGTGAACGGTGTTTTTGTTCCCTCGGTGGCATCTGGAAAAGCTGGAGCTGCGATGGCGATCCCGGAGAACAAAACCGAGCCCACGACAATGCCCCCAACAAACGATTTGATATCCCATTTCATGTTGTAAACCTCTTCCCTTTCTGTATCTAAATCTTCCCAAAAAATATTATGGCAAAAATCGACAAGAACAGCTATCAAGCAAGGGTACTAGGAAACAAAGACTAGAAAAATCGAAAAAACGGGCGAAAAGGGAGTAGTCCTAGGTAGAAAGCTCTGAATCGTGTTGAATAGACGCCAGTGGAATTGATCCATATCTTTTCTCTCGTGGCGGCAGCCGTTATGATAGAGTAGAAGAAAACTTTCGGACAGGTGAGAAAATCATGTCGATTTTGCAAAATGACTGGGGCAAGGTACTGGCTGACGAGTTTGAAAAGCCCTATTACTTGAGGCTGAGACAGATGCTCAAGGAAGAATATCAAACGCAAACGATTTATCCCGATATGTACAGCATCTTTACAGCCCTTCATTTGACTGGCTACGAGAACACCAAGGTCGTTATTTTAGGACAAGACCCGTACCACGGACCGGGACAAGCTCATGGCCTGAGCTTTTCCGTCAAGCCGGGGATCAAGCCGCCGCCTTCCCTGCAAAACATTTACAAGGAGCTGCAGAGCGATCTGAACTGCACGATCCCGCAGCATGGCTACCTGACGCACTGGGCAAAGCAAGGTGTGATGATGCTCAATACCGTGCTTACTGTGCGCAGCGGTACTCCCAATTCACACAAAGGCTTGGGGTGGGAGACGTTTACGGATCAGATCATTACTCATCTGAACGAACGGGAAACGCCTATGGTGTTCATTCTGTGGGGCAAGCATGCCCAGGAAAAGGCAGCATTCATCGATTCCCGCAAGCATTTCATCATTCAATCGCCGCATCCCAGCCCGTTTTCCGCCAATCGAGGCTTCTTTGGCAGTCGTCCTTTTTCGCGGGCAAACGCGTTTCTGCGATCCAAAGGCATTGCGGAAATTGATTGGCAGCTGCCGCTTGAACCGGAAGAGTAAACGGTATGTGAAAACAAAAAAAGGATCGCCGTCAATGGTTAGACAGGCGATCCTTTTTTTGCGTGTTTGCTAGGGGAGTTAGTCCTTGCTCTTGATAGCGAGCAGAAGGCCCGTTTTCACGGTAATCGTTCCCAAATCAGCGGTCAGCACATTGCTGATGCCAATGGTATCGCCAATGCGGAGAGTGGCATCCTGGAGCGGATATTGAAAGCCACACAGCGTAATCCCGGTTACCTCATGGCTGAAAGGAAGCAGAGAGACATGTGAGAAATGATCACGCTCGACGGTGAGCTCGCGGTCGATCAGGTGAATTTCGTTGGTCTCGTCCACGATTTTGCAATTGATCCGGGCAACTAAGGCTTTCTGAAGCAAATGAACATTGGCCAGGGAATGGTCAAACCGGGAGCCCAAAGCACCTAGCAGTACGATTTCGGCTGGCTGCTGCTCCAGTGCCCAGGTGAGCGCCATTTCTGTGTCGGTCAAGTCCTTCATAACCGGGTCACAGGCGGAAACGTACCCGCTATGCTGTTCGATTTTTGCCCGTTCCTCGACACTTACCGAGTCGAAGTCACCGATAGACAGGCGAGGAGATAAACCGTGCTGGATGAGGAATAAGGCCCCACGGTCAACCCCAACCAGCCAATCCTCCTGTCGAATATAGCGAATCGCCCATTGTCCGAGGTTTCCACCAGCGAACAGCAAGATTCGATTTGGTTTCATGGAGTAGCCACCTCTATTTTACTGTGAGAATGTATTAGATTCGTCGTTCATCCTTGACCTGGCCTCGATAGAGATTTTCTTATTGCCTCTGTAGCGTGGATGAAAAGCTGCTTTGGCATGCAAGGCGATACCCTTGGGCGAGCTTTGTGCCCAGCTTCTCCTGTTCGCGGGCGTTTGGTTTGGTTAAGGACGAGCTTCCCGTTGTCACCTGTACGCAGCATTTGCCGCAATGCCCTTGCAGACATTTGTACGAGAGTGCTTGCCCTTGTGAGAGGGCGGCAGACAGGAGCGATTGCCCAGGAGCCATCCGGACAGAAAACCTCTGCCCGCGCTGCGTCACGTGCACGAAGGGATTCGTGCTTGACCTCGGAGCAGCTGATTGCCTTGCTTCCTGACGAGGGCGTGCAGGGAGCGGAGTATGTACCAGTTGAGGAGTCGGAGCGCTGGGAACAGTGCGCCCAGCGATCAACGAGCCTACCGTGAGTGATTTGCGCATGGAAACCTCCGGGAAACAAACTTTTATTCATCTTATCATGCCAGCTGATAGAGGGACAGATGGGGGTTTTGTCGAGTGAAAGTGATTGAATTTTTAGTTTTTATTGATTAAAATAATTTTACTAAAGGATTGGAAGGTGATTCCATGATCTTCATCAAGCGAATGAGTGACTGTACGTTTTCTGAAGTAACAAAAGCGTGGAACAGAGGCTTCGAAGGCTATTTTTTCCCGGTTGCCATGACCGAGGAGATGCTGGTGCAGCGTCTAGGTGCGGAGGGCTACGTGCTCAGTCTGTCGGTTGTTGCTTTTGACGATCAGGAGCCGGTGGGCTTAGTGGCAAGTGGTCTGAGAACAATCAACGGCCGAAAAATCGCGTGGAATGGAGGTACCGGAGTCGCAACAGCCTACCGTCGGAAGGGACTGGGGCGCCAGCTGATGGAAGCTACCTTTCAGCTGTACGAAGAAGCAGGGGTACATGATGCCACACTGGAAGCCATCAGTGAAAACGAGAAAGCAATCGCTCTGTATGAACAGCTTGGATACGACGTGGTAGACAGACTGATTTTCTGGCAGCGGACGGATGCTCTTCCCGAAAATCCTTTCGGCATACAAGATAGCGCAGGCTATCGCGTTCGCCACGTTCTTGCGCAGGAGGCAGCACAGTTGCCTTACTATCAGTCCAATGCTCCCTGGCAAAACCAATGGCAGAGCATGCGGGATGGAGAAGCCTTGGTTGTCGAGGACGCAGTGGGTCAGGAGGTTGGCTACGCCATGTACAAGCGGGTAGCAAGCGACGCTGGGAAAGTCACTGCCATCGCCCTTCGCCATTGTGTCGCTCAGCCCGATCATGCAGATGCAGATACCATCTTGCGGGTAGCTTTGACAGAAATGTACGCTCCTTATGAGCTGGAATGCCGCCGTTCAACCTTTAATCTGCCTGCTTCTCAGGAGCAGCTCTTGCACATCCTGCAGGAAGCCGGCTTCGGGCCATCGGGTACGGAACAGGTGTACATGGTGAAAAAGATGAAAATGCCAGAGACCGTAGCGGAATTAGCTGAGTAGATAAGCCTTTGCTAGTTGCTAGTTCTGGCAATGCGAGCAATAAAAGACTTTGCGGGAGGAGAGCTTGTCGCCGACGATTGCATGTTTGCAGCGTGGGCAGGGTTCTCCTCCTCTGTCGTATACCCGGCAACGTTCGTCAAAGCCTCCGGTGAGCCCGTCCCCTCGGTAAAGCGGAGTATCCATGTACCCGCCAAATTGTATGGCTTCTTTCAAAACAGCCTGCATGGAGCGAAAGAGCTGTGCGACCTCTTCCGAAGTGAGGTCGGGAATGCGACGGGTAGGTAAGATACCGGCATGAAAGCAGATCTCGTCCGAGTAGCAGTTGCCGATACCGGCGAGCCAATGCTGGTCGACAAGAGTCGTCTTGAGTATACCTCGTTTTCCTGACAGCAGCGAAGAGAAATGAGAGAGTGTAAAGGTAGGGGCAAGTGGTTCGGGACCGAGCTCGGAAAGTCGTTCATCGATTTGGGCCGTGGTCAAAAGATGCAGGTACCCCAGCCGCAAGCCGTGAAAGTAAAGAATTCGGCTGCCAAAGGAAAGCGTCACCTGCGCAGTGCGCTCCAGCTTGTCCTCTGCTGTTCCGAGATAGAGAAAGCCGCCCAGCATCAAATGGAGCAGCAGGACAAAATTGTTTTCCAGATGAAACAGGATATGCTTGCCGCGACGGTCGACGAGGGTTATTTTGTTCCCGACTACGATCTGGGCAAAGTGTTCAGGAGGGGTGTTGATGGTCTTTTCCCTTTGTACGTGGGTATCTGTAATCGTCAATCCATTGATTTGTTGCTGGAGCAGTCTGCGATAGGTCTCCATCTCGGGTAATTCAGGCATAGCAGCCTCCTTTTGAATAGTACGTTTCGATCTAAATAGGTTTTCCCGTCATTTCCCAGATCATGCCGCGCAGAGAGGGCCGAAAAAGTGGCAGTTTTCTTACATAAGGACAAGATTACCAACCCTATGCCCAAATCGGGTAATATAGTATAAAGGGATAGCCCATTAGCGAAGGCATGAACAGGAGAAAAGTGGAATGCAAAAAGTGGAATTGATCGCTACGGCGACATTTGGATTGGAATCAGTGGTAGCAGAAGAGGTAAAAGCACTTGGCTACACGGATGTGCAGGTGGAAAACGGCAAGGTAACCTTCACCGCAGAAATTTCTGCGATAGCTCGTACAAATTTATGGTTACGAACGGCCGACCGGGTGCGTCTAAAGATAGGGGAGTTCCAAGCGACGACGTTTGACGAGCTGTTTGAGAAGACCAAGGCGCTGCCATGGGCGGATTGGATCACGGAAGATGGTACGTTTCCCGTGGAGGGGAAGTCGGTAAAGTCTACGTTGTTCAGTGTGCCTGACTGTCAGGCGATCGTGAAGAAGGCAGTCGTGGAAAGTCTGAAAAAGACGTACAAGCGCGATTGGTTCGAGGAAAATGGACCGCTGTACAAGATTGAGGTCGCTCTGCTCAAGGATGTGGCCACGCTGACCATCGATACCTCGGGGCCCGGATTACATAAGCGCGGCTACCGCGAGCTGATTGGTACGGCACCACTCAAGGAGACGATGGCCGCGGCGTTGATCATGCTATCCCGCTGGAAGCCGGATCGGGTGTTCATGGACCCGTTTTGTGGTTCGGGTACCATTCCGATTGAAGCTGCCTTGATCGGTCAAAACATCGCGCCAGGCATGAACCGGGAATTTGTTTCCGAGAGCTGGCCGACCATCCCGAAAGCGGCATGGAGAGAGGCGCGGGCGGAGACGCATGACTTGGCTCGCTACGATCAGAAGCTGGAGATCATCGGTACGGACAATGATGAGGAGATTTTGAAGATCGCGCGCAGAAATGCTTCGGAAGCAGGCGTAGACGATCTGATTCACTTCCAGCGCATGGACGTACGCGATATCCGAACGAAGAAAAAGTACGGCTATCTGATCTGCAACCCGCCTTACGGGGAACGTCTGGGCGAATGGAAGCAAGTGAGCCGCATGTACGGGGAAATGGGCAAAACCTTTGCCGCGCTGGATACCTGGTCTTTTTACGTCATCACGTCAGACGAATTGTTTGAAGAGCATTTTGGACGCAAGGCGAGCAAGAAGCGGAAGCTCTACAACGGAAACATGAAGGTAGATTACTATCAGTTTTTTGGACCAAAACCGCCTCGTCCGTCAATGGTTTCCCCTGCCGAATAGGAAAAAAGAGAAGGGGTAATTGGAGGAGAGAAAATGAGCAAGAAACGAATGGGGAGTCGGATTGTAGCTGCTTGTCTGGCGTTGTCTACGCTCGTGGCTACAGGGGCTCCGATGGCGGGAGCTGTGCCTGATACGACCAGTACGGCTGTAGAATCTGGGCAGGATCAAGCTGTCGCATTCACCGACTTGGGCAACAGCTATGCCAAGGACGCGATCAACCGGTTGGCATCGCTTCAATTGATCGGTGGTCAAGGAGATGGGCTCTTTCATCCCCAGGACAAGATTACCCGTCAAGATATCGCTGTTTTATTGAGTAAAGTAGTGGGATTGCAGCCGGAGTCAACGGATGATGCGATCTTTGAAGACGTACCAGCGGACAGTCCCTATGCGCCGTATATCTACGGCCTGTCCGACTTGGGGGTCATGAACGGGAGAAATAACAATACGGTGGGAGCCGCTGACCCACTGACCAGACAAGAGCTGGCCGTATTGCTCTCCCGGCTGATAAAGGCCAGTCAGGTTGCGAAAGCTGTGAGTACCACTGAGGTCTCGTACAGTGACGAACAGGATATGGCGGGCTATGCCAAAGAAGCCATCGCCGAAGTTACGAACCAGCGCTGGATGCAAGGCGCAGGTGGCAGCTTCAACCCACTGGGAAATGTGACGCGTGCCGAAGCAGCCGTGATTGCGGAGCGCGTGTTGAATGCGCGTTTTCAGCAGGCCGAGCAGGCGGATTTTACTTTGAATACCGCAAGTCTGAGCTTGATGGCGGGTACGAGTGAGCGCGTAAAGGTAGCGAGTGCCAACGGAGAAAAGCTTCCGTTTACGCCGATCTACGCATTTGATCGACCAGAGCTGGGGAGCATTTTGCCGGATGGAACCTTCGTTGCCGGGCCGACACCGGGCAAAGGGAATGTGAGCGTCACCATGGGCTACAAGACGAAAACCATTCCTGTCGAGATTACCAATGCGCCACAGCCTGAACAACAGGAGGAACAGAAGGACGATTCGACTCAGGCTGTTTCGGAGCCTTCGAGCGAAGCAGCAGCGACTGTGGATGAGTCGCAGCCTGCAGAGAACGAAGAGGCGGGAGAGGCAGCTGAACAGGACGATTTGGTCAACGTGGCTCCCGGCAGCTTTACTTCGGTAAAGACGTTTGGACCGCCAGACTCCTATTTCCAGACCGTGGAGAAGCAGTATCCTGGTCCGGTAGGTGGACTGGTAACACCGTCTGAAGAGTGGACCGGGTTCAATCGGCAGTTCGGTCGGAAGGTGACGGTAGCCCTTTCGCAGGATAAGCCTTTGGAAAGAGTCGCACTGACGTTCAGACAACAAAAGTCTTCGGGCATCACCATGCCGGAATCGATGGACGTCGAAGTATCACGGGATGGGAAAGCTTGGTCGTATGCAGGAAAAGTCGTTCATGATGTCCCTGCGTCCGAAGACAAGCAGGTCGTGCGTACGTTGAGTGTGACGCTCCCGGATATTGAGGCGCGCTACGTTCGCGTGTCCTTCCCGGTAAAAGTGTTTGCCTTTGCGAGACAGCTCGAAGTATGGGCAAACGAGAGCAGCTCATGGGAAGGTGGAGCTGTGCTGCTGCCACCGCCAAGTCCGACGCAGATGATGGAGGACAAAAAGGCCGGAAACCGCGTCGAGAATATGCTTTTGGCGTATTCTGGAGCTTATGGTGATCGAGGAAACTGGACGAAAGACGACTTCCTGCCAATGGTCGGCTATCGCACCAGTGACGGTTATATGCGTGACCAAATGTTCGATACGGTTCTCTTTTTGCCTTATCAGGACATGGCAGCCACCAAGGTAGGCTGGCAAGGGTACCTAAATGACCTGTTTGGGACGAACCGCCAGCTGGATGCCTTGAATAGCGCGATGCGGGAGTACAACCGCCTAAGAGGCACCCTGTATACCACACCAACCCAGGAAAATGTCGTCTTGGCTTTGCCATACCCGGCGATGAGCCAGACCAACTTTGGCAAGCTTGCCGACAATAAGCCGTCGCTGTCCTTTAATCCGGCAGGCATCGGCGAGGAGCAAGCATACGAGAATCGCAAGCAGGCATTGGAGTGGTATTTCCAAGAGCTGTTAAAGCGATGGAACAAGGCGGAATACCCTTATCTGAAGCTGGAAGGCATCTACTGGTTCCATGAGCTGATCGAGGACGGCGCTCCCAAGGAACGTGATTTGATCCGCAGCATGGCGAGCATGGTCCATGACGAGGCGCTGCGCTTCTACTGGATTCCGTATTACGGCGCACCAGGTGTGCAGGAGTGGAAGTCGCTGTACTTCGACTACGCCTTCCTGCAGCCCAACTATTACAGCGACAAGCCCGTTCAGCTGGATCGCATCGAAGGCGTGCTGGATACCGTCAGCAAGTACGGGATGGGCGTAGAGATCGAGGGTGACGAGCGGATGTACCGCGATCCGAAGTTCTACCAGACCTATTACAACCAGCTCGTGGCCGCTCACAAGCTCGGCATGGACAAAAACAACGTCCACGCCTACTACTACGGCTCCAAGACGTTGATTCAGTCCGCAACCAGCACCGACCCGGTCGTACGCAGCATTTACGATGACACGTACAAATGGATGCGCGGCAAGTTTGACCGGGAAGAGTATTACGAAGGAAGCGAAATGCCATAAGGATTTTTCGCGCATAGGTAAAACGAAGAGCCTGTTCTCCTGAATCGGAGGGCGGGCTCTTTGTTTGTTTATGAATGTGGGGAAAAGCCTGTTTCCAAGCTGCGCTCCAGGCTACGTCCGCGGGGAAGTGAGGACTGTCCGCTGCGCCATGATCCCGAGGGAATCGCTAAAAGGGGGGAAAAGCCTGTTTCCAAGCTGCGCTCCAGGCTACGTCCACGGGGAAGTGAGGACTGTCCGCTGCGCCATGATCCCGAGGGAATCGCTAAAAGGGGGAGTCGCTGCGCCGCAGATTCAAGGGTAGCGATTCTTTGCCTCGGTCTTCATGGCTCCGCTGGGTAGGACTCCACAGTCGCTCCGCTTGAAAACATGCTTTTCTGGCGTGGGAAAAGATATGAAAAATAAAACCATTAGATTGTGAGTGGTGTGGGAAAAGCCTGTTTCCAAGCTGCGCTCCAGGCTACGTCCACGGGGAAGTGAGGACTGTCCGCTGCGCCATGATCCCGAGGGAATCACTAAAAGGGGAGTCGCTACGCCGCTGATTCAAGGGTAGCGATTCTTTGCCTCGGTCTTCATGGCTCCGCTGGGTAGGACTCCACAGTCGCTCCGCTTGAAAACATGCTTTTCTGGCGTGGGAAAAGACCTGAAAGCTAAAGCTATCAGAAAGTGATTGGTGTGGGGAAAGCCTTTTAAAGTTGCGCGCAAGTCTACGTCAGCGAGGAAACGAAGAATGTCCGCAGGGCTATGATCCCGAGGGAATCTCTAAAAGTGGAGTCGCTGCGCCGCTGATTCATGGGTAGCGATTCTTTGCTTCGGTCTTCATGGCTCCGCTGGGTAGGACTCCACAGTCGCTCCGCTTGGAAACATGTTTTTCTGGCGTGGGAAAAGACCTGAAAGCTAAAGCTATCAGAAAGTGATTGGTGTGGGGAAAGCCTTTTAAAGTTGCGCGCAAGTCTACGTCAGCGAGGAAACGAAGAGTGTCCGCAGGGCTATGATCCCGAGGGAATCTCTAAAAGTGGAGTCGCTGCGCCGCTGATTCATGGGTAGCGATTCTTTGCTTCGGTCTTCATGGCTCCGCTGGGTAGGACTCCACAGTCGCTCCGCTTGGAAACATGTTTTTCTGGCGTGGGAAAAGACCTGAAAGCTAAAGCTATCAGAAAGTGATTGGTGTGGGGAAAGCCTTTTAAAGTTGCGCGCAAGTCTACGTCAGCGAGGAAACGAAGAGTGTCCGCAGGGCAATGATCCCGAGGGAATCGCGAAAAGGGGTGTCGCTGCGCCGCTGATACATGGGTAGCATTTCTTTGCTTCGGCCTTCATGGCTCCGCTGGGTAGGACTCCACAGTCGCTCCGCTTGGAAACATGTTTTTCGGTCATAACTTTCTGGTTTAAAGATGCTCCATGCACGCACGCCAGCTTCCCCGGAAAAAGGTGAAAAAAGCGGAGGTATTAGGGACACAGCCCAGGTGGAATGGAAAAAACGGAACCTGTCTTTAGTGTCCACCTCTGAATAACATCGCAGAGACAACCACTTTGGTCGCGGGTTCCGTTTTTGGAATGGAGCTGAACAGGAATGGCCGCCCAGCAAGTGGCCCTACTACTGCAGTGTTTTCACCTTTTTCCGCCCCAGCCGCTAAGCTCCGAGCGATCTCAATCGGAAAGCATCGCAGCGCTTACCAACAAAGTTTTTCAAACGAAACAGCTACCCCGGAAAAAGGTGAAAAAAGCGGAGGTATTAGGGACACAGCCCAGGTGGAATGGAAAAAACGGAACCTGTCTTTAGTGTCCACCTCTGAATAACATCGCAGAGACAACGACTTTGGACGCGGGGTTCCGTTTTTGGAATGGAGCCGAACAGGAATGGCCTCCCTGCAAGTGGCCCTACTCCTGTAGCGTTTTCGCCTTTTTCCGCCCCAGCCGCTAAGCTCCGAGCGATCTCAATGGGAAAACATCGAAGCAAGCGCCAACAAAGTTTTTCAAACGAAACAGCTACCCAGCAAATTATCCGCGAACCGTCCCGCAAACCTGCTCATGCAAAGCAATCAAGTCCCGCAATATCAGCTCTCTCATCGCATGAAGCTGCGGGCACGGGTGGTAGTAGTTTTTCCCCGTTGCGCAAGGCTTGCCAAAGGTCGGGACACCTGCAGCAGCGATTTCCTGCAGCCAGCGCTCCTTTAGCGACGTAATGGCACGCGAAGTCTTCGCCATGCATCCCCACCCAAGCAGCATCCACGGATGCTTGACCAACTCATGGGAACGGGTAATGTGCTCATCGAGAGCCGTTTCACCTTTCTGCAAAAGATCTTCCAGCAGACCGATCGCTTCCTTGGCAGTCGGATGCTGCAAAGAAAAGAGGTTGTAGATGTGCAGCCTGCCGTTTAATGTGCCTTGCGCTGCCCTCGCAGAGTAGATTCCTTCGGTTAGCTTGACCAACTGGCGCATGGTTGGGTCCAGAGTGGTTTCGCCCATCGTGGCGTGATGCGGCGCAGGTCTTTCCCGGTACAAGGTGGACGAGCCCGGATTGAGCAAGAGACAGCTTCCCAGTGATTCAGATGACGTACCCCACTGAATATAGGCAGATGTCCGGTAAACGAACTCTCCCTTTGTCTTGAATGTAGCGTAAGCGCTCGGCTGATTCATGGCAAAAACCCTCCTGACGTGACCCTTCCTTCTACTACTCACTATATGCTAGTTTTTGAAGGCTAGTACGATTATGGAGGGGGAGGGGATGATCCGTAAAAAAGCCGCCACTGCCAAGCAGAGGCGACGAGGATCGTGCGTATTAGGAGTGAGCCGAATCATGCCCATCTTCCGGGATCAGGCGGAACAAAGGAATATACAGATACGCGCTGATCAACGTGAGAGCCAGAATGATGCCAAACACCCCTACAGGCGACAACCATTGCGAAATCGAGATAGACATGGGGGCAATGAAACGGCCAATGGAAAACTGCAAGGAGGACGCTCCCATGTACTGTCCGCGCGCATCCTCCGGAGAGTACTTACTGATAAAGCTCTGAGCGACTGGGGTACGGATCAGCTCTCCCAGCGTCAGAATGACCATACAGCCAAAGAGCAGCCAGATGTTCGTGGTAAAAGCCATCAGGAACATGCCAAACCCGTACAAAACAGACGAGATGACCAGGCTGTTGCGGTCGCTCCAATGCTGGAACCACTTTGTGACCGGGAGAGTAAACAAGACCACGAGCAAGCCGTTCAGTCCCATCAGCCAGCCAAAGGCACTGGTTCCACCAACCGTAAACGTCCAGTCTCCCCACCACATCAACGGCTGATCGTGAACGTGTTCTTTCACATACAGTGCCATGTACATGTCCAGCTGCATAAAGGCGATTGCTACCAGAACGCCAGCACCGATGTAGAGGGCAAACACTTTGTCCCGGAAAATGACGGCGTAGCCTTTGAACTGTTGGGTAATGGAGAAGCGTTCCTTGGAGCGTTCTGCACGAACTGTAGCAGGCAGCGTCTCCTTGATGAGAAAGAAAATCGAAGCGGCGAAAATCAGCTCGACAATCGTACAGATGAGCAGCAGCTCAAAGCGGTAATTCACAAAGAAGAAGGAGCCGAGGACAGGGCCTGCTACAACTCCCATGTTCATCGCAGTGTAAAAAGTAGCAAAGACAACGCGGCGGTCCTCCTCAGTCGTCAGGTCCGCCACCATCGCGGAGCTGGCTGGCCAATAAAGTGAGCTGGCAATCCCGATGCCGATGAAGGCAAAATAGTCGACAACAGGGGAGGGGGAAAAGGCAAAAATGGCAAACATCACCGACGATGTACAGAGAGAAAGCAGCATGGTCGGTTTGCGCCCCACTTTATCTGCCAAATAGCCCCCAAACAGGTTGGACATCATGCCCAAGAGCGGAGGAACCATCAGCATGATGCCTGCGATGTCTTTTCCGAATGAATCGCTGAAGTACAGGGCCATAAAAGGGAAGTACATCCAGAAAAACGTATGTGTAATGAGTTCGCCGACGAGTCGGACTTTTAGGTTTAAATCCCAAGTGCGCCACACCATGACAAAAAATCCTCCATTCCAATCTGATTCTCTGTCTGCAGGAGCCTTTGCACGCGAAAAAGCGCAAACGGGAGAGACGGTGCTCACTCGCTTGCGCTTTGACTATCGATATGTGGAGAAGGAGAGAAAAACCCCCTTTCATTCGAGAGCAAACCAGAGCATTTGACTCGAAAAAGAGAAGGGACTCCTAGCATCCTATCGGGAAAAAGACGGAAGCGGTTCCGGCATCCTGCAGTTTCTTGCTATAGATGGTTGATGAGAGGCAGCGCCCCTTATCAGAGGCCCACCTATGCGAAGACAACTACAGAAACGACCATGAACCAACACTCCCGTCCTTCAAAATTTTTCGTTAGATCAACTCTTGTTGACTAGAATACTGCAAACCTGGGTGGGGATGCAAGGAGAATTTTACAAAGGATTCGAAATAACCCGAATGGTTCCCGGATGTTCCGAAACAACCTCTCCGACGATCTGAGCCCATTCGATTCCACGAGCATGCAGCTCCTCCAAAAGACGAATTCCGTCCGATGCAGGCACACTGATCAGCAAGCCGCCAGAGGTCACAGCGTCACACAGGATCAGGCGGTCGAGCTCCTCCATACCCTCGGGGAACTGCACCCGGTCAGCGACCCAGCGGAAATTGGACTTGCTTCCACCCGGGATGATGCCTTGCCCTGCGAGTTCACGCGTCCCAGGAAGTACAGGAACCTCGTCCGCGTAAATGCGGATGCCCGCCTGACTGCCCTCTGCCATCTCCAGCGCGTGACCCAGGAGTCCAAAGCCGGTGACATCTGTGCAGGCATGTACCGGGAAGCTCTCCATGCATTCTGCTGCATATTTGTTCAAGGTAGCCATGACGTTCATGACCAGCTCCGTTTGTTCAGGCGACAGAGCATCACGTTTGATCGCGGTCGTCTGTATGCCGACACCGATGGGCTTCGTCAGGATGAGCACGTCACCTGGTTTTGCCCCGGCATTGGTCAGCACGCGGGAGGGATGAACGGTCCCGGTCACGGACAAGCCAAACTTCGGCTCGGGATCATCGATAGAATGTCCGCCGACAAGCACAGCTCCAGCCTCTGCTACCTTTTCCGCAGCGCCGCGCAAAATTTCCGTCAAGATCGAAGGATCCAGCTTCGTTATAGGGAAACCGACGATGTTCAATACGGTAATCGGCTTTCCACCCATGGCAAAAACATCACTGATCGCATTCGCTGCTGCAATTTTCCCGAACCAGTACGGATCGTCTACAATCGGAGTAAAAAAGTCGAGTGTTTGGACAATAGCCAAATCGTCATTCAGCAAAAAGACGCCGGCGTCATCTGATGTTTCTACACCGACTAGCAGGCGTGGATCACGAGCGGCAGGAGCAGGCAGGTTTTTCAAAACCGCCGACAAGGCATCTGGGCTAATTTTGCACCCACAACCGCCTTTGGTAGTAAAGGATGTCAATTTCACTTTTTCAGACATGTTATGGCCTCCTGATTTACGAGGTATAATAATAGAATACTAGAAAAAACAAGTGGATAAATCTAGCATAACAGAAGTTAGGGTGACATACATTGCAAGAGATAACCGTTGAGGAATTATTGGTGAGGGGCTATTCGAATCTGGTAGATGTTCGTTCTCCAGGCGAGTTTGCACGGGAAACCATTCCGGGTGCTGTAAATATCCCCCTGTTCAGTGATGAAGAACGTGCGCGGGTAGGCACGACGTACAAACGGGAAGGGCAGCAGGCCGCCCAATGGTTGGGTATGCAGATCGTATCTCCCAAAATGGAAGCGATTATGCAGGCGATTCGTCAGCGGGGAGAAGAATGGGGAGAGCCCCCTACGATTTTTTGCTGGCGGGGAGGAATGCGCAGCAGGGCGATGGCGACCTTTGCCACGTTTTCCGGTCTGCGGGTTCGCCGGCTGCAGGGTGGATACCGTTCCTACCGTCAGCACGTTCTGGAAACGATCACGCCATACGAGCTGCAAGTCCCTGTCTTCTTGCTACACGGTATGACGGGAGTGGGGAAAACAGAACTGCTCCGAAAACTGGAGGAAAAGGGCTATCCAGTCCTGGATCTGGAGCGTATGGCAGGGCATCGCGGATCGGTATTTGGGCATATCGGCAAAGGCAAGCCGGCTAATCAGAAAATGTTTGATGCGAGATTGTTTGAGACGCTGCATGAAAACCGCGACGCTTCCTTCTTTGTCATGGAGGCGGAAAGCAAACGAATTGGGAACGCCATCGTACCTTCCTTTTTGATGGAGGCGAAAAAGCAGGCCGTTCATATTCAGCTGACGGCTCCATTGGAGGTCCGCGTCCAGCGAATCTACGACGAGTACGTGATTCCGTTTTCCTGGCGCCCTGATTTTGTAGAAAAGATAGAGACGGCGTATACATCTATTGCGAGGAGAATTCCTACTGAGCAGGCTGCGCTCTTGCGGCAGGCGATAGCTGAGAGAGACTATCGGACGGCGATTGCTACACTTCTGGTTTCCTATTACGATCCGCGCTACCAAAACAAGCAAAGCGAGTACGTAGAAAAGCTGGAGCATCATATCGACACGACAGATTTGCCTGCAGCGGTCGAACAGATCGGGGACATCATTGAAAAAGGTCTGGCCATTCGGTAAAATATATTTTATTAATGAATTTTGATCGTGAGGGGGAGAGCGTATGTTAGATAACCGATTGGTAAAGCTGGCTGAGAATCTGTTGAGTCACTCCGTTCAGCTGGGAGAAAAGGAAAGTCTTTTGATTGAGGTACGGGGCGAAGGTCATGCGCTGGCAAAAGAACTGGTCAAACAAGCGTATGCCAAAGGAGCGTATCCGTTTGTGCGCATCATCGACCCAACGATTCAGCGTGAATTGATGATGGGGGCAAGCGAGGAACGAGCTGCTCATCTGATGAAGTGGGAGGAGCCGATGTACAAGGATTTGGATACGTACATCGTCATCAATGGCCCGGTAAATGACAGCGAAATGGCTGACGTGCCGGTAGAGCGCCGCCGTGCGCATCAAAAGGTCATGCAGGAGCTGAACGATTTCCTGGTTTCAAACGTACGCTGGACACTTCTCAACTATCCAACTGCCGCCATGGCCCAAAGCGCAAACATGTCCACGGAAGCCTTCGAGGACTTTTACTTCGATGTCTGCTCGGTTGACTACAAGAAGATGCACGAGGCATTCCTGCCGCTGAAGGACCTGATGGACCGCACAGATAAAGTCCGCCTGGTTGGACAGGGAACGGACCTGCGCTTTTCCATCAAGGACATTCCGAACGTCATTTGCTCGGGTCTGCGCAACATCCCGGACGGTGAGATTTTCACAGCACCTGTGCGTGATTCCGTAAATGGAACGATCACATTCAATACGGCGACCAGCTATATGGGGACCAAATTTGAAAATGTTCGGTTGACGTTTGCGAATGGAAAAATCGTAGAAGCGACTTCCAACAATACGGAAAAGCTGAACCAAATCTTTGATACCGATGAGGGAGCGCGCTACATCGGTGAATTTGCGATCGGTGTGCACCCGTACATTTTGCACCCGATGAACGATATTTTATTTGATGAAAAAATTGCGGGCAGCTTCCATTTCACACCCGGTCGTGCCTATGAAAATGCGGATAACGGCAACCGCAGCCAAATTCACTGGGACATGGTCAATATCCAGCGTCCAGAGTACGGGGGCGGAGAGATCTGGTTTGACGACGTACTGATCCGAAAAGACGGTCTGTTCGTTTTGCCAGAGCTACAAGGACTGAACCCGGAAAGTTTGAAGGGCTGAGGAAAACCTCTGAATTCGCAGGACAATCAAGCCATCATGCTGAGCAGCATGGTGGCTTTGTTACGTTTCGGAATAGATTCGCGATGGAGTTTGAATCATTTTTGTAACTTTATAAACAAAAATGTTTGCAAAATACCAAGTTCAACCATATACTTATTATACAAATAAGTTTAATAAGTTGATGTGGGGGAATGAGCCATGATTCGATTGGGTTGGAAACAATGCTTGCACACCTTTTTTGCGGGTCGTTTGCTCGGGTGCGAATTTTTAGCTGATGAAGGGTATGTGACCCAAATGCTGGAGATGGGACAACGAAAAGCGGTAGCCGACTTTCAGCAAGTGCTGCATGACGTGCAGATCTATCGATAAGGCTCAGGGGGAGAAAAAAGCATGTCCGGCTGCCATTTTTGCTACAATAGGAAAAAAAGCAGGAACAGAGGGATTTGAAGTGAGCCGCAAAGACTGGATTGAATACACCGTCACGGATGAAGACGCGGGAATGAATGTAGAGCAGATCGTTCGGCAAAAGCTGAACGTGTCAGGGCGGATGATGCAGCGGCTGACGAGAAGCAAAGGGATCCAGCTTAATCGCAAGCAGCCGTTTTTGCAGCGACTGGTAAAGGCAGGGGATCAAGTCGCGATCCGAGTCGTGGATCGGCAGCCGGAAAAAACGCAGGAAACACAAGGACAGCCCGAAGCCTCCCGCCAGACTCGGACAGCACGTTCTACTCTCCGGGAAAACAAGGACACGCTGTTCGCTACGGCACTGCCTATTGAGCTGCTGTATGAGGACGATCATTTGCTCATAGCCAACAAGCCGGCGGGGATGACCGTGCATCCGGTCAAACAGGAGCAGGAGGGGACACTCGTCGACGCGCTGGCTGAGCTATTTGCAGCCAGAGGAGAGAGTGCGAATGTTCACTCGGTGCACCGCTTGGATAAAGACACGTCAGGCGCGATCCTGCTTGCCAAAAGCAGCTACGGACATCAGCTGGCGGATCGTCTATTGCGAGAGGGCGGCATTCATCGGGAGTATGTAGCGATCGTAAGCGGCGTTCTGTCAGATGAGCGAGGCACGATTGAGGCACCGATCGGTCGTGATCCGAAGCACCCGACAAAACGAAGAGTGGCAGCAGGTGGAGACGAGGCGATTACTCATTATGAGGTGATCCGCCGTTCTTCTTACATGACCATGGCGCGTGTCTGGCTGGAAACGGGGCGCACTCATCAAATCCGCGTTCATTTCGAGCATATCGGTCATCCGCTGGCTGGAGATGCGATGTACGGAGGAGCGAGGGGATTGTTACGCAGACAGGCCCTGCATGCATCGTCGTTGAGCTTTCTGCACCCGTTAACAGGCGAAACGGTCCATTGCGTAGCACCGCTGCCAGTGGATATGAAGCGCTTGATCCAGGCGGAATTTGAATAGAACGAGGGATGAGAGACAGCGATTCGAGCGCCGTCTCTTTTTTTAGTTGATTAGCGTAACAATGTTATGTTACATTGTTTTTGGAGGTGCTTTACATGGATCGTGACTATATCTCGAAAAAGGAGCTATTGGAGCTTACCGGTATTTCGTACGGTCAGCTGTACAGGTGGAAAAGAAAGAATCTGATCCCTGAGGACTGGTTTATTCGCCGCTCTACCTTTACGGGGCAGGAGACGTTTTTTCCAAAGGAAAAGATCATGGCCAGGATCGACAAGATCATTCACATGAAGGATGACCTTTCCTTGGATGAGCTGGCAGACATGTTTTCCCCCAATCTCACCGGCTCGATGCTCAAGCCAGAGGAATTTATCGCACAGAACATTGTTTCGAAAGCAACCGTGGATTTATTTACGCAGCATTTCGGGAGCGCAGAGTCGTATCCGTTTCAGCACTTTCTGTATGCGTACATCGTGGAGCGCCTGCTCGTGATGGGGGAGATGAGCTTGGAGGAAGGAAAAGGCTTGCTGCAAGTTCTGGAGAGCCATTACCCAAAATTTCAGGGCAAGCCGTGCGAGCTGATCTTTATCCGGAAAATGGGGATTTCTGCGTTTGCCTTGGCCTCGAATGCGTCTGAGCT
Source organism: Brevibacillus nitrificans (assembly GCF_003710965.1). NCBI lineage: Bacteria > Bacillati > Bacillota > Bacilli > Caryophanales > Paenibacillaceae > Brevibacillus > Brevibacillus nitrificans. Next base: position 85,500 of record NZ_RHHU01000020.1, on the reverse strand, counting down.
GTATTTCGATCAGAGCGTGAAAGTCGTCAGCAGATTGAATGTGTCCAGCTGTTTGGAAGAGCTGAAAACGAAGCTGAAATAATAAAAGGAGGTAGGTCATGATGAATCAGGATAATCGACCAGACTTGGTGATTCACGGAACGGTAAATGCGGCGGGTGGCGTGTATGGAGAAGTTGTTGTACATGGCTTTGGCAAGATCAAAGGGAATGTAGAGTGTCTGGATCTGCATTGTGCAGGTCACGTGAATGTAGAGGGAGATGTGCATGCGAGCCGCGGAAAAATCGAGGGCAACGCCAACATTCGCGGGGCTGCTCATTTCGAAAATATGGAGGTTTACGGACAGCTGGACGTAAACGGCGACATGACATTCACCCAGCTACGTGTGGATGGCAGTGTGAAAGTGCATGGCAGTGTATCTGGCGAGGAGATTTTGCTCAACGGCTTTTTAAAGGCTACAGGTGACTGTGAGGCAGAGGTGTTCAAAGCAAAAGGAGCCTTTACGATCGGAGGTTTGTTGAATGCAGGACACGTCTCCATCCATTTGCACGGCAGTAGTGAAGCGAGGGAGATTGGAGGAGAGCATATCGAGGTGCGCAAGGCTGGAATCAGCACGTTAAACAAGCTGATGAAGCCATTCTTCAACAACACGCTGTCTGTCGATACGGTGGAGGGTGACGAGATTTACTTGGAGTATACGCGGGCCAAGATTGTGCGCGGAACTAACATCGAGATCGGTCCTGGCTGCGAAATTGATCTGGTGGAATACAGCGGAGAGTTCCGTCAGGACAGCAGCTCCCGGGTAAAAGAGCATACAAAACGTGGAGAAGCCTGAATCATTCAGGCTTTTTCTCTAGGAACAAACAGCTGCGAAATGGAAGACTTTGTGAAATTTTGGTGAAAGCGCATGCAAGTGTTTACATGCATTTGCATGCGGGATATAATGGCGTTGGTAAAATTTGAAATGTTAGTGAGTACTTGCATAGATAGGGAGGATCGAGATGGATCAACCGCATATAGAACCACCACAGGGAGGGAAAGGCGAAGAGCAGGAGACCCGCGAGCGCATTTTGGCAGCAGCCAGCCAGCTTATGGCGAAAAAGGGGTACAAGGGTGCGACGACGCGCAAAATATCCGAGCTCGCAGGAGTCAACGAGGTAACGATCTTTCGGCACTTCAAAAACAAGGAAACGATCCTCGAAGAGCTTTTAAAAGGGATTTTGAATATTCGTCAGCAGCTGGAGAATCATCTGCACGGGGAGTATTCCGAGCTCCGCGAGATGCTCAGAAGATATGCGCATGGCTATTACGGCATGCTGGTCGAGCGCAAGGAAATCCTCATGATCTGCATGATCGAAGCGGATAATCACCCAGAGGTCATCAAGCTGTTCAGCAGCCTTCCGGTAACAGCCGTCGAAGTGCTGTGCAGCAAGCTCCAGGAGTTTCAGGACCGGGGACATTTGCCGAAAAAGGATTCCTTTACGGCAGCGCTCATGTTTGTCTCGACCTTTTTCTACGCCTTTATGGCAAAGCATCGCATCAATCTTGCACTCGATCTGGATGAAGAGCAGCTGGTTGAGAACGCATGTGACATTTTGATCAATGGGATTACGAAACAACGGAATTAACCAAGTTAGCTACATAGGAGCGGAGGATGTCATGAAAAAGAGATGGCTTGTTTCTGCAATAGTATTCAGTATATTGGCCACTTCAGCCTGCAGCGAGCAAGAGCAGGCAGCAGCGCCGGTGAAAGAGGTAAAGCAAGTCGTGTTGGAACGGGTAAAGCAGGAGCAAGCCATATTTGTGTCGGAAACCTCCGGCACATTGCTGCCGCTGGAGGAGGCAGTGGTCTCCTTTGAGGTAGGGGGACGCGTTATCGAGCTGAACCGGAATGAAGGAGACAATGTCAAAGCTGGCGACGTCCTGGCACGTGTCAATTCGCAGGATTACTCCCTGCAGGTAGCGTCCTCCAATGCCGCCCTGCAGCAGTCAGCGGCCAGTTTGAGCAAAGTGAACAACGGGGCACGGGAGCAAGAAGTTGTTCAGGCACGTTTGCTCGTCGAAAAGGCAAAGACCGGCTATCAAAAGATGCAGGACGATTTTAAACGGATCGAACAGCTTTATCAGGAAAAGGCCATTTCCAAAAGCGAATTTGAAAACGCACAGAACGCCCTGACGCTGGCAGAAAAAGACCTGCAAAATGCACAGCAGTCGTACTCACTTGTAACTCAAGGGGCGCGAGCGGAGGATAAGGAGCTGTCCAAAGCGACCTACAATCAGGCTGTAGTCGCCAAAGAAGTAGCGGCCTCTACTCTGGCAAAAGCACAGCTGCGTGCTCCGATCAGCGGGACGATCCTGGCGAAGCTATCTTCCACCGGAACGCTGGTCAGCCCAGGGACTCCTGTCTATCAGGTGGGAAATATCGACACGCTGAAAGTCGTGCTGCCTGTGCCTGACCGGGAGATTTCCTCGTGGAAGCTAGGGGAGACGCTGTCCCTTGATCTGTATGGACAAAAGCGCGATGCGAAGGTGACTAAAATCTTCCCTGCAACGAACCAGAGTACAGGAACCATCGGAGTCGAGGTTCAGCTGGCCAACCCGCAGCATGATTGGTTTGCCGGGCAGGTAGTAAAGGCGACCAAGACGATGAAGGGGCAGGAAGGAATTTACGTTCCGGTCGAAGCTGTCCTGAGCAGAGGACAAAACGATGCGCATGTCTTCGTGAATGTAGGTGGAAAAGCGGTCAAAACAGCCGTAACCATAGGTCAGCTGACCAATGATCGCCTGGAGATTCGCAGTGGTCTGAAAGTGGGAGAAGAGCTGATCGTCAAAGGTGTGGATCGCTTGTTTGACCAAGATCCGATCGAAGCAGCTGGAGGTACAAAACCGTGATCGAGTACATCGTACGCAAGCGCAAAATTACGCTTTTGTTTTTCGTAATGATCGTGCTTGTCGGCTTTCTCAGCTTCTTTCAGCTGCCGAAGCAGGAGTCGCCGGACATTATCATCAACATGGCGACCGTCACGACGATCTACCCGGGAGCTTCTCCAGAAAAAGTAGAGCAGACCGTTACGAAAAAGCTGGAAGAAAAAATCAACGAGCTGCAAGGGCTTAACTATATATCTTCTACATCGAGCTTGGGCGTATCCTCGATCATTGTGGAGACGAAAAGCGGTGTGGACCCGAAGCAAAAATGGGATGAGCTGCGGAAAAAGGTAAAGGATGCCGAGGCGGATCTGCCTGCCGACGCGAAGCAGCCCATTATTAATGACGATTTAAACCGAACCTTTGTTCAGACTCTTGCGGTAACGGCGGATACGACAGAGCAGCTCTACAGCCTGCGCGACATGATGAAATCGTGGAAAGAACAGCTGCGTACGATCCCGAATGTTGCCGATGTGACTGTAGAGGGTCTGCCAGAGCAAGAGGTGCACATCGAGGTCGATACGCAAAAGCTGAGCCAGTATGGACTTACATGGGCTCAGGTGATGATGGCGGTCAAAAAGGAAAATGAGAAAATTCCACTGGGTGACCTCACGACTGACAAGCGCACCTACCAGCTGAAGCTGGCGGAAACAGAAAATGTAGATGAGCTGAATCAAGTGATCATCAGCCGCACGCCAGAGGGCTATCCCATTTATATGAAGGATATCGGCACGGTAAAAATGACGACCGAGAGCATCAAGTCGATGTCCTATTACAACGGTAAGCCTTCGCTGTCGGTCAGTGTCAATGCGGAGACGGGAAGCGATGTTCCCTCCTTGCAGAAGCGTGTGGACGAAATGATGGTGACGCTCGAAAAGTCCCTTCCTGTATGGGCGCAGACGCATTCCGTCTACAGTCAAAACGAGAGGGTCGATGAGCTTTTCTCCGATCTTACCCGGGAAATGTGGATTGCGATTATCGCCGTTTTGCTCGTATGTACACTTGGTTTGAACTTGATTACCTCTTTTGTTGTGGCATTGGCCATCCCGATCTCGTTGGCAGTGGGCTTGTTGTTCCTGCCCTCCCTGGGGATTTCCCTCAATATGATCTCGATCGTCTCCTTGATTATCGTACTGGGGATTCTGGTAGACGATGCTGTGGTAGTCAACGACAATATCGAGCGCCGCTTGTCCGTCTTGGGCGAGAAGCCACTGAGAGCTGCAGTCAATGGTGCGAATGAAGTTTCGATTTCCATTGTTACCGCTACGCTTGCTACGATCGCTTCCTTTGCACCGCTCATGTTTTTAAGCGGGAATGCCGGGCAGTTCATTCGCCCAGTACCGGCTATCATTTCTTTGACCATGCTGGCATCGATGATTATGTCGCTCACGATTATTCCGATCTTCCGTCAATGGTATGAGCAGCGGAGGAAAACGAGTGCAGAGGGCTATCGGAAGCCGGCAGGTCTGCTCGGCAAGCAGTTGAACCAGCTGACGAAGTGGTACGCCAATAAGCTGATGCCTAAAATTTTGCGTCGACCGCTGATGGCGGGAATGATCGGCGTTTTGATCGGGACGGCAGCCTACGGGCTGATTCCACTGACGCCCGTGCAGCTGTTTCCAAATGACGACCGCCCTGAGTTTTTGGTCAATATTCGGGTACCCGTAGGAAGCAGTATTTATGAAACAGATCGGGTTGTTCGAGGTGTTTCCGATTGGATCAGGCAGCAGCCTGCGATCGAATCCGTTGCTTCGTATGCAGGTGGCAGCGCGCCGAAAATGTTCGGAGGCGACACGGCAGCAGGAAGCGGCATAACGGTAGGACAGCTCGTGGTCCGTTTTGATGAAAAAAAGGTAAAAATCGAAGACATGATGGAGCCGTGGACGGAGGAGTTTAAAAAGCTGTACCCGGAAGCGACGATACTGCCGACGCAGCTGGAGGCAGGGCCGCCAGTTGGGAAGCCTGTTGTGATTCGGATTTATGGGGAAGACATCGAAACCCTGCGCTCTCTTTCCGCCCAGGTAAAAGATGTCGTAGCGAATGCCCAGGGAACCTACGACGTGCAGGATAACTTTGGCGTCGAGCGCTATACCCTCGAGTTCGTGGTCAACAAAGAGCTGATGGAGCAAAAGCTGGTCAACTACACAGATCTGTCCCAAACCCTGCGCCTTGTCAGCGAGGGGATAACTGTCAGTGAATTTGATTCCGGTACAGACCTGATCGATATCAAGCTGTTCCTGCAAAAAGATCAGGAAGAGCCGGCGCTTCTGTTCCAACGGCTCAGTATTGCCAATGCGAGAGGAGAGCAGATCCCGCTTTCCCAGCTGGCAGAGGTCAAACCGACATTTAGCACGCAGGCCATCCCGCATCGTGATTTGTCCCGCGCTGTGACGATTTCCAGCGACTTGAAGGATCGCACGGCAACCGATGTGATGACGGAGCTTGCGCCAAAGCTGAACGGAATTTCATGGCCAGAAGGCTACCGCTTTGAAGTAGGCGGAGAGACATCTGAGCAGACGGACATCTTCATCGATATGGGCAAACTGTCCATTCTCGTCGTCTTCCTGATTTTGATTCTGATTGCCATGCAGTTTTACTCGCTCACCATTCCGGTGCTGGTCATGAGTACGGTATATCTAGCGGTGGCGGGCAGCTTGATCGGGCTGTTCATTACCCAGACCCCACTCGGATTCATGACGATGATGGGCGTGATTTCTCTCTCCGGGATCGTTGTGCGAAACGGAATCGTGTTTATCGAATTCATCGAAGAGGCAAGGCACGCAGGAGTAGAGCTGAAGCAGGCTGTTATTCATGCAGGAGAGGCGCGTCTGCGTCCGATTCTGTTAACGTCGATGACCGCTGTAGCAGGCTTGATGCCACTCGCGATCTCAGGCGATGTCCTGTTCAAGCCCCTGGCTGTAACGATTATTTCGGGCTTGCTGTTCTCGACGATGCTGACCTTGATTGTCGTTCCTTCGTTTTACACCGTTTTGACCCAGCGTAAACTGAAAAAGCTGGCGAGAAAAGCAGCCAAACGCCCCGATTTGTATGGGCCTGAGGCGGAAATGAATGAAGTTTAGGCAAGCTGGAAGGATGGAAGAAGTGCTCACTCGAGTGCTTCTTCCTTTTTGTCCGAATAACCCAGTAAAATAGCCACGCAGCGTTTTCTCCCAGGAAAGGGCTGTGATATGATAGGGGCAACTACGAGAGAAACAGGAAGGGAGTGTCCAGGATGCAACAGCCACAACTTCTCCATGAAGAAAAGGTATTCAAAGACCCAGTGCACCGATACGTCCACGTGCGGGACAAGTTCATTTGGGATTTGATCAATTCTGCAGAATTCCAACGGCTGCGCCGGATCAAGCAACTGGGCACCAGTTATTTTACCTTTCACGGCGGAGAGCACAGCCGGTTTAACCATTCCCTTGGCGTGTACGAGCTGATGCGCAGGATTTTGGATACGTTTAAGGAGCGGATTCAGCTTACCTATGAAGAGAGGCTGCTTTGCCTGTGCGCCGGACTCTTGCACGATGTGGGTCACGGACCGTTTTCCCATTCCTTTGAAAAGGTATTTCGCTACCATCATGAGGATTGGACCCGTGCGATCCTTTTGGGAGATACACAGATTAACCAGATCTTGCGCCGCTTTGACGAGGACTTTCCCAAAAAACTGGCAGAGGTCATCAACAAAACCTACGATAACAAGCTCATCGTCAGCCTGATTTCCAGCCAATTGGACGCCGACCGGATGGACTACCTGCTGCGAGATGCGTACTATACCGGGGTCAATTACGGCAATTTTGAGATTGAACGAATTTTGCGAGTCATGCGTCCGCAAGAGGATGGGATTGTTTTCAAATTCAGCGGGATGCACGCCGTCGAGGACTATATCATGTCCCGCTACCAAATGTACTGGCAGGTGTATTTCCATCCAGTGACGCGCAGCGCTGAAGTCGTCCTGCGAAAAATATTTCAGCGTGCCAAGCTGCTGTTTTCCCAGGGATATTCGTTTGCGCAGGAGCCTGTCATGCTGCTACCCTTTTTACAGGACAAGGTAGAGCTGAAAGATTATTTGGCACTCGACGAGTCGATTATTCTTTTCTACATGCAGGTGTGGAGAGGCGAGGCCGATCCGATTTTGAAAGATTTATGCGGGCGTTTTTTGGACAGGAATCTCTATAAATACGTCGAATATAACCCTAGAGATTTCCGCTTGCTGGCAGAGCTGAAGGAAGAGTTCCAAAAGGCGGGGATTGACCCAATGTATTATTTGGAGGTAGACACCACCTCCGATCTTCCGTATGATTTTTACCGTGCCGGTGAAGAAGAAGAGCGTATCCCGATCATGCTGCAAATGCCGACAGGAGAGCTTGTCGAGCTTTCGCAGAAGTCTGAGATTGTCCAGGCGATCAGCGGAAAGCGCCGGTTTGATTACAAATTGTACTTTCCTTTAGATAAAGTCATGGCATTGCCGGGGGATGTGTCCCGGAAGATTCGAGAACGTCTGGGAGTGATGGAAGATGCTTAATCGTCACGCCAAAATCATACGCTTGATCGAGATCGTAGGCGAAGTGAGTGGGCGAAAAAAGCTGCAAAAAATGGTGTACATAGGAAAACATTTGCAAATGGATTTCGATGAACGCTACGAGTTTCACATGTACGGCCCATATTCCGAAGAGCTGACTCTGCGGGTAGATGAGCTGTGCAACATGGGTCTCTTGGACGAGCAAATGGAGAGCAAGGGTGCGATCCATATGTATCGCTATACGTTGAACGAGACCGGCAGGGATTTTTTGCGTTTTCATGAGGTGGATTTCGGAAGCGGCGAGCGAGTCATTCGCCGGATGAACGAAGAGAACTCCCGCTTTTTGGAGCTTGTTTCTACCATTCTGTATTTTAATGATCTGCCGTATGAAGAGATGAAAGCGAAGATCTTTACCTTCAAGAGCAAGCAGCGCTACACCGAGGAGGAAATCCACAAGGGACAGGCGTTCGTGGAAGAATTGCGGGCCATGATGACAGAAGGCGACGACAGCAGGCTGAACTAAGATTTGGCGAACGAATAGAAAAATAGAGAAACGTAGGGCGCACGATCGAAACTTGCAAAAGTAGAGGATGCGTCTTTTTCTATCCTTTTTATTTCACGGAGATCGCATTCTGCTGACAAATTTGAACAGCCGCGGATGGGATCTGCCTGGAGGACATGTGGAGGCAGGAGAAACGGCATTTGATGCGATGCAAAGGGAATTGTGGGAGGAAACAGGAGCGGTGTTTGGGTGCCCATCCCCTATGCCTACCCGTATCCGGTAAGCTATCTCGTCTTTTACTGGGGGCGAATGAATAGACTGACGGCGCGGGAGGCAAACGTAGAAACGAGAGGTAGCGGATTTTTTACGTTTGCCGAAGCGAGCGCCCTCGCTTGTATCCAGCAGAATGCCAAGCTTTTTGAAGCTGCTTTTAACAGAAACAAGATGATGCCCTAGCACTATCTATAGAAGCCTGTGTTTCCAATCAGCAGACCTTCCAACGAGGTCTGCTTTTTTTGTCTCAATACGACGCAGCATAATGAATGGCAAACGTTCTTTGAAAACTCTATAAGAAGTCCGTTCAGTGAGATCACCAGAAATAGAGGGAGAGTGATAAGAATGAGAGGCTTGCGAACAAAATGGCTGTGGATGGCAGGCGGTGCTAGTCTGCTGATTGCTGTGTTGCTCGCATGGAATTGGGGGGCAGCCAGCGCCTATGAGGAAAAGATTGTCTATGTGTACAGCGATACTTGTGGATATTGTCAGACTTTCAGACCGACGCTCGAGGCTGTTCTCGCCGATTATCCACAGCATACTGTGGAACGTCTGGATATCCGTGACCAGCAGGATTTAGAAGCTGCATTGCGGTTAGGTGCAGAAGCCACGCCCACCGTGTTTATCGTAAAAGGGAAACAGGCTATCGAAAAACTGGAGGGCGATGTGCCCGAAAAGGTTCTCCGAAGTTTTTTTCAAAAAAATCTCAATTATCCTCTTTCTGGAAAATGAATAAATAAGTAAAATATTGGTAGTAGATAAGGGGGATGGCCGATGAAGATACTGTGGAAAGGTTTGGGGACAAGCCTGATGATGGTCGGGATTACGATTGGGCAAACGCTATGGGGAGGCACGTGGGGGGTATATCCAGCTGCAGCCGCTCAGCCTTTGCAGACCATGTCGGATTTTGCTGCACACCCAGCCAAAGAATCGATCCTTCTCGGCTTGCAAAAGGGATACATCTGGAAATATCCTGACGGCCGCTTTTACCCCGACAAACAGATCGTCCAATCACAGCTTGTAGCCAGTCTCGTCGCGATTCGAGGCCTAAAAGAGACGGCACCCGTGCCAGAGCTTCCTGTAGGACACTGGGCAAAAGGAACGTACGAACGGGCACAAAAGGCAGGCATTCTCGCTGATGTTAAAATCGATCCCAATAAGCTATTGACCAAAGAAGAAGCGGCTCAGCTCGTCTTTAACGCATGGAAGCCCTATCGTGGTGTGAAAATGAAGGGCTACACCCATACAGGCGCACTTATCACATGGGGCTGGATGGACCCCGCCCCCGCAGGACAGCCAAAATTCCGAGAAGATCTGCCGGTGTCGCGCGGGGATGCGGCGAAGATACTACAATTTTTATATGATGACAAGCTCCAAATAGAGCTAGGGGAAAAACTTTGGAGGGAGTTTCATGATAGTCTGAATGTTAAAAACGGAATTCTTTCTGGTAAGATACCGTCTGCAGATAAAAATTACTACATTAACGTGCAATTTTTTATGAAAAACAACCAGATTGTAGGTTTTGAAAATGGACAGAACTTTACGGTTAACCTTTCAAATATAAAGACCGCAGGATTTATTGTAATGGATAGAAGGGATTCTACTAAATCTATTTCTTATAGTTACCCAAACCTGCCTAATTTAAATTGGGAAAAAACTACACAGAAGTTCTCATGAATATATGTGAAAGGTGAATGAGCTTGTTTTTTAAAATAAGTAAAGTATATCCACTGATTATTACCATAATAGTTTTATTAACATCATCGACTATAGTTAACTTCATGCCTCAGAATGTGAAAGCAGCTTCTCCAGCAATGCATCAAATAATTACCGGTAGTGTAGATCAGAAGAAAGAAATTGTTCCAAAATCAGGGATATCAAAGTTAAATATATCAGGGATTCCTGGTACTTTGGGGGCGACGATTGCTACAATTGAGATTAATAATGTGAAAAATAATCAACAGGTTTTAGGATTTTCTGATTTAGATACGAAAGTTGACAAGGGATGGTATTTTGTAGATAGAGACGAAGCTATTTATTGGACTAACGCGTTCCAAGGTAATTTAAATTTCGTTTTAACAAGCCAATCGAATGTTTATAGTAAAACTGTTACCAATCCATTAGATTCAACTTTTAAACCCTACCAAGCCTACAACCTAGCAGAACTAGCCACAGCCTCAGGCGGCGCTGGCTACACGATCGGCGATAACCTGGAGCCCTACGGAAATGGGTACATTTCTGTAGGACACTTCCGGACGACTTCTCCTCCAACAGGGGGCGTCAAGACAGACAAAACAAAATATCAGGTCAACGAACAGGTGACCATTTCGGCAAATGCCACGGACTATTCATACTATGACCGTGGCATTTTCATTTGGAATCTGTCAGTTATCAACAAGACAACTGGAAAAGGCTATACCCAGTTTGTGAGCAATGAAGGAATCGCTGACCAGAGCGGTTATCTTCCGCCAGTGAACGAATCCAGCAGCCCCAATCCGTTTTCCTGGCTTAAAAACTACCAATATAAGCCCACCGAGGCAGGCCTCTACGAGGTTTCTCTCACGATCACAGACAGGCATCATCGTTCCCGGCAAGGTTCACCGAGTATGAGCGTATCAACGCCTTACACGTATCAATTTACGGTGGGGGAGGTCCCCACTGACCCCGATCCAGGCACAGACCCGCCAGCATCCTGCAAACGCGTTACGATGGACTTGAGGCTGGAGCAGGAAAACAGTGATAAGGAGCTGACAGGTGTCCCGAGCGGCGGAGACTCCCTTTCAGTCAAAGACGACACGAGGATTGTAGCGACTGCCACAAAACCAGGGACATTCAAGTACAACGGAGACGTGATGCAAAGCGGGACGGGCAACAATCGCAAAATAGGAATTACGTACGCTCCAGCCGCAGGCACATTCACGATTTCCTACGAGAGTGACGATGGAACTGAGTGCTGGCAAAAGACATTTGAGGTGTCAAACGGCGAGGAAGGTGTGGACCGATGCCCGATCGTGTCCATTCAAGGCAGTGTGAAAACGAGCGGCTCAACCATTGAAGTGACGCCCGGCGAGGAAGTTATTCTGCAGGCGAAGTATACGGATGCTCATGGGGAAACGGGGCCGGCGGAAGTAAAATGGGATGTGACCATGCCCAACGGCTCCGTGGAGACACTGCCAGGCTCCTACGAAGAAGTGGGGGGAAGGGATCGGTGGGGAGTCTACAACTCTGCCAAGCTGAAACTCCCATTTGGAGATGGCAGCGACTCGCACGATGTTCTCTTGGAACGAGGGAAGACCTACCAAGTGAAGCTTAACTTCAATCAAACTCTCTGGAAGGACAGGCCGGAATGTGGTTGGGTGATTACGATCAAGGTGCGAGATGCGACGTGTTCGATTACCGAGCAGAACAAAATCAAATTCAAAAGGTACGGCACTCCTCCTTCTCTGTATCCACCAGGAGGAGAGAGCTTTACGAGGCTGGATCTTGACTCGATCTACGTAGAGGATTTCGTACCTGCCGCAGATGGATACGACACGCATATCAAAGTTTCCGCAAGTACAGCAGGTAGTTGGTATCTGGTATATAGCGAGAAAAAGGTAGCCCTAGGGTCAAAGCTTTCAGCCGATGAAAAGCAGGATGTTCTTCTCCCGGATGATTTTGAGGTCGGGGAGCCGATGAAGCTCGTGTTTCAATCGGAAACAGGATGTATTCGTGAATTTGTGTTTACGGTAGTCTCATCGAGACGATGCTACGGGCTGCAGCTAGGTTTAGAAAAGAGCAGGGGTGACCAGAAATGGATACGGCCCATCGAGAGGGGCGAAGTCGTTCAGTTTGAATCGGCAGAACTTCCTGATGATGGGAACGATCTAAAACTGAGAACCGGTGAAGACACCAAGATGGTTGTCCAGTGGTTTGACCCTGTCTCTGAGACGTGGGAGTTCAAACGCGAAGATCATTCCTTGCCAGGAGATACAAACTCGCGTGAGGAGCATTGGCTGCGTCTTCCGCGAGACGATAATACCAGTGAAATGCTGGAAGGCCTGTATTTGGTACAGTTTTATGACGAGGATGGTTCCTCGACTACTTGTGACGGTCACTTTTTTATTCAGATAGGCCAAAGCGCACCTGCTGGGGAGAATCTATTGATTATCAAGAGCAGCTTTTCGATCTCTCCCAAATCACCACAGGCAGCGGGGACGGCAAGTACGATTACGTTTCAAGTGAAAAACGCGGGGCAGCTCATGCACGATACCAAGCTGGCTGTTCGCTGGGAGAGCTCTCCACAAGAGACGGTGTTAGATGTGGATAACTTCAAATCAGGTGAGATTCGGACCATTACGATACCCACACAGTATCCACAGCAAGGGGAAAACTTTATCGCCAACATCAATCCGTACAAAAACAAGCCTTCGGATGAAACGATTTGGACGGACAATCGTGCGCAGTGGCCAGTGAAAATAAACGGGTCAGAGGTGCCAAATCCGCCGGGGGGTGGGGGGAATTTTGATGGCGGCGAAATTGGTCTGGAGATCTACGACAGTGACGACCGCCAGCTGCAGAAGCTTGCAGTTCAGGTAGACGGCGTTTGGGAGCGTGAGCCTGCGACCATTCTTGTCAGCATTGACCAAACGAAAATCAATGAAGGCTTTTTGCGTACACAGCAGGAAATCAATGCGAAAATCGCGGCGTACAAAGCCCAGCTTGAGCAAGCCATAAGCGGAGACGGGATTCAAAACGTATCGGTCACAGCGCAGCCGGAATGGATCGCGGATGCCAAAAGGATGGCCGTATACAGTCCCGAAAAGCTCGATCTGAAAATAACAGGTCCTGGAACACCCCAGCAGTGGCAGGTAAGCAGTGCATCTACCGGTGGAGACTATATCTACACGGGGACGATTGTACCGACCCAAACGACGTGGCGTGAGGAGCTGCAGTCAGTGAAATACAAGGCACAGATCAACGGCTTTGTCATCTCCATGGCGTATAATATCCAGTTCAGCCTGACGTACGACAGCTGCACGACAAATGATGACGGCGAAGAAGTATGCGAACCTAAAAACGATGCCAAAAACATGACAGGAACATACACCATTACAGTAAAAGGTGGGGAAAGGCCCTTCGAGGTGTTTGAGCCAAATGTCACTGGCACGCTGCGTCATACAGCTGAATGGATGGAATACCACGCACGGGATCGTTATCCGAACAGCCTTCCGAACGATTTTTACGCAGGAGAGCGTATCTTGTCCCAAGTGGAGCTGCAGGCGCGTCATCGGCATCCGGTCAGCGGCAAGTATCCAGTCGTTGTGTCTGCGCAAGCCTGGATCTCAGAAATAGGCAGGAGACAAACGCTTTTGCAATCCTCACTGTCCCTCGTTTCAGCCTCACCGCAGCTTTGGAGGGGAAGCACGTACTCGGCCTCCAAGCTGGGTTTACGTGAGGTCGGTGTAGACAATCCGCTGATGGGGGACAAGCAGCGAGGGTTTCAAAAGGACGCCTCCTACGCCGTTTACTACACGGTGCAGTTCCGCTTTGGTGTGCAAAAAGGATTTGAGTACCCGGTGAAAAGCAGTGGTCAAGGGCATGATCTCAGCGACTATCGTATCCCCTTCCGGATCATTGCGAATGCATGGGAACGACAAGGAATCCGCAACCATACTACGCAGTAAATTTATTTGCAGCCCCTCTCTGTCTTTTTCTACCTTGAAGGAAGAGACAAAGGGGGGATTTTTATGTGGAAAACGGCGAAACGCATCGTTATGGCTTGTCTGATGCTGACACTGATCTGCAGCAGCTTCACCCAGCCGGGATGGGGATTGGAACGGCAATCTCTCGTAAAAGAGGCTTGGGCTTGGGTAGAAGATGGCGAGATTAGGGTGCAGGCATTGCTGCAGCCGACAAAAGATGAGATCGAGGTCGTGGTCAAACAGGAGAGCCAAGAGGTCTCATACGTGATAAAAGACGAAAAACGCTTTTCCATTGCGGTTCAACCAGTCGTTGACCAAGGTGCTTTGACCATAGAATGGATACGAGACGGAACCAATAAGCCTGAGCTTCGCTGGCAGGTACCGTTGGCGGATTCTGTTCGTTTGGCATCTGATCAGCTCGATGTAAGAGAAGCCCCATGGGATCGAGAGGCGGAGAAAAAAGAAGGCGCGCTGGACCTGATTGAGGCAGCTGAGCAGGACGAAACCGGACAGGGCGAAACCGAGCTGGGTACATTCGAGAAGGCAAACAGAAAGCAAGCAGAGGTACAGCGGCTGGCGGATGACTTTTATACTGATTTCACGAAAGGAAAAAAGCCGAGGGAAGCGGTTTTGCGCAGCAGAGCAGCCACATTCGAGATGGAGCCCAACGATGTTGTGGGTAAAGCTGACTGGCTTTTCGATGCGAAAAATGCCCACGGAAAGATCGGGAAATCAGGCGATGTGGATATGTGGAAAATCCAAGCTGTGAAGAGCGGGCTGATGAGCTTTTCTCTCCGTGATATTCCGCTGGGCCAAGACTACCATTTATACGTTTTTGACGAGAAGAATCAGGAACTGGGGCATTCGGAAAAGGAGGGGACTGAGGACGAGGTTGTCGACGGAATTGCTGTTGAAAAGGCCGAGTGGTACTACGTCATGGTCAAAGGAAACAATGGCTCCTTCCACAAAGATGTCTACTATCGATTGCAGGCTGATTTTTTGACCGAGCAGGGCGATGGCAAGCTGGATGAATACGAGCCCAACAATTCGGTGAAAGAACCGCATGTTCTCGCTACTGATTTCGATGAGACTCTCCAGGCCAATCTCCACAGCTTGGGAGATGTTGATTTCTATCAATTTGGGGTAACGCTGGCATCTACGGTGATCCTCGATGTAAAGGAGATCCCCGCGGGAATGGATATCGACCTTTACCTGCAGGACCCATCAGGAAAGGTGCTCGCCAAATCGGAAAAGCCGAAAAACGCAAGTGAGCAAATCGTTTTTCAGGCAAATCCAGGGCAATACATCGCCAAGGTCGCAGCAAGCTCACGGTCTGGATTTGCTCCGAATACGTACAAGCTCCACGTCGAAACCAACCCCAACCCGGTCATTTTAATCCCTGGGATTGGCGGCTCCAGGCTGGAAGTAGACGAAGGAGGGGAAATATCAGAAATCTGGCTGGGTCTGGGAGACAGCCTCATCGGAATAAATGATCCCAGGCACCGTAGATTACTTTCTCTGGAGCCGATTCGCCCTAACAGTGTAGATGTTCAGCCACGAACAAAAGGAATCAGCATTTTCCCAGAGCGTGCTGATGAAGGCTTTTCCGCCATTGAGTACTTGTCTCATTCACCTATAGGGCCTGTCCGCGATACGACGGAGCAGTATTACAGCATGGTAAAGCAGCTGGAAAAGATGGGGTACAAAAAGTTCCAGACCCTTTTTGCGATGCCCTATGATTGGCGATATAGCAGCACGAAAAATGCAGCGGCACTCAAGCAAAAGATTGATACTGCCCTACAGAGATCGGGTGCCAGACAGGTTCAGCTGGTCGCGCACAGTATGGGAGGATTGCTCGTTCGCGAGACGCTCCTGGCCAATGTCTCCTATCAATCCAAGGTGAGCCGCATTATCTACATGGGCACTCCATTTTTGGGGGCTCCTAGAGCGTATCAGGCTATACGATATGGCTACAACTTCGCCATTCCTTGGATGGACGAGGAAACGGGGAAGATTATTTCCGAGTATGCGCCTGCTGTATATGAGTTGTTGCCATCCAAGAAGTACTTTCAGACCGTGGGATTCTTAAAAAAGGACAAAGACGAGCCCTACAGCTACGAAGAATTTTTGCAGGACAAAGCCATCCGCTTGCCGTACTCCCCGCTTGTCAAACAGGCAGGTAAGCTTCACGACAAGTGGGATACCAAGACGATCAACGTTCCACAATACGCCATCGTAGGTCAGGGGGAGCCTACACTGCTCGGCTATTTCTTCGATCACTACCATCAAGAGTGGGCGCCCTATTACGATAAAGGAATGGGTGACGGGACGGTTCCGTACCTAAGTGCGAGTTACGCTCAAAAGGATATGAAGAAAAAGTATTACGTAAAAGGGGAGCATGCGAAGCTGCCAACCATTCCGGAGGTCATCACGCAAGTATCCCAATTGCTGCAGGGAAATGATGCGACCCAGTCCGGACTGCGAAAATCCTCCGTCAAGAATCCTAGCTATCTAACCTATATTATTTCCCGATCGGATGGCGCATTTCCGGAAGTGACCTTTACCAAATCTGGAAGAACAATTACCCTTTCGCCAAAGAAAAAAGAAGTGTGGGACGATCTTACGATTGAATATCACGGGACCATTGTGGTCGTGCATGTAAAAGACGGAGAAGAGCTGCATTTTCAAGCAGATCCTTCGGTGGAGCTGGAGAATGCCAATCTCAAAATCCAACGTTTTTCATCTGAAGATTCCGAACGGGATGAAGAAACAGGGCAATGGTACCGGCTGGGTAAAAATGGTTTGGTTAAAGTAGAGCAGATTCGTGAGTAGGAAAGGATCAGATAAATGGAAAATGTACTCGTTTGGTTATTTCTTGGACCCTTTGTTTACGCATGGCAGCTATTAGGTCCGTTTCTTGCCCTGTTTTTGGCGGCTTATATTCGAATCGTCTACGGGTTTCGGATATGGGCGACGCTTTTAGCCTCGTTTTGCTCCAGCTTTTTGTACTACTTCGTCATTATCCCTTCTGGTGGGCTTTTGTCAGGAGGCATGTGGATTATTGAGCTGTTAATGGCGTTGCATACCTCTTTGCTCGTGACCTTGATTCTGTGGATATTTGACAAGGTAAGACGCCCGCGCAGCCAACAGGATGAAGAAAAGGAGTCGACGGACGAATAGCTGGGCACACAGTCAAATTGCGTCGCTATGTGTTTCCGAGTAGAATAAAGAAAGGAGAATGACGTCTGGAGGGTGTGTAAATGGATATTTTTGATAATAAAAAAGGCGGCTTTACCATCATGAGCGGCAAGACTGATGTGCATGGCGGTTTTGGTCAAGGGGTACTTGATCTGAATGCTGTTTCTTCTGTCATTATCGATGGGGACGAAGCCTATATCGATATGGGCGCTCTGCATGCAAAGAGCGCAGTCGAAAAAGGGATCAAGTGGACGACGAATAAAGAAGAAGTCCCAAATGGAAAACCATATTGGCTCGTGTGGGTTACCGTAGACCGCAACGAAGCGGGGCCTTATTATGCAGGGGCTACTGCTTGCTACATGGAAGTGGATCGGGAAGCACGTCGCGGCTATAAAATTTTGGCAGACCACGTGAACCGTATGGATTATTCCATGAAAAGACGGATCATGCTGTCTGATCTTGGTGCCACAGAAAAGGCTGCTTTGAAAAAGCTTTTGGTTGAAAATAACGCAACCATGTTCGAGAATTCCACTAACGAATTGAAGGAAGCGTTGTCCTGAACCTTAAAAGGAACCTTACCTCCATTAAAAAACGTGAACGGTCTGTGAACAAATTGTGAAATCAATTGTTACCAGTTTGGTAGTGAGGTAAACTTATTTTCATATCTGTGTACATGTACACTAGGTCATCAAACAGGGAAAGAGCCGTCACTCTTTCCCTGTTTGTCATATAAATGGGTTTTTTTGGACCTTTTCGTATCAGGCTTTATTTTCAGCTCATGCTTTCCTTCCGGAGCGGAACACTACTGAGGCATGACTACTTAAGTCTGACGACGGAAGGGGCGTTACCCGATGAGTGAAGAGATACGCACACAGGAAACAGCCGACGATCATTTTGTTAAGCACGGCGGCGTCCATTTCCGCACGCACGCGTCTCCGCAGGAAATCAACAATTTTATTCGCAAGCTACCTGCGGGAAAACGGGAAAGCTTGTTTGAGGTGCTCGATCAGCTGGATCAAGCTGGCATGATCAGCGTTATTAATGACCACGTGTTCACAGATGGAGATGGGGTCATCGCTGGCGGAGAGGATCAGTCCCTCCGTTAGGAAATGCTTGAGTGGATAGAAAAAAAGGACGTGGAGGTAAGCCGCGTCCTTTTTTCTATGCCCATTTATGGCTCCGGCTTCCACCAGCTGCCCATCCGTTGCCAGAACGACGAAGGATCAGGCGGCTGAAGCGGTGTTGGCTGTTGGTTCGCTGGCAGGTGGTCTGTGCAATAATCTTGAGGCTCGGTTCCGCTTGCGAAATAAAACAGCTGTGGATTCGGACAATTTTCTGTAGCCAGCTTTCCGGAATGCGGGTCAATATAGACGGACACGACTCCGGCAGGCATGTCAAACAGAGCGGGAGGCTGATCTTTTAGGGCGCTTTCCATAAACTGCGCCCAGATTTTCTTGGACAAGTACCCTTCCTTTACATCATCGACCTTTTGGTTTTTGTCGTAGCCGATCCAGACGGTCGATACCAGCTGCGGCGTAAATCCGGCCAGCCAAGCATCGTAGTCTGTAGAGCCCGTTTTTCCCGCTACGGGACGATTGAGTTCGCTTACGACACGAAAGCCAGTGCCACCGCGTTCAAACACACTCTGCATCAAATGGGTCAGCAGGGATGCAGCTACCGGATCGGCTGCAGGTGTTTTCTCCGTTTTTTCCTCGACCAAGATATTTCCCTGATTATCCTCGATGGAGGTAATGGCGATAGGCTTGACTGCTTCCCCTTTGTTGGCAATCGCAGCATAAGCTGCATTCAGCTCCAGAGGAGAGACAGGCGATGTTCCCAATGCAAGGGAAGGTACGGCCTGCAGGGTACTCGCGATCCCCAACCGATTGGCTTGATCCACTACCTTTTGCGGACCGAGAAAATCGATTGTCTTGACCGCGTAAATGTTGTCAGAGGTCTTGATGGCTTCCCGCATGTTGATCATGGCATTCGCATATTTTCCCCCGAAGTTGCTGGGGATGTACTGCTTGTTTTTGTCGTAAGTAAAGACAGTAGGCTCGCTCTTCATCATGGTCAATGGGGTATAGCCGTTTTGCAACGCTGCCAAATACATGATCGGCTTGAACGAGGAACCGGGCTGGCGCTTTCCAAGCACGCGGTTGTACTGCGTTTGCTTGTAATCGCGACCGCCTACCATCGCTTTGATGTAGCCTGTGTTCGGGTCCATCGCGACCAAGGCTACTTGCAGATTGGGATTATCCTTTGGCAAAACAGCAGCGACAATGTCTTCTGCTTTTTTCTGCATCACAGGGTCGAGTGTCGTATGAATCTTCAAGCCCCCATGGATAAACAGCTCTTCATCAATGCCGTACTTGTTTTTTACCAAATTGGCGATATAGTCGCGAAAATAGGGCGCTTGCTCTACGATGCTGCTCGCTGATCGCTCCTTTAGCTTAATCTTCTCTGCAAAAGCCTGCTCCGCTTGCTTCGGCGTAATCATTTCGTCTCGTTCCATCGCATCCAAAATCAGCTTTTGCCGCGACTTTGCCTTTTCAAAATCGACGAAAGGAGAATAGTAAGAAGGTCCCTTTGGAATCCCGGCGAGCATGGCGCTTTCCGCCAAAGTCAGGTCTTTTGCATCCTTTCCAAAATACGTCTGGGCAGCTGCTTGAGCGCCATAGGCAGAGTGACCGTAGTAAATCTGGTTCATGTACATGCCCAGGATCTCATCCTTGTTGTAATTTAGCTCCAACTGGATAGCGAGCAAGGCTTCCTTGACCTTCCGTTCCCACGTTTTGTCCAGGCTTAAATACAGGTTTCGCGCTAGCTGCTGCGTAATGGTGCTCGCTCCTTGGCGCATGTCCATGTTAATGACGTCTACATAGGCAGCTTTCGCCAGCCGTTTCCAGTCGAAGCCGTAATGCTCACGGAACGTCCGGTCCTCAATCGCGATTGTTGCGTCTACGAGAGCAGGTGAGATTTCATTGATCGGTACGACAATACGGTTTTCCCCTCGGTGCATGGTATCGAGTACATCACCATTGGAGGCGTAAATCGTCGTCGTCTGTTTGACAAATGTCTCTGGCAAAGGCTGAGAACGCAGGTAAAGAATCAGGAGCAAAATGGCAAAAGACACGCACAATAGGCTGAGTATGACAAATTTTACGAATTTCTTGGCCCAGCGAAAATAGCGAAGCAGAGGGGCTTCCCGAATGACTTCCATGTGTCTTTCCTCCTTTCTCCCGATGGTTTGTAAGAATCGGGGCATACTAAGACACAAGTTATTCCTAGTATGGGTCAGCAAATCGTTGGATAAACTTGCTAAGCCAATGAAAGGAAGCCTGCCCAAAAAAACCTTGCATTTTGAAGGACAGCCACTATAATTTTCTTGTACTATGCGAATGGCTGATAGTACCAGCGCAACTCGAACCAAAGAGTGAAAGCCTGACCATTTTCCTTGGATGCTAAGGTTGCACCAAAAGGCTTGCGATCGTCAAGCCTTCAAAATACATGCGGTTACTTGAAGGAGGTTACATAACCATGAACATGGAATTGTGGTACACCGAGAAACAAACGGAAAATCACGGGATTACAACGAAAATTACAGACACCCTATACAGTGAAAAAACCGAGTTTCAACAAATCGATGTGATTACTACCAAGCAATTTGGACGCATGTTGGTGCTCGACGGCATGGTTATGACCACCGATGTCGATGAGTTTGTTTACCATGAGATGATTACTCACGTAGCGCTGAACACGCACCCGAACCCGAAAAAAGTTCTGGTTGTAGGCGGCGGAGACGGCGGAGCGATCCGCGAAATCGTGAAGCATCCATCCGTGGAAAAAGCGGTTTTGGCTGAAATCGACGGTGGCGTAATTGAGTCCTGCAAAAAATATTTCCCTGAGATCGCAAGCGCGCTGACGGGCAACTCCCGCGTGGACGTGCAAGTAATCGACGGGATCAAGCACATTCATGACCATAAAGGCGAGTACGATGTGATCATGGTTGACTCTACAGAGCCAGTAGGACCAGCTGTAGGCTTGTTCGAAAAAGGCTTCTACCAAGGAATCCATGATGCACTGAAACCAGATGGTATCATGGTCGCTCAAACAGAATCTCCTTGGTTCAACCGCGAGCTGATCAAACGCGTATTCAAAGACCTGAAATCGATCTTCCCGGTAACCCGTCTCTATACGTGCAGCATCCCGACCTATCCATCCGGTCTGTGGAGCTTCACGATCGCTTCCAAGCAGCATGATCCGTTGGAAGTAGATCCAGCGAAAATCAAAGATGTTGGCACCAAATACTACAATGCAGACCTTCACCACGCTGTCTTCAAGCTGCCAAACTTCGTGGCTGAGCTGACACGCGACTAATCGAAGGAGGACGACAAAGCATGCGATTTGACGAAGCATACTCTGGCAATGTCTTCATTCGTAGCCACGGAAACTACGAAGAGAGCCAAGCAGTTATCTACGGAATGCCAATGGACTGGACGGTTAGCTTCCGCCCAGGCTCCCGTTTCGGCCCTGCCCGTATCCGTGAAGTATCCATCGGTCTGGAAGAGTACAGCCCGTACCTCGACAGACTGCTGGAAGACATCAAATACTTTGATGCTGGCGATATTCCGCTTCCTTTCGGGAACGTGGAAGGCAGCCTGGACATGATCCGCAATTTCGTGGCGAAGGTCCTGGAAGACGGCAAGTTTCCACTCGGATTGGGCGGAGAGCACTTGGTTTCCTGGCCCGTTTTCCAAGCCGTTTATGAAAAGTACAAGGATATGGTTGTTTTCCACTTTGACGCGCACACAGACCTGCGCGACAACTACGAGGGCTATCAGTATTCCCACTCCACTCCGATCAAAAAGGTGTGCAACCTGATCGGCGGAAAAAACGTGTACTCGTTCGGTATTCGCAGCGGTATGCGCGAAGAGTTCGAGTGGGCGAAGGAAAACATGCACCTGACAAAATTCGATGTGCTGGAGCCAGTGAAAAAGGTGCTGCCAACGATCGGCAACCGCCCAATTTACCTGACGATCGACATCGATGTACTCGATCCGGCTCACGCGCCAGGTACAGGTACGACAGAAGCAGGCGGTATCACTTCCCGCGAGCTGCTGGACACGATTCATTTCATGGCAAACAACGGGGCAAACGTAATCGGCTGCGACCTGGTAGAGGTAGCGCCTGTATACGACCACAGTGAAATGACGCAAATCGTTGCATCCAAAATCGTACGCGAGCTGCTGCTGAGCTTTGTAAAATAATTGACGATCAATAGACGTCTCCGGATACCTACTCCGGGGGCGTTTTTGTTTCCATTTTCGATGCTAGAATATTTTTAAACATTTTTGTTTACAAAATATAATTATAAAGGTACGATGATCACGAGAAGCTGTGACGGGGAGTTGTATTCTATGAAAGAGGTATTCGCGAATGTAGATTTTCGCAAACTGTTTTTCTCCAACTTGTTTTCCGGGTTTGGTCAAGGCATGACGATGATCGGGATCGCATGGTACCTGGTAGAAAAGACCGGATCCGCCCAGCTGCTGGGCAGCACGATGTTCACTTCCGCGGTGCTCATGTTCTTTATTGGTCCGTACATCGGTACATTGATCGATCGTTTCTCCCGCAAAAAAATGCTGCTGGTGGAGAACCTGATCGGCTTTAGTGTGCTAGGAGCCTTGGCTATATGGGGATTTTTCGGCTCGTACGTGGAGTGGATGCTGATCGCCATTTATCTCGTGACGACTTTTATGTATCAAATTCATTACCCGGCTCAATCTGCGCTGGTTCAGGAGGGCTTTGAACCAAGGCATTACAATAGCATCAACAGCCTGCTAGAGATTGAAGGACAGACGGCCTCTGTTCTTGCAGGCGGGGTGGCCGGATTCTTGTTAAACTCGTACGGATTGCATATCGTAATCCTCTTTAACGCCTTGACGTATTTATTTGCCTTTGGACTCTTGTCCACCATGAAGTACACTTTCACGCTGGAGGGCGAGGCAAAAGCAAACCAAGGAGTAAACTGGCTGGGACAGCTTTGGCAAAGCTGGCGGTACATACGGGAGAAACGAGGGTTTATGGTCTTCGGCATTTCCGCCATGATGCCCTTCATCGCCATTATGGCGAGCAATCTGTTAAAGCCGGTCTATGTGAGCCAGACGCTGAAAGCGGATGTCTCGATCTTTTCCCTTGGTGAAATGGCCTATGCGATCGGTGCAGTTGCAGCGGGTGTTCTCGTATCCTTTCTGGTAGCGAAAATGGGGCAGTTTTCGGCGATCGTCGGTAATACGCTGTTGTTTGCTATCGTGATGGTAGCGATGGTCTCTTTGCCGTACGGATGGGCGCTGGTTGCTTCCTATATGGTGTACGGCTGGTGTAATGCTTCAGTGCGGCTGATCAGACAATCTCTCTACATGACCATTGTGCCGAAGCACTTTATGGGGCGGGTCATGAGCTTTTTCAATTCCGTCGGCATGATGATGCGCCTGATGCTGATCGGTGGCTTTACCATGATGATTGATTATACCGGGGCGGGTGCGGGGTATCTGGTCTTGGCAGGGCTGCTGCTGCTGGCTGCAGTCGGTATAGCTATCACGATGCGGTCCATGCTCATAGAAGCTTCCACGCAAGCCGCTGTTGCAAGCGAAGAGAGTTGAAGGGTAAAATGAACGGATGTAAACGATGGTGGACAGGAAGAAAAAGTGGAGTGTGGAAGCGATTATGCAAGACGTGAAAATCGAATTGACTGCCAAACACCGGGTCGATGGTGAATGGGAGGAGACGATTCATACCTATGAAGGAAAATGCGTACAAAAGATCGGGGCCTGGTATTTGACCTATAAGGAGCAGGTAGAAGGAGCTGGAGAAGTCAGCACGACTCTCAAGCTGACGGAGCAATCCATCACGCTTGTTCGGCAGGGAGGGGTTTCTACGCGCCAGCAGTTTGAAAAAGGGGCGAGCACCCATGCCAGCTATCAAAGTCCGTATGGTCCATTTGCGATGGAAACGCATACCAACAAGCTGCGGATTCGCTACGAACGGCAGATGCCTGCACGCGTGGAATTGGCTTATCAGTTGTGGATGAACGAGCAATATGCCGGCGAACACGAGCTGACGATACAGATCCAATAAAATAAGCTGCCTCTCTGCCTCCCATTTGGGCTGGGGTATGAGGCGAAAAATAAGCCGTCCTTGGCAAGGGCGGTTTTCTACACGTACAATGGAAGTACTCCTTCAGGAAGAAAAGGAGGTTTGCTTGATGTTCGTAGTGGGTAACGGACTCTTGGCTGGTCTCGTTCTTGCAGGATTTTTAGCTTTGGGTGATGGACTGTTTGGTACGCGGACGTTCTCGGTGCTGATCGATGTTGGGTATGTACCCGGCATGGAAAACCTCCCGTCTGTCGTGGAGCTGTTGATCCATCTTCTCATTAGCGTGGCGATCGCCTGTGTGTGGGTATTTGTCTATCCTCGGTCCGGCAAAGGGAGGGAGATCAAATTCAGCCTGTACTGGATGCTGGCCTTTGCCCTTCTATTTTTTCCATTCAGTTTCCTGAGCGGCGCAGCTTTATCATGGACGGCTTTTTTGATTTGGGTGCTGGGACACCTCCTATTCACGAGCATACTTGTGGTGCAAATACGCAGGCTCCGCTCTCGATCCCTATAAATGAAATGTGCCGAATATTCGGCATTGTGATGATTTTTTGGCAGCATGGGCTTAAAGGAGTGAGTACGAGGATGCCTTTGTCAGATACAGTAGAAATGTTGCAGGCAATTCTGGGAGCGATTGATGAAGGAATACACGTGGTAGACGCAAACGGAATCACGATTTTTTACAATCACGTAGCCTCCAAGCTTGATGGCCTCACCTCGGAGGAGGTGCTGGGAAAGCCGTTATTAGAGGTATTTCCTTCGCTGGATCGTGAATCCAGTACCTTGCTTCGGGTCATAGACAGCGGCGAATCGATCTATAATCAGCCACAGGTCTATAAAAACTGGAAAGGCGTCAGGGTGGAAACGATCAATACGACCTTGCCTGTGCGCGTAGGCAAAAGACTGGTTGGAGCAGTCGAGGTAGCCAAGGATATCGGAAAGCTGAAAGAGTTGTCGGAGCGACTGGTCGATTTGCAGGCGAAGATCAGCAAGCCCAAGCGAACCAAGAGCCAAAAGGATGGGCTCTCCTTTCATTTTGATGATATTTTGACCTGTAGCGAGCAGATGGATCTGGTGAAAGATCGTGCTCGCAGGGCCGCTCGTACTTCCTCGCCCGTGTTGATTTACGGAGAGACGGGGACAGGGAAGGAACTGTTCGTCCAGTCGATTCACCAAGCGTCGTCTCGCAGCAGCAAGCCCTTTATTGCACAAAACTGTGCGGCGCTCCCTTCGTCGTTATTGGAAAGCCTGTTATTCGGTACGACGAAAGGGAGCTTCACGGGGGCGGATGACAGACCGGGTCTGTTTGAGCTGGCAGATGGAGGAACATTGTTTTTGGATGAGCTGAACAGCATGCCGCTGGATTTACAGGCAAAGCTGCTTCGCGTATTGCAGGATGGGCAGATTCGCAGGATTGGCGGCAGTCAGCAAAGCAAAGTCGACGTTCGTGTGATCGCAGCCGTCAACGAGCCTCCGCAAAAGCTTGTTCAGCAAGGGCTGATGCGTACGGATTTGTACTATCGCATCAACGTGGTATCGTTTGAGCTGCCACCGCTGCGAAAGCGCAGGGAAGATATCCATCTATTGTCGAACCATTTTCTCGAGAAATTCAATCAGCAGTTTGGTATGAATGTGCGGGCTTTCAGCAGCGAAGTGGAGCGTTTATTTCATTCCTATTCGTGGCCAGGAAACGTGCGGGAATTGGAGCATGTCGTAGAGGCAGCGATGAACATGGTCGAAGGTACTAGGATTGACATGGAGCATTTGCCGCCGCACTTGCTGGAGCGGCCGTTGGGACATAGCGAGGCGGAGCAGGTCATCCCGACAAATCTGCTGCAGCCAGGAGCAGGCAGAACACTTCCGGATCTATTGAAGGAGATCGAGGAGCATGTGATTCAGGACGCCATGAAAACAACGGAGGGAAACGTCCTTCGAGCTGCCAAGCTGCTAGGAATTCCGCGGCAGACCCTGCAATACAAGCTGAATCAACGGGCAAACCCTCTCAATTAACTGCCGAAATTTCGGCACACCAATCAAGGAATAGCTGAAGCGCAAAACACAGCTGGAGGCCGACAAACCGCTCTATTCCTTATTTTCTAAATTTTTTGATTTGATTGGCACGACCCTTGCATCTCTTGTTCAACGAGTGAATGACAATGGCTTCACTATTGACGAGAGGGGATGTAACAAACCATGGCAGTAGCAACGAAGCGCAATTGGCGCGATATTGAGCTCTGGAAAGACGTTACCGACGAACAGTGGAATGACTGGATGTGGCAGCTGACCCACACCATTAAAACCGTAGATGATCTCAAGCAGGTAGTCAATCTGACTCCTGAAGAAGAAGAAGGCGTACGTATTTCCACCCAGACCATCCCGTTGAACATCACTCCTTACTACGCCAGTCTGATGGATCCGGATGATCCGAGCGATCCAGTACGTATGCAGTCCGTTCCGCTTTCCTCGGAGATGGTCCGCACCAAATACGACATGGAAGATCCGCTTCACGAAGACGAGGATTCTCCTGTTCCTGGTTTGACGCACCGCTATCCAGACCGCGTGCTGTTTCTGGTAACCAACCAATGCTCGATGTACTGCCGCTACTGTACTCGTCGCCGCTTCTCCGGCCAGATCGGAATGGGCGTGCCAAAGAAACAGCTGGATGCTTGTATTGACTATATTCGTCGTACTCCAGAAATCCGTGACGTTCTTTTGTCCGGTGGAGACGGTCTCTTGATCAACGACCGCGTACTCGAATACATCATCAGCAGCCTGCGTGAAATCGAGCACGTGGAAATCATCCGCATCGGTACGCGTGCGCCTGTGGTATTCCCACAACGCATCACTGAAAACCTGTGCAACATCCTGAAAAAGTACCACCCAGTTTGGCTCAATACACACTTTAACCATCCAAAAGAAATTACACCGGAAGCCAAACAGGCCTGTGAGATGCTCGCAAATGCAGGTGTGCCGCTGGGGAACCAAGCCGTTATTCTGGCTGGTATCAACGATTGCCCCAATACGATGAAAAAATTGATGCAGGATCTGGTGAAAATCCGCGTCCGCCCATACTATATCTATCAATGCGACCTGTCGGAAGGAATCGGTCACTTCCGCGCACCTGTCAGCAAAGGTATCGAAATCATTGAACACCTGCGCGGCCATACCTCTGGCTATGCTGTACCAACCTTCGTAGTCGATGCTCCACACGGCGGCGGTAAAATCCCTGTGAGCCCGAACTACATTATCTCGCAGGCATCCGATAAAGTCGTTCTGCGCAACTTCGAGGGTGTCATTACCTCTTATCCAGAACCAAAGCAATATCACGAGCATGACGAAGAAAACTGCGAATACTGCCAGGCAGCCAAAGGAAAAGCGGTCGGGATCGCTGCGCTTATGCAGGATGAGGCAGACAACCTGGAGCCAACCGATCTGCCGCGTAACAAACGCATCAAGGCGACGAAGGTCAAATCCTTGGCAGACGTTCGCAGTGAGCAAAAAGAGCAAAAACAGAAGAAAACAGCAGAATCGGATGCTGCTTCCAAAGAAGTATCCGGCAAGTAAGAGATTGCTGCTAGCTGAAAAGACAGTCGTCTGGCAAGTCCAGGCGACTGTTTTTCTTTTGCTGAGGAGAAGGGCTCCTCCCCAAAGGCTTGACCGAGCCAAGTTTATTTCGTCCACTTTTTTAGTATGGTTGACCGGCGATAAGTGTGGTAAGATCATAGCATAATCATCATTGAGCGACCGCTCAGTTTTATTTTATTTTTCAGAAAAAGAACACCCTAGAGACTGAATAGTCATTCATTTCCTGGGACGATTCTGATAAAATAAAACAAATAGAAAACTCGATCATTGGAGGAGGAGTAGAATCATGCTGGCACTTATTAATCTGATTGCCTTTTTCCTGGTGCTTGCCTATGGACTTTACTTGGCCGGACATGTCGTATACAGCCGGTATTTGTTCATCAAGCTGGGCAAAAAGCCGGAAGTGAAAGATGACTTTGGCGCACGCATCAATCTGCTGCTGGACAACGTCATTTTTCACAAGAAGCTCTTGAAGGATAAAAAGAGCGGCGTTATGCACGTAGTCATGTTCTACGGCTTTATCATCTTGCAATTCGGTGCCATCGAGCTGGTAATCAAAGGGCTGTCGAAGGGCTTTGAGCTTCCGTTTGGTAGCGCTCACAAGTACTTCAGCCTGATGCAGGAGATCACGACGTTCCTGATTTTAGCTGCAGTTGGCTACGCTTTTTACCGCCGTTACATCGAAAAGCTAAAACGCCTGAAACGCGGCTTCAAGTCAGGGATTGTGCTGCTGCTGATTTCCTCCCTGATGGCTTCGGTTCTGCTCTCACTCGCATTTGAGCAGATCTGGCTGGGGCATGAGCCTTCTGGTTTTGCTCCGATTTCTTCGGTTCTCGCTAGTCTTTTCTCCGCGATCGGGGTGGGAACGACAGCTGGTGCCGTCCTGTTCTATATTTTCTGGTGGGCACATCTGATTATTTTGCTCGGCTTTGCTGTTTACGTGCCGCAGTCCAAACACGCGCACTTGCTGTTTGCTCCGGTGAACGTCTGGTTTAAAAAGCTGGACCCGCCAGGCAAGCTTTCGAGCATCAATTTTGAAGACGAGACCCAGGAAGTTTTCGGTGTCGGCAAGATCGAGGACTTTACCCAAACGCAGTTGATCGACCTGTACGCCTGTGTGGAGTGCGGCCGTTGTACGAATATGTGTCCTGCATCGGGAACCGGTAAGATGCTGTCCCCGATGGACCTGATTACGAAAATGCGCGATCATCTGACGGAAAAAGGGGCAGCGGTAACTTCGCGCACGCCTTGGATGCCAAGCTTTGCTTTTGCCAATACTCAAGCAAACCAGATCGCGATGCAAGCATCCGAAGTAGCTGCGACCGCTGAAGGTGCAACAGCTGCAGCGGTTTACGAAAAGAACCTGATCGGCGATGTCATCACGGAGCAGGAGCTGTGGGCTTGTACCACCTGTCGCAACTGTGAAGACCAATGCCCGGTGATGAATGAGCACGTGGAAAAAATTATCGACATGCGCCGTTACCTCGTCATGACAGAAGGCAGCATGCCAGCGGAAGCCCAGCGCGCTTTGAACAACATCGAGCGTCAAGGCAATCCATGGGGGATCAACCGTAAAGACCGGATGAAGTGGATCGAAGGCCTGAATGGAGAGTACGAGGTTCCGACCGTCAAGCAAGTGGAGGAATTTGAGTACCTGTTCTGGGTAGGCTCCATGGGATCGTTCGACCTGCGCAGCCAAAAAATCTCGCAAGCCTTTGTCAAACTGATGCACGAAGCGGGAGTGAAATTCGCCATTCTCGGAAACGAGGAGAAAAACTCTGGTGATACCGCGCGCCGCATCGGAAACGAGTTTTTGTTCCAGCAGCTGGCACAGGAAAACATCGGGCTGTTCGAAGCATATGATGTGAAAAAAATTGTGACCTGCGATCCGCACGCCTTCAATACGTTTAAAAACGAGTATCCGGAATTCGGCCTGCAAGCAGAGGTGTACCACCACTCCGAGTTGTTGGCTCAGTGGGTAAAAGAAGGCCGTCTAAAACCGACCAAGGAAGTAAACGAGCGTATTACGTATCACGATTCCTGCTATTTGGGTCGTTACAACGAGATTTACGACAAACCGCGCGTCATTCTGGAAGCTATTCCTGGCGTAGAAGTGCTCGAAATGAAGCGCAGTGGCTGCGACAGTATGTGCTGCGGCGCGGGTGGCGGCTTGATGTGGATGGAAGAGCATGAAGGCTCCCGTGTGAACGTGACACGTACCGAGCAGGCGCTGGAAGTCAATCCGACGGCGATCGCGAGCGCGTGCCCGTATTGCTTGACGATGATGAACGACGGTGTGAAAACGAAAGAAAAAGAAGATGAGGTAAAAACGCGTGACGTAGCGGAGATTCTGGCAGACGCTATCTAAATGCACAAGCCTCAAAGGGGAAAAGCTGTGCTGCTGTCAGTGCAGGCAGCTTTTTTCTTTCTAAATACATTGACTATTGTGGCAGCAAACGGCAAAATGAGTATATAGAAAATGAGCGAACGCTCGGTCACATGAAACGAAATGGAGGGATCGTGCGATGAAAACAGTGATTGTCGGAGCGGCAAGAACCCCTTTTGGAAAGTTTGGCGGAGCATTAAAACCTTTGTCTGCCGTTGAACTGGGGGCAATCGTTATCAAAGAGGCATTGGAGCGCTCTGGTGTATCTGGCGAGCAAGTGGATGAAGTCATTATGGGCATGGTCGTACAGGCTGGAGCGGGTCAGGTTCCTTCTCGTCAGGCAGCGCGCAAAGCGGGATTGCCGTGGGGCGTTGCCAGTGAAACCATCAACAAGGTCTGTGCTTCCGGGATGCGTGCTGTGACGATGGGAGATCAGATCATCCGTGCAGGGGATGGGGAAATCATCGTAGCTGGAGGTATGGAGAGCATGAGCAATGTTCCGTATGCCCTTCCAGATGCCCGGTACGGAATGCGCATGGGTGATGCGACGGTTCGTGATCTGATGATGTACGACGGTCTCACTTGTCCGTTTGACCAAGTTCCGATGGCGGTTCATGGCAGCAATGTCGCTGATGAATACGGCATTACGCGGGAAGCTCAGGATCAGTGGGCATTGCGCAGCCAGCAGCGTGCATCTCGAGCAATCGAGAACGGCCTCTTCGCCGATGAGATCGTAGCTGTCAGCATTCCGCAACGAAAAGGAGATCCGCTCGTCGTCAGCAAAGACGAAGGACCTCGACCAGATACAACGTTCGAAGGGTTGGCGAAGCTTCCGCCTGTATATAAAAAGGACGGTACCATTACAGCAGGAAATGCGCCGGGAATTAACGACGGCGCGGCGGCGATGGTTCTCATGTCGGATGCGAAGGCAGCTGAGCTTGGAATCCAGCCGCTTGCAACCATTTTGGGTCACGCCGAGGTAGGAGCGGAGGCGCCGTACATCGCGACTACCCCGGGCCTCGCTATCCAAAAGCTGTTGAAAAAAACCGGAGTGGCTTTAAAAGACATCGATCTGTTTGAAGTAAACGAAGCCTTCGCGGCCGTTACCCTGACGAGCGGCAAAATCGTTGGCTGGGACGAAGAAAAGGTAAACGTCAACGGCGGAGCGATTGCACTCGGTCATCCGATTGGTGCGAGTGGTGCACGAATCATCATGCATCTTGCTTACGAATTGAAAAGACGAGGCGGTGGCCTTGGTATAGCAGCGATTTGCAGCGGAGCCGCACAAGGTGATGCGGTCCTGATTAAAGTGGAATAGGGAGGCACTTCAGATGAACGTACAAACCATCATGGTTATCGGAGCAGGACAAATGGGGAGCGGGATCGCCCAAGTATCGGCACAAGCTGGCTTTCGCGTCTACTTAAACGACGTCAAGCAGGAGTTCGTCGAGCGTGGGCTTGCAACTATTACGAAAAACCTGACGCGCAACGTGGAGAAGGGCACCATCAGTGAAGAGGAAAAGCAAGCAGTACTGTCCCGTCTTATCCTGTCGACTGATTTGGCAGATGCGAAGGACGCGGACTTCGTGATCGAAGCCGTTACGGAAAACATGGCAGTCAAAACACAAATCTTCTCCAAACTGGATGAGGTTTGCCCTCCGCATACGATTTTGGCGAGCAACACCTCTTCGCTGCCCATCACTGAGATCGCTGCAGTGACGAAGCGCCCGGAGAAAGTCATCGGGATGCACTTCATGAACCCGGTTCCTGTGATGAAGCTGGTCGAAATCATTCGCGGCCTGCAAACGGCAGACGAGGTCTACCAGCTGACAGAAGACCTCTCCAAGCAAATGAAAAAAGTGCCGGTCAGCGTCAATGACTTCCCTGGCTTCGTTTCCAATCGCGTGCTGATGCCGATGATCAATGAAGCGATCTATTGCGTATACGAAGGGGTAGCTACCCCAGAGGCAATCGATGAAGTGATGAAGCTGGGCATGAATCATCCGATGGGGCCGCTGACGTTGGCTGATTTTATCGGACTGGATACATGTCTCTATATCATGGAAGTGCTGCATGAAGGGTTCGGCGATTCGAAATACCGCCCATGCCCGCTTCTCCGCAAATACGTCAAGGCAGGATGGCTCGGCAAGAAGTCCGGTCGCGGGTTCTACGTTTACAACTGACAGATGATTGAGGCAGAAAGGCAGGACTAGACATGGATCTTCGAATGAAGGAAGAGCATGAGATGATGCGGCGAATGGTTCGCGATTTTGCGCAAAAAGAAATCGCACCCTTTGTTCCGATCATGGAGGAGACGGATCAGTTTCCGCGCCACATTTTGCAAAAGATGGGCGAAATGGGGCTGATGGGGATCCCGATCGCGGAGGAATGGGGCGGAGCCGGTGCGGATTTTCTCTCGTACATTACCGCGATTCATGAGATATCCAAGGTAAGCGCGACAGTAGGCGTTATCTTATCCGTTCATACATCGGTAGGCACCAACCCGATTCTTTATTTCGGAAACGATGAGCAGAAACAAAAATACGTCACCAAGCTGGCGGCAGGCAAGTATCTGGGAGCGTTTGCTTTGACGGAGCCGCATGCGGGCTCTGATGCGAGCAGCATCCGTACCTCTGCTGTTCGCCAGGGAGACGCGTACATCTTAAATGGTAACAAAGTCTTCATTACCAACGGCGGCGAAGCGGATACGTACATCACATTTGCGGTTACGGATCCATCGAAAGGGACGAGAGGAATTTCCGCGTTTATTGTGGAAAAGGATACTCCAGGATTTACCGTCGGCAAAAAGGAAAAGAAAATGGGGCTGCACGGCTCCTATACGACTGAGCTGGTATTTGACAACGCTCGCGTCCCTGCCGAGAATTTGCTCGGTCAGGAAGGAGAGGGCTTTACGATCGCGATGGCCAACCTTGATACAGGGCGAATCGGAATTGCCGCGCAAGCATTGGGGATAGCGGAAGCTGCCTTGCAATATGCGACGGAGTACGCGAAAGAACGCAAGCAGTTTGGGCAGTCCATCGGCAAGCAGCAGGCAATTGCTTTCAAGCTGGCTGACATGGCGACCAAGGCAGAAGCAGCAAAGCTGCTGGTATATCAGGCGGCGTCTCTGCGCAGCCAAGGCAAAGCATGCGGCTTGGAAGCATCTATGGCAAAACGCTTCGCAACCGATACGGCGATGGAGCTCGCGATCGAGACCGTGCAAATCTTCGGTGGATACGGTTATACGCGTGAATATCCGGTAGAGCGACTCTTCCGCGATGCAAAAGTCACGCAGATTTACGAGGGCACCAACGAAATTCAACGCATTGTGATCGCCAAGCATTTGCTTGCTGACTAAATAATGAGGATGTCCGTCGACGCGTTCGATGTCCGGGCTGACCGAAAAGCACACGGGGGAGTGGTAGAAATGAATTTCCAATTGACGGAAGAACATGAGATGCTGCGAAAAATGATACGTGACTTTGCCGAAAACCAGGTGGCTCCTTCGGCAGCGGAACGCGACGAGGAAGAACG
Source organism: Brevibacillus nitrificans (assembly GCF_003710965.1). Classification (NCBI taxonomy): domain Bacteria; kingdom Bacillati; phylum Bacillota; class Bacilli; order Caryophanales; family Paenibacillaceae; genus Brevibacillus; species Brevibacillus nitrificans. Next base: position 51,732 of record NZ_RHHU01000020.1, on the reverse strand, counting down.
CTTTGACCGCTCGATTTTCGAGCAAATGGCTGAGCTGGGTTTGACGGGAATCCCGTGGCCTGAGCAATACGGCGGAGCAGGAGCCGACTACCTGAGCTATGTGATCGCAGTGGAAGAGCTGTCCCGCGTAGACGCATCTATCGGAGTGACGTTGTCTGCACAAGTATCCTTGGCAAGCTGGCCGCTCTACAAATTCGGTACAGAAGAGCAAAAACAGAAATTTTTGCGTCCGCTGGCAGAAGGCAAGAAAATGGGCGCGTATTGCCTCACAGAACCGGGCTCGGGCTCGGACTCGGCAGGTATGCGCACCACGGCTGTTCGCGACGGCGACCACTATATTTTGAACGGCAGCAAAATCTTCATCACGAATGCCGGTGAAGCCGAAATTTACATCGTGTTTGCAGTTACGGAGCCTGAGCTTAAGCACAAGGGCATTACTGCCTTTATCGTGGAAAAAGGCATGGACGGCTTCACGATGGGCAAAAAAGAGAAGAAGCTGGGGATTCGTTCCTCGCCAACACTCGCGATCAACTTCGAGGATGTACGCGTTCCAGCTGAAAACATGCTGGGCAAAGAGGGCGAGGGCTTCAAGATTGCCATGATGACTCTCGATGGCGGACGCAACGGAATTGCCGCACAAGCGCTGGGTATCGCGCAGGGGGCATACGAGCAGGCTCGCAATTATGCAAAAGAACGCAACCAATTCGGCAAGCCGATCGCTTCCTTGCAAGCGATTCAGTTCAAGCTGGCAGATATGGCGACCAAGATCGAAGCGGCTCGCCTGCTCACCTATCAGGCGGCATGGCTGGAGGATCAGGGGCTGCCATACGGAAAAGCATCTGCCATGTCCAAAGTGTTCGCGGGTGACACGGCTATGGAGGTAACGACCGAAGCCGTTCAAGTATTCGGCGGGTATGGCTACACACGTGAGTATCCGGTAGAGCGTTTCATGCGCGATGCGAAGATCACGCAGATCTATGAAGGAACGAACGAAATTCAGCGAGTCGTTATCAGTAACTATCTATTGAAAGAATAGGCGACCCCAAAAGTCTAGGCGCTGATCAGATAACCGATTACCATAAAGGAGTGCATGGGGGCAGGTCTCACCTGCTCCCGCCAATTCTTCTCGCTTCTGTCCGCGTTCTGTAGGATGGGGAAAGAAAGATTTGGCTTTCTTCGTCTTACTCGCGTATAATGGTTGCGATAAGATACGAAAGACGAGTGTTTTTTGTCTTGACTTTTTTGAAATGTCTGACCAAACGCTCAGTCGGTGGAAAAGGTGGATCGGTCATGTCCGAGAAAAGAAAAACGATTCCTTCATTGGTTAAGGATCCTAAGCTCATTGAGAAGCGCCGCGAACAAATCGTTGAAGCAGCGGTCAACTTGTTCATTCATAAAGGCTTTCATAAAACGACGACTAGAGAGATTGCACGCGCTTCTGGTTTTAGTATTGGTACCTTGTACGAGTACATTGAATCCAAAGAGGACGTGCTGTACCTCGTATGTGATGCGATCCATGCGGAGATGGAGACTCGTCTGCGCGAAGCGATCAACTTTAACGGGTCTGGTGTGAAAATCTTGACCCTCGCACTAAAGAGCTTTATCCGTGTGATGGACCAGATGAGCGATCGTGTTTTGCTCATTTATCAGGAAGCAAAGTCACTGCCAAAAGAAACGCTTCGCTTTGTATTAGGACGTGAAGAAGCGATTGCACAAGTTTTCGTAGAGATCATTCACAAAGGAATTAATGACGGCTCCCTGCGTCTGGATGAAAAACACGTCAAGCTCATGGCGGATAACATCATGGTTCTGGGCGAGATGTGGGTATTCCGTCGCTGGGCTCTGCACAAGCACTATACGCTAGAGGAGTTCACCGAAAAGCAGATAGCATTGTTGCTGCGCGAAATCAGTGTCTCCGACTAAAACGGAATCTCGGGGAGAGTGGAACGATGGAAACAGAAGTTTTTCGTCCGCAAAACAAAGTTCGTTTTGTGACCGCCGCCAGCTTGTACGATGGTCACGATGCCTCGATCAACATCATGCGCCGTATTTTGCAGTCTTCAGGGGTGGAAGTCATCCATTTGGGTCACAACCGTTCTGTTGATGATATAGTTACCGCAGCGATTCAGGAGGATGTGCAAGGGATTGCTATCAGCTCCTATCAGGGCGGTCATGTGGAATATTTCAAGTACATGATTGATTTGCTGAAAGAACGAGGAGCTGAGCATATCCGCGTTTTTGGGGGCGGGGGCGGCGTGATCGTTCCACGCGAGATTCGGGAATTGGAAGAGTACGGAGTCTGTAAAATCTATTCGCCAGATGATGGCCGCAACTTCGGATTGCAGGGGATGATCAATGACATGATCCGGCATTCCGATTTTCCGACGGTCAAACAGCTGGGCGATGAAGTACAAGCGCTTCGCGATCAAAATCATAAAGCGGTAGCCCGTCTCATTTCTGTAGCGGAGTATGCCGTTGACCAGCCAGAGTGGGTAGAGCCAATCAAAAACAGCGTGCCAGAGCCGCAGGAGATGATCCCGGTGCTCGGCATTACCGGTACAGGGGGAGCAGGGAAAAGCTCGCTGACAGATGAATTGGTTCGACGCTTCATTCGAACGTATACGGACAAGACTGTCGCGATTTTATCTGTCGATCCATCCAAGCAAAAATCGGGTGGAGCGCTATTAGGCGACCGCATCCGTATGAATGCCAACAACACACCTCGTGTGTACATGCGCAGCTTGGCTACCCGCAAATCGGGCATGGAGCTGTCTGCGGCGCTGGAGGACGCGATCCGCGTAGCACGGGCTGCCCATTTTGACTTGATTATCGTGGAGACGAGCGGGATCGGTCAGGGTGATGCGCAGGTTACGGATGTGTGCGACGTATCCATGTACGTTATGACCAGTGAGTTCGGGGCACCATCGCAGCTGGAAAAAATCGATATGCTTGATTTCGCAGACGTGATTGCCATCAACAAGTTCGAGCGAAAAGGCTCCGAGGATGCCCTGCGTGAGGTGCGGAAGCAATATCGCCGCAATCACCAGCTGTTCGAGCTTCCCGATGAAAAAGTGCCCGTGTACGGAACGATCGCCAGTCAGTTTAACGATCCGGGTACAAACGTCCTGTTTGCGGCACTGATGCACAAAATCGTAGAAAAGACAGGAGTAGACTGGTCGGTTGAGGGATTGGATACGGCTCCTGTTAAAATTCATAAAACTTCGTTGATTCCGACAGAGCGGATCAACTACTTGCAAGACATCGCCAATACCGTTCGAAAATACCGCCAATACACGGATGAGCAATCCGCCATCGCGCGTAAGCTGTTCCAGCTGCAGGGGGCGAAAGAGACGCTCCTGGCTTCAGGGGAAGCTTCGGCACAAGAGGTAGCAGCTGTCTTGGATAAGCAGATCGAACTGTTCGAGGAGAAGCTTCATCCGGAGTGCAAACGGATTCTCGCGCAATGGCCAAAGCTCAAAGCTGCCTACAAGCAGGATCAGTTCGTGACCAAAATCCGCGACAAGGAGCTTGTGACGAAGCTGTTCAGTGAATCGCTGTCCGGTACGCGTATCTCCAAGGTGGCCGTGCCTGAGTACGAGGATTGGGGCGAAATTTTAAAATGGTCCCTGAAAGAAAATGTACCAGGAGAGTTCCCATACACGGCTGGCGTCTTTCCATTCAAGCGGGAAGGAGAAGATCCAAAGCGCCAATTTGCGGGAGAAGGGACGCCAGAGCGGACCAACAGACGTTTCCACTTCCTTTCGCAAAATGACGAGGCGAAACGGCTCAGTACCGCTTTTGACTCGGTTACTCTTTACGGAGAAGACCCGGATTACCGTCCGGACATCTACGGCAAGATCGGAACGAGCGGCGTGAGCATTTGTACGCTGGATGACATGAAAAAGCTGTATGCCGGCTTTGATCTGTGCGCGCCAAGCACCTCTGTGTCGATGACGATCAATGGTCCTGCACCGATGATTTTGGCGATGTTTATGAACACGGCAATCGAACAGCAAATGGAAGCTTTCGTGCAGCGCGAAGGACGTCAGCCAACTGCTGAAGAGAGCGAGCAAATCAAGGCGTACACGCTCTCCACGGTCCGCGGTACCGTACAGGCTGACATTTTGAAGGAAGACCAGGGGCAAAACACCTGCATCTTCTCTACGGAGTTTGCACTGCGGATGATGGGCGATATCCAGCAGTATTTCATTGATAAAAAGGTGCGGAACTACTATTCCGTGTCGATTTCGGGCTACCATATTGCAGAAGCTGGGGCGAACCCGATTACCCAATTGGCATTCACGCTTGCCAACGGCTTTACGTACGTCGAATACTATTTGAGCCGCGGCATGAACATTGACGATTTTGCACCGAATCTGTCGTTCTTCTTCTCCAATGGACTCGATCCCGAGTATACCGTGATTGGGCGGGTGGCACGACGCATCTGGGCAACCGTTATGAAAAACCGCTACGGCGCAAATGACCGCAGCCAGAAGCTGAAATACCATATCCAGACGTCTGGCCGTTCCTTGCACGCGCAGGAGATGGACTTCAACGATATCCGTACAACCTTGCAGGCGTTGGTTGCGATTTATGACAACTGCAACTCCTTGCACACGAATGCTTACGACGAAGCCATCACGACACCGACAGAAAACTCGGTGCGACGCGCGATGGCCATCCAGATGATCATCAACAAGGAGCTGGGCCTCGCGAAAAACGAAAACCCGTTGCAGGGTGCTTTCATCATCGACGAGCTGACTGATCTGGTCGAGGAATCCGTGATGCAGGAGTTTGAGCGGATCAGCTCCCGCGGCGGCGTTCTCGGAGCGATGGAGACTCAGTACCAACGGGGCAAAATTCAGGATGAGTCGATGTACTACGAAATGAAAAAACATACGGGTGAACTGCCAATTATCGGGGTCAACACCTTTCTCAATCCAAACTCGTCCGAGGAAGACTACGAGATCGAGCTGGCCCGTGCGACAGAGGAAGAAAAGGTACAGCAAATCTTGAATCTGCGTGCCTTCCAGGAAAAGCATCGGGAGCAATCAGGGGCGGCTCTGCGTCGCTTGCAGGAGGTCGCGACTTCGGGAGGTAACATTTTCGAAGAGCTGATGGAAACGGTCAAGGTAGCTTCTCTGGGGCAAATCAGTGCGGCCCTGTATGAAGTAGGGGGACAATACCGCAGAAACATGTAAGAAAGGCTTTTTTCTGCAAGAAAGAGCGGCTGGTGATGATCACTGGCCGCTTTTGCTTTCTCCTTTGATCTGCTCCGTCATTACCAGGCGAAAACAGCCCGGTTTTGCCAGGGGAAAACGGGGGCGAATAATATATTTGCCAGCCTGTTTGAAAGCCTTGCATTTTCGTCTAAAATAAGGAATACTGTATGTTAGCCTTCGTATGTTGTACAATCGAAGAATCCGACATTATTGTAGATTTACCTATACAAAGCCGCGCCTCACATTGAAGTGGCGGCCGTATGGTATCCCATAGTTTTCAATGGAAAGGACGTGCCCTGAGTGAGTCAATTATTTGCTCATGTTGATTCCGAGAAACTGAGTGAGATGGCATTGGTTGACATTGCCTATGAAATTTTGCGCCAAACCAATCGAACTTACAACTTCCGCGAGCTGATGGATGAACTGGTTTCCGTTCGCAAGATGACGAAGGAACAGCTCATGGCGATCATCGCTCAAGTATACACAGAAATTAATATTGACGGCCGTTTCGTTTGCCTGGGTGACAATATCTGGGGTCTGAAACGCTGGTACCCAACCGACACTGTCGAAGAAACACAAGAGGGCGGCGGAACCAAGAAGAAAAAAGTCATTCTCGACGACGATTTCGACGACTACGATACCGAAGACGACATCGTTGAAGAATTCGAGGAAGACGATGTGGTTATCTTTGAAGACGATGAAGACTTCGTGGACGAAGATGCAGAGATCGAAGAAGAGGAAATTGATGCTGAAATCGACGAAGAAGAGCTCGATGAGGAAGAAGAAGAGCTGTTCGAGGGCGAGGAAGCAGAAGATGAGGAATTGGAAGACGACGCTGAAGAGGAAGAAGACGAGAAATTATAAGTCCTTGACTTCCGCCTGAGGGACAGATAAAATACTCCTTGGGCTTCACATGAAGAAGGATCAAATATGGGAAACTATAAAACAAAAGTGCCCCTACCCCACTGCTTAACGGGATAGGACTCGCTTTTGTTTTTTCTTTTTTTTGGAGCCGTCTTCATACGATTTATCATCATCTTGAGGATTAGGGAAAGAGGGGACGTAAACGATGACGAAGTATATTTTTGTGACAGGCGGGGTCGTATCCTCGTTGGGAAAAGGGATTACAGCGGCGTCTCTGGGCCGACTCCTGAAGAATAGGGGACTGAAGGTTACCATCCAGAAGTTTGACCCATACATTAACGTGGACCCGGGTACCATGAGTCCATATCAGCACGGGGAAGTATTCGTTACGGATGACGGAGCAGAAACCGACCTGGACCTGGGGCACTACGAGCGCTTTATCGACATCAACCTGAGCTCCAACTCCAATGTAACGACCGGTAAAATTTACTCTTCCGTAATCGCCAAAGAGCGCCGTGGCGACTATCTGGGTGGAACCGTACAGGTAATCCCGCACATCACGAACGAGATTAAAGAGCGCGTATTCCGTGCCGGTCGTGAAACAGGAGCGGACGTGGTCATCACGGAGATCGGTGGAACCGTGGGCGACATCGAGAGCTTGCCTTTCCTGGAAGCGATCCGTCAAATCAAAAGCGATATTGGCCGCGAGAATGTCATGTACATTCACGTAACACTTGTTCCTTACATCAAGGCAGCAGGTGAAATGAAAACAAAGCCAACCCAACACAGCGTAAAAGAGCTGCGCAGCCTGGGGATCCAGCCAACCGTCATCGTTACGCGTACCGAGCAACCGATGACCCAAGAAATGAAAGACAAGCTGGCTCTGTTCTGTGATATCGATAAAAACGCAGTTGTGGAATGTATCGATGCAGAAACGCTGTATGATGTGCCATTGCAATTGCAGGCACAAGGCCTCGACGATTATGTTTGCCGCCATCTCGGCTTGACTTGCCAGGAAGCAGATATGACGGAGTGGAAACAGCTCGTAGGCAAAATCAAGAACCTGTCCAAAACTACTCGCATCGCGATTGTTGGTAAATATGTGGAGCTGCACGACGCTTATCTGTCGGTTGCAGAGGCGCTTTATCATGGCGGATATGCCATTGATTCCAAAATCGACATCAAATGGGTAAGCGCAGAAGAAGTCACCTTGCAAAACGTCAGCGAATTGCTGGGTGATGTAGATGGTGTCCTCGTACCAGGCGGTTTCGGTGACCGTGGTATCGAAGGAAAAATCATCGCGACGCGCTACGCTCGTGAAAATAAAGTACCATTCCTGGGAATTTGCCTGGGTATGCAGATCGCCGTTATTGAATTTGCCCGCCACGTTGCAGGCATGGATCTGGCAAACAGCTCCGAAATCAATCCGGAAACGCCATATCCAGTCATCGATCTCTTGCCAGAGCAAAAAGAAATCGAGGACAAAGGCGGCACCATGCGTCTGGGTGTAGGTCCAACGAAGGTTGAAGAAGGCACCTTGACCGAGCAGGCATACGGCAGCACGGTTGTATACGAGCGCCATCGCCACCGCTATGAAGTGAACAACGAATACCGTCCTCAACTGGCTGAACTGGGTCTGCGTTTCGCAGGTACGACGCCAGATGGAAGACTGGTTGAAATTGTGGAAGTTCCTGAGCATCCTTGGTTCGTAGCTACGCAGTTCCACCCAGAGTTTACATCTCGTCCAAATCGTCCGCAGCCATTGTTCCGTGACTTTGTCAAAGCTGCGCTGACCAATCAAAAATAATCGGTTTCGATAAAAAGGCACCTGCGAAGGAAAATCGCGGGTGCTTTTTGCTAAAAAAATATGGTTTTTAATGAAAAAGCGGTGTGATCCAGGCTACCCAGTAAGCAGCAGGAATCAGCAGGACCTGAGCAAGCAAGGTTCCAAAAAAGCGGCTGATCATCAACCACATGTACATATCGCGAATGGACTCCAGCGAGGACTTGCCTTGCATGGCCTTTTCCGTCATGAGGGCTACCTGCGGATCGACCAGAATCGTCATGAAAATGGTGGCGAACCCGTTGATCAGGCCAGAGGACATCAGTACGGTCGCTTTGTAGTCGGGTACGAGCAGTGTAGCGTATAAAACAGACAGGATGCTGCTCGTGTAAATGCCTGTTCCCAGGCAATTGAGCAGTAACAGCCGGTTGGGAACTCCCTTGATCCGAAAGCGTGCGAGGACATTTAAAGTCGGGACCCTGACGTGATGCCGTACGCTTCGCAAGCTGTCGATGGTAACGGCCGTGCGGAGCATTTGGGGAATGGAGCCAGCGAGCTCCAGCCGGGCAATCACCCGTTTGGATAGCTGGGCGGCAGTGGGAAAAAGCAGAATCGAGAAACAAGTCCCAAGAGAAGCGGCAGCGACGATCAGATGCAGCTTGAGGCTTGGATCTGTATGGGTGAGAGCCGCTTCGTCAATCAATCCTCCAGTAAAAGGGCCCTGAATCAGATTGGATGTACGAGACAGCAGCAGAATAATTCCGACGAGTGACAGAGCCACGGCGAGTCTCCCCGACTGTACGCCAGCAAAGCGCACTGCGTAGGACAATGTCTCTGTGGTATGGATAATAAATGTCAACAGGCATATCAGCCAAACAGCGTCCATTTTGTTCTCGGCTCCTCACTAAGCGGGAAAAATAGTATTCCTATTATACTCGATAGCTCGAGGGCAGGAAAATTTCGACGAGATTTAGGAAGGAGTTTCCTAAATTTAGGCGAACTAATGTCGTTAAGGAAAAGGCATAGGTCAGGGGGGAATAATCAGATGTTGGACAAGCATGATAAGAAAGTATTGGTAGTCGACGATCAGTACGGAATCCGCATCTTGTTATACGAAGTATTGGGTAAGGAAGGTTACAAGACATTTCAGGCAGCTAACGGGAAGATGGCGCTGGAGATTGTAGAAAAGGAATCTCCTGATCTGGTAATTCTGGATATGAAGATTCCAGGTATGGATGGAATCGAGATTTTGAAGCACATCAAAAAAATCAACCAAGATATTAAGGTCATTATGATGACTGCGTACGGTGAGTTGGACATGATAAAGGAAGCGACCCAGCTGGGTGCATTGACGCACTTTACCAAGCCGTTTGATATCGACGAATTGCGCATGGCGGTACATCAGCAATTAGCATGTTAGTCCCAGGTGTATCCCAGACATGCGTACCTGTTAACAAGCCAGTGACTGTGGTATAATAAGCCACAGTATTGAAGTTTGCTAGAGGAGGATTTACGAAAATGCCACTCGTACCTATGACCGCTTTTACCGAAGACGTCAAAAAGCATAAATACGCCGTCGGACAATTCAACCTGAACAACCTGGAGTTCACTCAAGCAATTACCGAAGCAGCGATGGAAGAAAAATCGCCTGTGATTTTCGGTGTGTCTGAGGGGGCTCTTAAATACATGGGCATTGATTACACCGTAGCCATCGCAAAAGTGGCGGCGGAGCGTGCCGGTGTCCCCGTTGCATTGCACCTTGACCACGGTAGCAACTTTGACATGGTTATGAAGTGCATTCGTGCAGGATTCTCTTCTGTTATGTTTGATGGTTCCCACCACTCTTTCGAAGACAATCTCCGCCTGACGAAACAAGTTGTCGAGGCTGCTCACGCTGTAGGCGTTTCTGTAGAAGGCGAGCTCGGCACAATCGGCGGGGTAGAAGACGACCTGTCTGTGGATGAGGAAGACGCTACTCTGGCAAATCCTGAGGAAGCGATCCGCTTCTGGGAAGAGACCAAAGTAGACTATGTAGCGATCGCTGTAGGTACTGCTCACGGCATGTACAAAGGCGTTCCGAAAATCCGCTACGACATCATTGAAAAAGTAGCAAGCAACATCGGCGCACCAATCGTACTGCACGGTGGTTCTGGCGTTCCGGATGAAGCGATTGTGAAATCCATCAGCCTGGGCGTTGGTAAAATCAATGTGAACACAGAGTCTCAAGTAGCATGCACCGAAACGGTACGCAAGGTGCTCGCTGCCAAACCGAACGAGATTGACCCGCGCAAATATCTGGGCCCTGCTCGCGACGCGATCAAGGAAGTAGTTAAAGGAAAAATGCGCTTGTTCGGCAGTAGCAACCGCGCGTAACCAAGGAGGATAACCATGCGTTTTCTGATAGATACAGCAAACGTTGATGAAATTCGTGAGATTCACGAGTGGGGCGTACTTGCAGGCGTAACCACCAACCCTTCCCTGGTTGCCAAGGAAGGCAGAGATTTCATCGACACGTTGAAAGAAATTATCGACATTGTAGATGGTCCGATCAGTGCTGAGGTCATCAGCACCGATGCGAAAGGCATGATCGAAGAAGGCGAAAAGCTGGCTTCCCTGTCGAAGAATATCGTGATCAAAATCCCGATGACGGCAGAAGGCTTGAAGGCAGCGAAGTACTTCGCGAAAAAGAAAATCAAAACCAATGTGACGCTGGTGTTTTCCGCAAACCAGGCACTGTTGGCTGCGCGTGCAGGAGCGAGCTACGTTTCTCCGTTCCTGGGACGTTTGGACGATATTGGTCAGGACGGCATGACGCTGATTGACGATATCGCTGAAATTTTCTCCGTACATGGGATCGAAACAGAAATTATCGCAGCGTCGGTTCGCCACCCTGTTCATGTGACAGAAGCGGCAAAACGCGGAGCACATTTCGCTACCATCCCAGCAAAAGTATTTAAGCAAATCATTGGCCACCCACTGACAGACAGCGGTCTGGAAAAATTCCTCGCTGACTGGGCAAGCATGCAAAAATAAGATCGAACGTTACAGTTTCGAGCACCTTTTCCACTGGGGAAGGTGCTTCTTTCCCGATTACGCCTGAGGAGAGCAGAGCATGGATAAGCTAATCATCAATGGTGGGAAACCGCTCGCGGGGACGGTAACCATCAGCGGAGCAAAAAACAGCGCGGTAGCCTTGATTCCGGCAGCGCTTCTGGCAGATGGGCCAGTCGTCATCGAAAACTTGCCCCGTATTCAGGACGTGGACATTTATTTTGAGCTCCTGCAGGAAATGGGAGCCGATGTATTGTTTGAAGAAGACTGGATGGAAGTAGACGGTCGGGCGATGAAGCTTATGCTGATGCCCAACGGTCGCATCAAAAAACTGCGAGCTTCCTACTATTTGTGGGGCGCTTTGCTGGCCAAGTTTGGAGAGGCACAAGTAGGCTTGCCGGGTGGCTGTGATCTGGGTCCGCGTCCGGTTGATTTGCATATCAAAGGCTTTGAAGCGATGGGCGCCCAAGTGGAAAACAAGAACGGCGTCATGACGATCAAAGCAAAAAATGGCCGACTCCAAGGCGCGAGGATCTACCTTGACCTTGTCAGTGTCGGCGCTACTATTAACATCATGCTCGCTGCTGCCAAAGCAGACGGTGTGACCATTATTGAAAATGCAGCCCGTGAGCCGGAGATTGTCGATGTAGCTACTCTGTTGAACAACATGGGAGCCAATATCAAAGGTGCCGGGACTGACATGATCCGCATTCAGGGTGTAGAATTCCTGCGTGGCTGTCGCCATACGATCATCCCTGACCGGATCGAAGCAGGTACGTATATGATTGCAGCCGCTGCGACAAACGGCAATGTTTTGGTGGAGAATGTCATCCCCAAGCATTTGGAGTCCGTGACAGCCAAGCTGCGTGAAATAGGAGCGGAAGTAGTGGAAATGGACGATTGCATTCAAGTGATCGGCCAAAAGGGCTACCGTTCCATTGATGTGAAAACAAGTCCTTATCCAGGATTCCCGACAGATCTTCAACAGCCGATCACGACCCTTTTGACGTTGGCAAAAGGCTCCAGCATCGTTACCGACAACATTTACAGCTCCCGTTTTCGTCATGTTGACGAGCTGCGACGCATGGGGGCAAATTTGAAGGTAGAGGGCAGATCCGCCGTGATAGAAGGTGGAAGCAGCCTGAACGGTGCTAAGGTAGTTGCCTCTGATCTGCGGGCGGGAGCCGCTTTGTTCATCGCTGGCCTTGCGACGAATGGCGTAACCGAGCTGGAAGGATTGGAACATATTGATCGCGGATATGAAAATTTGGTAGGCAAGTTGCAAACACTAGGAGCCGATGTACAAAGAGTAGGCTTGCATCGCTCGGAAAATCATCAACGCTAAATAGATCAACCAGGAGAGGAGTCTTCCAGAATGGAACGCAGCTTAACACTTGAACTGGTACGTGTGACCGAGGCAGCAGCATTGGCATCCGCTAGTTGGATGGGACTCGGTAAAAAAGATGAGGCTGACGATGCAGCAACAACGGCCATGAGAAAAGAGTTTGAAAAGGTGCCGATGGACGGAATCGTCGTCATTGGTGAAGGGGAAATGGACGAAGCCCCGATGCTCTACATTGGGGAGCGTTTGGGTCAGGGTGTAGCTCCTGCTGTCGATGTGGCCGTTGATCCGCTGGAGGGAACCAATATCCTCGCAAAAGGTACGTGGGGCGCTATTTCTGTTATTGCCATTGCGGACCGCGGCAATCTGCTGCATGCTCCTGATATGTACATGGAGAAAATAGCAGTAGGACCGAAAGCAGTAGGCAAAATTGATATCAATGCACCGATTCGCGACAACCTGAAAGCTGTTGCCCAAGCACAGGGGAAAGATATCAGCGATTTGGTAGCGATCGTGCTCGACCGGGAACGCCATCAACAGATTATTCACGAAATCCGCGAGGCAGGTGCCCGCATCCGCCTTATTTCAGACGGGGATGTGGCTGCTGCGATCAATACAGCTTTCCCGGATACAGGCGTAGATATCATGTTTGGTTCCGGTGGTGCGCCTGAGGGAGTGCTCGCTGCTGTCGCCCTGAAATGCTTGGGCGGAGAAATCCAAGGAAAGCTGCTGCCGCAAAGCCAGGAGGAAATCGAGCGCTGTATGAAAATGGGCCTGCAGAACCCGCATCAAGTTCTTTTCATGAACGACTTGGTGAAAGGTGACGATGCCATTTTTGCAGCAACTGGTGTTACCGATGGGGAGCTGCTAAAGGGCGTGCGTTTCCAAGGTACTCGTGCAACGACGAATTCGGTGGTTATGCGTGCAAAAACGGGAACCGTCCGTTTTATCGAAGGCAACCATCGTTTGGAAAGAAAGCCGACGCTGTAATAGATGCTCCAATGAGTAGAAAGAGTAAATAAAGAGTGGTGGATGTATGTTAATTTCTGAACTAGAAGAAAAGAAGCTGACCGATCTCTACAAGCTGGCCAAAGAGTATCACATTCCTTACTATTCGCAGTTGAAGAAGAAGGAATTGATCTTTGCTATATTGCGAGCCAGAGCGGAGAAAGACGGTCTCATGTTTATGGAGGGCGTGCTGGATATCCTGCCGGAAGGGTATGGCTTCCTGCGTCCGATCAACTATCTCCCTAGCTCCGAGGACATCTACATCTCCCAATCGCAGATCAGACGCTTTGATCTGCGGATGGGAGACGTAGTATCGGGTAAGGCGCGACCGCCAAAAGAGAACGAACGATATTTCGGCCTCTTGCAAGTAGAAGCAGTCAATGGAGAAGACCCCGAAACAGCTGCAGAGCGTTTGCATTTCCCCGCTTTGACGCCGTTGTATCCTCAAACCAAGCTTGTCCTGGAAACCTCACCTGAGCGTGTTTCCACCCGCCTGATGGACCTCCTCTCCCCTGTTGGACTGGGTCAGCGTGGACTTATCGTGGCTCCACCAAAAGCAGGGAAAACCATGCTGCTAAAGGAAATCGCAAATAGCATCACGGAGAGTCGCCCTGATATTCATTTGTTTGTGCTGCTCATCGATGAGCGTCCCGAAGAAGTAACAGACATGCAGCGCTCCGTCAAAGGAGAAGTTGTCGCGTCTACTTTTGACGAATTGCCTGAGAATCATATCAAAGTGGCTGAGCTGGTATTGGAACGTGCAAAACGTCTGGTCGAGCATAAAAAAGACGTTGTCATTTTGCTTGATTCCATCACGCGTTTGGCTCGTGCCTACAATCTGGTCATTCCTCCGAGCGGCAGGACACTTTCCGGTGGTATTGATCCAGCAGCTTTTCATCGTCCCAAGCGCTTCTTCGGTTCGGCGCGCAACATCGAGGAAGGCGGCAGCCTGACGATCCTGGCGACTGCGCTGGTAGAAACCGGATCGCGGATGGACGATGTCATTTACGAGGAATTTAAAGGAACAGGAAACATGGAGCTTCATTTGGACAGAAAGCTGGCAGAACGTCGTATTTTCCCGGCAATCGACATTCGCCGTTCCGGTACACGGCGTGAAGAGCTGCTGCTATCCAAGGAAGAGCTGGACAAGTTGTGGATGATCCGCAAGAACATGAACGAGACCAACGAGTTTGTCGATTCGTTTATCAAAAAGCTCGCGGATACGAAAACCAATGATGAATTTTTGCAAACGCTTGAATCCAAGCAAGGGCGCGGAAAAGCGGCTAATACGACGGTGAGTTCTTCATGACTCACCGTCATTTTTTTGTTCAGGCACGCATACGGTAGGAAATAGAATTTGAACGAAGGAGGAGTTTTCTGTGCCATTCGAGCAGATTCCAGCTCCGATCGAGAGTCTGGACGAAGCCAAAAGAACGGTCGTGGAACAAGCTTTGTTTCAAGCGTTCAATCCGTATGCAGGCTTGGCTAAATCAGATGCTTCATCCAAAAGTAATGTCATGGTATATGCCGTCAATCAGGGAGATACGCTCTCAGGTATTGCCCAGCGCTACGGTCTTACTTTAAGAAGGCTGGTCGAAATGAACAAAATCAATAATCCCAACTTTGTCAGTGTCGGGATGAAGCTCATCATTAGCAAAGATGAAGTGAAGCATACGGTAAAACGAGGGGAAACGCTCAACTACATAGCCAGTCGTTATCGGGTCAGCCGGGAATTGCTGATAGACCGCAATCCGCTGCTTAAGTGGCTGTCGGACAACCTGTATGTGGGACAGGTTGTGTATGTCCCGATCGTTGGTGAGCCGTCTTTGCAAGCAGAAGACCTCCAGCAAAAGAGGAATACGTCACAGGCAGCCAGTCGACAGGTGATCGGACGAATCAGGGAGCGCATGGAATGGCCGGTGAAAGAGGCGACGATCACCAGCGGGTTTGGTGTGCGATGGGGAAAGGCGCATAAAGGAGTGGATCTGTGGAATGAAAGCGAAGCCAAGGCTCCGATCTATGCGGCAAAATCAGGTGTCGTAGTAGAGGCAGGGGCGAACCGTTCGGGCTACGGCAGGATGGTGGTGCTTGATCACGGAGACGGGCTGCAAACTTTTTACGCCCATATGCGCAGCATTATCGTGGCGCCTGGTCAATCGGTAGATGCAGGTGAAATGCTCGGGTACATGGGGCATACGGGAGACTCGACGGGGTATCATTTGCACTTTGAGGTCAGGCAGGACGATGTGCCGATCAATCCATTGCCATATCTGGGCAGGTAAACTCCTGCAATTTACTTTACTTTTTCTATGCGTTACAATGGGCAAAGCAAAGAAGCGAGGCGATTTTCCCATGTATTTAGTGTACGCAGATGAAAAAGGTAATGTCTACGACCACCCGGGATTGCTTTCGGTGGCACGTAACGGTGATATATTGACAGAAATCCTGGAGGAAGAGCTGATTCCACTGCCAGAAGGCGCGACCTTGGTCAGCCTGCCAGATACCGTTCCGATCGGGATGGATCCAAATACGGGTGAAATGGTGAAGCTGGACGGTTGCACGGCGGTGGGAGCACTTGTTCCTCAAGGAATTACACGGCTGCTGCTCCCCGGGTATGTGAAATCAAACAAGGACAGCAAGCTGCCACTCTTCGGCTATTCCGCGGTTGTGTGGAAAGACGGCAGCTTCTGGGTAGCGGGCAGATCGAGTGATGACATCTATAAATGGGATCCGCTCAACTTCCCGATGGACGAGCTGCGCCAGCGCGTAGAAAAAACGCTGGAGCAGTTTCCGCAAAACCGGATCTTGAACCATCTGTCCCACTGTGCGTTGGAGTACGAATGCTTGACGGCTTCCAACAACTTCTTCCATCGTTGGGAAGGCAGCTTGCCCGTCTCTTATACCTGTAATGCCGGCTGCTACGGCTGTATTTCCGAGCAGCCCGAAGACAGCGGATTTCCGTCCCCTCAGACGCGGATGAACTTCAAGCCGACAGAGGACGAGCTAGTAGAGGTCATGCTCCATCACTTGCAAACGCCGGAGAGCATCATCAGCTTTGGACAAGGCTGTGAAGGGGAGCCGTCCACGATGGCTTCCATCATCGTTCCCGCGATGCGCCGTGTGCGGGAGCAAACAGACATGGGCTACATCAACATCAACACCAACGCAGGGCTGACCGACCACATCAAAGGAATTGTGGACGCAGGTCTTGACCTTATGCGTGTCAGCATCATCAGTGCGATTGACGAGCATTACAACGCTTACTATCGCCCGCGCAACTACACGCTGGAGAATGTCGCGCGTTCCGCAGAATATGCGGCTTCCAAGGGTGTCTATACGTCCATCAATTATCTGTGCTTCCCAGGTGTGTTCGACCGCGAAGAAGAGATGGAAGCAATGATTAACTTCATCCGTCGAACCGGAATCAAATTGATTCAGATGCGCAATCTAAACATTGATCCTGAGAGCTATTTGGCCATGATTCCGAAGGCGCAGGGAGAAGTGTTTGGCATGAAGCAAGCCATCGAGATTTATCAGGAAGAGCTGCCAGACGTAGTAATCGGGTCTTTTACTCACATCCCACCGGAGCAATTGCGTCGCAGGAAAAACATGGCCTAGGCGGGCAACCTGTTGCATTTGCGACGTTGGCATGCTACTATTTTTACTGTGTTTATATAACTCTGTTTCGGCAAACGATTCAGGGCGGAAAGAGGTGCATTTAGATGAAACAAGGTATTCATCCACAGTACAACACTGTGAAAGTAACATGTGCATGCGGTAACGAATTTGAATCCGGTTCTGTGAAGCAAGCGCTGAAAGTGGAGATCTGCTCCAACTGCCATCCTTTCTTCACCGGTAAACAAAAATTCGTGGATGCTGGCGGCCGTGTAGACCGTTTCAAACGCAAATACAATCTTTCCTAATTGGAAAGGATTGGAGCAACCAGGTAGAGCAATCTGCCTGGTTTTGTTTTTTCTTAGGAATATTTCGAATAGAGCATAGACAGCGAAACAAAGCAGGAGGTCATTGGATGACAGCCATCGTCTGGTTCCGGCGTGATTTGCGCCTGCATGATCACGCGGCGCTACATAAAGCAGTGCAAACGGGCGAGGACATCGTGCCCGTATGTATTCTCGAGGATCGCTTTTGCCGCTCGGAGACGGTGGGAGATCGGCGACTGCATGCCTTTTTGTCGGCAGTGGGTGCTCTGGAAACAAATTTGGAGCACGCGGGCAGCCGGTTGATTATTCGTCATGGGGAGTCTTTGCAGGTGCTCGAACAGCTGATACAGGAGACCGGGGCGGACAAGCTGTTTTACAACCGGGACTACTCTCCTTTTGCACGAAGCCGGGATGAGCAGGTGGAGATGGCCTTCTGTTCAAAAGGAGTATTTGTTCAGGGGTGCAAAGATCTGGTGTTGCACGAACCAGGGGAAATTATGAACAAGCAGGGAAAGGAGTATGCCGTCTTTACGCCGTTTCGGAGAGTGTGGCAGACGCTTCCGAAAGACCGCCCCTTCCCGATTGCTGAAAAGTTTCCGACCTGGGACGGAATCACAGACTTATTGAGTGAGAAGGCTCCTGTTGTAGAGCAATTCGGTCGAGAGAAACCGCTCGGGGAGCAATGGAAGCCTTCGCTTTTTGGGGAAGAAGCAGCAAGGCAACGGCTGAAGCAATTTATCGAGGAAGACCTGTACCGCTATAAGGAAAAAAGGGACTTTCCAGGCGTAGAGGGCACGTCCCGGCTCTCCTTTGCCTTGCAAGCAGGGACGCTCTCGATTCGGACGGTGTACCATGCGGCGGCGGAGGCTCTGCTGGAAGCGCGTGGAGATGAGGTAGCTTCTATCGAGTCTTTTCTGACCGAGCTGATTTGGCGCGAATTTTATCAGCAGGTACTTTTCTTTCACCCACACACCGTGGAACATGCTTATTTGCCGCAGTTCGAGGAGGTAGCGTGGGAAAATAAAGAGCAGCTGTTTTCCCTGTGGTGCCATGCGCAGACTGGATACCCGATCGTTGACGCAGCTATGCGACAGCTGAATGAGACGGGGTGGATGCACAATCGGCTGCGGATGATTACGGCCTCTTTTTTGACAAAGGACTTGCTGGTTGATTGGCGAGCGGGGATGGCGTATTTTGCCAAGCAGCTAATCGATTGCGATGACGCGGCAAATATCGGCGGTTGGCAATGGAGCGCCTCTACCGGGACAGATCCACAGCCGTATTTCCGCATTTTCAACCCAGTTTCGCAAGGGGAGAAATTTGATCCGGATGGAGCCTTCGTAAAAAAATATCTTCCCGTGCTGCAGCATGTACCTCTACAATATATCCATAAACCGTGGGAAATGCCGCTGCATTTACAGGAGCAAACAGGATGCGTCATCGGTCTGGACTATCCGCCACCGTGCGTGGACCATGCGCAAAGAAGGAAGCTCGCCCTGTCCTTGTTTCAAGAGGCAAGGGACCGGCATCTGACAAAGACGGAGTAATGACTTCTTGATAAAGGGAGATAGAATCGTGGCACAACTTTACTTTCGTTACGGAGCAATGAATGCTTCCAAATCGATTCAGCTTTTGACTGTCGCTCACAATTACGAGCAATCCGGGAAAAAAGTGATGGTGTTTACTCCAGCGGTAGACGATCGCTTTGGCGTCGGAAAAGTGGCGTCTCGAGTAGGGATTAGTCGGGAAGCTTACCCGATTACGGATGAAACCGACCTGTATGAAATTGTGGCGGCAGAGGAGCTGAAGCCCCACTGTGTGCTGGTCGATGAAGCACAATTTATCGGTAAGCACCATGTCGATCAGCTCGTTGCGATTGTGGACAAGCTGGGCATTCCTGTGATTGTCTACGGCTTGCTGAAAAACTTTAAAAACGAACTGTTCCCAGGAAGTGCTGCATTGCTCTGTGAGGCAGACAAGGTGGAAGAAATCAAGACCGTCTGTGTCTACTGCAATAAAAAGGCAACGCACATCCTCAAATTTAAAAATGGAAAACCGGTGTATGCCGGAGAGACGATTGAGATCGCTGGCAATGATACGTACAGCAGTGTTTGCCGTCGTCACTACTACCACCCGCCGGGATTTTAAGTGAACGCCACCTCTCTTTTGGTCGTGCATGAGCACTCGATACGATGCGCAGACTAAGGCAAAACAGGAGGTGGCTTTTTCATGCGATGCTTGCCTTTTTGGAAAAGCTCGATGGCGGTGCTCTGCGTGGCGGCTCTCGCCTCTGTGCTGACTGTCGGATGCAACCGGACGATGACGCAGGAGAAGGGCTATGGAACGCAAAATCTCGATCGTCAACACAATACGACCATAAAAGGGGAACAAAGCGGTGATGTTCTCCATCGGGCGGCTACTCCTACGGAAGACCGTGATGGATTGATGGGGAGAAACCAAAATCCGAACCTGATCATTGGACATAATCAGACGCGAGGCTATCAGGTTGATCTGAACAATATGGAGACGATGGCGAAGTCCATTCCTGGCGTGGAAAATGCGCGTATCACACTAAACGGCGGAAACGCATATGTTACTCTTGATCTCGTGCACAACGTGACGGCAAGTCAAGCTCGAAACATTGAGAAGCAGGTCATCGATGCACTGAAGCAGAAAATTCCCCGCTATGATTTCCACGTCACCTCAAATGAAGGTTTTCATCGCTGACATAGCGAGACGAAATGAAAGGCTCGGCATTGCCGGGCCTGTTTTTGCACGACTGGAAGCCTTTTTCCAGTAAAATAATGCGCTTTGACTTATTTCCGGTTTCCTCCTATAATTTATCTGTTATGATTGATCTTCGTATTTTTTACGATTGGGGTGAAGTACAGTGTTTACACGCTTATCTGCAGTTGAAGAGCGTTTTGAAGAAGTGACCAATCTCCTTTGTGACCCCGACGTCATTAGTGACACAAAACGCTTGCGTGAATTGTCCAAGGAGCAGTCTTCCCTGGAAGAAACCGTGACGGCTTACCGTGAATATAAATCAGTTGTATCCCAGATGGAAGATGCCAAGGCCATGTTGGAGGAAAAACTGGACGATGAAATGCGCGAAATGGTCAAGCTCGAAATCAGTGAGCTGGCTTCGCGTAAAGAAAAGCTGGAAGAGCGCTTGAAAATCCTGCTCTTGCCGAAGGATCCAAACGATGAGAAAAACGTGATCGTGGAGGTTCGAGGTGCTGCAGGTGGCGACGAGGCTGCATTGTTTGCTGCGGTTCTTTTCCGTATGTACACACGCTTTGCAGAGCGCAACGGCTTCAAGATCGAGGTCCTGGAAGCTAGCCCTACTGACATCGGCGGGTACAAAGAAATCGTGTTTTCGCTCAGTGGTCGCGGAGCTTACAGCAAAATGAAGTTTGAAAGCGGAGCGCATCGCGTGCAGCGCATCCCGGCAACCGAGTCCGGCGGTCGTATCCATACCTCGACAGCTACGGTTCTCGTTCTGCCTGAAGCAGAGGAAGTCGAAGTAGAAGTCCACGACAAGGATATCCGCATCGATACCTTCTGTTCCAGTGGAGCGGGTGGACAGAGCGTTAATACCACCAAGTCTGCCGTTCGTGTGACGCACCTTCCTACAGGAATCATGGTTTCCTGTCAGGATGAGAAGTCGCAGCACTCCAACAAGGATAAAGCACTGCGCGTATTGCGAGCTCGTCTGTACGATTTTTATATGCAGCAGCAAAACGCTGAAGTAGATGCCAACCGCAAGAGCCTGGTGGGTACTGGTGACCGAAGCGAGCGTATCCGTACGTACAATTATCCACAAAGCCGCGTAACCGACCACCGTATCGGCCTGACGTTGCATCGATTGGAATCGGTTCTCGAAGGCGAGTTGGATGAAGTGATCGACAACCTGATCATGCACGAACAGACGGAGCTGTTGAAAAGTCATGCAAACACAGCTTGATTGGTCTACTGTCACGACGATTCGAGAAGCCCTGACACGGGCTTCTTCCTTTTTGCGGGAGCATGGGGCAAATGATCCGGTGTTTGAGGCAGAGCTGCTGATTCGCCATTGCTTGGACTGGGACCGTACCCGTTTCCTGATCGCGATGATGGATCCGATTCCTCCAGAGGCGATAGAGAAACTGGATGAGCTGCTCTTGCGGCGTGCCCAGCATGAGCCTTTGCAGTATATGTTTGGCTCACAGGAGTTTTTTGGCCGGCTGTTTCATGTGCGCCCTGGTGTGCTGATCCCACGGCCGGAAACGGAAATTTTGGTTGAGCAGGTGCTCCTGCATGCGGCCAAGCTGTGGCAGGGGGACGAGGCTGACGTTTTGACTGTAGCAGATATCGGCACAGGCAGTGGTGCCATTTGCATTACACTTGCCTGCGAGCGGCCTAGCTGGAAAGTCACGACCGTGGATTTGTCTTTGGACGCAACTGTGATTGCCAAGGAAAATGCGGAGCGTCTCGGAGCTGCCGTTCGCTTTTTGCAAGGGGATCTGGTGCAGCCGTTGCTTACTGCTGGTGAGCAGGTAGATATCCTCGTATCCAATCCGCCGTATATTCCAAGTGCAGATGTGGATGAGCTGGATGCGGAAGTACTCGAGCACGAGCCACGCTTGGCTTTGGATGGTGGAACAGATGGCCTGGACTGCTATCGACGTTTGTGCGAGGCACTGCCAGCTCTTTTAAAGAAAAAAGCACTGGTTGCCTATGAGGTGGGTATTCATCAGGCACGTGATGTTGAGGATCTGATGAAGGCATCCGGCGTTATTGATGAAGTGCATGTTGTACCTGATTTGGCGGGCATAGAACGGGTAGTCATCGGCGTCAGACGATAGCGACTCGTTTGCTCGCCTTTTTCTTTCCGATTCGTTCAGAATATTTTCGATCTGCCGTTTGAATTCAGAACCTTCTGCCCATACTGATGCTATAGAGAAAAAGAGCGTGACTAGCACAGTACAAGAGGGAGCTGTTCGATATGAAACGGACACTATGGATGGCGTTTTGTGTACTCATGTTAATGATGAGCTGGGAGGGACAGCTTACTTCGGCCAATGTTGTGGATAACGGGCCGATCCCTCAAGAATCCATTCGCTTGCGGATTATTGCCAACAGCGATTCCTTTCAAGACCAGTGGTTAAAGCGGGAAGTGCGTGATGCGCTGATCGCTCAAATGGATACATGGGCAACGGATATCAAGGATTTCAAAGATGCAGAGAAAGTCGTAAGAGCAAATCTGCCTGTGATGCAGCAAGTGGTCGACCAAACGATTCGTGATCGCGGTTTTAGCTATAAAGCTGTCGTTGATTTTGGACAAGTCCCATTTCCTACAAAGCTGTATGGTTCCTATGTGTACCCGGCAGGTGATTATGAGGCGCTGCGCGTACAAATCGGCGAGGCGAAAGGGCAAAACTGGTGGTGTGTCCTGTTCCCGCCGCTCTGCTTTATCGATATGTCCAACGGGGATGGTGTACAAGCAGCTCCAGCGGATACAGAGCAGGAGCCTGTTGCGGATGAGACAGATGCGGCACTTGAAACGCAAGCGAGTGAAGCTGCTGCACCAGTAGATGCGGCTACAGGCCGAGCACGGGATGAATGGCAGGAATGGCGCCAGCTGCGTTTGGAGGATGTGTATGGAGATCGCCAAGCTGACCGCGAGCCTGAACGTGGTCCAGAGAGTCAAGTCGTATCTGCCAGCACAGATGAATCCGTGGCAGGCAGCGAAGAAGCGCAGACAGAGACAGAACAGCCAGCTGCAGCTCCTGCACCTGAAATCGAGGTAAGATTCTTTCTGTGGGATCGACTGGAGAAGCTGTTCTCCTAAACAAAGAAAAAACGACACCTGGCAGTGGGCGCAGGTGTCGTTTCTCTCGTTTGATGATGGGAGTAGGCGCTATTGCAGCAAGGCTTTCACATCGGATCGAAGCAAATTCAGGTAGCTGTGCGGTGGGATCGCGAAAGCAGGCATTCCCGCTGCATAGGCGGCAATTTCGTATTGAGTGAAATGAATGACCAGATTGCCGTTCTCGAAAGAATAGGGCTGGTTGTCAGCAACGGTTTCGAAGTTGTAGATCTCGGCTTTTTCAGGATCCGCCTGAATTTGTTGTTTGATCAGATTGTTCAGGACATAGCGGTAATTGATGCCTGGCTGGAACAGGTCAGCCAGCTGCAGGTTCTGAGCTTTGTCCAGGTTGGCGATATTGTAGTAGGTAACATCGGTCATGCCGTGTGCGCCACCTGTGTACAGATACGTTTGCACAGAGAATGCGACGAGCTTGCCCACAGAGTGTACCTTGTAGGAAATATCCACAGCATGCGGACGCATCGGATAGCCGTATTTCTTGGCGTCAATTGCGTCTTGCTTGCTCATGATTTGTCGTTCCTTCAACGCATCCTGAGCTTGTTTGAGCAAATCAGCATTCAGCTTTGCTTCATACGCTTTATCGTTCAGCCCGCTGATGACAGGGATCGTGATGTTGGCTTCGTACTCGGCTGTCTTTTGTTGAATGGTTTTGGAGGTAATCACGACTCCTTTTACTTGCGGGGAGCTTACCGGTGCAGCAGGCTTGACGGGCACTGGAGCAGCAGCCATTGCTGGTGAAACGACAGCGCTGAGCAGGACAGCTGAACCGAGCAGGCTTGCTGCCATGGATTTGAATGATTTCATGAGAATGTCACGATCCTTTCAAGAAGGGGCGTTTTGGAATGGTGTTGATACTCTTATCCTACTACATTCCTGAACAACACTCGGTTAAAAATCGGTAACAATGTTTTTTCCACTGTGCTGATTAAAGTTATCAACAAGTTACCCACAGGCTGTTGAAAACTTTAATCAGCACATCTATACTTAAGGCACTCATGAATACGAAACGTGCTAGAGAAAGGATATTTTTATCATGGAGCAAAAGGTAGTCACCAAAGTGTGGACTGTGGATAATATTGTGGAAAATGCTGTGGAGAAAATACAGAGTTGTACACAGATTGTGGATGCAGCACGTTTGCTGCGGGATCGTGCGGTCGTCGCGTTTCCGACTGAAACCGTTTATGGCCTGGGAGCCAATGCATTGTCCAACGAAGCTGTGGAGAAAATATTTGCAGCCAAAGGAAGGCCCAGCGATAATCCACTGATTGTGCATATCGCAAAAAAGGAGCAGTTGTCCACTGTGGCGGCGGATATACCGGAGAAGGCGGAGCATTTGATGGATGCTTTCTGGCCCGGTCCGTTGACCATTATTTTGCCGCGGACAGATGAGGTCGCCTCGCTCGTGACGGCTGGTCTTGATTCCGTCGGGGTACGGATGCCGGATCATCCCATCGCACTGGCTTTGATTGCGGAAGCAGGGGTTCCCATCGCTGCACCGAGTGCCAATCGATCCGGGCGTCCGAGTCCCACGACAGCGGCCCATGTTCTTGCTGATTTGGATGGCCGTGTAGCTGGTATCGTGGACGGGGGAGCGACGGGAGTGGGATTGGAGTCCACAGTGATAGATGTAACGGTGGAGCCTCCAGTGATTCTTCGTCCGGGAGGCATTACCCGTGAAGAGCTGGAAGCCGTGATTGGACCTGTCGCACTGGACCCGTCTTTTCAGGCAGGAGCTACGGAGACTCCGCGTGCGCCTGGCATGAAATATACACACTACGCACCGGAAGGCGAAATGTGGCTGGTGGCAGGAGAGGCAGAACGCGTGCGGGACAAGATGGCCGCTATGCTGCGAGAAGCGAAGCAGCATGGGCGAAAAACAGGTGTGCTGGCAACGGAGGAGACTTTTGAGGCGTGGCGTGCACATCCTGACGCTGATGTCGTGCTGTCCGTTGGATCGCGTTCTGACTTGGGAGAGGTTGCCCATCAGCTGTATGCCGTCCTGCGCGATTTTGATGCCCACCAAGCACAGTACATTGTAGGCGAAACATTTTCCCGAGAGGGCCTCGGCATGGCTGTCATGAATCGGCTGGAAAAGGCAGCTGGCGGTCGAATCGAGCAGGCGTAAAATGCCTTGTCTAAACTCCTTCTTGTCCGCATAGGTTGAAGAGACGAGGAGGGGGAGGCCAGTTGGACCAGGTCTTGTTTCAGTGGGGGCAATTTCTGACCTTGCTCATGATCGCATTTGCCTTGAGTATGGACGCATTTTCGTTGGGAATCGGCGTAGGAATGGTAGGGATTCGGCTTCGGGAGATTATAAAAGTCAGTATCACCATAGGGCTTTTTCATATAGGTATGCCGGTTGTAGGGATTTTCGTTGGGGCGTATTTGTCTGATTTGGTTGGGGATATCGCCGTTTTTATGGGAGGCGGTGTCCTGATGGTGATTGGCTTGCATATGTTATGGAACGGATTTGTGAATGGCGATCAAAAAAGCGTGCTGCGGACCAAAGGGTTTGGCTTGATCCTTTTCGCCTTCAGTGTGAGTCTGGATGCCCTCACAGTCGGCTTCTCTTTCGGATTGATCGAAGTGAACAGGCTGCTCGCTATCACGCTTTTTGGCATCATGGGCGGTGCGATGTCCTACTTCGGATTACTTCTCGGCAGAAGCGTAGGAGGATGGTTGGGGGATTACAGCGAATTAGTAGGTGGACTTATTTTGTTCTGTTTTGGGTTAAAATTTATGTTATAGCAGGATGGCGCAGGCAGAAGGAGGCGAGATACGTGAAACGGATATTGTTTGTCTGCACAGGCAATACCTGCCGAAGTCCCATGGCAGAAGCGATTTTCCGAGCCAAAACGACTGGGCAGGATTTTGAGGTGCGCTCAGCAGGGGTGGCAGCCTATGACGGGCAAGCGGCCTCTCCTCACGCCAGTAAAGTACTGGAAGAGCGTGGGATTGAGCACAACCATTCCTCAAGCAGACTGGATGAAGGACTGATCGAGTGGTCCGATCTGATCTTGACGATGACAGCCAATCACAAGCAGGCGATTTTGATGTACTATCCTGCTGCAGCAAACAAGGTACACACCTTGCGTGAATTTGTAGGAGTAGAAGGCTTTGGCGATATTGCAGACCCGTTTGGTGGGTCCATTGAGGATTATCGCAGAAGTGCAGAGGAAATCGAGGAGGCGCTGGACAGGCTATCGGTAAGATTGCTTCAAGAGCGTTTTCGTGAATCGCGCTAAGAATGAGGTGCTGGCCCCTTGTCAGTACCTTGTTTCGCGTTAGAGTACGAACATTTTCTCTAACATGGATTGAAATGTTCACTTTTTACTTGTGGAATTATGATGTATAATGAACGAGATCAAGTACAAGCGAGGGATGACAAGATGAAAGTAGCAATTGCTGCTGATCATGGTGGATACAAGCTCAAAGAGGAGATCAAGACGCTGCTTGCATCCTTGAATGTGGAGACCGAAGACTTCGGAGTCTCCTGCGCCGACTCGGTAGACTATCCTGATTATGCGCTTCCTGTAGCGGAAAAAGTAGCGGCAGGCGAGTTCGACCGTGGCATTTTGGTGTGCGGTACAGGCATTGGCATGTCGATTGCTGCGAACAAAGTGCCGGGGATTCGCTGCGCGCTGGTGCACGATACCTTCTCGGCTCGGGCTACTCGTGAGCACAACAACACGAATGTCCTTGCCATGGGTGAACGTGTCATCGGTCCTGGATTGGCACTCGATATCGTGAAGATCTGGTTGGATACGGACTTCCAGGGTGGACGTCACGAGCGACGTGTGGAGAAAATCTCGGAGATCGAAGCGAAACACACGGGAGTGAAGTAAGTGGATCTGGTCGCCATTGAAAAACAGGTCAGTGAGGTTGTAAAGGAAGTTGTCCATCTGTCTGAGCTGAAGCCAGGACAGCTGCTCGTCATCGGTTGCAGTACCAGTGAAGTGCTGGGCAAGCATATCGGCAAGGCGGGAAGCAAGGAAGTGGCAGCTGCGCTTTATCGCGGTATTCGTGCTGTACAAGACCTGAGCGGGTTTGCCGTGGCTTTTCAATGTTGTGAACATTTGAACAGGGCGTTGGTCGTGGAGCGCGAAGTAGTGGAGCGATTCGGATGGGATGAGGTATCGGTCGTCCCCGTTCCTACTGCAGGCGGTTCCATGGCAGCCCATGCTTACACCCAGATGAAGGATGCTGCCGTCGTCGAGCATATTTCGGCACACGCCGGGATCGATATCGGCGATACGCTTATTGGCATGCATTTGAAGCATGTAGCGGTTCCGGTGCGACCAACAATTCGCGTCATCGGGGAAGCACATGTTACGGCAGCGCGGACTCGTCCGAAGCTGATCGGCGGCGCCCGTGCCGTGTATGAAAAAGCACCAACTACGGAGAGCTGTACCTAAAAAGAACGTGAGACAAGCTCATGTTCAAGGAGGAGAGAATATATCATGCTAGATCATTTGCGCCAGCAAGACCCACAAGTATTGGAAGCCATCCAGTTGGAACTGGGAAGACAACGCGACAAGATTGAGCTGATCGCATCCGAGAACTTCGTTAGCCGTGCTGTAATGGAAGCAATGGGAACCGTTCTGACAAACAAATACGCAGAAGGATATCCAGGCCGTCGCTACTACGGTGGCTGCGAATACGTGGATATCGCTGAAAATATTGCTCGCGATCGTGTGAAAGAACTGTTTGGGGCAGAACATGCCAACGTTCAACCTCACTCCGGCGCTCAAGCAAACATGGCTGTATACTTCACCATCCTGAAGCCAGGCGATACTGTACTCGGTATGAACCTGTCCCACGGTGGTCACTTGACGCATGGCAGCCCTGTAAACTTCTCCGGTACGCTCTACAACTTCGTAGAATACGGAGTAGATCAAGAATCCCACACGATCAATTACGAAGACGTTCGTGCGAAAGCTCTCGAGCACAAGCCAAAATTGATCGTAGCGGGCGCGAGTGCATACCCACGTACAATCGACTTCGCTAAGTTCCGTGAAATCGCGGATGAAGTGGGCGCATACTTCATGGTAGACATGGCTCACATCGCAGGTCTGGTAGCTGCAGGTCTGCATCCAAACCCAGTGCCATACGCTCATTTCGTAACTTCTACTACTCACAAAACCTTGCGCGGTCCTCGCGGTGGTCTGATTCTTTGCAAAGAAGAGTTTGCAAAAGCAATCGACAAATCCGTGTTCCCGGGCGTACAAGGCGGACCTTTGATGCACGTAATCGCAGCAAAAGCAGTTGCTTTTGGTGAAGCTCTGCAAGCAGACTTCAAAGACTACGCAGCTCGCATCGTAAGCAACGCAAAAGCATTTGCAGAAGCTTTGACTGCAGAAGGGTTGACGCTGGTATCCGGCGGTACCGATAACCACTTGGTTCTGGTGGATGTAAGCAAGATCGGCTTGACTGGTAAAGTGGCTGAGCATCTGTTGGATGAAGTCAGCATCACAACCAACAAAAACACGATCCCTTACGATTCCGAGAGCCCATTTGTAACAAGCGGCGTTCGTATGGGTACACCAGCGGTTACCAGCCGTGGCTTTGATGAAGAAGCAATGAAAGAAGTAGCAGCGATCATCGCGCTCACTTTGAAAAATCCAGAAGACGCAGCGAAACACGAAGAAGCTCGCCAGCGCGTAGCTGCTCTGTGCCAACGCTACCCAATGTACGAAGGCTTGGAAATCTAAGCTTCACGATATGGTGAGAAAGCAGACTCCGACGGGGGTCTGCTTTTTTCGTGGGAGAAGAACATTTCCAAGCTGCGCTCAATGCTACGCCCTGCTGGGAGAAGAACATTTCCAAGCTGCGCTCAATGCTACGCCCTGCTGGGGGAAGAACATTTCCAAGCTGCGCTCAATGCTACGCCCTGCTGGGGGAGAAACTGCCCGCTCCGCATCCACTGGCGGGGAAACGCAAAAGTGGTAGCCGCTGCGCCGCGTTTGCAGGTTGCGTTTCTGTTGCCCGCCAGTGGCTGCTCCGCTCGGTTGGGCTCCACAACTCGCTCCGCTTGGAAATGTTCTTCTTGTCGGGGGAGAAAATGCTTTGAGGGATTACTCATGAAGAGAAGGTAGTTTACTGGTTTTCTTGCTACGCTTCGTAGTCATACCAGCAAAAACGCCAAGAAGCCGGTCTCCAGGCGGAGCGACTGTCGGAGTCCGACCGAGCGGAGCGATGAGGCGCAGGCAAAAGGAGCGTAACCGTGAATATTCGGCGTAGCGGCTACCACTTTTACGCGCCCCTGCGACTCATTGCGCAGCGGGCAGTCCTACCCTCAGCGGGACGTAGGGTGGAGCGGAGTCTGGAGATCGGCTTCTCGAAAAGAACGAAGATTGGGCAAATTGACGGCGGGACACTCCTTCGCTATGATGAGAAGGATGTATTGATAGGGAAACGGAGGAACGTTCATGAGCCGTGTATATGTGTTTGACCATCCGCTGATTCAGCATAAAGTAACTTATATCCGTGACAAGAATACGGGGACCAAGGAATTTCGCGAGTTGGTGGACGAAGTAGCGACACTGATGGGGTATGAAATTACCCGCGATATGCCGTTGGAGGAAACCACGATTGATACGCCTGTGGCTACTTGTAAATCCAATGTGATTGCAGGGAAAAAGGTGGGTCTCGTACCGATTTTGCGCGCTGGTCTCGGTATGGTTGACGGTCTGTTGAAGCTGATTCCTGCAGCCAAGGTAGGTCATGTTGGGTTGTATCGTGATCCGGAAACCTTGCAGCCCATTGAGTACTACGTCAAGCTGCCTTCTGACGTAGCTGAGCGTGAATTGATCGTGATTGATCCGATGCTGGCAACAGGCGGTTCTGCCGTTGCAGCGATTACTGCACTGAAAAAGCGCGGTGCGAAGAATATGAAGCTGATGTGCCTCATCGCTGCGCCAGAAGGTATTAAAATGGTGCAGGACGAGCATCCGGATGTAGATATTTTCGTAGCCGCGATTGATGAATATTTGAATGATCATGGATATATCGTGCCAGGCTTGGGAGATGCGGGAGACCGTCTGTACGGCACAAAGTAGCGGGAGAGGGAAACCGATGAAAACATGTAAAGTAATGACGGTATTTGGTACACGTCCGGAAGCGATCAAAATGGCTCCGCTCGTGCACGAATTGAACAAGCACAGCGAGCAGATTGAATCCGTTGTTTGCGTGACGGCGCAGCATCGCCAAATGCTGGACCAGGTGCTGGAGATTTTCGATATCAAACCGGACATTGACTTGAACATCATGAAAGACCGGCAGACACTGGTAGGAGTCACTACCCGTGCGCTGGAGAGCTTGGACACGGCGATCAAGGAAGTGAAGCCTGACATCGTGCTGGTCCATGGGGATACGACAACGACTTTTGTCGCGAGCTTGGCAGCGTTCTACAACCAGGTTGCGATTGGCCACGTCGAAGCGGGCCTGCGTACGTGGGACAAGTATTCGCCATTCCCGGAAGAGATGAACCGTCAGCTGACAGGCGTCATGGCAGACCTGCACTTCGCCCCAACCGATGGCTCCGCTGACAATCTGCGTCGGGAAAACAAAAAGGAAGAGACCATCTACATCACCGGTAATACAGCGATTGATGCGCTGAAGACAACGGTGCGTGAAGATTATACACATCCTGTGCTCGACCTGGTTTCCAATCACAAAATGGTGCTGATGACCGCTCACCGTCGCGAAAATCTGGGTGAACCGATGCGCCAGATTTTCCGTGCCGTGAGAAGAATGGTGGACGAGCATCCAGAGATCGCGGTAGTCTATCCTGTGCATCTCAACCCGGCCGTACAGGAAGTAGCCCACGAGCTTCTGGGCAGACATGAGCGCATTCATTTGATCGAGCCGCTCGATGCCTTTGATTTCCACAACTTTGCGAGACGCGCGCATTTGATTCTGACTGACTCCGGTGGGGTACAGGAGGAAGCACCTTCTCTGGGAGTTCCTGTTCTCGTGCTGCGTGATACGACTGAGCGTCCGGAAGGGATTGCAGCAGGAACACTCAAGCTAGCTGGTACCGATGAAGCGCAGGTGTATGCGATGGCAAAAGAGCTGCTGACAAACCAAGCAGCGTATGATGCGATGGCGCATGCTGCCAATCCGTACGGGGATGGGGAAGCTTCCCGTCGGATTGTAGAGGCTATTCTTCATCATTTCGGATTGCGTGAAGAGCGTCCGGAGCCGTTCCATTCTGGCCATTAATCATCTAGGTCTGCACATACTGATTTTCTTTGAAGTCCCGTCCGGTGCTGTTGGTATAGCCGGACGGGTTTTCTTTCCGCACAATTGCCGACTAACTATTTGTTATATTTTTCTAATAGAGAATCTAGCGACAAGGCGAAACTATCAACCACCATGGAGCGTCTACATTCTAGTTGGGTTTTTGTACCTGAACGATAGACATACAAAAGATCGGAAAACGGAGAGGAGTCACCAACATGAGAGCGCGGAAGGCGGTTACGCTGCTCACGGCTGCGACAGTAGCCTGGGGAGCTTTTGTTCCGTTTGTGCCGCTTGCGACCAATGTGGCACAAGCGAGAGCGGAGACCAGTTCATTGCAGATGATGTGGCAAACCCCGATTGGCGAGGGTACCACTTTACTCAAATACACAAAATCTTTTGCAGATCAATTGGTTACAGTCATGGTGACCAAAGTGGATCTGAACAATCAGTACGTGGAAGTAAAGCCGGTCTACGGCACGAAAGGCAAGCTGACGGAGAGGCAAACCGTAACGCAGATGGCGCGGGAAACGGGAGCGATCGCAGCGATCAATGCGGACTTTTTCAACATGTCCAAACGCGGTGCGCCTTTTGGAATCGTGCAGAAGGACGGCGAGCTGGTTTCCTCAATGGGGCTGATCTCTTACTGGTACAGCCTCGGATTGACGGGTGACAAGACCGCAATCATCGAAAAATTTGGATTTGGCGGAAAGGTAACCGCACCAAGTGGAGCTGCCTTCTCGATCCAAGGGGTTAACAAAGAAGAGTACAATCCCAGCGATGGCCGCAAAAGCCATCAAAACCAGCTGAATCTGTACACCCCGTCTTTTGGCAAGACAAGCCTCGGGGCCATTTCCGGCTACAAAGACGTCGTAGAAATTTTGTTCGTCGACGATGTCGCCAAAGAAGTCCGAGTCAATCAACCTGGCGTATACATACCTTACAACGGCTATGTCCTGTGGGGACATGGCGAGGCTGCGGCCTTCCTGAAACAAAACTTCCCTGTCGGTGCGAAAGCGCAGGTACAGTACCAAACAACACCGCAAGACATCAATTTGTTGGATGCGGTAGGGGGCAACGTGCTTCTGGTTAACCAGGGAAAAGCGCTTACCTCCTTCCAGGCAGATAAATCCATTACCTCGATCAATTCTCGTACAGCTGTCGGTATCTCCCAAGACGGCAAAACGCTGTACATGGTCACCATCGACGCGAGCAAAGGGGTTTATCTGGACGAGCTGGCAAAAATCATGGCAGAGCTGGGCTCCTATCGCGCTGTGAACTTTGACGGCGGCGGTTCCACGACTTTGGCTACCCGTATGTTGGGAGAGACGCAGGCGAACCTGTCCAACGTGCCAAGCGGCGGAGCCGAACGCAGAGTACCGACCGGACTGGCTGTGTATAATACCGCTCCAAAAGGCGACTTGCGCGGCTTTACGATTGATGTACCTTCCGATGTACTGATTGGACAAACGGTTTCGATGACCGCATCAAAAGGATACGACACGCACTACCAGCCATACGCGATCAATACGTCTAATGTCGCATGGGACGTAAGCGGCGGCTCGGATGTAGGGACAGTAGACGGTACACGCTTTACGCCTGCCCGTTCGGGTCAAATTACCCTGCAAGGGCGCTTGGGCAATGTGACGCAAAATAAAGAAATTCACGTCGTTTCTGGCAGCGAGGTCCAGCAGATAGTCGTTTCGCCAAATCCGGTGACGATTGCTCCTGGCCAAACCTTGACGCTCGATATCAAAATCAAGACGAAAAAGGGAGCGCTTGTTCAGGCGACTCCGCTTAGTGTGCGGACAAGTATAGACTCTTCGATCGCTACGGTGAACGACAAGCTGCAGCTGACAGCGGGAGATCTGCCAGGCAACGGCAAACTCACTGTGACCTATGACGGGGTTTCTACAACGATTCCGTTTGCGATCGGTCAATTCGAGCAGCCTTGGCTGACATTT
This sequence comes from Brevibacillus nitrificans, assembly GCF_003710965.1. Taxonomy (NCBI): domain Bacteria; kingdom Bacillati; phylum Bacillota; class Bacilli; order Caryophanales; family Paenibacillaceae; genus Brevibacillus; species Brevibacillus nitrificans. The sequence goes on along the minus strand of NZ_RHHU01000020.1, from coordinate 18,444 downwards.
GACAACCAAGTGGGCATGTACCACGCTGCTAACCCTGCGAGCATCAGCTCTGCTGGTTCCTTCGGTGCTGTCACCGATCCTGTGTTCCGTACGAAAAAAGCAGCGAAACTGGTCTACAACTTCTCAGGAGCGCCAGCAAGCAGCATGAGAATCGCTTACGGCGTCCTTGGTGCAAATCCGGTGACGATCCCAGGCAAGCCACTTGGATTGGGACTGTGGGTCAATGGCGACAACAGCAGACACTGGCTGCGTGCGGAAGTCATCGATGCAAACGGCAAGACCGTTTACGTGGATCTGGCCAAAGAAATCGACTGGTCGGGCTGGAAGCAAGTGAAAGGCTACTTCCCGAGCAATGCCGCCTATCCGCTGAAGTTGAAGAGCATTTACGTCGTCGACCAGGCAAACGACGGAATTACGCACGATCAAGGTACCCTGTACTTCGACGAGGCTTCTCTCCTCTTGCCGAACCAAACGGGTCAACCGAGTGATTCGGTGATCGTACCTGAGCTGCCGGGAAGCATGTCTCTCGGAGCGGAGCTCGACTTGCAGCATTCCTTTGTAAGCACAGCATCGTTCCTGGAGACCGCGAAGATCGATGTAGAGCCGATCGTTTCGCAGCCGCTTCCAGGCTACGTGCCGGCAGACTACTCCTTTACGATTCAGCCGGGTGAGCTGAAGGCTGGAGAAGAAGATCGCATCTCTACCTCTCCAATTCAGCTGACACTCGTGCCGAAAAATTGGATTGCGGGGAAAGGCGTTGGACTCCTGTATGTGAACGAGACCAACAATACGCTCGATCCGTTGCTGGGTACGAGAAATGCACAAGGCCAATGGGTCTATGAAGTCAATTCCTACGGGAAGTACGTGCCGTACTATCTCGATAATGTCGGCCCAGCGTTCACTGACATTGCCAACCACCCTGCAAAAAACGAAATCACGTACATGGCAGATCAAGGCTATGTGAAGGGCTTGACCGATACCAAATTCGGTCCGGAGGCTTCTCTGACCCGTGCGCAGTTTGTCGCTTTGCTCGCGCGCACGTTTGATTGGCAGCTGCCGTCTACACCAAAGCTAAGCTTCAAGGATAAAGTGCCTTCCTATGCACAAGGAGCTGTGCAGGTTGCAGTGTCCAAAGGCTTGGTGAAAGGATACGGAGATAACACCTTCCGTCCAGACCAGCCGGTGACGCGTGCGGAAGCAGCCGTGATTCTGGACCGTCTCGTCAATAAAAAGGGAGCCACCAAAACAGTCGGGGATAAAGGAACATGGCCGACGTGGGCAGCTTCCTCGATCAACAACATGGTCGGGCTCGGTCTGATGGATCCGGTCAGCAACAAATTCCAGCCGAACAAGGCAACGACCCGTGCAGTGTGCGTCGTGGCTCTATACCGGATTTTGCAGCAAACGAAATAAGCAGGAAATATCCAAAAAAAGGACCTAGTTTCTCCTCAGGGAGCGACAGGGTCCTTTTTTTGTTGCCAAACGAAGGAAAAAGGCTTTGCGAAAATATGTTAACCAAATTAAAATACTAGTTAACAAATAAACGTTAACCAAGGAGGTCATCAAGTTGTTATATTCACCTGAGGAGCTGGCTGCCAAGAACAAGCAGTATCTGTGGCATCCATTTACACAGATGAAGGACTACATAGAAGACGAGCCGCTCATTATTGCCAGAGGAAAAGGTATCAAGCTGTTTGATGTGCATGGAAAGGAATACTACGATGGATTTTCGTCTGTGTGGTTGAATGTGCACGGCCACAACGTTCCAGAGCTGAATCAAGCCATCATCGAGCAGCTCGATCAGGTCGCGCATTCAACTTTGCTAGGGATGGCGAATGTGCCGTCCATCTTGCTGGCAGAGGAGCTGGTACGCCTCGCTCCGGAAGGCTTGACCAAAGTGTTTTACTCAGACAATGGGGCTACCGCTGTAGAAATCTCCTTGAAAATGGCTTTCCAGTATTGGCAAAACCGCGGGAAGCACGAGAGGAAGTCTTTTATCACCATGAGCAATGCCTATCACGGCGATACGATCGGTGCCACGAGTGTTGGTGCGATCCCGCTCTATCATCAGATCTACAAGCCATTGCTATTTTCGCCCTATGTGATCCCATATCCGTACCCATACCGGGATGGCGGAGATGAGGCTGCGGTAAAGAACACACTCGATAGGCTGGAGCAGCTGCTCCAGGAAAAAGGGACGGAGATCGCCGCCATGATTGTGGAGCCGGTGGTGCAGGGCGCGAGCGGGATGATCATCATGCCGGATGGCTGCTTACGGCAGATCGCGGAAATGCTCCAGGCGTACGATGTGCTGCTCATTGCCGACGAAGTAGCAACTGGCTTTGGACGGACGGGGAAGATGTTTGCTTGCGAGCATGATGGGGTAACGCCAGACATTATGGCTGTGGCAAAAGGGCTAACGGGCGGCTATCTGCCGGTTGCCGCTACATTGGTCAAGGAAAAAGTGTACGCGGCTTTTTATGCCGACTACGAGGAGCAAAAAACGTTCTTTCACGGGCATTCGTTTACTGGCAATCCGTTGGGATGTGCGGTCGCCTTGGCTAATCTGCGCTTGATGGAGGAGGGGCGGCTCGTAGAGGGTAGTGTAGAAAAAGCAAAATACCTCGCCGAGCTGTTGCTCCCTTTGGCAGAAGAGGCTCATGTGGGGGACATCCGCCAAAAAGGGCTGATGGCAGGCATTGAGCTCGTGCGGGATAAGGAGACAAAGGAGCCGTTTCACTGGAACGAGCGCATTGGAGTTCGCGTCTGCAAGCTCGCCCGGGAAAAAGGACTGTTGACGCGTCCGTTGGGCAACGTGATCGTGTTCATTCCTCCGCTCGCTTCTACCTGTGAGGAGCTGCGTGACATGATCCGCATTCTCGAGGCGTCGATCAAGGAGGCGAACTCGGCGACAAAGGCGGGATTGGTATGAACGAACAAAGATGTGCTGGCTTATTCATCGCGGGTACCGATACTGGGGTAGGAAAAACGATTGTCACGGCAGGTCTAGCAGCTGCTTTGCGGGAGGATGGACTGGAGATCGGCGTATGGAAGCCCGTGATGTCTGGAGCCCTAGCGCATGAGGAGGGAAGCGATGCAGCCTTTCTTCATACATTCTCAGGTGTTGCAGATCTGCCTGACGAGATCGCTCCTCTCGTCTTTCCACAGCCACTCACCCCACTGCTGGCAGCTAAAGCCGCAAATCATGAGCTGACGATGGAGCAAGTCCTGCAAGGAGGTGAGCTTCTGAAGAAAAGGCATCGATTTTTGCTGGTAGAGGGAGCAGGGGGACTCGCTGTTCCCCTCACGGAGACGGAAATGATGATCGATCTGGCAAGGAAGCTTGAGCTTCCGCTGTTGTTGGTGGCAAGAGCTGGCCTGAGGACCATCAATCATACGCTGCTGTCAGTCTGGTATGCCCGAGAAAAAGGAGTGCCTGTCGCTGGTGTCCTGCTAAACGAGGCGGAAGCAGATCTTGCTGACGACGCCAGTAGGGCGAGCAACGCCAGCATGATTGAACGCTACGGGCAAGTCAAGGTGTGGGGAAGCCTTCCGAGATTGAGGGAGCCGTTTTCTCGTCCGGACCTGATAGTGGCCATACGCCAGCATGTAAATTTGGGGGCCATTGCCGCTCATATTTTGGGAGAAGAGGGGACACGATGATCGATTGGATGAGCTACGCAAAGAAAGCGATACAGAACGAATTGCTGACACGCGAGGAAGCGCTTCACGTTCTGCAGGCACCGGACGACGAGCTATTGCCGCTGCTGCACGCAGCTTTTCGGGTCAGGCAGCATTTTTTTGGCAAAAAGGTAAAGCTGAATATGATTCTAAACGCCAAAAGCGGTCTGTGCCCGGAGGACTGTGGATACTGCTCGCAATCGATCGTGTCAAACGCTCCTGTAGCGAAATACACGCTGTTGGACAAGGAAACGCTGCTGGCAGGTGCCAGAGAAGCGCTGAACCGCAAAGCAGGGACGTATTGCATCGTGGCTTCCGGACGAGGGCCGACGGAAAAAGAGCTGGCGCAGGTCATTGAAGCGGTAGAGGAAATTCGCGATACGATGCCTCTGAAGATTTGTGCTTGTCTGGGGATTCTGAGCAACGAGCAGGCCACGCGATTACAAGCCGCAGGTGTGCATCGCTACAACCACAATCTCAATACGAGCCGTTCCCATTACGGGGACATTACGACCACGCATACGTACGATCAGCGGGTAGACACCGTCGATACGGTGAAAAAAGCCGGCATGTCCCCGTGCTCCGGTGTCATTATCGGGATGGGAGAGAGCGAAGAGGAAATCGTGGAGATGGCGCAGGCATTAAGAGAGCTGGATGCCGACTCGATTCCTGTCAATTTTTTAAATGCAATTCCGGGGACTCCCCTCGAAGCTTATGGACGGACGCCTGTTAGAAAAGCACTCAAGGTGCTCGCCTTGTTCCGCTTTCTCTGTCCCACCAAGGAAATTCGTGTGGCAGGAGGAAGAGAGGTCAACCTGCGGTCCCTGCAGCCACTTGCGCTGTATGCAGCCAATTCGTTATTTGTAGGCGATTATTTGACGACTCCAGGGCAGGAAATTACGTCGGACCACCAGATGATTGAAGATCTGGGATTTGAAATCGAGCTGTGTGCGCTTTAGGAAGGTGTTTGAAATGCTAGATCGATACGCTTGGCTGAATGAAGAGTATGAGCGATTGGAACAGCAGGCGCTGGCAAGGCACATACGTAGTGTGGATTCCGTGCTGGGAGATCGAGGAGCGTGGATCCGCGTTGCAGGCAAAACGCTGTTGAATCTATCGTCCAACAATTATTTGGGACTTGCCCATGATTCGCGGCTGAAGGCGGCAGCGATAGAGGCGATCGAGCTGTGGGGGACGGGAGCGACTGCTTCCCGTCTCATAACAGGTAGCTGCGCCTTGTATACCGAGCTGGAGCAGCGATTGGCAGCGTGGAAAGAGCGTGAAGCAGCTTTGGTGTTTGCGAGCGGCTATCAGGCGAATACGGGCGTCATCTCTGCTTTGGTTGGCAGAGGAGATGCCGTATTCAGTGATCGCCTCAATCATGCCAGCATCGTGGATGGAATCGTCCAAAGCCGCGCCGAGCATTACCGCTACCGTCACAACGATCCCGAGCATCTGGCGTATTTGCTGGAGAAGCACCAGGGAGCCCGCCGAAAACTGATCGTGACAGACACGGTCTTTTCGATGGATGGAGATACAGCTTTGTTACCCGATCTGGTTGACTTGAGGGCTCGCTATGGGGCACTTCTGATGGTAGACGAGGCTCATGCAGGAGGTGTGCTTGGAGAGCGTGGAGAAGGGCTCTGTCACGCCCTAGGGCTGCACAGGGAGATCGATGTGATTATGGGGACGTTCAGCAAAGCGTTTGGGGCATACGGAGGCTATATTTGCGCTGATCATAGCGTGGTTCGGTATCTTGCTGCCAAATCACGGCCGCTCATCTATTCGACAGCCCTGCCGCCGGCGGTGCTTGCTTCCGTGCAAACAGCATTGACCATTGTGATGAAGGACGCAGAGAGACGAAAAAGCCTGCAGGCAAAGGCGAAATGGCTTCGCGAACGGCTGGCATCGTACGGCTTTTCCGTAGGGGAGGGAGATACTCCCATCATCCCGTTGATCATCGGTGATAACGAAAAAACACTTCGCTACAGCCGCAAGCTGGAGGAAATGGGGATCGCTGCCGTCGCGATTCGTCCGCCTACTGTGCCAGTGGGGACTTCGCGGATCCGTCTCACAGTGATGGCGACACATACCTGGGCAGAACTGGAATGGGCAGCAGACCAACTGCAGAGTATCCGGGTCGATCTGGAAGGAGGGATCGGGTAAATGGCAACCCAAACCGTCTTACTGTGGCTGGCGGGCTGGGGGATGTCCAACGACCTTTGGCACCCGATTCAGGCGCGATTTCCTACCTGTCATCATGTCACACCCGACTTCACACGCGCGACGCATCCAAAAGATTTTATGGCGGTGATAGAAAAGGAAGCAAGAGCGGTCGGCCATGGAAGGCTGTTCGTGATTGGATGGTCGATGGGAGGGATGCTCGCCCAGCGTCTCGCCGCAAGCGTACCTATCCATGGAATGGTTCTGATCAGTACAGGGAGCAGATTTGTTCGACCGAAAGAAGAACGGAGCAAAGGATGGCCCAAGGCTTCGCTGCTGAGAATGGAGCGCGGACTGATTGAAAATAGAGAGCGTGTGTGGGGAGATTTTTTCGAGAGCATTGCTACCGAAAAGGAGAGAGGGGAGCAGAAGGACGCGTTTCTGGCATCGCGGGTAAACGAATGGTCCACGGAAGCACTTTTGGCGGGACTCGCCTACTTGCGAGAAGAGGACTGCGGCCAGCTATGCGGCTCTTTAGACGTCCCGGTGACGATCATACATGGAAAGAACGATACGATCTGGCCGTTTGCAGCAGGAGCGGAATTGGCGGAGGGCCAGCCTCAAGCGGAGCTGGTGCCAATAGAAGACTGCGGACATGCACCACCCGTTTTTTATCCGGAAATCGTAACGCTTGCTGTGCAGAGGATGGTGGAGAGTGATGGAGAAGGCAAGGCTTAAAAGCCGGTTCAGCCAAAAGGCGAGTAGCTATGATCGCTACGCGCTGGTTCAAAAGGAGATGGCAGTCCAGCTGCAAAAGCTCACATGCGCGGCGGTAGAACCGGATCAAGTCGCGAGGCTATTGGAAGTGGGATGCGGCACAGGGGGTCTCACACGAATGCTCCGCAGATATTTTGCCGAGTCCGCCTATCAGTCGATGGACATCGCACGAGGAATGCTGGAGCAGGCAAAGCGTAGTCTGCAGGCTGAAGGCATGGATTGCGAGTTTCTGCATGCTGATATCGAAGAATGGGTCTGGGAGCAGCCCCCAAAGACGTACGATCTGATCGTGTCCGGTGCCTGCTTTCAATGGCTCGCCCATCCGGCAAAGACTTTAAGGGGCATGGCAAAGCTGCTTCGCCCGGGGGCGCCGCTTCTTTTTTCGACTTTCGGTCCAGCGACTTTTCAGGAGCTTCATGCTTCGTATAGGTATGCGCATCGTAGTCTAGGGCAGAATGAGGTTCGTCACGGTTTATCGTTTGTCACATCTGAGCAGTGGGAGCGCATGCTAAGAGATGCTGGTATGGAAGACATTCGCACTACCACGCGAAAAGCAGTGCTATCCTATCCCTCCGTCCTCGAGTTTCTGCATGCGGTCAAATCAATAGGGGCAAATGCGAGCCAGGAAAGAGAGCAAGGACTGGGGCAAAGAAAGCTTTTGGCAGAGATGATCGGTTATTATGAACGTACATATGCCTTCGATCACGGCATTCCGGTCACATACGATTTGCTTTATATTCAAGCAAGTCGAAGCAGGAATCTGAGCACAAACATGGAATCATAGGAAAGTTGGCTAACATGATTATTCCGGGGAGTGTTTGAATATGAGTCAAAGAGAAATCGTTATTGCGAGTGCTGTCCGCACTGCTATAGGGAGCTTTCAAGGCACGCTGTCTGGTGTAAGCGCTACAAAACTGGGAGGAATCGTGCTTGAAGCAGCTCTGGAGCGGGCAGGGGTACCCAAGGAAGCTGTGGACGAGGTCATCATGGGGAACGTACTCCAGGCTGGTCTGGGCCAAAACCCTGCACGTCAAGCTTCCATCCAAGCTGGTTTGGCAAATGAAGTTCCTTCCCTGACCATTAACAAAGTGTGCGGCTCAGGTCTGAAAGCGGTACACTTGGCCGTACAGGCGATTCTCAGCGGTGATTCTGAAGTGGTACTCGCAGGTGGCATGGAAAACATGAGCCAGGCGCCGTACCTTTTGGAAGGCGCACGCAACGGCTACCGCATGGGAGATCAAAAAGTAGTAGATTCCATGATCCGCGATGGTCTGTGGTGTGCTTTCAACGACTATCACATGGGGATCACGGCAGAAAATCTTTGCAGCAAATACGAGATTGGCCGCGACGAGCAGGACGAATTTGCCGCGTGGAGTCAGCAAAAGGCGCAAAAGGCGATTGAAACCGGCCGCTTCCAGGAAGAGATCGTCCCAGTGGCCATTCCACAGAGAAAAGGCGATCCTGTCCTATTCGCTGTGGATGAATTCCCGCGTGCAGGCGTTACCGCAGAAGCGCTGGGCAAGCTGAAGCCAGCCTTTAAAAAAGACGGTACCGTCACGGCGGGCAACGCTTCGGGAATCAATGACGGCGCAGCTGCTCTCTTGATTATGACAAAAGAAAAGGCTGACGAGCTTGGCGTCAAGCCGTTAGCGCGCATTATCGCCAATGCCAGCGCTGGTGTAGATCCGAGCATCATGGGCTACGGACCGGTTCCGGCTACCGAGAAGGTGCTGAAGAAGGCGGGCTTGTCGATTGCCGACATCGACCTGATCGAAGCGAACGAAGCGTTTGCCGTTCAATCCTTGTCCGTTGGAAAAGCACTCGGCTTCGATTCGGAGAAGGTAAATGTGAACGGAGGAGCGATTGCTCTGGGGCATCCGATCGGTGCGAGCGGCGCCCGAATTTTAGTTACCCTTATTCACGAATTACATAAGCGTGAAGGGGTAAAATATGGGTTAGCGACTCTTTGCATTGGCGGCGGACAGGGAGTAGCGACGGTCATTGAGAAACTGTAGTATTTTCAATAGTTTTCAATTGTGAACGCTTTGTGTACAGAACGGGTCGAACGTTGACAAAGGGAATAATCTTTCGTTAATATGGATGAGGGCAAAGGGGCGCTTGACACCTGCCCTCTCCTTATGTCTGAAAGGAGAATGTCCTGTGTCGAAAATTGATAATCCATGGCGAGCCATCACACTGGTTACTTTAATTGGTGTCGATATGGCAATTTGTGTGATTGCAGGGGTATTTCTGGGTAAATATCTGGATGGCCTTTTCGCTTCCAATCCGCTGTTTTTGATGATTGGATTGCTCGCAGGATTAGGTATAGGCGTGTACAGCGTCTACCGCATCATTCGCGGGTACCTCTAGGGAGATGGGACATGCAAACGTTTACTTTGGCTATGCGAGCCACTTTTCGCTATGCCTTTTTCTGTATGGCGATAGCTGCGATACTCTGGGCAGTGTTGCCATCGTATCGATTCTTTTTGCAAGGCCTCCTTTTAGGGATGGTCTGCAGTCTCGTGAATGGAACTGTCCTCTTCAGCAAAACCTGGCGTATCGGTCAGATGGCTGTCGATCCAAGTGTACGGCCTAAAGGGACTGGCATGCTACAACGCCTCATCGTCGCGGGCTTTGCTGTCTTCCTGACGATGCGATTCCCTCATTTATTTGGACTTGCTGGCGTTTTGATAGGGTTGTTCCTCTTTCAGGCTCTTAGTTTCCTTTTTGTGTATCGCTCCTTTAAATAGATATCTGCATTTCTTTTTTACATGTATGCGAAAAACTACTCGCGCGGAAGAAAGGGGTGAAATACATGCATTATTCTCTGCGATTTGAATGGCTGGGCATGGTATTTGACATCTCCACTATTCTCATGATTCTGGTAACCTCTCTGGTGGTACTCTTCATGTGTATCGGTATGACCCGCAAGCTGACCTCCGCTACTCCAAGCGGCGCGCAAAACGTGATGGAATGGATTGTGGACTTTGTCACCGGTATTACGAAGAGCTACATCACACCGAAGAAAGCTGCGGGTTTTGTCTCCTTGGCACTCACGTTGTTCCTGTACATCTTCTTGGGGAACCAGTTGGGACTTTTGTTCAACGTGAACACGGCTCACCACAATAGTCATGGCCAAGAGGTAAGCCAAGGTTTCATCGACATGCTGACAATTTCCACTAGCGATGAAATGAAACAGCAAAAGCTGGAAAAAGTAACGGAAGAGTTGAACTCTACCGATCCGCATGCACACGGTGTGGTAATTGGTTGGTGGAAATCGCCTACCGCAACGCCGAGCGTTACCTTCGCTTTGGCACTCATCGTTCTTCTCTACTCTCACTACCTGGGAATCAAGAAGAGCTTTGGCGGTTGGCTGAAACATACATTCCTGAACCCGATTCACATTCTCGAGGAGTTCATCATTAAGCCGTTGACGCTTCCTTTGCGTCTATTCGGTAACATCTTTGCAGGTGAGGTTTTGATTGCCTTCCTGCTGAGTGTAGGAATCTTCGGCAGCATCCCGCTGTTTATCTGGCTGGGTTACTCCGTATTCGTAGGTTCCGTACAAGCGTTCATTTTCACAACGCTTGCAATGGTGTACCTCTCGCAGCAAGTGAACGAAGATCATTAATCGGCAATTTCCGTATTTCATTCTTTTTTACAACACTAAGGAGGTTTTTAAACAATGGAAGGTTTGGCTCTTGCAATCGGTATCGTATTTGGTCTTGCTGCTCTTGGTGCGGCAATCGGTAACTCCCTGGTAATCTCTCGTACAATTGAAGGCGTAGCTCGCCAACCTGAAGCGCGTGGTAACCTGATGGGTCTCATGTTCCTGGGTCTTGGTCTGGTAGAGGCAGTTCCGATCATCGCTGTAGCGATCGGTTTCATCCTCTTTGGTCGTCTGTAAGCGAGCAACGGAAACGATAGGCGGGCGCTTGTTACCCGCCTCTATTTTTGGAACCAGCGGTAAATGAATCCGTGAAGATACATCTTTCTTTTCGCAGGAAGGAGTGAAACGAATGCTCGACTTTGGTGCTGTATCCCTGGAATGGGGAACACTATTAACCCAAGCAATTGTATTCTTGTTGTTGTTGCTGGCTGTTCGTAAATTCGCCATGGGCCCGATCGTAGGCATGATGGAAAAACGCCGTCAGCATATCGCAAATGAAATCTCCTCGGCTGAGCGCAACCGTAATGAAGCGGAAGCACTGCTCGCTGAGCAACGTCGTGTACTGGATGAAGCACGTGCTGAATCCAAAGCGATCATCGACCGTGCTGCAAAGCAAGCGTCTGATGAAGCTAGCAAAATCGTAGCGGAAGCTCAAGCTGCTTCCGAGCGCATGAAAGCTGATGCAAGTGCTGAACTGGCTCGTGAAGTAGAAAAAGCGAAGCTGGAACTGCGTGAGCAAATGACTAGCCTTTCCGTACTCTTGGCTTCCAAGATCATCGAGAAAGAACTGGACGAAGCTGCGCAAAAGTCTACTGTTGACAAATTTCTCGCTCAAGTGGGAGATCGCCTATGAGTAGCGCTGTAGGAAAACGTTATGCTCGCGCTCTCTTCGATGTAGCGAGCGAGCGTGGCAAGATCGATCAGGTAGAAGCAGACCTCGGTGCGATCGTGCAAGCTGTCGAGCAGAATGCCGATCTGAGCAAGATCATGCATCATCCGCACATTGCTGCTGATGCAAAAATCAAGCTGGTAGACGAACTGTTCAAAAGTCATGTAGGGGAAGAAAGCTTCAACTTTCTAAACGTACTGATTGAAAATGGACGGGAAGCGGAACTGGCGGCGATTTACAGTTCCTTTGTGAAGCTGGCGAACGACGCACGTGGCATCGCGGATGCGATCGTGACGAGCGCGAAACCGCTCACATCTGAAGAACAAGCAGAGTTGGCTGAGAAGTTCGGTCAAACCTTGAATAAAAAATTGCGTTTGACGGCAGTGGTAGACCCAGCAATCCTCGGAGGCATCGTGATCAAGATCGGTGACCGTCTGTATGATGGCAGCCTGAAAACGAAGTTGGAAACCTTTGCGCATCAAGCGTAAAGCTGGCAGTACCTCTACTAAGAAGTTGGATGAATGGGGTGAATGTAAGTGAGTGCAATCAGACCAGAAGAGATTAGCTCCCTCATCAAAGAGCGGATCGCTAACTTTAAATCTGAAATCGAAGTTGTGGATGTAGGCACAGTCATCCAGGTAGGTGACGGTATCGCCCGCGTTCACGGTTTGGAAAAGGCCATGCAAGGGGAGCTCCTCGAGTTCCAAAATGGCGTAATGGGTATGGTACTCAACTTGGAAGAAGACAACGTGGGTGTCGTTATTATGGGACCTTTCCGCGACATTAAGGAAGGCGATACTGTAAAACGTACCGGCCGCGTAATGGAAGTTCCAGTTGGGGAAGGAATGCTCGGCCGCGTAGTAAACCCACTGGGTCAACCAATCGACGGCCAGGGTCCTATCGCAAACAACGGTTTCCGCCCAATCGAGAGCCCGGCTCCTGGTGTTATGGCGCGTAAATCCGTACACGAACCACTCCAAACAGGTATCAAAGCGATCGACGCGATGATCCCGGTTGGTCGTGGACAGCGTGAGTTGATCATTGGAGACCGCCAAACAGGTAAAACTGCAGTAGCGCTCGACACGATCATCAACCAAAAAGGTCAAAACATGATTTGTATCTACGTAGCAATCGGTCAAAAGCAGTCCACTGTTGCAAACATCGTAGAAACGCTGCGTAAAGCAGGCGCTCTTGAATACACCATCATCGTATCCGCTACAGCTTCTGACCCAGCTCCGATGCTGTACCTGGCTCCTTACACTGGCGTAACCATGGGTGAATACTTCATGTACAAAGGACAACATGTCCTCTGCGTATACGATGACCTGTCCAAACAGGCTTCTGCATACCGCGAGATGTCCCTGTTGCTCCGCCGTCCTCCAGGTCGTGAGGCTTATCCTGGTGACGTATTCTACTTGCACTCCCGTTTGCTGGAGCGCGCTGCGAAACTGTCCGATGAATTGGGTGGCGGTTCTATTACTGCTCTTCCTTTCATCGAAACACAAGCAGGCGATATCTCCGCTTACATTCCAACCAACGTGATCTCCATCACGGACGGTCAGATCTTCCTGGAGACAGACTTGTTCAACGCAGGTCAACGTCCAGCGGTGAATACCGGTCTTTCCGTATCCCGTGTAGGTGGTTCCGCGCAAATCAAGGCGATGAAAAAGGTAGCAGGTCCACTCAAGCTTGAGTTGGCTCAATACCGTGAGCTCGCTGCTTTCGCTCAGTTCGGTTCCGATCTGGACAAAGCAACCCAAGCTCGTCTGACCCGTGGTGAGCGCTTGATGGAAATCATGAAACAAGGTCAGTTCGATCCAATGCCTGTTGAGAAGCAAGTTGCTTCTATCTATACAGCTACAAAAGGTTTCCTGGATGATATTCCAGTTGGCGACGTAGGCCGCTTTGAGAAGGAGCTTCTGTCCTATCTGGATTCCAACAAACCGCAATTGTTGGAGCATATCCGGACTACGAAAGAACTTCCAGATGAAAAAGAATTCAACGCAGCGATCGAAGAGTTCAAAAAAGGCTTTTCGGTAACTCGCTAATCGCGAACGATTGACATCAGATGCATGCCGGGCGCTCTCGCTCGGCCATGCGTCCTCAAGGTGGTGAAAACGAGTGGCTAAAGGAATACGTGAGATTCGACGCAGTATCAAGAGTACGAAAAATACGCGCCAAATCACGAAAGCGATGAAAATGGTGGCAGCTGCAAAGCTTCGCCGCAACCAGGAGAAAGCAGAAGCGGCACGTCCGTACGCTGACAAAATCCAGGAAGTGATTTCTAGCATTGCGAGCGGTAACACTGGTTCCAAGCATCCAATGCTCCAATCCCGTCCTGTGAAAAAGACTGGTTACATCGTCATCACTTCCGACCGTGGTCTTGCAGGTGGTTACAACGCAAACATGCTTCGCGCTGTAGTCAACACCATTGCTGAAAAGCACAAGTCCAAGGATGAGTATGGCATTTTTGTTATCGGACGCAAAGGTCGCGATTTCTTCCGTAAACGTAATTACTCGGTGATGGAAGAGGTTACGGGTCTGCCAGCCAGCCCATCCTTTGGCGATATCAAGAAAATTGCAGGCGCGGCAGTCCAAATGTTCACGGATGAGCAAATCGACGAGCTGTACCTCTGCTACAACAAGTTCCAGAGTGCAATTTCGCAAATACCTACCGTAAAACGCTTGCTGCCGTTGGAGGCTCCCGAGAGCACAAACGACCGCAAAATGAATTACGAGTATGAGCCGTCCTCGGAAGAAGTACTGGCCGATCTGCTGCCAAAATATGCGGAGACACTGGTGTACAGTGCGCTTCTGGAAGCGAAGGCTTCCGAAGAAGGTTCCCGTATGACTGCAATGGGCAACGCGACAGATAACGCAACGGACATGATCAACCGTTACACGTTGATTTACAACCGTGCCCGTCAGGCAGCCATTACTCAAGAGATTTCCGAGATCGTCGCAGGTGCAAACGCACAGGCGTAATGGCAGCGAATAGCTCCCAATTCAGCTTTACAGGAGGGAAGAAGTAAGATGGCGAATGGACGCGTGGTTCAGGTAATGGGTCCGGTTGTTGACATCGAGTTCGATCGTGGACACCTGCCTGCCATTTACAATGCGATCAAGATTCAACATAAAGCACAAAGCGCTGGCGAGCGCGACATCGACTTGACCGTTGAGGTTGCGACTCACCTGGGTGATAACATGGTTCGTACCGTAGCAATGTCTTCCACCGACGGTTTGGTTCGCGGTATGGAAGCTGTTGATACTGGTGCAGCTATTTCCGTTCCAGTAGGTGCAGTAACTCTCGGACGCGTATTCAACGTACTCGGCGAACCGATTGACCTGCAAGAACTGGGTCAAGTAGATCGTCGTGACCCGATTCACCGCAAAGCTCCTGAGTTCGTTGAGCAAGCGACTACTGTTGAAATCCTTGAAACAGGAATCAAGGTTATTGACCTGTTGGCTCCTTACATCAAGGGTGGTAAGATCGGTCTGTTCGGTGGTGCGGGTGTAGGTAAAACCGTTACTATTCAAGAGCTGATCAACAACATCGCGCAAGAACACGGCGGTATTTCCGTATTCGCTGGTGTAGGTGAGCGTACCCGTGAAGGTAACGACCTGTACCACGAGATGAAAGACGCAGGCGTTCTGCCGAAAACCGCGATGGTATTCGGACAAATGAACGAACCACCTGGTGCACGTCTTCGTGTAGCACTGACCGGTTTGACCATGGCGGAATATTTCCGTGATGAAGAAGGCCGCGACGTACTCTTGTTTATCGACAACATCTTCCGCTTTACTCAAGCGGGTTCTGAAGTATCCGCTCTCCTCGGCCGTATGCCATCCGCGGTAGGTTACCAACCAACATTGGCTACCGAAATGGGTCAGCTGCAAGAGCGTATTACTTCCACGAAAAAAGGTTCCGTAACGTCTATTCAAGCGATCTACGTACCAGCGGATGACTATACTGACCCGGCTCCTGCTACTACGTTTGCTCACTTGGACGCTACGACTAACCTGGAGCGTTCCATCGCTGAGTTGGGTATCTTCCCTGCGGTAGACCCACTCGCATCTACTTCCCGTGCTCTGTCCCCGGACGTTGTAGGTCAAGAACACTACGATGTAGCACGTGGCGTACAAAAAATCCTGCAACGTTATAAAGAGTTGCAAGATATCATCGCAATCTTGGGTATGGACGAATTGAGCGATGAAGACAAGCAAGTAGTTGGACGCGCACGCCGCATTCAACGTTTCCTGTCCCAATCCTTCCACGTTGCCGAGCAATTTACCGGTAACCCTGGTCAATACGTTCCACTGAAAGATACAGTTCGTAGCTTCAAAGAAATCCTCGAAGGTAAGCACGACCACCTGCCAGAGGGCGCGTTCCTGTATGTTGGTACGATTGAAGAAGCGGTAGAAAAAGCGAAGTCCATGGCGTAAGACACCCTGGAAAGGGGAGACCAGTAAGTGAGCAAGATGACAGTTGAAGTCGTAACTCCTGAACGGGTTGTCTACAGCGGTCAAGCTGAAATGGTCATCGCCCGCGGTGTAGTAGGGGATCTCGGTATTTTGCCGAATCACATGCCGCTGGTGAGCCCGCTGAAAACAGCGCCAGTTCGGATCAAAACAGAAGGCGAAAAAGAAGTGAAGATGGCAGTGAGCGGCGGCTTCATGGAAGTGCGCGGCGACAAAGTAACCATCCTCGCTGAAACGGCTGAATTGCCAGGTGACATCGATGTAGAACGTGCGCAGGCTGCAAAAGGCCGTGCGGAAAAGCGTTTGTCCGAGAAGTACCCTGACCTTGACTTCCAAAGAGCAGAGCGTGCCCTGCAACGTGCGATGGCTCGTCTCGACGTAACGAAGTAAGTAGCAAGAAGCTGGGATCCCCGCGGCCATGTGGTTGCGGGGATTTTTCGTTCAAATTGAATGAACTGGAACTGTTTGGGGGCATGATATTTCCAGTTGGTAATTGCCTGTGGTTTCTGTGTATAATAGACCTAATGCCCTGCCGACAAGCGTAATTGTAAGGATGACATCGGGATGAAGCGGCATTGGCTATTGGGGAAAAAGGAGAGTAGTAGTGATGCAAACCATTCGCGATATCCGCCAGAGCAACGAAGGCGTAGTAATTCCCAGCAGCTATACAGCAAACGGCTGGTCTAGCGTGCTGTCTCATGAGATGAATGTATTGTTCCAAGCGTTGTGCTATGTAACCACCAAATATGAAACAAAAGCAGAAATGGAAGCGGCTTTGAAGGAGTTTAAAGCTCTGGAAGGCACATTCACTGCTCCTGTAAAAAAGCAGTTCAAATCCGAAGAAGACTACAATGGCTACGTGAACCTCTTGAAGCGTTTCAAGGCGTTTTTGAGCCGTTCCAACTATGAGTATCCGACTTCTCTGGAAGAAGCGGTTGCTCTCTTCGAAAAATGGGGCCTGGTCATCGATAAAGGGGATGTTTGGGACGTACCGGTTTATCCGTTCCCGGACGCTGCTGATCTGTTCCAATTGAACGAAGCAGAAACATTGGCTCTGGCACACGTGAAGCTCGAGGCATTGGTTCATCCGATCTTTAGCCGCTTGATCATGATGCTTCATGAGAAAGACGAAAACAGCTTCACGCTCTCGAAAACTGAGCTGAAAAGCATGCTGAACACGAACGACGAAATGTTGGCTGAGGTTTTGATCAAATTGACGCCATACATGGAAGAAGCAGTAGAAGGCATTCTGGAGATTCCAGAAGACGAGAGCATGACTTTCACCGTTGTGTGGGAGCGTGTATACGAGGATTTCCTCGGCGAGCAGTTCTCGAAAAACGTGCAATAAAGCAAACAAGGGTGATCGGACAAGCCGATTGCTTTGGTCATCAAGGTTTGAAGAGTGGACCCAGAGAAATTTCTCTGGGTTTTTTCCTATATATGGATTTGTTTCGAGGCTTTCGTTAGACACTTATTGGGCGATTTGATATAATGATAAAGGTATTTTTTTCTATCTGGATCAGATTGTAGCACATGAAAAAAGGACGATTTGATTCAGGAGTTCTTCCAGTATCAGAGATGTCAACAGCCGTACCTACACCCGTATACTGCAGGCAGTACCCTTTGAGAGGAGTGTCGACTCCAGCAGAGGGCACGTAGTAAAGGATTCATACCTTGCACAGAGCGGAGGGAACGTGGGTGAATGACATTTATACCAACAATTATGTCATTGTCGCCATCTTTTTGATCCTTGGTGTGTTATTGCCCGTGGCTACTGTCAGTTTCATCGGTCCGCTGTTACGCCCAAAGAAACCAACACGGGAGAAGCAAACAACTTATGAAAGCGGTAACATTCCAGTTGGGGACAGTTGGGTACGCTTCAATGTGAAGTACTACATCTTTGCGCTCATGTTTGTGATTTTTGACGTAGAAACACTCTTTCTGTACCCGTGGGCCGTCGCTTACAACCAGCTAGGTCTGTTTGCCCTAGTCGAGATGGTCATCTTTATATCCTTGTTGGTAGTAGGATTGATCTACGCGTGGAGAAAGAAGGTGCTGGAATGGAACTAGATCTGACAAGCATTGCGCCTGAACTGCAGGAGGAACTGGATCGCAACGTCATGTTTACGACGTTGGAGACGGTAAAAGGCTGGGTACGCAGCAACTCGCTGTGGCCATTGACATTTGGTCTCGCCTGTTGCGCGATTGAGATGATGGGAACAGGTGGAGCTCGTTATGACCTCGACCGTTTTGGTGTGATTTTCCGTGCTTCTCCTCGCCAGTCAGACGTCATGATCGTGGCGGGGACGGTAACGAAGAAAATGGCGCCGTTGTTGCGCCGATTGTACGATCAAATGCCGGAGCCGAAATGGGTGATCGCCATGGGGTCCTGTGCGACGGCTGGAGGCCCATACGTGCGGTCTTATAGCGTGGTAAAAGGGGTCGATCAGGTCGTTCCGGTTGACGTGTATATTCCAGGGTGCCCACCGAATCCGGCAGCGCTGATCTATGGCATTAACAAGCTGCAAGAAAAGATTCGCTATGAGGCGAAGACTGGGAAGCAGGTGACCAGTCAATGAGCGAGGAGAAGCGCAGGCCAACGCCGGAGGAAAAGGCGCAGGCGGCAGCCGAGGCTCGTGCCAAAGCTGAAGCTTTGCGAAAATTAAGAGAACAAGAAGCGGCGGGGGAAGCTTCCCAGGAAGCAGCTTCGCAAAAGGAAGAGCAAGGCGATAATGCTGCTCCAGAATCGGCCCCAACCCCAGCCCCAGCGAAGCCGGTGTCCGAG
>NZ_RHHU01000002.1:0-174806 GCF_003710965.1 Brevibacillus nitrificans | reverse complement strand
ATGCAGTAACAGAAAAAGCAGGATTGTTGACAGATGTACAAGCAGCGCAAACATTGCTGAATGCACAAGAAGACGCAGCTGCAGCACTGGAGGCAGCGCAACAAGCCGTAGAAGGCTTGTTTGCAGACTACAGTACCAAAGCAGCTCTAGCAGCAAACGTGGATCAGGATGCGATCAATGCAGCGAAAGCAAAAGCAGAGGCATTGGATGATGCAGTAACAGAAAAAGCAGGATTGTTGACAGATGTACAAGCAGCGCAAACATTGCTGAATGCACAAGAAGAACTAGGAACTTTAACGAGTGATCCAACAGCTGTAACGGAAAGTCGCTCATATTGGGGGAATATAATCTTAAGCCTCGATGGAGATACTTTCAAAAGCTTCGATAGGAATAATGTCGTATTTGGTGGAGACTTTGCAGGTCTAAATTTGGGTGGTTACAATACACTAGGCGGCAATACGCAGGTAAGGTTAGAAAGCATTACCGGCAATTTGGTCCGGGATACAGGCGTAGGAACAATAACCATTAAGGGAGCTGGGTTGAACGGCGGTTCTGATTTAACTGTAAGCATAACAGTAAATTCCGCTCCATAATCATTTATACAGTAAGGCCAAGTCTATCGTAAAATTACGGTAGGCTTTTTTTTGAAAAATACTTCAAGCAAAAACAAGCTTTAGTAAAGCCTTCTAAAACTTGGTGAGATTGTGTTGCCAATTATAGGATAATTCTATTTATTATTCGTTGATGTAACGCCGTGTGCGATGAAAGTCACCCGCACGGTGTAGGCTCAACAGAAAATCGAAGTAGATTCGGTTAGGTGAGAATAGCAATTCGGGGGTAACTGCCACTTTAGGAATAATCCGGCAGGGCGAATCAGCTGTCACAGCTAATGCCACGGTATTGAATCAAGGTATTACCTTCACGTCCAAGGCAGCAGGCTCTGCAGGTAATTCAATTACCATTAACATTAAAGAATCGTTGACTAACCCTCCAGATGTCTTCGTTACCGAAAATGTTGATTCAAAGACTGTCACTATTGAATTTACTTCAGATGATCGAGGACGTAACACTGCAACTGTTGATGGTGTTGTCGCCGCTGCAAATACTCTGGAGGTAACATTACTGTCCGCGTCTGGAATGGGGACAAGCTTAGTCTATTCTGCTACAGTGAAGACGAGTGGCGCAGGAGAAACGGAGTCAGTGGATTTGACTGTGGAAACTGGTGCAAGAGCTTCAGGGCGAATTACTGTAACGGTCTTTGGCATCCCACATGTTGTATCTGTTGCTGGTCAAACACCTTCGCAAGTGGCGCAGGCGATTGCAACTCAGTTAACAAGTATTGGGATACCTGGCTATACGGTAACAAATCCGTCTGGAGCAATTGTAAGATTTGTGTCATTGACGCCAAATACTAACGTGCCAGACATTACGGTTTCACTCAATTAATAGTAACTCGTGTATTGACGAAAAATTCGAGTTGGTCTATCGCCATTTGCGGTAGACCCTTTTCTAACGTTAGAACTGACTGCAAAATCCTGAGTAAACTCGCTACATTTCCTTGTTGTTTCCATACCCACTAGCTACGTTCTAGCTACTTCAAGAATTCGTTCCAATGATCTCTCACTACAAACTATAAAAACTGCAGTTAGTGATTCTTTTTGCCTAATCTGTTAGTCCTGTATTGCCGATACATAAAATATAGAAATGATTCCCATTGTTGTAAAATGACGATTCGTATCACAAAATACCAGTTGGAGGGAAACATGAGATCAGTACGTAGTTATATTATTGCACTTGTCCTAATTCTGAATACTATGGTTTGCCAAAATGCTTTTGCTTCTGAAACGAATGATGTTGTCTCGTCAGATGCAGTAACAGAGAAGGAGCTGACGGGACTAAAAGCTAGTAAAACCAGGGTGACAATCATCGAGGGGGAAACTGCTTCCCTAATGATAACGGCAACCTACAAAGACAAAACGACTGAGGATGTTACAAGTAAGGTGACCTGGACAAGTAGCAAGAAAGACGTCGCTACTGTCGAGAAAGATACCATAAATGCAAAGAAGGTCGGTTCAACCACTTTGAAAGCAACATATGCAAGCGGTGGAAAGAAAAAAACGGTAAGTATTAGTGTGAGCGTCAAACAAGTAGATAAAGACCAGCAGATTAAAAAATTGACCGAACAGGTTGATGAATTAAAAAAGTTAAGTGAAGAGCTAAAAGAGGAGCTCGATAAGGCAGTTGATGGAACACTAATTGATGATTTGAAGGAGCAAATTTCTGAAAAGGAACAGGAGATTGAACGGCTGAAAAAGCAGCTGGAGAATAGTAGTGAACAACTTTCTTGGGAGACCTATAATACGAAGCATATGACAATCAACCTTGCTTCTGACATAGCAAAACGATACGAGTACATCCCTAAAGAAGGGGAAGAGATCCTTAAAACTCATGAGAAATATTTTGGTGCAAATTCGTTGGGGAATAATAAGATAACCCTGTGGATACATGGCACTGGTGGATTTTGGGACCTTTTAAACAATGGTTACTATATGCATTGGCTAAATGCAATAAAAATTAGTACAGCTGCAGCCGAGGAGAGTTCTTCGGCAGGAGATTTGCGGTTTTCTTTTGCACATGAAATGGCACACGCCTATCAGATTCATAAATGGGAAAATCTAAACAGTGCTGCCCATTCATGGCTAATTGAAGGACAAGCTGACTACGTGGCAAAAAAACTTCTCGGATTTAAGCAATACAATTATGAAAAGGCAGGGAAAACTCGCGACCTCCAATTTTATATTGATGATACAAATCAAAGACAATCATGGGGCCCAACACCTTGGGATGAATATGATAGATTATCGGATTTGAATTTAAATCGCGATAATTACTTTGCTTTTGAAGCTATGGTCTTCTTCCTCGATCAAAACTATGGTGGAGAAAAGTATAATAAGCTGCTGGAACGAGTTAATGCAGGTGATAATTATGATACGGCGTTCTTGAAAGTATACGGTAAATCATCTGAAACGTTGATGGCGGAATATAAAAAATACTTTAAAATTGATCAATTAAGTATGAGATCATCTAAAAAACTAAAGCAGGAGTACGTCCCCAGCAGTATTGAAGAATTCAATCTTGATGGACATCTCCCTCACTAATTGGTAATTTTATATTAGGTATCTTTCGATTTGCCCTTAGTCTTTTATCGGACTAAGGGATTTTTTTCCGTGCCCATACAAAAAGCCAGCTGAGGAGGTCAGCTGGCTAACAAATTAAATTCCCCAGGATATTTGATTCGGCATGATTAGTTTAGCAATAGTTTACATATAAGTAAACAGCCATTTAAAGAAGTTATCCACATGCTGTTGATAATAACTCTAGCATTCTTGTGGATATCATGTTTAGAAGAATTCAAAATCGTATCATCTAAGAAAATAAACGGTTAATATACTTTTAGATAGACTCCCTATGTCCTTATGGATGTAGGGATTTTTTCATTTATGATACTGAAAAGGAGTTGTTGTACATGCTTTTCCCGAACGTACCGACCAAGACGTTAGGCGGTCAGGTTTTCTGGAACACCCTGGATAGAAGAAACGGCTGGAAGCTGCAGCAGAACATGTTCACCCAACACTTCCGCATCCTCGACCCGGACAACGTGAGACAGGCGTGGGGGCAGGATGAAGGCGAGATGTGGCGGACGTTTCGCATGTTTGCTGGTTCAAGGAATGAATAAAGCAAGGAAGGTGTTTAGACGTGGATGTGATTCAGCATTTTGAGCAGTACCTTGTCGAGAACGGGATCGCGCCGAAAACGATCGAATCTTACGTCGGTGACGTAAAAGCTTTTTGTGTGTACCTGGAAGGGATGGGCGTTGAGCAGCCGACTGATCTGAAACGTTTCTACGTCTCCAGCTACAAGAATCACCTCATGGAGAACAAGTACGCGGTGGCAACCGTCAACAAAAAAATCAATTCACTACAGGCGTTCAATCTGTTCCTGATCGACCGTAAGCTGACAACAGAACAGGTCGTCACGCTGCGCAAAGACAGGATCAAGGTGGCCGCTGGCAGCGAGGGTGAAGTGGAGGTGTTCTCCGAGCAGGAGGTGAACCAGTTGCTGTTCTTCGTCCAGGACAGGAGCAAAGTCAGCCTGCGTAACCACCTGATCGTTTGGCTGCTACTGTACACAGGCGTTCGCGTGAGTGAGCTTTGCGGCATCCAGCTCAGTGATCTGGACTACCTCACCAACACGCTTCGGGTGACGGGTAAGGGAGGAAAGTACAGGGAGATTCCGCTTCGTCCTGATCTGGTGGATCTGATCAAAGAGTACATCCGATCCGAACGGCAGGAAAACAAGCATCGGGACAGTCTCTATCTGCTTCTCAGTCAACGGGGCGAGAAGATGCACAAGGACGCGGTCAACACGTTACTGGAAGGCTTGGAGAAGCAGCTCGGCTTCAAGCTTTACCCGCATAAGTTCCGCCACACGTTCTGTTCCAGACTGCTTAAAAAAGGCGTTCCGCTCACGACGGTCTCAAAGCTGGCAGGCCATGCACACATTCAGACGACGGCCCACTACTACATCAACACCAGTAGACAGGACAAGGAGCAGGCTGTAGCCCTGCTGTAAAAAAGCACAAAGAGGAGAGTGTCATGAGTTCAGTACAGGAAAAATACGAGGAGTTTGTCAACAAGGAGGATACCTTGATACGAAGTGTACGAATCTGCGAGCAAGCCATGTCCCTTTTGAAAGATGAGCTCGTCTACAAACATAGAGGGGAAACTTGTCAGGGAACGGTTCGGGACATCTGCGAATGGATTCAACAGCGGGAAGAAAAGCTGCGGAGGGAGATCTTTTCGGTAAGGTGGGAAATGACTGTTCTCGCCTGCCAATTCCCCAATGCAAAAAAACAAGCGGAAGAAAGTCCACTGTGACTTATTTCCGCTTTTCTTCTTCCCATGAGAATACGGTTTTCATCAACGCTAAAACAAGAGCCTGATCCGTAGCAGGACGTTCAGAGAGCATGACAACAATTTCCCCAAGAGGGGTGTGAGGATCAAGCGGATCAATGGAGTGCAGGAGCTGCTCCAAGGAAGTCCCTAAGCTACGGGCAATTTTCAGCAGGGTCTCAAGGGTAAGGTTCTTCTCTCCCCGCTCGATTTGGCCAATGTAGTTGGTGTGCAGTCCAGACCGCTCACCCAACTGCTCCTGGCTAAGCCCTAGATCTAGACGGAGACTGCGAATTCGATCACCTAGCATTTTTGCGAGTTGTTTCGTACTCTCTTCCATTTGGTCCCACCTCAAGTCAAGCGTACTAGAGGGGAAAAACCATTTACACACACTATAAATAGTAATTGACTATCAAATAACACCTATAAGATAATATAGGAAGATTCTACTAAATCCGATGAAATCTTCTATGTTCCGACAATCATTCATACAAAAATAGATAGGCTAAAAGTCATCAAGGGAGGATGCTGAAGGAATGGGAGCAGGGAAAAAGATACTCAACGGCGTGAACAAGTTTTATGGTTTCATGACCAGTCTGGGTATCATCGTATTAGCTGTTTGGCTCATCGCTTCATGGATGGGGGTGGATGTACAGGGAAAGATTGAGGAAGCCGCTGATCCAGGCAAAAAGTATGTGGAGGCCATCAAGAGCAGTTCCCTACAGCAGTACTCAGACGAACCAATCGGTGAGGTGATGGAATACTTACACTCCGAACCAAAATGGACGTATACCGAGTCGAATGGGAAGAAATTTGTAGAGTTTTCCGGCCTGTACTACTCGGAGATGGAAAACTATGAGTTACAACTAAAGTTTGAACTCAACGATAACGGCACATTTAATGTGTCCTACGTTGCAGTGGACGGGCGACTCCTAGGGAATTTGGAGGCAATGGAGTTTTTGACGAAAACCTTCAATGATTACGAAACCATTCGTCAGGCAACCGGTCAACTTACTAATAGCTAATGGTAATGAATAAAAATCAATGACGAAAAGTTTTGTAATGGAGCAAAGTATCAACGAGACATGCCAAGGAGGAAAGGGAATGGGTGCGATTGTAAAATGGGCCATTGGCGGAGCCGTCGTTGGTGTCATCTACTGGATGTTCAACTACAAGGACGTTGATTTCTTGGTTGCCCTCTTTTTAGGTGCTGGTGTGGGCATCATGATTCGAAAATGGCTGTTCCGTGTATTCTGGCAATAAACCATAATCCAAAAACAAGAATGGGATTACCTTCTGCAACATCGGGAGGTAGTCCCTTTTTGTATTTCTAAGGGGGAAAGAACATGAGGACGATCAAAACGAAGCAGGATCTGCGTTTGATTCGCGCAGCGCAGGTGTTTTCCGTTACATTCACGGGGTACCTGGAGGAAGAATTTCTTGGTCTGAAAGAGGCATTTGACTTCGACGGTTTAGACGAGGCGTTCACGCTAGAAATGTACGGCTACATGGTTGTCTTGGAGCTAGGAGACAACCTCCGGGATCTGTCCGTAGTTGGTCTAGACAGGGAAACAGGAGGACTCATTGGTAGCCTGCCGGAGTTTGTCGAGAAGGTGGAACGCAACAGTGAGTGCTGGTACAAGGTCGTCGTTGTCTACTCCAATGAATACGCAATGGCCTTCTATGTTCCTGAGATCGTCATAGTCGATGACGAAGAAATAAAAAACTGGTTAGAGGAGAATGCAAAATGAAAACGATAAATGAAGCATCAAAACGGGTAAACATTGTACGGATTCAAATGGTACGGGAATCTAGCCTCCTGTACCCGCAACGCCGCATTCGGATGGCAAAGGATGTCGTAGGACTGTTCCAGTCGTTTCTTCAGGAATCGGATCGCGAAATATTTTTCCTCCTAGCACTTAATGTTAAAAATGAGCCAACTGCCATTCACACGGTTTCGGTTGGGTCGTTGGATAGCACGATCGTTCATCCAAGGGAAGTGTTCAAGGTTGCCATTTTGTCGAACTCTGCCTCGGTAATTGTTGCCCACCTTCATCCAAGTGGTGATCCCACTCCTAGCCAGCCTGATCTAGACGTGACAAAGAGGCTCCAAGAGGCGGGGGAGTTGCTGGGTATCCCTGTTTTGGATCACATCATTGTCGGTACAGAGGGTGCCTACGTTAGCTTGAAGGAAGGAGGGTACATGTAAGGATGGAAACGCGGAAAATGTTTTCTTCGGAAAGATACGTAACACGAGGAGTCAACGAAGCCGTTCCGTTTGAACTGCAGCTCATACTGTGGAGCATCCTTGAGAAAAGACAAGAAAGGGGCGATCAGTTGGATTACCTCCAAATTTTCGAGCTTTCTGCAGAGTGGGTGGATGGTGAGCCGTTGCAGAAGGTCGTGAATCGGCAGGAGCAGCCAATCCATCAGGAAGCTTTTTACGTGGATCACATCGAGAATCTAGCTATCGGGGTAACGGTTTGGATCATGGATTCAGGGAAGTACAGTACAGCCTTACTTCCCGAAGAAAATTGAGGTGGTGATCTGTTCGCAGTCAAGAAAGGCTGATTGAAGCAACATGGTTTGAAAGGAGGAAGCAGTCATGCATCCAATACTACAAGCAGTAATCTGGGATATAGCAGAACGAGTCCTTGATGGAATGAGCAGGGAGGAAGCCATTGCACAGGTAGCGAATGAGCATGGACTCATGGCAGAAGATCTTCACACGCTGTTACAGTAAACAAATGAATCCAGCCTCGTGCAGAGGGGAAGGAATCATGGGCAGACGTTGTTTGCCCTCTTTTTTTGCTTTCACACACGGAGGAACATTTTGATAAAGTCGACGTCGATGTCGACGTTTAGGTCGACTTTTTACGAAATGGGGGAAATCGAACAATGGAACACATGGGAATGTTTCGCAGAAAAAAGAGAAATCTCAACCTGACTGATAAAAACAATGGGAATCATGCAGATCATGGCATTGATTGGGATAAGGGGAAACAAAGCCAACATGGTGGTGAGGATCAATTTCCCCTTTATTGGGGGGAATCCGAAATAGACGAAGAGGAGGAAATGGAGGATGAACATAATCAGACATTCGAATCAAGCGGGCAAAGCGAAAAGAGGGAAATGTCGTTCGAGATGTTGAGTGGGTTCACCAAAAGGCCGGACTTCGAAGCGAACAATCAGAAGCTGACCATTTACGTAGAAAAAGCCCTCATGGAGGAAATTGGGAAGCTGAAGAAAGAGCGATACATCAAGAGCTATAGTTCATTAGTAAATGAGGCAGTGAAGCAGTATTTGACCACAAAACGCTGACGATCAAAACAAAGAAACTCAAGCGTTGAAAAGCGTGCAGGGTTACTAACTTCAGGGGTACAATAATAGGAGCAAAGGAAAAATAACCGAGGTGAAGGGATATTGCGTGTATCCGTCTCTTTCTTACGAGAGTGGAAAGGGAGGGAATCATTGCCGTTTGAAAGGTTAGGAGATAAAGGAGTTTATATGGGAACCAGTCATGAACGTGAGATCTTGAAATACATCGATCAGGAACTGCAAAACGGCGGTATAAAACCGTATAAAATGCGAAAGCTGTTGACTATTAAACTCTACGTAGAAGGGGGAAAACCAGCAGAAATTGCGGAAGGATTGGGAGTAACCCTACGAACCGTTCAAAGAAACATATCCGGATTCAATGCGACAGGATTATCGTTTTTACGAGATAGTAAGGAGCCTGGAAATAGAAACAAACTGGATGGAGATCAAATACAACAGTTAAAAAACGATCTGAAGAGAAACCCAGAGGAATTTGGATTCTTAATGCCAGAATGGACAGCTCCTTTACTCGTGAAACATATCAAGAATACATTCAAGGTGAAATTGTCGGATGAGAGTTGCCGAAACATGCTCGCAAGTGTAATGGCTAACGAACGGAAAGGGACACCTTCCAGTAAAAGAAAAGCTTTCTCTGAAACGGTGTCAGCAATGCTTCTTGAAAAGAAAGATATTTGGGCTGTGACGAGCATCTATTTAGGTATTCGGCAAGGTGGAAAAAATAAACGTGGCTTATACCCTTACAAAGAGGAAGATCTGATTAAAACACCAGTGGAAATAGAGATGGCCAAAATAGATTTAACGGATAAGGCCAGAAAAGAAATCGTCCACTGCGCTCAGCATCTTAAAACCAAGGCGTTTGTCTATCATTATCAGAGCGCTTTTGAAGAAGATACATTTGCGATGGAGACGATTCTGAAAAAAATTGTGAAGAATAGTGCCCAGGACGAAATCATCCTTCTCATGGCCAAAAGTAGTTTCAACAAAAGGTTACTATCTAAGATAACAAACAAGAAGGGAAAGAGGAGCATCCGCGTTCTATTTGCCCCCTTTGGTGCTAAAGAATTACAGTCGCTTGCTTTTATAAAGGCTAATCTACTAGCACGCTTTAAATTGATGGATAAAAGAAATAAGCGAATAAAAGTGATAAATCAGACCAGGAAGGAGAGCATCATTCGTTATCTTGAAAGGCTAAGTCAAAATGAATAAACGACATAATTGTTTGGTTTTTAAAAGTGTCATGAAATTCATTGTATAGGCCGTTTACGGCTTATTTTTTTTGGTTTTCATCAAGTCTCTTTTCTTTCCCTACTTTTATTAGCAGAAACTGCTGCCGAATAAGGAACATGGCATGAATGGCTGCACTTTGAAGCCGAACCTCGTTTTTTTGTAATCTAAGAGTGCAAACAACAAGACCAGTCATTCTAGCCAAACAAAATAATGGAGGAAATCACAAATGACATTTGCTCTAAAGAAAGGCTACCCAGTCCATCCACAGGGTGAGTTTGAGTCCGTAATTTCAGGAATCTGGATGGAAGAGGATTGTGAAGTGGAGGTAAAAGGCAAGAAAAAGAAGTCTGATCTCATCATGATCGAGTACAAAACAGAACACGGAAAACTCACACAGCGCTACTTTCCAGTGATGGAAGAGGATACCGACCTGGGAAAGGTGGTGAAAACGATCAATAATGACAAGATACCGGATGAAATCAATGATCCAGAAGATTTCTTTGAAGGCAAAACGATTGGAATTGTTGTGAAACACAACAAATCGAGTACATCAGGTCGCACATTTGCCAATGTTGCTGAAGTTTACAGCATGAATGATGACGGCCACGAAGAAATGGATCAGGACGAACCGGACGAAGATGATGATGACTTAGATCTGGAAGATGAGCTAGACGAAGCATCGGATGATACCGTGTCCGATGAAGATATTGATGACGAGTTCCTAGAAGACGACCCAGCGCCAAAAAGGTCTAAACGGCACAATGCGTCAAACTGGACAAGCAACTCTTACGATGACGAGACAGACGATTTCACCGATTGATGGAAATCGTAATTTACTCAAAGTAAAACGCTCTGCCAACTATAACAGTAAAAAAACGGAGGTACTAACCATGACAGCATTCAATCATCCAATCACTCTCAACATTCAAGTCTATACCAATCAAGAAAACGGTATTTCTACCGTACAGGTTCAAAGCGATGGGCAGCAATCTGTTCAGGAAGTGGTTACTCAACCCACTGATCTCGAGGCAATGAGACGATTCTATGAGGATTCATGGGGGTTGATCGTTCTGCGCTTTACCAATTACAAAGGCATCCTGTTTAGTGAACTGCCACGAGAAGAGGCATCAAAGGGGATCCAAGAGATACAAACATCTCTCTGGAATCTACCTGTGCGTCCAAATGCCATTGTCGATGGAGATGGGGACTTCACTGTAGCGTGGGTGGTTCCCAACGATAGAAGATTCTGTGGATTTAGCGCGGAAGATCTGAATCGGGTGAATGACAACGTCATAGCAACCATCGCCTCTTTGGGATTGACTACACCTGAATACGGGGACATCGGCTTGGTAGAAGAGCTGTTTTCACTTCCGGTGGATCAGTACGATGAGCACGTAGAGAAACGAGCGAAACTGGAGGCATTTGATCGTATGGCTGGTCTACAGATCGTGGTTCGTCAGACTACCTAAATCATAGCAAACCATTGGCTAAAAGAGTGAGCAACGTCACTCCCCTATTGGGGGAGTGACCCTCAAAAAATCAAAGGAGGGTCTCCCATGCCCAAAAATAATATAACGACCGAGATGAGGGAAGAGGCACTACAGTTTTATGTAGACCATTTCAGAGGTTATTATCTGGAAGCTTGTTTCACTGACTATAAAGGAATGGAATTGGATCAGCTTCCGATAAGTGTGGCATCTCAATGCAAGCAGAGGATTGTTGATGCTTTGAAGCAACTACCTGTACTGCCTTTTCATATCCAGCAACGTGAGGATCGTGTATCTGCAATGTGGTGCATTCCGTTTGGAAGGATGTTTCTCCCATTTAATGACGACGCGTACTGCATAATGATGAATAACTTTTTCGACAATGTAGCCACCACGATCGGAATTAGTACACCAAAAATGGGCAAAATTTCGAGATTCCATGATTCAGATCATTTTGAAAAGGAAGATGTACAAGTTCGTGAACATTTCCGACTCATTAAGCCACTTCTGAAATTTGATGAGATGTGTGGCCTGCGACTTACTGTTGGGAACCTTTCGAAATCATTAGTCAAAGACAGCTAAACTCAATCTTTTCAACGGAAAACTGTAAATAAACCATTTTTTAAACATGTACTATATCTTTGATTATCGGGATGTGTACCTGAAAGGGATGCATCCCATCCATATCAATCCAGGAGGAAAGAAAAATGAGACTCAGAGAGGCAGCGGATCAGTTTATTAAGCACCTGTCAGCCGCAGAGCGAAGCCAGCAGACCATCAGTGGCTACGGGAAAGACCTGCGCATGTTCAATCAGTTTTTGACGCAGTGGTACAATTGCGAGCCGTACCTGGAAGATATCGTAGCTAACGATATCAAGAACTACTTGGTGTGGCTCAAAGAAGTGCGGAATAATGCACCGGCCAGCCGATCAAGACACTTCCACACCATGCGTTCGTTCTTTTCCTACGCGTACCGGAATGAGTGGGTGCAGCGTGACGTATCGCTTTCGGTGGAAGGCGTGAAGATCCCACAAAAGGAACGGGCATATCTGTCCGAAGTCGAGGTGAAACAGTTGTTAAATGCCATGAACCATCCTCTGATTCGGCTGATCGTGGAGACGATGTACCGGACAGGCCTTCGGGTCTCAGAATGTCTGAACCTGACAATGGATACAGTTGATCTTGATAACAAGGTTATCCATGTTGTGGCCGGAAAAGGAAACAAAGACCGTTTGGTACCCATCTCTTCAGCCTTGCTGCCTTTGCTTCAACAGTATGCGACTCATGAACGGGTCACCACCCCTTCCCCCTACTTCTTTGCTACGAAAAAGACGGGGAAAGTGTCTCCTGTTTACGTCAATCATCATCTCGGAAAAGCAACAAAGGCGTTGGGATGGAAGAAGCATGTAACGGCACACATCCTCCGTCACAGTTTCGCCAGCCAATTGGTGAAGAAAGATGTGGGCTTGGTACAGATTCAGAAGCTGCTCGGTCACAGTTCGCTGAAAGTCACCAGCGTCTATACACACAGCAACCTCGAACAACTGAGTAAAGCGGTCAACGAACTATAAAAAGGAGGTTATAACCATGGCAATCGAACAAGAGAATCTACCCGTCTATGATGATCGGGTCAAGGAAATTCTGCACGGATTGACTGAGGGAAAAACGAGAGAAGAATTGGCTGAACGGTATGAATACAGTGACTACCGTTCGCTAGACATGTATATGCGGCGACGTAACTTTACATGGGATCGGCAACGCCAGAACTATGTTCCTGCCCACTCCCGGCTGGATGGACAAGATCTGGACTTGCTTATCAGTGAATCTTCCAAAGCAGCACAAGTCATCTCCCTCTTCAAAAAGGAGGGAGCGGATGCCAAAACCATCTCCAAACGGTTGGGATTCGGGGATCACCGGGAACTGGCAGCGTACATGAAGGGGAAAGGATACGCCTGGTCAGCTGAAAAGAGTAACTACGTCAAGCAGACGGGCACCCAGCAGGATACGGAAGCATCGAGTGAGCGAAGCGAAGCAGCTCCTGACAATCCGGTTCCCTCATCGAATGCCACAATGGTAGACCTTCCTGGATTGTCGCGATTCCTGCCGATCCTGGAAATGCTGGAACGAAACCGAGACAGGTTAGTTGACCTACTTACTCCAGCATCTGAAACCGGAAACATCCCACGCTACGTGATTCCAGGTGTGTTTGTCACTAAG
The DNA here is from genome assembly GCF_003710965.1 of Brevibacillus nitrificans. Lineage (NCBI taxonomy): Bacteria > Bacillati > Bacillota > Bacilli > Caryophanales > Paenibacillaceae > Brevibacillus > Brevibacillus nitrificans. Next base: position 161,584 of record NZ_RHHU01000002.1, on the reverse strand, counting down.
TCGGTTCACATGACCAATACACTGGACCAATTGGTGCGGGATTTTAGCAGGGAGAAGAACATGAGCCAGCGTGATATTTTCGTTGTGGCGCTTATAGAGTTTTTCCGTCGCTACGGGTACGAACGGGAAGTGGAGACACTTTTGGGTCAGCGATAAAGGTGATTGTCTGTGTGGCGGAATCGGCGGTGCGGTCGGTGCAAAATCTCTTGAACCTAGTGTTACCAAGGGTTGGCACCGCCCCGCTCATCGTCTCACAGCCAAGCGTCAATGGTTGGCCATAGGTTCTTTTTTTTCAATCCATACAAAGGGGGAGCATACAGGTGGCAAGAGAAGAGGGCAAGATTGGGAGAAAGAAGGGGAGGTTGGTTAGCCTTGCCAATGGCGAAGAGGTTGACCTAGGAGCGGCGATTGACGTTGACCAATACGTGACCAATTTGGACACAGGAGAAGTGACGGTTCAGTTGTCGTTTATGGACAATGAAAAACGCGTTCGTAGATCGCTAAAGAGAAACGAGCTTACGAAAGGCGGTATAAGCCAATTAACGCGGTATGGTGCAGATTGTTGGCCGGAAGTTGCGGACGCATACGTGTCCAATTTACGGAAGCAGATCACCAAAATGAAGCGAAATTATGAGCATAGCAACGTAGGGTGGGGAACATACGAGGAACAACCGGTGTTCAAGTTACACAAGGGAATTGGCTTTCCATCTACCTACGATGGGTTGAAGTATGATCTAAAACCAAAAGGCACACTCGATTCATGGTGCCAGATGATACATGAGGAAGTCCGAGGGAATCGCTGGCTAGAGTTTGCTCTTGCTGCGGGGTTCACAGCTCCACTGCTTTCTATCCTAAAAGAAGAAGCCCATATGGATTCATTGTTCTTCAATTTCTATGGTACAAGCAGTACGGGAAAAACGCTTACGACGCGGTTAGCAGCCAGTATTTTTGGCCTACCCGATACGGGGAAAAGAGGATTGCTGGTTACTTGGTACGGAACCGATCAGGGGATATTATATAATCTGCATGGCAACTACGGGGTACCCATTGTGATTGACGATACTTCCATGATGGAAGAAGGAAAAGATCTGACGCAATTCGCTTACACGGTTGTAGCGGGGCTTGCTAAGATGGCACTCACGTCACAGGGAACGAAAAGGGAGCAAGATGACTGGATGACCACCATTTTCTCCAGTTCCGAAAAGTCCATTTTTGAGGAAACCGATCAACGATCTGGAATTCGAGTTCGCTTTTTTGAAATTAATGAACCCGAGCTGACTCGATCAGCGGAAAATGCGGAGCGCATTGAGCAGGTGATCCTCAAAAACTATGGTCATGCGGGACCGATTTATGCAGAACATTTGCTGAAGATTGGGAATGAAGAGATTCAGCGTCGCTGGAGAAAAAGCCGTCAGGACTTGTTGGCACGATTGGAGGAGAAGGATAGCTTTACAAAACGCATTGCCGGTAAATTGGCGATTGTGAAACTCGCAGGCGAATTGGCGAATGAAGCCCTCCAATTAGGACTAGACTTGAATCAGTTAACGGAAAGCCTGTTGCACATCGAACGAAAGTCGATGAGTGAGCGAAATAAGGGAGACGAGGCATATCAGTTCATCATGGAGTACTTTGTCCGTAATCGGTACAAGTTTTTCCGTGATAAAAGTGATTGGGACAAGAACAAGCCGATTGTCGGGAAGTACGTGGAGAAAAACGGGATCGTCACGCAAATTCAGATTCCCAAGGAAGAGTTTGAAAAACTGATGAAACAGGGAAAATTCAATGTTGAGCAGGTCGTTGCCAAGTGGAAAGAGTCAGGTCGGCTGATCCACGAAACGGGAAAAAACACCCTGTCGCGTGTGTTCCAACCAGGGGTACCGAAGATGCCACAGTACGTCTTTAAAGTGGAGACAATCAATAACGATGAAAAGCAAACGAATAGAGCGGAGAAATCTGCTGTTCATGAGCAATCATCTGACAGAGAATTACGACCGATTAAAAGCAAGACTCCTAAAGCACAGGTGAAGCGTACTCAGACCCAAGGAGGTTTTTCACTCCAAAAGAGGTCAATCCCCGAATGGATGAAGGATGCGGGACAGGTTCTACTGGAAAGCGAGTAAATGGGAAAGGTCTGCCGATGAGGTAGGCTTTTTTGTTTTTGCGAAGTGCTTAAAGCATATCGAAGGTCAACATCTCTCTTTCAAAGAGATCGTACCCGTCAAAACAATCGGCAGTACGATAAAGAGGATCGGTAGAAGCGTTGAGCCACATGGGAGGTGGGCAATTCGCTTTGACCGATCCGCCATTTGGAGAAAAAAGGACAATCTCAAAGTTTACCATTGATCTGAACGAGTGTTCTACTTAATAAGCTACGTTTTTTGAAATAAAACCCTTAGTGAATGTTCCATCGCCATTTGGATAAAGCACAAACCAGAAGTTTTTATTCTCACCTATTGCTGCAAGAGGGGTAAATTTAACAAATGAACCAAGGGAATTTCCTTGCGCAGAAGGGATATTAAACAAATACCCCTTATCCAATCTGACACTAATGACCTTCGGTGATATGGTCTTAAAGCTGGTTGTATTATTCTTTGACACGTATAAGGCTGTCTTTCCAAACACGACCGCGTACCACCCAGATAGATTCACATTATCCAATTCTAGCGGTGTACCATAGGGGAGGAACCCTATGAGGTTCTCTGCTTTGTTTTCAGTATCTTTAAGCAGCGGTGCTTTCTCAACAGCAATAATCACTACGGTCTTCCCAAAGGTTGGTTTCACCATAGGAACTTGTGGACTTGGTGCTGGTACTAAAGTCGAGGGTGGTACGGGTAAAGGACGAATTGTATATTCAACAAAAGTGGAATTCCAGATTGGTGCTTCTTGGTTTACGTCGGGCAGGATGACTTTGGATCCCGCACCTGCGAAGATTCCTGGTGAGGAAATAAAAACTGTTTTTCCCTCGTACATCCAAATGGAGATCACTCCAACGCCGTATTCAATCATGTACATATCTCCGTTCGCTCGAACTACAAGGGCTTTACTATTGTTGTCCATGACCTTGTGTAAGTAAACGCGTTCAAATGAGGTAGCTGATGCTGGAGAAATCAGGGTTAACAATAAAAGTAAAGTAAGACAACCGATCGACCATCTTCGCATTTTCATCATCCTTTTTTGCTATTGCTTGGTCTTATATAGAACCTTATGCCGTTGAAGAGAAGAAAATGGTTTCCAGGCACTATTTTTGTAGTGACGAACCGGCCAGAAGCACCCTGTGGAGCAATAAGTGGGTCGGTGGGAATCCTTGAGCCATATGGGATGGGGACAAATCGCACCGCTCACTCCGCCAATCGGGGAAGCTAGCGCACACGGTGGCTTATTAAGAAGTTACGCCAGAGGATACCTTTTGTGGTGCGATAACCGGGTCGGTGGGAATCCTTGAGGGACATAGGCTAGGACCAAATCGCACCGATCGCCCCGCCAATCGGAGAAAACAAACGCGCTAATGTCTCGCAGAAAAACGATACAGTGACTGCCCATAGTGGAGGCAAGGACCTTTCATAAAAATGTACCGACTGCACCAACAGCGTCGGTGGGAATGGGAGGGTAATCCTCTAATGAGATAGGTTAGAACGAATAAAGAAGGATTATATGACAATGATAGAGGAACCAAGGCAAATGAATGTAGGATGAGAGATCGTACTACATCTAAAATATCTTCATAACCATAGGAGGAACGAAAGACGAAAGGTGGCTACTTGAGCCACCCAGACAAAAAAGAACAAAAACGAGGGGTGGAGAAAGAAGCTGCCTTTCGGAAAAAGTGGATTAGGGATAAATGATTTTATCTTTATTATTTTATTTATATTTATATATAATTATATATATATAAATATATAGGTATAAAAATAGATACAAAAAATCTTGTCTACATTTTCGTTTTTATCCCCTGAAAACAGCGGAGCGATCGGTGCGATTTTGCGAAATCCTATGGGAGACATGGGATCTCAGCGACCCGCTCATTGCACCGGATTGGGACAACCTGCGTGGCGAAAGTATATGTACCAAAACCTTTAGAAAACCAAAATGTAGTTGCCCTATTTTCCAAAACATGTAGAATTCCATTCTTTTGAGTTGAGTTTCTTCCATTATATATAGATCAACAAAAGACGCTGAATCATGTTGGTGGAATTCGATGGGAGACAAGGAGTTTGAGATTAGGATAAAATAGGATTTTTCTGCTTAATGTTGTGCTATTAACGCTAAACAACTGGTAGTTAAGTTTGGTACTGCAGTTGATGAAGACACTGTTTTGGATGCAGCAGGTGCACTTAAAGCCAACGTTTTCAAAAGCAATGGTACTGGCCTGACTGGAACTGGAGAGTTCAGTGCAGATTCTAAAACTCTTACTATTACACTGACTGGTACTTCCGAAGGAACTTACCTGTTCTCTGTAGCTAAGGATACAGTTAAGTCTTCAACTGGTGCGTTCATCGCTGAGTACAACGAAAAAGTATCTTACACTGACTCTGTAGCTCCTACATTGGTTGGAACTGAAACAGTTAATGCTTCTACTGTAAAAGTTAACTTCTCTGAGCCAGTTAAGAGCTTTGGAACAATTTCCGCAAAATTGGCAGATGGTACAGACCTTTCTGCACTAGTTACTGCTGGTGCTTCTATCGATGGAAATGCCGTTAAGTTCAACCTGAGCAATGCTGGTATTCCTTCTGGTAAAGCTATCAGCGTTACTTTTGTAGGTGTAACTGATCACGGTGATAACTTGGTAAGCCCTAACCCAGTTACAACTTCCTTCACAAAAGGAATCAATGATGGTGTAGCTCCAACAGTTACTGCAGTAACTCCTGTAAACGCTAAGAAATTTGAATTGAAGTTGAGTGAGCAAGTTGAAGGCCTCACTGTAGACGACATTGAAATTGGTGGCGTTGCATTGGTTGCTGGTACTGATAAATTGACTCAAGATAAAACTGATAAGACTAAGTATGTTGTTGAGTTGAGTGCTGCTCAACAAGGTCTTGTAACTGTATCAATCGCTGCTAACAAATTTACTGATCTGTCTGGTGAACAAAATGCCGCGTTCAGTAAAATTGTGAACTTTACTACTGACTCTGTATTGCCAACTCTTGCTTCTACAAGTGTTGCTAAGAAAGACGGTAAAGAAGTATTGACTCTGACTTTCAGCGAAGATGTAACAGTTAATGCTGGTGCAGTAAGTGCTACAGCTAAGAAGGTTGTAGACTTTGTTACTTCTAATACTACACTCTCTTTCAACGCTTCTGATGTTAAAGCAGTTGCAGGTTCTTCGAAAGAGTTTACTATTGAATTGAACAAGGTTACTGAACCTGCTTCTGCACCATTGGTACAAGGTGCTTCTTACACTGTTGATCTTCCACTTAACTTTGTAACCGACACTGCTGGAAATCAAAACGTAGCTGCAACTGCAGCATTCACATTTACTCGTGGTACCGATGCTGATACCAAAGCACCTGCACTCGATACAACTTTCGATGCTGCTGAAACAGGTGATAACGTTGCTAGCAACGGTATTCTGGTTGTGGATACCAACACACTTCAAGTAAAATTTGACAAAGCAGTTGATGGTGCATCCGCAACAAATGCAGCTAACTACAAAGTTACTGGAGCAACTGTAACATCTGCTACATTGACAGCAGGTAATGTTGTTGAACTAAAATTGGCTGCTGATTCAAACACTTACACTGGTCTTCGTTCCGTAGAAGTTAGTGGTGTTAAGAGCAAAGATGGCGTTGCTATGACAACACACTCTACAAAAGAATACCTGAAAGAAAATGTTCGTCCAACTGTTTCTAGTGTTGCAGTTACTAGCATCACTCCGGATGACCCAGCAACTACACCTGCAGACGAATCTGCTTCTGTAGTAACACTCACTTTCAGTGAAGATGTTGTAGCTGGCGCTGGTGACGCTGCAGACTTTGACCTTTATGTTAAAGGTGTAAAAGTTACTGGAACAACTATTACAACTGCAGTTGGCGGTGCTAAAGAAATTGTAGTAACTATTGCAGGTAAAGCATTGTCCGAACAAGACTTTGCTAACGGTGTAACTTTGAAGGCTAAAGCAACTGCTGATATTGCAGATACTAACGGCAACAAAGCTAACATTACTACTGCTATTCCAGTTAACCTGTAATATCGGTTTGAAAGGGTCTACCTCGAAAGGGGTAGGCTTTTTCTTTTTGTTTGATTAAATATCCTTAAATTTCTGCTCTTTTTACTGAAAAAAAAAGAGCCTCTTTGGGCTCTTATCCTCCATACCTCTTCAAAAAATCCTCCACTGCCTTATTCATAACATCCTTCACCGTGTAACCTGTATTGTTTACGAATCCAGTCAGTCTATCCGAGAGCTGTGCCTGGATCTGTACCGTTTTCGTTACCGATGGTCCCCTATAGCGCTTCATATAGAGATCCTTTGGCTGATCAGTCACCATCATTAGCAACTGATCTTTATGCTGCAGAATTTCTTTGAGATTTTGAACCAGATCCATCGGCAAAACTTCCTTGTTTCTTTCCTCTTTCCTCACAATCTTCAGTTCTACCAAGTTCCCATTTGTTTCTTGCAAGTTCTTATCAGTTTCTTGGAGTGCCTGGCTTGTTTCTGTTTGCTGGCTATCATTTGCTATTGTCTGGCCATTTTCTTGTAATACATTGCCTGAATCTGCTGGCATATTTACAACCTTTGCTTGTTCCATATTGTTGCCATTTGCAAGTAAGATGTCTGAAGAAGATGAGGATTCGATAGACTTCAACAGCGGATCTTTCACATAATTTTTTAATGTCCAATCGAAACGGTAGCCGTGACGGCGCATATAGCCACTAACGCCACCTTTACCTTTATAACCAAGCAGATCAGCGATTTCCTCAGCAGAATGTCCCTCACGAAACAAATCAAGTATCACTTCAACGCGTTCATTCGATTCCACAGCTTGTACCTCCTATTTCCTATCATGATAGTTTTTCCAACGCTTCACGCAGATGCTCAGGCGTTGTATGTGTATAGATGGATGTTGCCCGAGGGGAAGCATGTCCAAGTAATTTACCGATCCGTAGCAAATCCACTCCGTGGTCCTTGTAAAGCGAAGTAGCAAATGAATGTCGTAAGACATGGGGAGTGACCTTCTTTGTAATGCCGGCTTCTTGAGTAGCCTTGTGCAGAATCACTCGTATGTAGCCGGTCGTGATCTTTGTCTCTGTTTTTTTGGTTACAAAGAAATGTGGATCACTACTCTTAGGCCGCACATGTTCTAGGTATTCTTTTAAAATCGGAGCTAGCTCTGGATGAAGGGGAATAATCCTGTATTTGTCTCCTTTTCCATGCCATACGGTTATAGTTGCCTCTTCGAGATTTACATCATTGATTTTTAGATTAGCCAACTCAGATACCCTAAGTCCTGTGTAACGCAGCGCCTGGATTAAGGTGTAATCTCGTCTACCGTGATCTTGATCCTGAGAAATGGCCGATAAAATGCGTTCTATTTCTTCCTTGGTGATAAAGCGAGGGATACTTTCTGGTTTTTTTGGCGCATCGATTTTCAGACTAGGGTTTTTGCTGATGTACTCTTCTCGTTCGAGGAAACGGAAGAATGAGCGAAAGGTAGCCACAGTACGGATGATACTGTTCGTCTTATATTGCTTTTCCTCGGCGACGTATCGTAGATACGAACGCAAATGAAATGGCTCTATTTCGTCAACAAATGGTTCCACTTTCCATCGCTCCAGGTAAAACCGGTGAAACTGCGAAAGATCCTTGTGGTACCCTGTATAAGTTTCTTTGCTTCGATTAACCTCAATTTTCAGATAGGTAACAAACTCATCTATCGCTTCAAATAATGCAATCAAATGAAAACACTCCTTTTTAAAGTTTAATTTTGCATGCAATTAGCTTGTATCGTAAAACATGGAAAGTGCCCCCAAAGTTCAGTTATTTCTTGGTTAAAGAAAAAGGCATGTCTATCGAATATTGGAAAAGGCCAAGACTTCTTCTAGATCTATAACGCGTATCAGTAGTTGGGTTGAATCAGGAAGTCTTGGGAGCTGCACTGATACCCGATTCTTCACCTGGGTTAGATTGATACCAACCTTTCCGAATTTCTCCGAGGAGCGAACAAGGTCTTCCAGACAAACAGAGAAAGAGAGGATATCTTCGGGAATCTCATCCACGTCCTTCTGTTCAAAGTCTTGATGAACAGAAAAGTATACGATTTCTTTTTCCCAAACGTCTTTATCTATGGTGACTACAAGCCAGATGGGATATGATTGATCGTCTTGATACTGGTTATACATCGTCAGAATCATTTTGCGTGTAACTCCTTCTGTTGTTTTCTATGTATTGCCAATTCATACAATGATTTAGTTTCGTCTGACCAATTAGAGGGGTCGGCCCTGCGATATTGATTTCTAACCTCGTTTTCAAATTTAAGCTGCTGCTTCCCGGAAAAGACACGGCGTTGTATCTGTTCCCAGCGCTTTCTAGCAAGTTGATGAGTAACCCGGAACTCTGAGGAGAGAACATGTATGATGTCGGCCTCATGTGAGGGCAGGTGGATCTGCTGTATCATGTAAAAAGGCAAGGCAGCGTAAAGTTGAAAATGATTTGCTTGTTCTTCCTGTAACTCCAAGAGCCCCCTGTTCATAGAAAGTTGATTACCAGTGTGTAGTAAGATGTGACTAAGCTCATGGAAGAAAGCTTCACGTGATTCAATAGAAGGTTTGTTGGCGTTTAGGAATACAGCAGCTCGATAGTCATCCCATATACCTTCTTCTTTTGCGCCTGGTAAAGACACAATAGTGATCCCGAAGACATCAGCTATTAAGTCAATGTCAATGTGGTCCGGAGATAAGATGTTATGTGATCGGTATAAAACCTCAACCTTATTTTCAAGAAAGGTTTTGTAGTAGAAATGTAACATGAAATTAGCTCCTAACCAAACGTATGTTCTGTTTTTGTTTCAAAAGAAAAGCCCAAGTACGGGCTATTTTATTTGTCTTTCTTTTTTAGGCTACGGAAGATTTCTAGTTGCAGATCTAGTTGTTTTTGTAGAAACTCTTTTTCCTCGTCAGTGGTGTTTTCAGGGAGCTCTAGAAAGGCTCTGTTTACTTGTCCATTTGAGTACGTTGATGAGGGATCGTTGGATCTACCTAGTAGGTAATCAGTGTTAACTTCAAAAACATCAGCCAGCTTTCCGAGTGTTTCATCGTCTAATTTCCGTTCCCCACGTTCGTACATACCAATAGCACTTCCAGAAACGCCAATCCTCTTGCCCAAGTCTTCTTGCTTCCATTTCCTTTTAGATCGTTCAATCCTAATTCTGTCGCCAACCGTTGGCATATTAAATCACACCCGTTACAACGTATTGTTGTATTTAGTATATCAAAAACAACAGAATGTGAAAATGAATACAACAAATTGGAGTATTTTCATTGACAAACAACAATTCGTTGTTTATTATAAGGACAGATATAACACATATTGTTGTTTGGAGGTGATGCCAAATGAGTAAGAGAACCAATTTAATTTCACGTAGAAAGCAACTTGGGTTACTTCAAAAAGATATTGCTGAGCAGATTGGATGTAGTACAAGTGCATATGGAATGTACGAAACAGGGGCTAGAACTCCTGACCTCAATACTGCCAAACAGATTGCTGATGTTTTAAAAACTACTGTTGAACAAATTTTTTTTGAAGATAAAAACAACAAAATGTGTTATTCAGCGCCGGAACCAGCGTGACTAGGAGGTACATATGAACCAATCCGATCCCAAAAAGCTTCAAGAAATCTTATCCCAACACAGACCAGTAGACCTTAAGTTAATGCTTTCACCCGTTAGACGAGCACCGACGCCACTGCGTAAAAGCCACCGGCCAGACGGCAAGAGACGAAAATAGCTCTGTCGGTTAAAGAAAAACCCTCGGTGAGCAGCCGAGGGAGTGTCTGGAAGATGAGCACAGTTTCATTGTACTTAGAAAACCAAATAGAAAAGAGGAGAACAGATGAGGAACAGTAACGCGCCGGTTAGCATTTACTCGCGGTCTCGGATCAGCGATATTTGCGAATACGCCTTCCGTCACCAAAGGACAGGTGAACATTTGACGTATGAGACGCTCGGGAAGAAGATCGGTCGATCGGCCAGGTGGGTTTCTGATGTAATAAACGGCCGAGCGACTCCGATGCGGGAGGACGCTGAGGATTTTGTCCAAGCTTGTGGCAATCATTATGCAATCCGAATGATTAAGCATCTGTATGGTGATGCTCCTCCGCCAACTGATCCACGTTTGATGGCTAGTCTGACGGTGTCACTCAATAATCTGATCAAACAATGCCGGGACGTTATCAAGGAGGCAGAAGTCGTGATTGAGTGGGAAAGAACCAGGCGCCCATGGCAGCCGGTCACTCAGGATGACGAACGGATTTTGACGCACCTTGGCAAACAAATCGAGGACCTTTTCCAAGCTGGTGACGACGTACATATCCTGATGGACGAGCGTTACGGAATTGATCCTGCGATACACCAACACAATTGGTTAGTTGAGGCGAGAGCGCACGAAATCGTTGTGAGAGATCCACGAGAATTAATGCGACGTGAGCGCCAAGAAATTCTATTTACAGGAGGGACACTTCTTTGACTGCATATTTGGGGCCAGAAACCTTGGAGATCCTTTCTGCAACGGATCGGGACACTATCCATACTGCTCTGATTGAGAAGGCCAGGCGGGATGCTCTTACACCAATCGATTTGCTGAAAGATAAGCGTTGGATACTTGCCGCAAAGATCAAGCGTGAGCAACCGGTGGATGAGGAAGAGTTGGGATGGATTATCAAGTCATTAAGGGAAAGAGCTGACCATTCTGAAAGTAAGGGGATGACGATGAACCCAGTGTATGACAGGGCAATTGCAGACAAGGTCGCAGAAATCAAGCAAGCGCGTGAGCAAATGATGGTTGAAAGCATAGCTTCTCGTTACAAAGAAAAAACCGCCTGCAGCGAACAGACGGCTTAGAAAAAATTCGATATCGGAAGAATACCACAATTCTACATAGGAGGACAAGTCATGAATCTAGATGATCGATTGAAAGAGAAAGGTATCGTGTCCAATGAGCTGCTGGGTGGTCAATTTGAGCGTATGGCCACATACAAAACGGATGGAACGCTCCGAATAGAGTCAACACCAGATTTTATTGCTGGGATCGGGTGGTCACCTGGTCAAACGATCGTATTGCAAAACTGGGATGAGATATGCCGCCTGCGTGATTTTCTGAACGGGTTGGTCCCTATACCGGTGTCAAAGCAGGAGGAGGGTTACCTTGAACGCGCCACTGCTTGACTTCCCAGAACACATTGAAAAGACGGAATTGATACGGCAGCAACAATTGCTCCCTTTGGCCTTCGATTCAGATGAGAGAACGGACAAATTAGCCTGGACTGTACGCGATGTGATCGAAGAGTTGGAACTCTTGATTGATATGCGTGCGACGATGGTGACGGGGGAATTCCAAGAAGGTGTAAGAGACCAGGCAAGACGGTTGTTCAAATAGTCGAAACCGGGGCTAATCCCCCTGGTCTGCCGGAGATGACCGCCCGGCACTGATGAGACAGGTCATACATAACGAGGTGAAAGAGTGGCGCAGGCAAGGAACTGCAACGGTCGCGTAGAGGTTGGGGCGCGGCAGCCTCGTGACTAAAGGTAAGGAGGTGAGATTATTGAATAAGCGGCTTCAATCCGATGATGTTCAAATATCTGAAGATAAGAAGAAGTGGATGCAAGCAGTTGGGATAAGAAAGTTTCATCGCCCAATGAGATATTACTCTCGAGCCGGTCACATTTATTCAGAGGAACACATAAGAGATACCCCGCTAGAAGAATTAATAGCAGGGTACGAAAAGACTTTCAAACAAACTAAATAAACGGGATCAACCCTTTAATCTTTGATAAGTAATCTAAAACGCTATCTAATCCGTTCTTGAATCTGTTTTCCATGTAGACTACAGCGGAGTCTGACAAGATCACAACGTATGCAATATCGTCTGCATAAAGGTTATCGAGGAGTCCTGCTCTGCCTAACTCTTTGCAGGTTTCGTCAACATCTGCATGGGACATATTCGGGATGATGTTCTGTTGAATATCTACCGAGCTTCCAAACATTTTAGCTTGTGCCTTAGACATACCGTCCTTCTTTTTCAAGCAATAGTGTTTATAGAGAAGGCAAATAAGGGCATCAGCATCTCTAGTTAAGTTTGTATCCAAGATTATCACCTCGTCTGCGGTTAGATTAAGAGAAATCGCTAATGATTCTATTCGACACGATTTTGGAAAAACCTACAAAAAATAATAGACCCAGCGCGGCAACGCTGAGTCTTCGGTCTTGATGCACGATTGGGAATCAAATTTATCGTAGCGGATAGACCCCCAAAAAACAAGTGGGAGGTATTTGCTTGAAAGTAACAATTGAAAAGCTGGTCATCAACGAATTTAAAGGCCACCGATATTTAGCAATCCAAGGTGGTCACCTAGTCGAAATCGAGGGTGACAACGGAAAAGGAAAGTCAACGATCGCGGATTCGATTTCCTGGCTACTTTACGGAACAGACGCAATGGGCATTAAGCTCGATCCTCTGCCCACCACATACCAGGGAGCTGAAACATATGTGGAAGCCCTCATCCATCTTGATCAAAAGCCTGTTTTGTTCCGGAGAACATTGGCCGGCGGCAAAACATCCTATCACCTTAACGAAGAGCCAATCAAGGCAAAACAATTCGAGGAATACATCAAGAGAATTGGTCTCAGGGAACAATTCCTCTCTCAATTCAATCCTATGTTTTTCACAGCACAGCATTGGGAGGAGCAGCGCAAGCAGCTCACTCATTATGTCCAGGAACCAACGAATGGCGAGGTTCTGGCAGAACTGTCTGCCGTCGAAAAAGACATGCTTGAGCCGGAGCTGAAGAAGCGTGAACTGGATGCTATCGAGAAAATCGCGCGCGAGACTGCCAAGAAATCCGAAGCGGAAGGAACAGCATTACGCGCTCGCATCCGTACCTTACAGGAGCAAGGCGAGGCCGACAAAGCTACCATTGAAGCTTGCCCGGTCGCGTTCAATCAGGTCGATGAACGAATGGCTGAGATCCGCGAAGAACTTACGCAGACGACGTCCTCAGGCATCAAGCAACGGCGGGTAGATCTTCAACGGGATATTGATCGCAAAATGAACGATGGTCGCCAACTCAAGAGTGAAGCTGACTATCTGGCCACACAGCCTGTTCCAGATATGTGCCCAACATGCAAGCAGGGGCTTCCACATTCTCACATAGAGAATGTGATGACAGCCCAACAGGTAAAGATCAACGAAAAGAAAACGGCGATGCTGAACCTGAAAACGGAGATTCAAAAGCTTAAGGCAGATTTGGACTTGCTGCCAGAAGACGAAGCAATCTTTGATCCAAAGCCGTTTCTGGACGAAATAGCGATGCTCGAGCGGGTAAAGGCTGCGGCAGCACGGATCACTGAAATGAACCAGAAAGTAAACGAAGCAGAAGAAGCAGCAAAGACGCAAAGCAAGGCATTCGCACATGCCAACTACATGATCAGCTGCGTGAAAAACTTCCGTGCCAAGCGTGCAGAACTGATGGTGATGAAAATCAACAATCTCTTTACCACAGTGTCGGTCCGCCTGTTTGATCATGTGAAATCGACAGATGATTACAAGCCAACGTTTGAGATAGAGCGCGGCGGTGTTCCATTCAGGTTGCTGTCCCTTTCGGAAAAGATGAAAGCAGGCCTGGAAGTAGCCACAGCCCTTATGAATCTGTCCGGTAATCACTTTCCAGTTTTCATCGACAACGCAGAAAGTGTTGTGGAGATCCCGAGGGTTCCGTCACAAGTATTCATCTCTCGCGTTGTGCCTGGTCCTTTGAAAATCGAAACTACTGCTAAACAGGAGGCGAAGGCTTCATGAGTCAAAACGCTATCGCGCAGGTGGCTACAAATAATGTGGTCCCTGCTTTCACCAAGGAAGAGCGCGATACGCTAGTCAATACTATTGCGCGCGGTGCGACACCGCACGAACTATCCTTGTTCATCAACATGTGCCAGTCGGCGCAATTAAATCCGTTTCTGAACCAGATCTACTTCATCAAGTACGGAGACAAAGCCAACATTCAGATCAGCGTGGAGGGCATCCAGGCGATCGCAAGGCGCCGTGAGGATTTCGCTGGCTTTACGGCAGAGGTTGTGAAAGAAAACGACCATTTTCAAGCTGATGTGATAAAGGCCGAGGTGGAACATAAGGTTAATGGATTTACCCGCGGGAAGACTGTCGGCGCGTACTGCATTGCTCATCGTAAAAACTTCCCTTCTGTATTGGTCCTGATCGGTAAAGAAGAAACGAAGGCGATGGAGACAGGTAACAACAAGAACATGTGGGCCAATTACTACGATGACATGATTCGCAAACATGCGATCAAGCGAGCGTTAAAGCTCCAGTTCGGTATCGAGATCGGAGAGGACGAGCAGCAGAGCGAGCCCACCTCCAGCATTCCGACGTACCAACCAGACCAATCCAAGCCAGTGATTGATATGACGCCTACGAAGACGATCGAAGTCGAAGAAGGGGAGCGTATCGATCCAGAGGTCGAGATGAAAAAAGGATGGGAAGAAATTCGTAATCTGAGTGAGCAAATGCAGTATACCGAAGATGATCTGAAGGCATTCATCAAGGAGAAAACCGGAAAAACAGCTCGTCAATTGAAGCTTCCAGAAGTCATTGGCCTCCGAAAAATTATGGAGCTCGAGATCGCTTCACAAACCCGCGGCCAGCACAACGATGGACAAGCGGATGAAGATGATTTCAACCTTTTTGACCAGCCGTGAGGGGGAAACGGGATGAAGACACGGGGATTACAGCTGAAAGAAAAGCAGTTCCTGAAGCACCTATTGCCAAAGCTCCAACCGGACAACTGGTTGATCCGGAAGAAGCTGCCGACCGAATGGCATCTGGAGCATAAAGTGACGGGGACGAAAAAGGTCGTTCCTCTCTGCTCCGCGTGACTGTGGGGGTGAGAAGCATGAAAGGTCAAGAATACGAGCTTCGGTTCATGCGCTGGAAGGTCTCAAAAACCTTTCGGCGCAACGGTGAAGAATGGGCGGTGCTGAAAGGCAAGGGGAGAAGAAAGCTCCACATATGGGAAGTCCCCTTGACCTTTCTGGAGGTAGTGAGCCATCGACGAGTGTCATGAGAGGAGGCAGGGGATGGGCATATCAGAATACGGGACAACGGGGTTTTTTGTCCTCCCCCGTTCATCCTGGCGATCAAAAAGGGACAAGCTGCTATTTTTCGACTTGGTCGAGCAGGCGAACTACAAAGATACGGCTGGATGTAAGCGGGGGCAGCTCATCACCTCTACACTCCAGTTGTCGAAGGATACAGGATGGACGGATAAGCAAATCAGGGGTTCATTGGATCATTTGAAGCTGCAGGGGCTCATCTCAATCGAGTCTTTCAAGGATCGTAAGAGGGGAATTCGGATTACCATCATGCATTACGACCAGTTCCAGAACCTCGATTTTTACACCAAAAAGGGCGAATTAAAGGACGAATTAAAGGGCGAATGCGAGGGCGAATTAGCACCTCTAGAAAAGCCTTTAGCACCAATGGTTCATGGCACATCAAAAGAGGATGAGGGCGAATTGAAGGGCGAATACAAGGGCGAATTTGAGGGCGACTCCTTAACTACAGTATTAACTACAGATAAACAACAAAAAGAATTAAAAGACTTATGCGAGCAATTGGCAAGTTTGGAGCATGTTGAATCCTTTGTTGACTCGCAAATGCTCGTCAACCCCATATCCACTTTGCCAAGAAAACTCTTCACTGAATACTTCAACACCATCCGCCTGACGAGAGCAACGGGACGGATCGCAACCAGCAAAGCCAGGAAGATATGGGACAAGATTTTGTCGTATTGGCAAAACAAGAAACTGGCAGATAACCCGGACGGTCGGGCAGCTATTATCCTATACGCACTCAGTGTTCACATCATGCAGCATGACGATAAGCCGGAAGAATACACCTACGGAATTATCAGGAGAACGACTGAATACGAAGCTCGTCAGAAGATGCTAAAGCTCAGGAATCAGGGAGGTGCAAGCCGTGAAGTCGCTCCAACAGGTACTGACTCAGGACGGGCAGAGTATCACCAGAAGCGTAGAAGTTTCTAAACCGCCTGCAAGGAAGTGTCCTCATTGCGGTACACATCTTGAACCGAAACGCTTTGAGATGTTTGGTCAAGTCAGATGGGGCTCCGTTACCTGCCCATGCGAAACAAAGGCAAGAGAGGCTCTTGAGGCGGAAAAGAAGCGACGTGACTGGCTAACCTTATGCCAAGAGTTTACGAGCCGAGACAAGCTTATCCCAAGAGCAACGCTTGGGAACTACAGCAGGCGCCCTGGACGAGAGAATGCACTCAAAATAGCTCAGAACTTCGCGGATACATACAGCGAGTGGCAAAAAGAGCGTCCGGGTTTGGGAATATACATCAACGGTACAAATGGCCTTGGAAAGACCCACCTGCTCACCGGAATCTACAGGGACTTGATCGGGCAGAGAGCATCGGCAGTATTCATGACGACCTATCACATGTTCCAACGGTTCAGAGAGGTTGCCAAGGTAGAGGATTACGAGTACGAGCGTCGGCTCCTGAAGGTCCTCTACACCTGCGATGTTTTACTCTTGGACGATGTGGGTGGAGAGGTCCCATATGACTCCCGAGCAGAGAAATTGCTGGACGTCATTAATGCGAGAAGCAAGAAGCGTCCCATCATTTACTCCAGCAACCTGACACCAGAAGGGTTGGAACACTGGATGGGTAATCAGGGCACGAGGATTGCAGATCGCATCTTTGAAAACTCGGTCACCGTTACGCTGAATGGAGAAAGCGAGCGCGGCCTTATCAACGACAGACATCATGACTGGCTGGCTGGGAGGGTGAAGGGGCTTGGATAACATCGCGACAGAAACCGAGTTAATCAGTCCATCCCTAATGAGTATGCAGGCTGAACAGAGTGTAATCGGAGCGCTGTTTTTGAATCAAACATACTTCCCATTGGCATTCTCTATCTGCATGCCAGAGGACATGTATTCCACTCAGCACCAGCACATTTTTAAGACGATGGTGACACTCAATCAAAAGGGTCGGCCTATTGACCTTGTTACAGTTACATCGGAACTACAGGACGACAAGCTGTTGGAGGAAGTGGGGGGCGTCACGTATTTGACAGAGATCGCGCGGTCCGTTCCCACTGCGGCCAATGTTGAACACTATGCCCGTATCGTTCGTGAGAAGGCAAACCTACGAAAGCTTTATCTGGCTGCTCTCCGGCTGCCGAGGCTAATCGAGGAAGAGGTAGACCTGGCGGCTGCTGTGGAGACCTTGGAAAAGACGCTCCAAGAAGTAGCTGTGAGTTCCCAAAGCAAAGGATTTCGTCCTACCAAGGATGTGCTGCTCAATGTCTACGACAGCATCGAGCAAAACGCGAATAACGAACTGGGTGAGGTAACAGGTTTGCCAAGTGGTTTCCGAGACTTGGATCGGCTAACACGAGGCTTGCAAAGATCTGATTTGATCATCGTTGCAGCTCGTCCTTCGGTAGGAAAAACAGCTTTTGCATTAAATGTCGCACAGAAAGCAGCAGATGAAACAACAGATCCAATCGCTATTTTCTCGCTGGAAATGAGTGCGGAACAACTTCTGCAACGTATGATCTGTGCGGAAGGCAACATCGAGGCAGAACGATTAAGAACAGGCAAACTGCAGGCTGATGATTGGCTGAAACTCACGAACAGCATTGCCAGTTTATCCAAGAAACCGATCTTCATAGACGATACCCCTGGTATTACGGTAAGTGACATCAAAGCGAAGGCCATGCGCCTGATGAACGAACACGGTGGTAGGCTTGGGGCCATCCTGATTGATTACTTGCAGCTGGTACGATTGAGGACCAAGACGGGCAACAGACAGGAAGAAGTCTCGGAAATCTCAAGAACTCTCAAGAGCATTGCTCGAGAACTAAACGTACCCATCATCGCATTGTCGCAATTGAGCCGGTCCGTCGAGCAACGGCAAGACAAGAGACCGATGATGTCAGACATTCGGGAATCGGGCTCCATCGAGCAGGATGCGGACATCGTGGCGTTCCTCTATCGGGATGATTATTACGACAAGGAGTCGGAGAACAAGAACGTGATCGAGGTCATTATCGCGAAACAACGTAACGGCCCAACTGGAACCGTCGAGCTGGCTTTCCTGAAGGAGTACAACAAATTCGTTGATCTAACACGCCAGATGAGTATCAAGGATGTTCACGGTGGCCAAGACGATGAGGAGGATGACGATGCTCCATGGCGGAGGAAATAAACGGAGTGACTGAAGTAATCCCGGTAAAGGTACCAATCCCAGCAAAATTGCTAGCAATAACAGACATGAATAAGCGATCAGCTGCTATGAAAGAGTGGTGGGCTGCATACGCAAAAAGGTACCCCGATTACAAAGCTGTACGAAAAGACAACCATTTTGTTTACATGGTGAAACGAAAAGGAGGAGAGACATCTTGAGATTATTGCGAGAAGTTTTATTGAGCAAATTACTGCGACTTGGAATAACAGAAGCATGCGGTAAGCCTGTGGAAGAGGCATCCCTGGCTGAGCTTCAGGATGAGTGGGCTCGATTTGAACGGAAGCGCAATGAACGGAGAGGCGCTTGATCCCATGATGAGTAGGTTGATTATCCCTCTGCTGATGGAAAAGAGACGCCGAAACAAAACGACAAAGCAGATGGAAAATATTTGGGTCGTGCCTACATGGAACCACCTTTACACGATCGTTCAAAATCGGCCAACGCTCGGTAAATGGGGGCAACTGTACAAAGAGCGGGTGTCGGAGGCTGCTGTGGATTGGGCAATGGATTACGATTGGGAGCCGGTAGTAGGCCGGAAAGTAATCCTTCGCGTTTGGATCTACTGGAACGACGCCAAGTCGAAGGACTGTCATAACACGGATAAAGCTTGGGCTGATGCTCTGGAAGGGATCATCTACGAAGATGACAGTCAGGCATTGATTCAGTATCAGGATTTTCAAATTGACCGGGTAAACCCGCGAATCGAAATAGAGCCGATTGCTGGCGGTCTGATTGAGAAGGACAAGCTCACACGAAAAAACAAGCCATCTAAAAATCAGTTAGTACTCGACATATAAAAACTGAGGGAGAGTGTGGAAGATGAGCTACATGGAATTTAAACCGCTGGTGAAGAAAGTAAACCTGAAACCAAAGGGTATCGTTGAGATTGTTTTGGAAACGAGCATTAGTGATCTGCAGGGCAAGATTGATCCGCTGAGCAGCATGATCGATCGCAGAGCGGAAGCGACGCTAGATTCGCTGGTTGTTAACTATAACGTTGCGATTAACACCCAAACCAATAAGCCTGTGATTGGATACAAAGTGGACGACACTGGAATTGTTCATGAAGTGAAACCAGAGGGAGAACAGCTTGAAGCGGAATTGGGTCTGCCGAAAGAGAAAATCCCGACAAAAGAGGAACAAGAAGAGGCAGAACGTACCGTCATCGATGATTTCATTCGCGAGGGATTTGCTCCACAATTTGATGATTTGCCTTATGACTTCCAGAATATCATTTCTCGGAAGCTGGCGGGTGAGACTTACATGAAAATTGCTTCTGAACTTGAAATGTCGAGTGGTAAGATCGTGGATCTTGTCGACCAGTACCGCAGCCGTGTCGCTCCGATGGCATTGAAATGGGACGAGTGGAGAAAGGGCAAGGATAAGCCAAAGGCAGCAAATGACAGCGAAGAAAAACCAGTCGCACAAGATGACGCACCAGCTACGGACAATGAGCAGGAACCGGCAGCACCTGCTGAAAATGGTGTATCTGATAGCCACGAGTTTGCCATCTTTGATGACGAGGGCGAGGAGGTAGACGATTCCCTACCTGTGTTTGGAGAAACGTCGAAAGAATCTGGAGATGTGGACAGTGGTGAGAACGTGTCGGTAACTCCAGAGGCAGAGGGCACCATCGATAAAGAGGCAGTAGAGAACTTCATTCTGAGCGGACAAGCTCCAGTGTTCGAAGAGATCACATACGACTTCCCTGCATTGCTCTCCCGCCGACGCGGTGGCGAGACTTGGATCAAAATTGCTGCATCTATCAATATCTCTTCCACCAAGCTGCAAGCGGCGTGGTCGAAATACAAGAAGCTCGTAGCTGAACATTTGGCGAAGCAAAACGGGGAGGAGCCAGGGGCAGCGTAATGCTGCTCCACTCCCCAAGAAAGGCGGGATCATATGACAGCCATAAAACCTAAACCGGATCACCCTTGGAAACGTGGAATTATCACCAGACAGGTGAATGAACATATTAAGCAGTCGATCGTTAACCCGAAAGTGAACAATTGGAAAGTTGGCGGAGCAAGACAGCCTTGGAACGGGAGGGGGACGAAATGAAAACAACTTTTACCTCCCTGCACCTTTTCTGCGGAATCGGCGGAGGAGCGTTGGGATTTCAACAAGCGAAAGAGGAATGGCGCGGAGCGGTAGGACAAATCCAGACAGTTGCAGGAATTGATGCTGACCCAGACGGCTGCGCGGATTTTGAAAGGATCACTGGAGCGCCAGCATATCGAATGGATTTGTTCAGCAAGGAGCAATATCGTGCTTTTCATGGGCAGGAGCCTCCAAATGACTGGCAGGAGGTCGGGCAAGATGATATTTGGAGGGCTGCAGGTAGTCGTTCACCTGACATCGTTTTTACCAGCCCGCCCTGCAAAGGGTTCAGTGGTCTGCTTCCGGAAAAATCAGCAAAAACAATGAAGTATCAGGCGCTAAATCAGCTGACAGTCAGAGGCTTACGCTTATGCCTGGAAGCATTCGAAGATGATTTGCCGGCCCTTTTCCTTTTGGAGAATGTCCCTCGAATTACCTCAAGAGGAGCTGCGCTGCTTAAAGAGATCAAACAGCTTCTCAACAAGTATGGCTACGTTTTCCACGATGAAAGTCACAACTGCGGAGAAATTGGAGGTCTTGCCCAGCATCGTCGCCGTTATCTCCTGATCGCTCGTAATCCTCAAAAGCTTTCTAATTTCATATACAAACCGCCTTTCCGACGTGTTCGAGCTATCGGAGAAGTGATCGGACCACTACCGTTGCCGAATGACCCGGCAGGGGGTGCGATGCACAAGCTGCCGAATTTGCAATGGAAAACGTGGGTAAGGTTGGCTCTTATTCCGGCTGGGGGAGACTGGCGGGACCTCGAAAAGATTGATTGGAAGAACTATAGGATTGCCTATGAGCCGCGTAAAGGCGCGATGGGGGTTGGAGCATGGGATGAGCCAAGCGGAGCCGTTACAGGTGCCCCTGGCTTCGGGAGAAGTAACAGCATGCAGGCCATTTCGGATCCACGTTTGAAACTTGAGAGCATGTATCCAAGCGGTTATGGGGTGCAGGATTGGGAGAGTCACTCCCAGACCATTCGTTCAGCAGGACGAATCATGAATGCCCCTGTTTCTATCTCTGATCCGCGATTGAAAGAGAGAGGTAGTCGTCATCCAGGGGTTTACCGGGTTGAAAGTTATGATGAATCGGCATCCTGCGTCACGGGGACCCGATTTGGAAGCGGCGCTCCTGCGATCAGCGATCCGCGAACAAAATTCAAAGACGGAACACATGGAGCAATTTATCGTGTCATGCGGTACAACGAAGCTGCTAACACGATAACTGGAGCTGCTCGCCCTAACAATGGCGCGCCTTGCATCGCAGACCCACGCCTTGGTGTGGATAAGGGATACACGAACAAACGCCAGATCCTTGCCTGGGATGGCCCGGCCAGTACGGTGACCGGTACACCTGACATTCAATCGGGAGCACAAAGCATAGCTGACCCTCGCCTTGGATGTACGCCTCGATCCGGAACGCTGGGGGTACAGAGCTGGGACGAGCCTGCCAAGACTGTTATCGGCAGTGGTGATATTCATGCTGGAGCCGCAGCAGTAGCTGATCCACGCATTCCTGCTGATAACGAGAGGGGAACGTGGATCATCATTGCGGAAGATGGCACATGGCACCGACCTCTTACCACTTTTGAGTTGGCAATGCTGCAAGGTTTCCCTGAATTGTTGCATGACGGCACACCTTTTGAGCTGGTAGGTAGTAATGATGCCAGATGGAGGGAACGTATCGGGAATGCAGTGCCCCCAGCGGCTGCCAAGGCGATAGCAGAAACCATCTTACGATCGATGTTGGCAGAACAGGATGGGACATGGATGATGGCTGCGGAGGAAATTTGGGTGAAACCCGAGGAACAACCAGAACCAGCCCAATTGGTTCATTGAGGATAGCGTTGACCGTGGCCGCCAAGTAGCTCTCGGATATGGTTGTAGACCCTGACATGTAGATCTGGGAAGACCAAAGCTACCTCACCGTCATCAAGGTGCAGTCGATCGGATGGTTGCTCGATAGCAAACGGAATCTCCATAGCTGTCAGTGCTTCTTTCAAGTAACTAATCTCTGACCAAAGGACAGAGTAGTAGAACGATTTTTCCAATGTACCCAACTCCTTTGTGGTCATTATGCCACGAGGAGTTGAGACAAAAAAACAAGGGATTGTCTCCCTTGTTATGGAGTCTATATTCTGCCGTCCTCTAAAAAAAAGTTACTGTATAAGAAAGATATTCTAGTTGCATGTCGCATTTCGTCAGTCATTGCTTCAAAGAAAATTTTCCTGACGAAAGGGTCATTCGACCCGAGGTAGACTTTTTGATAAAATTCCGCTGCTTCTTGTTCGTCATCCATAGCCTTCTTTAGTCCAGACACATAATCAGTTGGTAACTTTCCGTGGTGCACACTCGGTTCTTTACCAGTGAGGTGACGATACAAATTCGAGAAGTTTACGATGTGCTCAGTTCTTTCATCACTCTCGATTTGCTCAATGTACTTTCGGTGATCAGGAGGCGCCATTGGTATTAATGCACGATAAAACTGAATCGCTTCATACTCACCTTGAATCGCCTTTTGCAAATCTTGGATGAGTTGATAATAGTCATTTCCACTGGACATAAAATCATCTCCTAGGCAAGTTATCCATTTAGCCTATTCATCGGAGCAATTATTTGTATGGGCAGTTGCCCATACCAGAATTAACAAAATGTGTAGGGAGGAAAGAGAGATGGAAGCAGTTACCGCAAGAGCAGTGGCGTCTGCTAAATTCTACGGGTTTAAATTCTTTGAGGTACACCTTAGAAATCCCGAGAATCGTTTAGTCGGAATAGTGAACATGCACCTTAATCATTTGAAAGAAAAGGGCGTAGTCAAAACACTTAACTCATTCAAAAAGTTAGATGCTTGGCTTGAGACGGATGATGGCTTGAATTATGCCAAAGAGCTGCTCGCGAAAAAGAAGCAGAGAGAAAGAAGCTACTTATCACAATAGTTATTGAGGGAAGAGGGCGAGAACGTGGATAAAGAAAAGGTTTGCGTGATGTGCAGGAAGCGCGAAGGGCAGAATCTTAGCACAGCAGGGCGCTGGTTCTGCCAACCATGCACAGATTCATTGGAGCCTGTTGAATCGGAGGAGGATGACGAATGACCGAGCAGCAAATCGTTCTAACTCTGGCAACTAAGATCATGGGGTGGAAACGTTACGGAGAAACAGATTTTTGGTATGGCGATAACGGTAACTTGTTTGATTCGTCTCTTTGGAACCCACTCCAAAACATAGCCGATGCGTGGATGATTATGGAGAAAATCAAAGACACGGATATTGGAGACGACTTTGATGATATTATGGATCACTTCAACCTAACGCAGATCACGCCTGAGAAAATCGGCAGAACAGTATATTGCTTAACACAACGGTAATTATGATAAATGGAGGCGAATGGTATGGAATTCAAGATTTTCGGAGTAGGCGAGGATTATACGACATACGTAGTATCGCAAACGAAAGAAGAGGCTCTGGAACTATGCAACTCACTCGTTAGAGAAGAGGACCAGACGCCAATCGAAGAGGTGTCAGAAGTTTCTTTCGAGAGTAGCGGAAGATTCGAAACAGAGAGCGGTTACCAAGAAATGACGTTCGGGGAGTTTTTGGGCAAAGATTTCGTTTATGAGAATCCGACGATCATTTGTTGGAATGAGTGATTAACACATCACACGATGTGATAAATCAAAAATAAAACACCCAAATTTAATTGAGTGTTTGCAATTACAACGTTCGTTTTATTATGTTAATGGTCATTTGTATCTAGTATCAAAATAAATTCTTCAACGTCTTCAGTGCGTGCGTTGGAAAACCCCTTGTCCTCGCCGGAAATCTTGAAATTGCATTTTTGTAAGACGCGGATAGAGGCGATATTGTCTTTGGCAACACGGGCATAAAGGGGCCGCGTCTTTACGTGATCCAGAAACTTTGAGAGTGCTTTGGTTGCGATGCCGTTGCCCCAGTATTCCTTTCCGATCCAATAACTGACTGCTGGCACACCGAACTGTTCAAAGTTCGAGATGTGGCCAACTATATGCCCATTGAAGAGTATAGTCTTTTTTTGGATAGTTTTGTCGCCTAAAACCTTGACCCAGTGGGCAGTGAATGCATCCCGATCTGTTGGGTCCTTGGCAGTAAAGGCTGCCATATAGTTTGCTGCTGAGTCAAGTTGTTGCACGAAAAATACGGGAAGATCCTCCTCTATGACATCTCGTAACTGGACATCGCTTGTCACTATGTTTTCCAAAAAAATCACCTCTTGTAATTAATTGAAAAAATTATAACAGACAGATTGTTTCAAAGACAAATACGGTTATTTAACACATCATTACTTTTGATAAGGAGTGAAAAGAATGGGTACAGCAATTGAATGGACGGACGCAGTTTGGAACCCAGTCACAGGCTGCAGCAAGGTATCAGAGGGTTGCCGCAATTGCTATGCTTTTGCACTCCATGACATGCGGCACAAAGCGTTCCAGGAGGGCAAGAAGCTGCCGCAGCAGTACGCAAAGCCTTTCGGTGAAATTCAGCTTTTCCCGGAGCGATTGGATCAACCGTTGAGGTGGAAGAAGCCGCGCCGGATATTTGTTAATAGCATGAGTGATCTATTTCACGATCAAGTACCAGATGAGTATTTGGATCAAGTTTTTGCAGTCATGCTGGCATGCGCAACCTTGGAAGTAAGGAATCACACCTTTCAAATTCTCACAAAACGACCAGAAAGAATGCTGAAATACTTCACTGACCGGGAACCATCAGAATTGGTAAAAGCATGGGCAAAGGCTGGTGATGGCTGGATTCACGTTGGGGATGGAGACATGTATTTCTCTGAATACATCGGATCTCGGACCAGATACGAATGGAATGAGGATGGAACAGCTAAAGCAGGTAGTGAATTCAAACCATTCGGACACCTATCGGGAGTATTTCCTTTACCGAACGTCTGGCTTGGGACAAGCGTAGAGAATCAGAAAGCAGCAGACGAACGAATACCGTTGCTTTTGCAGATACCTGCAGCTGTGCGGTTCCTGAGCTGCGAGCCGTTGCTGGGGCAGGTTGATCTTGAGTTTTGGACGCAATTCGAGCATCCAGACAATGAGGGATATGGCTTGGAGGCCATAAAAGGCTTGGGTTGGGTGATTGTCGGAGGTGAGTCGGGAACGAACGCAAGACCGATGCATCCCGAATGGGTAGAAGGCTTGAGGGATCAGTGCGAGGAATATGGAGTGCCGTTCTTCTTCAAACAGTGGGGAGAGTGGGCGCCGGTGCATGAATTACGCTGCAATGAGCCAGGAATCAAAGGGAAGCAGTGGTTCAATTTTGACCCTGACACATCCGTCTGCAGGATCGGCAAGGAAAGAGCAGGTCGTCTTATGGATGGACAGGAGTGGAACCAATGTCCGGGAGGGGATCGGGATGCAAGCAGGACGTGAAAATAAATTCCGAGGGATGGACATCGCAGGAGAATGGCATTACGGGAATTTGGCAGTTCTTCGCAAAGCATACAGAGGCATCAAGGCTGGGAGCTACATATCAAACGAAGCAGGAGTACCATTTGCTTACGCTGTTAGACTGGAAACAGTTGGGCAGTATTCCACTATCCTTGATATGAACGGCAAGGAGATCTACGAGGGGGATATTGTGCAATACAAGATGGGCGAGAATAATTGCGTCGGGACTATAAAATTCGGAGAATACGAGCAAGATGGAAGCGGTGGGGAATATAACACAATAACTTGCTTGGGCTTCTTCATTCATCGGCTGAAGATCATTCCAACGGTGTGGGATATCGAATTTGACGGACCATATTATCGTGAAGAAGAACAGCAAGTATCACCGAGTAAGACTGAGATCGTTGTTATTGGTAACGAATGGCAAAACCCTGAACTTATGGAAAAGGGTGCGTAATGCAAGCGTGAGATAAAAAAAAGCCCCCAAGCGGGAGCCTCTAAACGTTTTCTTTTGCCAAGAAAATTATACCACGGGCTTTCCGCGAGGGGGAATGAAAGATGAGCGCACAGGTACAAGAGCAAATGTCATTTCTGCAACCGGTAAACGAGACAGAAGTCAGAAAGGCAGTTGTGAAGGAACTGAAAGAATACAAAGCCCTCCGTGTTGCTGTACAAAACAAACAGGAACTTAAAGAGAAGGGCATAGGTCAACTGTTTCCACGGCTCCAGCAAACAGAGACGATTAACGAGCTAAAGGCGAAACAAATAGAACGAGCGTTGCAATACTCTTTGGATGAGATAGAGCGTCGGATCATCGAAGAGAAATATTTAAGCACATCCAGGGTAAAAGACATCACGGTGTATATAGAGCTCAATCTTACAAAAGACCAGTATTATGAGAGGAAAAAAGACGCAATCGCACAAATTGCTAGAGCACTCGGTATGATCTGAGTGCCTTTTTTATGCTGAAAATCGTCGACAAAATCCCGACAAAATACGGGATAAAACCCGGACAAAATCAAGGATATTTTGCTGGACGTTTTTACCAACGCGAATCGGTAATCTTGAGTCAAGAGCAAGCCACACAAGCTCTTGGGAGATACCGTATCGCTCCCTTATCAAAACGGTACTCGGGGCGAAACGTAGGGATGATGATCGCTGCAGTCAACCAGGCAGAGCAGCAGGAGTCCTATTTGCGCGCATGACGATGAGAGCATGCACATTCCTATCAGGAGTGTTAGGTGCGGCGGACGCTACGGAGGAATAAGATCTTCTGTTTGATCTTTGTGTATGTGTCCGTCGTGATCACGATTCACATGACTCCCATCTGCCTGGGTGAACGTTGAGAGCGACAACGTACTTTTGGGATTTACCGGACAGGGGATTACACGCGAGACCTACGGCTCCGGCCCCTTGCCAGTACCTCTCATACTTTGTACTGAATTAGCCTTATTACATAATGGAAATCCACACTATTTTCCAAAAGAAACTTGAATAAAATGGCATAGGTCTTTATATTTAGAGTTATGCAATATGAAAAGTAAACAATCATATTGCATTAAAAATTCATGGGAGGAGTTTGGTAACGGATGGTGGTAAATGAATGATGATCAGTAGTTTCGAAGGTAGTTTCGAAGGGATCGACGTGTAGTCAACTTTTGCATCTGAGTATTTAACCTGGTATATTGGCAGCTCCTTTGGTGAAAAATACCTATTTAGAGGAGCCGGATGGTAGAACGTTCTTTGAGTTCTTTCTCAGCGCACATATTCGCAATTAGTCATCTGAAAGGTCAACGACTGCCATTGTTGACCGAAAGCAAAAAAGCTCGCTAGGACTGCCATCCTAATGAGCTTTTTCTTATGTAGAGTAATTACTTGCGACCTAGACTAGCTAGCCTTGCTCCTACCCATCTCTATTAGTCAGAGAGACATTTTATGGTCTTACAGGGACTGCCATCCCCGGAGCCGATAACTTGATAGCCCTTAGCAACAAGTTTTTACCCTAGTGGAGTCGATATTTAGTTATTGTTAATGCAGCTTACAAGTCAATCGTTACTGTAGTAGGTTATGAAGGCCAAGAGCGTTCTGGCTGTTGTCATTAGAAACGTACCGATGTTCCACCAGGTGACGTTCTTCGTGTTGTCCGTATTCTTCTTCATTTTTGTTCCGTTGTTCTTTCTCATGCGCTTTTTCATACTCGCATACCTCCTCAAAGTAGGTGGGTAGCGACAGGACTATTCTACCAATTATTACAAGCGTATTCTAGTATAAATAGAAATTTATTACTATTGGGGGTGGGTGAAATGTAGTGCGTCAGTTTGTTGACACCGGGACGGGAGAATTATTCTATGAAGAACAAATCCTCCGGCGAACCGATGAAATCGTAAAAGTATTCCGGCCCGCTGGCCGCAGTTCAAAATTCGTAAAGATCAAAGCCAGCCAGAAGGCAAAGCGACGGCTCAGGAAGCTGTCACTCGCTGAGGCTGGTTTTTTGTTGAAAATAGCGCCGTATGCCAGTGAGGGAACCAACCTCCTTGAAGGCGATAACGAACGCGGCCAGAAAGGCATTCCTCTATCAGTAAAAGACCTGGCACGCATCGCTGACTGCTCCTACCCAACAGCCCGCAAGATAGTGAAGACATTCATTGAGCTGCACGTCTTACGCCGAACCGATCTGGAAGGACGGTCAGCATTAGCAATCAATCCGTTATATGCTCTCAACGGGAAGACAGCAGAAGCGTGGCTCCTGCAGCTGTTCAAACAGGAGATCACTGAAGCTGGCGAAGACCCCAATTTGGACTGAGGGGGTCGCCAGAAGCCAACAGGCTCCAAAGCCTTACCACTAAAAGCACCAGCCTCGTTTTTTACGGTGCTACGAAACGTATACTTTTTCGCCCGAATAGTAGTCGTTTCCTTACACCAAAAATATACGGCACCAGCCCAAATGCAACAAGGCTTTCAGCCGTTTAGGGGCTGGCAATATTCTTTATTCTTACTTTATTGCCACGAAGGAGCTGAACAGTATGGATATACGGAAAATACCCGTCTCAATGATCAAGGCTGCTGAGTATAATCCAAGGACCAATCTGCAACCCGGTGATCCCGAATATGAAAAGCTAAAGCGTTCCCTCGAGGAGTTTGGTTACGTTGAACCTCTTGTCTGGAATGAGCGTACTGGAAACCTCGTTGGTGGACATCAGCGATTCAAAATCCTGACCAACGAACAACATGCTGCAGAGGTAGAGGTCTCAGTCGTTAATCTGGATGACACCCGAGAAAAAGCGCTCAATCTGGCACTGAACAAAATCAGCGGTGATTGGGACGAAGAGATGCTTGCCCAACTACTTGCAGAGCTGAGGGATGAACTGGATGTCGAGCTAACTGGATTCGATACGGACGAAGTAGACAAACTGATTGAACAGTTTACGTTCAAGAGCGACGCTGACACAGAATTCACCAACAAAGAGCTCGACCTGGACGATTTCGCTGAGGACAAATTTGATTGTCAGTGCCCTCGATGCGGCTTTGTCTTTAATCCCAAAGACCCTATCCCTGTTGAAGAAGGGCATGACGAAGATGAAGCATGAATGGGATTGGAGCTTGGCTGATCTATCCAGCATCCCGAAGAACGGGCGAAAGGTTTTCTCCTGCTTCTCCTGTGGTGGAGGATCGACCATGGGGTACAAGCTGGCCGGATATGAAATGCTGGGAAATGTTGAAATTGACCCGCAAATGATGGCTCTCTACAAGCGGAATCACAAACCACGTTTCCCTTTTCAGATCCCGATACAGGAGTTTAAAGCAATCCCTGACGACCAGCTGCCGGCGGAACTGTTCGACCTTGATATCCTGGATGGCTCACCTCCATGCAGCGTTTTCTCGACAGCAGGTAAGCGCGAGAAGAAATGGGGGAAGGAGCATCACTTTAGGGAAGGGCAGGCAAAGCAAACGCTTGATGATCTGTTTTTCGACTTCCTGGATGTCGTGGAGAAGCTTCGTCCACGGGTAGTCGTGGCAGAGAATGTTAGGGGAATGGTCGTTGGTTTAGCAAAGGGCTATGTGGCCCTGGTCAAAAAAAGATTCGAGCAGTTGGGGTATAAAGCCCAGTTGTTTCTTCTCAACTCTGCGACGATGGGTGTGCCCCAAAAGAGGGAGCGCATATTTTTTATTGCTCATCGTCGGGATCTGAAGCTTCCGAAGCTTTCCCTGCAATTTCAGGAACAGCCTGTGCTTTACAAGGAAATACGATCAGGTAGGGGAAAGCCTCTTGATAAGAATGGAACAACTTTTAAACGGTGGGTCCAAAGGCGTCCATCTGATTGTAGCTTCGGTGATATCACAGAGCGTGTGGAAGGCAAGGAAAGCAATTTTAATACGATCATCATTCACGACGAACGTGTACCAAATACTATCGCAAGCAATTCATGGTTCGTCCGGTATGATGAGCCGTATTTCATCAGTGCTACCGATATTATTCGAATACAGACCTTCCCTCGTGATTACGACTTCATGGGAGCTGACGTACAATACGTTTGTGGGATGTCAGTCCCACCTATGATGATGAAGAGAATAGCGAAGCAGATATACCAGCAGTGGTTTGCAAAGTTGCCCATATAAAAGCAAAAGGAGGACGCGCGAACGTCCTCCTAAGCACCCGGGTAACCCCGGCTGAGATAGCGATACCTGCGGCCGCAGTTATAGTCAACACTCGCTATCTCGTTTTCCATTTTACAGGAAAGCCGAGGGTGTCACAATGAAAAAAGCAAACGAATGTTCTGTTTTGGACGAATTAGATTTAATTGATAGCCACATCGATTCGAAAACAAAGTATCGAAAGATTGTACAGGCAGCTATCGCTCAATGGGTCAAGGATTACCAGAGTGGTGCGATACAGGTAAACACTGTCAATGACCTGCGCATTTTAATCAATATGGATGCGGAGCTGCAGCGTGGGATTCTTACCAATAACAAGATGAAGAGTAACCGAAAGAGGAAGTAAGGATGAAGCAGACCAAACCATTCTATAAGAGTGCAGCCTGGCAGAAATGCCGGGCTATTGTTTTGTTGCGAGATCACTACTTATGCCAGCCATGTTTGAAGCGAGACCGAATTGTTCCAGCAGACTTGGTGCATCACATCAAGCATCTTGAGGATGAACCTAATCTTGCTTTGGATCCTAACAATCTGGAGAGTGTGTGCAATTCCTGCCACAATAAGCTTCACCCTGAGAAGGGAAGTGGCAAGAAGGGAGAAGTAACGAGACCTGGTCTACGGGTAATCAAGGCAACTGCGAACGAGGAGGTATGGTGATTTTGAAATGTCCACTATGCATGTTTGACATTGAAGTCCTGGCAAAAGGAACAGCACATGATCATATTAAGCTTCATGGCTACTGCGGTAAGTGCGACGCAGTGATTGAAGTCGTTTGTCCTGAGTCCAGCGTTCCAGTAAATAGCCCCCCCTACCCTCGAAGTTAGGAAGAGGATCTAGGGGGACCGGCGGGGGACCTTCGTTTTCACCAAAAACAAATTTTCCATGTGAGGGGGGGTATCATGTATAAGCCTAAAAAGATCATCAAGGATCCCGAAGCAAAGAAAATGTTCAAAATCGTCTCTGGCGAATTGGAGAAAGAGGGAAAGCTCAACGACAATACGATCATGATCGTGGATAACATGGTGCTGCTCGAGCAATTGAAGCAACAGCATTTTGCAGACATAAAAGAGCGCGGTGTGGTTGAGCTGTTTATCAATGGCTCTCAAGAAATGTTCCGAGAAAATAAATCGGTAGACAAAATCCTGAAAATCGTGGAGCAGCAAAGAAAGCTGCAGGCGGAATTGAAACTGACTCCGGCGTCCGACAAGAAGGTAACCGGGGCGGTGAACGAGAATGGTGACGATTTCGAGGAGTTCTAGTCTACAGACAACTCAGTACGCCATTGGTGTTACTTCTCACCTGATCGTCGCCTCCAAAAAGGTGTACCAAGCCTGCCAACGGCATTTGAACGACCTGGAGAGACAAGGAACAAAGGGTTTTCCTTACGTTTTTGATGAAGAAAAGGGGTTTCGTCCGGTTCAATTCATCGAGAAGTTCTGCCGACCTTCACAAGGGGATTTCAAACTGTTGATTCTCCAGCCTTGGCAGCACTTCATTGTGGGATCGCTATACGGCTGGATTCACAAGGATACTGGTCAACGGCGGTTCCGCGAATGCCTGATTTTCGTTGGTAGGAAAAACGGAAAGACCACGTTGGTATCCGGGTTATCCCTCTATGGAGCATCAAAAGACGGTGAAAACGGGGCGCGAGTTTACCAGCTGGCGAACTCCATGAAGCAGGCAAGGTTGATCTTTGATGAGTGCAAGAGCATGGTGAACAAATCGAAACTGCTGAATAAGCACTTCCGGCCACTGCTCCATGCGATCCATTTCGATAAGACACTTTCAAAGATTGAGCCACAAGCGTCCGATAGCGAGAGGCTGGACGGATTAAATTGCCACTTAGGGATATTTGATGAAATCCATGAATACAAGGATTACAAGCTGATCAACGTCATTAAAAATAGCCGATCTGCTCGGAAACAGCCTTTGCTCATCTATATCACGACTGCTGGATACCAGTTGGACGGGCCACTCGTTGAATACTACGAGAAGGCTGCAAATGTACTAGAGGGATCGAACCAGGATGAGCGTTCTTTCTACTACATCGCGGAGTTGGACGAAGAGGACGATCTGGATGACCCACGCAATTGGATTAAAGCGAATCCTAATCTTGGGGTCTCCATTGATTTGGAGGAGATGATTGGGGACTGGGAAACAGCGAAGCAGATTCCTAAAGAGAGAAGCGATTTCATAACCAAACGATTCAACATTTTTGTAAAATCTGGCGAAGAATCGTTTCTGAGCTATGAGGTAATCAAACGGAACAACAAAGAAATCGACATCACGCAACTGTATGACAAATCCTGTATTGGTGGATTCGACTTGTCGGATTCAGAAGACTTCACCAGCGCCTGCTTGGAATTTCCGATTACGGAGACTGGCGAGGTTTTTGTCCTTTCTCACTCCTGGATCCCGGCAGCCAAGGTGTTCATGGACAACGAGAAAATCCCCTATCGGGAATATGAAGAGATGGGGCTGCTCACAATCATCAAGGGTGACTACGTCAAAAAAGAGTACATCTATGACTGGTTTGTGGAGCAGTCTAAACGATTCAACATTGAATTGATCACCTATGACCCAGCAAAGGCATTCGGATTAGTGGAAT
The DNA here is from genome assembly GCF_003710965.1 of Brevibacillus nitrificans. Taxonomy (NCBI): domain Bacteria; kingdom Bacillati; phylum Bacillota; class Bacilli; order Caryophanales; family Paenibacillaceae; genus Brevibacillus; species Brevibacillus nitrificans. The sequence goes on along the minus strand of NZ_RHHU01000002.1, from coordinate 128,283 downwards.
CTCTGACTGCATATGGCTTCGCCACTGAGTTGGTGAGGCAGGGGCATCTTACACTTGGGCCGGCGATGGATGATGCTAAGGAGCGATTCTTGGACGGCAAAGTGATCTTTAATAATAACCGGCTATTCCGTTGGTATTTAAACAATGTGAAGCTGGTTGATGATAGAAATCGGAATAAAATGCCTACGAAACAAGGTCGCTACCGTAAAATTGACGGGTTTGCGGCCTTTTTGAATGCACATACAGAGGTTTTGAAGGTTCTGGAGTCAGCTAAACCGACTGGTGATATTCAATTCGTATCCATCAATGAACTGCTAAGGAGGTGAGAAACAAATTGAAACTCGGACAAAGGATTATTACCGCCTGGAATGTCTTACGAGGAAAGGACAGCATCCTCAATTTCGAGAAATGGTTCCGGAATGGTCGATCAATCTTCTGGGGCCAGACGGGAGGCACGCTAGCGACAAATGAGACGATTTTCTCGGCCGTTACCCGTTTATCCAACACGATGGCGAGCTTACCCCTCAAGATGTACAAGGATTATGGCGTCATAAACAACCGTATCGCGGACATGATCTCCAATGCTCCCAATCAGAACATGACCTCTTTCGATTTTATTCGGACAATGGAAGCTTATCGAAATACAGAAGGAAATGCCTATGCTCTTAAAAAGTACAACAGTCGTTACCAGGTTGAATCACTGAATATCTTGGATCCTTCCCGGGTTGAGCCTGTACTGGAAGAAGGCTCTGGGGAACTATGGTATGAGATCAATGGAGATAACGGCAGGTATTACGTCCACAACATGGAGATCATCCACGTCAAACATGTTCATACAGCAGGTTTTAAAGGGATCTCACCAGTGAAAGTGCTCGCAAATACGATTGCCTATGACCAAGAGGTCAGGAAGTTCAGCCTGGAGCAGATGGATACCGCGATCAAGGCATCGTTTATTTTGAAGATGGCGACGCATCTCGGAAAAGAAAAGAAGGAGGAGATCCTGAATAATTTTCAGCAATTCTACAAGGACAATGGTGGTGTACTGATTCAGGAAAGTGGTGTAGAAATCGAGTCGATTTCCCGGAGTATCATTGACACGAAAGTGTTTGAGGTAGAGAAAATCACCAAGTCACGGGTGGCTATGGTGTACAACATGCCTTTAATCTTTCTAGGAAGCTTCGAGGGAGTAAGCTACAACTCAATGGAACAGCTGTCAATTGACTATCTGACGAACACGATGACACCTATCGTTCGTCAGTACGAGCAAGAATTCAACCGAAAACTGCTTACCAATGGAGAGCGTTTGGCTGGACTGTATTTCAAGTTCAACCTAAACGCTCTTTTGCGTGGAGATATGCAAACGCGAGGCGAGTTCTATTTCAAGATGATTCGCTCTGGAGGCATGAAACCGAACGAGATGAGGGCTTTGGAGGAAATGCCGCCAGAACCAGGAGGCGACACACTCTGGATGAGTGGGGACCTCTATCCGATCCACGAGCAAGCCATGAAGCAGAGAAAGGGGGTGAACGGAACATGAAAAAGTACTGGGAATTCAAGAACAAAACGACAGATGAGGCGGATTTATATCTATACATCGAGATTGCCTCTTGGGGTGGTGGTGGCTATGCTCATTCCGCTAAAAGCTTTAAGCAAGAACTGGATCTGCTGGGCGAAATCAAAACGCTTAATGTGTACATTAACTCCCCAGGAGGGGATGTATTCGAGGGTGTGGCGATCTACAACATGTTGAAGCGACACAAAGCACAAGTGAATGTGCATGTGGATGGGCTGGCGGCCTCTATTTCTTCTGTGATTGCGATGGCTGGCGATACCATTTACATGCCTTCCAACGCCATGATCATGATTCACAACGCATGGATGTACACCTCTGGAGATTCCAATGAGCTCAGAGCAGCGGCTGACATGCTGGATAAGGTGAACGTCTCGATCAGGCAGTCTTATTTAGATAAAGCAGGCGATGCGATCAGCGAAGAGGATCTGATCGCTCTGATGGATCAGACAACATGGCTCACTGCTCAAGAAGCCTATGACTACGGACTTTGCGATATCGTAGGCGAAGCTAAACAGATTGCGGCAAGTGTGAACGCTGAATTGTTTGCCAGGTATCAAAATGTACCTGAAAACATCGCAAAAATTGCTCAAAAACAACCGGAAAATAGCCAAAACGAGCAAGAAATACGCCAAAAACTCATCCAAGAATCTCGTGCAAACGTAGAAAATCTAACCACATACCTAGGAGGAATACGACTATGAACCTGTACGAATTGAAAATGGCATTGAAAACAGTAGGCGATCAACTGAAAGACACGGAAAATCAAATTGTCGTCAAAGCTGGCGATCCATTCACCCCGATTGAAGATGTCCAAGCGCTCAAGGCGAAGAAGATTGAGCTGCAAGAACGTTTTAATGTCTTGAAAGATCAACACGACCAGGAAGAAGAGCAAGTCCGCGCTTCTCTGGAACGAAGTCGGACTCACTTGGATGGCGTTGAAGATCCGAAAGCCAAGGTTACAGCAGCAAAGGCCGAGCTGATCCGCGCCACCATTCGCAGCCGCGATGTATCTCCTGACGTGAAAGCAGCACTTGGCGATCGCAATTCAACAGGTGGCGAAAAGATTCTCCCTTCGACCATGACAAAAGAATTGCTGCATGAGCCATTTGTCAAAAACCCACTGCGGAATACTTCGACATACACCAATGTCACCAACCTAGAGATTCCGAAGATTACCTTCACCCTGGATGACGATGATTTTATTGCAGACACGGAAACAGCGAAAGAGATCAAGGCTGAGGGCGACGTCGTATCGTTCGGTCGTAATAAATTCAAGGTGTTCGTGCCACTTTCTGAAACGATCCTTGCAGCTACAGATACCAACTTGGTCCAGACAGTAGATCAGGGATTGGAGAGTGGTTTGGCCGCAAAAGAGAAGAAAGTTGCCTTTGCGAAGACACCAAAAGCAGGCGAAGAAAGCATGTCTTTCTACGGTGCAGGTATCAAAGAAGTCACGGGAACAGATAAATACAAAGCGATTAAAAACGCCATTGCAGATCTGCACGAGGACTACCGCGAAAACGCAAAGATCATCATGCGCTATGCGGATTACTCCGAGATCATCGAGACGTTGGCAAACGGCAATGCCACTCTTTACAACGCGCAGCCTGAGCAGGTTTTAGGTAAACCAGTTGTGTTCTGCGACTCTGCTGTTGATCCAGTCGTAGGTGACTTCCGTTTTTCTCATTTCAACTACGATCCACAGATGATCTATGATCGCGACAAAGACGTCAAAACGGGCGTGGAACTGTTCGTTTTGACTGCCTGGTTTGATCATAAAATCAAACTAAAATCCGCATTCCGTGTCACCAAAGTGGTACCTGAAGTTTAATCCAAGAACGGGGGCATGACGCATGCCAACGGTTACCGAGTTGAAAATGTACCTGCGAATTGATGGGAGTGAGGATGATGGGATCCTCACTCTTCTTATGGGGGCAGGCGAAGAATACTTGGCTGATGCAGGTGTACCCGATACGGCGAAAACAACTAAGAGATATACACTCGCAATCATGTTGTATGTAGCACTTCATTACGAGAATCGCGATCCAGGCGTATCGATTGGAAAGCTGAATTTTGCTTTTGAAAGCCTCATATTACAGCTGAAAAGCTAAGAAACGGAGGAAGCACGTATGAAAAAATACCCGGTAAAGCGGGAATTCATCGATAAAAACACCAGTGTCTACTATGCAGCGGAGTCAGTCTATGAAACCGTCGATGCGGATCGAGCAAAATACCTGCAGGAGCGCGGCTACATTGGTGAAGCTGAGAAGAGTCGAGGCAAAGGAACAGAAGTAAAATCTACTGGCGATGGTGCGGTTAATGAACCCAGCGAAGCTTAATAGTCGGATAATCATTCAACAGAAAACCAGTCAAACCGATGGCGAGGGCATTGCAAAAGGTGTATGGATGGACTTCACAACGATATGGGCTGGGAAAAAGCCTCTCAATGGTCGGGAATTCTTCGCTGCTGGTGCTGAAAATGCAGAAAAAGTTGTTAGATATGAGGTGCGCTACCGAACGGACATTCGGACGGATATGCGAATCATTGACCAAGGGCGTGTTCTAGACATTACGAGCGTGCAGGAAGACCCTTATGAAAATCGAACCAGGACGCACATCATGGCGAAAGAAGGTCCACTGAATGCATAGTGAACATGAGCTTACGGGTATTGATGAAATCCTGAGAGCTGTACGCCAGAGGTTGGAGGCTGGATCTGCACGAGTTGAAAGAAATGCATTGAAGGCGGCCGGCGAAGCAGTCGCTGGAAGCATGCAGCAGAAGGTAGCCGTTTCAAACTTGAGCTATGCCCGCCATACCCGTGACAACATAACTGTTAGCGGTATTCGAAGAAAGGACGGTCTCAAATATGTCCTAATCGGTCCGAACAAGAAAGTCTCTTGGCGCGCTCACTTTATCGAATTTGGAACATCCAATCAATCTGCCCAACCGTTCATTGAACCTGCCTTCCGAGAAAAGAAGGATGAAGCCCTGCAGATCCTTGCAGAAGAGCTCAGGAAGGGGTTGAGAATTAGATGAATACGGACATGAAAGCGACTGTACGTATGGCGCTGCTGGAGAATGCAGCGCTTATTTCCTTATTGGGTGGCGAGCGAATCTATCAACTCGCAGCGCCCAAAGCAGAGGAGTTTCCGCGAATTACTTTCTTTGAACTAGATAACGCCAGTACACACTTTGCAGATGATAAGGCATTTGCAGCTGGCATTTCTATTCAAGTAGATGTATGGAGTAAAGACAGCACCTCGGCCATCACGGAACAAGTAAATATCACCATGACAGAATTGGGATTTGTCCGAACAAGCGCCATGGATCTGTACGAGCAAGAGAATGCCATTTACCATAAAGCGTTGCGGTATCGCACGCACAAGGAGGAGTAAACATGGGCAAAGGTAAAGGTGTCCGAGTAGGTTTGGACAAGCTCCATTATGCTCTCATGACCGACGAAGCCACGGAAACATACGCAACACCGGTTCCTATTCCAGGAGCTATTACTGCAACGATCTCACCTGAGGTGAACAGCGAAACGCTGTATGCGGATGACCAAGCAGCTGAAATAGCCACATCTTTGGGAGGAGTTGAGGTAGAGATCAACGTGAAGGACCTACCATCTGATATTCAATCAGTGATTCTTGGATCTACGATTGATGAAAATGGTGTCATGATTGACAGCAAGAATGACAATCCGCCTTACTTAGCTCTCGGATTTCGGAGCAGAAAATCGAACGGAGAGTATCGATATTACTGGCTTTTCAAAGGGAAATTCACACCGGCGGAAGAGGAATTCAACACCAAAGAAGATTCTCCGTCCTTCCAAACGCCAACAATCACTGGATCATTTTTGCCTCGAGAAAGCGATGGCCAGTGGCGTGCACGTGTCGACAGCGATGATGAGGGGATTAAGCCGGCAGTGATCACAAGCTGGTTCACGAAAGTCTATGACGGCGTAGCCATTGTTTAATAACAGAGAGGCGGCAGCAAGTGCCGCCTTTTCTATTTGGAGGGATAGACGTGGAAATTACACTCAAGGCTGAAAATCAGGATAAGACATACTCATTGAATTTCATCTCAGGTCGAGCGCTTCGCAAAACCATTGAAATGCAGAAGAAATTCAATGCGAACTCGTTGGATGAGACAGCCCTAGATACGATGGTCGATTACGTTGTCGACTTGTTCCAAAACCAATTTACGCGAGATGAATTTTATGATGGCATCGCTGCAAATAAGATTATTGAAACCATTGTTGGATGCATCAATAGCGTAATCGGTCAGACTTCCAATGCGATGGGAACGGATCCAGCCTCCCCAAACGTGTAGACGAGGACTTTGACCCTCTCGATTTTGTCAAAGAAATTTATTTGGACCTAATAAACAAGGGATGGTCACTGCCAGAGATTGACGGCATGGACATCCTTTTTTATTTGGAGATTGTTCGTTTTGCGAATAAAGAGAAGGCCCAGAAATCGGTAGCGATCGATGAAGTCGGCTTTCTGTAGGAGGTGAGTAGATGGCAGAAAGTATTGAAGTCGGTGAACTGGTTGTCAGGTTGGGCCTAGAAGACGCTGGTTTAAACAGTAGCATGGCCGCACTGGATCGACAGATGAAAGTAGCACAGAGCCAATTCGAGCGTTCTGCAGCAGGATTAGATGAAGTTGCAGATGCAGGTACACGTCTACAAATGGAATCCGATGCGTTGAACAATCAACTTACTCTTCAAGGACAAAAAATCGGACTACTCAACAGCCAGTATCAAGAATTGGTTCGTACCAGAGGAGCTGACTCACGCGAAGCTCAGCAGATGGAAGTCCGCCTCAATAACATGATCCGCGATTATCAACTCTTGCAGCAGAATCTAAACCAAGTGAACGGCGAACTGCAGCAGCAAACCATGATATGGGGACGACTGAGTCAGTCCTTGAGCCAAGCAGGAGAAAAGCTAAAGACAGCCGGGGAGAGCATGAAATCAGCGGGAGATTCCATGTCTACTGGTTTGACAGTGCCACTTACATCACTTTCCCTGATGGCTGGTAAGGTAGCGTCGGACATGGAGGGATCGGCTAGTAAGATAAAGGCTGCTCTGGGAGCCACTGCAGAAGAGGCAGAAGGACTAGGGGGAGTGGCGAAAGAAGTTTGGTCCGCTGGTTTTGGTGACAGCTTGGAAGAAGTAAACAATTCGATTATCAAAGTGAAGCAACAGATCAAAGGTCTAAATGAGGGTGAGGTCAAAAGCCTTGCAGAAGATGCGTTGATCCTTCAAAAGACATTTGATGCAGATGTAAATGAGTCTGTTCGTACCGCCAGCGTGCTGATGAAGAACTTCAACATTGATGGATCAAGGGCAATGGATCTGATCACCGTAGGATTTCAAAAGGGCGGCGACTATTCAGGCGAACTGCTAGATACTCTTCGCGAGTACGGTCCGCAATTCGCCTCGATGGGAAAAAGCGCTGACGAAATGCTCGCGATCCTCATCGCAGGAGCTGAGAGTGGGGCCTGGAACCTTGATAAAATCGGGGACAGTGTCAAAGAGTTCAATATTCGCGCACAAGATGGCAGCAAAACCACAGCTGAAGGGTTTGCTGCCATTGGTTTGAATGCCGACCAAATGGGCAAAGCCATCGCATCGGGCGGATCGGAAGCAAATGCAGCCTTCCAGGCAACCATCGCAGCACTCGCATCTATGGACGATCCACTCAAGCAGAATCAGGCTGGCGTGGCCCTCTTTGGTACGCAGTGGGAGGACGTACGAAGCAAAGTAATCCTAGCCATGAACACGTCAGCCAATCAATTAGGGGAAATCGAAGGAGCAACGGAGAAGGCCGGAAACGCCATTCAAGATAATTTTGGAACCAGAATGACGAAGTTCTTCCGTGAGATTCAGCAATCCATGGAACCTTTGGGAAAAGTCTTGCTCAACATGGCGGAACAATGGATGCCTAAGTTATCGGCGGCTTTAGCTGGTGTTTCAAACTGGTTTTCTAATTTAAGCCCCGGAATGCAAACGGCAATTGTCGTTCTCGGGGGGATTGTGGCGGTCATTGGACCCGTCCTCATGCTGCTTGGATCCCTTGTCACATCCATTGGATCCATCATTACTGCCTTCTCAGCAGTTTCAGGGGCAATTGCAGCCGCAGGTGGTGTAATGGCAATCCTAACGGGTCCAGTAGGTATAGCCATTGGTGCGATTGCAGCATTAGGAGCAGCTGTTTACCTCATATACGACAATTGGGAACCGATCAGCCAATTCTTCATTGATCTCTGGAACGGCATTGTCACTTCGTTAGCCTCTGCTTGGGATGGGATTAAAGAGTTTTTTACCTCATTCTGGGGGTGGCTACAATCTTTCTTTGCGGAGTGGGGAGTTGTGATCCTTGCTGTCATCGCACCTTTTATCGGGATCCCCTTATTGATCCAACAACATTGGGATGAAATCAAAACGTACCTGTCATCGCTTTGGGATAGCGTAAAGCAGGCTGCCAACACTGGATGGGACTTGATTGTTTCCACCATCATGGCGATCGTTACTCCTTTTGTAACGGCAGCCATGACCATTTTCAATAGCATGAAGGATGGTCTGGTGTTGATTTGGGAAGGGGTCAAACTGTATTTCAGTGGCGTTTGGGAAGCTATCAAGAATGTATTCTTAGGTGCTGTCCCACTGATCTACGATTTGGTCACGGGTAATTTCACACAACTCGTCGTGGATGCACAGCTAATCTGGGAAAACCTGCAGACAGCATTTGCTCAAATATGGGAAGGAATCAAGCTCATCTTCTCCGGGGCATTGGAAGCGATCAAAGGCTATGTAACCTTGGCTTGGACGACAATTAAGTCTCTGACAGAAACGGTATGGAACGGGATCAGGTCGTTCCTCTCCACGGTTTGGGCAGGCATACAAACACTTGTGACAACGACTTGGAATGCAATCAAAACAACAACGGTTACTGTCTGGAATGCGATCAAGACCTTTCTTTCTGAAGCGTGGGATAAAATCAAATGGTTTTTTACGGAAGGTCTTAGTGCCGCCAAAGAAGCAGTTGTTAATGGCATGAAGCAGATCAAAAGCGACTTCATTACCTACATGAACGATACGATCACTGAGATCAAGGAGTTTACAGATGACTTCATTGAAGCCGGTGAGGATTTTGTCATTAGCCTCTGGGACGGAATCAAAAGCAAAACGTCATGGCTGTGGAAACAGTTAAAGGGCTGGATCGATGGTCTCGTCAGCCAGATTAGAGGCGCGCTTTCTGGAGGGGGTTCATCTGGAAGTGGGGGCAACAACACTGGCGATTCCAGTATGAGTGGTGCGGGTGGCGGTGGATCAGCACCTGGGCTAGCAACTGGCGGTACGGTGACAAAATCCGGGCTTACATGGGTTGGGGAAAACGGTCCGGAATTGCTTCATTTACCGAGAGGTTCCCAGGTTATTCCGAACTACGATATCCCAAAAGTTGGTGCCCAGGCGATCGATTACAATGCTCTTGCCAAGGCAATGGCAACGTTTATGAAACCAACCATTAACCAAACCAACACATTCAATAGTCCTACGCCTTTGACACCTGCCGAAACAGCGAGAAAGAACTTGCAGGTGTCTCGCCAACTGGCACTGGAATGGGGGATGTAAATGCGGAAATTGACGTTTACAAATACAAGAGGCGAGAGTGTCATTTTAGGCAACACTCGCCCTTTTCTGGTTACAAAACTTGAAGGCACCGGGGCCGTTGACGCAGACATTCAGATGCAAAAGTCACCCTTTCAAGATGGCCGTACTTTCATTGATAGTCTGCTGGACGTTAGAACTGTAAGCATCGAAGGGGCAATCGTCGCCACAGATCTGTTAGAGCGAACAAGTCGCCGTAAGAAGCTCATTTCGGTGCTCAATCCCAAGCTTGGTCCTGGCACGTTGCGATATGAGTATGACGGTGGTGTGAAAGTGATCCAAGCGATCCCGGATATGTCACCGACTCTACCGGACCGACAGAACAGCCCGTTTCAAAAGTTCCTGCTGACACTCATCTGTCCAGAACCGTTCTGGTTGGACGAGAAGGCAAGAGAGTATGAAATGTCCGACTTTGTGGGTGGCATGCAGTTTCCTTTACGACTGGGCACCATGTTCTCCATGCGGGGAAGCAAGCTCGTGTTCAAGAATGCTGGAGACGTCGAATCACCGATTGAGATTCAGTTCAGCGGAGCTTGCCAGAATCCGAAAGTGACTAACCTGACAACTGGCGAATTCATTCGCGTTAATCGGGAGATCAAGGCAAACGAGACGTTAATCATCACGACTGCTTTCGGTAACAAGCGTGTGGAGATTGACGATGGGGACGGGAACGTACAAAACGCTTTCCACTACATCGATCTGGACTCTACCTTCTGGCAAATGAAGAAGGGTGACAACAAAATTCAGTACAGCACGGATGATGGGGCCACGAACGTAAAGGTCAAGATCATCTGGAAGCAACGCTACTTGGGGGTGTAGGCATGGCTGAGTATTATCGTTTTTTCGATTCGACAGACGAGGATCAGCGCGAGTACCGCGCCTCTGAGTTTGCCGAATACTTCAATCTGTTTTTGACCAGCGGTGTATTCCACACGGATGACCGGCTGCGCGTCTTTGGTACCGGTACAAACATGCAGGTTTTGGTTGAAGAGGGGTACGCTTTTCTCTTGGGCTATATGTACAAAATTGCGAATGGAGCCAAGTGCCTGACGATCGCAAATGCCGATCCAACAAACGACCGCATAGACCGGGTGGTTGTTCGCTTGGACTTTAACGAGAGAGTGATCACAGCAGAGGTGAAGCAAGGGGTACCGGCTGCGGTACCAGTTCCGCCTGGCTTAACTCGCACGCAAACCGTACACGAAATATCGCTGGCACAAGTGCGGGTGATTGCCGGGAAGTCTTTCATCGAACAGTCGCAAGTGACTGACGAACGGTTAAATCAGAGTGTGTGCGGGTTGGTATCCTCGCTAATCACGATTCCGACCGATGACATGTGGCAGGATTGGGTAGCAATGAAAGACCTAATAAATGCAGATTGGCTCTCATGGTACAGTCAGGCAAAAGCAAAATACAGCGAGGTTGCCTATCAAGATAGCAAGAAAATCGCTTTCTACTTCGGGGGCTAAAGGAAAGGAGAGTTGATTGGAATGGTAGGGAGAACAAGACGATTATTTCAAGGAATCGTATCAGGCAATCCAGCTGCAACGAATACCTTTACCGTATCAGTGGCTACAACAATACGAGGAATCTGGCTAAACAACAGATCAGCTGCCAGTGTTGAATTTAGTTTTGCAGTTGTGCCAAAGAACACGGCAAAAGGTGTTGAACACGAACTTCTAAGCGGCATGGAAGTGGTCGGGAAGATTCCTGCGATCGATGGCGATGTATTAAATCTGGAAGCTGGCGACACAGTCCATCTTTGGTGTAATACCGCAAGCGTCCTGAACTGCTATATTTCAGGAATGGAGATGGAATAAATGGGATTCAATAGATTCAGCGGTTTTTCGTCGTTCGCCAGCAGCATGAACATCGAAAACCTCAAGCAGACACTTCCCTTGTTGCCGGGGGAAGCGGTCAAGTTGGGCGATGTTTGCGAAGTGACGAAGGGGTACGTCAGAAAGACGAAGAGAGAAGCGATTTTACAAGGAGCAATTTCAGATGTTATCACGAAAGAGCCTAGTTACGCCATTAAAGCGTACAAGATCGACGAGACCTTCACGCTTTTGGCGTATGTTATGCCGCCCTCTTCAATAGAAGTCTTGCTGGTTGAACATAACGCAGATGGGTCGATCAAAACACCAACGAACACAGCGCTGTCGTTCGTATCTGCTTACGGCTACACACACGACTTATTTATCGACAAGCTGCCAAACGGAAAGTTTGTGATATTCACGAATGGACTTTTGTCAGCCTACGTTGTCAATGTAGACATGGCGACGAAAGTGATCAGCCTGGTTGCTAGTCGTGCGATTGAAACGGGTACGAACTATGGGAAGGATAACTTCTGGGTAGAAAAAGTCTCCGTTTCTCCCGATATCGTCAAGTACATGATTTTTTACAATCGCGGTGCTGGGAATGCAGGAGTCTTGTACACGGTCGTTTCGTTCAATTTAACTACCAACGCTATCGACGTACCAACGACGCCGATAGCTGGAATTGACGCAAACGTCAAGACTGGGGTAGCAGGCATAAGGCTATCCAAAAACAGATACTTGCTTGTGACGAACGAATCGCTGATCACGACCTGGAATGTTTTTGACTACAACCCAGCGACCGACAAAATAACGGTGGTCAAGAGCAGACAGCAACTAGGTTCATCCAACAGTTCAGGGTACACACAAAGAGAAGTTTTGCTTTTGCCTTATGCAAAGAATAAATTCCTGATCCTAAAGAGTATCTACCATCAAGCGTACGGAAACTATTACGCCTACTATATGTACGTCACTTACGACGAAATAACAGGGACGCTGACGTTGGACGCAGGTAGTCGCGCTACCTATCCCCTTCCTTACGGAGTAAACGACGGCGATAGCAATTTTATGTCAGTTCACAGGTTAGCCAAAATCAGCTATAACACGTTTTTGCTTGTGGGTGCAGAAGTACCGACGACTGGATCTATAAGAGGGACGAGGGCGGCATTCTTCCAGCTGAACAGACGTTCTGACGGTACGCCAGAAGTGAAGCTGATCAAACAGTTCGACTACACGATCAACAACGCGACAGAAGTCAGACCTGACATCGTTCCTTTTGGGATAGATAAATTCCATCTGTTCTTCTGTCATAACATCACCGGTGGCGAAAATATCAAGATGGTCGATATATCAGCAAGGGGGTCGATGCCTGTCGGGTTGGCAACACATGATGCTTCTTCTGGAAGTGTCACGATCCAGTTGAAAGGCGTTCTGAAGGGGCTGAACCTGGCATGTGGACAGACATACTACTGTAATGAGTTCGGCGACTTGTCCTATACGGACGGGGCGGTTCTTGTCGGAACGTCTATATCAGCTGATACACTCCTGATTCCAGGGATCATCAACAACGAGGTAATTCCGCAAGATTACTAGGGAGGGGGAGCAGTCATGGATATGTCGTACCAGGCAGACAGCGCGATCCAGACACAGAAGGTCGTGCAGCTGAAGCCGAACGGAAAGATCGCAAACCTTCCGTTTGATAGCAATTTGAACAATCCGAAGGACGTAGGAGTCATCGCGTCTGTCAGGATGGTGAATATTGAAGCGACGAAGGTATTGAAACTGACAGATACGCTGTATCTGCAAAGCTATGTCAACTACGACGAAGCCAATACGCCAGTACGATTCATTCTGTGGGAGAAGCAGCCGGACGGAACTTATTTGAAGAAAACAGATGTAGCTTCGACTTGGTACTATAATTGGAACATCACTTTCCATAAGATTTCTGCTTCGAAAGTTTTGGTCTTCCTGAATGAAAAAAGCACAAGTGCCCTGTTGATGGGTGTCGTCACGATCAATGGGTATGCAGTGACTTGCAGTGCCAAACAGAACGCATCGCTGATCACTGTGTTCGAAAAAATGGCGAAGTTGAAGGAAACGGAAGACAAAATTTACTTCGCTGGAGTGTGCAGGGGCGGCACGACACTTCGCCTGTTCACGGTGACTTACGACAAGAACTCCGACGTTTTAGATTCTGCGGTCGCATCCAATATCGCCGGAAGCCCTGGACGGGCTGGTGCTATTCGGGTGATCGATGAAGGGAAAGTTGCCGTCTGGGGAATATACCAGCCGACTAGCACCCATAACTATCCAGTGGTTGGATACGCAAACATCACATACGACGAGAGTGGCGCCGTCACAATTGCATTCATGACTCCACTGAACAGCGCTGGATCAATTTACAACGTGAACTATAACTATCAATGGGATTCAGCTGTATTCTGGGACGATTACCTTCACGTCGATGTATGGGAGAACAACAGCGGTACACATAAATATTATTTCGATGTGTACAAACTAACTGATCCAGCCACAAACAAAATCGACTATTTGGGCAGGTTCACGCAGCCAGCACCAGCTGGACGGAAAGCGGTTCTTTACTTCAAGGACCGTCATGAAAAATGGGCGTACATGCTGTCGAACGAATCAAGTCCGAATGAATGCAGGATTGACATATCTGTGAAAAATGTCTATCCAGATTCAACAAACATCATTCCTTCGCCTTACAAATTCCAACGGACACTCAAGATTGGTTTGGGGCAACAGTTATCTTACGTATCTTTGATCCAGACGGAAGAGAACGAAATATTTCTGGCGTATTCTAGTGGATCGCCATACACGTCCTATTTGAAGCAGCTGGACGTCGACGCTTTCAAGAATATGCCGATTGGCGTGGCTAGATCACAGAGTCTGGTCACGTTAGACGGGGCTTGCGGCGGCTTTTCTGGATTGGAAGTAGGAAGGCGGTATTATTACGACGAGAACGGCGACATCAGTATAGATGTACAAGGGACGCTGGTAGGGACGGCGATCACGCCGACAACAATCTTCATGGAAAAGACTTTGTTCTAGGGGGTGAGAGAATGAAAGTAGTTGTTCAAAACGGCGTGGTGGTGGCGATCACAGAAATCGCAGAGATCGTGTCCGGCGGTATCTACATTGGGAATAACACGATTTTCGGAGATCCCAACGCGAAGATCTATGAGATAGCTGACATCCCTCCACAAGTAAAACCGATGGAGTATCTGTACAGCGATGAGGAAGGGTTTATTTTAAACCCTGACTACGTCCCGCCTACTACCGTAGAAGAACAGATGAAAAGTGTGCGGGAAGAAATAGCGAATCTTCAACGCATTGTGAAACGGATGAACGATGATCAGCTTGCTTTCATGGAGGACATACTCTCCATGTTGCAATAAACAATTCAAAATCAAAGGAGTGTTCCACGATGGCACAAACATTCAAACCGTATATGGTCAGCTTCTATTCCAACGCAGTTTATCTCAACGGCTCCCGGCAGCTACCGGAACTGGATCCGGTCTACCAGCAACCCGTTATGCAGTTTGCCGCAGACAATTACACGGAAAGCTTGATCGATAACTCGCTCATGCAGGGCTGGATCACACAGGAAGAGTACAACGCCACAATGGAAAAGCGCACGAACGTATAACGCAGCAAGGTAGCGTTATTTTTTTATGCCTCGGGAGGGCGGTGGCCCTCCTAGAAAGGAGTGAGCAGCCTTGAATCCGATCCGAATTCTGTCGCCTGACCTTACCATCTTGGGGGAAATAGATGACTACGAATCTTTGATGTTTATTCGCCGGTGGCACCGACCAGGAGAGTTTGAGATCCACATCAACCGGCATAAACGGAATGTAGATTCTCTCCAAAAAGATAACCTGGTAATCCTCGGGCGCGGAGCACAAAACATTGGCGTGATCAAGCATCGAGAAATCACGCTCGATGAAAGCGGAAAGCAAGGGGAGGTCTGGAAGATCGTCGGGCAGTCATTGGGAGAGGTCTTGGCACGCAGAATCACTTTTCCTCCGGTTGGACAGGCTTACGACTCAATCCGAGCGCCAGCTGAGACAGTCATGAAGCATTATGTGCTTGAGAACGCGATCGCTCCCGAAGATCCTAAACGGTCAATTGAGCAGATGGTAAATGAGACAGACCAGGCTCGGGGCAGCGTGATATCTTGGCAAACCAGGTACGCACCTCTCACTGAAGAGCTGGAGAAGCTGTCACTCGCCAGCGGCCTTGGCTGGGGTGTCGTCCTGGACTTATCCCTACGGAAGTACGTTTTTGAAGTATACGAGGGCAGAGACCTCACGGTTGGTCAATTCGTAAACCCACCGGTGATTTTCAGCCCAGAATTTGAATCGATTAAAACGCAGCACTTTGTTGATAGTGAAGTCAATTACCGGAATGTCGCTATAGTTGCGGGGCAGGGCGAGGGTGAGCTGCGCGACATCGTGGAGGTGGGGGAAGCGTCCGGGCTAGATCGAAAAGAGGTATTCATCGACGCCAGGGATTTACCGGAAACAGATTCGCTCTACGATCGCGGGCAGCAGAAGCTTGATGAAATGCAAGCCGATTTGCTCCTGGAAGGCCAGATCATGACGACAGGGCCGTTCAGATATGGTGAGGACTACGACCTGGGGGACATTGTGACGATCCGAAATAAAGACTGGGGAGTCACTTTGGATGGCCGGATCACGGAGGTCAAAGAAGTATATGAGCCTAGCGGTTTTGCACTGGAAGCCACATTCGGTAGCTCTTTCCCTACATTGATATCCCGGGTAAAACAGGAACTAAGCCAGATCAGCGCGGAGATCCGCAGATGACATAAGAATGACAGCCCGCCTCGAACCGATCGGGGCTTTACTTATGCCTTGGGGCAAGGGGGACAAATAGATGAGCATAAAAGAGACGATTATCACGGCAGCGATCGGCGCGAATGGCAAAGAGGCAACGGTTGGAGGAATGGTTGCCATTGTGGGTTCTGCAATGAGCGTATTCCTCGGAGGTTGGGACATCACGTTAAAGCTGCTGATTTACGCTATGATCGCTGACTATGCGACCGGCTTGTTGGGAGCAGTCAAACAGAAAAAGGTCAATTCAGAGGTAATGTTCTGGGGCGGTGTGCGAAAAGGTGTGATCCTGCTTGTTATCGGGTTAGCAGTAATGCTGGATCAGCTCATGGGTAACGACTCACCAGTGTTCCGCACGCTGGCGCTTTACTTCTATATTGGCCGGGAGGGTATTTCCATCCTGGAGAATTTCGGACATATCGGTGTAGCATACCCGGCATTTTTCAAACAAATAATGGAGCAGTTGAACGAGAGGGGGAACCAAAGTGGAAAATTGTAAGGGAATCGATTGTGCGATACCATTGACGGTAGTTAAGGCGAAAGCGATCGCGGAGGCAGGCATGAAATTTGTCTGCCGTTATCTTGTTCCAGCCCAGTACGCGTGGAAGCGGCTGACTAGGGCAGAAGCAGAGCTGATCTCAGCTGCAGGCATGAAAGTTGTCTCTGTCTTTCAACGGGGTAATAACGATGCTGCTGGCGGGGCAACAAACGGCACGCGAGATGGCATAGCAGCACTACAGGAAGCTAAGTCGATCGGCCAGCCGGAAGGGACGGCTATCTACTTTGCCGTAGACTATGACGCGCAGCCCGCCGATTACAATGCAATTGAGGCATACCTGCGAGCTGCAGCGAAAGAACTGCCTGGATATCTGATCGGGGTATATGGATCCTATGCCGTGGTCGATGAAATGGCAAAACGAGGGGCGTGCTCAAACTTTTGGCAGACCTATGCCTGGAGCAAAGGACGGTTGTCGCTTGCTGCGAATCTACATCAGTACAAGAACGGTCAAACGTTGGCGGGGCATACGGTTGATTTAAATGACGGGCTTGGAGACGAGGGATGGTGGGACACCCATCAACAGAAAGGGGATAACCCTGTGAATAACAGTCAGGCTACGCCTTTGACGCTGGAGGATTGGGAACGTGAAGCAGGATTGAAGGCAATCGACAGTCTTGCATGCAAAGGACTACTGAATGAACCGGATAAATGGAAACTTATATTGAAAGAAGATCCAGCAGGCGTATTGAGCGAGTTGCCCTGGCTCATGTTTACGATGCTGGATCGGGTGACAGAAAAAATAAAATAGTAAGGGAAAAGCTCCCTGGAGAAATCCGGGGGAGCTATTTAACAATCAAAATCACAGAGTTAACTATAGAATTGAAACGATTTCACGTAAATAAAACAAAATCAACAAAAAATGTTGATTATATTCGCAGAATGATATATTATGAATTTAATAAATCAACTGAATAGAAGGGAGGAACGAACCAATGTTAACTTCATTTGGAAAATTTTGCAGGAAGCTCAGAATTGACAATGAAGAGCTATTAAAAGATATGGCTAGCAAATTGGGAGTGACTTCTTCATATTTATCGGCAGTAGAAAATGGGAAAAGAAATGTTCCTCAAGAGTGGCTACAAGTGATTTCTGAGATATACGATCTCAGTGAGCAGCAGTTCTCAGAACTTCAAAAGGGCATAGAAGAATCCCAAACAGTCATTAAATTTGATTTGAAGGATTTTTCGAACGAAAAAAAAGATATTTTAGTTGCGTTTGCTAGGGAGCATAAGCGGTTAGAATCAAATGACTTGGAGAAAATTTTAAAGATTCTTCAAGGCAATAATGGGGTGAGTGAATGAGCGGTGTTTATGCTGCTACCCCTTATTCCAGGCATAAAATTAGAGAATTAACGAGCATCATAAGAGCGGCTTTTGGATTAACGGATGTAAAACACTTTCCAATAGTCCATTTACTTGAAATAGGATTGCCCCAGGTCTTTGAAGAATTTACTTTGGAGATTGTGGATAATCGTGAACTTCCTAATCAGTATGCAGTGGCTTACCCAGCAAAGAACCTTATTATGGTTAGAGAGGGAGTCTATGAAGGGGCAATCTCTGGTGTTGCTAGAGATCGCTTTACCATAGCACATGAGATCGGACATTTCATGTTGCATCAGCCAGTAAATATTTCGCTTGCGAGAAGTGAAAAAGCGATACCGCCCTATATGAATCCTGAGTGGCAGGCAAATACATTTGCGGGTGAATTACTAGCCCCACCTCACATTATTAGGGGGCTATCGAACGCGGAAGTAACTCTTCTGTGCGGAGTTTCAAAGAAGGTTGCTGAGATACAATTACAAAATTTATAGACGAAAGGTGATTGCTATGGGCAAAAAAAATTGCCATTGCTCTTGTAGAGAGCCAACGGCAGTGTAGAAAAACCTCACTGTTACCAGTGAGCCGCACTACAATAACGTACATACATAAATCGCAACGTAATTGTAGCATAAGCTGGTGCTCTCTTCAAGGGAAAGTCAACTTGAAGGGATGATGTATATATGGAAAATAAAGGTAAGTTGAAGTGGTCGGAGTTTCATCAATCATGGGGGATCTTTCGTGCTTGGCGAAAACATCCGAAATCTCAACAAATTATGTGGGCAAGCGCATATGGAAAGAAAGCGTGGTTTATACCACTAGCAGAATTAGAGAACGAATAAAATCTAAGCATAGACAAGACAAAATGGGAATCCGTGCGGCTCGGGTTTCCATCTATAATAAAAATGGAAGGTGATAAAATGGGGTTTCTAGAAACATTCCAACATCGAGTTGGACTGACAACATTTGCATTGGTTTCGCTCATTGTTGGCGCAATTACCCAGTTTTATTATCAAGTCGTAAAAGCACCCACATTGACATCGTTCATTAACACGATTATTGAAAGCACAAATAATGATGAGTTACTGCTAACATGGGTACTAAATTTGTTCTCAGGTGCATTTCTTGGCTTAGCAGGCTTCTTATGGGCTAAAGAGGCTATAACCGGAGATTTCTACTACGATAGCTCAGAAGTCGCATCTCGAATTACATGTGCTATAGTTGGATTGCTTTGTTTTGTATATGCTACTGTGTTTATCGGATATGTATTTACTGCTTTGCTTGGGATCGTTATTGCTAGTGTGATTGGTTTTATTTTGATTAATAGTAAAAAATAGCCTTAAATAAGTACAGCGATACCCTTCTTCTGGTTTTACTGCGAGGGTATCGCTGTACTTATTTAAACAGTTTCTTTATTAATGCGAACACATCAAAGGTGGTTCGTTGATAGACTTTGTTGTATGCGTACTTCTTCGGATTCCTTAACCAGCCCCAGCCACGGGGCATTTTTAGTTTAGTGCGGTGCACGATCTGACGTTTTATGCTGGTTCTGGCTGAGATTCTCTTTTTAAGACTGGGCTTCCTCATCCCAAATTTCATCAGTGCTCGCCGCTTTCTCTTTTCCACATTGTACCATCCATCGTGTTTATACAGAATAAGTATTTGCGTGTTCGTATATTGTTCGCATATAATACAGAACAAACGTTCTTGTTTGGAGGCGAACAATGTGGTAAAGGAACTACAACGCGCCATTGACCATCAACAACACATTCAGATCATCTATTTGGGCCGAGAAGGCCAGACAACAATGCGAACCTTACGACCGATGGAGGTTACGGGGGATCGTCTGAAAGCTTATTGCCTCACACGTAAGGCACCGAGGGTCTTTGTCATCGATAATATTCTCGCTGTTGCGCCGGCGGTGAGCAGCCGTGCTGTCTGATATCGAGAGAAAAGTTCTGCGGGTGATCGCCAACTACTCAGCTGGAAGGCGTAGGACGCCAACTGTGGACGAATTGTGCATCAAGACTGGGCGCAACAGAGGCGGTATTATGGCAGTGCTGGAAGTATTAGCGCGAGAGGAATATATCGAATGGCAGCGATCCGCGCCGGACAACATGACGGTGCTGGAAGCCTGGGAACGAAAGGGGCCGGTATCATGGTAAGAAAATTAGACAATATGTTTGCGGCAAGTCGATTTGTGCTACCAGAGCAACGTGAGCTGTACCTACAGTTGAAGGAAGATGAGAAGCTGGTTTCTATGCCTACGATCGAACAGGACGAATTTGAATCGTTCGAATACATCCTTAGGGATGCTCAGCAGGCGAATTACGCTGTAACGATTACCTGGTGGCGACACAAAAAGAACAATTTGGGAACCACCTGTATGATGTGGGGAAAAGTAGAGTGGATCAATTCTAATAATAGAAGAGTTAAGTTGCTCACTGACGAAGATGTCCAATGGATTCTAATGGATACTATCATAGCTGTAAAAGGTTAGGAGGTAAATTTGATGGCAAAGGCATCTACGCCAAAACGTCCGACTCGAGATGAATTCGAATTAGAGGACTTAGGCAATCAGCTCGTGGAAGCAAAGGAAGATGGAGACGAAAGGGCTTTAACGGTTTGGGGAGAAGCTGAGAAGGTCCGTGGACGGATCACAGTACTTGACTCAAGAACAAGGTTAGTCCATGTTGAAGATAATGGGCATATCAGGAAAATTCCGTTCTTAGACATTATGAAGGTTAGTTATTCTTAAAATGAAGGACTTGGTTATTCCGGTGAGAGGATGATGAACGGTGGAAAAAACAGAGCTCGTAACAAGGGTAGAGTACCTTTCAGACGTGGTACAGGAAAACGTGATTCGAATAGCAGAAGATGCTTACTCCTCGATAAAAATAGACAATCTGTTTAGATACTTAGATGAAGAGAATAACGTAATGTACTGTGCTTCCGGAAGTGATGAGGACTTCTGCGTTTCGGTAAGCGATTATAGACCAGAACTAAACGTTAGCGCTTTGGGACTTCTTATAAATCGCTTTGGCGAACCACATTCACTCAATGTGAAGGAGAGCTCACTAGATCCGGGATTACATATTTTTTATATAACATGGAAGAGAGTCATCCATTAGAAGCGAATTCGCTGCAAATTAGTATTAAATATATTTAGCGTTGTTTGTTAATAATGATTAAGACAACGAGACAAAACATGTCCCCTCCCTCGCTATTTCTGGGGGATTTTTTTATGGAAAAATGCCTAGCTACATTTATGCGAGGTGATTGGGTACCTGAGTCTGTAGCAAGTACGTACAGATCAAATGGATATAAATGATGATCCTGATAAATAATACTAAAAAAATCAGTGGAGGTATTATGAAGGAAACTGCAGACTCACCAGTTAGTGTCACTTCCGCCCCTAATGAAGTCCAATTGAGTAGTAAAGAAAAAACTAGCGGACAGATTTTGAGCCAGGTGCTGGAGAGTAAATTTGTGAAAGCTGAAGAATCATTAAAGAAAGAGGATAAATACCTATTAGAAGGAGAGTAATTAATGTGGAAACCCGTCCCTGATATAAGGTGACGGGTTTCCACATTAGTACCTATCTAAATAATCCGATGTGTATATGAATCTCTTCCCTACACCGATCATATACCTCTGCAGATTCTTACGGATGTTCGGATCAGCGAGTGCCTAGCTCCATGACAAATGCCTGCTAAATTCCGATTTCGTTTTGCACTTGCTCTGCCGTAGAAAATCCCTTTTGAAAGTCCAGATTTTCAGCGATTTGGAACCTTACAAGGCAGGCTTAAACTACTATAAATTAATTTTTATTCGCAAAAACAACCCATTCAAGGGTGGCTTTCATAGTTTTGAGTCCGAGAACATGCATTATGTTAAGTCTTTGAAAACCATAAATTCATTGTAAACACTCAAATAATTGCTGCATGGCGACACAAAAATTTTATTATAACGTCATTTAGTCTATTCATATGAAATCTTTTTGGAACTTGTGTTTTATTGAACTATCGAACCCGATAGTTCAAGAGAAAGTGATATCTCATGATAGCTTAGTTTAACCTTTTTAGTTGGTTGCACCCCTATTAGAGCATTTTTATTCTATAAAAAGGAAGACGCCATCCAAAATACATAGGATAGCGTCATGATGTTTCTAATATTTTTATTAAGGGTTGGTTGACCAAAGTCCGGCATGTTTTAATAAAACACGTGGATGAAGTTTTAATCCTGCAACCATTAAGTCAGCTAAATCTTCTGCTTGCATCACTTTATCCGGATTACCGTCTGTTAAGTTGAGTTCAACAGCCATATCTGTTGCAACCGTACTTGGAGTTAACGTTGTAACACGAATATTTTGCTTACGCACTTCAAGCATTAATGACTCACTTAATCCGATAACTGCAGCTTTTGAAGCCGAGTATGCACTTGTAACTGGTGCACCTTTTTGACCAGCTGTTGACGAGATATTAATGATGTCACCTGTTTTTCGCTCTATCATTTCCGGTAATACCGCACGTGTTGTGTAGTACACGCCTTTTACATTGACATCGATAATATTTGTCCATTCTTCAGGCGTTAAGTCCATGAAGTTGCCGAATTTTGAAATGCCGGCATTATTTACTAAAATATCGATTGCACCCAATTCTCCACGAATTGATTCAACTGCTGTAGTGATAGAGTCTAAATCCGATACATTTGCCGCGGCAATTGCTACCTTCACATCATACTGTTTAAGTTCCTCTGCTACTTGTTGTATATTTTCAAGCGTACGTCCAACAAGACCTACGTGAATACCTTCTCGTGCAAAAGCTACTGCTGTTGCACGTCCAATTCCACGCCCTGCTCCTGTAATTAACGCCACTTTACCTTTGATTGTTTGCATGGTGTTCACTCCTTTATGAAATAGATTTTATTTAGCCGAAAGGCTTGATGGACCTGATTTTACCCAGTTCTCCATTTATCCCTTCCCCGATTTTATCACGGCTTTATTCGGTTTTTTGCACAATTATTATTATATCACGGGTTTATTGAGGGGTTACAACATCCCAACAAAACCAACTATTCGACTCGTTAGTGTAACAAAGCTGCCGATCATCATCGCGGCAGCTTTGTCGTGGTGTGTTTTTGTGTTATCGATCCCGTTAGTTCAACTTCATTTGTACTTTGAATGTGTGAGCATTAGGTGTGTGAAGAATCGTATAATTGTAGGAGTTTTATAAGAATGATAATTGGTAGTAAATTGCTGTCTTCAATCAATTGCTTGCAAAATACAATAAAATTTCCGTGTTTCTTCCTGATCATGTAGCGTATTTTTCAGTGTTTCCATAAGTGCTATTAACGCTAAGACTTTGGAGATCAAATTCGGAGCTCCATTTAACCCAGGTAATACTGGTACCGGCGCTTTGAATCCTGCTAACTACACAATTGATGGAAAACCACTTGGAGCTAACGGTGGAGCAGGTTATGACTTCTCTACAGTTACTTTGAAAAAGTCTGCTGATAACAAAACAGTAACAGTTAACTTCGGAGCTAACTTCTCTTTGACAAATGATACTTCCTACGCATTGGTAGTAAGTGGACTCAAAGGACAAGATTTGGTAACTGACGTACCTAAATATACTCAAGTACTGAACTTTGTTGACTCTGACAGACCAACAGTTACTGAAGTATCCTATGTTGACAATGTAACAGCTAAAGTTGCTTTTAGTGAGACATTGGCTTCTAAAGGAACTGTAACCATCTATGATGATAAAAATGAAGATGTAACAGCAAACTTTAGTGTCGGTAATCTGTCTGCTGATGGTAAGAGCTTTACTATTGGAATGACAAACCCAGCTGTGTTGAATGGTGTTAACTACAAAGTAGAAGTTATCGGTGCAAGTGATCTGGCTGGTAACCTGTTGAGCCCTAACCCATACACAACAACAATTAAAAAGTCTATTGTAGAGACAGTACCTCCAACTGTAACAGCTATTCAAGCAGTAGATAGCGACACAGTTAAGGTAACTTACTCTGAGAAAGTATCCAATCCAGGAAGCCTTGCAATCAACGCAACAGCAGCTTTCGCTATTGATACTGACGCTAAAACAGGAAACGCTACTGTTGACGCTTCTGGTTTGGTGTATACAGTAGATCTGGATGCTGCAAATGCGGCTGCAGTTGCTGCCGATGGAGTGTATACAGTAACTGTAACAAATATCATTGATACGAACGGTAATGTTCAAGCTACTCAGTCCAAAGCTGTTGCATTTACAGCTGATATCACTGGACCTGCTTTTACTGAAAGCAAAGTAGTTGACATTGCGGGTACTAAATATCTGGTGCTTTCGTTCAATGAATCTGCTGCAGTAGCTAGCTTCATCGATACCGCTGCTGACCTTGTAGGTACTGTTGTTGATGGAGATGGAGTAGAAGCGGCAGCTACTATTGACGCGTCAACTGCTGGTAAACTCACTGTTTACAATCCAGAAGGAAAATCCACAGTAAGTGCTGTGAAGATTGATCTGACTGGTGTAGCAAATGGAACTTACACAGTAGACATTCCAGCTGATCTTGTTCAAGACAGCTTGGGTAACGGTAACCTTGCAAAAGAAATTTCCTTTACCGTAGGCTCTACTACTGGGGATGGAACAAAGCCAACTGTTAACACAGTGAACTTCCAAACCGCTGATAATAACACTGTTGAAGTTATTTACAGCGAGGCTGTTGACAAAGCTACAGCCCTCGATGTAAACAATTACACTGTTGGTGGCGTAGCTGCTTTCGAAAAAGCAGTATTCAGCCCTGATAACACAACTGTTAAGTTGACACTCAAGGATGGTGCGGTTAAAACATCCGGAGATCAACTCTTCACCATCCAAAACGTAAAAGACTTGGCAGGAAACGTTATTAAAACTGCTAACTCCACAGTAAATGCAACTGAAAACGTAAAACCTGTTATCGCTAGCGCTGATTTGGTTGGTAAAAATACAATCAAAATCACATTTAGTGAAGCTGTAGTTGCTGCAAATGTGACTGCTGCTGACCTCGACGTATTGGTTGGATCTGTTAAAGAGGATGAGACTGGTGCATTTGCTGTTGCTCAAGTAGGCGTAGGTGCAAATGATAAAGAATTTACAATTACATTGGCAGATGACCTTTCTACAGCAGAATTGGCTAAAGAAATTAAAGTAAAAGCTGTTGTAGATGCTGGTAACGAAATCGTTGATGCTAATGGAAACAAAGTAGTATCGCACTCTGTTGTTGTTAACAAGTAATAAAAACCTTACTTCATAAGCTCAATCGAGCAAAAGAAGTAGAGAAAGGTCCTACCTCGAAAGAGGTGGGACTTTTCCTTTTGTCTGATCATCCTGCAATAAAGTTCCCCTTTCTTACACAGAAAAAAAGAGCCCTGTTTGGGCTCCTTTCCTCCATACTTCTGCAAGAACTCCGCCACAGCCTTATTCATGACATCCATCACTGTGTAACCCGTATTGTTCACGAATCCGGTCAGTCTTTCCTAGAGCTGTGCTTGAATCTGTACCGTTTTTGTCGCCACAGGTCCTCTATACCATATACAGTTCTTTCGACTGATCTGTCACCGTAAACTCTAGTTTGTCTAGTCACTGCAAAACCCTACTCGTTCTCACTTCAAAAAGCTAAAGACCCATGATTGATAGTTTAATTTACATGCTGTTCAAGAAGAGTCTGCTCTGGTTCACTCATAATACTCACTAAAGAATATAAAAACTGCAGTTAGTGACCCAAAGCAAAAAGACTACTGGACATTCCAGTAGCCTAATTTTTTCTGGATGTTTCTAACTCAGCCAAATTGCAAAAAGATAAATGCCCCCAAGAGCAAATGCTGCTCTAAAGAATCCACGTAGAAATCTTGGAACTAATCGTTCTACAATCACTAACACTACAATCATCAGAACGATCCAGATGCCAAGTTTAAGAGCCAACAGATGCAAGTCCCCTGTGTCAACTCGCAAGTCCAAGCCCATTTTTTCACCCTCCACACTGAGCATTCGACTTCAACATAACATTTCCTTCCTGAAAAACCGTAACAACTCAAAACTCAAACATATATTATTTTTGTGAACCTACACCTGAAAGGAGGTAGAAAGACCACTAGACTCCCACTCCTACGTTTCAAAAACAAATACATAAACGTATACATCTACGTTTCATAGACGTAGATGAAAACGAAACATCTGAGTAGGAGTGGACAAAATGAGAGAGGACATGAGAACGGTTTTTACTAGAGACGCCCCTACTGGAGGTAACCGGATTGGACAAGGGATAGGAGCACAAACTCCGGGTCCTGTAACGATTCCTTTCACGAGTAGCTCCCTATGGAGTGACGCGACAGTTTATTTGGCGCTGAAGGAAACAGGGAAACAGGAGAGCCCGCGAGTTGCAGTTCCCGTATTGTCCCTATCGCCGACGTCTACGCTGAATCTGATCCAGATTTCTTGGAGTAACGCTCTTGATTTTTCGGATATCAAGATTTACTTGAATGATGTCTTGAAGGCCGAGACAGGAAATATCAACTACTATGATTTCAATGGTTTAGCTCAAGGAACATCCTACTCGATCAGAGTGGAGCTAAGAGATCCGGATGCGGAAGGGCCGCAAATCGTCATTCGAGCCATTGTACCGACGCAAAATGAGCTGTAGGATGATAGAAATTGCGTGTCCAAACAGGAAGTGAATAATTTAATAGCAGGTGTATCTATCCCCTTTTGACAGTAGTCAATACAGGGGATTATTTTATGCTGATTCTTACTAAAATAGAAATAAGTAGGTATTTATTTAAATAGGCCGACACTTTTCGACAGCAGAAAAACAATAGATGAATTAAAATTATTATTGCCGGTTTAATTATGGGTATTATTTCCTGTGAATTTAATCCTAATCAATATGGAGGAATCTATGTGCAACCTATGGCAATGAATGCCAAGAACACTTCACTAAAAAGAATACTATCAGCTGTCCTTTCACTCGCTATGTTTTTTATTCTGATTTTGCCCATACAGGTACATGCAGAAGGAGTAGGCAACAGTATAGCAGACGGGATCACTGTAGCTATTAAAAATTACTATGGAATGACGGATACGGTTACTGTTCAAGGGCTCGCAGGAAGAGATGTTGTAAAAGTTTATTCGGCTTCAAATTCGACAGGGAGACTACTAGGATCGGCGAGTGTTCCAGTTGGGAAAGATAGCGTGGTTATATACATCAGCCAGTTAGGAGCCAAATCCGGGAGTGTTTTTTTAACAGTCACGAGTGTAGGCTCTGCCGAGTCTGCTCGAACTGAATTTATTTTCGATTCAGAAAGTGCTGGCGAAGCTCTTGATGCTGAAAATATTACGATAGTCAACAAAGTAGGATTGGCAGATACGATTGAAGTTATGGAAGTCGCAGCTGGAGACATCATAAAAGTTTACGATGCAGCGGGAGTCAGAGTCTTGTCCACAGGCACCGTAGCAACGGGGAAAAACAATGTGACGCTGAGCGTAGCGCAATTGGGCCAAGGAGCAGGAGCAGTAAAGGTAACGCGCACACAAAGGGGCTACTTGGAGAGCGAAAAAGTAACGAAAGAATACGAAGCCGAGCAAAAAGCCCCACAGGTAGCCTCAGACAAGATTACCATCACGAATCTGGTAGGAGTAGCAGATACAGTCCAAGTAACGGACCTCACCCCAGGGGACATCATTAAGGTCTACGATGCAGCAGGAGTCAAAGTCTTGTCCACAGGCACCGTAGCAACGGGGAAAAACAACGTAATGCTGAGCATAGCGCAATTAGGACAAGGAACAGGTGCCGTAAAAGTAACGCGCACACAGAAAGGCTACTTGGAGAGCGAGAAAGTAACGAAAGAATATGAAGCCGAGCAAAAAGCTCCGGTGGTAGACGCAGAAAAGATTACCATCACGAATCTGGTAGGGGTAGCAGATACAGTCCAAGTAACGGACCTCACCCCAGGGGACATCATTAAGGTCTACGATGCAGCAGGAGTCAAAGTCTTGTCCACAGGCACCGTAGCAACAGGAAAATACAATGTAACGCTGAGCATAGCGCAATTGGGTCAAGGAACAGGTGCCGTAAAAGTAACGCGCACACAGAAAGGCTACTTGGAGAGCGAGAAAGTAACGAAAGAATATGAAGCCGAGCAAAAAGCTCCGGTGGTAGACGCAGACAAGATTACCATCACGAATCTGGTAGGGGTAGCAGATACGGTCCAAGTAACGGACCTCATCCCAGGAGACATCATCAAGGTTTACGATGCAACAGGGGTCAAGGTCTTGTCCACAGGCACTGTAGCAACGGGGAAAAACAATGTAACACTGAGTGTAGCGCAATTGGGCCAAGGAGCAGGAGCAGTAAAGGTAACGCGCACACAAAGGGGCTACTTGGAGAGCGAAAAAGTAACGAAAGAATACGAAGCCGAGCAAAAAGCCCCACAGGTAGCCTCAGACAAGATTACCATCACGAATCTGGTAGGAGTAGCAGATACAGTCCAAGTAACGGACCTCACCCCCGGAGACATCATCAAGGTCTACGAAGCAACAGGGGTCAAGGTCTTGTCCACAGGCACTGTAGCAACGGGGAAAAACAATGTAACACTGAGTGTAGCGCAATTAGGACAAGGAGCAGGAGCCGTAAAAGTAACGCGCACACAGAAAGGTTACTTGGAGAGTGAGAAAGTAACGAAAGAATACGAGGCCGAGCAAAAAGCTCCGGTGGTAGACGCAGAAAAGATTAGCATTACGAATCTCGTAGGGGTAGCAGATACGGTCCAAGTAACGGACCTCACCCCCGGAGACATCATCAAGGTCTACGATGCAGCAGGAGTAAAAGTCTTGGCCACAGGTACCGTAGCAACGGGGAAAAACAATGTGATGTTGAGCGTAGCACAATTAGGCCAAGTAGCGGGAAGTGTAAAAGTAACGCGCACACAAAGGGGTTACTTGGAGAGCGAGAAAGTAACGAAAGAATATGAGGCCGAGCAAAAAGCTACGGTGGTAGCCACAGACAAGATCAGTATCACGAATCTGGTAGGAGTAGCAGATTCGGTCCAAGTAACGGACCTCACCCCAGGGGACATCATTAAGGTCTACGATGCAGCAGGAGTCAAAGTCTTGTCCACAGGCACTGTAGCAACGGGGAAAAACAATGTGATGTTGAGCGTAGCACAATTAGGCCAAGTAGCGGGAAGTGTAAAAGTAACGCGCACACAAAGGGGTTACTTGGAGAGCGAGAAAGTAACGAAAGAATACGAGGCCGAGCAAAAAGCTCCGGTGGTAGACGCAGAAAAGATTAGCATTACGAATCTGGTAGGTGTAGCAGATACAGTCCAAGTAACGGACCTCACCCCCGGAGACATCATCAAGGTTTACGATGCAGCAGGAGTAAAAGTCTTGGCCACAGGCACCGTAACAACGGGAAAATACAATGTAATGCTGAGCATAGCGCAATTGGGTCAAGGAGCGGGAAGTGTAAAAGTAACGCGCACACAAAGAGGCTACTTGGAGAGCGAGAAAGTAACGAAAGAATACGACGAAGAACAGAAAGCCCAGTCTCCAGAAGTAGACAAAATCACTGTCATAAACAACGTAGCCCTGCCTGATACGATCGAAGTACAGGGCATACAACCGAGTGATGTCGTGAAAGTTTACAATGCTGAAGGAACAAAATTGTTGGGTTCCGCTACTGTTGCTAGTGGAAAGACCTCCGCTATCGTGAGCGTAGCACAATTGGGTCAATCATCTGGCATTGTGCACGTGACTTTGACTCGAAAGGGCTACTTGGAAAGTGTACGAGTAGAGAAAGAATATGGCGCAGAAGCTCAAACAGACCCGCTGTCTGGTGACCAAATCACAATCACAAATAAAAAAGGTCAGCCCGACGTCATTGAAGTGAAAGAACTAAAAACTGGCGATATAGTCAAAGTCTATAATTCTCCAGATGCAGCTGCCAAGCTAATAGGGTCTGCTACTGTACCGAGTGGGAAAACATCGGTGTCCATCACCATCGCACAGCTTGGACAGGGGGCAGGGAATGCTTATCTTTCCCGTACAGAAAAAGGGAAAGTAGAGAGTGAAAGAGTGTCTAAAGGATTTTACTCAGAAGGACAGCTGATTGAGGCTATTGGTAAAGTGAATGCAGCAATTATTTATGAGGGGCAGCCCTTTAAAGATTACGATGCTGCTTTTCTAGCTATGGAAAAAGCTTTAGAAAATCCCGTGCTTGCTCTGGATTTCGGACAGCTGTATTCGGGGTTCAGCGATGGACACAAGGATTCTGTCTTCGAACGAATGGGAATGAAAGCATATGCGAAACCATTCCAAACGAGGGACGAAATTCAGCTGGCATTAACCCAAATTATTCAGAATGTATATGATCGACTGCCAGCTTACCAAGAAGGACAGAAGTATGTTCGATCGGTAACGATAGCGTCAGACGTCGAAGTAGGGACAATTTTAAACGATCGTCTAATTAAACTGTTGGATGGCAAAGAATCGAATCCTAAGATTCAAATGCTGGTAAGTGTAGAAGGTGGGGAGACGTCAAATCCGAAACCTGCTCAGTACTTATCGATAGACGCTAAAGGCACAATTAAGCTCAAGCAAAAAAATAAAACCACACAAGCAGTGGTAGAACGTGTGCTCATTAAATTTGTTAACCTTACAGGCAGCTATGGTCTCTATGTAAATGTCCGTTTGTTGCCAATCGAACAGAATGAAATGGTACAAGCGATCGAGAAAGTAAATGAAGCTATTTATAGTAGCAATGCAACATATGAAGAGAGACAAGCAGCATTTAAAAGAATGCTAGAAGCACTTCAATCTGATGTTCTGGATCTGGACTTTGGAAAAGAGTTCGATTCCATGACAAACCAAGAAAAGGATGATGTCGCTTACAATCTCATCTACAGAATTACACGTGTAAAACCATTCGTTACAAAAGCCGAAATTCAAACAGAGCTAGCAATCTCCATTCGAGAAGTATTAGAAGGACGAATGATTTACCAAGAAATGTCGAAGTATTTCGATTCTGTTGTTGTGGATCGTTCTGCTTTGCCAAATGATGAAGTTCCATTGCTTCAAACGAAAAATCCTAATCCCACCATCTTGGTGCAGATGGATCATATCGCAGATGAGAACTATCAGGAAATAAAAGACTCGGAGTATTTATCTGTATACGCAGGTAACCGAGTACTCCTGAAAAAGAAAAATACAACAGATCGAGCAGTAGTTCAAATGGTTGTTTTGCGATTTACCAGCGATAACATTCAAACTGTTTTCTATAAAAATATCAAAGTAAAGATTCTCCCTGTAATCAGTTCAGAAGAAGCTGAAGCGATCGAGAACATCAATGCGGTGGCGCGAAGAGTGATTACCAATCCTATGGAGTTCACGGAAGCCATCCGGCTGATGCTTGAAGCTTTAGAGTCCCCTACACTGGCTTTAGATTTTGGGCAGCGGTATGAGAGCTTTACTGACGAGCAAAAGGAGATGCTGGCTTCCGAGGTAATGAATCTAGCAGAGTCAGATCCATTTAGCTCCAAAGTTGAAGTCCAAGATTCCCTTTCTCGGTGGATTCAAGCGATCGTTGATAGGCAGCCAATTGAAGATGAGATCGAAAAGTATAAAACCTCAATCGTATTGAATAGTGAGGTTTTGAAAGAGACGGATGTTACCGATCTTATTGTTCAGCTAAATCCGGGAGAAGTCAAAAATCCTGACATCTACGTAAAGGTAGATTCCGTAAATGGAAAAAATGGAGAAGCAGCACAGTATTTAAAAACTTCGAATGGAAGAATACTAGTTGCGCAACAAAATAATACGACAAGCTCAATTTTTGAGAATGCTATAGTAAGTCTTTCAACTAGCGGTACAAATCACACGTTGTTTTTGACGATCAACGTTAAAATCCTCCCAGTTATTAGTGCGGAGGAAGCAGAAGTCATTGCAAAAGTGAATGAGATTAGATATAAGCCGAATGGATCAGCAAATGAATACGAGGCTGTCATCAACCAGATGAAACAAGCTATTTCAGACCCATTAATAGGAGTAGATGTTAGTAACACGGGGTTGACTGATGAAGGACTAAAAAGCGTTATCGAACAAATGATCTATCTTGTCAGCACGAATCAGCCTTTTAACAGTGTGAAGGAAGTTCAGGATTGCTTTATTCAGAAGGTTAAAGAACAAAAGGAAATACAACCAATCTTTGATGAAATGGAAAAATATTATTTTGATACTGCATTGGACTTTGGAGTGATGCCGGAAGCGGATGTAACCAATCAAGTATTAAGAATGGTAGCGGGAGCACAAAGGAATCCTGATGTGCAGGTGCGAATTCAAAGAATTTTTGGAGGAAGTAGGGATATACCCACGCCATCTGAATACCTCAAATTAAAAAATGGAAAGATCATACTGATGAAGCAGAATACATCAACTCATGTTATAACAGAATTTGTTTATGTTTCATTTTCTAATGGTGCAGATGCTAGTTTTGGAGATTATATAACAGTACGGATTGCCCCAAACTTAATATCTGATGAAATTGAAGCTTTAAATCGAATCAACGCTATTAGAGTAAACGACTGGAATAACGCAGACGAAGTAAGCGCAGCTAGAGAAGCTATGATAGAGGCGCTGATGTCCCCCCTGCTTGCTCTGCATTTTGGAGATGTATTTGATGGATTCTCTGATCGTGCCAAAGAGCATGTCTACTGGGATATTGTATCGAGAGTAAAATTTCAGGCATTCATGAGTATAGAAGAACTTCAAGCTGCTTTAGATGATGCGATTAATAAAGCTGCGAATACAGAGCTTACTTTTATTGAGTCTGACAAATATGTAAGAACGGCAACAATCTCAGGAACAGTACAAGCGGGATCCGATGTTACGGCAGAAGTTGTTCGATTATTAGATGGAGAAGAAGCAAATTCAGCATTTAAGGTATGGGTGAATAACACGGAAGGAGCAGGAGGGAATGATCAGCCGTCTCTCTACCTGGAGCTAGATGAGGAAGGAAGGGTAAAGCTCAAAAATGTGAACCTAACAGGCACACCGATAGTCGAGCACGTCCACTTGTGGTTTAAGAACAATTCTAATAATGGCAGTACAATAACTGTAGGCATTCGAGTAGATGTAACAATTGAGCCTAGTGTAGGAAGTAATGAAATCAGTGAAGAAGAGGCAATTGCAAAAATTAACGCAGTGTCCATCAGTGATAGCCCAACCGAAACTGAACGTACAGATGCAGTGAACGCAATGAAAGAGGCCTTAATGTTGCCAGTTCTTGGTCTGAGATTTGGAGAGATATTTGAGGGTCTCTCTAATCAATCGAAGGAGCGCGTCTATTTGTTCATGATATCCAGAGTAAAAAATGAACCACTTAGGAGCAAAGAAGAGGTTCAGATTACCCTAGATGAAGGAATCCTGCTTGCTGTGAATATGGACATCGTGATTACAGAGTCTGAAAAATACGCAAGAGTGGCAACCATTTCAGGAACGATACAAACGGGTGCCGATGTTACAGAAGAAGTTGTTCGATTAGAAAATGGCGAGGAAGCAGATCCAGAAGTACAGGTATCGGTTAACAGTACGGAAGGAACAGGGGGAAATAATCAACCTTCTGTCTACTTGGAAGTGGATGAGGAAGGCAAGTTAAAACTGAAGAAGACGAATCAAACAGACGCGCCAATAGTCGAACATGTCCAATTATGGTTTACGAAAAATTACAATGGTAATTCAACTACTGTAGGGGTACGGGTTGATGTCACTATCGATCCTAGTATGGAAATAAACCGCACCAGTGAAAGTAGAGAAGCTGAGGCTGTTGCAAAAGGAAACGCAGTTATCAGTGAGAACCCGAGCGATGCTCAGCAGGATGTGAATGAGTCCAACGATAGCACTGATGATCAATTTCTAACGGAGCGGGAAGCTGAGAAATATGTTATGCATGCTTCCATCTCCAACGAAGTCATGGCAGGTGACGACATTACTGATCAGATCATTCGATTAGCAGGAGGGAGCGCGGCAAACCCGGAAGCCCAAGTAACCATTG
Source organism: Brevibacillus nitrificans (assembly GCF_003710965.1). Taxonomy (NCBI): domain Bacteria; kingdom Bacillati; phylum Bacillota; class Bacilli; order Caryophanales; family Paenibacillaceae; genus Brevibacillus; species Brevibacillus nitrificans. The sequence goes on along the minus strand of NZ_RHHU01000002.1, from coordinate 94,388 downwards.
AGTATGTAGAGGGCCAAGGAGGGGATCAAGAACCTTCTGAATACCTTTCCACTGATGAACATGGGCGAATATTCCTGAAACAAATGAACAGCACAGAGGAAACTGTCACGGAATATGTGCATCTAAAGTTTTCCCTTGGACGCATGGCAGCAAGAGTGAGGGTAAAAGTGGAAATTGAACCACAGCCGGAAGTGAAATCAATGGAAGCAGACGAAGATGGGTTTGTAGGTACGGAGAATCAAGAAACAACGGGTGAAGAGGCAGAGAAAGTAGAACAAATGTAAATGGAGAAGGAGATCGAGCTATATCGATCTCCTTCTTTGCTTTTTGTATGAATGCAGTCTCTTAGAAGCTCATTTGCACTCTGGAAACCGTTCCTCACACCTCCAGCCTCTCGCAACACGCCTGCACAAAAGCTTCAAACAGCCTCAAGTACTCGTCATGGCGATCAATCATCATTTCAGGATGCCACTGGACAGCAACGACGAAACGCTCACCTTTTGCCTCGATGCCTTCCACCAATCCATCCGGAGCGGTCATAGTAACCTTTAGACCTTGTCCCAGCTTATTCACCGCCTGATGATTAAAGCTGTTTACCCAAAGCTCCTGCGTCTGAAAAATAGCTTCGAGTCGTGAGCCTGGCAGGATCGCTGCAGGATGCGTGGGGTGGTATTTGGGAGCGTGCTTTAATGTGTGCGGCATTCCCTCTGGGCGTTCCAATTGCAAGTCTTGGTAAAGCGTACCGCCCATCGCTACATTCAGCAGCTGACTGCCACGGCAAATTCCGAGCACGGGTAGATTGGTTTCATTCAGAACCTTTTTGATGAGCGCGATCTCGTGCTTGTCGCGCTTGGGATCAATCTCTCCCAGACCGGGTCTCGGCAGCTCGCCGTAATAGGTGGGCTCGATGTCAGAGCCGCCGCTGAACAATACGCCGTTAAGAACAGACAAGAGGGGATGGAGCGTCTCTGGGGAGTCTGTCACCGGCAAGATGACAGGAACACCTCCACTTCGTTCAATGGCTTTGACGTAATCATCGGCGAGCACCTGCCATTCCTGGCCAGGTAAACCGAGGCCGCTCTTGGTTCCTACGGTGTCATCAAGCGTGTAGTTGGCACAAATACCAATCAAGGGCTTCATTTCCCTTTCCTCCTAACCTGTGGATCAGTCTGTCAGCATACAATCATCACGCTAAGTAGCTGCTTTTTTAGAAGTAATATTACGAATATTGTAACACATGGGCACTCCACAATAGACACCATTCGCGAGGCAAAACGGGACGGCTATATAATAAGGAAGGTACTCGTATAATGAAAATGTATAGCCATGTTTATGTGGGAGAAGGGCCCTTCTCTATTTCTTTTCTAAAGTAAATCAAACACTTTCCTAGTACACTGGAGAATAGCAGACAAACAAGTTTGCGTGACTTCAATAAAGGGTACGAAAAACAGAGAAGAAAAAGGGGAGAGTGAGAACAATCGTCGCGAAACTAGGCTTTAAACCATTTTTGCTCGCTCTGGCTGTATGCAGCTTGTCCGTTCAAACGGGAATGACACCTGTATACGCTGCTTCCACGGATACGGATACACCTTCGCTTTCACAGGAAGCAGCGGGCGTTCCCACAAGCGAAACGGGAGAATACATCGTCAAGTTCCGTGAAGGGTCGTCCCAGCAAACGATGAAGCTGCGCTCGATGACGAAGGGAGCCGTCTACACGGAACAAACTGACCAGCACATGCTCATCCGCTTAGATGGCAGGACGGATGCGGACGTTTTGAATTCCTTGGCGACGGATCCGCAGGTCGAGTACATTGAGCCGAATATGCGCATGTATGCTACTTCCACGATCGACGATACATACTATTCAGAACAATGGGGCTTGGGTCAGATTCAGGCACCAGAGGCATGGGAAGAAGTCACTGGAGACGCGCAAGTCACGGTAGCTGTCATCGATACGGGCGTAGACTACAGTCACCCGGATTTGAAGGGCAGAGTGGATACGGCAAATGACTACGACTACGTCCATCAAGACAAGGATGCGAAGGATGACGAAGGACATGGAACGCATGTGGCCGGGATCATCGCAGCCAAGCTAAACTCAGAAGGAATAGCGGGGGTAACCGGAAACAGCTCGGTTAAAATTCTCCCATTGAAGGTGTTAGATGAAAATGGAGAAGGAGACCTCTACGACGTAGCGAGCGCCATTATGGATGCAGCGGATTTAGGAGCTGATGTGATCAACCTGAGCCTAGGAGCAGAGCTTGGGGACAATCAGAAAAAGGCACCGCAAACGCTGGTGGACGCTATTAAGTACGCGATGAAAAAAGGGGCCTTGGTCGTGGCGGCAGCTGGCAACGAAAGCTCCAACGCCGACCGCTTCGTTCCCGCATCCATCGCGGGAGTGGTTACGGTGAGCGCGATTGATTCGGACAAGAAGCTTGCTGACTTCTCGAACTACGGCTCCAGTGTAGATATCGCAGCTCCGGGTGTTGACATCCTCAGTACGTATCCTGGAGGCAACTATGTGTACGCGAGCGGGACTTCCCAAGCGACTCCGTTTGTGTCCGGGGTTGCAGCACTGCTCAAGGCAAAGGAACCTGACTTGACCGTAGAAGAGCTTACAGATCGTCTGCTAGCGACCGCTACGGACTTAGGCAAGACTGGGCGAGATTCGTTATACGGATATGGTCTGGTTAATGCCTATCGGGCCGTACAGGCGGATTCTTCTGATTCAGACCTGCCTGATGAACCGGTCAGTGTAAAAAGCGTGAAGGCGGATAAAAGTAAGCTGTCCTTGTCCCCAAACCATCCGGGGACCATCACGCTGACAGCCACGATGACAGACGGCTCCAAGGCTGCTGTAGCTGCCAAAGACGTCGAATGGAAAACAAACAATAAAAAGATTGCTGTCGTAGAAAATGGAGTGGTGACCGCAACCGGGATAGGAAAGACGAGCATTACCGCTGCCTATCAGGGGAAAACCGTCTCCATTCCCGTAGAAATTGTACTCACGAAGCTTGCAGCATCCAAAACATCACTCACGATGAAGCCGGACGGAAATGCGACGGTGCAGCTGACAGCGACGTTTGGAGACAAAAGTCAAACAGAGCTCTCACCAGATGAAGTCGAGTGGACAACGCAGGATAAGGATATTGCAGTTGTTCAGGATGGGGTGATTACGGCCAAAAACATTGGCAGCACCTACATTGTAGCGTCATACGCAGGCAAAAGCGTGAAAATACGGGTAAGTGTCAGCATGACCAAGCTAGTCGCCAGTGCGAGTAAGCTGCTTTTAAAGCCGGATGAATCGGCTCCCATCGAGATTATTGCTGTCTATGGGGAGGACCAGGAAGTAGTCACCTCCGATGTAGAGTGGAAGACTGCCGATGCGGGTGTGGCCGTCTACAAGGATGGCGAGATCGTTGCAAAAGGCTTTGGATCTACCACGATCACGGCATCCTACAGGGGGAAATCTGTAAAGATCAGCATCGATACTCGGCTAAAGCAGCTGCAGGCAGATCAGACACGACTGTCCCTGCAGGTGGACCAAACCGTTACTCCCGTGCTGAAAGCGACCTTTAGCGATGGCTCGAGCGAGCAAATAGAGGACGGAATCTCTTGGACCTCCTCGAATGAGAAAGTAGCAACCGTAGCAAAGAGCGGGGAAATCACTGCAAAAGCAAAGGGGACCGCAACAATTACAGCACGGTATGGAGGGAAATCGATTCGAATTTCCCTCACAGTAAAAGAATAGAGCCAAAGGAAGCATAAAAAACCGCCAGACAGCAATAGTCTGGCGGTTGTCCTATCTTTTAAAGAAAATGGGAAGAGAGTAAAAAATGGCCAGCTGAGGAGGTCAGCTGGCGATATGTATCCCCAAGAAATTCATTTATCATCATTATTTTAACAATAGAGAGCATTTATGTAAACCTTATGCGTATCTGGTAAATAATTCATTATTACTGAAGGCGAAATATCCCATAAGCATTGCCTGCCATTCCTTGACATCGCCTATGCTTACAGGTATCCTTACAAATATTACCCATCGGTCGGATGCGAGTGCAGAGGGACGCCTCTGCTATGCAAATGAACAGGCTTTCATGAGTCGGAATGCCAACTTTTCAAGGTTGCAAAAGGGTGGCACTGTGCTATAGTGAATGACGAACAGAACTCTATATAGATGTAGAGAAAAGTTGGGAGAGACGTTATGTTATCCTTCTTAAAAAATTTACTCGGGAATACTCCCACATCTGAAGAGATTAAACAGCAAGTGAAAGAGGAATCGGTTTTATCTGTGGCTCCTGAGAAGTCACCTCAGGATAAACCGCAAGGGCGAACTGCGGTTGCTGGTGTGGTTACTTCCCTTTCCCTGCATCCATCATGGGAAAATAACCTGAGCTCGCAGGAGAGATATGCACTTTCCTTTATGGCGCAGGAGATGGAACCTTTAGCCGAGGATACCTATTCTCTGGCAGGCACCTCACTTGTTCCTCATGAAGCGGGAGTAGAAGTAACGGCATTTATCCGCAATGGTTCCGATCGTCCGCTCAAGCTTGGCGAGATGACCCTTGTCATATTATTCGGGGATCAACAGTTGTTTACTCGCCAGAAATTCGATTTGGCTGAAATAGGTGAGATTCCGCCGCGATCTGCAAGACCGTGGTCGTTTGTGTTTGAACGTGAGCATTTTCTGCAAGTGGATGTATTGCTTACAAGCTGGAAATTAGCTTTTGAAATCGCACAAAAAAAGATGGTTCTGCCGCAGCAGCTTGAGTTGGAAGAGTCGTGGATTCGCTCTCTTTCAGATGAACAGAAGAACGCACTGATTGAGCTCGCGAAACGTCTACCTTCTATTAAAGAAGGGGAGGTTAATATTCAAAGCATGCAGCTTCGCCGTGATGAATCTGGTGCCTTGAATGTCATGCTCTTGATTCGCAACGGGTCTACGCAATCGCTCTCTTTTGAAAAGCTGCCTCTGGTGTTGTATGATGCGACTGGCGACAAAGCAGCAGAAGGCTTGTTTGAATTAGGCAGTCTGACGGTAAACGCGAATACGAGCAAACCATGGCTGTTCATCTTCCCGCCTGAGAGTATCCAGAAACAAGAAGCAGATTTTTCGCGCTGGAAGGTCAGTGTGCCACAGGGCTAAAGGGAAGAATAAGGTTGGCAAGAGTCATTTGCTCGGGTTCATTTCAAAGGTTATGATATTATTGTAGAGTTTCGGTCGCGTCCGGACGTGTGAGGAGGTAACACATGTTTTCATTCTTAAAGAACTGGTTTGGGAAAAATGAAAGTGAATTGAAGAAAGAGCTTCAGGAAGAAGCAGCCATTGACTTCCATGAGTTGAGCGATACGGAAGTGGATATGGAGAACAACTCGATCACCAAAACAGCACCAGCAGCTACAAAGGTTCATACGGAGCTATCCCTGCACCCAGTGTGGGAACAAGAGCTTGATGCTGAGAAGAAGTACACCCTTCGCTTTCTGCAGGCCGAATTGCCTGATATGGTGAGAGGACAGATCAGCGTAACCGGTTTTAGCATGATTCCGGGCCCAAATGGGTTGACGGTAACCATGTTCTTCCGCAACTCGTTGGATCATCCGGTACGTTTCAAAAATATTCGCATGGCTATTTATCTGGATGATAAGCCATTTGCGAGAATGAATGTAGATTTGTCTGAAATGGGAGCGATCCCTCCACGCTCGAGCCGTCCTTGGGAAATGCTGTTCCCAGAAGAGTCCTTCCTACATGACAACTTCGCGTTCAAGCGCTGGAAAGTAGTTATGAAAGCAGGGAAGAGCTCGCATGTTTGGCCAAAACATCTCGAATTGGATCCAGAGATGGAAAAACGCATGACAGAGCGACAAAAAGATCGGTTGGAAGCGTTGACTCAATCTTTACCACCAGTGCCTGCGGATACGGTGCAAGTGACTGGCTTTGACATTGCCTTGGCAAAGGATGGCCGGCTGGTAGCAGGCATGCTGTTCCGCAACGGCATGAGAGAAATGTACAACCCGGAAAAAATTGAGCTTACCATCTCTGATCAAGAGGGAGATGTAGTAGCGAAGGGTTCCGTGGATGCAAGCACGGTCAAAGTAAAGCCTGGCCACAGTCGTCCGTGGATTATCGTATTCCCGCCGAATGCCGTAAAAAAACCAAATGCGAACCTGCGCAGATGGGTGCTGGAAGTAAAGTAGCACGAGTAAAGTTCATTCTGCTGCAGGGCTTGGGAGGTTGACATATGAGTTGGTTATTGGAAAATTGGTTTGGATCAAAGGAAAGTCTGGAGCAAGTGCGCGAGGATATTCACGAGCATTTGCATAAAGAATTTTATTTGGGTGTCTCCGGGATTGATAATCCGGAGCAGTCCTCTACCCGGATTCCATCTACGGAGCTGGAATTGGTCGTGGATGGACCATGGGACAACAAGCTGGAAGAAACGGAAGCAGAACTGCTGCAATATATTCACGACGAGCTGCCAGCAGTGGTACGTGACGAGGTTGGAGTTGTTCCTTTCTTTACACAAGTAACAGAGGATGGCTATCTGGTACTCACCTATATTCGCAACGCTACAAACAGAAGCGTTTTGCTGCAAAAGCTGCCTTTAACGCTGATCACGAATGAAGGCGAAGTTGTCGCGAAGAAGACCTTCGACTTGATTCCAGCAGGTCCAATTGGCGATTTGACCAGCCGTCCTTTTGAATTCCTGTTTCGCTGGGACGAATTCAGCAAGCTTCCCGAGCAGGAAGTTCCTCTGACGTTGACTTATCAAAAACCTGCTACGCCAAAAGCAGTGGAAGAGATGACGCAAGGTCTGACGAAGGAAGAGAACGAGAAGTACTTGAAGCAAGCAAAGGAACATTCACCGCTTGCAGCCGGTCAGGTTGACCTGCAGGTGCTCGATATCACGAAAGGCGAAGAGGACGGTCTTCGAGTGATTGTAGCGTTCCGCAACGGTTTGGAAAAACGTCTGGAATTCACGGAAGTGCCGATTATCGTCAACGATGAGGAAGGCAACAACGTGGCTCGTATCCAATACACCTTGGCAAACATGAAGGTAGAGGCGAATAGCAACCGCGTGTGGGCATTCGATATTCCTTCGACGTCGATCAAACAAGACGATTATGATGTGAGCAAGCTGACAGCCGTCATCCCAAAGGCACGTCAAAGTAAAAAGCAACCAGCTGTTAATCCGACAGTGGAGAACAATAAAGGCTTATTGCAATAATGAAAAAACCCTTTTTGCCCACGGTGAAAAGGGTTTTTCTACTAGCTAAAAATTCCAAATATTGGATATTCGAACTTGCATGTCTCCCTTTCGTTCCGCTATGCTTAGAAAAGAAGTAGAATACCTGAATTCCTTTTAGACTGCACCTTCGGCAGGGGAGAGAAGGAAGGACTGTTTTTCATGAGGAAATGGACACGAGCAGCGTTTGCGCTCGCGATAGGCTTCACGATGACGCTGGTTGATGTGAAGCCGATGGTAGCTTTCGCTGATTCCAATGATCGCTACTACGATAACCAGCAGCATCTCACCCAGATTCGAGCAGACAAGGCATGGCAAACAGTAAACAGCAATACAGCAATGACTATTGCGGTACTGGATACTGGTGCAGACTACAATCATCCGGATCTGAAAGGGAATTTGTTACCTGGCATCAATCTTGTGAACGCGGGACGTTCCGCACAGGACGACAACGGGCATGGTACGGAAGTCACTGGCGTATTGGCGGCTAAGGGGAACAACGGCATCGGTGTTTCAGGTGTCTTGTGGAACGCGAAAGTTTTGCCGATTAAAGTATTGGACAGCAGGGCAGTCGCTGATTTGGATGTCGTAGCGAGGGGCATTAATACTGCGCTGGACCGAGGAGCCAAGGTAATCCTCATGTCTGTGAGCAGCATGTCCTATTCCAAAGCGCTGACCAATGCCGTTAACCGTGCAGAGGCGAGCGGGGCTGTACTGATTGCAGCAAGTGGAAACGAGGGGAACCGTGTTGCTTATCCGGCTGCTTATCCAACCGTGATAGCTGTAGGGGGAGTAAAAAGCAACAACGAGCCTATCTACGAGTCGAACTCAGGGCCAGAGCTGAATTTGATGGCACCGGGCCTAAATGTTTACACGACCAAGCTTGGCAGCACATACGGCTCTTTTAGCGGCACGTCTGCTGCTGCACCTCAAGTGGCTGGCGCTGCGGCTTTGATCATGGCACGTTATCCCAAGCTAAGGCCAATCGATGTGAGGCAGCTGCTTTATCAAACGGCGACTAATCTGGGCGAAAGCGGATGGGACAAGCGTACGGGCTACGGATTGCTCAACGTGGAAAAAGCAGTCACCTCAGCGATGTCTCAGGACTTTTTAGAGCCAAACAATGTATTGTCGCGTGCCAAGGCATTTCCGATCGAGCAGCAAATACGTGGAAATCTCGGTCCGAACGACACGACTGACTGGTTTAAAATGGACGTCCCCTATGATGGAAGAGTCAGCTTTACGGCATCGGTGAATTCGACTGTATCTTCCCCGATGGCGGCTACCTTTTATTCAGAAAATCGGACGCCGGTCACACACTACATCGGAAATGGCGACACGATAACCGTTTCGGCAAAAGCGGGTCGCATGGACATCAGGCTCGTGCGAAATGGGGGCGTAAATGCCTTTTCCTACGTGCTTACCAGCAGATTCAGCATCAACCCGGACCGCAATGAGCCGAATGACACCAGTGGAACGGCCAGACCGCTTGTGGGCAACCAGATCAGCGTGAACGGAAGCTTTCATAAGGAGGGAGATCAAGACTGGTTCTCCTACTATGTCCGCGAATATGGGCATCTGGATGTGACGGTGACACCAGACAACAAGCGTATGGACCCGGTACTTGCGATCGGCAAGCAGGGCCAGGGAAATAGCACGACATGGGATCAGCTGTATGATAACGGTGATCGTGACGACCCAGCGGAGCATGCATCCAAAGAGGTATCTCCTGGTAAATACCTCCTCCGCGTGAGTGAGTACGAGCAAAATGCAGTGAATGGCGAATACAGGCTGGACTTGAGCTTTACGCCTGTGAAAAAAGATGTAAACGAGCCGAATGACGCGTATCGTCAGGCATCCTATCTGGCAGGTGGTACCGTCATGACAGGGACGCTGCCGACCACTACCGATTCTGACTGGTTCCAATTTACTGTCGGTTCAGAGTCGTACGTCTATGTTCGCGCTCCCTTTATCCCGGTCTCATCCGGCATGAGAATCGCCTTGTACAGCGCAAATAATTTCAATTATGCATTGGCCTCCACGAACGAAGTGGCAGAGCTTTCGGACCAAGGCAAGGATATTTTCGGACTGCGTTTGCAGCCTGGCAAGTATTATATTCGTTTGAACAGTGGCGTTCCGTTTAAATACGACGCCTACCGTTTGACCGTAAACCAGCAGGTGCTGGTCGGTGGGTATCGAGATATTTCCAGTCACTGGGCCCGTTCTGAGATCGTCCGCCTAAGCAATCGAGGGATTGTCAAAGGCTTTGCAGACGCCACGTTCAAGCCAAATCAGGCTGTGACACGCGCGCAGTTTGCGACGATGCTGATTTCGGCGATGCGCTCGGATGGGTTGCCAGTAGCTTCCTCTTATACGGGCAAAACGACCTTCCGTGATCTGCCGAAAAAGCACTGGGCGTATAACAACATGGGGATCGCTTATCAGGTAGGCATCATGAAAGGCTACCCGAACAAGCAGATGAAGCCCGATCAGCCGATCACCCGTGCGGAGATGGCTTCCATGATTGCCCGTGCGCACAATGTACTGCTGTACAAGCGCAGCACATCCAGCTATCGGGATGTACCGACCAGTCACTGGGCTTCCCCAGCCATTGAGGCATTGACCTCACGCGATTGGTTGAACGGTTATGGTTCTACGTTCAAGCCACAGGGTATTGCCACTCGGGCAGAGGTTGTGGTATTGATTACAAAAGCTTATAAATTTTAACCGCAAAATCTGGGGAGGATAAAAAGGATGAAACCAGTCACAAAAGGCCTGCTCGCAGCTGCGATTGGGGGAACAGCAATATTTGCCTCTCAGGCGATGGCAGATGGCGTGGGAGGCGTACCCGGCTCTGTAGACGATCCTGTGGTTACCAAAAGCTACGTCGACCAGCAAATTCAGGCAGCCGGCGGTGGAGGCAGTACGCTGACAGTCGTTGAGGTAAATCCTGGACAGACGCTGTACGGCTTTGAAGGCACAGAATTTATTGTTCGCACAGGAAAAGTACAAGCTGTAGCGGGCAACAATGGAGACGGTCTGACTGACCTGACAGCGGGTGTAGACCTTCGCGGTGGAGCTGTGGTCGGTACGAACCACCTGCTTCTGATTGCCCGTTCTGACAACCGCGGATTGCGTCTCGCACCTGGTTACGATGGGATTTCTCACGTGATGGTTCGAGGGAAATATACGCTCCGATAAAAGTCTATTGACACCATAGAGAAAAACAATTATTCTATAATCCGTAATGGATACTCTTATCCAGAGCAGGCGGAGGGACTGGCCCTATGAAGCCCGGCAACCGACGAAAGAGCGGTGCTAACCAGCAGAACGGACATCTGTTCTGGCCGATAAGAGGATGAAGGAAGCATAAAGCGCTCAAACCTTTTCCTCCGACTTGTTGGAAAAGGTTTTTTTATTGCGTTTACGTCGATAAAATCCTGACTCGGCTACCACACTATTTGTATGAGGTCAAAGGAGGTATTTTCTCATGGCTTTGCAAAAAGGTCGTCGTCTGTTCACATCTGAATCCGTAACCGAAGGACATCCGGATAAAATTTGTGACCAAATTTCCGATTCCATCTTGGATGCGATCCTGTCCAAGGATCCAAACGCTCGTGTCGCTTGCGAAACATCCGTAACAACAGGTCTCGTACTGGTTGCTGGTGAAATCACCACAAATACCTACGTAGACATTCAAAAGCTGGTTCGCGAAACCATTCGCGGCATTGGCTACGATCGTGCGAAATTTGGTTTTGACGCTGATACTTGCGGTGTAATTACTGCAATCGGCGAACAGTCTGCTGACATTGCTCTTGGCGTTGACCAAGCTCTGGAAGCACGTGAAGGTCAAATGTCCGACGCTGAAATCGAAGCAATCGGTGCTGGTGACCAAGGTCTGATGTTCGGATTTGCTTGCAACGAGACACCTGAACTGATGCCGCTGCCAATCAGCATGGCGCACCAACTGGCTCGCCGCCTGACAGAAGTACGCAAAAACGATACCCTGTCTTACCTGCGTCCAGATGGAAAAACGCAAGTAACGGTTGAATACGACGGTGACAAGCCAGTTCGTATCGACACCATCGTTATTTCTACCCAACACGCTCCTGAGACTACTTTGGAGCAAATCAAGAAAGACCTCGTAGAGCACGTAATCAAGCCTGTTGTTCCTGCTGAATTGCTGGACGCGGATACGAAATACTTCATCAACCCAACGGGCCGTTTCGTAATTGGCGGACCACAAGGGGATGCTGGCTTGACTGGCCGCAAAATCATCGTAGATACCTACGGCGGTTATGCACGTCATGGCGGCGGTGCGTTCTCCGGTAAAGATCCAACAAAAGTGGACCGTTCCGGCGCATACGCTGCTCGTTATGTAGCGAAAAACATCGTAGCTGCAGGTCTGGCTGACAAGTGCGAAGTTCAAGTGGCTTATGCCATTGGGGTAGCACAGCCTGTATCGATCGCAGTCGATACTTTTGGCACAGGAACCGTTTCCGAAGAAGATTTGGTAAAATTGGTTCGTAAACATTTTGACCTGCGTCCTGCTGGTATCATTAAGCAACTGGACCTGCGTCGTCCGATTTACAAACAAACTGCAGCGTATGGTCACTTCGGCCGCAACGACCTGAATGTTCCTTGGGAGCAAACAGACAAAGCAGATGCACTGAAGCAAGATGCTGCTGCACTCGTGAAATAAGAAGGAACAGACGAAAGAGCCTAGTTTATCCGCTAGGCTCTTTTTTTGTTTGGTAACAATTTGTGTGCTTCTAAGGCTTGGTGCGGTCAAATTGTCTACTCTTCGTGCGCGCCGTCCATTTATTGGGGAGCCGATCACAAAGGATTTTGTAGGACTATGTCGAATCATCTTATGAGGGAAGTAAAGGAGGAGTATTGGCTGAATAGAGGCTCTTCCTTTTTGCAGATAAACAATTTGATCGAAAACGTGACCGTTGGAATCATGGGAGAGGGATCGAAAGAAAAAAATGTGCCTGAAGTGCAACCTTTTCCCCATGTTGATACGTCTATAAGCATAAGCGTAGCCAAGAGTGCTGAGCCAAACGTCATGCCCTAAAAAAAAGCAACAACAAAACCGAAACAATAGTATAGAGATTTTGGTAGTTGTATGGACGAAAGCGATCCTCCATCAGCTGTTCACGAAAGCGAAATACTTGATTGAAGGAGAGCAATCATGAACAAGGCGATTGACATTAGCGTGCTCGATGGAGTTATTAAACGAACGATTGAAACGGTAGAAACAAGCAAAACCCAAATATTTGATATAGCAGAAAACGCAAGACAGCAAGGGAATTCGTTAAAGCTCGATTTGCATGAGCTGCGTCAGGAAATTTCAAAAGTCATTCAAAAGGTAGATGCGCTGGAACTGGCGTATCGCAAATCACGCAACCGTCTTGCCTTGGTAAGCCGCAACTTTCAGATGTACACGGAGGAAGACATCCGGATTGCCTATGAAGAAGCGAGCCGGATCCAGGTCGAGCTGTCGATTTATCGGGAGCGGGAAAACAACCTGAAGCGTAGACGCAATGATTTGGAGCGTCAGCTGCGTACGCTGGAAGAGACCATCGATCGTGCGGAAAAGCTAGTGTCCCAGATGGGAGTGGTTTTGGGTTACCTCACTGGTGATCTGAGCAAGATCGGAGAAGCGTTGGAATCAGCCAAGCAGCATCAATTGATGGGGTTGAAAGTCATCCAGGCGCAGGAGGAAGAACGCAAGCGGGTAGCGCGTGAAATCCATGATGGTCCTGCACAGTCGATGGCGAATGTAGTGTTGCGCTCGGAGATCGTTGAAAAAATGTTAAAGAACGAACGGATTCTGGAAGCACAGATGGAGTTGCATGAGCTGAAAGAAATGGTTCGGATGAGCTTGGCCGATGTGAGAAGAATCATTTTCGACCTGCGCCCAATGGCATTGGATGATCTAGGCCTGGTACCAACATTGCAGAAATACATACAAACTTGCGAAGAGCGTATCGAGTCTTCCATTGATCTGGTAGTATTTGGTGTGGAGCCTCCACTTCGCAGCTCCGTGAAAGCCGCAATTTTCCGTTTGGTTCAGGAATGTCTGAACAATGTGGAAAAGCATGCGCGAGCAAACACGGTTCAAGTGAAGCTGGAATTTGTACAGGAGTCCTTGAGTCTGGTAGTAAAGGACGACGGTGTCGGCTTTGATCTGGAGAAGAGATTGGCAAACGGCGGCTCGTTCGGTTTGCTGGGCATGAAAGAGCGTGTTCAGCTGCTGGAGGGCTCTGTTGAAATGCAATCGGCGCCAGGTGAAGGAACGAAGGTTATTTTTCAAATACCGCTTAAAATGTGAAAAAATATAGAACTTACACAGGGGGATGAGTCATGGATAAGAGACAGCAAGAGCTCCGTATCGTGATTGTGGACGACCATCAATTGTTTCGCGAAGGCGTGAAGCGCATTTTAGAAATGGAAAACGATTTTAAGGTTGTCGGCGAAGGAGCAGACGGTGGAGAGGCTGCCCTGCTGGCAGAAGAGCATAAGCCAGACGTATTGCTGATGGACATCAACATGCCGAATATCAACGGGGTTTCCGCAGCGGAGAATGTGATTTCGGTAAGTCCAAATACGCGTGTGATCATGCTCTCGATTCATGATGACGAAGGCTATGTATATCGCACGCTTCGCTCCGGTGCTTCCGGCTACCTGCTGAAAGAAATGGGGACGAGCGACCTCGTAGACGCTGTGCGCGTTGTAGCAAGCGGTGGCGCTTATATCCATCCAAAAGTAACGGGCAAGCTGATCGAGGAATTCCGCCGCTTGAGTGAGCAGGAAGGGGCGGCAGAACGCAGCTTCTCCCTGGATGACTCGCAGATGATCGATCCAAAAGTGATCGAGTCTTTGACACGCCGCGAGCGTGAAGTGCTGCAGCTGATGGCAGAAGGCAAAAGCAACCGGGCTATCGGGGAGTTTTTGTTCATCAGTGAGAAAACGGTAAAGAATCACGTCAGCAGCATTTTGCAAAAGCTGAATGTGCAAGACCGTACGCAGGCAGTGGTTATCTCCATTAAAAACGGTTGGGTGAAACTGTAGCGAAAAAAGGCTGTCCGGCATACCTTGTTAGTGGAGGAGGTATGACCGTGATGGAAGAACTTCTACTGTGGCTGTTAGCGGCATATGGCTGCTCCTCTTTGCTTGTGCTTTTGGCTGACAAATGGGCGAGAAGCATGAAAAGGGATGCAGAAATCCCGCAGCAGCACTACAAAGTATTGGTACGGGATTCCGAGCAAGTGCTGGAGAGAGTGATTCGACGCTTGCTGTTTCGTTCCTATTGGAGTGGCAAGCCTATCCGCATATCCTTGATTGACGCTGGATCATCAGATCATACCAGGCGTATGGTCAGTATCTACGAGCGCCACCCGTACTTCTTTCGCTTATTGGAAGAAGGACAGGAGGAGCTGAATCAGTCAGACATCGTCATTGATTTGCGACAGGAATCCAGTACATGAAAAAATGGCACAAAAAGCACTGCTCACGGGCGGTGCTTTTTTTCGTACAGAAATATTTGCTGACTCTCCCTGTCTTTTTGCACACTGAGGGCAAATGAGATCGATTCGGGAGGGAAGCTCTGTGCGCGAGTATTTGCTCTATATCAAGACGGGAGCTGAAAAGATGCTGTCTGCACAAGCCTATGTGACTCCCTGCTTTGCCGTAGATCAGTCGTTTTGGCAAGAGCGGGAGGGGTGCCAGCTGCACGTCATCGGAAAGAGTCCTTCACTAGCGCTGGCTTTTTCGTTGCGGGAGATTGTCAACGCACGCCTGGAGGAGAAGTACGGGACTTCCCATCCGATGAGCGAGGAAGGACTTGCCGAATTGCGGGAGCTGGCCGTACAGCAGGTGCGGGAGACAGCTGTCCTTTACGGGCGTGACATGGCGGGAGTGGAACCGTCAAGACCTGAATGGTTTACGTGGGAGACGGGGGATTGGTCGGTCTCGGTATGCCCCGAGATAGGGGGAGACGATGGGCAAAAGCTGAAGCTGCGCTTGGCGACTGAGACAATTCAAAAGGTCCTCGACGGCCGTGCCTTGCTATGGGAGGAGGCTGAGACGCTGCTCTTGAAAAAAGAGGCTCCTATTCACGACCTGACTGCCGTTTTGCAGAGGCTGGTTTTGTCCGAGCGAGCACAGTGGCGGCCGGGAATACGTTTCGCGATTAAAAAGAGCTGGTGGAAGCATCGGTTGGAAATGAGCTGCGAAAGGTGCGGGAGCAGGGAAAAGGAGATTGAATACACCGTATGCCATTCCTGCGGGCAGGGCTGCGCTTACTGCACGGTATGCCTGGGGATGGGCCGAAGCAAGTGCTGCACGCCGTACTTGCTGGTTCCCGCGACGAGGGAGGCAGCAGTCAGCGACAAGCGTGAAGCAGGGCGGAAGGCATCGCGGCTGCACTGGTTGGGCAGCTTTTCCCGCGATCAGGCGGTAGCAGCAGAACAGGCAAGAAGGTACGTGGCCAATCAACGCCCTGGTTTGTCGCAGTTTCTTATTTGGGCTGTTTGTGGAGCGGGCAAGACCGAGCTTCTTTTTCCATCGATCGAAGAGGCGTTATCGACGGGAGGCAGGGTTCTGATCGCGACTCCCCGCAAGGATGTGGTTCTAGAGCTTGCTCCGCGCTTGCAACGGGTCTTTCCTGATGCTCGTGTCATTGCTGTCCATGGATCCAGTCTGGAAAAGTGGGAGGAAGCGGATATTACGATTGCGACCACACATCAGGTCATGCGCTATTATCAACGCTTTCCGCTCGTGGTACTCGATGAGGTGGATGCTTTCCCATACCACAACAATCCAATGCTGGAGAGGGCAATAGCAAGAGCGGTAAAGCCCGAAGGAAGGCTGCTTTTTTTGAGCGCCACTCCCCCGCAGTACCTCCAAAAAAGACTGGTAGCCGAAAGGAAAGAGAAGCTCGTTTTAAAAAGGGCCAAACTCCCACTCCTGCGGTCCTCTACCCATGTACTGCTGCCTGGGCGCTATCATGGTTCTGCGCTCCCGGTCCCACGCATCGAGACCATCCCAGGCTTGCACAAGCGCATGCGGACAAACAGGCCTATCTCCTCCTTGTTGAAAATCGTACGAAGCACGCTCGCGGAGGGGAGGCAGCTGTTCTTGTTTGTTCCGCGTATTGATGATGTGGAGCGTGTCCTTGCCTATTTGACGACTTTCTTTCCGGACTTGGCCTCCCAAATGGCAGGTGTACATGCTGCCGATCCACAGCGTGACGAGGAGGTCCGTTCTTTCCGGGAAAAGCGTTACCGTCTCATGGTAACAACCACGATTTTGGAGAGAGGCGTCACGATCCCGCGAAGTGATGTTGTGGTGCTCGGAGCAGAGGCTCCTGTTTTTGACGAAGCATCCCTGGTACAAATTGCGGGACGAGTAGGACGGTCCAGCGATGATCCTACGGGTGTAGTGCTGTTTCTGCAGGCTGAGCGCGCTGCCCCTCCAAAAGCGGCAGTCAAGCAGATCAAGCGCATGAACCAGCTTGCGAACCTGCAAGGGGCACAGGAGGAAAGAGCATGAGAAACGATACTTGCCTAGGCTGTGGCGGTCACTTAAACGAGCGAGTAAAAGAGTCGGCTGTTCGCAGTCTGGCGGGTCAGCTAGCCAGTCGAACGCGCTATCCGGTTATGTATCGTTTGGTAGCTGGCTTGGCGCTATGTGGAATCTGTATGAATCAGCTGCCCGTAATGCTTGGACCAAGCTGTCTGCAATGTGGGCGGGAAGGAAGCCAATTGTGTTCGGATTGTCATAATATCACGGCAGAAACACTTCAAAGCAACCGTAGTTTGCTCCGATATAATGAATGGGGAAAAAATTTGCTGAGCACGTTTAAATATCGCGGCGAGGAACGATTGGCTGCCTTTTTTGCCAAGCTGTTAACGATTGCGTTTTATCGTTATTACGAAGGGATCGCGTTTGATTGCATCACGACAGTCCCTCTTCATGCCCAACGTTTGCAGGAGAGAGGCTTCAATCAGGTTGATCTCCTGGCAAAGCGGCTGAGTGCCGATCTAGGAATCCCTGTTCGCTCGCTTCTGGTCCGTACCAAAATGACCGCCAAACTAAGCCAGCAGGCAGGACGTACCGCTCGTGTAGAAAGCATGGAGGGTGCGTTTTCGTGGGCGGGTGAGCGTGTCCCAAAGAACATGTCTGGTTCATACCGCGTTCTTTTGCTGGATGATATTTACACGACAGGATCTACATTGCGTTCATGTGCAAAAACAATCCTTGCACACGCAGGTCCCCATGGCAGCATTTATTCCCTGACGATCTATCGATAGCCAGTCTGTGAAAACTGGAGTATCATGAGAACATACATCAAGTTGAACGGAAAATTTATGGAAGGAATGTAGGGGGTGGCATTATGTCCTTGGGCAAACTTGCCAATTGTTCACGCTGTGATGCACTTTTTGTACAAGCTGTCCGCGATATTTGTCCGAAGTGCTATCAGCAAGTAGAACAGGAGTATGAGCTGTGTGCGCGGTTTTTGCGCAAACGGGAAAATCGCGGCTCTAACATTTACCAGGTGAGTGAAGCAACTGGCGTCAGTGTGAAGCAAATCACGAAATTTATTAAAGAAGGTCGTATATCTATTGCTGGCAACCCGCACCTCGGATATCCATGCGAGCGTTGCGGTTCCTTGATACACACCGGTAATCTTTGTGATACATGCATTGATAGTTTGAAGCATGATATCACGCAGGACTTGGAAGTCATGAGACGTCTTGATGAGGAGAAAAATCCAGGGAATTCGACAGCGGCCTATCGAGGAAAGAGGAATACTGACGAATAGTTTTGTAACAAAAAAACTAATCGGGCGCAGCGAAATTGCCGATGATACTACTAAGAAGTATCATCGGTTTTTTACATCATTCATGTCCGGTGGTTTGAGAGGATGGTTTTCACATGCGGATTAATGAGCCCAATCGTATCGGTATGATCAATGCCTATAACAAGACTGGCAATTCCCAGGTAGGTAAATCCGGCAAGATCCCGATGGGGAAAGATGAAGTGAACATTTCTACCGAGGCGTTGGAAATGCTGAAGCAGCTGGAAGATCCAGATTCGCCGCAGCGTCGGGAAAAAGTGGATCAACTGAAAAAGCAGGTAGAAGAGGGAACGTATCGCGTGCCGAGTGAAAAAATCGCAGAGAAATTCCTGTCCTTCTGGCAAAAGAACAAATAGGCTCTCTAGGGAAGACGAGGGAGAATACAACGATGACGAAAATGGACATGCTCTACGAGCTGCTCGACAACTTGATCCAGTTGCACAAGGCCTTGTACACCTTGGCTACGCACAAGAAAGAGGTGCTGGTTAAAGGAAATGTGAATGAGCTTGTGGCGATAACGAGCCAAGAGCAAAAGTTGATCAAGGGAATTACAGCAGCAGAAACAGCCCGTCTGAATGTAGTAAGAGAGCTGACAACCGAAAAAGGCTTTACGCTGCAGGAAGGCACACTGGCTGAATTGATCAAGTTGACGACCAGTGCGGAAGAGAAAACGCGACTGACCGCCTGTCGCAATGAACTGAGCCGGATTGTTTACGAACTGCGTGATGCGAATGAACTGAATCAGCAGTTGCTAAAGCAATCCCTTTCTTTTGTAAACATGACGCTCGACCTGATCACCGATACACCGGAGGACGATTTCATATACGGAAATCCTGCCTCCGAAGGCTATCGTCAGGCAAATCGAACTTTTTTTAATAAAAAAGCGTAAAGAGGTGTCAATATGCGCTCTACCTTTCATGGTATAGAAGTTAGTAAGCGCGGTTTGTTCGCACAGCAATCCGCCTTAAATACAACGGGCCACAACATTGCGAATGCAAATACAGAGGGCTATAGCCGCCAGCGTGTAAACATGCAGGCGACGACTGGGCTTCCGTATGTGGGCATGTTTCAAACGATCGAGCCAGGCTTACTTGGTACAGGGGTACAGGCAGACAGCATTCAGCGCCTGCGCGAGGAGTTTCTGGATATTCAGTATCGCAATGAATACAAGCGTCAAGGCTATTGGGATGCACGAACGGAAACACTGGAAAAAGTCGAGGGCATCATGAACGAGCCTTCTGATACCGGCCTGCAAAAGGTCATGGACCAGATGTGGCAGGCATGGCAGGATTTGGCGAAAGACCCGACTGATACATCTGCTCGTGCGGTTGTTCGCGAGCGAAGCAAAGCGGTAGCGGATACGTTTAATACCACTTACAAGCACCTGCAGGAAGTTCAAACCGATCTGGACAATGTGGTAAATGTGAAGGCGATGGAGATTAATTCGATCGGTCAGCAGCTTGCCAGCCTGAACAACCAGATTTCCAATGTGGTTCCGCATGGGTATCAGCCCAATGATTTGTACGATCAGCGGGATGTTCTCTTGGACAAGCTCTCCAAGCTGGTGGACATCAAGGCGACGCAGTCTACGGCTGGCATGGTGAACGTCACGATTGAAGGACGGGATTTTGTAACAGGAATCACGTCTCAGCCTTTTGCTGCGGTACAAAACCCGCTTACCGGCGTGAGCGATTTGACATTGGGTGGCGCT
The DNA here is from genome assembly GCF_003710965.1 of Brevibacillus nitrificans. Lineage (NCBI taxonomy): Bacteria > Bacillati > Bacillota > Bacilli > Caryophanales > Paenibacillaceae > Brevibacillus > Brevibacillus nitrificans. Next base: position 74,563 of record NZ_RHHU01000002.1, on the reverse strand, counting down.
GCATTTACGCCGACTTCGGGATATATGGCAGGTACGCTGGAATCCCGCGACCAGATTGTTCCTAACATTTTGAAGCGCCTCGACGTTTTGGCAGTGAACCTGACAAAAGAAATTAACGACATCCACCGTGCAGGGGTGAGCTTGTCGGATATAAATAATGGTACGGTGCAAGACTTGCCGTTCTTCGTAGACACGACTGCACTCGCAGGAAACGCAGCGACCAAGGATTATCCAACCGGCGCGCTCCGCATTACAATCAACCCAGAAATCACAAAGAGCCTGGACGCCATTGCAGCAGCGAAACCGGAGGCGACCTCTACTCCGGTAGGTAACAACGAGACGGCGCTCGCGATCGCTTCCATCAAATTCAAGGTGCTGGCTGCAGGTACAGGTCCGAACGACTTGGCGGAAAGCTCAACATTGGATAACTACTATCGTTATACGATCAGCCAATTGGGTGTAGATGCCCAGGAAGCGACGCGAAATCAAGCAAACTCGGAGATGCTTGTCGGAACGGTAGACAACCAGCGCCAATCCGTATCTGGAGTCTCCATCGATGACGAGATGGCGGAAATGGTCAAATACCAGCACGCATACAGCGCCTCTGCGCGCGTCATGACGAGCATGGACGAAATCTTGGACAAAGTCATCAACGGCATGGGCCGTGTGGGTCTCTAATAGGAGGGATTAGTAGTGGCGGTACGCGTAACGCAAAATATGTTGAATAGCAACATGCTGCGTAATTTGCATAAGTCGATGGGGACTATGGACAAGCTGCAGCAGCAGCTTTCGTCAGGCAGCAAAATCAACAAGCCTTCTGATGACCCGGTTATTGCCGCTCGTGGGATGTTCTATCGCTCCTCTTTGATGGAGAATGATCAGTATAAGCGCAATGTCGATGAGGCGCAGTCCTGGATGGATATGACGGATACGACCATGGATGAGATGGGAAGTATTATGAAGCGGGTGAAGGAAATTCTTGTTTACACCGGAGATGGGGCCGTTTCTGCTGATGACTTGAAGGCCATGGGAGCAGAAGTCGAAGAACTGAAGAAGCACATGGGGACTTTGGCGAATCAGCAGATCAATGGGAAGTATATTTTTGCTGGTACGGATACAAATAAACCTCCGTACGATGCAACTGCTAAAGCTGGTGTCGGGGATTTTGTAAGCACAAACAGCTCGCCTATCAATTTGGAAGTGAGCCAGGGTGTACTAGTAACGTCCAACGTCAATGCTCAGAACATCTTCAATTACCCTAATAATGCTAATAATATGTTCACAGTACTAAACAATATTATCGGGGAACTGAGCAACGGAAGAACGGCGACCCAATTCCAAACGGCAATGGATGATCAGTACAATAAGCTTTTGGCTGAACGGGCCTCGCTTGGAGCAAATGTAAACCGAGTAGAGTTGATTGCAGAGCGTTTGGATACCCAGGAAGTAAGCATAACAGGCCTTATGTCCAAAAACGAAGACGCTGACATGGCAAAAGTGATGACTGATCTAAAAACTCAGGAAAGCGTGCACAACGCCGCATTAGGCTCAGGTGCTCGCATCATTCAGCCGACATTGTTGGACTTCCTGCGCTAGTTGACAGGAGGCAGATGAGACGTGAATATCCCGAAAATACAAATGCAAAGCACGTTTGCCCAGCTCGGATTGAACATCATCAAGCCAATTCAAGATATTAAGCAGCCGTATGCGGAAATGAACCTAAAGCAAGTGCCGGCTACACTGAATATCGAACAAGCCCGAACCACATTACATATCGATTCCAGCCAAGCGCGAGCGAACATCGGAATTATGACCTCCATGCAGTTTAGCGAAAGTGCAGCAGCTTACGGAAAAGAAAAGGCCCTTCAGGCAATCGGGGAAAAAAGCCAAGAGGGTGATCGACTGATGCGGATCTATACAAAAGAAAACGCAATCGCTGCAATTGGTAGAGAAAAAGCCCTTAGAGTCCTGGAGGGGGGGTATACACCTCCGTCTGCGTCTGCAGATGAAGGTGTCAATATTGATATCCAGCTGAAGCCTGTGGTAATAAACGTCCAAAGAAACGGAATGAGTATGGATCCAGTGACGAGGCAGCCTGAGCTCTCCTATACACCAGGCAAAGTAGAGCCGTATATGATACAATACAACAGTCTGAAAATAGATGTAGTAGGCAGTCAGTTGGATCAGATGATGTAAGCGAGGGGAAAACATGAACGCAAGTCAACAAGTGGAATTGGGCAAGCTATTTTTTGAAGATGGCATCCCGGGGTTTTCCCATTTGCAGTTTTTTCAGTTGTTGCAGGAAGAGGAGAGTCCATTCTTCCTGATTCGGTCAACGGAAGAAACGGAAGTAGGCTTTTGGGTGATTGATCCTTTCTCATTTTTCCGTGGATATGAAATAGGATTATCAGATTTAGTAAAAGAAGCTCTGCGTGTGGAAGATCGATCTCAAATTGCCGTGTTTTCAATTGTTACTCTTCGTGAAAATAATCAGGCAACAGTCAATTTAAAAGCTCCAATAGTGGTCAATTTGTCTAATCGAATGGCTAGACAGATTATATTGCAGAATGATACATACTCCATTCGCCAGTCGCTGTTTGACCAACAAGCTGTCGATCGAAAGTAGGTGGTGTTTGCATGCTAGTCCTTTCGCGAAAGAAAAATGAATCGATCATGATCGGCGACGCCATTGAAATCAAAATTATTTCCGTCGAGGGAGACCAAGTGCGAATTGGCATTGAGGCCCCGCGGAATTTGGATGTGTATCGGAAAGAGATTTTTGATGCTATCCAGGAGGAAAATCGTCTGGCAATACAGAGTCAGGGTGATTGGGTGGCGTTAAAACAACTGCTGGAGTCCAATAAAAGCTCGAAGGATGGTCAATAAGACCATCTTTTTTCTTATTTTGTAGAAAAAAGCAGAAAAAGTGCTAAAAGAGGAAAACATACTCTCCGATAATAGTAGTGTAGGGACAAAGTCACAAGCGCGCGATTGTGGTTCGTCTCAAATATATGTAGCAGTCACAGGGACGTGACTGTCGACAACTCAAGGAGGAACTTTACATGATTATCCAACACAATATGTCTGCGCAAAACACTCATCGTCAACTGGGTGTAAACTCTAGCAACCTGTCTAAAAACGTTGAGAAACTGTCTTCTGGCTACCGCATCAACCGTGCGGCTGACGATGCTGCTGGTCTCTCCATCTCCGAGCGTATGCGCGCTCAAATCCGTGGTATGGAACAAGCTTCCCGCAACTCCCAAGACGGTATCTCTTTGATCCAAACAGCTGAGGGTGCGCTGCAAACAGTAAACAACATGCTGGTTCGTATCAAAGAATTGGCTACACAGGCAGCTAACGGTACCTACAGCCAAACAGATGACCTTGCTCGTATCAATGAAGAGCTGACAGAGCTGAAAAGCGAGATGGAAAACATCCAAGGCAACACCAAGTTCAACGGTATTAGCCTGTTGAGCAACAGCAGTGTGATCACTTTGCAAATTGGCCAAGAATCCACTCAGCAATTGGCTCTGGCAACTTCCCGTTTCAGCCTGGTTTCTGTAACTAGCACAGTTAGCGGATGGAGCCTCGGTTCCCAAGCTAGCGCAATTGCAGTACTGAGCGCTATTGATACTGAAATCACTAACGTGAGCAAAGCGCGTTCTTACCTGGGTGCTAACCAAAACCGTCTGGAAAACACTATCAACAACTTGAACATCACTTCCGAAAACTTGACTGCTGCTGAGTCCCGCATCCGCGACGTTGACATGGCAAAAGAACAAATGCAATTCACTAAAAACAACATTCTTACCCAAGCAGCACAAGCGATGTTGGCTCAAGCGAACCAACTCCCACAAGGCGTACTGCAATTGCTGCGTTAATTTTACTAGAGGGAAAAGAGAGCGAGGAAACTTGCTCTCTTTTTCTGAATAACGTATTTTTTGAAAGGGAACATGTAAAATGAGAATATCAGCTTGTGTCATCACTAAAAATGAAGAAAAAAACCTGCCAACATGCTTGAACAGTATGAGAAGCATTGTCTCGGAAATGATCGTAGTGGATACGGGATCAACGGATCAAACTGTTGCAGTGGCTGAATCTTTAGGGGCTAAAGTGTTTCATTTTACATGGATAAATGACTTTTCCCAGGCAAAAAATTATGCGATCTCAAAGGCAACCGGAGATTGGATCATTTTTCTGGATGCCGATGAATATTTTACGGATGAAAGTGTACCGTTAATTCCATTGGTAATAAAAGAAGCAAACGAGAATGACTGTGATATTATCGTGAGTTTACTATGTAATATTGACATTTCTACAAAACAAACCATCAATACGGTCCATCACTCCCGGATATTCCGTAATCATTCGGAGATTCGTTACGAAGGGGCTATACACGAGCGCCTGATGAAATCTGGGAAGGCTCCCAGAGGGTTAATGGCTTCAGAAGGACTTGCCATTATTCACACAGGGTATTCTTCTGATATTGAAATAAGTAAAAGGAAAAGTGAGCGGAATATTAAACTGCTCGCTGCTGAATTCGAAAAAAGTCCGCAAAGTGGAGAATTATGTTTTTACCTAGCGGAATCACATATGGCTGCAAGAGAATTTGAACAAGCTTTGGAGTATGCATACAGATCAGCGGATCTCGATAATTGCACACTATTAGGTGTGAAACAAAAGAACTATTTAAATATCATCACATGCATGATTCATTTAAATAAAGAAAAGAACGAGATAAAACAATGGATTAACAAAGGGATTGAAGGATTTCCAGATTATCCTGATTTTTATTTATTGCTAGCTGATTTACTGACGCAGGAATGTAGATATCAAGATGCACTGGAGGCATTTTCAGTAGGAATCAAATTTATTGATAATGCTTTAAAATCACAATCTGCAGCACCTCATCAGGCACCCAAAATCTTAACGCTGATGGGTGAACTGCAACACAAGATTGGGCAAAATCATGATGCCGTAAAACATTTTGTTTCTGCTTTGAACATCGATAAGTTTCATTACGCGGCTTTAATACAATTACTAAAGTTATTAACCAGGTTTGAAAGCATAAACGATACAAAAAAATTCCTGAACAAAATGTATGATATTTCAAACAAAAAGGATTTATTGTATCTGACACGAGCGTGTCTTGAGGTCAAAAATCATTTGTTAGGTGGGTATTATCTTTCCCTTTTTAGTGAACAAGATTTCTTGTTAATGGCGGAGGAAAATGCAGAGTACAGGTTACTGGCAGGTGACTTCAAACACGCATCTACGTTATTCGACAAGATTTATGAGGAAAAGCAAAGTACAGAAGCCATGATTAAGGCACTTTGCGCATTGTTCTTGAGTGGGGATTCGGCTACTTTACTCGAGCATCTTCAGAAATATAAGAGCGTGGAAAGTAAGGAAATAGAGGAAGGCTTAACTAGCCTGACTGATGCTGAATGTCTTCTGTTCATCTCATGTCTGATCAAGCTTCAAAAAGTTGACAAAGCAATGGAGCTTAAACATTTGTATGAAGGGAAAAATATTATCCTAGATGTTGCAAACTTACTCTATGATAATGAAAAATTTAAAGAGGCTGAGGTCCTTTACGCTGAGTTAATTGCTAAGAAGAATTTTGAGGAAAAATCTCGTGCTATTCTTCTATCGAAACAAGGAGAGTGCTTGTGGAGAATTGGTAAGTACGAGGTGGCCAAGAAACTTGGCTATGAGGCTAGAAACTTAAATTCTCAAGAATATCAATCTCATTCTCTGTTGATGTCTGTAACAAGCGAAACAGGAGAGATCAATGAACTCACTGAAATTGTTAGGGAGGCGATTGGTCAATTCCCAGATTCCGCATTCCTGCAGTCAGTCCAAGCTGTTATAAATAATCAGATTGAGAATAATCATCAAACTATCTCCTACTAAGGATTGCAGATAATCGAATAATTGATATTTGTGGATCTCCTAAAAACCTTGTCCCGAAAGAGAGGGTTTTAGGAGATTTTTTGTTTCTTCCAATAAGAATGAATGTAAATTAGGAAGAAACTGGTCCATTTTGCCTGTTAATCTCTTGTTGAATTTTGTCGATAACATATATAGGAAGAATGAGTTTCAAACAGAGAGCGGTATGCATGATGATTATTTTGAAAGCCAAGTCTGGAGAGGACAATACGATATGAGATTAAATCGAAAGAATCAGATATTGGAATTATTCGCCACAATAGAGGAAGGGATTGAATATGCAGGATACAACGGTGGGGATAAAGCTGTTCGAATGCTTCAGGAGTGCGTGGACGGCTTTTTGTTTTTAACGGACTTTTTAGGTGAAGAGCACGAATTGCGTGATCATATTCAAAAGATAATGGATGCCGTTCATCTCTTGCTCCGTGGAGATATGGAAGACTCTTTGTTTCAATATTACATTGAGCCAATCAAGAAATTAATGCAGGACTTTAGAGTTAAACTATTACATGAGGTAAAGACAGAGGTTGAAGTAGCGTTCATGCCATATAAAATCTCCATGTGGGATTCACTAGAAAGCATTTACAGGGAAGCAGAAAAGGATCCGGATTGCACATGCTACGTTGTTCCTATTCCGTACTTCGAAAAGGATTCAACTGGACAAGTGATTAAGCAGCACTATGAAGGAAATGATTTTCCAAGTGATATCAATCTGACGCCTTATGATGCGTACGATTTTGAGAACAGACGTCCCGATATCATTTACATTCACAATCCATTCGACCAACATAATACATTAACCATGGTCCATCCACGATTCTTTTCAAGCAACCTTGAACAATATACAGACATGTTAGTATATGTTCCTTATTACGTGGCAGGAAGTACTGAAACCACTAATATGAGCTATTTACCGGCTTATCGGAATATATCAAAGATAATTGTTCAATCGAGTACTTTAAGAGATGGTTATTTAGCAGGAGGAGTAGAGGCTAGGAAAGTAGTTGACCTTGGCTCTCCTAAACTTGATGCCATGCTTAAAGCTATAGAGGATCATGGCGAAGCTCCAGTGGAGTGGAGAGAGACTATCCAAAACAAAAAAGTATTTCTATTTAATACCGGGATCGCTGATCTTTTGTCGATAGATACGTGGTTTGAACAAACGGAGACGATCTTAAATTATTTCATGGGTCACGATGAACATGCCTTAATCTGGCGGCCACATCCTCTTACGGAAAATACAATAAAAGCAATGCGGCCACATCTTTTGGGAGCGTTTGAAATGATGGGGGAAAGGCTGAAGCAATCTACCAATGTTATCGTGGATCAAAGCAGTGATATTTATCCGGCAGTTGCTGTTTCGGATGCAATGATTAGCGATTATAGCTCAGTTATGATGCAATATATCATGACTGAAAAACCAGTATTAGGCTTATTAAGTGAGAATATGACAACTCCGGGTCGATGCTATTATGCGGATTACCTAGGGTGCTATTTTATACAAGATACGTCTTTTTCTCAATTCATTGAAATGGTAGAGAAAAATGAAGATCCCAAAAAAGAAGAGCGGGTTCAAAGATTTTTAAACAGTGTAACCAATTCAGATGGTTCGTGTGGGCAGAAGATCCACCCGTTTATTAAGAATGAAGTGATCAATGAATCATTGAGCTTATTTATGATAAATAATTCACTGCTGCCTGTCTAAAGGTTTTTTTACACTACACATTTAGCATAGGGAGTTACTGAAAAAGTTCCGAGATCAGGCTGCCGATCGTACTAGAACGAACTTGCTTGATTAATGGGAGGCTTAGGAATGTTGAATTTTTCGGTGGGGCCAGTAATGATGGAACAGGAGACCTTGCGAATCGGTTCTGAACAAATACCTTATTTTCGAACAGAACAATTTTCGGAAACTATGATTGAAAATGAAGTTTTGTTAAAAAAGTTAACTCATGCAACGGAAGCATCGCGTGTTATTTTTCTTACCGGGTCAGGAACAGCGGCGATGGAAGCAGCCGTTATAAATATATTTAATGAAAACGATAAATTGCTTGTTGTTAATGGAGGTTCATTCGGAGCACGATTTAAAGAAATATGCGATGTCCATGGCTTGTCGGCAGAAGAGCTTCACTTGAATTTTGGTGAAACACTAAAAAGCGAGCATTTAGAAAAGTACGATAGGAAAGGGTTTACTGGTTTCCTTCTTAATGTGCATGAGACGTCAACGGGTATATTGTATGACATGAATCTGGTAAAAGAATTCTGTGAAAGAAATCAATTGATTCTGGTTGCTGATGCCATTAGCTCCTTTTTGGCAGATCCTTATGATATGAGTGAGTATGGTGTGAATGCTACGATACTAAGCTCACAAAAAGCCCTTGCGTTACCTCCAGGGATGTCTTTTGTTTTATTGGATGAAAAAGCCCAGGAAAGAGTACTACAAAACAAAGTCAAAAGTCTGTATTTTAACTTCAAAAATTACTTGGCGGATGGCTTAAGAGGACAAACACCGTATACACCTGCTGTAGGAGTGTTGCTTCAGCTAAGAGAGAGATTACTAGCAATTGAACATGTTGGCACCGATAAAACAATAGAAAAGGTTGCATACATTGCGCAAGATTTCAGAACAAGAATGAAGCAACTTCCTCTGGAATTAGCCCCAGGAAGCTCCTTTTCCAATGCAATCACACCTTTAAGGCCAACGGGAGAGATTACAGCAGACCGAATCTGCAATTACTTGAGGGACGATTACCAAATCTATGTATGCCCAAACGGTGGGTCACTAAGTAAAGTCTTATTTCGAGTCGGGCACATAGGTGCAATCACAATCGATGATAACAGGAAACTGATAGAAGCTTTTTTGGATATGCAGAAAAAAGGCTTGTTATAAATTGATAGAGTGCTTTATCAGGATTAATTCGATAGAAGGGGAAGGGTGGATCATGAAAGCTATATTGTTGGCGGCAGGAAGAGGAACAAGAATATCACGAATGATTGAAGAAATCCCCAAGTGTGTATTGCCTGTTGATGGTATTCCCTTGATTAGAAGAAGTGTGATGATGTTAATAGAAAGAGATATCCAGCCGATTGTATGTGTCGGTTATAATAAAACAAAAATTTTTGAAGCATTAGAAGGATTAGATGTAACCTATTTTTTTAACCCATTTTACGATGTTACCAATAGTATCGCTTCGTTATGGTTTGCACGAGAGGAATTAACAGAGGATACAATTATTATGAATGGCGATGTCTATATTGATCATTCGATTTTAGATTTAATTATAGAGACGGAAAAAGAGTGCTCCTTGATGGTAGATACGGGAAGGACCGTTGTAGGGGATTACTTTTTGATGCTGGAAAATGGATACATAAAAAAGTTTGGAAAAGATTTACCTTTAAAAGAAAGAACATGTGAATACGTAGGAATTGGGAAAGTAAGGGAAAGATTTTTAGCAGACTTTGTAGGTAAATTGAATAGTTTAATTGGAAATCAAGAACATCAGTTATGGTGGGAGAATGTATTGTACTCCTTAACAGAGGAAAAGAATATCGGAACAATTGATATTAAAGGAATGTTCTGGTCAGAAATTGATTATTTTGATGACTATGAGAGAATTTTAGCTTACACAAGCAGGGATCCTCAAAAGGAAAAGGCAGTAGGTGGAGTTAGGTGAAACCGGGAGTAGATTATCTAAAACTAAATGATGACCAGCTAAAACAATTGCAAGAAGAGATGCTTCCCTTACTTATAGAGATAGATAGAATTTGTCGAAAACATAATATCACCTATTTTTTATCAGATGGTACATTGCTTGGTGCTGTGAGACACAAAGGATTTATACCATGGGATGATGACATGGATGTCCAGATGCTTAGAAAAGATTATGACAGGTTTATAGAAGTGTGTGAGACTGAACTAGATACTTCAAAGTTTTTTTTACAGCATCAACAAAATGATGAACATTACAACTGGGTTTATGGGAAATTACGTGTGAAAAACACAACTTATGTCCGAGCTGGGCAAGAACACATTAAACAAAAGACCGGAATATGTATAGATATTTTTCCGCTAGACCCGATCTCGGAGAATAAATACAAACAAAGAATTGCTCTATACATGTGCAATTTATGTAGAAAAATATTGTGGGCGCAGGTTGGAAAAAAAGCGGCTAACACAGCGGCAGGCAGGGCTTTGTTTCGTGTTCTATCTTTAATTCCGAGAAAGCTAACTATTTTGGTCTTTGAGCTTTTTGCTAAATCGGAATATAAAAAGAACACGGCATTCCTAGCGAACCATAATTTGGTTCGCAAGATTTTAAAAAGCGAATGGTACTCCGAAACGATAACAGTCGAGTTCGAAGGTCACAATTTCAGTGCGCCGAAACGATATGATGATATTTTATCGTCACTTTATGGTAAATATCTGGAACCACCTGATGTTAATAATCGTCATGGGAATGCTTATGCTTCCCAGATAAAATTTACGAATGGAATAGAGCTGAAATTATAAAAATGAAGGAGGCAGGCTTATGAAAAGGGTATATAACGATAACATTAGCATTGATCATGATAGCTTGAAGAAATTCTACACGAAAAGAGCGGTTGAAAAGGTTGCGATTGATGTAGATGCACCAGTCGTCTTGTGCGCGGACAAGGATTTTAGCAAGATTGCAGAATGGACAAGCTTTGAAATTGAGAACAGACTCCCTCTTCTGCAACTGAATGAAGAAAGTCGCGTACTTGAAGTTGGATGCGGCACGGGGCGTATATCCAAATTTATTACACCTGTGGTAGACACTTACGTAGGCGTTGATTATGTCAAAGAGTTCATTGATTTAATTCAATCAAGAGATGATATAGAAAAAAAGAGGACAACCCACTTCATCCATTCATCCGTCCAAGATTTAATGAATGGAACCACTAAAATTCCCTTCGAAGGGAAATTTAACCGCTTTATTATTTCTGGTGGAGTATTTATGTACATTAATGACGATGAAGTAAATAATGCAATTTCCCAACTCGTCGAAAAACTTGATGATGAATGTGTGATTTACTTATCTGAGCCTATTGCTTTACATGAAAGATTAACATTAAACAAGTTCTATTCGGAAAGTCTCGAATCTGACTATAGTGCAATATATAGAACGGAAAAGGAATACAACGAAATTTTCGATATTTTATATAAACAAGGGTTTCAATTAACAACAAGTGAAGAGTTTTTCTATGAAGATATAAAAGGACAAAAAGAAACGAAGCAATGGATGTTTATTCTGAAAAGAAATAAGGTCGTGTAATTAATGTAACAAGTGAGATGTGTGTAGACATAAAGGGTTCAGAAGAGTTTTCGGTTACCTACAAAATTTCAGTCCCTAGCCTATTGAGGGAACATATATCTTTCGTAATCCTCTCAACCTATCACGTAAACAGTGTTAGACAGGTTGAGGTTTTTTTTATTGTATAACCAGGGTATTCAAAAATAAAGTTGGTTTCCGGGCCTAAAAACATCCTTTCATCTATAAAGAAAGCTGTGAAAAGTCGATATAGTATTATATCGGTTCGAGTATGAGCATCGGGGGAAGAGAAATATGGCTAAAATGGGGATTGTACATTACGATTCAGTTGAATATTGGAACGAGTATTATAAAAAGGAAAAGATTCAAGAAGAATCGACCTTTTGTACGTATATTAAAAAGCAAATCAATAATAGTTCCATCATTTTGGACGTGGGCTGTGGGTCTGGAAGAGATACATTTGCTTTTGCTAGTGATGGTTATGAGGCGGTTGGAATTGATCGATCTGAGGAAGCCATAAAGTTTAACAATGAGAAAAAATATCACGGGATCCATGCAAAGCTAAAAATTGATTTTCAAGTGGTTGATCTAAATGATTCTTTTTCCTTGAATCGCATATTGGAAGAGCTTTGTCAGAAATCGCTTAGGGAAAAGAAAAATATGGTAGTTTACCTTAGATTTTTGTTGCATTCAATTAATGAGACCACCGAAAAAGTATTGCTAAAGTCAATATCGAAGCATTTACCTAAAGGAAGTTATCTAGCAGCCGAATTTCGGACTATCGAAGATCAGGGGTTGGATAAGCTTTATGACGATCATTATCGAAGATTTATCGTAGCAGAAGATCTTGTTCGTGATTTGGAGGACCAACACCAGTTTGCAACAATTGCTTTTACGAAAGGAACAGGGCTTTCCAAATATAAAGGGGAAGATCCATTTTTGGCAAGAATTCTAATGCAAAAGAAATGATCGAAAGGAGTACGCTGTGAAAACCGTTTCTCTAGCACTGATAGCAAAAAACGAAGAAGCTCACATCAAGAATTGTCTGCACAGTGTACAAAATGTAGTGGATGAAATGATCGTTGTTGACACGGGCTCCACAGACAATACGAAGCAGATTGCAGTGGAATGCGGAGCGAAGGTATATGATTTTCCTTGGACAAACAGCTTTGCTGATGCTCGTAATTACGCTTTACAACAAGCTTCTAGTGACTGGATTTTGGTACTAGATGCGGACGAAATACTGGAGGTCGGATCAGCAGAACTGATTCGTGAATTTATCACGGGTAGTCCAGCTATTGGCCGAGTTAATATCGTGAGCAAGTATTTGGATAACGGAGAAGTTCGTTATGATTGCTCACCAATTTCTAGACTATTTCCGAAAGGTGTCACCTATACAGGACGTATTCATGAGCAGGTTATCTCGAGCTTGCCTCATCGGATGACGAGGATCACAGTCGCACATGAAGGCTACTTCCAAACAGATAAAACAGAGCGGAATTTATCGTTACTAATGAAGGAATTGGATGAGGAACCCAATAACCCGTATCTGCTTATGCAAACTGCGCGTGAATATAGAAACAGACATGATTATCATACAGCAAACCAATTTTTCTCGAGGTCCTACCAATATGCAACGAAAGAGGAAGGTTACTATCCAAAGCTTATCGTTGACTACGTCTATAATATGATGAAATTAGGTCAGCTGGATGAAGGTTACATCGTGATTCAGGCTGAGGAGGAGCGATTAGCCTTTTTTCCGGATTTTCACTTTCTGTTAGGGATGTTTTATATGGACTACGTTCTTGGGGACATTGCAACACGAGTGGAAAAACTGCCAAATATCGAGACGTCGTTTTTAAAGTGTATGGAATTAGGTGAAAGAAAAGAGCTCGGGGGAGTATTAGGCGCTGGTTCTTTTTTAGCAGCCTATAACTTAGGAGTTTACTACGAAGTGATTGGTGATTCGGGAAAAGCATTGAAATACTACCGTCTCTCTTCTGATCAAGGCTACCAAAAAGCCATGGATCGCTTGCGATTGCTAAAGTAAAGGAAATTGCTTTAATTGGCAATTTTTTCTGCCGATCATAAATGTTTGTCCCTGTTTATCCGATACCTCTAGTAAGAGTACTTTCTTTAGGGGGAAAAGAAATGGAAATCGGAGCAGCAAAAATGATGGGGAGAACACCAGGAATCTCAGACGGTGGCCAAGCTGCAGGGGAAGGAACTGCAAAACCAGTAGTCCAACCAGAAGCAGCCGGGGGGAAAGCAATTAACAAGGACCAGCTTAGCAAAGAGATCGCGGGCATGAACAAGTGGCTGCAGGTGACAAACTCACATGTTCAATTTAAATTGCACGATGAATTGAATGAGTATTACGTGCAGGTAGTCAACGATCAAACCAACGAAGTTATTCGTGAGATTCCATCAAAAAAGGTTTTGGACATGGTGGCAAAATTTCACGAAATGGCCGGGCTTTTAGTAGATGAAAGAGGATAGGAGGAGAATAAAATGCCAACAATTCGTTTTAGTGGGATGGCTTCAGGCTTAGATACTGAAAACATGGTAAAAGAATTAATGAAGGCACAAAGAGAGCCGATGAACCGAATCATTCGTCAAAAGCAGACGCACGAATGGAAACGGGACGCATACAGGGACATGAACAGCATGCTCATGGAACTACGGACGTCTGTGGATTCTTTGCGTTTTTCAGGGAATTTCAATAAAAAGAAGGCAGTTTCGGAAAACGATAATACTGTGGGTGTAAATATCGTAGGAACACCAAAACAAACCACTTATGCGGTAAAGGTGGAACGACTTGCGGAGGCAGAAATGCCGGCGTCTGCATCGCTGACGGTGAGTTCCTCCATTACAGATACAAAGACAGCAATTGGTGGTACGAGTGATTTTACACTAACTATTAACGGAGAAGATATTACAGTTTCACCGACCGATACGCTCGATGACGTAATTGGATCTATTAAATCTACAACTGGTATGGATGCATCATTCGTTGACGGGAAGTTGTGGATCGTTTCAAATTCAGGGACGACCCTTGGGGGAACGAATACATTTGATATCAGTGCAACATCATCGGATCCAAGTGCATCTGGCGATGTTACCCCTTTAGGAATCAAGATAGATGAAACAAAAACATCATCTGCAAAAACTGGACAGGACGCGCAAGTAGTCATCAACGGTATTACCTATACATCCAAAACAAATAAGGTCACAGTTGATGGTGTGGAGTTTACACTCAAGCAGGCAGGACCAGCAATCAATGTGACTAACCAGGTTGACGAGGATGCAGTATTTTCTACGATCAAGTCATTCATAGATAAATACAACGATGTTATTGCCAAGATTAACGCTAAAATAGCAGAACCAAAATACAAAAATTACAATCCCCTTTTGGATGAAGAAAAAGAAGCCTTGCCGGATAGTACAGCTGAAAAATTGGAGGCAATGGCAAAGAGCGGACTCTTGCTGCGAGATTCCATTTTAAAAAGCGGATTAGATGAGATGCGAGTGGCCATTAGTGCTCCGTTGGTAGCATCAGGTGTGAACTCGGCTTTCGATACGCTTTCCGAGATCGGGATTGGCGGTCCTCCGGCAGGAAAATACGCGTACCAAGAAAATGGTAAGCTTTATATTGATGAAGCCAAGCTGAAAGCTGCCATTAGAAACAATGGTGCCGATGTTCAGAAACTGTTCACCAATTTTGCGAGTAAAGATTCTCCGAATAAATATCAACAGAGTGGTATTGCTGAACGCTTGTATGATTCCTTGACGAAGACGATAAACAAAGTGACGAAAGAAGCAGGTAGCGCTTCTAGTACCTCGACTTATGATGATAGCTACTTGGGTAGAACGATCCGAGACGAAGAAGATGAAATCGATCGCTGGGAAGATCGATTGAAAGACATGGAGGATCGTTATTATAAGCAATTTGCCAGTATGGAGACGATGATGTCTAAGGCACAGTCACAAAGTAGCTGGTTTGCACAAATGTTAGGGCAATAAAAATAGGGAGAGATGTAGATGTTACAAAATGCTGCTCAGACCTATCAAACGAATCAGGTAACTACCGCTACTCCTGCCGAACTTACCCTTATGCTGTATAATGGGGCAATCAAATTTATCAAGCAAGCGAAAGCATCTTTAGAAGAAAGAAACTTCGTAAAGACGCATGAATCACTGCTAAAAGTGCAGCACATTATATATGAATTAATGTCTTCACTGAAAAAGGATTACCCTATTGCGCATCAGTTTGATAGAATGTACGACTATATGCTGAGAAGAACCGTTGAGGCCAACATGCGCAAGGATATGGAAATTCTCACCGAGGTAGAAGGATTACTCGTAGAATTTCGCGACACTTGGAAAGAGGCAATGGTCTTAGCGAAAAGCCAAGGGTAGAGGGAAATATGGAATCTACAGTTGATTATCTAATGGAAGCTTTATATGAAAAAACTCACTACTTAGTGCAATTGGTAGAAGCTGAGGGTTCGGATTCAATGCAGTGGTTGCCTGTTTTGGAGGATAGGGAGAACATAATCCGGGACTTAGACAATCTCATCCAAAAAGAGGGACCCCTTTCTGGAGCGCATAAACAGCAACTTGCAGTGATGAATGAGATGAATCAAAAGATCTTATCTCAGATGAGTATTCGTAAAGAGAAAATAGCTGAAAAGCTTAGTGCTATTCAACAAAAGAAAGCCGCGAAACAGTTTTATAACCAGATGGGACCAAGCGGCTACGGCGCATTTTTTGACCGTAAGAAATAAAAAAACGGCCGGGAAACCGGTCGTTTTCTTTTCGAAGATTATGCGCGAATATCGATAGACTGGCCGAGTGTTGGATGACTCGCCTGCGCCTGAACATTTTGCGTCGTATTCGCGAGGCCTTCGAGCAGAATAGAAGCTTGAGCCTGCGTAGTATCCTGCACCTGCTTAAAAACACTAACATTCACAGCCTGTTGCAATTGTACAGCATTCATGGTGGTTCACCTCTGCGCTAGATTTGCCTTTCACCCTTTATATCGACATTTCCTGTATTTTCCGTTACAGTCTCGATACGATATCTGTGCCTTGTGAAAACTACCATCTGCTATACTATACCCATCTCGCCCAAACACTAGGAAGGTGACACCATTGTCCACAAAACGCCGCTCGCTGCTCCTGATCGGAGCCGTCCTGCTCATCTTCGTCCACGCGGTCTACCTGAACGGCAGCCTTGCTGACCTGATAAATCCGACCGCGATCGAGCTGGTCGCGCTCTCGGTGATCATTTCGTATGCGATCAAGCGCAAGCATCTGGATTTGAAAAAAATCATAAATTTGCTCATCCACGGCCGTGAGAGCAACGTCGAGGAGACCATCAAGCGCTTCTACTATTACGCGCTCGTTCAGAAAGAACAGGGATATATCGCGCTCGAAAAGGAGCTCCAGCAAGAAAAAGACTCGTTCGTTCAGCGCGGCAGCCTGCTCGCGATCGAGGGTGTTCCCGAGGACGAGCTGCGGCTGATTCTGGAAAACGAGCTGAAAGGGGAGCAGTACCGCTACCAGCAGTCTGCGGGCTTTTTCCGGCTCATCAGCTTGCTGGCGCCTGGGATGGGGCTGGTTGGTACTCTGCTAGGGATGACAGGCGTTCTGAAGTCCCTCTCCGACTTTAGCGTGACCGGACACAGTCTGAGCGCGGCGGTGGTTGCGACCTTGTACGGAGCGCTTCTGGCCAACCTGCTGGCTCTGCCATGCTACTACCGCATGATGGATATCTATGACCGGGAAATGTTTGAAAAGCGCCTGTTTATTGAAGGCTGTGTCGGCTTGCAGCGGATGGAAACACCGCGCTTGCTGTTCGAAAAATTGAATTCGTTCCTGCCAGGTGACCAGAAGCTGGTGCTGATCAAAGAGGCGGGCAGTACGAAAGGAACGATTGAAAGGCAGGATCGCTATGCATGATGATCGGCTGTACGATGAAAAGGAGCTGGAGAAAAGCTGGCTGCTCAGCTACAGCGATCTGATTACTCTCTTGTTCGTCATCGTGGTGATTATTGCCGCATCCCAGGCTAGCAATATCCAATCGCAGCGTGAAGAGGCGCGAAAGGAAAGCGTGGAGCAGCAGGCAACCCTCAAGCAGGTGCATGAGAGCCTGGATCTCTTGAATCTGCAAAAGCTGGAGCTGCAGCGGGAAGTGCATCAGCTGGAAGCGCAGAAAAAGTCGCTGACGGGCACAGAACAGGACAACCCGGATGTTGCCTCGGCAGTGAAACCGCCGCCACCCATTGGTTCGCAGGATAAAGACGTTGCTGAGCGCGATATGGAGACAGTCCGAACGCAGCTTTCCTCTGCATTGGCAGAACTGAATCTGGATTTCGAAGAGACCGAAGAGGGATTGCGTATCCGTCTGCCCGTAAGCATTTTGTTTACGAGCGGATCCTCTGAGCTGAAGGACCAAGGGAAGCAGGTGGTGGGGACAGTCGCTGGGGTATTGCAGCGTTTTGGCAACCGGGTGAGGATCGAGGGCTATACGGATGATACACCGATTGCCCATAGCTCCTACCAAACCAACTGGGAGCTTTCTACGGGACGCGCTATTGCAGTAATGCGGGAAATGGTTGATGCGTACAGTTTGCCGTCCACCCGATTTACCGTGGCGGGACTGGGAGAATCCAAGCCATTGGTGGATAATTCGAATGAGGAGAACCGTGCTCGCAATCGCAGAGTGGAGATTATCATTTTAGCGGAAAAAGAATAATTCATATTTTTCTGCAAATATATCGGATTTTGAGAAGGATTCCTGTGTATCAGATAGAAGTATATCTGACAGGAATCTTTCTTTTTTTCTGACCATTTTCCGTTCGATGTAGGTGCCGCTCTCTCGCAAAATCGCGCCTTGTGACCGGAAAATAGTTATGCCCAGCTTGTGCACAACCGCATGTGGATAATGTGGACAACTCTGTGGAGAACGCAAAAAACACGTTATTTGGTTGTGGATAATGTTGGGGAAAAGCTGTACACACAGAGATAGAATCAAGGGGGTTTTACAGTTGAAGATCGGGAAAAAGTGGTTGGCAACACTTGCGTTGACCGTTGGGGTGGGACTTTTGGTCTCAGCATGTGGATCGGGTGGTCAGCAAGCATCAGGTGGTGGTTCCGCAGCGTCAGGAGGAGACAGCAAAGTATATGTGGTAGGTACGGACGCTGCTTATCCGCCATTTGAGAAAATGGAAGCGGACAAAATCACCGGTTTTGACATTGATGTGATTCAAGCAGTTGCAGATGCAGGTGGCTTCAAGATCGAAGTGAAGAACACCGGTTGGGATCCTTTGTTTGATGGCATTGACAAAGGGAATGTCGATTTGGGCATTTCCGCAGTGACGATTACAGATGAGCGTAAACAAAAATATGATTTCTCGGAACCTTACTTCGATGCAAACCAGCTGATTCTTTTGCCGGAGGATACGACGGTTACCAAGCTGGCTGATCTGAAAGGGAAGAAGATCGGGGTACAGTCGGCGACGACAGGCGAGCAGGTCGTGAAAAAAGCCTTTGGCGATACGTATGAAGGAATTAAAGGCTTCGACGATACGCCATCCGCTGTGGACGACTTCTTTGTGGGCCGTGTAGATGCGGTGGTGGCTGACAATGCCGTTCTGCAGGATTATGCGAAAAAAGTGAAAGACAAAAAGTTCAAGCTGATCAAGGACGATTCGTTCGAGGTTGAACACTATGGCATCATGGTGAAAAAGGGCAATGCAGACCTGCTGAACAAAATCAACCAAGGTCTGAAAACCATTAAAGAAAACGGCAAGCTGAAAGAAATCAACGAAAAGTACTTCGGTCAGTAATGGCTGAAAATAGCCCCGGGGCGGGTGCGTCTATTGGCGTACCCGTTCCTTGTGCTCGGATGACTTTTTGGAAGGAGGAATGGGTTTGGATTGGAGCGTAGTCTATGATTATCGGGAATTATTTATACGTGGTGTATGGAATACGGTTCTTCTAACGACGGTTGCGGTCATTTGCGGGACGATCCTGGGCTTGTTCATCGGTTTGGGAAAGATGTCGGATAAGATTTACTTGAAAGCACCGGCTGCCATTTATGTTGAGCTGTTTCGCGGCACGCCCTTGTTTCTTCAGATTCTCTTGATTCACACGGCTGTGATCCCAGGCATTTGGGGGCTGTTTTTTCCTGAAGCGAAAGTGCCGGAAGCTCTTTTTTCCGGTTTTGTAGCCCTGACCTTGAACGCGGCTGCTTATATCGCGGAGATCTTCAGAGCGGGGATTCAATCGATTGATCCTGGTCAAATGGAAGCCGCACGATCGCTGGGAATGACAAAGGGAATGGCCATGCGGTTAATTACCATTCCTCAAGCATTTTTACGCATGCTGCCTGCGCTCGGAAATGAGTTTATAGCGTTACTGAAGGATTCTTCCTTGCTGGCCATCATTTCGACACCAGAGCTCGGCTATGCCGCTTTCAACATCGCCAAAAACACCTTCGAGCGCTTCCCGCCGTATCTCACCTCAGGGGCCATCTACCTGGTGCTTACCTTGTTCCTCTCCCGCGTTGTCGTGAGAGGACTGGAGAAAAGATATACTCCTAAATAAAGGGAATGACTGTCGCCATTTTGGGTAAACTAGGAACGAACGCTGCAGGATACTTATCCTAATTTTTTGCAAAAGAAAGGGTTGTGCTGTTTCATGCAAGGCAAAGTAAAATGGTTTAACGCAGAAAAAGGTTTCGGTTTCATTGAGCGGGAGGGTGGCGATGATGTATTCGTCCACTTCTCAGCTATCCAATCAGACGGTTTTCGTAGTCTGGAAGAGGGCCAAGCTGTAGAGTTTGACATTGTGGAAGGCGATCGAGGTCCACAAGCAGCTAACGTGGTCAAATTGTAGAAAAACACATGAAATCCCCCTGGCCCAAAGTTGGGTGCAGGGGGATTAGTATATCAGCTGATCATTTTATGAATATGTAGCTGGCGGTGCTGCCGCAAATCGAGGAATTCCTCTCCGCGACGCACCAGGGGACGCATGGGCTCATCGGTATGAATCATAATAATTTCGACGTCATCTCCGTTGCTCAAGACGGCCTTGGAGCCGACGTACAACAGGACGATGTAATGAATAAAACGGGAAACAATTAAAGGGTTCAGCTTGCCCGTGCAGGCTTGTTCCCATAAGATATGGGCGGCTTCGAAAGGCGAAGTGCCTCTGCGATAGACGCGGTCGGTACAGATGGCATCAAAAACATCCGCGACACTGATGATCTGGCATTCAAAGGGAAGCGAGTCATGGCTTCGAGCTTGCGGGTAACCAGTGCCATCCAGGCGCTCGTGATGCAATAACGCACACAGGGCCATCAGCTCGCTGGCATCTTCCATCGATTGCAGCAGGTTGTATCCGTATTTTGTGTGCTGTTTCATGATCGTGTACTCTGCATCAGACAGACGGCCTGGCTTGTTCAGCAGCTCATCGGGAATCATCATTTTTCCGACATCGTGCAAGAGGCCGCTTTGCCCCAGAAAGTAAATGTCCTGCTCCGATCTCCCTAGCAGCTTTCCTATGAGGGCAGCAACGATGCCGACATTCAAGGAATGACGATACGTATAGTTATCCGTTCCTTCTTTTAAGTAAATGAAGCGGAGAAACCCCCAGCGCTGCAATACTTGATCGAGCAAAGGGTAAAAAGCATCGTTGAAATGCTTCAAGGGCGGGATTGTGCCCGAGGCGATTTGTTGGAACAATCCTTTGGTTTGCTGCACGGCCTGCACGTATTGACGTGCTGCTTGGACTTCACTCCAATGCAAAATAGGGAGAGGCATCTCGGGCTTTGAACCGTGATCCGAGATGTGGATGTATTGGACTTGATGGGCTTCTAGCAGCCGTATGTCACTCTGATGCAGTACTGCTCCGGCGGGCAGGAGCAGCAGGCCGTACTCATTGTTAACGTCTTGTGCAAGTGTTGCTCCGATAAGAGAATGGGAAGGTTTCACCTCTGCCATGAGGATTCCTCCTGTGCGATATACGACCGCGAAATATGGATGAGTAGAGTGACTACTAGGGTATTATATCATAGGGAACATAGTAAGTATTGGTAAAATTCTGTCGATTATTAATGGAATGTAAATATTTAGTATCATTTTTTGATGGGAAACAGGAGGATTATTTACATGGACGGCGAATATTCTTAACTAGACGGAAGGAGGTTGGAACCATGAAATTTAACATTCGTGGAGAAAACATTCAAGTCACCGCAGCACTTCGAGAGTATGTGGAAAAGAAAGTCGGCCGTCTCGAAAAATATTTTGAAACACCACAGCCTACCGATGTCCATGTAACGATGAGAGTACATCGAGGAGAAGGCACGATCGAGGTAACCATCCCGCTCGGCGGGGTAATTATCCGGGCAGAGGAAACCCACGAGGATATGTATGCTGCTATCGATCTTGTGGTAGAAAAGCTGGAACGCCAGATTCGCAAGCACAAAACGAAGCTGATGCGACAGCTGAGGGTGGATACGATTAGCAAGCAGCCTCAGCGTGAAAATCAGCAAGTTGCAGTAGCGCTTGCCGAAGACAGCGAGGAAGAAGACGTGGACATTAACATCGTCCGCACGAAAAGATTCGATTTAAAACCGATGGATGCGCATGAAGCAGTGATGCAAATGGATATGCTGGGACACAGCTTTTTCGTCTTCCAGAATAGCGACACGAACGATGTGAGCGTGGTGTATCGCCGAAATGACGGCCGATACGGTTTGATTGAACCGAAATAACGAAACTTTATCTCAAATCACTCGTATAAGACTAGGGAGTTGCTATTGGCAACTCCCTTTACTTGTGTATATGTGAAACAATTTGTTAAAATAGATTTTTAGAGAGAGTTGAATTTCGGAGAATCGGTATTCCTACTTCAGGGATACGTTGAGCACTCCTATAAAGAGGCGATTCGGTCTGTTTAGGGAGCATATGGAAGGGGTGTCCTCATGTTAGGACTCGTTAAAAAGATTTTTGGCGATAGCAATGAGCGCGAAGTCAAAAAAATGTTTAAGCGCGTAGAATCCATCAATGCGCTGGAACCAAGCATAGCGGCACTCTCTGACGAGCAGCTGCGTGAGAAGACAGCAGAATTTAAGGCGCGCCTGCAAAACGGAGAGGATCTGGACAAGATTTTGAACGAAGCGTTTGCCGTCGTTCGGGAAGCATCCAAACGGGTTCTCGGTATGAGGCACTTTGACGTTCAGCTGATCGGTGGTATGGTCCTGCAAGAAGGACGCATCTCCGAGATGAAGACCGGTGAAGGGAAAACGCTGGTGGCAACACTGGCTACCTATCTCAATGCCCTGTTGGGAAAAGGTGTTCACGTTGTAACGGTCAATGAATACTTGGCGGAGCGCGACTCGACCATCATGGGTCAGCTGTACAACTTTTTGGGACTCACTGTTGGTCTGAACAAAAATGGACTGGATGCCGAAGAAAAACGGGCAGCCTACGCGTGCGATATTACTTACGGTACCAACAATGAATTCGGTTTTGACTACCTGCGTGACAACATGGTGCTGTACAAAGAACAGATGGTACAGCGTCCACTGTTCTATGCCATCATCGACGAAGTGGACAGCATCCTGATCGACGAAGCGCGTACGCCATTGATCATTTCGGGTTCTGCGAATCGTTCGACAGAGCTGTACTACATTTGCTCGCACTTCGTCAAACGCATGGAGCAAGACAAAGACTTTACGATCGATGAAAAGCTGAAAATCGTTTCCTTGACAGATGATGGTGTCAGCAAGGTCGAGCAAGCTTTCAATATTGAAAACCTGTATGACACCGCGCACATGACGCTGAACCATCACATTACAGCTGCTTTGAAAGCACAAGTGCTGTTCAAGCGCGACGTAGATTACGTCGTTCAGGAAGGCGAAGTTGTGATCGTTGACGAGTTCACAGGTCGTCTGATGGTGGGACGTCGTTACAGCGATGGTCTGCACCAAGCGATTGAAGCCAAGGAAGGTCTGCGCGTTCAGAGCGAGAGCATGACGCTCGCGACCATTACCCTGCAAAACTACTTCCGTATGTATCAAAAGCTGTCCGGTATGACCGGTACGGCGAAAACGGAAGAAGAAGAATTCAAGAAGATTTACGGTCTCGATGTTGTTGTGATTCCGACAAACAAACCGGTAGCACGTATCGACCTGCCAGATCTGGTGTTTAAAACAGAGGCAGCCAAGTATCGCGCGGTTGTGAACGACATCGTAGAGCGTCATAAAAAAGGCCAGCCGATTCTGGTCGGTACCATTTCTATTGAAAACTCTGAGCGACTGTCTCAGATGCTGAAGCAAAAAGGTGTTCCGCACAACGTCTTGAACGCGAAGCAGCATGCGCGCGAGGCAGAGATCGTCGCACGTGCCGGTCAATACGGTGCAGTCACCATCGCAACCAACATGGCAGGTCGTGGTACGGACATTCAGCTGGGCGAAGGTGTAGCTGATTTGGGCGGCTTGCACATCATCGGTACGGAGCGTCACGAGAGCCGCCGTATTGATAACCAGCTGCGCGGTCGTGCCGGCCGTCAAGGGGACCCGGGTTCGTCTCAATTCTTCCTGTCGATGCAGGATGAGCTGATGCGCCGCTTTGGTGCCGACAACATCATGAACATGATGGACCGCTTGGGCATGGAAGAAGACATGCCGATCGAGAGCCGTCTCGTAACACGCGCTGTCGAATCCGCTCAAAAACGGGTAGAGGGCTCCAACTTCGATGCTCGTAAAGGCGTCCTGCAGTACGACGATGTCATGAACCAACAGCGTTTGGTGATCTACAAGCAGCGCCGCGACATTTTGGAGCAGGAAAACCTCAGCGAGATCGCACTTGGCATGCTGAACAGCGTGCTGGAACGCAATGTCGAGCTGCATTGTCCAAAAGAAGAGGTACCAGAGGATTGGGACCTGCAAGCTCTGGCGGATGCAGCCAACAATACCTTCCTGCACGACGAAACGATTACCGCAAAAATGCTGAAAGGCAAAGAAGCGGAAGAAATCATGGAACTGCTGAAAAACGAAGTCTCCAAGCAATACGCACAGCGTGAAGCGGAGATTGGCGATATGATTCGCGAATTTGAAAAAGTGGTCATCCTGCGTGCGGTCGACAGCAAATGGATGGATCACATCGATGCGATGGATCAGCTGCGTCAAGGGATTCACTTGCGCGCGTACGGTCAAAACGATCCATTGCGCGAGTACCAATTCGAGGGCTACGAAATGTTCCAATCCATGGTGGCTGCCGTGGAGGAAGAAGTGGCCATGTATATCATGAAGGCAGAAGTCAGTCAAAACCTGGAGCGTCAGGATGTCATTCGCGGGCAAGGCATGGATCCAAGCCAGCTCCAAACCTCCGGACCATCCGAGCGTCCTGACGATGAGACTTCCGGTGATGCCGATCCGAAAAACCGTGCGCAGCGCCGTGCACAGGAGCAGGAGCGCCGCCGCAGCAACAAGCGCAATCAATAATGGTCCAAACGCCAAAGCATCCCTTCCAAACAGCGAAAGCTGCGGAAGGGATGTTTTTTTCTGCTTCAATCCCTCCTGCATAGACAGCGTTCGTCCCGATCCTGTGTTCCTCGTCGGCATCGGCACGTCGATTTGTCTAACACTGGAAAAAGCCATCGAACGATTCTAGTGGAAAAGATTTGTAAAAACCATAGAATCATAGGTACAACACTTTTTTCCAAATACACGATGACGGGGGAATGAACAATGAAGGCGTCAGTCAACGTGATGGGCATACAAGCGGTAAGCATCCTGGAGCGAATTGCCGGCACATTAAAAGCGGTGCTGCGTGTAGGAAAAGAAAATAGATCGGTACAAATCATCAGTGAGAAAGAGGAGCAATCCTACAAAAAGCCAATCGAGGTGTTTACGGCAAGGGACGCAGTCTTTGCTGAAGAGAGAGTCGTTTCAGAAATTCCGCAGACGCTCTGGATGAACGCCTTTGTGGTTGATCCCAAGGTACTCACAGACAAAGGAAAAGCCGGGGAACCAATACAGGTGCATAACGAATACAAAAAGGTGAATAAACATACATCCGGTAAAAAACGAGCGACAACATCGCGAGGCGGCCATTTAACATTGGTGAAGGCAAATCAGGTGGGGACAGCCTCCAGAGAAATCCGAGATCTCCGCTCCTCGCCATCACCACCGGCTCGCTGAGTGGCTAAAAACAGAAAAACCAATCACCTTCCCCCTGCCTGGCACTGAAGTCAGGTTGCGGATCTGGCAAATTACGTTACAATAAACATAGCTTACAGAAGAGAAGGTGATTCGCAACATGGCATTAATCGATATTGCGGACATCAAACAAGAGATGTCCAGTATGGCTAAGCGTTTAGCAGATATCAGGGGGTCTCTTTGACCTCCCAGTAAAAGAGGAGCGGATCGGGGAACTGGAAGAGCGCATGCTGGCACCAGACTTCTGGGATGACAACGATGCAGCGCAGAAAACAATCAGTGAACTGAACGCCGTGAGAAGTCTCGTGGAGACGATGGGCAAGCTGGATTCCCAATACGAGGACCTGCAACTGATGCTCGAGCTGGTCATTGAAGAAGGGGATCAGTCCCTCATCCAGGATTTGTACGACAGCACCCAAGAGCTGAGGAAAGCTTTTGAGAGCTTTGAGCTGGAACTGTTGCTGAGCGATCAGTACGATAAGAACAATGCAATCCTGGAGCTGCACCCTGGCGCGGGTGGTACGGAATCTCAGGATTGGGCATCCATGCTCCTGCGCATGTATACACGCTGGGGCGATGCCAAGGGCTTCAAGGTGGAAACCCTGGACTATCTTCCAGGGGACGAAGCGGGCGTCAAAAGTGTAACGCTTTTGATCAAAGGACATAATGCTTACGGGTATTTGAAATCAGAAAAAGGGGTTCATCGACTCGTACGCATTTCGCCATTCGACGCATCCGGACGTCGGCATACTTCCTTTGTGTCCTGCAACGTTCTTCCAGAAATTGAAGACGATAATGCAATCGACATTCGCTCGGAGGACCTCAAGATCGATACGTACCGTTCCAGTGGTGCCGGCGGTCAGCACATCAATACGACCGACTCCGCAGTCCGGATCACCCACTTGCCGTCGGGGATCGTCGTGACGTGTCAAACAGAGCGTTCGCAGATTAAAAACCGTGAGCGTGCGATGAAAATGCTGACAGCACGATTGTTTGAGCGCAAACGGGAAGAGCAGGAAAAAACGATGGCAGCCATTCAGGGTGAGCAAAAAGACATCGCATGGGGCAGCCAGATTCGTTCCTATGTCTTCCACCCGTACAGCCTGGTCAAGGACCACCGCACCAACGTAGAGGTAGGCAACGTGCAAGCGGTCATGGACGGGGAGATTGACGTTTTCATCGACGGTTACTTGAGATCTCAAATTAAACGGTAATCAAAGGGTAAAGCGGCCAGGGTGCATCCTGCCGCTTTTTTTATGGCCACGCACCTGTACCTGTATCCCAAGGTAGGCAGCAGGTTGTGACAGTGGTAAAATTCAAAATAAACAGACGAGCACTGGAGAGGAGAGCGCGCATGATCAAAAAGGCAGAGCATGTAGCCATCATCGTTACAGATATGGACAAGTCAATTGCGTTTTACCAGGAGATGTTTGGCTATCAGGTACGTCTGAGGGGAGAGGGAGCCACTCGTGAGATGGCTTTTTTGTTTCACGAAAACCAGCCAAGCTTTGAGATTGAGCTGATTCGCGACCTGCAGCCAATGGGGGATTACGCAGCAGCAGGGATTGTCAATCACCTGGCATTTACAGTTGATAATATCGACGAAGCCATCGCCTACTACCGGGAGAAAGGTATCACGTTTAAAACAGACGGGCCAACCCCTTCCCTGGATGGAGGCAGAATCATTCTCTTTGATGGACCGGAAGGCGAATTGCTGCAATTTGTAGAGCCGGGCAAGGACCGAAAGCGCTAAAAAGGTTTACCGTCTCATCGGCAAAGTGGTAATTTGATTAAAGGAATGAATACATACCCAAACAAAGGAGCGATTCTCATGTTGTATGTAGCGTTTTTACCGATTATCGATCAAGAACTGAATGCAAAAGTAAGACCTGCCCACCTGGAATACCTCAACGACTTGTACAAGCAGGATAAAGTCTTTATGGCAGGCCCTTTCACGGATAAAGAGGGTGGCCTCGTCATTTACAAGGCGTCTTCCTTGGAGGAAGCACGGAAATTGGCTGAAGCAGATCCCGTAGTTGCGGAAGGAGCGCGTACTTTGGAGTTGCGTGAATGGAGCCCACTGGAGCTGCCGCTGACGTAATTTAAGGAATGAGTTTGGGATCCATGAGGCATACTTAGCGAAGAATTATCTAGTAAAGGAGGAAACAGCCCATGAAACGTTCATCACTGTTTGTGGTTGCGGCTGTACTCGTATTCTCGCTAAGTGCCTGTGGCGGAGGAAACACTGCACAACCGCCGGCCAATCAGCCTTCTACCGAAACACCGTCCACGACTGCTCCATCGGGTAGCTACGATGCGGCGACTGCGGAAGCCTTGTTCAAAAATACTTGTGCAGGCTGCCACGGTCAAACTCTGGAAGGTGCTGTAGGTCCGAATCTCCAAAAAGTTGGCGGGCAGCTGAACAAAGATCAGATTTTGGAAATTTTGAATAACGGTAAAGGCGCCATGCCCCCTGGTTTGGTAAAGGGTGCCGATGCAGAAACACTGGCAGCGTGGCTGGCAGATAAGAAATAAGTAGGTTCGATCCAAGGAAGCGTCCGAGCATATCGGGCGCTTTTTCACGTTCTTCCGGTTTTTAGGGTTGTATTCTCCATGAATTTTTATTATTATTCATGTATAAAAATACAGAGAATTCAGCGGAGAAGGGGAGAGATCTATGATTCGGGTCGGGATTGTTGGGGCTACCGGTTACGGTGGAGCGGAATTGATTCGCTTACTGGTGGGACACCCACATGTGCAAATCGCCAATTTGTATTCAAGCTCAGCCGAAGGAGAGTCGTTGGAAAAAACGTTCCCGCACGTGAGCGGACTGGGGCTGCCGAAATTGGCGCCAATCGATGCGCAGAGCATGAGCAAGGATAACGATGTCATTTTCCTGGCAACTCCAGCGGGTGTAAGTGCAGATCTTTCCCCGCAATTGATGAAGCTCGGTGGTACAAAGGTCATCGACTTGTCGGGGGATTTCCGACTGGAGTGCGCCGATGCCTATCGGAGCTGGTACAAGAAAGAGCCCGCCCCAGCAGAGTGGGTGGAAAAAGCGGTGTACGGCTTGACGGAGTGGAACTACGAGCAAGTGGCAGGAGCATCGCTCGTCGCCAATCCTGGCTGCTATCCGACTGCTACCTTGCTGGCTTTGATCCCCCTGATGCAAAAAGGATGGGTGAAGCCGGACAGCTGGATCGTCGACGCGAAATCCGGTGTATCGGGAGCGGGACGCGGCTTGTCTATGGGGGTTCACTACAGTGAAATCAATGAGAGCATTCATGCCTATAAGGTGGCGAAGCATCAGCATACACCTGAAATTGAGCAGGAGCTGGCAAAACAATCCGGTATAGCATCACTCGTGCAATTTACTCCCCACTTGGTTCCGATGACCCGCGGGATTCTGGTAACGGCATATGGTCAGCTGGAAACCAAAGTGACACAGGCGCAGGCTCAAGAGCTTTTCGAGGCCACTTATGCGGATAAGCCTTTTGTACGCGTACGTCCGGCAGGAACCCATCCCCATACCAAAGAAGTGCTGGGCTCCAACTACTGCGATATCTCGGTGCATGTAGACGAACGTACGGGTCGCGTCATTGTCCTGTCTGTCATTGACAACATGGTCAAAGGAGCTGCAGGTCAAGCGATCCAAAACATGAACGTTATGTTCCAATTCCCAGAGAAAGCCGGACTGCCGCTCGTGCCGGTATTCCCGTAAAGAGGAGGAAAGAGGATGGAAGGAATTATCGTCATCAAATGTGGCGGCTCGACGATGGAGCAGCTGCCGGATACCTTCTTTCAAGCCATCGCCAAGCTGCAAGGCGAGGGGAAACCAATCGTCATCGTTCACGGGGGCGGACCGGCTATCAACGGGATGCTGGATAAGGTGCAAATCACACCGCAGTTTGTGGATGGATTGCGCGTGACCTGCGAGGATACCTTGCGTGTGGTGGAAATGGTGCTGTGCGGGAGCATTAACAAAGCGCTGGTTCGACGACTGACGCAAGCGGGAGCAAAGGCTTGGGGAGCGAGCGGGATCGATGGTCAGACCTTGATCGCGGAAAAGACGACCAAGCCACTCGGATGGGTAGGCGAGGTCAAGCAAGCGGATACAACCATTCCTCTGGCGATACTCGGTCAAGGCTATGTTCCGGTTATCGCGCCTCTGTCTGTGAGCGCAGACGGCTCCGATGCCTTCAATGTGAATGCAGATATTGCGGCAGGAGCCATCGCAGCTTCATTGTCGGCCGAGAAGCTGGTCATGGTGACAGATGTTCCAGGTATTCTGCGACCGTTATCCGATGGCAGCAAGGAGCTGGTACAGGAAACGAGCGCAGACGAGATCCATCAGATGATCGCAGATGGCGTGATTACTGGAGGAATGATTCCGAAGGTTCAGGCGGCTCTGGATGCTTTGGGTCAAGGCGTCGAACAGGTCGTCATTTGCCGGGGAACGGCTGAGGATATTCTGGCAGTCAGCGCAGGAGAAGCAGTCGGAACCACAGTGCGGATGAACGTGAATCAACCACAATAGGAGGGGATTTTCCATGAGTACGGTTACAGCACCCATGCATCTTATGAATAACTATGCACGATGGCCGATTAGTCTGGTGAAAGGCCAAGGCAATCAGGTCTGGGACGATCAAGGAAAGGAATACCTCGATTTTACTTCCGGTATCGCCGTAACTTCCTTGGGCCATGTTCCACCAAAGGTAACGGCCAAGCTGCATGAACAGCTCGATACGCTGTGGCATTGCTCCAATCTGGTTCATGTTCCCCAGCAAGGCATTCTCGCAGAAAAGCTGAGCCGCCTGTCCGGTCTGGACCAAGCCTTTTTCTGCAACAGCGGTGCCGAGGCAAACGAAGGGCTGATCAAGCTGGCTCGCCGCTACGCACAAAAAGTAAAGGGGACAGGACGCTACGAAATCATTACGTTTGAACAGTCCTTCCACGGCCGTACGCTGGCTACGCTTACAGCGACAGGTCAAGAGAAAGTAAAAGACGGCTTTGCTCCTCTTCCACAAGGGTTTGTCACTGTACCATACAATGACCTGGATGCAGTCAAGGCAGCCATCACGGATCAAACATGCGCGATCATGCTGGAGCTGGTCCAAGGAGAAGGCGGCGTGCACCCAGCAGAAGAAGCGTGGGTCAAAGCCCTTCGCGAGCTGTGCGATACGCACGGACTGCTCCTGCTGGTAGATGAGATTCAGACCGGTATTGGACGCACGGGCACCTGGTTTGCCTTCCAGCAGTATGATGTGAAGCCAGATGCCATTTCACTGGCAAA
Source organism: Brevibacillus nitrificans (assembly GCF_003710965.1). Classification (NCBI taxonomy): domain Bacteria; kingdom Bacillati; phylum Bacillota; class Bacilli; order Caryophanales; family Paenibacillaceae; genus Brevibacillus; species Brevibacillus nitrificans. The sequence goes on along the minus strand of NZ_RHHU01000002.1, from coordinate 43,795 downwards.
AGGTCTCGGCAGTGGATTCCCGATCGGTGCAGTAGTAGCGACGAAAGAAGTGGCAGAAGCCTTTGCCCCAGGTACACATGGCACCACCTTTGGGGGCAACCCTCTCGCGACGACAGCAGGAATCGCTACGCTGGATATGATGGAAGAAGAAAACATACTGGGGAAAGTGGCGAAAATCAACAGCATGATTATTCAGGAGCTGGAGCAGCTCAAAGCCCAGTATCCAGATAAAGTGGTAACCGTTCGCGGAAAAGGACTTCTTCTCGGTGTAGAGCTGTCGATCCCTGCAGCCAATGCCGTGAACTACGCCCGGGAGCAAAAGGGAGTGATTCTGCTGATGGCAGGCCCAAATGTGGTTCGTCTGCTGCCATCCTTTATTACGACCGAGGCAGAAATCAAGCAAGCGGTCGCTGCGCTGAGCGAGGGTCTGGCGCAGTCCTAAAACAAATATTGTGTGCATTGGAAAAATGCAACGAGTGAGAAAGGACAAAAAACTCGTTGCATTTTTATAATTACAAATGTATATTAATACAAAGAGTTGCATAAATTTTCGTTAGATGTGCCCTTTGGAGAGGAGTGGCTTTCATAGATGAGCAGAGAGAAAAAAGAAATTGGTGTCGGTTATCTCACGCTTGAGAGCGGGGAAGTATTCACAGGAACGTTGTACGGAGCGCCTATCACAGGATTTGGCGAAGTGGTTTTTCATACAGGAATGACAGGATACCAGGAAGTGATGACTGATCCCTCCTTTGCAGGGCAGATCGTTACATTCACATACCCATTGATCGGAAATTACGGCATTAACGAAAGAGACTACGAAGCCGCACAGCCTGCCCTGACAGGAATGATCGTGAGCGAGCTTTGCCTGGAGCCGAGTCACTACGAATCAACCAAGACGCTGGCAGAAGCAGCAGAGGATTTCGGATTCCCGATCTTGGCTGGAATCGATACACGGACGATCACCAAGCGCGTACGCCAAAACGGTCCCGTATTTGGTGTCATGTCCGACCATCCGCTAGCGGTGGAGGAAGTTGTCGCGATGCGTTACAAGCACGCGAAAAAGTCGCTGGTCGCAAACGTATCCAGCCAGCAGGTCGAGCGTCATCCCGGATCGGGGGAGCACGTCGTACTGGTCGATCTCGGCATGAAGCAATCCATTTTGGATTCCCTGCTGGAGATGGGCTGCCGCGTGACTGTAGTGCCATTTGACACGAATTTTGCTCAGATCAAAGCGCTGCAGCCAGACGGCCTGATGTTCTCCAATGGCCCTGGGGACCCGGAGCATTTGCTCGCGTATTGCAGTGAGTGGCGCAAGGCCGTCGAGCAATACCCAACCTTGGGAATTTGCTTGGGGCATCAGGTCCTGGCGCTCATGTATGGCGGCAAGACCGAGAAGCTCGCTTACGGCCACCGTGGCAGCAATCATCCGGTGAAAGAGCTTATGACCGGAAAAGTCTATCTGACTTCCCAAAATCACGGATACGTGGTCAAAGAAGAAGCGCTGGATAAGCGGTACCTGGCTGTTTCGTATCGCAACGTCAACGATGGCTCAGTCGAAGGACTCCGTCATCTCAGCCTGCCCGTTTTCAGTGTGCAATTCCATCCGGAGGCTCATCCCGGACCTAGCGATACCTCACACATTTTCCACCAATTCTTGCAGTCGATGCGCGTAGTAGGAGCGAAGAATTATGCCTAAATTGTCCCACATCCATAAAGTGCTGGTTATTGGTTCAGGCCCGATCGTCATCGGTCAGGCAGCAGAATTTGACTATGCGGGCGCACAGGCCTGCCTCTCTCTGAAAGAAGCGGGCGTGCAAGTCGTCCTGGTGAATAATAATCCAGCTACGATCATGACAGATGAACAAGTAGCTGACAAAGTATATTTGGAGCCGCTCACGGTGGAATCCGTGACAGCGATCATCGCGAAGGAGCGTCCAGACGGCCTGCTGCCGACCCTGGGCGGTCAAACCGGTCTCAACCTGGCTGTTTCCTTGTCAGAAGCGGGTGTTCTCGAAAAGTACAACGTAGAACTGCTGGGTACACCGCTGGCTGCCATTCAAAACGGGGAAGACCGTGAGCTGTTCAAACAACTGATGCAACAAATCGGCGAGCCGGTACCGGAAAGCGACACTGTTGAATCCGTGGATGCGGCTATTGCTTTTGCAAGTTCCATCGGCTATCCCGTCATCGTGCGTCCTGCCTATACATTGGGCGGAGCAGGCGGAGGGATCGCGGAGGATGAAGCTACTCTGCGCAAAGTAGCGGCTGGCGGTATCGCGGCTAGCCCGATCGGCCAAGTGCTGATCGAGCGCAGCGTAAAAGGCTGGAAAGAAATCGAATACGAGGTCATGCGGGATGCCAATGACACCTGCATCATCGTGTGTAATATGGAAAACCTCGACCCAGTGGGGATTCATACAGGTGATAGTATCGTCGTAGCCCCTTCCCAGACGCTGACGGATCGCCAGTACCAAATGCTGCGCAGCGTTTCGACCAAGGTTATTCGCTCCTTGGGCGTTGTCGGTGGCTGTAACATTCAATTCGCCCTGGATCCAAAATCGGATCGTTATGTGCTGATCGAAGTAAACCCGCGGGTGAGCCGTTCCAGTGCGCTCGCATCCAAAGCGACGGGCTATCCGATCGCTCGTATCGCTGCAAAGCTGGCTTTGGGCTTTGGTCTGGATGAAGTGCTAAATCCGATTACGGGCTACACATACGCAAGCTTCGAGCCAGCGCTGGACTACATCGTCGTAAAAATCCCGCGCTTCCCGTTTGATAAATTCCCACTGGCTGACCGCAAGCTGGGTACGCAGATGAAGGCGACCGGGGAAGTCATGTCGATCGCCCGCAACCTGGAGGCAGGGCTCTTGAAAGCCGTGCGTTCCCTGGAGCAAGGCTGCACGCACCTGTCCCGTCCCGAGATGGCGACCTGGACAAAAGAAGAGCTGTCTTTGTCCCTGCAGGAAGCGACAGACATTCGCCTGTTCGTATTCGCAGAAGCCATTCGCAAGGGCTTCACCGAGCAAGAGCTTCACAGCTTGACCGGGGTTGATCCATTCTTCCTGCGCAGCCTTCGCAAAATCATCGATCTGGAAATCGAGCTGGCTTGCTGCGAGGGCACCGAACTGCCTGAGCAATTGCTCCTGGAAGCGAAGCGCCGCGGATTTGCGGATGAGACGATCGCGTCTTTGACCGGACGCACGCCGGCTGAAATCAAAAATATGCGCGGTCAGGCAGGCATTGCCCCGACCTACAAAATCGTAGATACATGCGCAGCCGAGTTCGATGCGCAAACGCCGTATTATTATTCCGACTGGCAGGGTGTAGATGAAGTGGCTACCTTGGAAGGCCGCAAAGTCATGGTGCTCGGCTCGGGTCCTATCCGGATCGGACAAGGGATTGAGTTTGACTACTGCTCCGTGCACGCAGCCAAATCACTGCAAAAGAACGGGATCGCCGCTGTCGTGGTGAACAACAACCCGGAAACGGTAAGTACGGACTATGAAACAGCGGACCATTTGTACTTTGAACCACTCCATGTGGAGGACGTCCTGCATATTGCAGAGCGCGAGCAGGTAGAAGGCGTCATGGTGCAATTCGGTGGCCAAACGGCAATCAATCTGGCAGCCAAGCTGGAAAATGCGGGGCTGAAAGTGATGGGTACGTCCCTGTCGGCTATCGAACGTGCGGAAGACCGCGAGCTGTTCTATGAAATGCTGCGCAAGCTGGACATCCCGCACATCCCGGGAAAAGGTGTTTCCTCGCTGGAGGACGCGACCGCGATTGCAGAAGAAATCGGCTTCCCTGTCCTGATGCGCCCGTCTTACGTAATCGGCGGTCAAGGGATGGTTGTCGTTCACGACCTCACCGAGCTTGAGGCGACGATCAACGGCTGGCTGAATCATCCTGACAGCAAGACGTTCTTCCCGCTGCTGGTGGACAAATACGTACCAGGCAGCGAAGCAGAAGTGGATGCCGTTTGCGACGGCGAAAGCGTCATTATCCCAGGAATCTTCCAGCATGTTGAAAAGGCCGGAATTCACTCCGGCGATAGCGTGGCTCTGTTCCCGGCTCCTGGCTTGTCAGATGAAATCAAGCAGAAGATCGCGAGCTATACCGAGGCAATCGCGAAAGAAATGGGAGCGGTTGGCTTGATCAACATCCAGTTTGTGATCGATGGAAGCACAGTTTACGTGTTGGAAGTGAATCCGCGTGCCTCCCGTACAGTTCCAATTACGAGCAAGGTAACAGGTATCCCAATGGTTCAACTGGCTGTTCAAGCACAACTGGGTGAGAAATTGGCGGATATGGGATACGGTACAGGACTCTTGCCGGAAATTCCTTTCGCGGTCGTAAAAGCACCCGTGTTCTCAACGGTAAAGCTGAACGGCGTAGACCCGGTCTTGGGTCCAGAAATGAAATCGACAGGCGAAGTGCTCGGCTTGGGTCGCTCCTTTGCGGAAGCGGCTGGCAAGGCATTCGCGTTCAAAGATCATTTTTACGGTGACTGGAAGCAAGGCCATCTGGTGATTGCGTCCTTAAAAGACTCCGACAAGCAGGCAGATGTCAGCAAAACGCTCGCACAGCTGCAAGCAGAGGGGGGCGTGCTGGTAGCGACAGCCGGAACAGCAGCATGGCTGCAAGAGACCGGAGTAGCAGTCAGTCATGTCATCGAAAATGAGGCAAAGCTGAACGAGCTGCTGCAAAAAGACAAAGCAGCCTTTGCCCTGATCACAGCGACGATCGGAAATCGTCATGGCCGTACCGGATTCGCCCTGCGTGGTCGTCTGGTGCAGCACGGTGTACCGCTGTTCTCAGCAGTTGAAACCTTTGATTTGTACGTGAAATCCATTCTTGAGAAAAGAGGTGGCTCGCATGCAGCCAGTGAAGATATTGGAACACTTTCCAAACTTGCCGCTCAGCAAGCATAAAGGAAAGGACCTGCTCAGAATCGACGAGTTCAACGGGGAAGAACTGATGGAGCTGCTGCATCTGGCCGCTCACATCAAGCAACTGCAAAAGCTGGGACAGCCGTTCCAGCCGCTGCAGGGCAAGACCTTGGGCATGATTTTTGACAAAGCGTCTACTCGTACCCGCGTATCCTTTGAAGTAGGGATGTATCAGCTGGGGGGCATGGGTATGTTCCTGAGCGGAAAAGAACTGCAGCTGGGCCGCGGTGAGCCGATCAGCGATACAGCGAAAGTGCTGTCCCGCTATGTAGATGCGATCATGATCCGCACGTTCTCCCACTCCTATGTAGAAGAGCTGGCAGAGCATGCATCCATCCCGATCATCAACGGACTGACCGATCTGTACCACCCTTGCCAAGCCTTGGCTGACATGCTCACGATCTGGGAGCATAAAGGCAAGCTGAAGGGAATCAAGCTGGCGTATGTCGGTGATGGCAACAACGTAGCAAATTCACTGGTTCTGGCAGCGGTCCTCTTGGGGATGGACGTGCGCGTAGCGACTCCGGTCGGCTATGAAATGGACGCCGCAATCGTTCAAAAAGCGACAGAATACGCGAAACAAAGCGGCGGAAACATGACTGTGACGTATGACCCAGCTGAAGCGGTTGCCGGAGCGGATGCGGTGTATACCGACGTTTGGACCAGTATGGGCTTTGAAGCAGAGAATGAAGTCAGATTGAAAGCCTTCGCGAACTACCAAGTCAACGAAAAGCTGGTCGCACAGGCAGATCCGAGCTATTTGTTCCTGCACTGCTTGCCTGCTCACCGCGGGGAAGAAGTGACTGCCGGCGTGATTGACGGAGCTCGCTCCTTCATTTTCGATCAGGCAGAAAATCGCCTCCATGCACAAAAAGCAATTCTTGCCGCGCTAGTGTGAGGAAAGGCTAATTCAAAAGAACTATTTATAGATAAAATCTAGTAAACTATGAATATTTGATTGCCGAAATTTGTCACTTATGTGTAAAATATAGGTATGAAAGTCGCGAAGAAGTACGGACTGTATTTGGTCGCTTGGTCCGTATGGAGCCAGTAGCGAATCCGCCCTTTTTACAAAAGAAAAGGAAAGATGCGCAGGGGCTGTAAATGGTCGCTTGGCCCCTGGGTTATGACCAGTAGCGAAGCCAGCTTTCTCCACTATCTTAAAGGGGGGGAAATATATATGAAAAAATGGGTCGCAGCAATCTTGATGGTGGCAGCTATCGTAGCAGCTACATCTGCAAATTTCAACATTGGCTAATAATTGCATGGAAGAAACACCGCTTTGATGAGTGGTGTTTTTTCTTCAACCCTTGGAGGAAAGCCAAATGCTTTTGGATGTAATCTGTTTATCGTTTATAGTTGCGCTGATTCGGAAGGGAAGAATCAGAGAATTCCCTAAATTTAACAAGATATGGCTTTTAGCTATAAGTATTGGACTCCAAGTTTGTTCCGCGCTTTTTCACACACTAGGAGGCATCTTCATTTCAGCAGCATACGTGTTTATCTTGGCTTTTTTACTGTTTAATCGAAAATATGAAGATATGAGAATTTTTATGGTCGGTTGGTTTTTAAATGCCATTGCAATATGGACAAATGGTGGGAAGATGCCAATTGATTTAGAACAGGCAAAGAAGCTGCCGTATGATCTAGAACCAATTATTAATGGCACAAATTTTAAGCATAATGTACTGACGGAGGCTTCCAATCTTCCGTTTTTAACGGATGTCATCTATATGCCGTCTATTATTCCGCGGGTTATTAGTATTGGGGACATTTTTATTATGTTAGGGGCATTTTTACTTATTCAGCGCTTAATGAATAAACCAATCTCATTATTACAACTCCGAGAAGGAAAAAGTTATGCGACAAAAAGCTGATATTCTAATCTTCATAAAAGGCATTATTGTGCAATTTGGTTTTGCAATATCAGCCATGCTTATATTTGCTTCTTCCTTGTCTGAATGGGAACCGCGTGATCACTGGGGAGTATTATGTACATATACTCTCCTCACCATTTTTTCTACTTTTGCGCCGATTCGATTATCAAATACGATATTAACCTTAAATAACGCTGTGATTTTTTCGGGTATCCTACTCTTTGGCTCTTGGGTCGGTGTATGGTCTGCGGTTATTGAAGCGCTGATTATTGGTTTTTTGATTCGGTTTAACCCATCTAAAGCTTTGGCCAATATTGGTCAGTTAATGATGACTATCTGGGTAGTAGACCAATTGAAAAATTGGCTAGGAAGTTTTGAGGCATTTTCTCCAATCATTACAGATCTTTTTTTAGCGGTCATTTACTGGTTCGTAAACCTCACTCTCTGTGGGCTGGGTATTTCCTATTTTTATAAAAGCAATTGGATTACAACGATAAAAGACATGGCAAGAGGCTTTACTTCTACATATTTACTGCTGATGATATTGGCTGGAGTGGGCGCGCGTTTAGTTGAGTCATACGGCCCGCTTACGCTAATTCCCATGATGGTTGCATTTATTACGATCAGCGTTGTATTCCATCATTACTACGATAGTATTCAAAAGCTTCATCAAAAGGTTGAAGAAGCAAAATCATTTAACCATCGCTTTTTGACTACAATGGCTGCCTCTATTGATGCAAGGGATCGTTACACAAGCGGACATTCACAAAGGGTCGCCCACTGGGGCAGAGAAATCGCCAGGAAAATAGGGATGTCATCCGAGAAGGTCGAAGAAATATACGTAGGCGGCATTTTGCATGATATCGGGAAAATAGGTATTGAAGATGAAATTCTGAATAAAAAGGGCAGATTGACGCCTGAGGAATACGACAGAATCAAACAGCATACCGTCATCGGGTACGAGATCATTTTGCAGGCGGGAATGTTCAAGGAGTTGCTTCCGGCGATTCGTTCTCATCATGAACGAATTGATGGTAAGGGCTATCCGGATGGGCTCGCCGGTGATGAGATTCCGTTGATGGCGAAAATATTGGCGATTTCTGATGCGTTTGACGCGATGGTTGCTGATCGACCGTATCGAAAAGGCCTGCCTGTTGAGGAAGCGCTAAATGAAATCAGACGTGGATCGGGCACTCAGTTTGATGAGATACTGGCAGCTCATTTCATCGAGATTGTAGAAAGACTGCCACGGGAAGAATTGGAAAGCATTATCAGCCAAGAAACCCAAAGCCAAAAACAGTTACAGGAGGCGATCCATTAACGATGCCTTTTCTGTAGCTGTTTTTGTTTTTGGGAAGCACATGCGTTGTTCGCTTGCATCAAGAATCAATAGCAGACATACTGGTAGAGAATGGAAATGTCGATGAGGTGATGGAGAGATGATTCCTACCTATCAAGACGCAGAAATGATGGTAAAGCTTTACGAGCAGTACGAATCAGAGCGGCTCAGGAAAGCAAGAGCTTGGTTTACAGCCGTTCTAGGGCAAAAGGAAGAAATCGCACCCGAAGTATTTTGGGAGAAGTATCCACGAACGGGTGAAGAATTCTCGCAGTTTACGACGCTCTACGGTTTTTTTGAAATGGTTGGTGTTTTGCATAAAAACGGTCTTATACATCCAGATCTCTTGTTTGATATGTGGTATATCAATGGATTTTACAGTCGGATGTATCCGATCATCGCCTCCTGGAGAGAGGAGGGGGACATCCATATCGCAGAGAATTTCGAGCGCCTGGCGTTAGCTGAGCTGGAGTGGATTCGCAAGCATAAGGGTGCAGAGTTTGTCCCTCAGGTATCGTATACAAAGCATGAATAATAGAGCATAAAACAGCCGGACGAGTGATCCTGTACGGGGAGGATTCTATTTTTCCATCCCGTACACAAGAAGCTATGGCTACACCAAAACCTTGGTGCAGCTTAGCTTTCTCACAGGTCCGGCTGCTTTGTTTCTGTCTTCCTAAAATTGCACGGGGAAAAAGTAGAGGACAAATAAGAAAAGTGGTTGTATTTTTATTAGTTCGTTTGTATAATTACTCACATGAATAAATCTTCGGAACAGGGAGAGAGAACGATGGCAAAAGATAAAATTGTGTTGGCCTACTCGGGCGGCTTAGATACATCCGTAGCAATTAAATGGCTCCAAGAAACATACAACTTTGATGTAATTGCGGTGGCACTGGATGTAGGGGAAGGCAAAGACCTGGATTTCGTACAGAAAAAAGCGCTGCAAGTCGGTGCGCTGAAATCCATCGTCGTTGATGCGAAGGAAGCATTTGCAGAAGAGTTCGTATTGCCTGCATTGAAAGCAAACGCGATGTATGAAGGAAAATATCCGCTGGTATCTGCGCTGTCCCGTTACCTGATTTCGCGCGTACTGGTAGAGATCGCAGAAAAAGAAGGCGCTGTAGCGGTTGCTCACGGCTGCACAGGGAAAGGAAACGACCAAGTACGTTTTGACGTCTCCTTCACAGCGTTGAACCCAGATATCAAAATCGTAGCTCCAGTGCGTGAGTGGGGCTGGACTCGTGACGAAGAGATCGAGTATGCGAAAAAGAACAATATTCCAATCCCGATCGATCTGGACAATCCGTACAGCATCGACCAAAACCTGTGGGGCAGAAGCTGCGAGTGCGGCGTACTGGAAGATCCTTGGGCTGCTCCACCAGAAGGTGCGTATGATCTGACAAAATCCATTGCAGATGCACCAGAGGAAGCAGAAGAAATCGAAATCACTTTCGTACAAGGGAAGCCAACTGCACTGAACGGTGAAGAGCTGCCATTGTCCGAGCTGATTCTGAAGCTGAACAAAATCGCTGGTAACCACGGTGTGGGCCGTATCGACCACGTAGAAAACCGCTTGGTCGGTATCAAATCCCGTGAAGTATATGAAACACCTGCTGCAACTACATTGATCCTTGCTCACCGTGAGCTCGAGTTCCTGACCCAGCCTCGCGAGGTAGCATCGTTCAAACCTATCGTGGAGCAAAAGCTGGCACAGGTGATCTATGAAGGTCTCTGGTACTCGCCGATCCGCAATGCAGTTCAAGCATTCATTGAAGAAACTCAAAAACACGTAACAGGTATCGTACGTGTGAAACTGCACAAAGGTCATGCGATCGTAGTGGGCCGCAAATCCGCTTCCTCGCTGTACAGCCACGAGCTGGCTACCTACAATGCAGGCGACCAATTCGACCACAAAGCAGCGCTCGGCTTCATCAAGCTGTGGGGTCTGCCAACCAAGGTATACGCACAAGTAAACGAAGGTGTCTTGCATGAGAACATGAATACAGACATCAAGATTTTGGACGAAAAGGATGCGATCAAGCAATGAAACTCTGGGGAGGACGCTTCACGAAGCCGACGAATCAGCTCGTAGAAGAGTATACTGCTTCTATCTCTTTCGACCAGAAGATGTGGCGTCAGGACATCGTCGGTAGCCTAGCACATGTCGCTATGCTGGGTAAGTGCGGTATCCTGCCGATGGAGGAAGTACGACAAATCATTGCTGGTCTGAAAAAAGTAAAAGAAAAGATTGAGCATGGGCAAATGGAGTTTCTCGTTGCTCATGAAGATGTTCATATGAATATCGAAAAGATGCTGATTGAAGAAATCGGTCCGGTGGGGGGAAAACTCCACACCGGCCGCAGCCGCAACGACCAGGTTGCACTCGATATGCACCTGTTCCTCCGAGAAAAGCTGATGGAGATTATCCAGCTGGCTATGTATCTGCAGGAAGCGATGATCGAGCAGGCGAACCAGCATCTGGACACTGTAATGCCAGGCTATACTCATCTTCAGCGTGCGCAGCCGGTTCTCTTCGGCTACCATCTGATGGCGTACGTATCCATGCTGCAACGTGATATCGAGCGGATGACGGAGACCTGGAAGCGGGTAAATGTGCTGCCACTCGGCGCAGGTGCATTGGCTGGGACGACATTCCCGATCGACCGTGCCTTTGTGGCAGAGCTGCTGCAATTTGATGGCATCTATCAAAATAGCATGGATGCAGTCAGCGACCGCGATTTCATCGTCGAGTTTTTGGCAGATGCTTCTCTCTTGATGGCGCATCTCTCGCGTTTGTGCGAAGAGCTCGTGATCTGGAGCAGCCAGGAGTTTTCCTTTGTAGAGCTGGACGATGCCTTCTGCACAGGCTCCAGCATCATGCCGCAAAAGAAAAACCCGGATGTTGCGGAGCTGGTACGCGGAAAAACAGGTCGCGTGTACGGCAATCTCGTTGGTCTGTTGACCGTTCTCAAAGGCTTGCCGATGGCGTACAACAAAGATATGCAGGAAGACAAGGAAGGCATGTTTGATACCGTTTCGACAATCCACGGTGCCCTCGCTCTCCTGACGCCTATGATTCAAACCATGCAGGTAAGAACCGAGCGTATGCGTCAGGCAGTGACCAATGACTTCTCGAACGCCACAGACTTGGCAGACTACCTCGTACGCAAGGATATGCCTTTCCGTCAAGCGCATGAAGTTGTAGGCAGGGCAGTTCTGTATTGCATCGAGCAGCAAAAGTATTTGCTGGATCTGTCAGTGGAAGAGTTCCAAAGCTTTTCTGAAGTGATCGGCGAAGACGTATACGAAGCGCTTGCGGTTGAGACGGTTGTCAATGCGCGCAATGTCATGGGTGGTACGGCTCGTAATCAAGTAGAACAACAGATCGAATGGTATCGCGGCAAGCTGGTTGATACCCATGCATGGGTGGACACGAACAGCCAAAAGGTCATGATCGAGGCGTTGATTGACATCGGTGCACCGGTGCAGCGCGCTTTGTAAAAGAAAAAAGCGGATGGGCGACGAGCCTATCCGCTTTTTCATGTGCCGAAAGGGAGTATCTACAGTCTTACACACGTGCTTTCCATTTCTCCAGTAAGGTGAATCCATAGGCGGAAAGCCTTGTGCCCTGCTTTTTATTTCCTACCTCTATGCATCCTGTGCGGCTTAGATAGTGGAGCCTTTGGCGGATTTGAGCGTCGGTCATGGGAACTGGCAACAAGGCGTTTAATGTCTGGCGACCGATTCTCTCCTGGCGCTTGCTACAGGAAGCAAGGATCTGCAAGATCGACATGTATTCGTGCAACGCCCCGTGTCGGGACAAAAAATCAATCGTCTCCTCTAAGTCTTCTGGCTCCGAGGGCATTGTCGCAGAGGAAGCAGCAAGAAGAATTTGCTCGGGTAAGTGACACAGCTCCACGCGATTTCCCTCTGCGATCACGACGGCATAATGAATAAAGTTTTCCAGCTCCCGGATATTCCCTGGCCAGCTGTATTTCAGGAGGAGCTCCTCTACATCGGGTGAAAACGTGAGGACCTTGTTCTTTTTTTGCAGGAAGTAGTTGATCAACACCATGATATCCTCGCCTCTATCCCGCAAGGCCGGTATTTTCAGTGGCAAGACATTCAGACGATAGTACAAATCCTCGCGAAAGGTACCTCGTTGGATCATCTCAACCAGATTTCGATTGGTTGCCGCGATCACGCGTACATTTATCGGAATGACACGGTGTCCGCCGACTCTCATGACTTGGCGCTCCTGGAGGACACGAAGCAGGGAAGCCTGGATGCTGAGTGGAGCATCCCCAATCTCATCAAGAAAAATAGTTCCATTGTGAGCGAGTTCAAACAGCCCCATCTTTCCGCCTTTTCGCGCCCCTGTGAAAGAGCCTTCCTCGTACCCGAACAATTCACTCTCCACCAAGCTTTCTGTGAGTCCTGCGAAATTGACGGGAACAAAAGGACCGTCCCTGCGAATGGAGTGCTGGTGTATGGCTTGGGCAAACACTTCCTTCCCGGTGCCGTTTTCACCTGTGATGAGAATGGTAAAATCACTTTCGGCAAGCTTCATCGCGACTAGTCTGTTTGCCTGCGTCGATGGACTGCACCCGATGATGTGATCGAAGGAGTATTTGGTCATAAGTCCTAATTGTGTACTCTTTTTCCGAATCTCCTGTTCGAGCTGCTGCACCTTGGTTACGTCCTGGAAGCTAATGACGAGCCCTAAAACGTGCCCATCCAGCATCATGGGGACTTGCGAGACCAGCAGATACAGATTGCGAAAGGGAGTCAGCTGATTCACTGCCTCCACATGAGACTCCAACACCATATGCACTTGAAATTCGGGAAGGACGTCCTGAACACGTTTGCCGATACTCTCATGGGTAGACAGCTTCAAAATCTTTTCGGCTTCTGCATTCATCACGGTGATGTTCCCTGAGGCATCTGTCGCGATAATTCCTTCGTGAACGGCATCCAAGACGGATTCGAGCTTTTCATTTAGCTGTCGTTCGTTCCGCACAGAATTCGTGAGCTTCCGGCCCAAGCGTACAAAATCACTGATAAACTCAGCGGTGTAGAGGTTTGCCTTTTCCGGAGATAAATCGAGCAATCGTGCAATGTCAAAGATCGTTGTCAAATCAAGCGGGCGATGTCCCAGCTCGATGATCCTGTCAAAATGCGCCGGAATGAGCTCAGGCAAGCCGTGGCAAACCGCATAGTCTACTTCTTCCTTTTTCGGAAGAGGAGTACTCGTGCCGGGAACATAGGGAATGAAGGAGAGATGGGCAAAGCCGAGGTGTCGGAGCAGCTCGATCGCTCCCTCGACCATCTCGAGCGTATTGGATACGAAGAGACAGCGGGTTCCAGGCTTTAGGTCCATCAATCGGTCGAGATTGTTCAGATCAATGGTACGCCTCGCGACCAGGATGGGAACGTGCGCTGGCGGCTTCGGTTGGTCATCTAAAAGCTTGATATCCGATAAAAGGATGAGGTCTGCCTGATTCATTTGTTCTTGCGTGATCGGCTGGAGACCAAAATGAGCCTCCATCTGGATCCGATCGCCGAAGAACAGCTTCAGGCTATTCACAAAAAGATGGGAGATCGTCTCTAAGTTGTTGATTAATAAAACAAGTGGTTTCTCATTTGTCATGAACAGAACTCCTTTGTATGCGACAGCAGCCAATTTGGTGCGGTTTTAGGAACGTTTTAAAATAAAAACAACCTAAATTATAACCTAAAAATCCAAATGATTGTTTGTGAATACTGAAAATAATAAATTCTCTTTATTGGCATCAATCTTGCTAAAAGTAAGTCTTATACAACTGGAGGGGGATGACAGAACAGGTGAAGGATCTACACATGCCATTGAGGTTCCTGGACGGACAACGGGACAACATTCTGCAGACTTACCAAGAGCTGCACGCTTTGGCGGAGCCGAGCTGGCAAGAGGAAAAGACAGCGGCGTATCTGCGCAACAAGCTGCTCGATGCAGGGATACAGGTGAAAAGATTTGACGGGCATCATGGTTTTATCGCTGAAATCGCTGGAGAAACGAATGAAGTGGTGGCGCTCCGGGCGGACATGGATGCTCTCGTTCAAGAAGTGGATGGCGTGGTGAGGCCGAATCACTCTTGTGGCCACGATGCGCATTCAACGATGGTTTGCTATAGCGCACTAGCGATTGCGGAGTGTGGAGAAAAGCCGCTCAAGACGATTCGGTTTTTGTTTCAGCCTGCGGAAGAAAAGCTCGGTGGCGCTCTGCAGCTGATGAAGGACGGCGCTTTGCAGAATGTCACGAAGCTCATGGGAGTCCATTTGCGGCCGGAAAACGAAGTTCCTTACGGGATGGCAGCACCTGCGATTTTGCACGGTTCGTCTACCTCCTTGACCGGAACGATTACTGGTGTCCAGGCTCATGGAGCGCGTCCGGCATTCGGTCGCAACGTGATTGAGGCAGCCTCTTTCTTGGTTCAGGCGCTGCAAAACATTCGCTTGGAAACAAGCTGTCCGTTTTCTGTGAAAATGACACAGCTGCAAGCAGGCGGAGAAACGTCGAATGTTATCCCTGACCATGGGACGTTCACGTTGGACGTGCGGGCTCAGACCAATCAGGGGATGGACGAGCTGCGGAATAAAATCGAGCACGCGATAAAGCAAACAGCCGAGTTAATGGGTGTTGGAATCGAATGGAACTGGAGAGGAATCGCTCCTGCAGCGACTGCAAACGCGGAGATGATCGCCATTGCCCAAAAAGCCATTGCGCATGTCATCGGTAGCGATAACGTCGCTGAGGTATGTGTCACTCCGGGGGGAGAAGACTTTCACTTCTATTCCCTGCATCAGCCTGAGGTAGGCTCTACGATGATCGGACTCGGTTGTGGCCTGAAACCCGTGCTGCACCATCCCAAAATGACCTTTCGTCCAGACGCACTGGTCTATGGTGCGAAAATCCTGACAGCCGCTATAGTAGAAGCAGCCCATTCATAGAGATGATTTTATAAAAGCAGGGGGAACGTTCATGGAAGGCAGCAAGAATTTGTTGAAGAAGAGCTTTGCTCGCTTGGATGCTTACGTCTTATTATTTTGTATTCTCGTGGTGTGTGCCATTGCTACCTATGTAGTACCGACTGGCGAATTCGATCGTGTAAAAAACGGCAGCGTGACTGTCGTTGTACCGGGAAGCTATCATGCGGTGGAGCCCAACCCGACCGGATTTATTGACTTTTTCACTGCAATTCAGACAGGGATGGTAAAGGGCGCGCCGATCATCTTCTTGGTGCTCTTTACAGGCGGTGCCTTGTCTGTTTTGGACAAGACCGGGGCGCTGAATGCAGCCATTTTGACCTTGGTACGAAAGCTGGGGAATAAGGAGTGGCTCCTGATCATTTTGGTCACTGCCGTGTTTTCCGTATTGGGAACGCTGGGGGTTATCGTCAACTCGGTTATTGCGTTTGTCCCGCTTGGCATCATGATTGCCAGAGCGATGAAAATGGATGCCATCTTTGGTGTCGCGTTGATCTATATCGGGGTTTACTCAGGCTTCAATACGTCCATCGCCTTTCCAGGGACGCTAGGTTTGTCCCAGCAGATCGCCGAGCTTCCGCTGTTCTCCGGGATCGGCTATCGAACGATCATCTATCTTTCCTTTGTACTCGTGACCATTTTGTACATTATCCGTTATGCTCGTAAGCTGCGGAAGGATCCTTCCAAAGGCATTCTGGGCATCACTCCTTTCCCGTCCGATAGCGGTTCAGCTGCGGGAGATCTGGATAGCAACATTCTCTTTACCCTGCGACACAAGCTGACGCTGGCTTTCACCGGGACTGTGTTAATTGCCTTTATTGCATGTACCATTCTGTTCAAATGGGACGTCAACGAAATGGCTGGAATCTTTATCTTTATTGCGATTGGTGTAGGCTTGATCAACAAAATGAGCGGAAATGACATCGCCAAAACCTTTTTGAAAGGATGTCAAAGCCTCGTTTATGGTGCACTGATCGTGGGGATGGCTCGCTCGATCACGGTTATTTTGGAGGACGGAAAGTTCCTGGATACCATCGTGTATGGACTTGCTACCCTCTTGGAGTCGCTATCGCCGATGGCAGGAGCGGTAGGGATGTTCCTGGGAAGCGCTGCCTTGCACTTCCTGATCTCGTCCGGCTCAGGGGAAGCTGTCATGCTGATGCCGCTCCTCGCGCCGCTGTCCGACCTCATGAACATCACACGTCAGGTCGCTGTAGAAGCGCTGATGCTGGGAGAAGGCGTGGTCAATTGTATCAATCCGACGTCAGGGGTGCTGATGAGTATTCTCGCCATCAGCGGTATCTCCTATGGCAAATGGCTGAAGTTTATGCTCCCGTTGACAGCGATATGGACGGTTTTGTCGATTATTTTCGTCATGATCGGTGTTGCGATCAACTGGGGACCCTATTAAAAAACAACAAGAAAGCCGAACTCCTCATGGGGGTTCGGCTTTTTTCGCATGTATCGATTCATCGTGATTGGGTCACGAAAGAGGTTTTCTGCATGCTGGGTTTCTTTAAAGCGACATGCGCAGGATTTCCGCTACATCTTCGCTGGTCAGCTTCTTGAAGCTTCCGATTGGACCAAATGGCGTTGCTTTTTCCGCCATCACTTGCAGCTTGTCATCGCCGATTTGGTAGTCAGCGAGGCGAGTAGGAGCGCCGATACGTGCGAAGAAGGCTTCTACCGCAGCAATACCTTCGAGAGCGACTTCCTCATCTGATTTTCCGGTTGGATCGACATTCCATACTTCTACGGCAAAGCGAGTGAAGCGGGCCACATTTTCACGATAAACGTAGCGCATCCAGTTCGGGAAGATGATCGCCAGTCCGCCGCCATGCGGGATGTCGTAAATAGCACTGACAGCATGCTCGATAGAATGAGTCGCCCAATCCGTCTCAACACCAACAGGCAGCGTTCCGTTCAGGGCCATCGTCCCGCAATAGAGGATGTTGGCACGCGCATCGTAGTCCTCTGGGTTTTCCAGCACGCGCTCTGCATTTTCAATAACGGTTTTCAGGATCGATTCGGCAAAGCGTGTCTGCAAAGGAATTTCCGGTGTATGACTAAAGTATTGTTCAAATACATGTGACATGATATCGCTGATTCCGTAAATCGTCTGATCGCGGGGAACCGTGAATGTATTTTCAGGATCAAGAATGGAAAACGTCGGGAAGGTAGTCGTGCCTCCGTGCTTTTCTTGCGTCTCCCAGTTGGTCACCACGCTGCCGCGGTTCATTTCAGAGCCGGTAGCTGCGAGAGTCAGTACCGTTCCCAGCGGCAAAGCTGCTTGTGGCTGTGCGACTCGCGAATAGAAGTCCCACACATCGCCTTCATAGGGAACACCCACTGCTACGGCTTTGGCTGCGTCAATAACGCTTCCGCCGCCTACCGCGAGAATCCAGTCGACGCCTTCTTGACGGCAAATCTCGATCCCTTTCTTTACCGTGCTCAGGCGAGGATTTGGTTCTACACCAGGCAGTTCAAGCACGCGACAACCTGCATCCTGCAACAGGGAAACGGTTTTGTCATACAAACCGGAGCGCTTGATGCTTCCGCCACCGTAAACAATCAGGACAGTGGACCCAAGCTGTTTGGCCTTTTCTTGCAAGAGGGAAAGCTGGCCCTTCCCGAAAATAAGCTCTGTTGGATTGTGATAAACAAAGTTGTTCATCGTGCATGGCTCCTTTCGAAATCAAACTTCTTTTATTGTATCCCACGCAACAGAAAGCAGGCTAGGCTGCGATGTGCGAATTAAAACGGTTTCGACAAGAAATGAGAGATTTAGTGGATACCATACGCGAAACAGGGTGGTATAATAGGTACGATGGAAATTTCCGCTGTTTTTGTCGATACG
Organism: Brevibacillus nitrificans; assembly: GCF_003710965.1. Lineage (NCBI taxonomy): Bacteria > Bacillati > Bacillota > Bacilli > Caryophanales > Paenibacillaceae > Brevibacillus > Brevibacillus nitrificans. The sequence continues at coordinate 25,747 of NZ_RHHU01000002.1, read as the reverse complement.
CAGGATAGAGCGGCAGTGGATGGCAGAAGGTTTGGGTTTTCGTCGAAATTTAAAAGATCAAGAGATAGATGGATCTGACATTGTAGGATGTGATGGGCATGATCGAGATGTTTGACGTATGGAAAACGTACCCTAACGGCACAAGTGCGCTCAAGGGTGTAAACATTCGCATTGAAAAAGGTGAATTCGTGTATGTCGTGGGTCCCAGTGGTGCCGGGAAATCCACGTTTATCAAATTGATGTACCGCGAAGAAAAGCCTTCAAAGGGCCAGATTTTTCTGGGCGGCTTCAACGTAAGCCGGATCAAGGAAAGACAAATTCCATTGGTACGCCGCAGCATTGGCGTCGTATTTCAAGATTTCAAACTGTTGCCGACACTCACGGTATTTGAAAATGTGGCATTTGCCATGGAGGTTATCGAGAGCAATCCGAAGCAGATCAAGCCCCGCGTGATGGATGTACTGGGCTTGGTGAAGCTGAAGCACAAAGCGAAAATGCTTCCAAACGAGCTCTCCGGTGGGGAGCAGCAGCGCGTCGCCCTGGCACGTGCGCTGGTCAACAGCCCTGGGATTATCATTGCCGATGAGCCGACCGGAAACCTGGACCCGGAGACGTCGTGGGAGATCATGAAGCTGTTTGAAGAAATCAACCAGCGCGGCACGACGGTCGTCATGGCAACGCATAACCGGGAAATTGTAAACACCATGAGAAAGCGCGTTATCGCGATTGAAGCGGGACAAATTGCCCGTGACGAGCAGAGAGGGGAATACGGTTATGAAGATTAGAACGCTGGGGCGCCACGTCCGTGAAGGGGTAAAAAACCTCGGTCGGAACGGCTGGATGTCGTTCGCTTCAATCAGTGCCGTTACCATTACTCTTTTCATTCTGGGAGTTTTCCTCGTCCTAGCGATGAACGTCAACTACTTTGCTCAATCGGTGGAAAAACAGGTGGAAATCCGTGTATTCCTCGATGTTTTGGCAACGAAGGATAACGTCACACAGGTCGAGCAGAACATCAAGACGATCGACAAGGTGGAGTCGGTCACGTTTATCCCGAAAGATGAAGGATTGAAGCAATTTAAAGAAAGCCTCGGGGAAAAGGCTTATTTGTTTGAAGGACTGGAAAAGGACAATCCTTTGCCGGATACCTTTGTCGTAAAAACCAAGGATCCAAAGGACACATCCGTAGTTGCTGCACAGATCAAAAAGCTGCAGTACGTGAAAAACCTCAATTATGGGGAAGGAACGGTTGAAAAGCTGTTCGCCTGGACGGGAGCAGTCCGCAATGTAGGGATTGCCTTTATCATCGGACTTGGCTTTACCGCCATGTTCCTGATCGCCAATACGATCAAGCTGACGATTGTCGCTCGTCGCCGTGAGATTGAGATCATGAAGCTGGTCGGGGCTACGAACTGGTTTATTCGCTGGCCGTTCTTTGTAGAAGGGCTCCTGATGGGAGTTCTGGGTGCTTTGATTCCTACGGCCATGCTGACAGTTGGCTACTACTATTTGCTGGATGCGATTCAGTCAAGCTTTGAAGCTGCCCAACTGTTCAAACTGTTGCCACTGTTCCCGCTCGTTTATGAAGTGGCACTTGCTCTGATTGCGATTGGTGCATTTATTGGCATCTGGGGCAGCTTGGTGTCGGTTCGCCGATTCTTGCGGGTTTAATTCAGGAGAATGTGGGAGGAGTATCATGAGGAAGAAGATTATATTGGCACTCTTGATAACCGGTCTGGTAGCCGGATCTGCAATCCCGACAAATGTGACCTGGGCAGCGAGCAAGGCATCTTTGGATAAAATCAATCGGGAGCTCAAAGAGATTCAAGCCAAGAAAAAGAGTCAGCAGCAGCAGGTGAAGCAGGTAGAGGCGAAGATTAACGCCGTGCAAAAAGAACAAAAAGACCTGCAAACCGAGCTGATGCAGATCGATTTGCGTCGAAACGAGACGCAGAAAAAGCTGGACAAGCTCGAAACGCAAATGGATGAAACAAAGGAAAAGGCAGCGGAGGCGCAGGACAAGCTCGATGAAGCAAAGGATCGCGTCGCCAAGCGGGAAACCCTTTTGAAAACACGTGTGAAGTCCATGTATGAACGCGGAAATGTATCCTATCTCGACGTACTGCTCGGTTCTTCTGATTTCGGGGATTTTCTCACTCGAATGGAAGGCCTGCAAATGATTCTGGAGCAGGACACACGCATTCTGGAAGACAACATACGTGATAAACAGACGATTGAAACGAAAAAGCAAGAAATTGACCATCAGCTGACAGTGTATGTAGACATGTTTGATCAGGCGGAAAGCCTCAAAGCCGAATTGGACAAGCAGTACAAGCAAAGTCTCGTGGTCAAAGCGGAATTGAAGAAAAAAGAAGATGCGCTGGAAGAAGATCTGGAGCAATACGGACAGCAGCTGCTCACCTTGACCAAGCAGGAATCGGCCAAATACGCAGAACGTGTCCGTGCAATGAGTACAAGCTCCAGTGGGTATAAAGGCGGAAAGCTCGGTCTGCCAGTAGCGGACGGCAGCTTCCGCTTCAGCTCCGGCTTCGGGATGCGTACCGACCCGTTTACAGGGCGCTCAGCTGGGCATAATGGTGTTGATATGGCAGCGCCAAAAGGTACCACGATTATGGCTGCAGCAGCAGGGGTAGTAATCTTTGCAGGCTATTCCAATGGCTTCGGTAATACGGTCATGATCAAGCACAACTCAGAAATTACCACTCTCTATGGACATATTAGGGAGGGCGGAATTAAGGTTTCTGTGGGACAATCAGTAGAGAGAGGGCAAAAGATTGCTGAGGTCGGTTCTACTGGTCGTTCAACTGGTAACCACGTACACTTTACGGTCTACAAGAACGACGTTGCTGTCAATCCGATGCCGTATCTCAAGTAAGAGAAGATCCGGTCTCGCAAATATCGCTAGCGGAAATAGCATACACTAGCAGCATATCTTTTTGCCGGTAGCACAAAGGATGGTGACGCGAAGTGAAATGGAAGGGACGTACCGTATTTGCGCTTGTACTCGTCTCGATGGTGGCCAGCAGCTTTTTGACCATGTCGATGATGAAAACATCGGCAAATGCCAACGCGAGTCAAAGTGGGTCGCTCACAGCATCAAGCAGCACCCTATTACCTAGCAGTACAGAGTATCCGCAGGAGTTTAAAAAGCTGTACGAGGCGTACTCTGCGATCAAGAAGGACTACATCCAGAATGTTACCACGGACCAGCTGGTAGAGGGTGCGATCGGCGGCATGGTGGGCTCTCTGGAAGATCCGTACAGTGACTACATGGATCCACAATCCGCAGAAGAGTTTACATCGACTCTGCATTCGACGTTCCAAGGGATTGGGACAGAAGTGACGCTGCAAAACGGCAGAGTAACGGTGGTATCTCCGTTCAAGGACTCGCCAGCGGAGCGTGCCGGGCTGCGCCCCAACGACCAGATCATCAGTGTAAACGGTGAATCGTTGGAAGGACTGGACTTGCATGAGGCTGTGACCAAAATTCGTGGACCTAAAGGGACGAAAGCTGTCCTGAAAGTCGTGCGTGCAGGCGTGGCAGAACCGCTGAACATTGTCTGCGTACGGGATGATATTCCGATCGAAACGGTCAACAGTCAAATCATTAACAAGAACGGTGTAAAAGTCGGTGTGATCGCCATCACCCAATTCTCTACAGATACTGCGAAGCATTTCAAAGAGCAATTGGCGAGCCTGGAGAAACAGGGCATCGGTGGTTTGGTCATCGACGTGCGCGGCAACCCGGGTGGTTACTTGCTCGCGGTGAAAGAAATCGGAGAAGTGCTCGTTCCGAAAAAGGGCTTGATCGTCCAAATCGAATACGGAGCACACGGCCAACAAAAAGAAGAGTATCGCTCGACGACAGATGCAGCGAAGCCATATCCGATCTCGCTTCTGATCAACGGCGGCAGCGCCAGCGCTTCTGAGATTTTGGCAGGTGCTCTGCGGGATAGCGGCAACTACAAGCTGGTCGGTGAGAAGAGCTTCGGGAAAGGTACTGTCCAAAGCACCATGGAAATGACGGACAAGAGCCAGCTGAAGCTCACGATCGCGAAGTGGCTGACACCGAAGGGCGATTGGATTCACAAAAAAGGAATCGAGCCTGACTTCAAGGTCACGCAGCCTGCTTACTTCAACGCCACTCAGCTTCCAGCAGACAAGGAGCTGGCTCGCGACATGGCAGGAAACGATGTGAAAAACCTGCAGCTGATTCTCACAGGATTGAATTTGTCCCCGGGTCGGGATGATGGATACTTCGACGAGAAAACAGAGCAGGCGGTCAAGCAGTTCCAGACCGCGCACAAGCTGCCGGCGACCGGAAAAGTGGATGCAGCAACTCGCACACAGCTGGAAGACAGCTTGCGTGAGACTATGCGCAAACCAGAAAACGATTTGCAGCTGCAAAAAGCGCTGGAGGTCGTCAGTCAGCCAAAATAATCCAACCCTTTGAGGCAGGGAATTCCCTGACATCCGTAGAAATGGTTAACCACGGTAAATCACATGCCGTGGTTTTTCTTTTTCCTTTTGAGGTGGTGAGACAATTGGCGATACAGGCAGACATGCTCTCCATTGTGTACGGATTGGCTGCCATTTTTCTCAATCCGATTTTTTATTTGTTCCTGATTTTTATTTATCTGCATTATCGACGGCAGATGAATCTGGAAAGGCAACTGTTCGCAGTACGTATTCAATCGCCGTTGCTCCAGACGATCCGTTCGGTAGGGATGGGAATCACGGCGGGCTTGTTGATTTCCGTGCTTGCGGGCGCTCTTGGAGTCGTCGTGCAGGTGCAGGATTTGTGGTTACTATGGGGATTGGCGATTGTGATGGCGCTGATCCGTTTACGTTTTCTCTGCTTCGCGTATGCGGCAGGCTTGCTGACGATTTTAAACGGCTTTGCGCAAATCATCCATGTTGGAAATACGGTTCCGGTAATCGGCCCCTTGTGGGAGATGCTTGGACAGGCAAAACCGCTTCCTCTTCTGGCATTGGTCGCGATCATGCACTTGATGGAAGCCATGCTCGTTCGTTGGAATGGCGGTCGGGATGCCTCGCCACTCTTCGTAGAAGGGAAGCGCGGGCGAATTGTCGGCGCGTACCTGCTGCATTCCTTTTGGCTGACTCCGCTCGTCATGTTTGTTCAAATGGATAACGGAGCGATAAGCGGATCGATCTTTCCAGGCTGGCCGTTATTTTGGCCGGAAGCGTCCACATTTGGCTTGATGCTTTTGCCGACAGTGACTGGGTTTTCCGATATGACACAATCCATGACGCCCAGACAGAAGTCTTCACAGATCGCAAAGCAGCTAGCTCTTTACTCCGTCATTTTACTGGGGCTTTCCGCGCTCGCCATTTGGTTGCCTCCTTTGATGCTCTTGGCTGCCTTGTTTGCCATTGTGGGGCATGAGGCGTTGTTCTACATCAGTCAGGTGCAGGAGAGAAAGCGCACCCCGTACTTTATCCAGTCCTCACGAGGGATCAAGGTCATGGGAGTCATCCCTGATACACCTGCTGAGGAGATTGGTATCGTACCTGGGGAGATTATTGTAAAAGTGAATGGGATCAACGTTCGCAATAAGGAAGATCTCTACCCCGCTCTACAGGCGAATTCGGCCTTCTGCAAAATGGAGGTTCTGACGCATGATGGCGAGCTGAAATTTGTGCAGTGCGCCGTTTATGCAGGCAATCACCATCAGCTGGGCATCATCGTCGTTCCGGATGCCCGCACGAGTGTTTACGTAGATCTAAAGCGCGCAAGTGTTGTAGAGCTGATCAAGCAGCGATTGGAAAAGCTGCATATAGGTGCATAGAGGGTTAGAACAAGAACGGGAGTGACGATGAGCCATCGTTGCTCTTTTTCTTTTGCTCAATATAGGGTGAAATTTGTCGATAGAAATATTTTTATGGAATAGCCCGTTTATTCAGAAACAAAAACCGCGATCGTGCGTCTCAACCGTAGAGGAAAAAAGAGGGAGTGAATGTTGATCGTGGGAATGATTCGTAAACCTGCCCTGTGCGTACTTACCGGTGCGTTAGCGGCTGTGAGTCTGTATACTTCACCGATGATGCCGACACCTTATGCAAAAGCAGAAAATCTCGCGTCAAGTACGCTTGCAGCAGCTGCTGCTGTACCTGTTCCAGTCGAAGTGGCCAAAGGCGTCCAGCAGCTCGTACGGCTGATTCCGGAATTATCCCAGCGCATGGTGTCATTCGGTGGAGATGTCGATGGGCCTGGAGTAAGCGGTGTTCAAGTCATATTTGCAGCAACGGCAGCAGAAAAAGAAACGTCTACGGATCGAGCTATATTTGATCCAACGACAGGGAAGCTGTTGAATCTGAATCTGCAGCCGAAAGCAGCACCAAAGCCTGTCGCCATGACCGATCAGCAGGCAAAAACCAAGGCGTCCGCATTTGTGGCAGGCTTGCAAGCAGGCGGCAGCGCATACCAGCCAAAAGAAATTACACGAGAGTCCTCGCTCACGACAGTTCGACTGGTGAGAACCGTAAACAACGTGGTCCTAGATGACGCCTATGACGCTTTCGTTTCCTTCGATGCTGCAGGCAGAATCATTTCCTTTCGAATGTTTGATGGCAGGCTTTATGAAAAAATAAGCTTGAGCGCTCTCCCAGCCCCCAATCACGTCATATCCGCTCAGCAAGCTGTGGAAAAGTACAAGGAAAGCCATCCATTGGAGCTCATCTATTTACTCCCTAGCCAATACAGCTTGGGCGACCCCGTTCAAGCCAAACTGGCCTACGTGGTCAAAGATGGCGTCATCACACAGTCGCATACGGGCAGCGCGCTGGATGCCTTTACGGGTAAACGATTGGGAAATCCGTCTCCTGCTCAGCTGCAGCCTGCGAAAACGATTTCGGTGAACGGAACAGGCGAAAAGTGGGTGGCTCAGTCAGAGGCGCAAGCGAAAGACATCGTGCGGAAACTGCTGCGCGTGGAGCCTGAGAAGCTGCCACTGGCAACCTACACGGAAGCATACGGCGATGGGCAGGAGCGGCGCCTGTTTATTTGGGGACATTTTGGAGAGGGAACGGCCGATCAGGACAAGAGGTTTCAAATGGGGCAAATCCCTGCGGGTGTAAAAGCGAATGAACGCCTGCATGTTCTCGTGGAGACGGACGCTAAAACGGGCCAGCTGCTTCGACTCGAGATGAGCGATGGCACCAATGTCAGCGCGAAGACAGATAAAGCAAGGGACTGGAGCGCAGCGGAAGCGACACTGAAACGCCTCCTGCCTACAGGAACCAGCCAGGTGCGTGTGCGGGATGTGGGAAATGACCAATCCACGCTAATCACCGCCGATCTGATGATCAATGGACTCCCCGTCTATCAAGCCGACCAGACTGTAGAGGATGGCATGTATACGCTGCGCGTGGATTCTGCTACGGGAAAAGTGATTCAGATCCAAATGAACAGGCCGACAGAAATCATCGCCCCAGCCCGAACGAAGGCACTGATGGAGCAAGGGGCCGTCGAACGCTTGCTGAAGGCGTACCCGCTGGAGCTCACGTATATTCACCAGACGGATTTGCAGTCAGGGGCGATTTCGTGGAAGCTGGGATACGACCTTTCTTTCCGCCAGTCGAGAGCCCATTGCTTCTGCGGGGTAGAGAGCAAGGTTGATCTCACTGTTCATCTGGATGCAGGGACTGGGCAGGTCATCGTAAAAGAATAGAGAACAAAAAATCCGCGCTCATCCTGAGGGAAGAGGGCGGATTTTGTTTGGTTTAAACTAAACGGCTTTTGCTTCGTAGCCGGTAATTTGACTGAGGGACACTTTTTTCCCATCCTCCAGCACGAATTCGACTAGTCCGTTTTTCATGCTGACGGCTTGAATCACACCATTTAGGCTGTTTGTAGAGGTGCTTCCGTCAGTGTTGGTTTGAGGATCATTGTAAGTAATGGTGTAACCAATCATCTGGGCGTACTGGAGGGAGTTGCTCATTGCCTGATTATCCGGCTTGACGCTCATCCCCACGATCTCATCCAGCTTCACCGTATTGCCGTTGTCCAGCTGGAATAGGGCCGTGCCATCCTTCATGCTAAAGCCTGTGATCACGGCATTTTTGACTTCGTCTACGGTAGTGACATCGTCTGTTGTAGCCGGATTGCCATCTTTGTCGACCTGCGTGGTCGCTTTATAGGAGATGGTATTGCCGATCATATCCATGTATTTCAGGCTGCTGTCCAGTGCATTTCCGGTCATGCCCTGCGACTCCAGCCCTTTAATGTCTGCCAGCGGGATCGGGTTCGATTCGTTTTCGAGACGGAAGTAGATCTTGCCATTGTCCATATAGACAGCTTGGATGGCGCCCTCTTTGGTTTCTGTAGAGGTATCGCCGGTAATTTCATCAGCGGTGGTCAGTTCATAGGTAGCCGTTCTACCGACCAGAGACTCGTATTTTTCCAAGGTGAGCATGCTGTTGTTGGATTGTTCCATCAAGCTTGCCATCCGTGTCATTTTTTCCACCATGGTCATCATGCTCGTCTGTTGAATAAACTGTGAGTTATCCATTGGAGACATGGGATCCTGGTTTTTCAGCTGCTCCAGCAGAAGCTTCATGAACGCATTGTTATCGAGCTCTGTGGAAAATTCCTTTTTTCCTTTATAACTGAGGTGCGCAGGCACCATTGAGCTATTGCTTACGGTAGTGTTATCAGACATGTCGAGACTCCCTTCCTGTACGGGTCTTTCCGTGCGGGCATGTTCTTCCACTATCAGTATCGGAAAAAGGGTGCGAGGGGTAAAGACAAACATTTGTTCGAATTTCGGCTTATTTTTGCACGTATTGTGTTATAATGGAAATAGATAACCTTTTTGTAATGAGGAGATGAACGAGGGAATGGAGCGTTTTGAATTGGTATCGGAGTATCAGCCGTCCGGTGACCAGCCGACTGCCATAGCTGAACTGGTGGCTGGTATTCAGGCGGGCAAGAGGCACCAGACCCTCTTGGGTGCGACAGGTACGGGAAAGACCTTCACGGCAGCCCAGGTGATTGCTCAGGTGAACAAGCCGACCTTGGTCATGGCGCATAACAAGACGCTGGCGGCGCAGCTGTGTGCAGAGTTCAAGGAGTTTTTTCCGAACAATGCCGTTGAATATTTCGTCAGCTACTACGATTACTATCAGCCAGAAGCATACATTCCCCAATCGGATACGTTTATTGAAAAAGACTCCAGCATCAACGACGAGATCGACAAGCTGCGCCACTCGGCGACCAGCGCTTTGTTCGAGCGTCGGGATGTCATCATTGTCGCTTCTGTCTCGTGCATTTACGGCTTGGGTTCTCCTGAGGAATATCGGGAGCTGCTCTTGTCCTTGCGCGTCGGAATGGAAAAGAGCCGCGACGAGATCCTGCATCGACTGGTCGACATCCAATACAACCGCAATGACATCAATTTCATCCGCGGTACATTTCGGGTTCGCGGAGACGTCGTTGAGATATTCCCGGCCTCACAGAGCGAGCAGGCTATTCGCGTGGAGTTTTTCGGAGATGAAATCGAGCGGATCACAGCCATCGATGTACTGACCGGAGAGATCCTGGGTCAGCGAGATCATGTCGCGATTTTTCCGGCTTCCCACTACGTGACGCGGGAAGAAAAAATGAAGCTCGCTGTGCAGAGCATCGAGGCGGAGCTGGAGAAGCGTTTGGCCGAGCTGCGCGAAGCAGGAAAGCTCCTCGAAGCCCAGCGGCTGGAGCAGCGCACGCGCTACGATGTGGAAATGATGCTCGAGATGGGCTTCTGCTCCGGGATCGAAAACTACTCCCGCCATTTAACGGGCTTACCGGAGGGGCATGCGCCGTATACCCTCATTGATTATTTTCCGGATGATTTCCTTCTCATGATGGATGAGTCTCACATGACCTTGCCTCAGGTTAGAGCGATGTACAACGGAGACCGTGCGCGTAAAGAAGTGCTGGTCGAGCACGGCTTTCGTCTGCCTTCCGCCAAGGACAACCGACCGCTCACCTTTGCGGAGTTCGAAGCCAAGATCAAGCAGGCCGTTTACATTTCCGCTACCCCTGGTCCGTATGAAATGGAGCATTGCACGGAATTTGTACAGCAAGTGATTCGTCCGACCGGTCTGGTCGACCCAACGATCTCGGTGCGTCCGATCAAAGGCCAGATTGACGACCTCATCGGAGAGATTCAGGCGACGATTGCCAAAGACGAGCGCGTACTGGTGACGACACTGACGAAAAAGATGTCCGAGGACTTGACGGACTATTTAAAAGAAGTGGGGATCAAGGTACGCTACCTCCACTCCGATATTAAAACGATCGAACGGATGCAGATTCTGCGTTCGCTGCGCTTGGGTGAATTCGATGTTCTAGTCGGGATCAACCTGCTGCGGGAAGGATTGGACCTCCCAGAGGTATCCTTGGTGGCGATCCTTGATGCTGACAAGGAAGGCTTCCTGCGCAACGAGCGGTCCCTGATTCAAACGATCGGCCGTGCTGCCCGTAACGCGGAAGGGCGCGTGATCATGTACGCGGACAAAATGACGGACTCGATGAACGCCGCTATCCGGGAGACGGAGCGCAGACGTTCCATCCAGGAGGCTTATAACGAAGAGCGCGGTATTACGCCGCAAACGGTGAAGAAGGCTGTACGTGACGTGATTGAGGCAACCAAGGTGGCAGAAGAAAAAGCGGATTACCTGCCACACGAAGAGTTCAAGAAGATGCCGAAGAAAGACCGCTTAACGGTGATTGCACGAATGGAAGAAGAAATGAAAGAAGCGGCTCGCAACCTCATGTTCGAACGTGCGGCAGAATTGCGCGATTTGGTGCTTGAGCTGAAAGCCGAACTCTAAGGAGAGATTTTTTTCATGCCATTGGAACATATTGTGGTAAAGGGTGCGCGTGCCCATAACCTGAAAAATATTGATGTGGTGATCCCGAGGGACAAATTCGTTGTGTTGACGGGTTTGTCCGGCTCGGGGAAGTCTTCTCTTGCCTTTGATACGATTTATGCGGAGGGTCAACGCCGCTACGTGGAGTCCCTCTCTGCCTATGCCCGTCAATTTCTCGGGCAGATGGACAAGCCGGATGTCGACTCGATCGAGGGTCTCTCGCCGGCTATTTCCATCGACCAGAAAACGACCAGCCGCAACCCGCGCTCCACAGTAGGAACGGTTACGGAGATTTACGACTATCTGCGTCTTCTGTATGCCCGTGTGGGGAGAGCTGTATGTCCGGATCACGGTATCGAGATTCAATCCCAAACGGTAGAGCAGATGGTGGATCGCGTGATGGAGTATCCGGAGCGCACGCGCATGCAAATCCTGGCCCCTATGGTGCAAGGGAGAAAAGGCGAGCACGTCAAGCTGCTGGAAGACATCCGCAAGCAAGGCTTTGTTCGCGTGCGCGTAAATGGAGAAATTCGCGATCTTTCGGAAGATATCAAGCTGGAAAAAAATAAGAAACACAACATCGAAGTAGTAGTGGACAGGATCGTCGTCAAACCCGATGTGCAGTCCCGGCTGGCTGACTCGCTGGAAACGGCATTGCGCCTGGCGGATGGCAAAGTCATCGTCGACGTGATGGAGCAGGAGGAACTGCTTTTCAGTGAAAAGCACGCTTGCCCGGTTTGCGGCTTTTCCATCGGGGACCTCGAGCCGCGCATCTTCTCGTTTAACAGTCCGTTCGGTGCATGCTCCGAGTGTGACGGTTTGGGTGTGAAGCTGGAGGTAGACCCGGACATGGTCGTTCCAGATGCGACCAAGACTCTGCATGACGGCGCGGTCGGGGCGTGGGAGCCGAAGTCCTCCACGTACTATCAGCAGCTGCTGGAGTCGGCTTGCCGCCACTTTGGCATTCGCATGGACCTGCCCTATGAAGAGCTGCCAGCCGAGCAGAGACAGATTTTGATGTACGGCAGTATGGGAGAAAAGATTGAATTCCGCTATGAGAACGAATTTGGCCAAGTGCGTGAGGCCGTTGTACCTTATGAAGGGGTCATCCCCAATCTGCAGCGCCGCCATCTGGAGACCAGCTCGGATTACATCCGCGAGCAAATCGAAGGCTTTATGAGCCAAAAGCCATGCCCTGTCTGCAAAGGACAGCGCTTGCGTCAGGAAAGTCTCGCGGTAAAAGTCGGGGAACGGAGCATTTCGGAGCTGACGACACTGTCGATCATGGATGCCCATCAGTTTGTAGATGGCTTGGACTTGACGGAAAGAGAAGCGAAGATCGCCAACCTGATCGTGAAAGAGATCAAGGCGCGTCTCAACTTCCTGATCGATGTCGGTCTGGATTATTTGACCTTGAGTCGGGCAGCCGGAACCCTTTCAGGTGGGGAAGCGCAGCGGATTCGTTTGGCGACGCAGATTGGCTCCAGCTTGATGGGAGTTCTCTACATTTTGGACGAACCGAGCATTGGCTTGCACCAACGGGATAACGCGCGATTGATCAAAACGCTGGAGCATATGACCAAGCTGGGCAACACGCTGATCGTTGTGGAGCATGACGAAGATACCATGATGGCTTGTGACTACATCATCGATATCGGTCCAGGAGCGGGAATTCACGGCGGTCAGGTGATCGCGGCAGGTACTCCCGATGAAGTGATGCAGAATCCCGATTCGCTTACGGGCGCTTATTTGAGCGGACGCAAGTTTATCCCGGTGCCGATGGAGCGCCGCAAGCCTTCTGACAAATGGATCAAGATCGAGGGAGCCAAGGAAAACAACCTCAAAGGCGTCAATGCGAAGATTCCACTTGGCATGTTTGTAGCCGTAACAGGCGTCTCTGGCTCAGGCAAAAGTACACTGATCAACGAGATTCTCCAGAAGACGCTGGCGCGTGATCTGAACGGGGCCAAGGTCAAGCCAGGGGAGCATCGCCGCATCGTCGGCCTCGAGCATCTGGACAAGGTGGTCGATATCGATCAGTCACCGATCGGACGTACCCCTCGTTCCAACCCGGCTACGTACACAGGTGTATTTGACGATATTCGCGATCTGTTTGCTTCTACCAATGAGGCGAAGGTACGCGGCTACAAAAAAGGCCGCTTCAGCTTCAATGTCAAGGGCGGACGCTGCGAAGCGTGCAGCGGGGACGGGATCATCAAGATCGAGATGCACTTCCTGCCTGATGTGTACGTACCTTGCGAGGTATGTCACGGTAAGCGGTATAATCGGGAAACGCTCGATGTGAAATACAAAGGCAAGAGCATCGCTGATGTTCTGGAAATGACGATTGAGGATGCTGTGGAATTTTTCCGCAATCTGCCGAAAATCGAGCGCAAGCTGCAAACCATCGTGGATGTAGGCTTGGGGTACATGAAGCTGGGGCAGCCGGCGACTACGCTATCCGGTGGGGAGGCACAGCGCGTCAAACTGGCTTCTGAGCTCTATCGTCGCAGCACAGGACGCACGATGTACATTCTCGATGAGCCGACGACCGGTTTGCATACGGATGATATTGACCGGCTGTTGAAGGTCCTGCAGCGACTCGTGGAGAACGGGGATACGGTGCTCGTGATTGAACACAACCTCGATGTCATCAAAACGGTCGATTATATCATTGATCTGGGACCAGAGGGCGGTACCCGTGGTGGAGAGATCGTCGGTACGGGTACACCTGAAGAGGTATCCGAGCTTGCGGGCTCGTACACCGGAAAGTATCTGCGTCCGATCCTCGAGAGAGACCGTTCCCGAACAGCGGCAAGAATGGAACAATTGGTCTCCAAATAAAATAATAAGAAGAGAAAGAGGGGCGAACTCGAGTGACTGGGACCGCCCCTTTTTCTGTCAGGGAAAGATGGGCTTCTCTGGCTTCGCGGAAGGGAGCAGCAAATGGATTATCGTAAGGCTTGTTTGGATCGTTTGCCACAAAGATTGATCGAAGCAGCGCGAAGTCACTTTGACGGACAGGACCCTGCTCACGACTGGCAGCACAATCTTCGGGTAATGGCGATGTGTGAGCGCATCGGAAGAGAAGAAGGCGCTGATCTGATGATTCTCGGCTTGGGGGCGCTCCTGCACGACGTCGGACGGGCGGAGGAGCGGCGGACGGGGGAGTGTCACGCGCAAATCAGTGCCCGGTCAGCAGAAGTCCTCCTGCGTGAAGAAGGGCTCTCTGACAGCATCATCACGCGTGTGCAGGCTGTCATTCTCGCGCATCGCTTTCGCAAGGACCGTCCACCTGTTACGATTGAAGAGAAGGTCTTGTTTGACGCAGATAAGCTCGATTCCATCGGGGCCATTGGAGTAGCGCGTGCTTTTGCCTACTCAGGTGTATTGGGGCAAGTGATTCAATCGGACCAAGAGGAACAGCATACCCCTTTAAAAGAGTATGAGTGGAAGCTGCAGCGCATCAAAGACAGGCTGTTTACGCAAACGGCGCGGAATATCGCCTTGGAGCGGCACCGATTTATGACGACATTTTTTGAACAGTGGAAAGAAGAAGTGCAAGGCAACCGATAATACAAACAGAACAAAATTTGACAAGGAAGGGGAGATGAGCATGTTTCGCTGGGTTATCAAGCTGCTTTTGAACGGAGGCGCCTTGCTTTTGATTGGCAACTGGTTTCAATCCATCCAAATTAACAGCTACGGGGTTGCAGTCTTGGCCGCTTTAATTTTGGGTATCGTCAACTCGGTTATTCGCCCGATCCTGACTTTTTTCACCATGCCATTAACGATCTTGACACTGGGTCTTTTCTGGTTTGTGATCAATGCGTTGACGTTTTCGTTGACGGCTTACTTCATCAACGGTTTTGAAGTAGGGCCATGGCCTGACAATATCGGTATTGTCATCATTGCGGCTGCACTTATGAGCGTGTTTGGGTGGCTTATCGATTGGGGAGTTAGCAAAACGAAGAAGTAGTAAAAACGAACAAAAACCCGTGTCACTCGTGAAGAGCGGACACGGGTTTACTTATGAGGTAACCTGTTGAAGGTACTATCTGTCGTTTGGTTGCGTGTTTTTTTCTCGTAGATGAGGCGGAATCGGTTCGTAGAGAGCCCCAGTTTTTAAAACGCCAATCACGTTTAATGAAGATAACAGAGCAAAAAAACCACCAAGAATCAGCTGAAATTTCTTCACTGACAATCACCCTCTCAAATTGTTTTCCAAACGGGAAATCAGTCGAAAAGAACTCGGCATGAGAAGAACAGATTGCAAGAGAATTGCAAATGTGTAGGTCATGGAGAGTTGATAGGTATATCCTACCAAACTAATAGAGATAGTGCAACCTACTAGGATCATCCATAGGATAATAAGTCTATTTCTTCGCTGGATGGCAGGGTTATTAGGTGCATAGGTATGTGTGGCAGGCGCATAGCGAAAGTTGATCCCAAATGAAAGTCCCGAGACTACTAGTATGACAAGCTGAGCGTAAGGGGCAGGGAGGATCGGGAAATGCCTGACGACAAAGCCTCCTGCAAGCATGAGCAGCAGGGTGGCAGTCAGGCAGGTCCATGGACTGCGTAAATGTGCGCCACCTGCAATGCTTCGGAATAAGTAAAAGAGAGCAAAGAATAGAATGACTTCTTTCAGCAGTTGAAAAACGGCAGAACAAACGACAATGGCCAAAGCGCCGATGAGATTGAAAAGAAAAATTTCAATACCGTGTGCAAGCGTGCCAACGGAGTAGGGCATGTTTTCTGTCTTTAAACGTTGTGCTAGACGCATCGATACCTTTTCCATCCCTGTCATGCTTTGGCCTCCCTATGTATTCTGCGAATTATCGGGCTAGAAAGGAAATCCGAAAACGGGTGACACCATCCTCCGAGTACACATGGATTTTGCCGCCGTAACGATCGGTAACGGTTTTGACGATGACGAGCCCGAGACCTCCATCTCCATCTTTTTTGGTGGTATAGTCTGATTGGAAGATTCCAGATAGCTTGTCCTTAGGAATAGTAGGCCCACTATTTTCAATCACCAGGTAATGTTCATTCTCCGACTGTCCCCATTCTACACGGATAAAACGATTCTCCTCCAATTCGTAAGAGGTAGCCCGAATCGCGTTATCAAAGAGATTTCCCAATACCTTGATCAGGTCGTACGTCTTGATTTGCGAAAATTGATTCACTGTCTTGATGTTCATCGATAGGGAGATGCGCTCTGCAAAGCATACCTCCATTTTGGACTGCAATAGTGAGGAGACCGCCGGATTTTTGATGTTTTCCAATACTTGCGAGCTTGTATCCATTTTCTTTTCGCCCGAAACTGTTTCTTGTAGCAGCTGTTCCACGTACTCTTTGGCTAAATCGACGTACCCCTTTTTCAGGAAGCCGTTTATAGCGGTGTAATGGTTCAAGGAATCATGTTTGATGGACCGAATGGCTGTCACGAGATCATGGATACTATTTAAATAGGGCGTACCCGTTTCTTCCTCTACGCGATTGATCGTCAAGTTCAAATAAATACGGAACAAAATTACGATGATAATAAAGAGAGCTAAAATCAAGATTTGGATGATCATTTGGGACGTGAGTGAATACATGATCATGAATCTAGAGTTGTTTTCACGCAAAATGAAAGACGTGTTCAAAAACAGAATCAAGAGAAATTCGATACTACCAACCAGGACAAGCAAAAAGAGGTAACGATTATAACGATTTTGTGGCAGTAGGCGCGTTATGTCGAATTTGAGAATCCGCAAGCAAAGTGCAACCAAGAGAAAGTTTCCTAAATAGAAGGAGCGAATTGTAATCGTAAGCATGGTGCTTGAGAACATTTGCTCCATGTAAATATGCTGACTGTTATAAACCATAATCACAAAGGACTCAGACAGTAGCAAAGAACAAATGGCAACCATGCCCATAAACACTGATTTTAAAATATTGTAGCGAAAGAGAACCAACATGGTGAGAACGTAGACCACGTACATAATCAAGATCTTTGGTTGGTACGCTACGTCGAGGTAAGATAGAACCTCCCCTGGAATCGAAACGATGATGGCAAACGACAAAGCTGCTTTCCATTTTTCAAAGACCGAGTGATTGAATAATGCCAAAGCGATCGTGAGCAGCAAGAAGGCTTCTGGTATGTCTACAAGTATGAATCGAAGTATGAAATCCAAAGTTTTGCCTCCCCTCAGTCCGAAATTCGGAGCGCGAATGATGTCAAATTAACTGTAACCTATGTAGTGCCTGCTACCAATACATTTTCTATCTTAAAAAATAACGAGAAAAATGTAAATGATACGACAATTTATGCCGATAAGAGGGCGGGGGTCAAAGGTTGTCGCGGCTAGGGAGCTTTCGTTACAATAGAAGCAAACAAACGGGACGGAAAATCCCAAGCTAGGGGGACTCTCATGAGAAAGACAAATGTTAGCCATCTCGCTGAACATTTCAATATGGCTGTATTAAGCGGCGAGGAAGGCTTGGGAAGAGAAATTACCGTAACCGACCTGAGCAGACCCGGCTTGCAGCTGGCAGGCTATTATTCTTACTACGCAGATGAGCGAATTCAACTCTTTGGTTTGACAGAGATCAACTTCTTTCAAACGTTAAATCGCGAGAAACGATTAGAGAGAATGACCTTTCTCATGCAAGGAAAGACGCCATGCTTTTGCGTGACGCGAAATCAACCGGTGCCGGAGGAAATGATAGAGGTTTCAAATACATATGGTGTACCCGTCCTCCAATCTCCGCTAGCTACCACTACACTCGTGGGGAAAATGACGAACTTCCTGGAGAACCGTCTGGCTCCGACTACGACGATTCACGGCGTTCTCACAGACATTTACGGTGTCGGTGTGCTGATTATGGGATCCAGTGGGATCGGGAAAAGCGAAGCGGCTTTGGAGCTGGTCAAGCGTGGACATCGCTTGGTCGCCGATGACGCAGTAGAGATCAGACAGACACAGGCAGGTCAATTAAGCGGGAGCGCGCCTGAACTGATCCAGCATCTGCTCGAAATCCGTGGGGTGGGCATTATTAACGTAATGACCATGTTCGGGGCAGGTGCGGTGCGCAATGTGAAGAACATCGAGATGGTCGTACAGCTCGAGCTTTGGGAGCCTCAAAAAATGTATGAGCGACTGGGATTAGATGAGGAAACACTGAAGATCATGGATACGGATATTCCGATTATTACGGTACCTGTTCGTCCCGGCCGAAATTTGGCAGTCATTATCGAGGTGGCGGCGATGAACTTCCGTTTGAAACGGATGGGGTATAATGCGGCGGTTCACTTTTCGCGTAAACAGTCGGATGCCATCCTGGAAGATTCCGATTTGTAGAGGGATGAAGGAGAGCAGCTCATGAGAAAGACGACACGTTATCCCGTTCATGGCGCCAATCCGTTGTGGCAGCTGTATCGGACGGTGAGCTTTTGGAAAGTCATGAAAAACTTTATCGTGATCCAGTTGGCGAGATACACCCCTTTTTTATCATGGAAGAATTGGCTGTACCGCACCTTTCTGCGGATGGAGGTCGGCCCGCAAAGTGCTGTGGCCTTGATGGTCATGATGGACATCATGTTCCCCGAGCTGATCAAAATCGGCCGTAACTGCGTGATCGGGTACAATACGACGATTCTCGCCCATGAATATTTGGTGGAGGAGTACCGGCTGGGTGAGGTGCGTATTGAGGACGGCGTTTTGGTTGGAGCCAATTCGACGATCCTGCCAGGGGTGACGATCGGCAAAGGCGCGATTGTGGCAGCTGGGACCGTTGTACATAAGGATGTACCGCCGGGAGCTTTTGTTGGAGGAAATCCCATGCAGGTGATCCGGAATGGAAATGCGACTGGCGATGAACAGGAGTAAGAGTAAAGCCAAATAAGAATGATAAAGGGAGGTGACTGTGTTGTAGGCAGAGCCTCCCTTATTTGGTCTTTTATCATTTGTGTACAATTTTCCAACTATTCTTATCTATGTTGACCATGTGGGCGGAACGTGGTACTCTTCTTCATAACACTTTAACTTACTACCATATTAGCAGAGTAAAGCGTAATCAATGGAGGGAAGTACGATGGCAAAGCCGTTGGGATTTGAAAAGCCGCTAGGGATGAGGGACATTTTGCCTGATTCATTGGCAAAACAACGGCATTTGGAGCGGTCGTTGCGCCAATGCATTGAACGTTGGGGATATGAAGAAATCTCCACGCCGTCCCTGGAGTATTACGACACCGTAGGAGCTGCCAGTGCGACGTTGACAGACCGAATGTTTCGCCTTTTGGATAAACAGGGACATACCGTGGTGCTGCGGCCGGATATGACGGCGCCCATCGCCCGCGTGGTTTCCTCCTTATATAAAGATGTTCCGTTGCCGCTCCGCCTGTTTTATCAGGCAAATGTCTTCCGCGCACAGGAAAAGGAAGCGGGACGGAATGCGGAATTTTTTCAGACTGGGATTGAATTGATCGGGGATGCTTCTGTGGATGCGGATGCCGAAGCGATTGCTCTTGCGGTGTTTTGTTTGCGAGCTGCCGGCGTAGAGACTTTCCGTATTGCGATTGGGCATGTGGACTTCGTCGATGGCCTGCTGGAGGAATGGTTCGAGGATGAATCGATCCGCAATCAGTTCCGTCAATACCTGGTGGAACGTGACTTCGTTGGATTCCGTCAGCTGCTTTCTACACTCGATATTGATCCTGCGGCAAAGGAGCGGCTGGAAGCTCTGCTGAGACTTCGCGGAGGCAAAGGGAAAATCGACGAGGCACGCTCGCTCACGGAAAACGGAAAAGCGAGACGTGCGGTGGAGACGATCGCGTCTTTGTGGGAAGCGTTGGAGGCATATGGCGTAACAGATGACTTGCTGCTGGATTTCAATCTGATCATCAACTTGAATTATTACACGGGTGTCGTTTTCGAGGGATACGCAGCTGACCTGGGCTCTCCGCTCTTGGGGGGAGGACGGTACGATCATCTGCTGGCGCAGTTTGGGCGTCCGGCGCACGCAACAGGCTTTGCGATCAAGATGGATCGTTTGCTGATGGTGACTCCAGTCATGGATGGCCCGCCTGCTACACGCATTCTTTTGTGCTATACAGAGGATCAGCGGACGGAGGCTTTGGCTGAGGCGCAATTGCTTCGGGAAGACGGACTCGTCGTCGTGACAAGACTCGTGAAAAATCAGGCAGAGGCTGCGACATTTCAGGGAGAAGCGTACAGCAAGGTCATTTGCTTGACGAAACAGGAGGAATAGGAAATGAGTTTTTCCGATAGCTCACAAAAATTGACGATCGCCATGCCAAAGGGGCGAATCTTTGAAGAGGCTGTTCACTTTTTGCAGCAGGCTGGCTTGCAGGTGACGGCAGAGCTTCAAGATTCTCGCAAGCTGGTGATACCTGTTGAAAATGCACGGCTGGAATTCATCCTGGCAAAACCTACGGATGTTCCTACCTATGTCGAGTATGGGGTCGCTGATGTTGGCGTGGTAGGGAAGGACGTACTGTTGGAAGAAGAACGGGATGTGTACGAGCTGCTCGACCTGCAGATCGGCTACTGCCGGATGATGGTAGCAGGCATGCCAGACTGGAAGCCGACCGACGCCCCGCGTGTAGCGACGAAATATCCGAAGATCGCTTCTCGTTATTTCCGCGAGCAGGGTCAGCAGGTGGAGGTTATCAAGCTGAATGGCTCCGTGGAGCTGGCGCCGATGATTGGACTGGCGGACCGGATCGTCGATATCGTTTCGACCGGACGTACGTTAAAAGAAAACGGGCTCGTGGAGCTTGAGCATATTTGCGAGATTACGACACGGTTGATTGCCAATCGGGCAAGCTACCGGATGAAGAGTGAAGCGGTGGATGATATTGCGAGCAAGTTCTTGGAAGTCATTCCGAAAAGATCGTAGAGAGAATGGGAGAGGTGAAAAAACGATGCGCATTCTGTCAGCAAGCCAATTTGATGGGAAACGCTCCGTAGATTCAGGTACCAAAGAGCAGCAGGAAGCAGTCAAAGCCATTCTTTCGGATGTGCGCCAGCGTGGAGACGAGGCCCTGCGCGATTATACAGAACGCTTTGATCGTGTGCGTTTGGAGCAATTTCGAGTAAGCGAAGAGGAGTTTGCGGAAGCAGCTTCGCAAGTCTCCCCAGAGGTACGAGCTGCTCTGGAAGAAGCGGCAGAGAATATTCGGGATTTTCATCAAAGACAAGTGCGTCAATCGTGGTTCTCCACCAAGGAAAGCGGGACGTTGCTCGGGCAGATTATTCGTCCATTGAAGCGTGCAGGTCTGTACGTGCCTGGGGGAACGGCAGCTTACCCGTCCAGTGTCCTGATGAATGCGATTCCGGCAAAAATCGCGGGAGTACCGGAAGTCGTGATTACGACACCACCTGGCCGTGATGGCAAGATCAATCCAGCGATCCTCGTAGCTGCACAGATCGCCGGGGTAAAAGAGATTTATAAAGTGGGCGGCGCACAAGCGATTGCGGCTCTTACTTACGGAACCGAGCAAATCAAAGCAGTGGATAAGATTGTTGGTCCAGGAAACATTTTCGTGGCATTGGCGAAGCGGGAAGTGTTCGGACTGGTGAGCATCGATATGGTAGCGGGACCGAGCGAGATCGCCGTACTGGCTGATGAGACCGCTAACCCGCGTTACATAGCGGCTGACTTACTTTCGCAGGCAGAGCACGATCCGATGTCCGCAGCGATTCTCGTCACCACTTCCCAGGCAGTAGCGGAGTCCGTGGCACAGGAAGTGGAAAGACAGCT
Source organism: Brevibacillus nitrificans (assembly GCF_003710965.1). Taxonomy (NCBI): domain Bacteria; kingdom Bacillati; phylum Bacillota; class Bacilli; order Caryophanales; family Paenibacillaceae; genus Brevibacillus; species Brevibacillus nitrificans. Next base: position 4,075 of record NZ_RHHU01000002.1, on the reverse strand, counting down.
GGCAGAGCTGCCGCGCAAAGAGATTGCCGAAGCGGCGATTCGAGATTTCGGCGCGATTTTGGTCGTCAATGATCTGGAAGAAGGCTTTGCGGCAATCAACCGCATTGCTCCTGAGCATTTGGAAATCATGATTGCAGAGCCATTTGAGCATTTGGGGAAAGTGGAAAACGCAGGGGCGATCTTCCTCGGGCCTTACAGCTCGGAGCCGGTGGGCGATTACTTCGCGGGAACGAACCACGTCATTCCGACCAACGGGACTGCTCGTTTCTCTTCTCCATTATCGGTGGATGACTTCATTAAAAAATCGAGTGTGGTTTCTTACAGCAAGCAAGACTTGCGTGAGAATGGACATAAAATTGTGGCGCTGGCGGAGCAGGAAGGTTTGGCGGCACACGGAAGAGCGATTACCGAACGGCTACGTGACTTTGATCGTGAAGAGCAGGAGCGTGACAGCAAATGAGTGAAATGCAGAAGCGAGCAGCACAGATCGAACGCAACACCAATGAGACGCAAATCGCCCTTTCCTTCGGGGTAGACGGTGCGGGAGAGAGCAAGCAGGATTCTGGCGTGCCTTTCCTCGATCATATGCTGGATCTGTTTACCAAGCACGGACATTTCGACCTGACCGTCAAGGCAAAAGGCGACATTGAAATCGACTATCACCATACGGTAGAAGACATCGGTATTTGTCTGGGCCATTCCTTGCGGGAAGCGTTGGGTGACAAAAAAGGCATCAAGCGTTACGGGAACGCATTTGTACCGATGGATGATGCATTGGCTCAAGTCGTCATCGACATCAGCAACCGACCGCATTTGGAGTATCGGGCGACCTATCCGACAAACGTAGTCGGGCAATTCCCTACGGAGCTGGTACACGAGTTTTTGTGGAAATTTGCTCTGGAGGCGAGAATCAATCTTCATGTCATTCTGCACTACGGGCACAATACCCACCACATGATAGAAGCGATCTTCAAAGCACTTGGCCGCGCGCTGGATGAAGCGACGACGATCGACCCACGCGTAAAAGGGGTTCCGTCTACCAAAGGGGTTTTGTAAACATGATCGGCATCATCGACTATGGCATGGGCAATCTGTATAGCTTGAGCAAAGCTTTGGAACGTCTTGGTTACTCGTATGATTTCGTCTCCCAAGGGGAGCGTTTGAACGATTATAGCGGATTGATCATTCCAGGGGTCGGGGCGTTTGGCGATGCGATCGCGAACATTCGCGAGCTCGGGCTGGAGCAGCCGATTCACGATTATGCTGCAACAGGGCGTCCGATCCTGGGCATCTGCCTCGGGATGCAGCTCTTGTTTGGGAAAAGCACGGAGCACGGCGAGCATATCGGACTTGGGCTGCTTAGCGGGGAAGCGATCCGCTTTGTCGGGGACTACAAGATCCCGCATATGGGCTGGAATCAGCTGCAGCTCACACAGGATCACTGGCTTTTGGAAGGTGTAAAGACGGGCGACTACGTCTATTTTGTACACTCCTATCACGTGCGGGTGGGGCATCCGGAAGAGCTGCTGGCGACGAGTGACTACTATCAGGATGTCACTGCGATTGTAGGAAGAGGCAACGTGTACGGCATGCAGTTCCACCCGGAGAAGAGCGGGGAGACGGGAATGCAGCTGCTGCGCAACTTTGCCGTACAGTGTGAGGGGGTATTGGCGTGAGTTTCATCATTTATCCGGCGATTGATATTCGCGGAGGAAAATGCGTCCGATTGTTTCAGGGTGACTACGCACAGGAGACGGTCTATGCGGATTCCCCGCTGGAAATGGCAAAACGGTGGGTGGAGCAAGGGGCTTCCTGGGTACATCTGGTCGATCTGGATGGTGCAAAAGAGGGCAAGCCTGCAAACGCAGAGATCATTAAGGAAATAGCGCGTACGATTTCGGTTCCGGTTCAGGTAGGCGGGGGGATTCGCACGGAGCAGCAGATTGCCGATTATTTGGAAGCAGGTGTAGCCAGAGTCATCGTAGGAACTGCTGCGATTGAAGACGAGCCGTTTACCCAGCGCATTTTGCAAGCCTACGGGGACAAGATCGCGATTGGTCTGGATTGCCGCAATGGCATGGTTGCCACGCGCGGCTGGCTGAATACGACGGATGTATCTGCGATCGATTTGGCAAAACGCTTGGTATCGTACGGAGCGGAGACGTTCATTTATACGGACATTGCACGTGATGGCACGCTGACAGGCCCCAATGTCGAGGAAATCGCAGGGCTGGCTGTTGCGACAGGCAAGTCTGTCATCGCTTCTGGTGGGGTGAGCAACCTCGAGGATCTGCTGACGCTCTCGACGCATGAGAAGGATGGCGTCTCTGGCGCTATCGTGGGAAAAGCGCTGTACACAGACGCATTCACCTTGGATGAAGCGCTGAATCGCATGAGGGAGCGTGTGTAACCATGTTGGCGAAACGAATCATTCCCTGCCTGGATGTGAAGGATGGCCGGGTGGTAAAAGGCGTACAGTTCGTGGGTCTGCGCGATGCTGGAGATCCGGTAGAGCTTGCCAAAAAGTACAGTGAGGAGCGGGCGGATGAGCTCGTTTTTCTCGATATATCTGCTTCGCACGAAGGACGTAAAACGATGGTTGACGTCATCGAGCGTACGGCTGCCAACATCACGATTCCTTTTACAGTCGGTGGAGGCATCAATAGTGTCGAGGACATGAAGCGCATTTTGCGGGCCGGAGCGGACAAGATTTCCCTCAATACAGCGGCAGTCCTGCGTCCAGAGCTGATCGGCGAGGGGGCGACTGTATTCGGTTCGCAATGCATCGTCGTGGCGATCGATGCCCGAAACGTGGGAGGCGACCGCTGGGAAGTGTACACGCACGGTGGACGCAACGCTACCGGAAGAGACGTTGTTGCTTGGGCGCAGGAAGCGGAAGCGCTGGGAGCGGGGGAAATTCTGCTTACGAGCATGGACGACGATGGAGAGAAAAAGGGCTTTGGTATTGAATTGACGCGTCGCGTTTCGGAAGCGGTCGGTATCCCGGTGATTGCTTCTGGTGGAGCCGGTTCTCGTGAGCATTTTTACGATGTCCTGACAGAAGGAAAAGCAGATGCGGCGTTGGCTGCTTCGATTTTTCACTACGAAGAGACCTCGATCCACACAGTGAAAGAGTATCTTCAAACCAAAGGAGTTGTGGTGCGGCCATGACAGCAGAGATTGCGTGGGAACAGTTGAAATTCGATGAAAATGGCCTCATTCCCGCCATTGTGCAGGATGCAGTGAGCAAGGAAGTCCTGACGCTCGCTTATATGAACAAGGAATCGCTGGAAAAATCGTTGGAAACGAAAGAGACATGGTTCTGGAGCCGTTCGCGTGCCGAGCTGTGGCATAAAGGAGCAACCTCTGGAAATACGCAGCAAATCGTTTCCATGCGCTATGATTGCGATGGGGACGCGCTGGTCGTACGAGTAGTGCCAAACGGCCCGGCCTGCCACACAGGGGCGTACAGCTGCTTTGCTGGTGAGCTGGTAGAAGGTGCCGAGGAGGCATCCAGTGCAGGTGTTGACGATCGTTTTGCCATTCTTGCGGAGCTGGAAGCATTGATTGCCGCCCGTGAGGCAGAGCGCCCGGAAGGCTCTTATACCACCTATTTATTTGAAAAAGGCGTGGACAAGATCTTGAAAAAGGTTGGGGAAGAAGCGGCGGAGGTTATTATTGCTGCGAAAAATCGCAGCCATGAGGAATTGCGCTACGAGGCTTCTGATTTGATCTTCCACCTGCTTGTGCTTCTGCGCGAGCAAAAGCTGCCGTTGGACCAAGTCCTAAGCGAGCTTCAGCGCCGACGTTGACAATTGTATGGAAGTGCCACTCTCTGGTATAGGGAGTGGCTTTTGCATGAAAAGAGTAGCGAACTTAAAGCGATTTTTAGTATTGGCAGAAAAATCCTTTTAAATTTACCCTTGATTTCAATTTTGGGATGTGATAGATTATTCCTTGTCGCCAATGAGCGATGACAAAATACGAGAAAAGCTAACAGGTTTCGATAAAAAACTTCTTGACTCGTAAATAACGAACGTGATAAGATGTAAATCGTTCGACAAAAAATGCTCTT
>NZ_RHHU01000018.1:0-263038 GCF_003710965.1 Brevibacillus nitrificans | reverse complement strand
GCATCGTCGCCTTGGTAGGCCATTACCCCACCAACTAGCTAATGCGCCGCAGGCCCATCTCCCAGTGACAGCTTAAAGCCGCCTTTTCTTTTCGGATCATGCGATCCAAAAACCTATCCGGTATTAGCATAAGTTTCCCTATGTTATCCCAGTCTGAGAGGCAGGTTGCCTACGTGTTACTCACCCGTCCGCCGCTAGCCTCCGAAGAGACTCGCTCGACTTGCATGTATTAGGCACGCCGCCAGCGTTCGTCCTGAGCCAGGATCAAACTCTCCAATAAAGTTTGTATCTGGTTCAAAGCTGGCAAATCATTTCATGATAGACTCATCAACGCTTTCGCTGTTCAGTTTTCAAAGAGCATGTTGTCCAGCGGTCTCAACCGCGGAATTTCATAATATCAAATCGAGAGAAACAAGTCAACAACTTTTTTTCAATCTCATTTGATTTTTTCTACCACACTTTACTGTCTTTGTGGGCAGAACCTTACTATAGCATGTAGTAACCAGTAAATCAAGAGTTATTTCTCAATCAACCAGATATACATGGTGCGGTCGGCGAGACTCGAACTCGCACGGGTCGCCCCGCCACCCCCTCAAGATGGTGTGTCTGCCAATTCCACCACGACCGCATGAAAAAACGTCTCAGGAGAGGTTCGAACTCCCGACCGTCCGCTTAGAAGGCGGATGCTCTATCCAGCTGAGCTACTGAGACATATATTGTTATTTGAAAATGGGGCGATCGATGGGACTTGAACCCACGAGTGCCGGAGCCACAATCCGGTGCGTTAACCCCTTCGCCACGACCGCCATAATGAGTATAAGAATTCTTTGGCAGGGGCAGTAGGAATTGAACCCACACCAAAGGTTTTGGAGACCTTCGTTCTACCTTTAAACTATGCCCCTATGGTAGCGGTGGAGGGAATCGAACCCCCGACCTTTCGGGTATGAACCGAACGCTCTAACCAGCTGAGCTACGCCGCCACAATATTATAGGCTAAATGGCGGAGGGAGCAGGATTCGAACCCGCGTGAGCTTTCACTCTAACGGTTTTCAAGACCGCCCCGTTATGACCACTTCGGTATCCCTCCGCAAAAAAATGGAGCGGGTGATGGGAATCGAACCCACGCGACCAGCTTGGAAGGCTGGAGTTCTACCATTGAACTACACCCGCAAAAATATGGTGCCGGTGAAGGGACTTGAACCCCCACGGTTTCCCTCACGATTTTGAGTCGCGCGCGTCTGCCATTCCGCCACACCGGCTTATCCAGTTGTAAAACATGGTCGGGAAGACAGGATTCGAACCTGCGACCCCTTGGTCCCAAGCCAAGTACTCTACCAAGCTGAGCTACTTCCCGACTATATCCTTTTCACTTTAGATGAAAAGTGGCGTGCCCTGAGAGATTCGAACTCCCGACCTTTTGATTCGTAGTCAAACGCTCTATCCAGCTGAGCTAAGGGCACATATGGAGCGGACGAAGGGTCTCGAACCCTCGACCTTCGCCTTGGCAAGGCGACGCTCTACCAATTGAGCTACGTCCGCATGTGTTTTGTAGTTGTTTGGTGCGGTCGAGAGGACTTGAACCTCCACGGTGTTGCCACCACTAGAACCTGAATCTAGCGCGTCTGCCAATTCCGCCACGACCGCATGTGAAGTTGTAAAAACTGGTGAGCCATGAAGGACTCGAACCTTCGACCCTCTGATTAAAAGTCAGATGCTCTACCAACTGAGCTAATGGCTCATGCAAATGGCTGGGGTACTAGGATTTGAACCTAGGAATGACGGAGTCAAAGTCCGTTGCCTTACCGCTTGGCTATACCCCAACAGCCAAGTATAAAACTGGTGGGGAGAGACGGATTCGAACCGCCGAACCCAGAGGGAGCAGATTTACAGTCTGCCGCGTTTAGCCACTTCGCTATCTCCCCAGCTTGTCCTTGTAAAAGGTTACCCATACGCTGTCAATGCCATTCGGACATTTTCAGTTTGAGTAAGGTGGTGCCGGCAATAGGACTTGAACCCACAACCCCCTGATTACAAGTCAGGTGCTCTACCAATTGAGCTATACCGGCATTTATGAAAGTGTAAATGGTGGCTCGGGACGGAATCGAACCGCCGACACGAGGATTTTCAGTCCTCTGCTCTACCGACTGAGCTACCGAGCCTCAAGCATTTGGCAAACACTTGCCGCTCGAGTAAACCAGCCATTTTAGAAATGGCGGAGCTGACGGGACTCGAACCCGCGACCTCCGGTGTGACAGACCGGCGTGAACTCCAACTTCACCACAGCTCCATGTTTGGATGATTTCATTATCAAAAGTGGTGGAGGCTGACGGGATCGAACCGCCGACCCTCTGCTTGTAAGGCAGATGCTCTCCCAGCTGAGCTAAGCCTCCGCGTTTCCCCACAAAGTGACGGTATGCTCTGCAGCATATTCCGAGTACTTTGCGGGGGCCCCAACAACTAGTGTGGGTGATAGGTGACCCGTAGGGGATTCGAACCCCTGTATGACAGCGTGAAAGGCTGCTGTGTTAAACCGCTTCACCAACGGGCCATATGTATGTACAATGGTGCTCCCGACAGGAATCGAACCTGCGACCTCTTCCTTACCATGGAAACGCTCTACCGACTGAGCTACAGGAGCGAAGATGGCTCCTCGGGACGGACTCGAACCGCCGACCGATCGGTTAACAGCCGATTGCTCTACCAACTGAGCTACCGAGGAATAATTCGATTTCCAGACCGAAGTCTATGTACAGATAATGGTGGAGCTGAACGGGATCGAACCGATGACCTCCTGCTTGCAAGGCAGGCGCTCTCCCAACTGAGCTACAGCCCCATAAAGGGTATAAATGGTGGGCCTAGGCTGACTCGAACAGCCGACCTCACGCTTATCAGGCGTGCGCTCTAACCAACTGAGCTATAGGCCCGTGTTCCCCTTGGAACTATAATCTAGCATATTATTTTGTTCATTGCAATAGAATTTCTAAAACTTTTTTTCTCGAATCGTAAATCTTTCTATCAAGCTTACCAATCAGAATTATAAAGGCACTGCCCCTACCTAGGCAAGCAGTGCCTTTGTATATAGTGTCACATATTTGCGCTTTTTAAACCGTCCATTTGGTTGGACGTTTCATTCATGTTTTGTAACCACGCCACGGCGCCCTTATTGAGCTGAACGTCCAGTGATCGATGTTAATTCATACGATACCGGCACGCTGCTTTCCTACCACACGATCTGCCTTGGCAACGTCTGAGGAGAAGACACCACCTAGTTCAAAATGGATGCCGTTTGCAGCTCTACGCGCCCTCCCGCTGCTTGAACGCTTGAATGACGAGCACAGAACGAATACAAAATGATAGTCTCTACGCAATTTCGTACATTCTTTCCTTTTCCCATTCAGACTTTAGTCCGAATCAGAAATATCATTCTCTAGGTAAGGATCGATTTCAACCTCAAGTCATTTCCAGGATCTCTCAATCATCCAGTACCTTTAAGACTATAACTAAGGGAATGGGGTACTTACATGATAAAAGAGGCTCGAATGGATAAGAAAGTGGCCGTTACATTCTTTCAGGGGGAGAAATGGCTGGTCCTCACCGGATTACTTGGTTTTCTATTGGCAGCCGTGTGCGGGATTTGGGTGATGACCCACGGGGCTTTCGTGCTTCCAAAAGGAGATGTGCTGAAAGCATTTTCGTTCGATGCAGCTCTAGGTACTTTCCTGTTGTCCACTGCAGCCATTATGCCGTTTACCGCTCTGAGTAAAACGAGTAGAGCAGTCTTTCGCTGGTCGTATATTCTCCTCGCGCTGTATTCATACTTTGCGGAAACCGTACAAAATTTTCGAGGGGTAGACCCGCGCTTCGTGAAGGGCGGCACAGATTTTGATATCTGGGTAGGTTCCATTTTTACTTTTGTTGCTTTACTGCTGGTGCTGTTTTATCTGTTCGCAGCCATTCCGTTTTTCGGCAAAAAGGCTTATCGCTTACGTCCTGACCTCATAGTGGGGATTCGCTATGCGATGATTGCCGTTCTCTTTTCCTTTGCAGCAGGAGTCTGGATCTCCTTTAACGCAGGTCGTTACTTCGGTCTGCATGGGAACATCATTTGGCTGCATGGCCTCGGTTTTCATGCTCACCAAGTTATCCCGTTTCTTGCTTGGATGTCGGAGTATACGCAGCTTCAACCTTCCGTACGAAAAGGATTGATCCATGGCTCCGGCATCGCATTCCTGCTTGGTTTGATCGCCATTGGGTGGCAAACCTTCCCAGTGCTCCCTGTTTTAGAGTGGTCCGTAGCATCTATCCTGGCGTTATTCTGTTTTCTCATCACGTTTGCAGCTGGCTTACTCCTTTTGACGCAAATGAAAGCAGTGCTGTGGGTCAAAAAGCAAGCAGAAGCCCTATCGCACAGACAATAAATGCGAAAAAGCTTGCCCAGCAGAGGGCAAGCTTTTTGTCACTTGAAACACATTAAATATCGAGGTCACGCACACTAGCCGCAAATTGCTCAATGAACTCTCTGCGAGGTTCTACTTCATCGCCCATCAAGGTTTCAAACACACTGTCGGATTCCATGATGTCTTCCAGATTTACCTGCAGAAGGGTACGCATGGATGGGTCCATTGTTGTCTCCCACAGCTGGTCGGCATTCATCTCACCCAGCCCTTTGTAGCGCTGAATACTTGGCTTTGGAACCGTTTTGAGAGTGGCGAGAACTTCGTCACGCTGCTGGTCCGTGTAGGCGTAGTGGAGCTGTTTGCCTTGCTTGATGCTATAAAGCGGTGGCTGTGCAATATAAATATAGCCCGCTTCGATCAGCTGTCTCATGTAACGATAGAAGAACGTCAGCAGGAGCGTGCGAATATGAGAACCATCCACGTCGGCATCTGTCATGATGACGACTTTGTGGTAGCGCGCTTTGGAAATGTCAAAGTCTTCGCCTACACCCGTACCGAGTGCCGTAATGATCGCACGGATCTCGTTATTGGCCAAAATTTTGTCCAGACGAGACTTTTCTACGTTCAATACTTTTCCGCGCAATGGCAGAATGGCTTGGAAGTGACGATCACGTCCCATTTTCGCAGATCCACCCGCAGAGTCACCCTCTACGATGAACAATTCGGATTCAGATGCGTCCTTGGAAGAGCAATCCGCCAATTTACCCGGCAGAGCACTAACTTCCAATGCGCTCTTCCGTCTTGTCATCTCACGTGCTTTCCGAGCTGCCTCACGAGCGCGGGAAGCCATCAGGGCCTTTTCCACGACTTTCTTCGCGATCCCTGGGTTCTCCTCCATGAAGGTGTTGAAGCGATCGCCAAACACCGACTCGGTAATGCTCCGTGCTTCGGAGTTACCCAGCTTGGTTTTGGTTTGTCCTTCAAACTGCGGCTCCTGAATTTTTACCGAGATGATCGCCGTAATGCCTTCACGCACGTCATCGCCGGACAGGTTTGGATCCTTTTCCTTCAGGAAGTTGAACTTGCGGCTGTAGTCGTTAATCACACGAGTCAGTGCTGTTTTAAAGCCAGTCTCGTGCGTACCGCCTTCGTGTGTATTGATATTGTTCGCAAAGGAGTAAATATTGCTGAGGTAGCTGTCGTTGTACTGCAGGGCGACCTCTACCAGCAAGCCTTCTTTTTCCCCTTCGCAATAAATTACCTCTTCGTGCAGAGCTTCCCTGTTTTTGTTCAGGTACTGTACGAACTGTACGATACCGCCCTCGTAGTGGAACGATTCTTCCCGCTCTTGTCCAGGACGCGCATCTCTGAGTGTGATTCGCAGACCTTTGTTGAGGAACGCCAGCTCACGAATACGTTTTTGCAAAATATCGTACTCAAACACGGTCGTTTCGGTAAAGATAGTCGGGTCAGGCTTAAACGTGACCTTGGTACCAGTCTCTTCCGTTTCGCCTACGATAGCCAAATCCGCTTCAGGCGCACCCATGAGAAAACGCATGTGGTACACGTTGCCGTTTTGCTTGACTTCGACTTCCATCCATTCGGACAGCGCATTTACTACCGAGCTACCAACCCCGTGCAAACCACCAGATACTTTGTATCCGCCACCGCCAAACTTACCGCCGGCATGCAAGACAGTCAGTACGGTCTCAACCGTCGATTTTCCGGTCTTTTCATGAATACCCGTAGGAATCCCCCGGCCATTATCGGTTACCGCGATGGAGTTGTCCGGTTGAATGACTACCAAAATATTATCGCAATAACCGGCGAGTGCTTCGTCGATTGCGTTGTCGACAATTTCCCATACCAGGTGATGCAAACCGCGGCTGCTGGTCGACCCGATATACATCCCGGGACGTTTACGAACGGCCTCCAGCCCTTCCAGTACCTGAATCTGACTGGCGTCGTAGTTTGTATCTTTCGTCGCTTGATCCACTAGTTAAGTCAACTCCTCCACTTCAGCTTGTGCAAAGGGAACCTGATCCAAGCTGTCCACGAACTGAGCGCGTCGCTTCAGCGTCAGAGAAGAAATAGGTGAACAGTATATGGCGTCCTGGGTGATCACATAGGATTTTGTCTCTTCCTCGCTATGATCGACTACCGTTTTGCGCTTCTCATTCAAGAAAGCCTTGTTGATTTTCGAGGATTTCATTGTCTGATGATCAAGAATGGAAATGACTTCCTTCGTGCTCACCACAGTATCTCCACCAATGTGTATAAACATTCCTGTTTCCTACCTTTCCCCCGATATGCTCCCTTCCTTCACGTAGAAACGCGAGGCTTGCTGGAGAACCTGATGCTTTAAGCCTTCCACACCCGTGGTGCTTACAAACGTCTGTACGCGATCCTGGATGGTCTCGAGCAATAAGGTTTGCCGATGTTCATCCAGCTCTGATAAGACATCATCCAACAAAAGAACGGGGTACTCGCCCACTTCTTCTTTAATCAGCTCAATTTCTGCCAATTTGATGGACAGCGCACTGGTGCGTTGCTGCCCCTGCGAACCATACGTTTGCACATCCATGCCGTTCACTTTAAGTGAAAAGTCGTCACGATGTGGCCCGATCAGTGTGCTCCCGCGCATGATTTCCCGGTCGCGCACTTCTTCATAAGCAGCCAGCATGACATCTACTGCCTGTTCAGCTGCCAGTTCTTCTGTAACTGGCGAAGAATTTTCATAATGCAAAGAGAGCGTTTCCCTGCCGTCGGTAATGCCGGTGTGGATTTCGCGTGCCCACGTCTCCAGCTTCCGAATGAACTCAAAACGCTTCTTTAACAATTTTACCGCTAAATCGGCTAATTGGGTATTCCAAATTGCCAGCATTTCCAGAGAGTGGCTTTTTTTCATCGCCAAATCCTTTAAAAGCTGGTTTCGTTGCTGCAATACCTTGTTGTAATTGCTCAAATAATACAGATACGTCGGGGATACCTGGCCAATTTCCATATCGATGAAACGTCTTCTTTGGGCAGGCGCTCCTTTGACGATAGACAAATCCTCCGGAGCAAACATAACGACATTCAGTGCCCCAACATAAGCACTTAGCTTTTGCTGCTCCATTCCGTTGATTTTGGCCCGCTTTCCCTTGGCTGTCAACTGCAGCTCCAAACGAACAGATCCGTAGCGACGAAGAACATCACTACGGATGGCTGCATAGTCGGCCTCCCATGCAATCAGCTCCTTGTCCCGGGGCGTGCGATGGGATTTGGCCAGGGCGAGTACGTATATGGACTCCAGTACGTTGGTTTTCCCCTGCGCATTGTTGCCAATGAAAAGCTGGATCGGGCCGTCAAACGATAAGGAAAGCGACTCGTAATTACGATAGTTGGTCAGCGAAAGGTTCTTGAGAAACAAGAATCACGCTCTCCTCTCAGCGGCTGACCACCTGATAGCGGCCAAATCCTTCGATCGCCACTTCATCTCCCGGGTACAGCTTGCGTCCGCGACGATTGTCCAACTCATCGTTGATATGAATGGGAACTTCAGCGAGAAACGCTTTAGCCATGCCTCCCGTGTCAATGACGTCAGCCAGCTTTAAAAATTGCCCCAGGGTAATATATTCGGTCTTGATGGAAACCTCACGCATAGTAGGGCCCCTTTCTTTTACGTAAAAACATCCTTTTACGAGAAAATGCCTAGTAGGTACGGACTGGCAAGATCAAATGGAGCATCCAGTCATGGTCAGTTGGACGAATGACAAATGGGCTCATCGGGCCGGTAAAGCTCGCTTTGATTTCGCTGCTGTCGATAGCGCGCAACGCATCGATCATGTACTTGGCGTTGAAGGAGATCTTCAGCTCTTCTCCGTTCATCGCTTTTGGTGCCAAAATGTCCGTTACTTTTCCGATCTCTGGAGCGTTGGAGGTAATTTCAACAGTGCCATCAGGGAGTGTAACCAGCTTCACCACGTTGGATTTTCCTTCGCGTGAGAGCAAGGAAGCGCGCTCGATGGACTGCAAAAATTCCTTGGTGCTTACCGTAATCTCGGTTTTGCTGCCTTGAGGAATGATCCGGGTCGTGTCCGGGTAAGTTCCCTCCAGCAAGCGGGAGTAGAACAGAATGTGCTTGGATTTCACGAGAATTTGGTTGTCGGCTACGACGATGTCAGCCGGATTTTGCTCGTCATCCAATATTTTTACCAGTTCGTTACAACTTTTACCTGGTACGACAACGTTGTGGAAGGAAAGATCTTCACGGCATTCCACCATAGCAGTGCGGCTCGCCAAGCGATGGCTGTCTGTTGCGACAAAACGCAGCTGGCCTTTCTCCAAAGACCACATCAGACCTGTCAAAATCGGACGCATTTCCGAAGTAGATACACCGAAAACGGTTTGGCGAATCATGGATTTCAGCAGATCACAGGGAACGCTGAATACTTTATCCTCTTCCAGATGCGGCAATTGCGGATATTCGTTTGCATCCATGCCGTTGATCGTAAATTCAGCCTGACCGGAACGAATTTGCGTCACCAAGCGATCGTCTACCTTGATGTCAATTTCGTTGCTAGGCAGCTTGCGAACGATTTCGCTGAAAATGCGAGCGGTCAAAACGATACTTCCTGGCTGATGAATCGTAACTCCCCATTCGCCTGCTTCTTCCAAAGGAATCTGAACCTCGATGGAAATATCCGAGTCACTGGCAGTCAGGGTCAATCCTTCGTCATCTGTTTTTATCTTGATCCCGGTCAAAATCGGAATTGTTGTGCGACTGGATACTGCTTTGCTGACATGTGAAACCGCGTTAGACAGCTTGTCTCGTTGAACGGTGATATGCATCAACGTAAGCCTCCCTCTCTCTAGCCATTTTTTTAAAGCAATGCATAATGGCTACGCTATTATCATATCTTATTAGGATATATCTTTTTAACAGAAGTAGTAATAGGGCCTGTGGATTTGTGGATATGTGGATCCAACACGTAAAAGAGAGCCTATACACATGTGGGTAAGTTGTGTATAGGCTTTTTACGTTATGCACAGGTTTAGTGATTTGCTTTTAGCTTTTCAATGAGCGATTGAATGGTCGTCTGCATTTGCGGATCATTCGCCAGTGCACGAGAGATTTTCTCATGGGCGTGGATCACGGTTGTATGGTCACGTCCACCGAATTCGTCACCGATTTTCGGCAACGACGCATCTGTCAGCTCTCTGGAGAGGTACATCGCGATTTGGCGCGGGAAAGCTACTGTTTTCGTCCGCTTTTTTGCTTTGAAATCCTCCAGCTTGAGGCTGAATGCTTCTCCTACGGCGCGTTGAATATCGATGATGGTGATCACGCGAGGGCGAGAAGACGGAATAATATCTTTCAGTGCTTCTGCTGCCAGCTGCGTATCAATATCGCGATTAATCAAGGACGAGTAAGCAACTACACGGATCAGGGCGCCTTCCAGCTCGCGAATGTTGCTGTCGATCTGGTTGGCGATGTAAGCCATGACCTCATTGGGAATGTCCAAATTCTCCGCTTTCGCCTTTTTGCGCAAAATAGCAATCCGCGTTTCCAAATCAGGCGGCTGAATATCGGTAATCAGGCCCCATTCGAAGCGGGAACGCAGTCGGTCCTCCAGCGTCGGGATCTCCTTGGGAGGCCGGTCAGAGGAAATGATGATCTGCTTGCTTTCTTCATGAAGCGCATTAAATGTATGAAAAAACTCTTCCTGCGTCGATTCCTTGCCTGCCAGAAACTGAATGTCGTCAATTAAGAGAACATCTACGCTCCGGTACTTGTTGCGAAACTCTACGGCCTTGTTGTCCCGGATGGAGTTGATGAACTCGTTCGTAAATTTTTCAGACGACAAATAGACCACTTTTGCGGATGGATTGTGCTGGATGACATAATGGCCAATCGCGTGCATCAAGTGAGTCTTACCAAGTCCAACGCCCCCGTAAATAAAGAGGGGATTGTACGCTTTGGCAGGAGCTTCTGCAACAGCAAGGGACGCTGCATGCGCGAAACGGTTTCCTGACCCAATCACGAATGTGTCAAACGTATACTTTGGATTCAATATACTGGGCGGTTGATCGTCTGCTGCTGTGGGCGCGGCTGGTGCCTTCGCACGTGGGGCAGGCTGTTCATCGGCAAATGCGGCATCCGGATTTTGCAGGACGACGAATTTTACCTTCATATTGATACCAGTCACTTCATATAGTGTATCGGTGATCAATTGAGAGTACCTGGTTTCGAGCCAATCTCTGGCGAAGTCGTTCGGGGCCACTACGATCAATGCATCTTCTTCTAATGTGGTAGCCTTGGTCGCCTTCAGCCAGGTATCAAAACTGGGTTTGCTTAGCGATTTTTCTATCTTAGCCAGGACCTTGCGCCATAGCTCGCTAATCGCTGCATCCAACCAGAATCCCTCCTTTTGGGCAATCCGAATAATAAAATACGATTCTAGGAAATGAACATGAAAAATTGCAATTATCCGCGTATGTTTGACTCGGTTGTCAACACGGTCATAGGTAGTCGACTGTGGATAAAAAAAGTCGAAAAAAAGGGATTCCACTCGGAGAAGAGAAAAAAAGCAGACGCTTATCCGCACTCTTGTGGGTAACAACATACACACAGGGGGGAATCTGTCCACAAATTTATCCACATGCTGTGGAAAAGCCGATTGACCTATCGGAGTTATTCACGCTTCAAAACAAAAATATGATAACAGATATAAGGCTTGGCATCAATGGTTTTTTCATACTTATCCACAAACACAACCACTGGTGCTAGTCACATATTCACATCTCAATATTTTGTGTACAAGCTGTAGATAATCTTGTCGAATTATGTTTTTGTGGATAAAATGATATCCACAGGTAGAAAGTATGTTGGGAAATAGTTTTGTGGGGATATTTAACTTGGTAAGGAAATTCCACTGTCACTTGACTTTTTAGGCATATCTTTTTATAATGCGAAGGAATGTCTGTAAAGGCGGAGGTGTATACGCAATGAAACCATCTTTCAATCCTAACAACCGTAAGCGCAAAAAGGATCACGGATTCCGTAAGCGCATGAGCACGAAGAATGGCCGTAAAGTTTTGGCTGCTCGTCGTCAAAGAGGAAGAAAAGTTCTTTCCGCATAGGCCACACTTTCCGTGGCCTTTTTTGCTTTCTTGGGTGACATAGAGGAAAATGCTCTTGGGAACCCTTCATTCACTTGCTAAAGTCGGAAAATTCTTTGTTTCGATGAAAGAGGAAGTCCTGCTATTATGTTGAACCTTTTGGAAGGAAAATGATTACCTAGCTACCGAAAGGGTGAAACATTCAAGAGGGCAGGAAGGCCTTTTTGCGAAGAGGACAAAGAGTTTACTGGCTTTTTTTCATGTAGGGGACCGAACGTGTTTCTCTCTTTTTAGAAATTTCTTGTATTCGATCTGTAGAATCGGGAAAAAAGTGAACGAAACAAGGATATACTGGTAGATGCTGTTTGCGTTTTCTACTATAATTATGATGTTAGGGGTTGTTTACCTTGCATCGTTCACACCGGCTCAAAAAAAATGAGCAGTTTCAAGACGTGTTTCAAAGAGGAAGTTCTGCTGCCAATAAGCAATTTGTCCTGTACACAGCCAAGCAGGAGGGACCCGCTGCTTTTCGTGCCGGAATTTCCGTCAGCAAAAAGATTGGCAACGCCGTTATTCGTAACAGGGTCAAGCGCCTTATTCGCGAAGCAGTCGCGCGTTTGGAAAATAGGATTCCACAAGGACTGGATCTCGTTATCATTGCGCGTCCAGGTGTGGAGGCCATGTCGCTTGAAGCTATTGAACAGTCGCTCCTGCACGTGATGAAGAGAGCGAAGGTGATCAAGCAGGCACCCGTACATAATGGAAGAAAAGGGTGATTCGATGATTGCGAAGGTCATGGTTTGGTTGATTCGTGGGTACCAGCTGTTCATATCCCCGCTGAAGCCTCCTACATGCAGATTCGCGCCTACATGCTCTCACTACGCGATCGAATCGATTCGGAGATTTGGACCGTGGAGGGGAGGATGGCTGGCTCTTCGTCGCATCCTGAAATGCCATCCGTTTCACCCGGGCGGGTTTGATCCAGTCCCGGAAAACCACAAATAATCCATAACCTCATTCGAAGCGGGGAAAAGGAGGATCTTTCCTTGAGTAGACGTACCCTCAGCATCGTTATGCTGACCTTGCTGGTTCTCGTTTTGTCGGGCTGTAACCCTCAGACAGCTGCACCAATCGGCCCTGACGCAACCGGCATCTGGGACAAGTATTTGGTTTACCCCTTGTCCTGGTTGATTAAAGAAAGTGCTTTGATACTCGGCAACAACTACGGTCTGGGTATTCTGGTAGCGACGATCATTATCCGTCTGATTGTGCTTCCTTTGATGGTCAAGCAGATCAAGAGCTCCAAGAAAATGCAGGAGCTTCAACCGGAAATGCAAAAAATCCGTGAGAAGCACAAAAATGATCCGCAAAAAGCACAGCAAGAAACGATGGCGATCTTCCAGAAGAACGGTGTCAATCCTCTTGCAGGATGCTTGCCGATGCTGGTTCAGATGCCAATCCTGATCGCGTTCTACCACGCTATCATCCGGACGTCGGAAATCAAGTCTCAAACCTTCCTGTGGCTGACTCTGGGCGCAAAAGACCCGTACTATATTTTGCCGATCGTGGCAGCGATTACGACGTATTTGCAGTCCAAAATGATGGGACAGGCGAACCAAGGAAATCCGCAGATGCAAATGATGCTAGTAATGATGCCGCTGATGATCCTGGCGATCGCCGTCACATTGCCATCCGCACTGTCTCTGTACTGGGTATACGGTAACCTGTTTACCATTGTGCAAACCTATTTCCTGTACCGTGATAAAGGTAGTAAGCTTACTCCTAAGGAGGGAGCCTCCAAGTGAAAAAGGTGGTAGCTACGGCAAAAACGATAGACGATGCTGTGCAGAAAGCTTTACTGGAGTTGGGTGTGCCTCGTGAAAAAGCGAGTGTTCGTGTATTGGAAGAACCGAGTCGCGGCCTTTTTGGACTGATCGGAACCAAGGACGCCAAAGTGGAAGTCGAATTTCATTTTGACCCCGTTGCCCAGGGACGTGAATTTCTTCAGGATGTGTTGTCCAACATGAAGGTGGATGCCAAAGTGGAACAACGATCGAATGAAGAAGGCGTACTGTTTGACATCCAGGGATCCAATCTGGGAATCATTATTGGCCGTAGGGGACAAACTCTTGATTCACTGCAGTATCTCGTAAACGTCGTAGCAAACCGTCATGCGGACAAGCACGTTCGCATCACGTTGGATGCAGAAAACTACCGGCTGCGCCGCAGGGAAACCCTGGAGCAGCTCGCGGATCGGGTAGCCAAAAAAGCCCTTTCGACCAGACGGGATGTTCGGCTGGAGCCGATGTCGGCGGCAGAGCGCAAAGTCATACACGCCTTCTTGCAAAAACGCTCCGATGTCGTGACGTTCAGTGAAGGGGACGAACCCAATCGATATATTGTTATCGCACCGAAGGAAGCCTCTAAGTAGGCTTCCTTTTTTTGTCATGTTCCCGGAGCTTTCAGGTGGACGGGTGTTTTTCTCTGTCGTTTTTTGCGGACGTGTAGTAAACTTGTCCACAGTGGATAACCTCAAAAGCCGCGAGACGGTTGGAGTTCATGGAAAAAGACCATACTGTGGATAAGAACTTCGGCAAGCAACCTGGATGGCAGGGTTGCTTTTTCCTGTTGGAGGAGAGGCTACGCGTTCGGATGCACTTTCTTTTGGTATTTTTCGAGGCGATCTGGTAAGCTAGTAAGTTAGTGGCTGACTTGTTTTGATTGGAAAGCTTGAGGTGAACAGCATGAAATTCGATACAATAGCGGCGGTCGCTACACCGATGGGTGAGGGCGGAATTGCCGTGATCCGGGTAAGTGGACCGGAAGCGATCGAAGTTGTGGATAAGATATACAAAGGAAAAAACGAGTTGTCCACTGTGGACACGCATACGATTCACTATGGACATTTGCATGATCCACAGACGGGGGGACTCGTAGAGGAAGTGCTCGTTTCCGTAATGAAGGCACCGCGCACGTTTACGCGAGAGGATGTCGTGGAAGTCAATTGCCACGGAGGGATCGTTTCTGTTGAGCGTGTGCTGGATTTGATATTGGAGAACGGCGCCAGATTGGCGGAGCCAGGAGAGTTTACGAAGCGGGCGTTTCTCAACGGCCGGGTGGACTTATCCCAGGCGGAAGCCGTGATCGATTTGATTCGGGCAAAGACAGACCGCGCGATGAAGGTTGCTTTAAATCAGGTAGAGGGGAAGCTCTCGCGTCTGATTCGCCAGCTGCGTCAAAATTTGATCGAAGCTATGGCGCATATCGAGGTGACTTTGGACTATCCGGAGCATGATGTTGAGGAATTTACGCAAAATTTCTTGCGCGGCAAGTGCGAAGAGGTCAAAGCGGAGATCAAACGGCTTCTGCAGACGGCAAAACAAGGGAAAATCTTGCGTGAGGGACTCTCTACGGCTATTATCGGGCGTCCGAATGTAGGGAAATCCTCGCTTTTGAATAGTCTGGTGCAAGAGGAAAAAGCGATTGTAACCGATGTCGCTGGAACGACGCGTGATGTGATTGAAGAGTATGTCAATGTACGCGGCGTGCCTTTGCGTCTGATCGATACAGCCGGGATTCGCGATACTGAGGATATTGTAGAAAAAATTGGTGTGGAGAAATCCAGACAGTTATTGCAAAAAGCAGACCTCGTGCTGCTTGTTCTCAATTATAATGAACCATTGAGTGCAGATGATTACGCCATCTTTGAGGCGGCGAAGGGCTTTTCTGTCATCGTCATCGTCAACAAGTTTGACTTGCCGCAAAAGATTGATTTAGAAGAAATCAAACGTCATTTCCCGCAGCAGCCGTTGATTATGACATCGGCAAGGCAGGAGACGGGAATTGAGCTTTTGGAGCAGGCGATCAGCGATATCTTCTTCAGTGGCCGCGTCCAGCAGGATGATTTGACGTATGTGAGCAATGCGCGCCATATCCATCTTCTAAGACAGGCAGAACAGGCGATGGACGAAGCATTGAGTGGCATAGATGGGCTGATGCCTGTTGATATGATTCAGATCGATATCAAAAAAGCGTGGGAGCTGCTGGGAGAAGTCATCGGGGAGAGTGTCGGTGAAGACTTGATCGACCAGATCTTCTCGCAGTTTTGTCTCGGCAAATAGGAAATCCGAGGAGGAGGAAAACAAAGTGAACGCTGTACCTATGTATGAAGCTGGCTCGTTTGACGTCATCGTGATTGGGGCTGGTCATGCGGGGTGTGAAGCGGCATTGGCAGCGGCCCGAATGGGTTGTAGTACTTTGCTGTTAACCATCAATTTGGATGCTGTCGCTTTTATGCCATGTAACCCATCCGTTGGCGGTCCTGCAAAAGGGCATGTCGTGCGTGAAATCGATGCGCTGGGCGGAGAAATGGGGCGCAATACGGATAAAACGCACATTCAAATGCGGATGCTGAATACGGGGAAAGGACCTGCTGTACACGCACTGCGCGCGCAAGCAGATAAATTTGCCTACCAGCACGAAATGAAGCATACGATCGAAAATACACCGAATCTGTTGCTTCGTCAGGCCATGGTTGAAGAGCTGATCGTCAACGATGGAGTCTGCGAAGGGGTCGTGACCCAAACAGGGGCGCGTTATAAAGCCAAGTCTGTCGTTTTGACGACGGGTACGTATCTGCGCGGAAAAATCATTCTGGGTGACCTCCAGTATGAGAGCGGTCCGAACAACATGCGTCCTTCCATCCGTTTGGCGCATCATTTAAAAGAACTCGGCTTTGAGATGACACGCTTCAAAACCGGGACACCGCCACGCGTGCATAAAAACAGCATCGATTTTACGAAAATGGAAATCCAGCCTGGCGACGAGGTTCCGCGTGCGTTTTCCTATGAAACGACGGAGTTTATCACGGATCAATTGCCTTGCTGGCTGACGTATACTAACGAGCAAACGCATGAGCTGATCAATGGCAACCTGCATCGTGCCCCTATGTACTCGGGGATGATCGAAGGAACAGGACCGCGTTACTGTCCGTCTATCGAGGATAAGGTCGTTCGTTTCAACGACAAGCCGCGCCACCAGATCTTCCTGGAGCCAGAAGGCCGCAATACAGAGGAAATGTACGTACAAGGCTTGTCTACCAGCTTGCCAGAAGACGTGCAGCTTTCGATGCTTCGCTCGATGACGGGAATGGAAGAAGTCAAAATGATGCGGCCAGGCTATGCGATTGAGTACGATTCGGTCGTGCCTACACAGCTGTGGCCATCTTTGGAAACGAAAATTTTGCCTGGCCTCTTTACCGCAGGACAAATCAACGGGACTTCCGGCTATGAGGAAGCGGCTGGCCAAGGCTTGATGGCGGGAATCAACGCAGCTCGCCGTGTGCAGGACAAACCACCTGTCGTTTTGGGACGTGAAGAAGCTTACATCGGGGTACTGATCGATGATTTGGTCACAAAAGGAACCCATGAGCCCTATCGTTTGCTCACATCCCGTGCCGAATATCGTTTGCTTTTGCGCCACGACAATGCGGATCTGCGTTTGACAGACATTGGGTACGAGATCGGTCTGATCAACGAAGATCGCTATAACCGTTTCAATGCGAAGCGGCAGCTGATTGAACAGGAAAAAGAGCGCGTGAACAATACGCGTGTTCGTCCGGATATGGAGCATGTTCAAGAAATACTGCGTGCAGCTGGTTCACCTGAACTGACTGAGGTAATCGAGCTCGCACAGCTGCTGCGCCGACCTGAATTGACCTACAGCCACATCGCTCAAATGATGCCTCTTGCTGAGCCGCTGCCAGAGGACGTAGCCGAGCAGGTAGAAATTCAGATCAAATACGATGGCTACATCAAAAAGTCGCTCCAGCAAGTAGAGCGGATGAAAAAGATGGAGGAGCGCCGGATTCCGGAAAACCTGGACTACCATCAAATTTCAGGTATGTCAAAAGAAGCGCGTGAAAACATGTCGCGAATCCGTCCGTTAAATATCGGTCAGGGTGCGCGGATCGCGGGAGTAACGCCTGCAGATATTTCCGTACTGATGGTATATTTGGAGCAGTACAATCGCGTAGGCGCGGCGGAGTAAGGAGAATAGGCAAATGACGAAAGAACAATTCGCTGAGGCGCTGGCCGCCAAAGGCATTGTGTTGACGGAGCGTCAAATGACCCAGTTTGATCAGTTTTTTCACCTGCTGGTCGAATGGAATGAAAAAATGAATCTGACAGGTATTACGGAAGAGGGACAGGTGTATAACAAGCATTTCTATGATTCCATTACACCGGCGTTCTATTTCCCTTTTGATAAGGCAGAGTCCGTGGTGGATATCGGAGGGGGAGCGGGCTTTCCTAGCATCCCTCTCAAGATTTGCTTCCCGCATCTGAAAATGACGATCATCGATTCCTTGAACAAGCGAATGAACTTTTTGCAGCATGTGGCGAGCGAGCTGGGGCTGGAGAATGTGAACCCTGTCCATGGTCGGGCAGAAGAGCGCGGACAGGAGCCGGCACATCGGGAAAAATACGATCTCGTCGTCGCACGAGCAGTGGCGCGAATGAATTTGTTGTCTGAGTTTTGTCTGCCATTTGCAAAGGTTGGAGGGCATTTTGTCGCTCTCAAAGGCGCTGAGATGACGCTCGAGCTAAATGAAGCGAAGAAGGCGATCAAAACTCTGGGTGGCAAGACGCGTAAGGTAGAAACCTTCCAACTGATGGAGGAAGCAGGCGAACGGAACATCGTCGTCGTGGAAAAGGTGGAGGCAACGCCAAAGTCTTACCCACGCAAGGCAGGAATTCCAGCGAAGAAACCAATCGTGTAACAAAAATAGGTCGCAGCCTAGGTGCTGCGGCTTTTTTTTTACGTATAAGAATTTATAAGCGTAATGCTTATGAATTCTGGAGCGCATGAAAACTTTCCGCTAAAACGCGGTCGCTCCTCCTTGAACAGCCTCGATAGAGGTTTTCTTATTCGGATTTTTCCGTTCAGGCAGAAGCAGAGAAATGGTGAGCTATCCCTTGAAGGGCATGTCTTTTGCTCTCATCGCATATACATACAAGTAACTTTTTCACTGAGCGATGCCTTTTGAGAGGGTGAACATATATGGAAAATGTCCAAGCTCTCCTTTTTCCACCGGAGCTGCCGACGATCCTGTTGCGATTATTCTTGGCGTTTTTGGCCGGGGCAATCATGGGGTGGGAGAGAGAACGTTTTATTAAAGATGTGAGCCGGACAAGAGGAGCTGGCTTTCGGACCTACAGCCTAGTTTGCTTTGGTTCCTGTCTCTTTGGGCTTGCTTCGATGTATGGGTTTTCGTCAAGCGGGGTTAATCAGGATCCGGGGAGGGTGGCCGCACAGGTTGTTACCGGAATGGGTTTTTTAGGGGCGGGTGCGATCATCAAATACAATGGGTCTGTCAAAGGGCTCACTACTGCTGCAGGGATGTGGGTAGCGTCTGCGATTGGTCTGATGTTCAGTGCGGGGATGTATATTACAGCCATCGTGGCTGCGTTTTTTGCTTACTTAACACTAGATTTCCATAGATTATTTCCAAAGCTCTTTCACGCCACTAAAGTTTCACATTTTACCGAAGACCATTTAGAGGAGGAAGAAGTGCAGAGCAGGCGCGGAAAGCCTGTTTGCTATGACGATGATCACGACTGATGTTTCACGTGAAACGTTTTTCATTAGCAGGAATTGGGCGAAACTTGCAGAATTACAATTAGAAAAGAAACGTATGTAGGAATGGTCGCAGAACGTATGTAGGACAATAGTTTTTTTGCCATTGCAGAAAACAGCTTGAAGCGTCTTTTCGTCTAGGGCCGAGGAACCTTTTCATATGGAAAAGGAAGGGCAGGCAGCATTCACCAAGTTACAAGGTCACAATTACCTCATTACCAGCCTTGGAAAAGGCAGGAAGGTCTATGGCCGCATTATTTTTTATGCAAGCACGAATCTGGCTACCCGATGTATCGAAGGAAGGATCGTTTTTCGAGAAAGGGAGAGTAAAGATATCGTGCCTTTTGGATGGAATGTGTTTGCTGCGAAGGAAGTTGTCTTTCATGAGCTGGACAAGCAGTCGTTACAATGGCTACCTAGCTTCATGTTCCACTGCTACAGGGTGATACCGAAAAGAGGGGAAAGCTCGCTGAAATGGATTTGGTTTCTCTGTTTCAAACAAACAAGAATACACCCAAGGTTTCCGGCAAAAACCAATGATTGGAATGAAATAGCAAGGATGGAACGGGTAGAAGTGGGGGATTTTCTATGGCAGTGAAGGATTCATTTTCTCGAATTTTCGGGTTGACCGACAAAACAGACAACGAGGAAATCAGACAAATACCGGTTGAGGAGATCGTGCCGAATCCTTATCAGCCTCGCACGGTTTTTGATGATGAGAGAATTGATGAGTTGTGTCAAACCATTC
Organism: Brevibacillus nitrificans; assembly: GCF_003710965.1. Taxonomy (NCBI): domain Bacteria; kingdom Bacillati; phylum Bacillota; class Bacilli; order Caryophanales; family Paenibacillaceae; genus Brevibacillus; species Brevibacillus nitrificans. Next base: position 243,154 of record NZ_RHHU01000018.1, on the reverse strand, counting down.
GAACTCATGGATTGATTCAGCCGATCGTTGTGCGGGTAAGAGACGGTCAATATGAATTGATTGCGGGAGAACGTCGTTTGCGTGCAACGAAAAAGTTGGGCATGGAACGAATTCCAGCGATCGTAAAAGAGTTCAATGACGCGCAAACTGCATCGATTGCTTTAATTGAAAACTTGCAGCGAGAAGGATTGACTGCTATTGAAGAAGCGGTTGCCTATCAAAAGCTGATCGATCTGCACAGTCTGACGCAGGAGAGTCTGGCGCAGCGGTTGGGAAAAGGACAGTCTACGATTGCCAATAAGCTCCGATTGCTTCATTTGCCACAAGAAATCCAGGACGCATTGTTGGCCAGGCAGGTAACAGAGCGTCACGCACGTGCGTTGATTCCATTAAAACAAACAGAACTGCAAGTGAAGGTTCTACAGGAAATTCTTGAGCGGGAATGGAACGTGAAGCAGACAGAAGTGAGGGTCAAACAGCTTCTGGAGGCAGGGGAAAATCCGAAAAAGGAAAAAGAAGCAAAGCCAAAATGGAAGGCGTTCTCCAGAGATGCGCGAATTGCGATCAATACCGTTCGCCAATCCATTGATATGGTTTTGCAAACAGGACTTTCCCTTGAGACGGACGAGGAAGATCACGACGAGTTTTATCAGTTTACGATTCGGATTCCTAAAAATAAAGATACAAACAAGTAAGTCGAACCGAATAGAACGGTTTTTACCCCGAGCAAAGAGGGGAGTGAACGGTGGCAAACAAGCCGCCGTTCTTTTTGAACGTGTAGGAATTCATAAGCGCTAACGCTTATGAATTCCGGAGCGCATGGCGAAGTGCCTCAGCGTCCGCTTCCGGCATTCCTTCGGTAAAACTTTCCGCTAAAACGCGGTCGCTCCTCCATGAGAACGCCTCGATAGAGGTTTTCTTAACGTATAACAACTCATCAGTGGGCAGCGCGAGGCATTGACTCGGTTTTTGCCACTCGTTCGTTAACACTATTGATAATGTGCAGGGAAATCATGCTGAGGCTGGCTTCGCTAGGGATCCTTTTGCCCTGAAACGTTAACGATGTACAGCGTGCAAGGACGGCAACTTACCACTTTATCGTGGCAATACCGATCGAGGCAGGGTCACTATTTTGGCTGAGACAGGAGAGCAGCTGTCGTTAATTTTCACGAAAGCAAGCAGCCTCCTGAAACGTAGGGAGAGGAAGAGCGCTAGTCGTTTTTTCGATTATCTGTGTGTCACGATGCCAATCCAGACACTGAGTTCGGAAACAATTGGGATGACGGTAAAATTACCCAAGGTGCCGTCTTAAAAACCATAAAGCCGGTGTGAAATTAGCGGCTGAAGACAGCACCATTATCTTTTGCTTAGCGAGTAAAAAAGAGTGGAAAATCTTTGGTAGGGCAAGGATATCCAAGGTTTTCGTCAAACAATGAGTCATGCGTCATCGAATCCCGTAGAAAAACAGGAACATCCGCCTTTGTTTGGATAAAAATAAGGGCAAAATGCCTCAATATGAAAAAAACAGCGTACGGTGATGGGCCAAATCTGGTAACATGGTATGTACTACACAAATCAGGTTTACTCGAATGAAACTGGCATTTTCTCTTGAAAATAATCTGCTCGAGTGACGGCGATTGGAATGCGCGTACACTCGTTTAAGCGTCCCGGAAAGTTGAGATAAGCAGCTAAGAACCTGTGAGTAACAGGGAGACTTTCCTACACGAAAAGAATGAGGTGGAGAAGTTGGGTAAAATCATTGCGGTTGCGAACCAGAAAGGCGGCGTCGGGAAAACGACTACGTCCGTCAATCTAAGCGCTTGTCTGGCCGCATTGGGGAAAAAGGTGCTACTGGTGGACATTGACCCACAGGGGAACGCGACCAGCGGGATCGGAGTCAACAAGGCCGATGTGCGATACTGTATCTATGATGTATTGATCAACGACATTAGCCCGGTAGATGCCACTTTGCCAACGGACATTGAAGGTTTGATGATTATTCCGGCCACCATTCAGCTGGCGGGTGCAGAAATTGAGCTAGTCCCAACGATCTCACGTGAAGTTCGTTTGAAAAAGGCTCTGGAAGTAGTAAAAGACAAATACGATTTCGTGATCATTGATTGTCCGCCTTCCTTGGGGATTTTGACTGTGAATTCCTTGACTGCAGCTGATTCTGTGCTCATTCCGATCCAATGCGAATACTATGCGCTAGAGGGTTTGAGCCAACTGTTAAATACGATTCGTCTGGTTCAAAAGCATCTGAATTCCCAGCTTGCCATTGAAGGTGTCGTCTTGACGATGCTGGATGCGCGTACGAACCTGGGAATTCAAGTAATTGAAGAAGTGAAAAAGTACTTTCAAGAAAAAGTGTACAAAACGATTATTCCCCGTAATGTGCGCTTGAGTGAAGCTCCATCGCACGGACAAGCCATCATTACGTATGATCCACGCTCCAGGGGTGCGGAAGTTTATACTGATCTGGCGAAGGAAGTGGTTGGGGTATGAGTAGAGGTTTGGGAAAAGGGCTGAATGCACTTATAACGTCCAATCTCATCGAGGAAGGGGAACAGGTCAAAGAGGTTTCCGTCAGTGAGATTCGTCCCAATCCATATCAGCCCCGTAAAGAGTTTGAACCGGCCGCTATCGAGGAACTGGCTCAGTCTATTAAAGAACACGGGATCATTCAGCCATTGATCGTACGGAAAAGCATAAAGGGCTTTGAGCTGGTAGCGGGGGAACGAAGACTGCGCGCTGCCAAGCTCTGTGGTCTGAAGCAAGTCCCTGTTGTAGTAAAAGCCTACACCGATCAACAACTGATGGAAATTGCGTTGATTGAAAATCTGCAACGGGAGAACCTAAATCCGTTGGAAGAAGCAGAAGCCTACGAAAAACTGATTGCCCATCATGACTATACACAGGATCAATTGGCGCAGAGGATCGGAAAGAGCAGACCGCATGTGGCAAACATGCTGCGATTGCTGCAGCTGCCTGAGACGATCCGCAAGATGGTATCGACGGCAGAGCTTTCTATGGGACATGCACGTGCTCTGCTGGCAGTAACGAAAGAGCAAGTACAGCACCAACTGGCCAAGGATGTTGTTGAAAAAGGCTTAAGCGCAAGACAGCTGGAAGAGCTGGTGAAACAACTGAATGTTTCACGTGAAACAAAGAAGAAAAAAACCGCGAAGAACGAGCCTGTGCTGGTGGAGATCGAGCAGCGTCTGAGAAGTCTCTTTGGGACCTCGGTCAAGATCAAGAAGGGGACGAAACGCGGCAAAATTGAAATCGATTTTTACTCGCAGGAAGATTTGCAACGAATCATTGATCTATTGCAATCGGAAAAATAAGTGCAGGAGGTAGTCATGGCGATCATCTATTTGGATAACGCAGCTTCTACCTGGCCAAAACCGTCGGCTGTAAAGGAAATGATGGCTGAAGTCATCGACGATTTTGCTGCAAACCCAGGCAGAGGCGGACATACTTTAGGGATGAAAGCTAGTAAATCCGTGTTTCGCACACGCGTGCAATTATCGCGGTTGTTTGGGATCCAAAACCCAAATAACCTCTTTTTTTATCTGAACGCGACGCAAGCGCTCAATCAGGCTATAAAGGGGTTTCTAAAGCCGGGAGATCATGTGGTGTCTTCGTCTGTGGAGCATAATTCTGTACGACGACCTCTGGAATACATGCGTAAAACAATCGGAGTTGAGATTACGTATGTGGAGCCAAGAGATGACCATCAGTTTTACCCGGAGGACTTTGAAAAAGCACTCCAACCGAATACCCGTCTTTTGGCGGTCAGTCACGCTTCCAATTTGACGGGTGTTATCCTGCCGATCGCAGAGCTAGGTGCACTGTCAAAACAGCATGGTGTGGCTTTTTTGGTTGATGCATCGCAGTCTGCTGGTGTACTGCCCATACATGTAGAAGAGATGAACATCGATATGCTAGCCTTCCCGGGCCATAAAGGATTGTATGGTCCGCAGGGGACGGGAGCTTTGTACGTTCATAATGACATTGATCTTGAACCGTTGATTCACGGTGGAACAGGAAGCCAATCGGAAGCGATCGATCAGCCTACAACCAGACCGGATCGCTATGAGAGCGGAACGGTTAATACCGTTGGATTAGCTGGATTGCTGGCTGGGGTATCCTACGTCATGGAAAAAGGCGTGGAAAACATACGCGAGCAAGAGTGGGAGCTGACGAAGCAGACGCTTGTGGGCCTGAAGCAAATTCAGGGCGTTGAAGTATATGGACCCGGCGTGGAAGTCGAGCGTGTCGGTGTTGTGTCCTTTAATATTGATGGAGTAGATGCCTCTGAAGTTTCTTTTATTCTCGATCAACAGTACGGGATTGCGACGAGGTCAGGGTATCATTGCACTCCGCTAGGGCATCAAACTGCGGGAACAGAGCAAAAGGGCGCTGTACGGGCCAGCTATGGCATTTTCAACACGCAGAAAGACGTAGAAGCGCTTATTCAAGCGGTCAGGGAAATCGCGGCTGCCTTTGTGTAATGCCTTCCGTTGGAGGAGAAAAACGTGATTTTATTAGGGACCCTGGTAAATGCCCTGGCGATCGTGGTTGGGGCATTGTTGGGAAGGCTTTTGACACGAATTCCGGATTCGATTCGAAAAACGGTCATGCAAGGGATTGGATTGGCAGTAGTCCTGCTTGGGATTCAGATGAGTCTTGGGACCGACAACTTTTTGCTCATGATTGTGAGCATTGTAGTAGGATCGATTTTTGGTGAACTGATTGGTATTGAAAAAGCGTTGAACCGGCTGGGCCAATGGTTGGAGAAAAAGGTCGGCGGTGGCAAAGAAGGCGGCATTGCAACAGGGTTTGTTACCGCAACACTTGTCTATTGCATCGGAGCTATGGCTGTTTTGGGAGCAATGGACAGCGGTCTGCGCAATAACCACGATATTTTGTACACAAAGGCGTTATTGGACGGATTCTCAGCTATTATTTTTACATCTACATTAGGAATTGGCGTCCTTTTTTCAGCGGTGCCGGTGTTTATTTATCAAAGTTTGATCGCGCTTTTATCGACCCAAATCTATAATGTGGTAAGTCAGACCATGCTTGATGCCATGCTGGCAGAAATCACGGCTGTCGGAGGGCTGATGATTATCGCCATCGGTATCAATATTTTAGAGATAAAAAAGATCAACGTGGCAAACATGCTTCCCGCATTGGCGATTGCGGCTTTGGGCGTTCCAATTGTAGAATGGCTGTCGAAGCTTTTCTAACGAAAGGGAATTTATAAGCGTTTACGTTTATGAATTCCGGAGCGCATGGCGAAGTGCCTCAGCGTCCGCTTCTGGCATTCCTTCGGTAAAACTTTCCGCGAAAACGCGGTCGCTCCACCTCGAACAGGCCTCGATAGAGGTTTTCTTAACAGGTGAGAAATGAGACTCTTCCAATCATGGTTGAGTCTTTTTTTGTTGAGTGAAAAAGGGTTGGTTTGTATGAAGGAGCAGCACTATGAGGTTGTTTTCCTAGCCCAATCGCGCAAAAGGAATGGTAGAATAGCACCAAGAAACCTGGAAATGAAAAAATGTGAGATAGAGAACGAACAGGAAGCAAAGACAAGAAAGACTGGCTGCGTAGAAAACGGACGCAGAGGGAGAGAATCAGGATGATTGGGTTTGTGGTAAATCCGGTAGCGGGCAATGATAAAGGGGAAAAAGTATGGAACAGCTTAGAACCAATTCTAAGACAGCAGGGAGTCGTTTATCGGGTAAGGAAGACATCCAGTGAGGGGGAGGCAAAAACTTTAGCAATCGAGCTGATTGAAAAAGAGGAAGTAAAAATGATCGTTGCTGTTGGCGGGGATGGAACGGTCAGCGAAGTGGTTAACGGAATCTATGAAACGGGAAAAGAGTGTACATTGGGGCATGTGCCCGCGGGATCAGGTAACGATTTTGCACGAGGACATGGGTTGCCCAAAGATCCTGCACAGGCGATTGAACGAATCCTGTCGAAAACGCGGGAGAAAAGCATCGATCTGCTGAAGATCAATGGGCGAGTGGCGGTCAATTCAGTCGGCGCAGGGTTTGACGGTCAGGTGGCAAAAACTACGAACGAGGCAGGATACAAGAAGTGGCTAAACCGGTTGCGAATTGGCAAGCTGGCGTATATATGGTCAGTCATCCGAGTATTATGTACCTATTGTCCATGCGATGTTACCTTGCATATAGACGGACAGGTTCATCAAATGAAGAGAATTTGGCTCATAGCGATTGCCAACATTCCCAACTATGGCGGGGGAATGCTGATCTGCCCACAGGCGTTACCGCATGACGGGGTTGCCGAAATCTGTGTTGTCCAGAACGTCACTCGACTAGGGCTTTTGTTTGCATTTCCTAAGATTTTTACAGGAGCCCATGTGGATCATCCAAGCGTTGTTTTTTTGCGTGGCCGGCAGATTACAATAGAGTCAGAGCAGCCTTTGCTGGTGCATGCAGATGGTGAGATGGCAGCGCAGACGCCAATATATGTAGAAATCGAAGCGGGTAGACTACGCATTTGCGGGTAAGGAGTCTATATCAAGGCTTTCAGAATGGAGGAGTGTTTCATAGGGAGGCTTATCGAGGGCTTTCCAGAATGGGACACTCAGGCACTTCTCCAAAAGGAGCAGAAGTGGTCATTTTTTTACACAAAAAAAGAGACTTGTTTCCCAGAGGGGGGAGGAGAACAAGTCTTTCACCTATAGAAATGAGTCAAACGCGGATGGGCAAATCAATCAATGACTTTCAATGCTGCCCAATCGGCTTTCCTCAGAGGCTAACACAACAGCTTTGGACAATCCGGAAGCAATAATTTCTGCCATGCTCATCACAACTGCCAAACGAGTGTTTTGGAGGACAAAATATTCCATGAAGCCTCCTACATTCACAATCCCAGTGATATGAAAGGTTCCTACTGTCGGAAGCTCTTTTTTGACACCGGCACCAGGCTTGAGCGGCCCGTTGATCACGTTGATATTGCCGACATGGCTAAATTGACCGAGACAGGCGTCGACTGCAATGACTGTCGATTTGGGATGCTTGGTCTGGATGAGTTCGAGCTTTTCCTTCAGGTTCATCGCGTGGACAGGATCGTCCAAGGTACCGTAGACCCGAAGATGGCGGTGGGCGAGCGGTTCCAGCTTGCTGCCTACCAGCGGACCCAGCGCATCGCCTGTAGAACGGTCTGTCCCAATACAAACCAGAACAATTTCTTCTTCAAAGGGCTTCAAGCGAATGCGTTGAGCAAGGTGTAGAGCCAGATGTTCATCGGCATTTTCACTTCGATATTCCACTTTAAAAGGTGGTAAGAAACTATCCTTGCGATTATCAAAAGTATTCATGGCTACCCCCACTCTTGCGTTCGTCAATGAAAAGATTTGAAGAGTATTCACAGTATAGTACCGAAGTGGATTTTTTATACCAGCTAATGAGAAGGTTACGTAGGTTTTGAAAAATCAGGGAAAGTGGAAAGAGATTGGTCGAACAGGTACAATAGGAGATGCTTGCCTGATGCCAGCAGAAAACAAGGTTGGCTGTCAGGACGTAGGGAGGGAGAAAAGTGGGAGGAGAGACAGTACTCATCGCATTTGACTCAACGCAGCAGGCTTTGCGTGCAGAGATGCTGCTGGAGTATGCGGATATCGAGATAGACACAAGACCGACCCCAAAAGAGATAACGGCCGGCTGTGCCCTCTCCATAGAGTTTCCACTGCCAGATTACTCACAGGCTAAAACCATCATGGAGGAACAACAAGTGATCATTCGCGGCTATTTTCGTCAGTTTGCCAATCGCTATCAAGAAATTGACGAGAAAGGGAACAGAAGGGAGCAGGAATAATGGGTGACGGAAAATTTTTTCAGACCCTGTACAATCAAATGTATGAATCGGTAACGAATGCCGACATGTGGGTGAATGTTGGCATGGTTGCTTTAAAAATTGTAGCGATTATCGTGATTTCACGGATTGTGGTGTCCGTTGTGCAGGCAGCGGTCAACAAGGTATTCCAGCATCGAACCGGCAGCAAGATTCAAATGGATCAACGCCGAGTAGATACGATGCGGGTCCTGGTTAACAATGTTGTGCGATACACGTTGTATTTTTTAGCAATTCTCATGGTCTTGCAGCTGTTGGGAATCGATTTGAAGCCGGTATTGGTGAGCGCGGGGGTATTGGGGCTTGCAGTCGGCTTTGGGGCACAGAGTCTGGTGCGTGATATCATTACTGGATTCTTTATTATTTTTGAGGATCAGTTTGCGGTAGGAGACGTCGTCACGATCAACAACTTGACGGGAACGGTGCAGGAAATTGGGCTGCGCATCACGCGTGTCCGCAGCTGGACCGGGGAAGTGCATATTTTCCCCAACGGGACGATCACACAGGTGACCAATTTTTCTTTGCAAAATACATTGGCAGTCGTAGATGTCTCGGTGGCGTATGAGGAAGATCTGAAACAGGTGGAGGAAGTGCTGAAGGAAGTTCTGCAGATTGCGAAAACCGAGCTGACGGATATCGTCGCAGAGCCTCAGATTCTTGGGGTGCATGCACTTGGCCCTTCGGAAGTAACGATGCGGGTAACGGCCGAGTGTAAGCCAAATACCCATCACGGGGTAAACCGCAATCTGCGTGCGATGATCCGGACAGAATTTACGAAGCGGGGCATTCAGATTCCTTATCCGAAGATTGTAGCAATGCAAGGAAAAGGACAGAGTCAGGGGCAAGCGTAGATAGAAAGGAGACAGAGAAAAAAGATGGAACGGAAGCAATTTGAACTGGGGGATGTCGTTCAAATGAAAAAGCCGCACCCGTGCGGTACCAACGCGTGGAAAGTGATCCGGATGGGCATGGATATCCGCATCAAGTGCACGGGATGTGACCATAGTGTGATGATTCCTCGCTTGGAGTTTGAACGGAAGCTGAAAAAGATTTTGAGTCGCGCGGGGGAAGATCCGCAGTCCTAGGCGCGAAATATGTTTGAACCACGCTGTTGTCTTTTTCTACAATGCCCGTAAACGGTGAGAGGGGAGTCCGGATGGCGAAATCCAGGAAAGGGCTCTCTGCCGTTATAACGGGGGGATATGATGAAAAAGGGGATGAGCAGGTGGTTGTATGTAGTTGGCATGCTGGTGCTGATGATGCTGGTGGCACAGCCAGCTTTGGGAGCAGAGCGGAACGCCTGGGGGATCAAGGCTACTCCAGCTGATCAATCGGTGGATCTTTTGCCGAATATACGAGTGGAGCTGACGTTTCCCGAAAAAGTTCGCTTGCTGAACAATAAAGAGCTGACCAACCAATCGTGGATGTCGATCATTCAGCTGACAGACAGCAAGAAAAAGAAAGTGCCATACACCGTGAGCTGGAACAAAAATTTGCGTACGGTCACGATCGACCCTGTGGGTAACTTGGAAGCAGGACAGACGTTTAAAGTGACTTTGCCAGCGAAGAAGCTAAAAAATGAGCAAGGACAAAGTAATCCAGAGTTCAGCAGCACGTTTTCCATCAAAAAGCCTGTGGATACAATCGCACCGCGGGCGACAATTTTGCCAGGTCACGGTGCGAAGCAGGTGAAGCTGCAGGAAAAGGTGACGCTGCAATTTGCGGAAGAAGTGACGCTGGTAAGCGGAGAAATTCTCGCGAGCAAAACGGCAGGACCACTGGTGAGAATAACGGATGAGGTGGGGACGAGCATCGCCCACACGATTACCTGGAATAAAAGCAAGCGAATGCTCACAGTGAAGCCAAAGGGAAAATGGCAGCCGCATCAGACCTATCTGATCGAGCTGGTACCCGGATTGTTGCGGGATACAGCGGGGAATAACAATCCGCTGCAACGGTCGGTTTTTACGACAGGGGCTAAATAGCAAAAAAGCAAAAAGGGGTGTGCCATGTGTGGCAGCATCCCTTTTTGCATGTGTACTATCGTGATTTTGACTCCCAGGAAGGATAGTACATCCACTATGACAGTTCATGGCGTATCGATGGTGCGATCGCCTAATATGACAGACTATAGTGTAGAAGACAAGGCTGCCAGCGAGCGACAGCTTTTCTTCAGATAGGTCGGATCGCAGCGGGAGTATTAGTTGCAGTCGCAACCAATGATCACGAGAAGGATGAAGAGCACCAAGATCAGCGCGAAGTCGTCGAAACCATTAAAGATACCCACTTGCTAACACCTCCTACCCTAGTTTCAATACACATGCTATGACAAAAGCGGAGAAGAGGTATGGGCGAATGTCACGGGTGCACAGAAAATAAGTTATACACATTCTATCCACAGAAAATGTGGACAACTCAATAGCTTGGGAGAGGTGAGGAATTGCGGCTTTGGGGACAAGTAGGTGTGGACAAGTAGTTATCCACAGAACTATCCACAATCTCGTCATTTCTCTGGATAAATTGACTGTTGTTAATAAATATTTAAAATATTTTTTATTCAAAAGAAGGGATAAGAGGGAAAAAAAGATAATTACAGTAACTAGTGTTTGGCAATAATAGAAAGACGTAGAAAAGGGGCGATTGAGATTTGAAGAAGCGTACGCTTGCATCAGTCACGGCTCTGGCCATTGCTTTGACCACCGTAGCAGTGCCGTTTATTCCGTACAGCACACCAGCTGTTGCGTTTGCTGCGGAAAAAGCACCTGTCTATCAAACACGCGCGGAAATTCCTGACCAGTACAAATGGAAGCTGGATCATATTTATCCGTCTGTGCAGGACTGGGAAAAGGATGTAGCTAAAGTTGAAGAGTTGGCGAAGGCATTCACCAAATATCAGGGGAAGCTTAGCACCTCTTCTGCTACCATGCTGAAGGCGTTTGACGACTATATGAGTATGATGCGTCTAAATGACAAAGCTTACGTGTACGCCAATATGTCACTTGATGTAAACTCCGCCAATTCCGAGCTGCAAGTCTTGGCAGACCGAGCGGAAAAGATGTACACACTGGTTTCTGAAAAAACAGCGTGGGTGCAGCCGGAAATCGTGGCGATTCCTGATAATAAAATGAAACAGCTGCTGGCAGATCCTGCGCTTGCTCCATACAAGCTGTTCCTGGAAGACATGCTCCGTAACAAATCACATTCGCTCTCCAAAGAAATGGAGGAGCTGTTGGCAAAATCATCGCCGCTCAGCAGCTCGCCGACGAATATTTACAGCATGTTGTCCAAAGATGTGAAATTCCCGAAAATCAAAGACGAAAGCGGAAAAGAGGTACAGCTGAACCGTTCCAATTTCGTTTCCTATTTGGAAAGCAAAGATCAACGGGTGCGCAAGGATGCATTCAAAGCGTATTACAGCTCGCTGATTGACTTCCAGGATACGTTTGCATCGACTTTGGCGGCGAAGGTAAAAGGCGACAACTTTTACGCAGGAGCACGCAATTACAAGTCTGCTCTGGAAGCAAGCCTGACTCCGAACAACATACCAACCAAGGTGTACGACGAGCTGATTGACACCGTAAATGAAAATCTTCCACTGCTGCATCGCTACATCGCTTTGAAAAAGAAAATGCTCGGTGTCAGTGAGCTGCACATGTACGATATTTACGTGCCGATCGTGCCATCTGACGATAAGTACATCCCCATCGAGGAAGGTAAAAAGATGGTGGTAAATGGTCTGCAAGCCATGGGAGACGACTATGTGAAAATACTCTCCGAAGGGCTTGAGGGCGGTTGGGTAGATGTTTACTCGACGGATGACAAACGCACGGGTGCGTACCAATGGGGCGCATACGACACTCATCCGTATGTATTGCTGAACCATCAGGGGACGCTGGACGATGTGTTTACCATCGCTCATGAGATGGGGCATGCTATGCAGTCGTACTACACCAATAAAACGCAGCCGTACGTCTCGTCCAATTACCCTACCTTTACAGCGGAAGTAGCGTCTACGATGAACGAGACCCTGCTGTTCAAGAGCATGTACGCCCAGGCGAAGACCAAGGCAGAAAAAATGTATCTGCTCAATCACTACCTGGAAAACTTCCGTTCGACGCTGTTCCGCCAGACTCAGTTTGCCGAGTTTGAAAAGGCGATCCACGACAAGGAGCAGGCAGGCGAATCCTTGAACGCGGAGGCAGTGAAGAAGATCTACCTCGATATCAACAAGAAATACTACGGCAAGGACATGGTATCCGACGATGAAATCGCGATGGAGTGGGCGCGCGTTTCCCACTTCTTCAACTACAACTACTACGTGTACCAATACTCGACCAGCTTTGCAGCATCCCAGGCTTTGGCTAAACAAATCCTGGATGAAGGCAAACCGGCTGTAGACCGGATCAAAAAGAACTTCCTCGAAGCGGGCAGCTCTGCGCCGCCAATCGAAGTGCTGAAGGCAGCAGGTGTCGATATGTCTACATCCAAGCCAATCGAGCAGTCGATGGAGATTTTTGAAGAGACGCTGAACGAATTGGAAAAGCTGGTAAACGAGAAATAAGCTAAGCAAAAGAAAGAGGCTCCCTTTCACCTGAGAGGGAGCCTTTTCCGTGCATGAGAATCGAACCATCAATAAGCGATGCCGACACGCGAGCGGATGTATTCACCCGAAGAGAGCAAGCTGTACGTAAACGCAGCAGTGTCCGGAACGGAAATCGCGGCTCCATCCACAGGCAAAAAGTCGCGCTCTACTCGGTAGGAGCCAAGCAGCGTGCCATCAGGCAAATAGGTAGGACATACGATGGTCCAGTCTAGCTCGGACTGCGCGAGTAGCGTATAAGCTTTGTGATGCTCCTCGGCAGCGCGAGTCAGCTTGCGTTTGGACTCACTGGACTGGTAGCGCAGCAGTTCCGGGGATGTTCGGCTTTGCAAAATACCGGCTGTTCCGACTGTGATGATTCGTTTCACGCCTTCTTGCTCCATAGCACGAACCAGGTGAGGAATTCCATCGGACAAGGTAGTGCCTCCATCCGTACCAAGCGTGCTGATGACAGCATCTGCGCCTTTGACGGCGCGCTGCACATCCGCAAAGTCCAGGACATTGCCGGGAAGAACCTGCAGATTGTCCCATTGATTTTGATGGTGAACAAGCTTTTCCACAGTGCGCACCAAAGCCGTGACATGATGACCGTCCTGCAACGCATTGGCGAGAATGTGACCTCCCACGCGGCCAGTAGCACCGAATAGCACTAGATTCAAAACTACGCACCTCTTTTCTGGCGAACACAGTACATTCGTTTCTGCCTTCCAGTCTAGCATTTCTTTTTTTGTCCCACCAGTTTGCAGTAGGATAGGGGCAGGAAGTTCCACAAGGATGCAATTGTATTCTCATAGGCAAATCTATATACTTAAAAGGATGTCAGGATGATGATAAGGAGTGTATATAGATGGGTGCATCTTGCGGGATTGTAGGTCTTCCTAACGTAGGGAAGTCCACCCTGTTCAACGCCATTACCCAAGCAGGTGCAGAATCGGCTAACTACCCGTTCTGTACGATTGATCCCAACGTGGGCATCGTGGAGGTTCCAGATCCACGCTTGGCTAAATTGACAGAGATCGTTGTTCCAAACAAAGTGGTTCCAACTGCTTTTGAATTCGTTGACATTGCTGGTCTGGTAAAAGGGGCGAGCAAAGGTGAGGGCTTGGGGAACCAGTTCCTGGGGCACATTCGTGAAGTGGACGCGATCGCACACGTGGTTCGTTGCTTTGAGGATGAAAACATTACGCACGTATCTGGCCGAGTTGATCCACTCTCCGATATTGAGACGATCAATCTGGAGCTGATCTTTGCGGACCTCGACTCCGTAGAGCGACGCATTGACCGCATCGGCCGCAAGGTAAAAGCGGGCGATAAGGAAGCGAAGCAAGAGCTGGATGTACTGGAAAAACTGAAGGCTGCTTTTGAAGAAGGCAACTCTGCACGCAGCGTAGAGCTGGATGACGAGGAGCGCAAATGGATTCGTGACCTGCATTTGCTCACCATCAAACCGATGCTGTACGTGTGCAACGTGGCTGAGGATGGCATTCTGGATGCAGACAACAACCCGCATGTGCAAACGGTGCGTAAGCATGCTGCCGACGAGGGTGCGCAGGTGGTAGTCATCAGTGCAAAAGTGGAAGCGGAAATCGCGGAGCTGGAAGGCGAAGACAAAGATATGTTCCTCGAGGAGCTGGGTCTGTCCGAGTCCGGTCTGGACCGTCTGATTCGCGCTGCCTATGAACTGCTGGGTCTGGTGACTTATTTTACTGCAGGTGTGCAGGAAGTTCGCGCATGGACCATTCGCCGCGGCACCAAAGCGCCAGGAGCAGCGGGTGTGATTCATACGGACTTCGAACGCGGCTTTATCCGCGCAGAGGTAATCGCGTACAACGATCTGGTAGATGCTGGTTCTGTGGCTGCTGCCCGGGAGCGCGGAAAGTACCGTCTTGAAGGGAAAGAGTACGTGGTTGCAGATGGAGATGTTATGCATTTCCGTTTCAACGTTTAGAACTGAATCTTGCTTCGGGAGATTTGCTTTGCTATAATACCATAATGCGAGTATTTATGGAGTGCATGTCTTATGCGTTTCGTTTCAGCACTCGCTCCTTGCCCGATCAGGGCCGCTAAAGTCCATAAGGAGGTGAAAAGGTATGCGTCAATACGAAGTTATGTATGTATTGCGTCCAGACCTTGAAGAAGAGAAAGTGAAATCCAATGTAGCTCGTTACAGCGAGATCGTAACTAACTACGGCGGTGAAATTTCCAAACTTCAAGAAATGGGCAAGCGTCGTCTTGCTTATGAAATCAATAAGTTCCGTGAAGGTTACTACGTTTTGATGAACTTCAAATCGAATGCTGATGCGGTTGCGGAAGCAGAGCGTCTGATGAAAATCAACGACGACGTAATTCGCTTCATGTTCGTTCGTGATGAGAAGTAATCACTGTCGCGGTCAGAGGGGGAACCAAGATGAATAAAGTCATTCTCATCGGCAACCTGACAAAAGATCCTGAACTTCGCTACACGCCAAATGGCGTTGCCGTTGCTACGTTTACTGTGGCGATCAATCGTCCCCGCACCAATCAAGCGGGCGAGAGAGAAGCCGATTTCATTAATATTGTTGCTTGGCAGAAGCTGGCTGACCTGTGTGCAAGCTATTTGCGCAAGGGCAGACAAGCCGCCATCGAAGGACGTCTTCAAACGCGCTCCTACGACAATAAAGAAGGAAAACGCGTATACGTAACAGAGGTAGTTGCAGAGAACGTTCAATTTTTGGGCGGTCGGGGCAACGAAAACGGAGATAATTCAGGCTACGATCCGGGTCCAGGCTTCGGCGGTGGCAACAAACCATCCGGCGGAGGCCAGAGAAACGACTTTGATCCGTTTGGTGATCCCTTCGCGAGTGCTGGCAAGCCTATCAACATTTCGGATGATGACTTGCCGTTCTAAAGAATCGTATAACTTTCACATTTCCTTAAAAAGGAGGAACTCACATGGCACGCAAAGGACGTCCTAATAAGCGTCGTAAAGTTTGCTTCTTCAAAGTGAACAAAATCAAGCACATCGACTATAAAGATGTTGATTTGCTCAAAAAGTTCATCAGCGAGCGCGGTAAAATCCTGCCTCGTCGTGTAACTGGTACTTCCGCTAAGTACCAACGTGCACTGACGATCGCAATCAAACGCGCACGTCAAGTAGCACTTCTGCCTTACACGGCTGAATAATTTTCACAAGTTATAAAAAGGGGGACACAATTGCGTGGCCCTCTTTTTTCCATATCTTCTTGTACTCCCAAATGAGGTGCTGACATGCCTTCAAAAACCAAGCAATTGGCCGAAAATGCCCTGATGCTGGGTATCGCACTGGTGCTGTTATTCCTCAGTACATACACAGTGCTAGGTGCATTAGTCGGTATTTTAATCCCACTGCCTTTTCTACTCCTGGGTATGAGCAGAACCGTGCCGAACATGGTATGGATTTCCCTCGCGTTTACCTTTCTAGGGTGGATCATGACGGGACCAATCACTGCCTTTGCGGCTCTTGAGTTTGCAGCTTGGGGAGCGGTGATGGGGATTTTTTACAAGAGAAGAGGGACGGCACTCTCCGGAATTACAGCGGGAGCAGTCGCAGTTTTCTTCGGTTTTGTGTTCATGCTGGCATTCATGGTGTTTGGCATGAATACGAGCTTTGATTCGATGATGCAGCAGGCTGCACTCCTTCGACCGGCATTCGTACCAAAGGAGCAGTACGATCAGTACATGGAGCTGGCGAAGATGCTTCTTCCTGTGAGTCTGGTCATGTTCAGCTTTGGTTCCAGCGCGATTGTGCACTGGCTGGCTCGTTTGGTTGGGAAACGTCTGCGCAGACCGGTACCGGCCTTAAAGCCTATCCGGGAATGGACCTTTCCGAGGTCTTTGCTTTACTACTACTTCATCGCTATGATTGCCATGCTGGTGTTTGGATCAAGCATTCAGGGGACGTTCTGGGAAAGTGCGATCCTGAACGTAAAAGTCATGCTCGACACCATTTTCACTTTGCAGGGGCTAAGCTTTTGTGTATTCGCAGCCTATTTGTATGGCTGGAAGCGTTTGACTCCCGTGCTTATTGTCTGTCTATTTATTTTTCCCTTTCTAACCACTATACTGAGTCTAGTAGGGATCTTTGATTTGGGAATTCGGTTGCGTGAAAAACTGGAAACAAGAGTGAAGAGGGGCTGAGGAAATGCCCAAGTTCCTGTTAAAGCGTTGGTACGGGATGCATATGGTCCTGGCACTCAGCTTTAGCTTGTTGTTGTTGGGAATTTTGACCCTGCACCATTGGATGTACGGGGCGATCGGCATGGTCTGCCTGATTGGCCTGGTTCTTTATGCCCTCCAGGCTGAGAAAGGGTTCCAGCGCGATTTGCGCCTTTATCTGGCTACGGTCACACATCGTGTGAAGAAGGCAGGAGAAGGTGTCATCCAAGAGATGCCGATCGGGATCCTTTTATACAACGAGGAAAAGGCAATTGAGTGGGTAAACCCGTTCATGACACATATGTCCGGGGATGAGCTTCTAATTGGCAAAAACCTGCAGGAGGTTTTTCCTGGTCTGAATGGAAAGCTGGAGCAAAAGCGGCTGGAATTTACCTACAACGAACGGGTCTACGAGGTGCTGGTCCGATCCGAAGAACGTCTGCTGTATTTTACAGACATTACGGATTTCAAGGAACTGACAGCTCGCTATCACCGTGAAAAGGCTGCACTCGCGATTATCCATCTCGACAATTTGGATGAGATTGGACAAGTGATGGATGACCAGAGCCGGACGCTGCTTTCGACCAGTGTCGCTGGTGTCATCACGGAGTGGGCTACCAAACATGGCATATATCTTCGCCGAATCACGGCTGACAAATTTTTGGCGCTGATGGAACGGGAAGCACTTGATAAATTAGAAGAAACGCGTTTTGACATTTTGGATGTCGTACGGGAAATGACGGCTGACAACAAAATTCCGATCACACTGAGTATCGGGGTTGGGGCAGCTGCGAGTACGTACATCGAATTAGGGCAAATGGCGCAGTCCAGCCTGGATATCGCTTTGGGCCGCGGTGGTGACCAGAGTGCCGTCAAGGTCGGGAACAAGCTTACTTTCTACGGCGGGAAATCCAATGCCGTTGAGAAGCGGACACGCGTACGGGCACGTGTCATCGCCCATGCTTTGCGCGACCTGATCCATGAGGCAGAGCACGTCATCGTCATGGGACACAAGCAGCCGGACATGGACTCCATCGGCGCGTCGCTTGGTGTTTTAAAAGCTGTACAGGTGCACAAAAAGGCTGCTTACATCGTCATGGACGAAGGAAACAATTCTGTCGAGCGCCTGATGCGGGAGATTTACGCAAACGAAGAGCTGGCGGAGACGTTCGTAACACCAGAACAAGCCATTCGACTGGTGACGGGTCGGACGCTGCTCGTGGTTGTCGATACGCACCGTCCTTCGCTGGTTATTGAGCCTAAGCTGCTGGGTGAAACCAGCCGGGTTGTCGTGATCGACCATCATCGCCGCTCAGAGGAATTTATTGAGCCTGTTCTGTTGTACTTGGAGCCGTATGCTTCCTCTACATCAGAGCTGGTCACAGAGCTTTTGCAGTACCAAAGCGAGCGCTTGAACATCGACAGTCTGATTGCAACTGCGCTGCTTGCGGGGATCGTCGTCGACACCAAGAGCTTTGCCTTCCGTACAGGCTCGCGTACCTTCGAGGCTGCGTCGTTCCTACGGCGTAACGGTGCAGATACAGCAGCTGTCCAGCGTTTGCTGAAGGAAGATGTCAATCAGTACGTCAAGCGTGCTCGAATCATCATGAACACCGAAACGTACCGAGACAATATGGCGATCGCTACAGGGGATCCTGCAGAAGAATATACGCAAGTCCAGGTGGCTCAGGCAGCGGAACAGCTGCTGACCTTATCTGGCATTCAGGCATCGTTTGTCGTGGCGCAGCGTGCTGACGGTGCGATTCTGATCAGTGGGCGTTCTCTCGGTGACATCAATGTACAGTCCGTCATGGAGCTTTTGGGCGGCGGCGGTCACTTGACAGGAGCAGCGACCCAAATCGAAGGCATTACCATAAAAGAAGCAGTGAAACGCTTGAAAGAAGCGATCGATTCGGTCATCTAGGCCAATATGAGAAGGGGGAAACGATGATGAAAGTCATTTTTCTTCAAGATGTTAAAGGCCAAGGCAAAAAAGGCGAAGTAAAAGATCTCTCCGAAGGTTATGTACGCAACTTCCTGCTGCCGCGCGGGCTGGCAAAGGAAGCGACAGATAGCAACGTGAAAACGCTCGACGCTCAAAAGCGCAGCGAAGAGAAGCGCAAAGAGCAAGAGAAACAGGAAGCCATCGAATTGGGCGAAAAACTCGGCGAGCTGACTGTAAAGGTAAAAGGCAAGGCAGGCGAAGGTGGTCGTCTGTTTGGCGCGATTTCCAGCAAGCAGGTAGCACAAGCGCTGGAAGAACAGTTCAAGATCAAAGTGGACAAGCGCAAACTCGAAATGGATGCGATCCGCGCACTGGGTGTAACGCAAATTAAAGTAAAACTGCACAACGAAGTGACCACAACTCTCAAAGTACACGTGGTCGAAGAATAATGACAGACATGTGGAGGGTGTGACGTGAGCGACCTGTTTTTGGATCGTGTGCCGCCGCAGAACAAGGAAGCAGAACAGTCGGTACTAGGTGCCGTGTTCTTGTCCAAGGAAGCTCTTATCACGGCCATTGAGATTCTCCGCCCGGAGGATTTCTACAAGACAGCGCATCAGCGCATCTTTCAAACGATGGTGGACCTGTACGAAAAAGGCGAACCTGTCGATCTGGTCACAGTGACAGCAGACCTGCAGGACCACAAGCTGCT
The DNA here is from genome assembly GCF_003710965.1 of Brevibacillus nitrificans. Classification (NCBI taxonomy): domain Bacteria; kingdom Bacillati; phylum Bacillota; class Bacilli; order Caryophanales; family Paenibacillaceae; genus Brevibacillus; species Brevibacillus nitrificans. The sequence goes on along the minus strand of NZ_RHHU01000018.1, from coordinate 223,834 downwards.
GGATGAGATAGGTGGCGTTACCTATCTGACGGAAATCGCAAGCTCGGTTCCGACAGCAGCAAACATCGAGTATTACGCAAAGATTGTGGAAGAAAAGTCGCTTCTACGGCGATTGATTCATACAGCAACAAAGATCGCCAATGATGGATACTCACGCGAGGATGAGGTCACGGCAATCATTGCCGATGCGGAGAAGTACATCATGGAGATCGGGCAGAATCGCAATAGCGGTGGTTTTACGCCGATCCGTGATGCCTTGATGGAGACGTATGAACGGATCGAGTTCTTGAGCCAGCGCAAGGGAGATATCACCGGGATATCGACGGGATACACTGACCTGGACAAGATGACGGCTGGCTTGCAGCGAAGCGACTTGATCATTCTCGCTGCCCGTCCTTCCGTAGGGAAAACGGCGTTTGCTTTGAATCTGGCACAGAATGTAGCCGCACGAGCTGGTGAGACCGTCGCCATTTTTTCTCTGGAGATGGGTGCGACCCAGCTCGTTCAACGTATGATTTGTGCTGAGGGGAATTTGGATGCTTCCCGGATGCGTTCGGGGGCATTGGAGGAAGACGATTGGCAGAAGCTGACGATGGCGATCGGGACCCTGGCGAAGGCGCCCATTTACATTGACGATAGTCCTGGGGTGACCGTCATGGATATCCGTGCCAAATGTCGTAGGCTGCAGGCGGAGAAAGGTCTCGGATTGATTCTGATCGACTATTTGCAATTGATTCATGGGCGCGGAAAAGGGGATAACCGTCAACAGGAAGTATCCGAGATTTCCCGTACCTTAAAAGGAATTGCCCGTGAGCTGAACGTACCTGTAATTGCTCTGTCGCAGCTGAGCCGTGGCGTGGAGCAGCGTCAGGACAAGCGTCCGATGATGTCGGATATTCGTGAGTCCGGTTCGATCGAGCAGGACGCCGATATCGTAGCGTTCCTGTACCGCGACGACTACTACGACAAAGAGACCGAGAACAAGAACGTGATCGAGGTCATCATCGCAAAGCAACGTAACGGCCCTACCGGAACAGTAGAGCTGGCGTTTTTAAAGGAATACAACAAATTCGTCAGTCTGGATAATCGGTTCCGAAATCAGGCAGGATAAGAATAGAAACAGAAAAGCCGGAGGGAAATCCGGCTTTTTTCTTTGGGTCTTCCGTACTGCCCGATTTCAAAAAAGAGAAGGACAACAAGGGTTTGCAAAGCGTATCATAATTACCGAACGTATAATGTTCTTACTATTCAAATGTTCGTATTTTCGTTGACATGCGGGAAATGGTTTAGTACACTTAGATTGTTTCAGGCCCAAAAGGACATGATTATATCAGGAGGTGTTTTTCGATGTCAACTGTCGTTGTCGTCGGAACCCAGTGGGGCGATGAAGGTAAAGGTAAAATTACTGACTATTTGGCAGAAAGCGCAGAGGTAGTGGCTCGTTACCAAGGCGGTAACAATGCAGGCCATACCATTATTTTTGATGGTAACAAATACAAACTGCACTTGATTCCATCTGGAATTTTTTATACAGATAAGACCTGCGTGATCGGTAATGGTATGGTAGTAGACCCAAGAGCGCTGATTAAAGAGCTGGAGTACATCCACAGCTTTGGTTTTTCTACAAACAACTTGAAGATCAGTGATCGTGCACACGTAATCTTGCCTTACCACATCAAACTGGATGGGGTAGAAGAAGATAGCCGTGGTGCAAACAAAATTGGTACGACTCGTAAAGGGATCGGTCCTGCTTACATGGATAAAGCGGCGCGTATCGGTATCCGTATCGCAGACCTGCTCGATCCAGAAGAGTTCAAACGCAAGCTGGAGCGCAACCTGGCTGAGAAGAACAACCTGTTGGAGAAAGTGTACAACACCACAGGCTTTGAATTGAATGAGATTCTGGACGAATACCTGGCTGTAGCTGAAGTTATCCGTCCTTATGTAACCGATACATCTGTTGTTCTAAACGATGCAATCGACCGCGGCAACCGTGTGCTGTTTGAAGGTGCACAAGGCGTGCTGCTCGATATTGACCAAGGTACTTATCCGTACGTAACGTCCTCCAACCCAATCGCGGGTGGCGTGACGATCGGTTCCGGTGTGGGACCAACCAAAATCAATCAAGTCATCGGGGTAGCGAAAGCGTACACGACGCGTGTAGGGGACGGTCCGTTCCTGACTGAGCTGACTGATGCGATTGGCGATCAAATCCGTGAAGTAGGTGCCGAGTACGGTACGACAACTGGTCGTGCACGCCGTGTAGGCTGGTTTGACAGTGTAGTTGTTCGTCACGCTCGTCGTGTCAGCGGCATCACCGGTCTGGCTATCACGAAGCTGGATACTTTGACTGGCATCGAGACCCTGCGTATTTGCACAGCGTACAAATACAATGGTGAGATTATCGAATCGTTCCCGGCGAACCTGAACCTGCTCGCAAAATGCGAACCGGTATACGAGGAGCTGCCAGGCTGGACAGAGGACATCACAGGTGTTCGCAACCTCAACGATTTGCCAGAAAACGCACGTCACTACATTGAGCGTATCACGCAGCTGACTGGCATTCCGATGTCGATCTTCTCTGTAGGACCAGATCGTGAGCAAACCGTAGTCGTTCGCGGCATTTACGGATAAGCCATAGTCCCATAGACATAGCGAAAGCTGTCGATTATTCGACAGCTTTTTTTTGTACAAACAAGATTGGATAAGAATGTTATCCCGTATGTGGGCAGTTGAGGAATGTCTCGTGGCCTTTAGGTGCAAAGACTTGCCGGGGGCAGTTTTCGAGTTGGACAAAGGTCCCGATACGGGTTTTTATGTTACGAGAAAATTTATTTTGAAAGGACAGACACGAAACGACACCATCTGGGCATAAAGTAGAGCATAGCAAGGAAATGGAGAGGTGATCGTGATGATGGGTTTTGATCAAAAAGCCATGAAGCTGCTGGGAAAGAACGTACAGGTGAAGATGTTCAATGGCGTCGTCATCAAGGGAACCATGACTCATTTCGATAACGGATACCTGTGCTTCATCACCACATACAAGCAGCAGGATACCGAAAAAACGACGATTCGCAGGCTGGCAATCAAAGAAGTAACTTCCATGCTCGAGGTGTGATAATCGAATGAGCAAAAAGCACTGAGCCACCTACCCTTAGCGGAGCAGGTGGCTTTCTATTGACCTAGGCTGGTTACAAAGTCATATCCTGCCGCCGCAGGAAGTAATGATTTGGGTAGCTTCGTCGCCTCTTTCCTCTGGAACGACTGCGGTCAGGAGGACACTTCGATTTAGATCGTCATCACCCCGGTCAGCCATCCCGCTAGCATCTGGATCTACTGCGGCAAGTACGCTGGCGTCCCGGCCGCTCGGAAAATCACCAGCCAGTGTCATGTTGCCCAGGCTAGGTATTTCGCCAGAGATCGGATTCATGATCGATTCGTTCCCATCACCAGGGAATTGTCCAACTCTGTCGATTTGTATGGTGGAAAAACCAGCTTGTCGAAGAGCATCGGCCGCTTTTCCTGCATCCTCCTCCGTATGAAAGCCTGCCAGAATGTTTCGTTCTTTCACATAAATCACCCTCCTGATTGTCTAAAATATTCCAGTTTCATGTACATATCATGACTCTTCGTCAAGTTTTTAATTCGACAGCAATTTACACTTGATGTTGTCGTTAAATATGTGGTAAAGTCGACATAGTTGGTTTCTTTAGGCAATTTGGCAGATTACTGGAAACAAAATTTTGGGCTATATGTCCTAGTCGGTATATTTAAACAATTCAGGGAATACCGAAAGCAAGGCGAGCTGCTAATGTTTTCAGGAGGGACAAGTTATGCAATGGTCGGAATGGAAGGCCAAGCTGCAGGAACGGTCAGAGCAAATCGTTCAGAATTGCAGACAATTGGCGAAGCGTACGATAGATCAAACAAGCTCATACATTCAAACACATAAGAAACAAACCATTTCTGTCGCGGCAGGGCTGGTACTGACCGTGGCAGCGGGAGCTTCTGCACAGTACTACTACACCAGCAACATCAATTCGGTGTATCACGTTCTCGTAAATGGTCAAGAGATTGGCGTGGTGGACAACCCCGCAGTGGTAAAGAACTGGACGGCATCCAAGCTGCAAGAGGAACAGGCGAAGAACGGCTTGTCTTTGACGCTTGCTGACTACATCACGTTCCAGGAAGAGCGCAAGTACAAGGCGCCGTTTGATAACGAGTCGACTGTACGTGCACTATCCGACATCGCCGACATCAAGGTTGAGGCGGTTAAGCTGATTGTAGACGGGAAAGTTGTCGGTTATGCGGCGGATCAGAATACAGCTGATCAAGTGCTTGCTCATGTGAAAGAGAAGTTTTCGGGAATCCCAGCACAGGCAGACAAGAAAGTGGCCGTAGCGGCTGCATCGTTAAGCGCACCTGCAAAGAGCAGTCCCATCAAGGAAGTTACGTTTAAGGAGCAGGTAGAGACAGAGAGCGACTCAGTCACAGCCGCGCAGGTTTTGCCGGCGGACAAGCTGGAGGAGCTGCTCGTTAAAGGTACCTTCAAGCAAATGACGCATACAGTCGTTGAAGGAGATTGCATCGGTTGTATCGCTAAAAAGTACGGCATTACGTCAAATGATATCTATGCAAACAACCCTGGCATCACGGAAAATACGTTGCTCCAGCTGGGGCAGCAAATCAACGTGACCGCTATTCGTCCGTTTGTGACGGTACAGGTGAAAGAGGATCTCTCCCAAAAAGAAACGATTGCGTTCTCCACGCAAATCAACAACAACGATAAGCTGCCAAAGGGAGAAACAAAAGTCGTCCAGGAAGGTCGGGACGGCAGCAAGATGGTTCAGTATGAGATCGTGAAAGAAAACGGGCAAGTGGTTGCGAAAAATATCGTCAAGCAGGACGTGATCGCACAGCCTGTTGCGAAAATCGTGGAGCGGGGAACCAAGGTGATTCCATCTCGTGGGACAGGCCGTCTGAGCTGGCCAGCGAGCGGTTATATCAGCAGCGGATTTGGTACGCGCTGGGGCCGTATGCATAAAGGGATCGACATCGCCGGATCTGGTTCTGTTTTGGCTGCCGATAACGGTCGTGTCAAATTTGCTGGATGGGATGGCGACTACGGAAAAGCGGTCATCATCGATCACGGCAACGGCATGGAAACTCTCTATGGCCACATGAGCACCATCAGTGTCAAGGTAGGCGACGTGGTTGCGCAAGGCAAAAAAATCGGAGTAAAAGGATCGACAGGGGATTCTACGGGTGTTCACTTGCATTTTGAGGTTCATCAGAATGGACGAATCCAGAACCCTATGCGTTACTTGAAATAGACAAGCAATTTATGGAAATAGGGAAAAGGGGGTCTCCACGCGAGATTACCCTTTTTTTGTGCACATGAAACAGCTACGGGCAGGGAGTGCTTTCCAGAGGACTTCTTTACGCGCGGGACATGGTGTATTGTAGAGGAATAGATGCTCCTCGAGTGGAATCTTTTTATGAAGAAAAGGAGGGAGCAAGATGGCAAAACTCCTGGTTGTAGACGATGAAAAACCGATTGCAGATATTTTGAAGTTTACGTTTGAAAAGGAAGGCTATCAGGTGGTTTGCGCCTATGACGGTGAGGAAGCACTGGTAGTTGTTCAAAATGAAAGGCCCGATCTGATTTTGCTGGATGTGATGCTGCCAGGCAAGGATGGGATGGACGTCTGCCGAGCTGTGCGTCAGTCTCATGATGTACCGATCATCATGCTGACAGCAAAGGATTCGGAGCTGGATAAAGTACTAGGCCTGGAATTGGGTGCGGACGATTACGTCACGAAGCCATTTAGTACGCGCGAGCTGGTCGCAAGGGTCAAAGCTCATTTGCGCAGGCATCAGCCCAAGAATGAGGAAAAGGACCAGCAGCATCTACTGCGTGTCCACGAGCTGGAGATCGACCTGCACTCGTACACCGTTGACAAAACGGGTGAGGCGTTGGATTTGACCCATCGGGAGTTCGAGCTTCTGGTTTATTTGGCAAAGCATCAGGGGCAGGTACTGACGCGGGAGCATTTGCTTCAGTCTGTATGGGGATTTGATTACTTTGGCGATGTGCGTACTGTCGATGTGACCATTCGCCGTTTACGGGAAAAAATCGAGGATGATCCGAGTCAGCCGAAATACATCATCACCCGTCGGGGCTTGGGCTATACACTGCGTAACCCTGGCATGGGAGGAACGCCTGGATGAGGCGGCTGTTTAAAACGGTTCAATGGAAAATGGTCGTCATTTACATGCTGCTCATTTTGTTGGCGATGCAATTCATTGGAGCTTACTTTGCCAGGGAAGTCGAGAGCTACTACATCAACACGTTTTCCGAGTCGCTAAACGGCCAGGCAAGTCTGCTGGCAAGCCTGTTGGAAGCGGATCTGCGGCCAACAGAAGGAAAGGAACAGAATCAGGAGCAATATCGACAGGACATCGACAACCTGATTAACAATCTGGTAAAGATCAACGGTGCCAACGTACAGGTAATCGACCAAACGGGTACCGTCGTCAGTACGACAGAGGACAAGAGCACGATTGGCCAACGGACGTCACAGCCGGAAGTCACCGTCGCACTGCTGGGGACTCGCAGTGAGTCTATGCGGATCGATCCGCGTACAGGTGCGCGCGTAAAAGTGCTGGTTCTCCCTGTCAAAGGCGATCAGATCGTGTATGGGGCGGTTTATATGGTCGCTTCGATGGAAGGCACGTATACTACGATTCGTAAAATGAACGGAATTTTGGCGACGGGTACGATGTTTGCCCTGATCATCACGGCTGGTCTGGGAGTCGTGCTGGCACGGACCATTACCAAGCCGGTGAAGGAAATGACTCGCCAGGCGCGTGCTGTCGCGGACGGAGACTTCAACCGCAATGTGAGGGTATATAGTGGCGATGAGATCGGTCAGCTGGGGATGGCCTTTAACCATATGACCATACGTCTTCAGGAGGCGATCCTGCAGCAGGAGGAAGAACGGGAAAAGCTCGCCGGTATTTTGAGCAACATGACAGACGGAGTGATCGCTGCCGATCGGAAGGGCAGAATCATTTTGTTCAACCGTGCTGCGGAAGAGATGCTGCAGGTGACCATGACTGAGGTGCTGATCAAAGGAAGGACCCTGTACGACTTGCTGGGGCTGCCTCCTGAGGACGAAATGCCGCTGCATGAGCAGGAGGAGCCTTTGTTTATCGAGATGATGCTGCCCAATCGGGATGAGGTCATCTTGCGTGTGACGTTTACACCGCTGCAGCATGACAGTGGGAAAAAGGGCGGCATCATTGCCGTGGTCGCTGACGTGACGGAGCAGCAACGATTGGAGCATCAGCGCAGGGAATTCGTTGCGAATGTATCCCATGAGCTGCGAACGCCGCTTACGACGATCAAAAGCTATGTGGAAGCTTTGCTGGATGGCGCGATGGACGAGCCTGATTTGTCCAATCGCTTTTTACGAGTGACCATGTCGGAAACGGAGCGAATGATCCGTCTGGTCAACGATTTGCTGCAGCTGTCGCGTTTTGATTCCCAAGGGGTGCGTTTGCATTGCAAGGAAGCCGATCTCAATCGGGTGCTTCACTATGCGGCGGATCGCTTTTCCATGTTTGGTGAGCAGCAGGAGGTAGAGCTTCATCTGGACGTGCCGGACAAGCTGCCTGCGGTATACATTGATACCGATGCGATCAACCAGGTACTGGACAATTTGCTATCCAATGCGATCAAGTACACTCCCCAAGGGGGAAAAGTGGTCTTGCATGCAAAAGTAAACAACCATCAAAAGCGGGTGCTCATCTCCATAGAAGATACGGGGATCGGGATCCCGAGCCGCGATTTGAAACGCATTTTCGAAAGGTTTTACCGGGTTGATAAAGCGCGCTCACGCGGACAGGGCGGCACGGGTCTGGGTCTGGCGATTGCTCGTGAATTGGTGCAAGCGCATGGAGCGGACATCGAGATCACCAGTGAATGGAATGTGGGGACGACGGTAACGTTCTGGGTTCCATTTGCCCAAGGGGGTAAGGCGGTATGAAAAGGTGGCTGAGACGGTGGCTGGAGCCTACCAAGACCGTATTACTCAATGTGCTGGTGCTGTTGAGCTTTTGTCTGACCGGGTTGTTGTGGAGCAACCAGCCGAAATTTCAGTTTATCGAGCCTGCCCAATACACGGAATCCAAGCCAGTACAGGAAAAGCAGCTGATGCAGCTCGTGACACCGGAGTCCGTCGTATTTCACTATGGGGAAGACAGACATACCAAAGCGGTCGCCACGGATGGGCCGTACAGCATGATCGTAAGGGAAATGTCCAAGTGGATATTCCTCGATTTCACGCCGTATATGTTCTCCAATGACAATTGGGGGGAAATTGCCCGGGAAAAGATGGGGATCGAGGTGCGGTTCAGAAGTACCATTCCTTTATCGATCGTTGGGCGCCTGGTTACTTTCCGGGACGAGTACGATAGCCAGATTAAAGGCGTCGATCGTCTGTGGCTGTACTACGAGAAGGACGAGGATCTCGTCTACGCTTTGTTCCTGTCTTCTGAAGAGGGAAAAATGATGCGTGCGCGGACTTCGATCAGCCCGAAGGATTTGCGTGATTCTTATTTGGCGACAGGCAATCAGATGCCCGAGCAGATCATGAAAATTGTAAAGCCGGAGAGAACCTATTCTTCACTGGAAGGGGCGCTCCCGGTATGGAACATGTACTATCTCCCGAAAAATCAGGTACGCATGCAGCAATTTCGCTACAGCTATGAGACGATCAGCGACGAAAGATTGATCGAAGCGTATTTCCTCGATCCTTCGCTGGTGAGACAGATCATGGAGCGGGACAAGACCGTCATTTTTACCGACGGGAGCCGATCGGTACAGCTGCGTTCCGAGCAGCAGGCGTTTACCTTTACCGACCCTGCCTATCAGCAGAGAGCCCAGGAGCTGTCTGACGAAGAGAAGGTACAGGGTGCCGTGACCTTCATCAACAAGCATCTTGGGTGGCTGGATGAGTACCATTTTGAGCGGATGAAAAAGAGCTACAACGAGAAGGATCTGATCACGTTCCGCCAATACGTAGGATCCTATCCGCTGATTAGCAACAGTGTAAAACCGATTGATACGATCCAGATTACCTCAGAGGCAGGGCAAGTGGTGACACTCAGCCGTTCTCTGCTCAACCTGGATAAGTACATTTCCAACAAAGAGTGGAAAGTGATGTCGGGCCCAGAGCTCTACCAAATGATTCGTGACAGGAAGCTCGCGGATACCGACCAGATTACGAATGCGTATCTGGCCTACCAGACCATATTTGGAGAAGGGTATGTAGACCTGATGCCAGTTTGGGTCGTGGAGATGGCGAACCAGGCAAACCTGTACATTTCCGCAGAAGCCAACCAGGGAGGAGGAAAGGTGCATGGATTGGAGTAGAACCAAGACCATTCTGATCTGGGCCTTTCTTCTCCTCGACTTGTTTCTTGGCTATCAGGTGTATGTGACGAGAATCAGTTTTTGGAATAACCAGGATGTAGCGCAAGGGGACAAATGGGATATGGAGCTGTACCTGAAGCAGCAGAACATCGCTCTCATGACAGAAGTGCCTCAGGATACGCCAGAGATGTCCTATTTGAATGCGGAGTACATCGGGATCAATCCGCTTTCTCTGCAAGACATGCCTGGTCTGACAGCGACGATGGAGAAAATGTCGCTCGCTGCCAAGCTGAACCCACCGCTGCAAATACGCGGACAAATCACGCCAACCGAGCTGCTGCGGCAAATTGGTCCCCGTTTGATGTACAGCGAGCAATATACGGCTGATATGTATCAGTCCAATCAGGGACGACTGCTTTACTGGCAGGTCTATCAGAAGATGCCGGTTTTCGTTGCGCCTTTGGAAGTGTATTTGGAGAATGGCTCGATCCTGGGCTATAGACAGACGTTTTTCCACATACGGAAACAGGAAGGCGGCGGCCGACAAGTCATCTCAGGCTACACGGCATTGCGTTCGCTGGTGGACAAGCAGATCATTTTGCCAGGAGAGCGAATCGAGAGCGTGAGTTTGGGCTATTACGGATCCTATGACGCGGATATTCAGGCGTTGGCACCTGTTTGGCGGGTCATTCACGATGGCAAGCAGCATTTCGTCAATGCGTTTACAGGAGCTTTGGAAAGACCGATGGTGACACAACGGTAGAATGAACGGAATGGAAAGCGAGAGACAGACAGCGAGGGAAGCTACGGGAAGAGGGATGTTGGGTGAGATTCAGTGTACTGGCAAGCGGAAGCACGGGCAACGCCATCTATGTGGCGACTGACCGTGTCTCCGTGCTAATCGATGTAGGGATTACAGGAAAACAAGCCGAAGCGGCGCTGCAGACCATCGGGGTCAATCCGGCTGATCTCAGTGCGATACTCGTGACTCATGAACACGTCGACCATATTAAAGGGGTCGGCGTCATGGCACGGCGCTATGGCCTGCCGATCTACGCCAACGCCAAGACTTGGGGCGAGCTGGACGGACAGATCGGAACCATCAAGGAAGAGCAGCGGCGTTTGTTTGCTGTTGGAGACAAACAGGAATTGGAAGATTTAGGGATTGAATCCTTTGGCATTTCGCATGACGCAGCAGAGCCGATGGGCTTTTGCTTTTACCATGGGGCGAAAAAGCTCAGTGTCGCTACCGATTTGGGCTATGTCAGCGACAAGATCAAGGAGACGATTCGTGGGGCAGACGCGTATGTGTTTGAATCGAATCACGACGTGGAGCTGCTGCGGATGTCGCAGTACCCGTGGAGCATCAAGCGGCGTATTTTGAGCGACGTGGGACACTTGTCCAACGAGTCTGCTGGAGATGCCCTGCTTGATTGTCTGGGCGGGAATGCAGAACGCGTGTACCTGGCGCATTTGAGCAAAGAGAACAACATGATCGATCTGGCAAGACTGACTGTGAAGAACATATTAGAAGAAAAGGGCTTGGTGGTAGGAGACGATGTCCAGCTGCGCGACACCTATCCGGATCGCCCGACGAAGCTCGAGGTCCTATAGGAGCGGTTTGATTTGCATCTGGCGACTATTTACGGTATCTGTCAGCTTGGCGTACGTATCGACGTGAAAGGTGAGCTGCGTGTCCAGCTCGCTCATTTTATGGGCGATTTCGTCTTTGGTCAGCAGACCTTTGGCGACTAATACCTCGATGACGGCGTGCAGGACAAGCGTATTGTGGTAGTCTACTTCTTGCAAATCAGCCAATTTCGCGATGAGATTCACTTCTTTCACGTTCTATCAACCCTTTCAAAAGCTTTTAATCTATCATATCCGGGCCTTCGGTGAAATATTCCGAAGGCCTTTGCAGTTTCCACAACCTTTCCTTATTTCTCACGCGATTTTGCCGAAAACGAAACGTATACTGAGGATGTCAAAAGGAAACCAAGCAAGAATGAATGACAGTAAACATTCCAAATTGTCCAACCAAGTATAGGAGTGCAAAAAATCTGCCACCCTAGTAACAATAGAGTGAAGGAGAGTGTGAATCATGGGATTTTATGATGATTTGACTCACGTGGAGCGGAAAAATCGACGTGGGCCGGGTGTGGGACGTCTGATCATGACGTCGGTAACCTCTGCGGTGATTGGGGGAATGGTCGTTCTGCTCGCGTTGCCGACTCTCTCCAATGCAGGTTACATCAACATGGTAAAGCCAAGTGCATCGAATGTAATGAGCAACCCGACAGCCAATCTGTTTGCGACCCCTGTTTCGGTAAAGGTAGAAACCGGAACCGTAGACGCCGTGAAGAAAGTGGAAAACGCAGTCGTCGGTGTCATCAACATCGGTCGAACCAGAACCAACTGGATGAATAGCAGCACGCAGGATGTCGAACAGGGCGAAGGTTCTGGCGTCATCTTTGAGAAAAAGGGTGGAAAAGCCCATATCATTACCAACTACCACGTAATCGACCAAGCGCAAAAGCTGGAGATCGCGCTGCCGACAGGAGAGAAAGTAGAAGCGAAGATCCTCGGTGCCGATATGTATGCGGACCTGGCCGTTCTCGAGATTGACGGCTCCAAGGTAACGGCTGTTGCCGAACTGGGTGACTCGTCTACCCTGCAAGTCGGTGAGCCGGCGATCGCGATCGGGAACCCACTGGGTATGAAATTCTCCCGTACCGTGACACAAGGGATCATTAGTTCGTTGGAGCGCTCGATGCCAATGGACTTTGACGAAAATGGTCAAGACGACTGGGAGCTGGATGTTCTGCAGACAGATGCCGCGATCAACCCTGGTAACAGTGGTGGGGCTCTGGTGAATATCCAAGGACAGGTCATCGGGATCAACACACTGAAAATCTCCAAAGAAGGTGTCGAAGGTCTTGGCTTCGCCCTGCCGATCAACGATGTCAAATCGATCGTCAGCGAGCTGATGGCGAAAGGCAAGCTGGAGCGTGCTTATCTGGGCGTACAGCCGTACGACCTGACCAATGTACCGCGCTACAGCTGGAAAGAAACCTTGAACCTGCCGGATGACGTGCAAGCCGGTGTCGTGATTCAAAACGAGGTTGGCAAATTCTCGCCAGCGGGTGAGGTTGGTCTGAAGCAGTACGACGTCATCGTAAAAATGGATGGCAAGGACATCAATACCGGTGCCCAGCTGCGCAAATTCCTGACCTTGAACAAAAAGCCGGGTGACTCTGTCGAGATCACATACTACCGCGACGGCTTCAAGAAAACCGCAACCGTGAAGCTTGCAAAAACGCCTGAGTAAAAAGGGCGACTCGGTCCATCTTTGCTAGGCAGCAAATGAACCTTCTAACAGGCAATTCCGGGATGCAGTTTGTCCCGTTTGCATATAGGTAGTTCCTAGTTCCCCTCTATCTATTTTTACAATAGATCCCTTCATTGAAAGCGCCGATGAGAGTCGGCGCTCTTTTTTTTGCGGTTGGCCGACCGCGTTAATACCGGTGGCTTCTGCCCATTTGTTTGATCGAGTGAGAGTGGCAATTTGTTTTCTCCCCGAACTGGGGTAGAATATAGGACGATATCATTTACTGGACGGAAAAGGGGAAAGAAGATGGAGAGAAAGCTGGAAAGCGTAAAGATAGAGGGAAAAGAGGTCGCGCTGCTTGCTGATTTCCCTGTGCGGTTTGCCTGCATGGAGCATTTTGACGAGGAGCTGGATGACTACGTCAACGATTTCGAGGCCGCGCCAGATACACATCGGGCAGAGCTGATCGAGGACGAAACGATGGACAAGCGCTGCCGGGTATGCGGAGCACCCGCACAGATCGCGCTTTTGAAAGAGAAAGGATTGTAGACACGTGCAGATTTCGATCATTACCGTAGGGAAGCTGAAGGAAAAATATTTGCGAGAGGGCATCGACGAGTACAGCAAGCGCCTCTCCGCTTACTGCAAGCTGCAGGTCGTCGAAGTCAGCGACGAAAAAGCACCGGAAGAAATGAGCGCAGCGGAGATGGAGCAGGTCAAACGCAAGGAAGGCGAGCGCATCCTCGCGCAAATCAAACAGGACCAGTACGTCATCGCGCTGGCGATCGAAGGCCAAATGTGGTCGTCCGAAAAGCTGTCGGCGGAGCTGGACAAGCTAGCGCTGCACGGGCGCAGTCAGGTGGCGTTTGTGATTGGCGGTTCTTTGGGGCTGGCGGATGCCGTACTGAAGCGGGCCGATGCGCATCTGTCGTTCTCCAAGATGACGTTTCCGCATCAGCTGGTGCGATTGGTGCTGCTGGAGCAGGTTTATCGGGCGTTTCGGATTAGTCGGGGGGAGCCGTATCATAAGTGAGGGGTAATTTTATAGCAAAACATCACTAGTGATTAGTTATTTCTTGAGTATCATTGAGTATTTCTACCAAGATGAATTGTGTCTAAAATACTATATTTAGTTGATATAAGTATAAAGAGATGCGTGGTGGTATAGTTGTCTCATGAGGAGATAAAGACTAATTATCATAGCTTTATCGGAGAAATAAAATCAGTCTTTGACCCGATTAATTTGAAAATGGGAAGTCAGGATGTCTCGACGTGGAGAGGACAAGCATTTATCGGACCATTGAAAGAGTTCGGAGGTGCCTTCCGCTCGGCAGGAGCTCTTGGGAAAATTGGGGACCTGCATTTTATTTGAATTTGCCGACGTATAATTTCATTAATATTTAAGCAGTACCTAAGTAGATGCCTTTTAAACTGAGTACTACTAACAGAGAGAGAAAATATAATAAATGGGAGTATATTTTCAATATGGAAAAAGGTTGAATAGATTACTCAACATGGTATAATATTCACGAAAAAAAGGAAGTGAATATTATGTCATATACAAAAGCCACTTTTATAAATGGTTTTATTGAACCTGTAACGTCAATACAAAAACAAACTATAGAGGATAACGATCTTACAAATATTTTATCCCATTTGAATGCATTATTGATGATCCATGAAGAGATTAAGGAAAACAATAAGACCAATGAGTTATGGAATGAAATAATATCTGATTCTATATCATCATTACATTCCGCATCATCTGGCTTTTATAGATTATCAATAGTATCGCTAAGAAGTTTACTTGAACTGGCTTGTAATGCAATTTACTATATTGACCATGAAATTGAGTACAAGCTTTTTCAGCAACACGATTTGAAAGCTGATAGATATGTATCTACTTTAGTTAATGAATATATGTTCTTCACTTCCAAGTATATACATACCTTCTATCCAGCAATAATGTCTGCACAAACTAGTGAAAACTCTATCAGTAATTTCTTGAAAAAAATTTATTCTGAATTAAGTGACGTTGTACACGGTCGTTACAAGACCTTAACTAAGACAACAGGTCTAGAAATTACTTACAATAGGCAAATGTTTAAATTTTTTGAGGATAAATTTTTAAAAACGTTAAGCATTATTGCAGTAATGTACGTATTAAGATTCAATAACAAGGAAAAAGAACTTATAGCACTAGCAAACATTTCAGGGGTTGTAAAATTATGACAATAACATTTAAATCTCTCGGAGATTATATTGTTGATAGAACTGAGAGCCTAGATGAAACATTAATTCAGGAATATTTTATTGATAGAAGTGATGATAAGGTTAAACGGCTACTAGATACTGAACAGTATTTACTAGAGGGTAGTCGAGGCAGTGGCAAAACAATGTTAATGAAATCGGTAGAATTGCTTGCCAAAAATACATTTGGACAAAACAGTATACTCGCTGTCTGGGTAAGTTTTGAAGAGTCAATTAGAATTGAACGAATTAAAATAGTCAATTCTTTGCTAGATCCATTTTTACAATGGACCATGGGAAAGATTCTCTATGAAGTGCTCGAACAGATAATGAAATTAAAACCCTCTAGTCTTGAAAGTCTAGAAGATCGGTTATTTAAGATATTTGGAAGTGGGAACAGAGGGGATTATTCTTATTACTCAAAGGTGTTGTCAGAATATATTCATATATTAGAGAAAGGTGATATTGAAGATAACAATTTATTAGGCGATAAGATTCCATCTACTGAATTAGCTACAATATTAGAGAATCCGACAAGCTTCAAGAATTTTTTGGTTGATTTAATAAAGGATTTTCATCTTGATAGGATAGTGCTATTGTTTGATGAAGCGGCCCATGTTTTTTCCCACAGTCAGCAAGAAAAATTCTTTACGCTTTTTAAAGCTCTTAGGCATCCTAAAATAGCATGTAAAGCAGCTGTTTATCCGGGCATCACAAATTATGGAAAGTATTTCGAAAAAGGGCAGGACGCTAAAGAGTTAAGACTAGACTGGTCTGCAACCAATTTGGAAGATCTGAATTATATAAACAACATTCTTAAAGTTAGAATTCAAAAGTTTGACGAGAGTTATTGGAATAAGCTTACTATAAATAGAGCTGTAATCAATACGATTTGTTCTTGTAGTAACGGAAATCCAAGATTTGCGTTCCATATTATTGATGAGTTGGAGAACAGTAGGGCATTTAACAAGACTATTAGCATGCCGAGGGTAATAGCAGCATTAAGGACTGTATTCGACAGTAAATGGAAAGAATTTAGTACTTTAAAACAACGTCTTGTTAAGTATAAGAATCATATTGAAGCTGCAGAAAATTTAATGAAGGAAGTAATAATACCCAATCTAAGGGAATGGAATAATAAACAGAGAAAAAGCAGGAAAAAGTTATCTGCAGGATTTTATGTTTCAACAATTGTGTACGACCAAATTCCGCAAGTGTTCGACATACTTGCGTATTCAAA
Source organism: Brevibacillus nitrificans (assembly GCF_003710965.1). Lineage (NCBI taxonomy): Bacteria > Bacillati > Bacillota > Bacilli > Caryophanales > Paenibacillaceae > Brevibacillus > Brevibacillus nitrificans. The sequence continues at coordinate 207,577 of NZ_RHHU01000018.1, read as the reverse complement.
TATAATATTAATTGATTACAGTAAGAAAAGTCTTGGACGAAATCAGTATGGATATTATATGTCTTTAAACCCAAGCTTACTCTTTACTGACTTAATCATCAGGGATATTTCGGAGATGGATAATATCTCAACTAATATAGATGCAAATCAAGCTTATTACCCCACTTCACAAGATTTGAAAGTAGTAATGGAGAATTTAGGGGATGATAATGAGTATCAGTGTTCAAACTCGAAATGTGATTATAAAACAGCGGATGAAACTTTTGCTTTCTGCCCGAGATGTGGGAATAAGATTCAGATATCAGAAAGTGAATCACTTTATAAAATCCTTAGAAGTCATAGTATAGACAATTTAAAGCTATCTCATAAAATAATCGAACGATTAAAATTAAAGTTTTCCAATATAGGTGAGGTTTACGATGCTGAATTGGATGAAATAAGAATGAAATATATTCAAGATGTTAGAATCGAAATGATCAAAAATGCTGCAATAGAATATATGGCTGGCTAGGCGATTATGACCAAACAATTATAAAAGTAAAGCCTTCCATACCCTATCGAAGAAGGGCATTAGTTCAATCCTAATATTCCCAAATCCAATAACTTAAAATCTGGAGGTAATTAGAATGAAGCAAAGCATATAAAGCCGAATAGTTAAAATGATAGCTATTTTGGGAACTGATATTACAGCAAAAGCAATCATTGTTGTAACCATTTCAGTATTTTTTTATGTATAAAACGAGAAAGGAAGAGGTCTAAGAAACCTCTTCTTTTTTTAACACAATAGATTTCCAAAACTCGGTGAATCTTATCATAGGAGAAGACAAACATACTGAGATAGCCATAAAGAAAGCTGGATTACGAGCATTGAGGAGAAACTGTAGCGCATTCGCGACCAAATCGACGTGAAGATCAAACCTGGCACAACGGCGACGAACTTTTTTTTCTATGAAGGAGAGTTTTTGATTGGGGGGAAGGGCGGTACGCTTGGCAAGCTTATCTATGAGGATTACGGCTTCGAGATGCCCGAGAACCTGAAGAAGTTTAAAGACGGCGGCACCGCGCTTTCGATCGAAGCCTTTGTAGCCGAGCCTGCCGAATATTTTTTCACACAGATGACCGAGGCGGAATTGCCGGGTATGCTGGAGCGCTTTAAGGAGCCCCTGTATCAATCCATCCCGGCGATTAAGAACAACCATGTCATCAACGTCACCCGCGAAAACTGGAATTTCGGCCCGTACCTGGTGGATAAAGCGGTCGACGATCTGATTTCGCAAATGAACAAGCTGCAATAATAGGGAACAAGGGGCAAGGGATAGTCGTCTTGACGCCAGCGATCGTGATCTATCCGTTTTTCCAACCGTAAACGAAATCAAAGAGCATGGCTGGCAAAAAGATATCACCCATACCTAAATTCAAAACCACTCTACGCACAGAGTGGTTTTTCCTTAGGCCACACTGCCCCCTCTTAGAATCGAACCAGATTTGTAACTGAAGAGATCTACAATGAAGGCGAGTGGTTACGCGCAAGCACACTTTATTTAGGTAAAGAAAAGATGTCATTTTCCCTGCTTTGAATGATAAACTCAAAGAATAAGCTTATGAATCTGCTAATGACAGGGGTGGAGCTTTGGCGGATAAATATACGGACATGGATGCGGTCATAAAGAAAATGCAAGAGGTTGTAGCGGCTAAGCGCGAACAAGATCCCGAATTTTACGCGAAGTATCCAATCAATCTCGGGACCTTAGCGGACGATCAAGCAATACGTGAAGTTACGGACCAATGGAGCCTGCCTGATGACTACGTGTACTTCCTGAAGCATTATGTCCCGGAGTCGGTGACCTGGAGTACGGACGAATATACGAATTTGGAGATTTACGGGGCAAAGGACCTTCTGAAGGGGCAATGGGGATACAACTACAATCCAGTAACCCATGAGGATATTGAGGACTGGCCGAGTAGTTATGTGGTGATTGCTTCGGACGAAGGCGACCCTTACTGCATCGATCTCTCCAGAGGAGATACGGTCATTTATACGGCAGCGCACGGGATGGGCACTTGGGATTTTTCCGTTGCCTATGGCAATCTTGAGGAGTTTCTTCATAGTGTATTAGTACCGCGGGGCTTTGAGGAATGGGATACGAGCGGAGATGAACCGTACGAGTACTACAAAGTGTTTCTGACAGGTGAGGGCAGCGATAAGAAAAAAACGCTGCTGTTCATCAAGAAAATGTTCTCGTGCGATTTTTCACAAGCGAAGGCCTATTTAGAGGCGACGCCTTTACTCGTGTATAAGGGACTTGAGCCCGGTGCCGCGAAAACCGGGGAACAGCTAAAAAGCATCGGTGCAAAATATGAGGTGCGGAAAGTCAGCGTGGCTGAGTTTCTGTCGTCCTAGCCATGAGATTATACGTATGATGGACGCGGCAAGGGAGCGGGGATACCAGGGCGATATCCCCGAGTGATGTTCAGGTGCTGCCTATTGCTGTGGCTTCTAGCGGGTGCTACTCTTCTCTGATCAAGGGAGATAAGAACCCACTACTTCGAATTTTTGCTCATTGTCTATGGTCATCACCTTCACTTCAATGACGTTGCCTTTTTGAAACGCAGGGACATTTATGATGGGAATGAAGGTCTTTACCACAGTAGAAATAACCTTGCCATCCGGCATCGTGACGGTTAGATCGAGCAAGACTTCTGGCTGATCATCCAATTGTGCATGGGTTTGCTGGATCGAGTTAATCACCGCTTGTGCGGACGTCCCTTGCTCGAGAATCGTCTTGCGCTGCGTATAGCGTTTTTTGTTAGCCCCTATGGTTTTGACAACAAATGCGATTATCACTGCCGCCGTCATACTTGAGAAGATGACGAGTATGACAATGATAGTGAGAGTATTCAAGGAAAGACACCTCGCTTTCATCTCTAAAATAGGTGGAAAAATAAAACAAAATTTCTACAATAAGCTTAAATCATCAACAATATGAAATCTAGGCTTTGTGAAGATTCTGTTAAATTATCACGCAAATACAGCTTTTTCCTTATAAATACAAGAGAATCAAGACATATTATATGATTTTCTTGTATTTAAATAGTATATAATGACAAACATTTTATTCTATAACTAATAGTGATACAATATGAATAAGGTTATAATTGATCTATAACAAGGGGTGTGACGGTGTCTCACCCTGGCTTGCTGTGGAGCATAAAGCAGGAGCGCCTGCAACATTTCTTCAAATTATACTAGTTAGGACGGTTAAAATGAGTAAAACAGACGTAATCTTAATTGGTGCCGGAATCATGAGTGCGACTTTAGGGTCACTGCTGAAAGAATTAGTACCAGATTGGGAAATTACAGTGTTTGAGAAGCTTGCAAAGGCAGGAGAGGAAAGTTCTAACGAATGGAATAATGCGGGAACGGGGCATGCTGCACTGTGCGAGCTGAACTACACAAGCGAAAAGCCAGACGGATCGATAGATATTAAGAAAGCAATCAATATTAATGAACAGTTCCAACTCTCTAAACAGTTTTGGTCTTATCTTGTAAATAGCAAATTGATCAAGAATCCAGAAGACTTCATCATGCCACTTCCGCATATGAGCCTGGTTCAAGGTCAAAAGAATGTAGAGTTTTTAAAGAAGCGTTTTGAAGCCATGTCTAAAAACCCGTTGTTCCAAGGTATGGAATTTTCCGATGACCCTGAAAAGCTGAAAGAGTGGCTCCCTCTCGTCATGCAAGGTCGTACCTCGAATGAGCCGATTGCAGCAACAAAAATTGACTCGGGTACAGATGTCAACTTTGGCGCTTTAACACGCATGCTGTTTGAACATCTGCAAACGAAGAACGTGAAAATCAACTACGGACACAGCGTCGATGATATTAAACGCACGAGCGACGGTTCGTGGGAATTGAAAGTGAAAAATGTGAATACTGGCAGCGTAGAGCGCCATACAGCAAAATTCGTCTTTATCGGTGGCGGAGGTGGAAGCCTGCATCTCCTGCAAAAGTCCGGTATTCCTGAAGGTAGACATATTGGTGGATTCCCTGTAAGCGGTCTATTTATGGTCTGTAAGAACCAGGAAATCGTTGAACAGCACCACGCAAAGGTATACGGGAAAGCAAAAGTTGGCGCGCCGCCAATGTCCGTTCCGCATCTGGATACCCGTTATATCGACAACAGAAAATCGCTGCTGTTTGGACCGTTTGCCGGCTTCTCGCCGAAGTTCCTCAAAACGGGTTCCATGCTCGATTTGGTCACTTCCGTAAAACCGGATAACGTGTTGACGATGTTGGCAGCAGGTGCAAAAGAAATGTCTTTGACCAAGTACCTGATTCAGCAAGTGATGCTCTCCAAAGAACAACGTATGGAAGAGCTGCGCGAGTTTATCCCTGATGCGAAAAGCGAGGATTGGGATTTGGTCGTAGCTGGTCAGCGCGTACAGGTTATCAAGGATACAGAAGCAGGCGGAAAAGGAACGCTTCAATTCGGTACAGAGGTCATTACAGCGGCTGATGGCTCGATTGCAGCATTGCTGGGTGCATCTCCAGGTGCTTCTACGGCTGTACATGTTATGCTCGAAGTAATCACCAAATGCTTCCCGCAGCAAATCAAATCGTGGGAACCAAAAATCAAAGAAATGATTCCTACCTATGGCGTGTCTCTTATGGAGCACCCAGAGCTGATCGAAGAAATTCATACTTCAACAGGACGCACGCTTGGTCTTACCAAAGAGCTTGCCCTCGTCAAGTAGATCGAACATATTGAAGATGAGATAAACGGCTTTCGCCCCCATCAGTCGGGACGAAGGCCGTTTATCTTTTGTACATCCACCAGATTTGCCTTTAGGGGCAAGTCTTTTTTATTTGTATGGCAGATGCTAAGCGTATTACGTTTGAAAATTACCGATATATCGATTATCATTTTCGATATAACGGAGGAGGATTACAATGAGACGTCGGAGAGGGTTTGTCCAGTTGGCCATCCTGCATTTGCTGAAAGAAGAATCCATGCATGGCTACCAGATCATGAAGGAGCTGGAGGAACGGTCTCATGGGGCGTATTCGGCAAGTGCCGGGACGATTTATCCTGCTCTTCAGGAAATGCTGGACCAACACATGATTGAACTGGAATCAGGTTCAGATAAAAAAGTGTATTTCCTCAGCGAAAAAGGCAATGAGCGGCTGATGGAATTCGTGAACCAGGGAGAGGGGGACTTCTGGGTCGAGTGGAAGGAACGCATGGTCTGGAGGAATTCCGAGGAATCGATACGGCTGAGAGCGGCGCTGGAGGGATGGGAAACAGAGCTTAGACGAACGATGAGACAAATACGCGGCAACCCGGAACGTGTCAAGGAACTGATTGCGTTAATCGATGAAATGACCAATCGCTTAAAAAACCACAGGGATCAATAAGGGGAAGTATCATGAATGCGATGAGAAAGCTGTTGCGATATCTTAAGCCATACGCGTTATTTGCCATAGTAGGGCCGTTTTTGATGTGTATTGAGGTAGCGATGGATTTGCTGCAGCCGACGATCATGCAGGAGATGATCGATATCGGGATTGCCAATCAAGATAACGGGTATGTGATCAAGCTCGGGGTGTTTATGCTGATCAGTGCGATTATCGGATTGATCGGAGGGGCAGGGAGTTCGATTTATGCCGCAAAGGCAGCTGTCAATTTTGCTACCGATATTCGGCGCGATGTGTTCAAGAAGACAGAGCAATTTTCCAATCAAAATACAGATACCTTTGGGACTGGCAAATTAATTACCATCCTAACCAATGATATTGCGACCCTGCAGCAGGCTGTCATCATGACCCTGCGTGTCTTTGTACGGGGACCGCTGCTGTTTATCGGGTCGGTCGTGATCGTTTGGCTTACGGCACGTGAGCTGTTTCCGGTGTTGCTGGCAGCGATCCCTATTCTGATTGCGCTGATCTATTTTTTTACGGTGAGGTCAGGACAGCTGTTCTCCCACGTGCAGAAGGCGATGGACCAGGTGAATACCAAGCTTCAGGAAATGCTTGCAGGGATTCGGGTGATCAAGGCTTTTGACCGTCATGATCATGAGCAGAGCCATTTTCAAACCGCCAATGATTGGTTGATGAAACGGAACATGACAGCCGAAAAGCTGATTGTCACCCTGATGCCTCTCATGATGTTCATCGTCAATATCGGAATCGTGGCAGGTCTATGGATGGGCGTGATCAAAGTCAGTGAAGGGACGCTTCAGATCGGGGTTATTTTAGCCTTTATCAACTACTTAAACATTATGTTGAACGGACTTGTGAGCAGCAGCAATGTCCTCATGCAGATTGCACGCTCGTTCTCGTCCGCAGAACGGATTGTGCAGGTGTTTGATATGGAAATTGACATAACCGAGCGGGAACAGCCAATCGCCGGACCAGAAATACGCGGAGAAGTGGAATTTCGAAAAGTGGATTTCAGCTATAGCAAAAATGGAGAATACGTACTGAAGGACATCTCCTTTCAGGCTAAGGCCGGACAGAAAATCGGGATTATTGGGTCTACCGGTTGTGGGAAATCAACGCTCGTCAAGCTGATTCCCCGCCTGTATGACCCGGATGCAGGGAACGTCCTCATCGATGGGATCGACGTCAAGGATATGCCGTTGGAGAAGCTCCGTACCGCGATCGGATTTGTCCCGCAGAAGGCGACTCTGTTTTCAGGATCGATTGAGGACAATTTGCGTTTCGGGAAAGAAGAAGCCACGACGGATGACATGGAGCAAGCCGCACAGGCAGCCGCGGCATCAGAATTCATTGATAGATTTGACGGAAGGTTTGGGCATCAGCTTTTGCAAGGCGCAACGAATGTATCCGGTGGGCAAAAGCAAAGGCTGTCCATGGCACGTGCTTTTATCCGGGAGCCGAAAATCTTGATTCTGGACGATTCGACCTCGGCGATCGACGCCTTGTCCGAAGCGGCTGTCCAACAGGCGCTGCGAGAGGCTTACACCGATTCGACCGTGTTTATCATTTCCTCCAAAATATCCTCCATTATCGATGCGGATCAGATCCTGGTCATGGAGGATGGAAGGCTGGAAGCGAGCGGGACACACGAGACATTGCTTGCGACGAGCAAGGTATACCGTGATATTTACACTTCGCAAAGCGGAAGGGAGGTTACGTACTCATGAGCAAGCCTTCGTCAGCGTCTAATCCCAATATCATGAACCGGGCGAGGGGACCGATGGGCTTTAGCGGTCCGGTGGTAAAAGCAAAGGATCGGACGGGAACTATCAAACGGATTTGGCTGTACATGGAGAAGCAAAAAGCACAATTGGTGGCATCGATTCTTTTTGTCATCATCTCTACGCTGCTGGGGATCCTCGGTCCCTATCTGATCGGAATAATCATGGACGAATACATCATACCGAGGGACATCGCAGGAACGATCAGACTTCTAGCTTTCCTTGCGCTTGTCTACATCGCAACCGTGGTATTTACTTGGCTGCAAACGTTTATGATGGTTCGCGTATCGCTGCAAACGATTCGAAATTTGCGCCAGGATTTATTTGATAAATTTCAGACCTTATCCCTGCGCTTCTTTGACAGCCGCGCGCACGGCGATCTGATGAGCAGGGTAACGAATGACATTGATAGCTTGAATAATGCCCTTAGTCAGAGCGTTGTTCAAATATTTTCATCGGTATTGATGGTGGTGGGAGTGGCGATTGCGATGTTTTCGCTCAATTGGCTTCTAGCCATCGTGACCCTGCTCGTGATCCCCATCATGATGCTTGCCTCGAAAAAGCTGATCGCGTACAGCAGCAAGCACTTTAAGAAGAGACAAAAGGATCTGGGAGAGCTGAACGGATTTATCGAGGAGTCGATTTCGGGTAACGAAGTGATCACACTTTTCGGCAAAGAGGGGAAGTTTGACCGGGAATTTTCAGGCGTCAATGAACGATTGCGCCATTCAGCGATGGCGGCAGATACGGTCTCAGGATTTCTTGGCCCTGTGAACAATTTCATCAACAATCTTGGACTTGGTCTAGTGATCCTGGTCGGCGCGGTCCTGACGGTGAAGGGGATGGCCACCGTGGGAATTATTGCGGCCTTTGTGACCTACTCGAGGCAATTCTTTCGGCCCATCAACCAGCTCTCCAACCTGTTTAATATGTTTCAATCGGCCATTGCTGGAGCGGAGCGCGTATTTGAGGTCATGGACGAGACACCGGATATGGTTGATAAAAAGGATGCCGTCGTTGTGGAGTCTTTTCGGGGCGATGTGGAATTCTCTCACGTTCACTTTGGCTATGAGAAGGGAAAACCGATCTTAAAGGACATCCATTTCGCGGTGAAGCCAGGACAGAAGGTCGCTCTTGTAGGTCCCACTGGTTCCGGTAAGACGACCATCATTAATCTCTTGATGAGGTTCTATGATGTAACAGCTGGCGAGCTAAAAGTGGATGGCCGCGATATTCGCGATTATCAGCTTAGCGGACTGCGGAAAAAAATCGGCGTTGTGCTACAGGATACGTTCCTGTTTTCCGGTACGATCATGGAGAACATTCGTTACGGACGTTTAGAGGCAACGGATGAGGAAGTCATCGCAGCAGCCAAAATGGCCTCGGCACACCAATACATCAAGCATCTGCCTGATGGCTACCAGACGCGCATCACATCGGGTGGAGCCAACTTAAGTCAGGGACAGCGTCAATTACTCGCCATCGCGAGAGCTATCTTGGCCGATTCCGACATCCTGATTTTGGATGAGGCCACCTCGAGCATCGATACCAGCACAGAGATCGAGATTCAAAAGGGACTCAACCGCTTAACGGAGGGGAGAACAAGCTTTGTTATCGCTCACCGTTTGAAAACCATAGAAAATGCGGATCTGATCTTGGTCATTCACCTGGGGGAAATCATCGAGTCGGGTACCCATGAGGAGCTTTTGCAGAAAAAGGGCTTTTATTTCGAAATGTATCACAGCCAGTTTGCTCATCTGCAAAATGTGTCCGCTCAGGAAGCAGTCGAATCGTAGCAAACAGAAAGCCGCTTTGCTCCATGACGGAGGACAAAGCGGCTTTCGCTGTTCTAATGGCGAAGCTTTCGTTTTCTCATTAATTTCGAATCAGGTAATCAAATGCACCCAATGCTGCGGTCGCACCCGATCCCATCGAAATAATGATCTGTTTGTACGGGCTATTCGTGCAGTCACCTGCAGCAAATACGCCAGGGATGGTGGTAGCACCATGCTTGTCGACGACGATCTCGCCCATGCGAGTGCGCTCAATCTCATCGCCCAGCCAATCCGTATTTGGTACAAGACCGATCTGGACAAACACGCCTTCGAGCTCAACGTGGTGAACGGTTTCTGTCTCGCGATCCATGTAGGAAATACCATTTACCTTGTCGGTACCGGTAATTTCCTTGGTTTGCGCGTTCTTGATCACCGTTACGTTTGGCAGGCTGTAAAGACGCTCCTGCAGAACAGAGTCGGCCTTCAGCTCAGCTGCGAATTCGAGAACGGTAACATGCTTCACGATACCAGCGAGGTCAATGGCTGCTTCGATACCGGAGTTTCCGCCGCCGATTACGGCAACGCGTTTTCCAGCGAAGAGGGGACCGTCGCAGTGTGGGCAATAAGCTACGCCTTTGTTCTTGAACTCGGCCTCACCAGGAACACCTACATTGCGCCAGCGAGCACCAGTCGAAAGGATCACTGTTTTGCCCTTGAGAACAGCACCGTTTTCCAGTTCGATTTCGATCAAGTCTTTCTTTTCCAAACGTTTTGCACGCTGGAGGTTCATGACATCGACATTGTACTCTTTGACATGCTCTTCCAAGCTTGCTGCGAGTTTAGGACCCTCGGTGTATGTCACACTGATAAAGTTTTCAATACCCATGGTGTCCATGATCTGACCGCCGAAGCGCTCAGCCACAATGCCGGTACGAATACCTTTGCGTGCCGCGTAGATCGCAGCACTTGCCCCAGCTGGGCCGCCGCCGACAACGAGCACATCGAAAGGCTCTTTGTCCGCAAAAGCGGAAGCATCAGGAGCATTGCCCAGCTTGGACAGGATTTCTTCCAGCGTCATACGGCCGCTGCCAAAGGCTTCTCCATTCAGGAGAACAGTCGGAACAGCCATGATGTCTTTGCTTTCTACTTCTTCTTTGAACGCAGCACCGTCAATCATGGTATGGGTAATGCCAGGATTGAGAACGCTCATCACGTTCAGGGCTTGTACAACATCAGGACAATTGTGGCAGCTCAGGCTTACGTACGTTTCAAAATGGTACTCGCCCTGGATGCCCTTCACTTGATCAATCAGCTTCTGATCAACCTTTGGCGGTCTTCCGCTGACTTGCAGCAGAGCCAATACCAAAGAAGTGAATTCATGTCCCAAAGGTACGCCTGCAAAAGTTACCCCGGTGTCTTCGCCGATGCGATTTACACTGAAGCTTGGTGTACGCTGCATGGTTGTTTCTTCAAGCTTGATTCGCGTGGACATGGTGGCCAGCTCATCGAGGAGAGCCAGCATGTCACGCGATACGCTATCGGAGCTCGCACTATATTTCAGCAGTACGTCGCCTTCTAACAGCTGAAGGTACTGCTCCAATTGTGCTTTAATTTCTGCGTCCAGTATCATTTATACCACTCCTTAGATCTTACCAACGAGATCCAGGCTAGGTTTCAGGGTAGCAGCACCTTCTTGCCATTTAGCTGGGCAAACTTCACCTGGATTGCTGCGAACATATTGAGCTGCTTTCAGTTTGCTAACAACTGCGCTTGCATCGCGACCGATACCGCCAGCGTTGATTTCCAGAGCTTGTACAACACCGTCTGGGTCGATGATGAAAGTACCGCGATCAGCCAGTCCATCTTCTTCGATCAATACATCGAAGTTGCGGGAGATGGTGTGAGTTGGGTCACCGATCATGGTGTAAGTGATTTTGCCGATAGTCTCGGAAGTGTCATGCCATGCTTTATGAGTGAAGTGAGTATCTGTGGAAACGGAGTATACTTCAGCTCCCATAGATTTCAATGTTTCGTATTGGTTTTGGAGATCTTCCAGTTCAGTTGGGCAAACGAAAGTGAAGTCTGCTGGGTAGAAGCAAACAACGCTCCATTGACCTTTGAAGTTTGCATCAGTAACTTCTACGAATTCACCGTTTTTGTAAGCTTGTGCTTTGAAAGGCAGTACTTGTTTTCCGATGAGAGACATTCTGAAATTCCTCCTAAATATTTGTTGTAGAGAATTATTATTAAATGTAATAATTCTAACTTGATAACCATTATCACTCATATTCTTCTGTTTGTCAATGAAAATAATAATAATTTTAATTAAGAAGTAATTACTAGCTAGTCTTGATCATTTGAAGAAGGAATATACTTGCGATTTGGTCTTTTTTCATAGGCAACCCATCCCGCTCGAAGTAGCTATTCTATATAACAGAAATACTATTTACGAAAAGCTACTGACCTATTCAACGAAATGAATGATCTGAATCACGATAAGACGAGAGACGGGAAAGCTTATTCTCCGTCATTGGGCATGGAGAATGGTCCATGCCTTTTTTACTGGAAAAATGCAGATTTTATCGGCGATAGGTCGATAGTTTCTATTCTGGGGGGGACGGCAGGATAACGAAAGATTCCACTAGAATGATCAACCAACAGTGGTATCCAAGGTTCCGTAATAGAATGTGTTGCTATATGCCACTCGGTATTGCCTGGTAATGCGAAAAGGAATTCAACGTAACGCCAATGGAAACGACTCAAGAGGAGGAATTACGTATGCAATTTCACTTTTATGTAGGGAACGACAATGGGAATAGCGAGCATGACATTTTCGTTGACGGAAGGCTGATTCAGCAACCGAATGTGAATTGTGCAGTAGATGGACTTCCCTGGAGTGAAGAACAGTCTCCGGAAAGCATTATGAAAAACCTCCAGGATCAACTGATTGTCACCATTGATTCACCTTCTGCACGACCAGGAATGTATTACATTGGAAAGTTCGCGTTAGATAGCGGTGAGTTACTGGATACCATGCAGGTTGGGATTGATTACAAATATGATGTGGACTTGCCCATCGTAAATACATTGGGACAGATCGCGTCAGTAGCTGTACAGAAAGTATTTGAAGAAGACAAGGGAATCCCTGAAAATATCGACGTATTGGTGGATATGGCGACAGCGCTTCCGATTACTCAGCATACAGACGAAGCATCAGCCAGGTTTGAAAGAAGATTTATGGCGGGGCCTCACAATGTTACCGTTCACTTGGGGAAATTACGGGTGACCGTCAAAGTTATATTCGACTTTACAAAAGTAGTCCCTGAAGCGACGCCTGTAACCTTTGCCCTTCAGAAAGACGAGGAAGGGAATTGGAGAGAGGGCGATATTTTCAACGAGTTCGCCCAAGCCTATGCGTTGCCCGAAAACTTTAACGGCAGCTATTTTAAAGACAAACGGATTTTGCATACAGATATCGGAGACGGTTCTACGGAATATCCGATCACGGAAGGGAATAAGCTTCTGCGGCAATTCGTGCATGGAAGCAATCACGGAGCGGGCTATGCCATTGAAGAAGCTTTAGATGAATTCAATCGACTGATTCATTTGCCAGATAGTCCTCGACAATTCTTTAGTGACGTCATAAAAAATCCGAACCATAAATACCATTCCAAGGCGATTAAGACCTTGCGAAGACCGCTCGAGGGACAGGCTAAACAAATCATTACGCATATCAGAAAGCAGCTGACAAAAGCGAGAAACGAAATCGACGTGATTTGTGTGTATGGCGGGGGCAGTATTCTCATGCGTTCCATTCTGCATCCAATGCTTAGGGAGCTATGCGAGGAGAGGGAAATCAAGCTGTTGTATATTCCGCCTCAGTACGCGGTGACGATGAATGCGAAAGGATTGGATGCCTTTGTGCGGGGGAAGATTTACGAAGCACTAAAGGAAAGAGCCAGACAAGCCGTTTAGGAGTGCGCCATGAAAAAGCCTAAAAAGCCAGGGGATAACATTAGTATTAAAACAAAAAAGAACGAATCTCCTCTTATTGTAGAGTGGATCAATTCCCAAACGAATTTGATGGATTCCATTCGCTATCTCATTGAAAATGAAGTGGTCGCGAATGGGATTCGAAATTTACAAAACCATATTCCAGCAGAAAGACAAAATGAGCTTTTGATTGCGAATCTTCCAAATGGCAAGCGATCAGAGGAAACCGTTCCCGTAAAGGAAGCCGCATTATGGAAGAAACCGGAAAAACGAATCCCCGATGATGACATTGATGATGAAGACATCGAGTCGTGGACATGAAGCTTTTCAGGGCCGTGCCATGCGAAGTAATACTTTGTATGAGCAAGTAATCCTTAGGGAGAGAAAGGACCATTTCCATTTACTTTCATCAGAAGTCAGGTTGACACAAGTAACGCATCATTGTACACTTTCAACATAATTAAATAAGACCTCACTTAAATCAGTGAGGTAGAGGCGCGATGTTTAACAGTCCTTTGCGGAGCTTGAGACGCTGTGATGCTAGGGAGAAGGAAATGTCGCCGAAGCTTGTAATATGCTCGGTATTACTTGCTGGGTCTGCAGTTAAGAGCTGCAGGACTGTCTCAATAAATTGTCCCGATTTATTGAGTTGTGCTATCTCATTTGGGTAAAGAGAGGTTTTTGGGTAACTGCGCATTTCACGCGGCCTGAGACAATCTCAGGTCGCTTTTTGCTTTGTAAAAATACTAAAATTTTTAAAGAGGGGTAATCATCATGAAAAAACAGTCTACATTTTTGGCAGTGTTTCTATCAGCAATGGTAGCTTTAGCAGGATGTGGTTCGAGCACGACGAGCAGTCCGGCAGCCGCACCAGCAGCGTCCGACAATACATTCAAAGTTGGTTTGGAAGCAGGTTACGCTCCTTTTAACTGGACGCAAATGGACGATTCCAATGGTGGCGTGAAAATTGACGGCAACGCCGAATTCGCAGGCGGCTACGATGTAGAAATCGCGAAAAAGATTGCAAAAGGCTTGGGCAAAGATTTAGTGATCGTGAAAACCGAATGGGATGGTCTGGTACCAGCTTTGACCTCCGGCAAGATCGATGCGATCATCGCGGGTATGTCTCCAACGGCCGAGCGTAAACAAACTATCGACTTCTCGGACAACTACTATAAATCCAATCTGGTTATGGTTGTGAAAAAAGGCGGAAAATACGAGGGAGCTACCTCGATCCAGGATTTCAAAGGGGCGAAGGTAACGGCTCAATTGAACACCTTCCACTACTCTGTAATCAATCAAATTGAGGGCGTCGCTCAGGAGCCTGCGATGGACAACTTCCCGGCAATGCGCGTGGCACTGGAATCCGGTATGATTGACGGTTACGTTTCCGAGCGTCCAGAGGCAGTGAGTGCTTCCTCGGCAAACCCTAACTTTGCCATGGTTGAGTTTAAAGATGGATTTAAAACATCCGAAGACGATACAGCGATTGCCGTAGGGGTACAAAAAGGCAGCGAGCTGACCGGCAAAATCAACGAGATTTTGAAAGGCATCTCCGAGGAAGAGCGCACAAGCATCATGGATGCGGCGATCAAGAATCAACCAGCAGCAAAATAACCCGACTCCCCAAAAACCGGCTGCACGATCCGCAGTCGGTTTTATCACGGGATAGGTCCAACATGTAAGGGCGGAGTGTAGCCGAGTTTTCTAATTAAGGAATGGAGGAGTAAGATGAGCTTTGAGTGGATTGTAAAAATCGTCTCCGATAACTGGCCGATGTTCCTGCGCGGAGCGGGGATGACCCTTCTCGTCGCCTTGCTCGGTACGATTGTAGGGGCCATCATTGGTCTCTTGGTTGGGGTCATCCGTACGATCCCTGTACCAGAACGCGGCCCTAAACGTGTGGTTCTCAAACTGGTTAATGCCATTCTCTCTATTTATATTGAATTTTTCCGTGGAACGCCGATGATCGTTCAGGCGATGGTCATTTATTACGGCTCTGCCTTGGCATTCGGATTCGATATGGACCGGATTTTTGCGGCGATCTTTGTCGTTTCGATTAATACAGGGGCGTATATGGCCGAGATCGTTCGCGGCGGTATCATTTCCGTTGATAAAGGTCAGTTTGAAGCGGCACAAGCCATCGGGATGAATCATGTGCAAACGATGTGGAATGTCGTCTTGCCGCAGGTGATTCGCAATATCCTGCCGGCAACAGGGAATCAGTTTGTCATCAATATCAAGGACACTTCCGTATTGAACGTGATTTCTGTTTCAGAATTGTATTTTACAACCAAGTCGATCGCCGGAAACAACTTCCGCTATTTTGAATCGTTCTTTGTCGCATGCGTCATTTACTTTATCATGACGCTGATCGTAACCCAAATTTTGCGCTACATCGAAAGAAAATTGGACGGGCCTGACAGCTATACGATGGTGGGCTTGGAGACAGCAGGCAAGAAATAACCGAGGAAGGAGGGCACAGACATGGAAACGATCATTGATATCCAGCAACTAAAAAAATCCTACGGGAATCACGAGGTCTTAAAGGACATCCATTTCTCCGTTAAAAAAGGTGAAGTGGTCACCATCATTGGTTCGTCGGGGTCCGGCAAATCGACGCTTCTGCGCTGCATCAACCTGCTGGAGAAGCCAAGCGGCGGCAAGATCATTTACCACGGGGAAAACATCCTGGATGACAAGCACGATATTTTTGCTTATCGTCAAAAGCTAGGGATGGTCTTCCAGCAGTTTAATTTGTTCAATAACCACAATGTTCTCGGCAATTGTGTGGTCGGGCAGATCAAGGTGCTGAAGCGCTCCAAAGAAGAGGCTGAAAAAGTAGCCATGAAATATTTGAAGGTCGTGGGGATGGACAAGTACGTGAATGCCATGCCGAAGCAGCTGTCAGGCGGTCAAAAACAGCGCGTGGCTATCGCCCGAGCGCTTTCCATGGAGCCGGATGTGATGCTCTTTGATGAACCGACATCGGCCCTCGATCCGGAAATGGTCGGAGAAGTCCTGAAAGTCATGAAGGAGCTGGCGGGTTCGGGTTTGACGATGCTGGTCGTCACGCACGAAATGGAATTCGCCCGGGAAGTATCTGATCGTGTGGTGTTTATGGACAAAGGCGTCATCGCCGAAGAAGGAAGTCCGGAGCAAATTTTCAATCAGCCGAAGCAAGAGCGCACGAGAGAGTTCTTGAAGCGGACCTTAAAGCAGGCCTGATGATAAAAAGGAGTGGCCCCATTTAAAATGTACCCTTTGTAAAGGACACTTTTAAAAAGTCTAGGCAGCTCTCAGTAGATGATCCCTGTATTGAACGGGGGTCATCTTTTTTAAATTCCATTGGTATCTATAGTGATTGTAGTACGTCATGTAATGCTTAATTTCACGTTTTAATTCTTCAAGACTCGTACATTTCTTAATCGAGGCTTCGTCTTTAAAATGACCAAAAAAGGACTCCTGAGGGGCGTTATCCCAACAGTTCCCTCGTCTTGACATCGATTGGCACAATGTAAGTTTCTTCACCAATTTCTGAAAATCAGGGTGAGTATAATGCGTTCCCTGGTCGGAGTGGATCATGGCATCTTTTGCCCTCTTAAAGTTTCGATTCTTTTTTAATTTGAGAAGGGTATCCGTAGCTAAGTCCATGGTGATACGGTCTGACACATGGTAGGCCAAGATCTCATTGGTCGAACCATCTTTTATCGTGGATAGATAGGCTTTTTGACCTTTGCCGTAATAGAGATAGGTGATATCCGTTAAAAGCACTTTCCCAGGAATATTTTGTTTGAATTTTCGGTTTAAAAGGTTGGGTACAACTCGGTGCTCCTGTGTGGCTTTCATCATTCGTCTATATGGATTTGCCTTTCGAATGGGACAAATGATGGCAAATTTCTTCATAATCCTCCGAATACGCTTCAAATTGAAGACAACTTGAAATTGACCCGCCAAGGTCATTTTAATTTGACGAGCCCCTTTCTTACGCCCTTTAAAATGGAAGGCTTTTAAGATGATCTCTTTTGCGATTTCATCCTTCTGGTCTTTTTTCTTTCTCTGTTCCTGCGACTTAGCCGAGAAATAATTATTATAATAACCGCTACGAGACACACTTGCTACTTCACAAAGATAACGCACCATATGTTTAAGTTGGTACTTTTCAATGACGGAACGGATAAGCATATATTTCTGGCCAGGAGGCAGGACTACGGGCTTTCCTTCAGCCCCCTTTCTGCTATACGAATCTTTTTTAACAGTTCATTTTCGGCTTTTAATAAGTTGTTTTGAGCCTCTAAACGAGCGTACTTTTCCTCTAGAGTCAGTTCCTTTTCACGAGGGCGTCCAGTGTTTTCGGTTCTACTGTCATGCAACCCAAGCAACCCGTTTTCGCGGTATGCGTTAAGCCATCTTTCTGCAGATGACTTCACTCTTTGTAGTCCAATTACATCCACATCAAACCCATATTCCTCAAAGATCTGTCTTGGAAATTTTCCTTTTTCGTATTCAACAATAAAAATACGCTTAAATTCATCGGTATAAGTAATTGACTTCGCACTTACTGATTTGATGTGAGAATTTCGCTTTAGTTGGTTCATCTCTTTTTCCGTAAATATCTTCTTGCTCATACTTTCCCCAGCCCCGATTTTTTTCTTAATTATACAGAAAAGTACCCTATAGGTAGACTTTTTTAACGTGTCTACTCTATAGGGTACATTTTACATTTGTGGTCACTCCTTTTTTGCGCACGGATCGAATACTAGAATACGTCATGCAATCCCGTATCCGAATAAACCGAGATCAAAACAACAGCCTTCTTATCCCCGATATTTTTCACGAAGTGCGGCACGCTGGCGTTCCAGCTGAAGGAGTCGCCTTCTTCCAAAATCATCGAGTCTTCCCCTTGTTCGGCAAGCACCTTTCCTTCCAGCACCAAATGGCATTCCTCACCCTCATGGGCATTGGCCTCGCCCATCGAAGCGCCAGGAGGGAACTCTACCAGCATCATGCGCAGTCCGCCTTTGGAGGTGACGTGCTCGATTTTCAGGTTGTTGTGGGTAGAAAAGGAACGCTCCGCCCTGCGAACGACGCGCATATGCTGTTCTTTTTCCAGCAGTAAATAAGGAAGCGGGACGCGGAGAAAGCTGGAGATGGTTTGCAGCGTCTGTATGGAAGGCGACGTATTATTGTTTTCGACGTTGCTGATAAATCCTTTGGAAAGTCCTGTTCCTTCGCACATTTGTGCGATGGTGATTTTCTTTCGATTACGTATGGCACGGATTTTTGATCCTATATCCAAATGGTCCACCTCAAATGTTTCCTGATAAAAAACTTAATTTTATCTTAGCAAAAATAAATTTGACAATCTACAGCTATCGTTGTTATCTTATAGATGAATAATATTCTTATTCAGAAACATTAAAAGGCATCTTTTTCTTATTTTTTTGCCCGGGTGTTTCCTAATATGAATGTAATATCCTTATTAAAAAACAATTGTTGTTATATACATCGTATTTGGGGAAGGGAGACGGCTAGATGAAAACGCCCATGATTTATGAGCTGCAGCGTCCGAAGACAATCGATCCGAACAAAAAATATCCAGCCCTTTTCGTGATGCATGGCATCGGAAGCAATGAGCAAAACATGCTGTCGTTGGTTCGTGGGCTGGAGGAGCAGTTCTTCATTTTCAGCATTCGAGGGCATTTGCCACAGCCGCCGGGTTATGCGTTTTTTACGATTCAGGGCTATGGGAAGCCGCATCGCGAGGTTTTTGATCAAGCCATCGGCAAGCTGACCAGCTTTATCGAATATGCGACGGAGCAGTATCCGTTGGAGCAAAGCCAGCTGTACCTGCTCGGCTTCAGTCAAGGTGCGATTTTGTCCATGACACTGGGTCTGACATTGGGCGATCGCATCAAAGGGATTGTCGCACTCAGCGGGTACATCCCGGGATTTGTAAAGGAAGAGTATGGGAAGAAATCGGTCGACCACATGAGCCTGTTTATCTCCCACGGCGAGATGGACCAGGTGCTGCCTTACGAGTGGGGAGTCGCGAATCATGAGTATTATCAAGGACTTGGTGCAAATGTTACGTTCAAATCGTACCAGGATGGGCATACCATTTCGATCCAAAATCTGCACGATTTTCAGCAGTGGCTGCTCGCATCACTGACCAAGTGAGAACCAATGACAAAGGAGAGGATTTCCATGTTTCCGTCCTTTTTTATCGCGCATGGGGCGCCCATGATCGCTCTGGAAAACAACGATTATACCCAATTTATTAATGAGCTGGGGAAATCCCTGCCAAGACCAAAAGCCATCGTTCTATTCTCCGCTCACTGGGAGTCGCAAACGCAGCAAGTAAGCGATGTAGACGAATTCAGCACGATTTACGATTTTGGGGGCTTTTCCGAAGAATTGTACCGCGTTCAATACCCGGCAAAGGGACAGAAGGACATCACCCAGGAAATTATTGGCCTATTTGAAGCGCAGGGAATCTCCTTTTCGGTGGATTCTAGCCGCGGATTGGACCATGGGGCATGGGTCGTCTTGCGATTGCTATACCCAAATGCGGATGTACCTGTGATATCGATGTCGGTCAATTCGCAGTTGGCTCCCAAAGAGCAGTACCAGATCGGGAAAGCTCTGGCAGCGCTCAGAGAGCAGGACATTCTCATTATTGGCAGCGGGGGGACGGTCCATAACCTGCGGGCGTTGAAGTGGGCAGAGGATAACGGGCTGGCGGACGACTGGGCACTGGCGTTTGATGAGTGGCTGGAAGGTCGTTTGAAGGCTTGGGATGTAGATTCCCTGTTTGACTACCGGGTTTTGGCACCAGCGTCTCAGTATGCTGTGCCTCCTTATGGCAGCGAACATTTTGTCCCGATTTTTTACGCAATGGGTGCGGCAGATCAGGAGCGTGAGGCGAAATTGCTCCATCGCAGTTATCGCTATGGCAACTTGAGCCATAGTGTTTGGCAATTCGGGTGATTGGAAAGCAGGTAAAGCAGGTAAAGCAGGTAAAGCAAAAGTCCCTAACAGGAAACCGTTAGGGACTTTTATTTTGCTCATCGCGATTTGGAATCAAAAAAGACACAATCGTTCCTTCATTCGGTTTGCTTGCAATGGAAAGGCCCTGTCCGTACAGCTGGGTCAAACGTCGGTGCGTATTTGCTACCCCAATCCCGCTTTTTCCTTTCACGGTGGTATCCAGCAGTTGAAGCACCGTGTCTTGATCCATTCCTTTGCCATCGTCCTTGACTTCAACCAGCGTAAAGCTGTTTTGCTGCGTAATTCGAATGGTAAGTGTACCGCCTCGGTTCCGAGAGAGAAGACCGTGCTTCACAGCATTCTCGACCAGCGGCTGAATCGAAAGGGGAGGAAGGAGAACAGAGATGTCCGGGTCCACCTCCCAGACAATCGACAATCGCTCTTCGAATCGCTCCTTTTCGATGAACAGGTAGGCTTGGACTAGCTCCAGCTCGTGGGAAAGGTCTACGAGTTCACCGGTATTCAGAAAGTGGAAGCTGATCCGTAAATAAGAGGCAAAGGCATCGCCTAGCCTGCGCATTTTCTCCGTATCGATTTCACTGAGCGCCATAATCGAATTGAGCGTGTTAAAGAGAAAATGAGGATGAATTTGTGCCTGCAAATAAGCCGCTTCCATGCGCAAGCGCTCTTGAATCGACTGCTTTAAGGTCGTCAAGGCTCGGATCCGGTACCGCAGCTCGAGGGCGTCAACCGGTTTGGTTACGTAATCGTTGGCTCCTGACAAGAAGCCGGTGTATATATCTGCCGGCTGACTGCGTGCCGTCAACAGCAGGATCGGCAGCTCGGAAACGGAATACTGCTCTCGCACGCGCTGCGTCAGCTCGTAGCCGGACATGTGGGGCATCATGACATCCGCAATCAGCAAATCCCATGGCTGGGTACCGAGCAGCTCCAAAGCTTCCTTTGCGGAGCTGACTGTTGTAATTGCATAGGGCTCTGCAGAGAGTATCCCGACTAGCACATTGAGATTGACAGGATCATCATCGACCGCCAAAATTCGAATGCTTACGTCAGACTGCAGAGGTGGAGCCAGCAAAGCGGCTGCCGCGACTTGGCTCATGGTTTCATCCGAAAAATAAAAGGCATCTGCCGCAGCTTCGTCTTGTACTGTCTTTTTATACAACGGACGCCGCTGCGGCGAAGACGAGTCAATGGAAGGGTCGGCGAGTGGAAGCTGGAAGCTGAATACCGAGCCTTCCTGTGGTTTGGATGCAACCGTCAGTGATCCGCCGTGAAGCTCTACCAGCTGTTTGCAGATACTGAGCCCGAGCCCGATTCCTCTACCGTCACTAATGCCGTGAGTGCCTTGCTCATAAGGGAGGAAGATGCGTGCCATGGTTTCCTCATCCATACCGACTCCGGTGTCTGCGACGCGAATGATGGCATGCTTGTCGGATGTCTCGACAGAAACGGAGATAGTGCCCTGCTCCGTGTATTTCAGTGCGTTGTGCAGCAGGTTGTACAGGATCTGCACGAGCCTTTTTTCATCTGCCAAAACAGGTGGGAGTGTTTCTGCGATGTCCATCTTCAGTTGGATCGGTTTGCCTTCCGTCATATAGGAAAGCATGCCGATGACCCCAGGTACGACAGCTTGGATCTGCAGAGGCTCTCGCTGCAGAGCAATACGGTGCTCCTGCAGTCTGGCAACATCGAGAAGATCGCCAAGCATATGCGACATGCGGCGACTGATGGTGATGAGCAGCTCCATGTCTTTGCGGCTCGCGTGATTCAGCGTCTCCTTCTCTTTCGCAACAACGTTCTGGGCAATATTCATGATGCCGTGTAGAGGTGTCCGCAGCTCGTGAGACGTATTGGCGAGAAACTGGTCCTTCTGCTTGTTGGCTTGCTGCAGCTGTTCGTTTAGCTTGACGACTTCTCGGGAGTTGCGGAAATACCGCTTGAACCAGTAGGTGGAGAAGCCGGTAATAGCCGCGAGAATGTCTATCGGATAGTAGACAGTGGTGACGTCCTTTACCGCCTCAACAAAGCTCCATGACAGGTTTGAGAGGATGGCTGCCGCCGTAAGCAGCAAGAAGACGATATCCGGATCCGCTTGCTTGCGAAAGATCAGCGTTCCTACGATATAGACAAACCAGGCGAAAGGCAGCAAGTAGAAGAAGGTAAACAGCTGTACATCAACCGCCGCATTGACCCAGGAAGCAGGTACCGCCAGCAGGTAAACGCAGAAGGCAAGCATCGCAGCGAAGTATACGCGCTGCCAGGCGTTTTTCGCTGGAGCCATCGCGAACCTTCGATAGATCAGCAGGATCAAGTAGTTTTGCCACAAAAGAACGATGAGTCTGAGTTTGATCGCCCATGCATAGCTGATCGGGAGCCATAGCAAAAGCAGATTATCGTGCCCAATCACAATCGCGACCCCGACGAGCAGCATGAGCAGGCCGGTGATAAACAAGGATTTTTCTTTCGGATTAAACAGGTACAAAATGACTGTGTACAACCCATGCAAAAGCAAAACGATCAAGGTGACGAGCTGAAATCCGATAGAGTACCAGCGCACGTAGTCGATCGACGCCAAGGAGCCGAAACGGATGGAGCGCGTCAACCCGCCATTGAACGGTTCGTCATAATTCGCCGCGCGAATCAGCAAATCAATCTCTGTGGCTCCTTCGGTTGAGTAAGTAGCGGTGTAGGATACGTTTTCAGGCACGTAGTCTTGGGCGTTGCCGGCAATTTTTCCAAGTCTGGATGAGAGAATGCCGTTTATTTCAATCTCCGAGGCAGCCTGGATTCCTTGAAACCAAAAGGAGACCGGCTGCTTGAGCGGCTCGATGAGTACGCGCAGATGGTACGTTCCGTAGCCGTATGAGGATCCGGTATTTTCATGGAGCAAGCTTCCCCAATCTCCCGGCACTGGAATCAGGCGAGCTTCCTTCTGCTTACTTGCGATATCCTCCTGTGAAAGAAATTGATTGGGGTAGAAGTGCCATTCTCCATCCAAAAAGAAAGGAGTCGATTTGTCCAAATCCACCCCGCGCAGATCGAGAACGCCATCGATCGGTTGGGGAGAAGCAGCTGTATAAAAAAGTTCAGACCACGACCAGCGTAAAAGCTGGAGCACGCTGACAAACAACAGGACGATCAGGAAATACTTGAGGGCGGTGCTTTCTTTTACACGTATCATAGGTAAGAATTTTGACGAAATAACCGGAAATCCTTTATTGGATTATTGGCATATAAGGGCATCGGGATAAAACATCTTGAAATTAAGATGATAATGTCTCAAAATAGAGATATTGCGAGGGTACAGATGCGATT
The DNA here is from genome assembly GCF_003710965.1 of Brevibacillus nitrificans. Lineage (NCBI taxonomy): Bacteria > Bacillati > Bacillota > Bacilli > Caryophanales > Paenibacillaceae > Brevibacillus > Brevibacillus nitrificans. The sequence continues at coordinate 184,262 of NZ_RHHU01000018.1, read as the reverse complement.
GCTCTGAAATCAACCAGAGCAAGCTATGGAAAAGGAGGAATCGCGAGTGGAAATCGGGCTAAGTACTTTTGTAGAAACAACACCGGACCCTCAGACCGGTGTCGTGATAAGCCATGCGCAGCGTTTGCGCGATGTCGTGGAGGAAATCGTTCTTGCGGATCAGGTCGGACTGGATGTCTTTGGGGTAGGGGAGCATCATCGGAAGGATTATGCGGCGTCTTCTCCGGCGGTTGTGCTGGCAGCAGCTGCCTCTCAGACCAAGCGGATCCGACTGACGAGTGCAGTGACAGTGCTGTCATCTGCTGATCCCGTTCGTGTGTTTCAAGATTTTGCAACGCTGGACGCACTTTCAAATGGGCGCGCGGAGATCATGGCAGGTCGGGGGTCTTTTATTGAGTCCTTTCCCCTGTTTGGGTATGATCTGAACGATTACGACGAGCTGTTCGATGAAAAACTGGAGCTGCTGTTGAAAATTCGCCAGTCCGAGAAGGTGACCTGGAGAGGCGGTCATCGGCCTGCAATTCACAATCTCGGTGTCTATCCGCGACCCGTCCAAAATCCTTTGCCGGTCTGGATCGGCAGCGGAGGAAATGCCCAGTCAGCCATTCGCGCGGGGCTGTTGGGATTGCCGTTTGTTCTCGCGATTATCGGGGGACGTCCGGTCCAATTCGCGCCAATCGTGGATCTGTACAAGCGGGCGGCAGCGCAGGCCGGTCACGATCCGTCCAAGCTCACTGTCGCTTCCCACTCCCATGGGTTTATTGCAAAGGATAACGAGACGGCAGCGGACAAGTTCTTCCCATCCACCCAGCAAGCGATGAATGTCCTGGGCAAAGAGCGTGGCTGGGGACATTACGATCGAGCCACCTTTGATGCGGCACGCAGCTTTGAAGGTGCGTTGTACGTAGGTGATCCGGAGACGGTCGCGCAAAAAATCATTCATCTGCGAAAAAAGGTCGGTATTACCCGTTTTATGCTGCACGTACCTGTAGGCACGATGCCACATGAGGATGTCATGAATGCCATTCACCTGCTGGGAACAGAGGTGGCGCCGCGTGTACGTGAGGAAGTCGCCAAATGGGAAGCGGAGCAGAAACAGGATAGCTGATCGAAAGAGGGCATGAAAGAGGTCAAACCAAATCAACGTCCTTCTTCTTATAAAAACGGTGCCAACGCGAGCGATTTCGCAAGGGCACCGTTTTTGGTGTGTAAAGCTTACGATTGAATAGCAGCAGCCGTTTTGGCAGCTACATGCTTCTTGATCTTGACCGCCATGAGCGAAGCGAAGAAGCAGACAAAGCCCGCGATCATAAAGGCTTGGGAGTACGTACCGAGCCAGTCGCGCATGACACCCGCTCCATAGGCGGCAGCAGAAGCCCCTACCTGATGGGCAACGACGATCCAGCCAAAGATCATTCCAGATTTCTCTTTGCCAAACACCTGGCTGGACAGCTTGGCAGTCGGCGGTACTGTCGCGATCCAGTCCAAGCCGTAGAAAACAGAGAAGATGATGAGCATCGTAGGTGTGGAATCGAGCGCATACGGCAGGAACAGCAAGGACAAGCCGCGCAGTCCGTAGTACCAGAACAGCAGCCAGCGGTTGTCAAAACGATCGGACAGCCAGCCGGAGATCGTTGTACCGACGAGGTCGAATAATCCCATCATCGCGAGCAAGCCAGCAGCGGTTACTTCCGGTAGACCAAAATCTCCACAGGCGGCAATAAGATGAGTACCGATAAGGCCATTGGTGGAAAAACCGCAGAAGAAGAAGGTTCCCGAGAGCAGCCAAAAGGTCGAATTCTTCATCGCATAGCGCAAATTTTGCAGCGGGGCCAGAAAGATATTCCCGGTAAAAGGTGTAGGCGGCACAACTTCATCGGTTCCATAAGGAGCAGCGTCTACATCGGATGGATGGTTTCTCATCCAGATCGCGACGATTACCAAAACGAGAATCAGGACGGCAACAGCCGTAAAGATGGCATATCTCCAGCCCAGGTCGGTCGTCAGCTTTGCCATCAGCGGCAAAAAGATCAGCTGACCGGTAGCGGCACTAGCAGTTAGAAGGCCTACGACCAGCCCTTTGCTTTTGACGAACCATAGATTGCTGACCGTTACCCCCAGTACGTTTGCCATCATTCCCGTTGCAAGACCGGAGACGAGGCCCCATAACAGCTGGAATTGCCACAGAGCAGTCATGAAAGGAGTAGCGGCCAAGCTGATGGCAAGCACGGCAAGGGATAAGACGACGACCTTGCGAACGCCGAAGCGCAAAAGCAAAGCAGCAGAGAAAGGCCCTACCAGGCCGTACAGAAAAATCCCCATGGAGAGAACGCTGGAGATGCTGCCTCTGCTCCAGCCAAACTCATCCTGAAAGGGGACGAGCAAAATACTCGGCAGCGAGCGAATCCCGGCAGAGACCAGAAGAGTGACGAAGGTCAAGAGGACAATGATCCAGCCGTAGAACATGCGGGATTTTGGCTTGAAGCCGTTTTGCGTATTGAGAGAATCCATATATACACCCCACGCTTTATTATTTTGTTTGTACATACAAATTTGTTGAAGGCATAACAGCTGGTTATTTTTCCAGCTGCTTGCTGGACGACGTCAAGTACTCCGTTAGCTGATCGCTGAGTTCTTTTCCCAGGATCTCCTCGTAGTTCTGCTTCAGCCTTTTGGAGGCCTGGCGAAGCGTCGGTCCCAGCTCGATGCCCTTTTCGGTCGGATATACCATGACGGTCTTTCCGTGAACTTTACGCTCCACGAGCTGCTTGGTCTCAAGCTTATCGACGAAACGAGTCAGCGTGGAAGGCGTAATCGACAGCTTTTCAGAAAGCTCCTTTTGGGTAATGCCCGGGGAACCAATCACGAGACGAATGAGATACCCGTAAGCTGGTGCTAATCCGGTGGTGGCAAACGCCTCGTCGGCCATACGCGTAATCGCCCGACTCAGACGGTTGGTGGTAAAGTACAGGCAGTCTTGCAGAAAAGCCTCGTCTTTTTCAGGCTTTTGATTCATAGGTTGGGTCATCTTCTTTCCTCCACGTGGGGTAGGCTTGATGAATTTCTATTTTGTATGTACAACAAATAGTAAGTGGGAAGCTCCAATCTGTCAATGAGCAAAGTTACATTTTATGGGAAGAAAGTTTTTTGGCAATAAGTGCGATTCTGTATGCATAAAGAGAGGCTCATTCCCCCCGGGTGGATGTGGGGGAGTGAGCCTTTTGTTTTAGTCGGCAGAAGTAAACCCGTATGCGTCGTATGGATTCTCACAAGGCTGACCTTCTGATAGCACAAAGGTTCCTTGGGAAAGATTCATGATGATAGAAAACACGGTGCTGGAGATCATCGAGCGGCCAAGATCAAGCGGCTGTGTCTCTCCATGCCTGCAAATTCCGTCAGGACTTCCTGCGTGATCGCGGAAAATTGCCTGAAAAGCCTCGGAATCAATGTTGCTTTCAAACTTGTCGAGCAGCTTGCTTGCCCTGCCCTGACGCAAATGCGAATCAGGAGACATGATGCGTGCCGTATCAATCAGGTTGATCGAGCGCGGTCCGATAAAATGATTGGCGTGGACTTGCCAGCCCTTTTCCGGGTAAAGCACGTCGTAGTTGGTCGGAGAGGCTTCGACATTCAATACTTCGCCTTCTTTGTGGGCGATCAGGTAGTTGGCGGAGGTCCCGCGATTCATCCGTGCTACCTGACCAACTGCCTGGGGAAGTGTCGAGCTGTTCAGGATTCCGCGCAGGATAATGTGGATCGGCACACCTACGATGCGCTCGGACGTACCAAGGAAATTCAGACAGACACCAACCCCAGCTCTGTTCATACCGATTTTCCCTACGATCCCTGCTTCGGTGACCATGAGGATTTTCGGGCGTGGCGCCTGATCGATCTCAAGTACAATCATTCCTGGCTTGACCTTATTGTTCCAGTCCCAGTTTTGACCGAGCAGCATTTCCTGGTGCTTAGTGACTTCCGGAACAGCGGCCATGCTGGTGCAGCCGTCGGACGGGATATCTCCACCTGCCAGATTCGTGATCACTTCACTTCTGGCATTGAGCGTGATCAGATCGAGCAGGTCTTGGCCGGAGCCTTCACTGATCCCTTTGATCTCCAGCAAAATTTCAGGGTCGTAGCTTTCGATGACATCGATATACTGGACAGCGTAATTCCGAGCAGCGTCCCACTTTACATGCGCCATCTCCCAAAACAGAGCCTTGTATGTCTCGATATTGTGAATGATCTGTTGTTTGGCCAGCTGGCCAAGCTGTTTCCCGCGCTCAAAAGCGGGACCACTTACACGTATATGTTGAAACGCTTTCATGATAACCTCCAGCAAATTTCGTTATTCTAGTAGGATTCTGTGGACAAAGGTTTGTTTTCGGCTGCACGGTTTGCCGTCAGGGCACTAATGAGCAGCATGACAACTACGTTCGCGAACAGGGCGATTAAACCGCTGTTCAAGTCTTTCGCTGCTTGCGGGAAGCCTGGGAGCAACGAGCTGATTGTTGTGCCAGAAATGGTAAGGTAAGCGACGGTGGCGACGCCTACGAGGATTCCCCAGATGGCTCCGTGTTTGTTGATTCGATTGGTAGGTAGCAGGCTGAACACCAGTGAAGGAAAGAGCTGGGTAATCAGGCTGAATGACATTAAGAGCAGGGCATAGAGGGCATTTCCGCCATTGATAACAAAGTAAACGGAAATGAGCGAGACGACAGGGACAGTCCACTTCGCCACTTTGGCTACCTGGGACTCGTTGCTTGGTTTAAGCAATGGTTGATAGACATTTTTGGCAAAAAGGGTACCGATCGTCAGCAGAATGACAGAGGTAGGTACCAAGGCTGTCAGCAAACCAACTCCGCCAATCACCCCAATAAACCACGGGTCAAAGGTCTGAATGGAGAGTCGCAGTAAAGACAAGTCTCCTTCCGCGCCTTTTAGACCGGGCACCTGAAGGAGTGCCGTGTAGCCTACGAAAAAGACGAACATCAAAAGCAAGGTGTACAACGGCATGACAATCGTGTTGCGCCGAAATACTTTTTCGCTTTTTGCGGAGAGTGCTGCCGCGAAAAGTCCAGGCTGCATGTAAAAGCCAACTGCTGTCATCAAAACGGTAGAAATCACCCAGCTCAGGCTCTGTCCGCTGTCAGGAAAGGACAGATGGGCTGGTTTCGCTGCTTGTACAGCATGAAACATCGGCTCGATGCCTCCGTAGTAGTGGTAGGGCAAATACAGTCCCAAAAATACAACTACGGCAATGATGGTGATGTCTTTAATGATTGCCGTCCAGGCTGCACCGTGGATTCCGGAAATCATGACGTATACAGTAACTGCAATCGTACCGAACCACACCGCGAGCGTAGGAGAGATCATCCCATAGGAGGTTTCCGACACGATGATACCCAGACCTTTTAGCTGAAGGACAACGACAGGAACAGACGCGATGATTCCCACGATCGACACCAGCAAGCCGAGCGAGGAGCTATTGTATTTGAACCGGAAAAAATCTGAGATCGAGACGATTCCGTGTTCTTTGGCATAGCGCCAAATGGGAGGGAGCAGATAGTACGAGAAGACGTAGGCCAACGTCATATACGCAAGTACGTAATAAGCAGGAGAGCCTACCTGATAGATCATCCCGCTGCCGCCCAGGAAGGTGAATGTCGTAAAGAACTCACCCGCGAGCAGGAGAAAGACGAAAACGGTTCCAAAACCACGTCCGCCAACGGCCCACTGCTCCAAGTTCATTTTCTTTCCCCTCGTCGAGCGTATCGCGAGGAAGATCGCTACCGCCAAAAAGGCAAAGGTAATCCATAAACTAGCCATCAAGCTTCCCCCTCTCGATTGGCTGGATCCAGATAATTGACGAGTGCCATGACCACAGAGGTAAGAACGACCCAAAGCACGATCCAGAAGAGTAAAAATGGCAGGCCAAAGACAAAGGTTTGTACCTTGTTAGCAAAAGGAAGCCCGCCGAGCATGCCGATAAAAGGGATGAGTCCCAAGACATGAATGAGTTTCAATGATGTGCCCTCCTCGTTTCATTTTGTAAAGATGGTTCTCCTTTCTCGTAAAACGCTACTAGCAATAAAAATGCCAATGATCAAAACGCCGTAGAAAAGGCGACATGATCACTGGCAGCAAGAAAAAACGATCCAATAATGAATCGAAAAGTCATCAAGTGATTCAACTATAGATCGTTCCTGAATTTTTGATCAAAATGCTTCATTCTTCGGACGAAGGTAGGTTGGCTCATCTCTAGGGCGGCGGCAGCTTTTCGCGTAGATTTATGCAGGGTCAGCGCACGTTTTAGTCCCTGATACTCGAACAGCTCTACCTCTTCCTGAAAGGTTTTTGGAACGATGGCCCCCAAGTTGCCAAACAGCTCGCGAGGCAAATGCTCGGGTAGGATCGTATGGTTGGCGCATGTAATTGCCATGCGTTCCAGTACATTGATCAGCTCTCTGATGTTGCCAGGCCAGTTGTGCTGATAGAGGAGCTGGACTGCTTCCGGGGTGATTTGAATTTGGATCGCATTCTTATCCTGGTAGTTTTTCAAAAAGTGCTCGATGAAGAAGGGAATCTCTTCTTTTCGTTCGCGCAGCGGTGGGATCACGATTGGGTAGACCTGCAGACGATAGTACAAATCTTTGCGAAAAGTCTTTTGCTCCACCATCGTCTCGAGTTCCTGATTCGTTGCGGCAATGATGCGCACATCGGAACGGATCATCTTCACGCCGCCTACCCTGCGAAATTCCTGCTCTTCCAGGACACGCAGTAATTTCACCTGCAAATCTAGCGGCATGTCCCCAATCTCGTCCAGAAAAAGGGTGCCTTTATCGGCAAGCTCAAAAAAGCCGGCTTTCCCGTCTTTACTGGCTCCGGTAAACGCTCCTGCTTCATAGCCAAAAAATTCGCTTTCCATCAGGGATGCGGGAATCGCCCCGCAATTGACTTTGATAAAAGAACCTTTTGCACGCTTGCTATTTTGGTGAATGAATTTGGCGATGACTTCTTTCCCTACCCCGGATTCTCCACGCAGCATGACAGGAGAATCGACTGCAGCCACTTTCAGAGCCGCTTTTCTGACATTGAGCATGGCCTCGCTGTGGACGACAAATCCATTCTCATGGACCTGCATCTGCCTCAGGTTTTTGATTTCCCTCAGATAATTCTGATTCATTTTCTCAATTTGGTTCAGATGCCATTTCAGCTGGCTCAATTCGGTCATATCGCGCACACAGTTTACCACAAACTCGATCTCATGCTGCTCATTGAACATGGGCATTCCTGTCGTCATGAATTCTTTGAATCCGTCCTCGAAGTTCGATCTTTGAATAATGGTCACCGGGCGCTTTTCCTCCAGAACGCGCATGGTGCTCGACTCGTTGCTATGCAGCCTTACCCCGACGGTATCGCGAATGTCCTTGCCGATCAAATCATCCGCTGATGTCGCGGTCAGGCGCTGATAGGCTTGATTGACTTTGACAATCGTTCCGTTTCGATCCGTAATAATCACGCCGTCATAAAAGAGATCCAGCAGGTTGTCGAGGTCTTTTTGCATCAGCATGTCGATAAAAGGCAACGGAGTCACTTCCCTCGTCAGTACATATTGCTTTTAGTATAGCATACAAGAGAAAAGCCACCTTTCCACTGGCCATAATTTCAGAATGTGCAGAGGGAGCTCCTATCGTTGTTATTTCATTAAATCCGGGTAGATTCCTTTCACATTGTGATCTATCAGCTTTTCGGGACCTTGCGGATGAAATGGAGGGAAATCGTACTTTGACGTTCTGGACGATGGGGAGCCTCGCTTCGGTAAAATTGCAGTAATCGTCGTTGGTGGGAAATAGACGTGCAGAACGTGTGCCTTCTTGTAGCAAATAGAGTCACTTTTTCAAGGAGAGGAGTGGTTTTTTCCTTGGGCAGGCTAAAGAGAGAAAGGAAATGATCGGTGCGGCTGCGAATGCCTACAAGCATCCGAATCAGGGAGGGATTGCGATGGGAAAAACGATAGCGATCACGGGTGCTTCATCCGGAATTGGCTTGGCTACGGCGATGAAGCTTGCTGAAAATGAGTGGACGGTTTACGCAGGTACGCGAAACGTCGAGCGCGATCAGGCACAGTACACGGGAGTAGCCAATCTGCACGTTGTGGAGATGGAAGTAACGGATCCAGCATCACTGCAGCGTGCATTTGACCGAATCGGCGAGGAGCAAGGAAAGCTGGACGTTTTGTTCTGCAATGCGGGGTACGGCTATCTGCGGGCTTTGGGACAGGCGGACTTTACCGAGATTCAGGATGTCTTTGATACGAATGTGTACGGCGTCATGCATACGATCAGAGCGGGCTTGCCCTTGCTGCAAAAAGCAGAGTCAGGACATCTCATCGCAACCTCCAGCGTAGGCGGCCTGGTCGGTCAGCCTTTAAACGAAATCTATTGTGCGAGCAAATTTGCGGTCGAAGGACTGCTGGAAAGCCTGGCAACGTATTACAAGCCTGCGTTTAACATCGATGTCACGCTGCTGGAGCCAGGTGCGATTGCCACTCATTTTGTAGACACCGTCATGGGGCACGTGGGTCGGACAGGGGGGATTTTGGAGGACGAGTACAAGCCAATCATGACGAAGTATATCGAGGGCTTCCAGTCGCGAAATACAGTTCCGCAAACGGCTGAGTCAGTGGCGGAGGTTGTGTGGGAGTTGCTGCATATGGATGTGAAGCCGCTGCGGATCCGAACCTCGGAGGCGGCTGAGGCATTCGTTCGCTATAAGACAGAAAAGGATGCGACTGGACTGGAAGGGATGCAAAATACGCGTAAGCTTCAGCTGAATCTCGAGTGATTTGCATGGGGCCATCCGTGTGCTTGTCAGAAAAAAGGGCATCTTCGGTAGGCATGTACAGTTACAAACCTGTCTTTCTCTCAATAGGATAGTGCAACACCAGAAGTTGTCTGAGAAAGAGGTAGGTAACACGTGGCGAATCATCGCAGAAGAGCTCAAATCCGTTTATCGCCGCCTGAATTCACGTACTTGAACGAAATCAAATTCTCGATCGGCAATGACCCGTTGGTTCAAGTGGAGCCACTGCGTCAACTGCCAAGCGGAGGCTTTCTTATCACGATACGTGTTCAAGGCATGCAAAAAGCACGGGCGCTCGCAACGCTGATCATAGCGACCAAACAGATCGGAAGCTTACGGATACAGGTATAATTTCAATCAGGTAGCCGCGTTTGTCTTTCGAGATGTGCTTCGGAATAGAATCAACCAAACGCCGATCCTGTTCTCTACGGCGCGCAAGACAATCAGCATGGCCAATCGAAAACGGAAGCCGAAAACGTAGTCTCTCACCAGAGACTGCGTTTTTTCGTTGTTTTTAACCTTTCCTATGTATTTTTGGTACTATTGGTAATGAGTTGGTGGGAAAGGGTGTTGGACATGAGCAAAACACTGGTGCTGGCTGAAAAGCCTTCTGTAGGACGAGACATTGCGCGCGTGCTGCAGTGTCAGAAAAAAGGAAACGGTTATTTGGAAGGCGATAAATATATCGTGACGTGGGCTTTGGGGCATCTCGTCACTCTGGCTGATCCAGAGGTGTATGGACAGCAATACAGCTCCTGGAAAATAGAAGATTTGCCGATCATGCCTTCTCCACTGAAGCTGGTAGTGATCAAGGAAAGCAACAAGCAGTTCCACAGCGTAAAACAGCAAATGAAGCGCAACGACGTAAAAGAGATCGTCATCGCGACAGATGCAGGGCGCGAGGGAGAGCTGGTCGCTCGCTGGATCATCGAGCTGGCTCACGTGAACAAACCGATCAAGCGTCTCTGGATCTCATCCGTGACGGATAAGGCGATTCGGGATGGATTTCGCAATCTAAAGGACGGCAAGGCGTACGACAATCTGTTTGCTTCTGCGGCAGCACGTGCCGAGGCAGACTGGCTGGTTGGGATCAATGCGACCCGTGCCTTGACCTGCAAGCACAATGCGCAGCTCTCCTGCGGGCGTGTGCAGACGCCGACCCTGGCGATTGTGGCCAGACGGGAGGAAGAGATTCGTCAGTTCACACCGAAGCCCTTTTACGGCTTGAGTGCATTGGCACAGGGACCGATTCAGCTCCAGTGGCAGGATCAGCAGACGAAGGACGTCAAAACGTTTTCCAAGGAAAAAGCGGATCAACTGCTGGCGGCGTTGAAAAAAGAGGCATTCGCGGAAGTCACCGAGATCACCAAGGCACACAAAAAGACCTTTGCGCCGCAGCTATACGATCTCACGGAGCTGCAACGGGATGCCAACAAGATCTTCGGCTACTCGGCCAAGGAGACGCTCTCGATCATGCAAGGGCTGTACGAGCATCATAAAGTCGTCACCTACCCGCGGACGGACTCGCGCTATCTCTCTGCCGATATCGTAGAGACGCTGCCGGATCGGGTCAAGGCGGTACAGATGAAGCCGTACGCTCCGTTTGCCGCGAAGCTGCTGAGAGCCCCCATCAAAGGAAACAAAGCTTTTGTCGATGACAGCAAGGTCTCGGATCACCATGCGATTATTCCGACGGAGCAATCTGTTCTCTTAAGTGATCTGAGCGACAAGGAACGGAAGATTTTTGACCTCGTCGTCAAGCGTTTCCTGGCTGTTCTGTACCCGGCCTTTGAATACGAGCAAACGACTATCCAGGCGAAGCTGGGCACAGAGCTCTTCCTGGCAAGAGGAAAGACGGTGCTCGCGAAAGGCTGGCGAGAAGTGTACGACCACGATGTAGAAGACGAGGACAGCCGGGATGGCGTCAAAGAGCAGCTTTTGCCATCGATCGCAAAAGGCGACCGTCTAAAAATCAGCAGCATCACCCAAACCAAGGGAGAGACGAAGCCGCCTGAGCCTTTTACGGAAGCGACCCTGCTCTCTGCGATGGAAAATCCCGCGAAATACATGGCGGGCGAAAGCAAGGACCTGATCAAGACGATTGGGGAAACAGGTGGGCTTGGTACGGTTGCGACGCGTGCAGACGTGATCGAAAAGCTGTTTAACAGCTTCCTGTTCGAGAAGCGCGGCAAGCACATTTTCGTGACGGCAAAAGGAAAACAGCTGCTCGAGCTTGTTCCGGATGAAATGCAGTCGCCTACGCTTACGGCTCAGTGGGAGCAAAAGCTGGGGGCGATCGCAAAAGGAGGACTGAGCAAGCAGGCTTTCATCGGAGAAATGAAAACCTACGCGAAATCAGTGGTCCAAGAGATCAAGAACAGCGAGCAGACGTTCCGACACGACAACCTGACGCGAACCCGCTGCCCGGAGTGCAACAAGTTTTTGCTGGAGGTAAACGGCAAGCGGGGCAAAATGCTCGTTTGTCAGGATCGGGAGTGCGGCTATCGGAAAGGTCTTTCCAAGCAAACGAATGCCAGATGTCCAAAATGCCACAAAAGGCTGGAGCTGCACGGCCAAGGCGATAAACAGACCTTCGTGTGTGTGTGCGGACACCGGGAGAAGCTCACTACCTTCCAGGAGCGCCGGGATAAGGAAAAGGGCGGCAAAGTCTCGAAAAAAGAGGTCGCCAAGTTTTTGAAAGGGCAAGATCAGGAGGAGTCAGAGGGGATCAACTCGGCTTTGAAAGATGCTTTGTCCAAATTCAAGTTGGATCAGTAAGAGCAAGACCCGAATGCCGCTGGGAGCTGTCGCAGGCGTTCGGGTCTTTTTGCAGTCATGGCCGCACTGACAGGTAGTAGTGCTGAATTTCTTCCAGCGTTTTTTGGGAAGGCTGGATGAACTCGCGATCCCAATCCTCTGGCGGCGAATCGACCGAGATTCCTTTTTCCTGAAGCAAGGCGTATAACTCCTGATCCGCTTGGGAGGGAATCCACCAGGTGTAAATGGAGTTGGTCTTTTTGTTGAGCAGGGTATCGAAGAAAAACTTCAGGTAATTCGCGACCGAGAGCGTGCCGTAGTTCACATCGTGCTCGGGGGCGGGGATCGGGTAGACCTTGGGATAACTCAGTGGGCCGTGGTTGATGGAGATGCCCACAAACCCGATCGGGGGAATGTTGTTTCCGTAGCCAGGAATGGCAAAAGGCAAATCCCCAGCGAAATGAACCCGGATAATGACGGAATTGATGAACTGCTGCTCCAGCAAGTTTTCCCTCTTCCAAATCCCTAGTTCTCGAGCAAGCTTGTCCCAATACACGATGGATGTGTTGTGTGCCCGCCAAAAGACGGGAGCTAGTTCCTCAAACGTTTTTTCAAATTCGTCCCCTGCTTTGTGAAAAGGATTGATGAGATCGTACCATTTGAAGCAGCCGTGCGTCTGGCGCCAGTTCTGGCAGATGGTGAGGAAGTCGATCATGCGCTGGATGCGGGGCTCAGGGCTGCTCTCTTTGTTGGCAAACAGGTGGGCTGCCTCAACGAGATCAGTGGTAAAGTTGCCGTTGACGAAGTCCCAATAGTTGGTGTGACCTTGTTCAAAGCGTTCATGGCTGACACGGAGACTTTCTATTTCCCAGTCTGCAAAGGTCGTGACGTCATTTCCAAAATAGAGCTCAATCGGCAAGAGCTCTCCGAAGAAGCTAAAGTGATAAGGGCTCGCCTGCTTAAACCAGGATTTGATGTAGGCCAGACGAGCCGCAGGAGGGACGATGCTTGCCCTTTTGCAGAGAGTGGCCTCTTCCGTCGTGGCGGTGAATTCTCGCAGGGAGGAAGCTAGGGCTAAAAAGGGAGTGGGCGTAGTCAGAAATTCTGCCCCATTTTCATCGTTGTCGTACTGGACGATGAGATGCGAGAGGACGGTCACTGCCTGCGGCGAGGCTGCGAGCTGATTCCACGTGTGTTTGGCAGGGTCACCGATGGCTCCAATGATCGTGATCGGGTTGGTCGCTTCGCCGCAAAGATAGAGCGCCCCGGAGTCCTGTACGACGATTCTGCTCGAACCGCGGACGTTGATGGTCGCTCCCGCTTCCACTGTCAGGCTTTGGCCGGGCGGGATGACCACATCGTCGGGTCCGAGGAGATAGGGCCCGTTTTGAGCGGACAGCGGTGATGCGTTGATCATCGTTCCGGATAAACGGGTGTACTTGTCGACGAACAGCTGGTAGACGTGATCGGGATCTGTATCGGGACCCTCCGTTAGACGAATAAAATAGAGCCCGTCGTCTTCGGGGAAGAACGGTAGAATGAGCGGCGAACCGGGCGTCCACATGGCTTGCCCGCACTGGGTGCCGAAATTGTCGTAGACCGTGATGCAGGAGGCGGGATGAGTCAGATTGTTGATGTGGATTTCGATCGCATCTGTGGACGAAAGCTCGATCTGGTACCATTCGTCGTGCGGGTCCAGATTGGGTGATGGCTTGGTGATGCGTGTCTGTGTTTGCAGCGGGGTGGCAAGAGAAGGGATGGTCGAAGTGATACTCATCGGAATCTCCTATCAGATAAATGTTTTTGGAAGAAGCTGTATATTCAAAATATAGCGGAGGGAGTGAGGGAAAGACAAGCATTTGATTTTCTACTTTTGTCGAAAGTAAGGTATGATGAAAGAGAGATAAAGGGGGATGGACGTTCCGATGAGTCATGATTTGCCATTAACAAAGGAAATGATATTGGACGCGGCAGAACAAGTGCTCAGGCGTTTTGGACCGGACAAGACCTCGGTTGTCGACATAGCCAAAGTACTGCAGGTCAGTCACGGTACGTTATATCGACACTTTCCGAGCAAGGCTGCTTTGCGTGAGGCTGTCACACAAAGATGGCTCCAAGGCTGTATCAGCGCCCCGTTAGAGGAAATTGCAAGCGAGACGCAAGGGAGCGCGACAGAACGATTGCATCGGTGGCTAACCACTCTGCGAAACTCGAAAAAAGAGTACTTCACCACAGACGCTGAAATGTTTGCCATGTACGCTTCTGAAACCGAGGGATCGGTAGAGATGGTCAAAGCGCACGCCGAGCATTTGGTCCAGCAGATTGCCAGGATCGTCGAGCAGGGGATCCAAGCGAAGGAATGGAAACCGGGTAATCCGGAATCCATAGCAAGAGCCATTTTCCTCGCAACGTCGAGGTTTCATCATCCCGCTCATGCCCAGCATTGGCTGGCGGACGAGGAAGAAGATGATTTTCAATTGGTCTGGGAGCTGCTCTTGAGAGGGCTCGTATAGCATATAGGCAAAAACCTTTCTGATCACGGCGCAGAGAGGTTTTTTTGTACGCAAAACGAATCAAATGACAAAAAACGAAATTTGTTATTTGACATTTGTTAAGTTGGGCAACTATAATACAGGTGCTATTCACCATTTTAGAAAACAGGTGGGATACGTCATGGAGAAAAAGCTGGCCGGTAAAGTTGCTTTGGTAACGGGAGCATCGCGAGGGATCGGGAAGAAAGTAGCGGTAGAGCTTGCTGGACAAGGGGCCAAGGTAGTTGTGAACTACGCCGCCAGTTCAGGAAAAGCGGAGGAAGTCGTAGCCGAAATCACGGCGCAGGGTGGAGAGGCGACTGCGATTCAGGCGGACATCAGCCAGGTAGCGCAGGTGGAGAGCTTGTTCCAGAAGACGCTGGAGACGTACGGCCAGGTAGATATTCTCGTCAATAATGCAGGCATCATGATGACGAAGCCAATCACAAGCATGACAGAGGCTGATTTTGACCAGCAGTTCGCCATCAATGTCAAAGGGACCTACTTCGCTTGCCAGCAGGCGGCCCTCCATATGAACGAGCAGGGGCGAATCATCAACTTCTCTACTTCTGTCGCAGGGCAGATGTTTCCTGGGTACAGTGCCTACGCTGCGACCAAAGGAGCCGTCGAACAGATTACACGCCAGCTAGCTAAAGAATTTGGCCCAAAAGGCATTACGATCAATGCGGTTTCCCCAGGACCTGTGAACACAGAGCTGTTTACCGCTGAGAAAACAGAAGAGGAAGCGCAGCGGATTGGGAGCATGAATGCGATGGGCAGAATCGGTGAGCCCGAAGACATCTCCCGCGTGGTTCTGTTTCTGGCAAGCCCCGAGTCGCAGTGGGTGACTGGACAGACTCTGCGTGTAAACGGCGGATTTATATAAGAGAAACGAAGAAAGGGAGCTGCATGAGAGCAGTTCCCTTTTTGCGATTGGAGCGATTAGCTGCCAGCCCTTCCGTTTTCGTCTCTGATTTCAGGAGTCCAAGCAGGAAAAAAGAAAAGCAGCAAAAGGAGTGCGGAGAGACTGAGCATAAACAGCGAACGCTTCTTCTTGAGTGATGCCATCGCTACTCAGTATGAAAAACTTTGGCTTGCAGTACGTCCAAAGCTTGCTCTATCGTTTTCAGCTCTTCATCGGAAGCTCCCTGAAGCCGATGGAAAAAACGTGCCTCAATTCGTGCAAAGGCTTCGGCCATCAAGGCATTGCCCTCTGGGGTCAGGCGTATGGATTGCTTGCGCTGATCCTGGGCGACCGCCGATTTTTCGCACAGGCCTTTTTCCGTCAGCTTGCGGATTTCGCGGCTCGTATTGGGCATGGACATATGCTGGCAGTCGCTGATCTCACTGAGAGTGACGGGCTGTTGGACAGCTATATACTCCAAGATGCTGTATTGGACAGGGGTAATGTCGGCGGGTTTCAAATCCTTGGTCATCTCGTGCTTTACTTGGTGGACCGCTGTAGTGAAGGCTACGAATTTTTGAAAGAAAGCCGTTTTGTCCATAAAGAGATCACCTCTTATCGTTACGATAGCAAATTAGTTGTCATTTAACAATTATCATTTGACAACTATATTTGTGCGTGCTACCTTTTTGTTATCAAATGATAACTAACGAGGTGTTGAGATGAAACTGCTCGTGATCTATACACATCCGAACCATCAGAGTCTTAGCTTTGCTTTTTTGCAAAAGGTCGTGCAGGGGAGCGAGGAAAACCCCCTGATCGAGGAAGTGCAGGTACTCGATCTCTACGAGGAAGGCTTTGATCCCGTTCTCGTCTTCCATGAACAGAAGCGCAGGCGGGATATGCATAGGGATCCCCGGCTGGAGCGGTATCGCAATCAGATTACGTGGGCTGATAAGATCGTACTGGTGTATCCGATTTGGTGGGGACGCCCGCCTGCCATGCTACTCGGGTACATCGACCAGATGTTTGCATCGGAGTTTGCTTACCGCGATAAAAAGGGACTGTTTCCAGAGGGGTTGCTTACGGGAAAGTCGGTTGTCTGCATATCCACGATGAAGGGCCCTACGCATTACCCGCTCCTTTGGCTCAATAATGCACATAAAGTGTTGATGAAGAGAGCCCTGTTTCAATTTGTAGGTATGAAAAAAGTGAAATTTTTTGAGTTTGGCAGTATGGAGAGCCCCAAGGGGCGGCATGAGGAGAAGCTGGAGCGGGTTTATCGCTATTTTAGGCAGGTAGCGCAGTAACCAAGCAGCCTGCAAGCCGCCAAAAGAGAAAAGCTTCCCGAGCAGAGCTTGAAATTGTTGAATGACTGTCATGAGTAACACTCCCTTTGGATGAATGGGATCGTTTTAGCTTTTCGTCAGCTCTATACTGCTGCTTGCCTGATTCGTACGGGACTGACCGAGGCGCAGCTCCCACAGCTGTTGTCCGCGATGGAAAAACGGATAGGCGATAAAGGTCAGCAGCATGAGAATCGCAAAGATAAGTGGGCCTTGCCCGAAGCCCAATGAGTGGAGCAAAATTCCTCCGAACCAGGCACTGGCGCTCTGTCCGATAAAGGCAAACCCGCTGGCGCCATAATAGGTTCCGCGCAAATGGCTGGGAGCGATCTCTCCGATCAGCACATCGCCAATCACAAAGCTCAGAATCTCTCCGGCAGTAAATACGACCATCGAGAAAGCGAGCAGCACCAGGTTCTCAAACACTCCGAATCCGAACAGACCCAGTCCGAACAGCAGACATCCTGCCTTCAGGGACGTCAGGGAAGAATAGCGTTTCATCAGCTTGGCCAGCGGATATTGCAGAATCACGACAGAGAGCGTGTTGATGATAAATAAAAACGAGTAGGCTTCAATCCGATCATGGCCGATGTATTGGGAAAGCGTCGTATCGAGATGGGAATACGCGCCGGCGAGAAAGACGTTTCCCAAAAGAAAGTAGAGAAACACTTTATCGGTGAAAACGACCCGGACCATCTCCTGCATAGGTGTGGCCGAGGACTTTTCCTGCAGCCCCTGACGGAACAATAGCATCAAGACGACCAGCGCGATCGCATAAAAGGCAAAGATAGCAGCACTGATGTAAAACGGTACGAGTGAGGACGTACTGCCTGCACCCAGCTTCAGGCCGAGAAGAGGACCGATGGCACCGCCGATGTTAATGGCGAAATACCGCGCCTGAAAAGCGTCTGTGCGTCTTTTGGGAGGGGTAACATCTGCCAGAAGAGCCCGCGCTGTCGGTTCGAAGATACTCCGGCATAGTCCATTTAGCGAGCTCATCAGAAAGAACTGCCACGTCTCATCCGCATAGGCAAAGCCTAGCAAGGTGAGGCTCCAGGCTGCCATAGAGGCGATCATCACGGGGTAACGTCCCAGTCGATCTGATAGAGCTCCACCGACGAAGCTGCAAAGCGTCCCGACCAAAAAGCTCGCTGCCAGAATCGCCCCTACGGTGGCTGGATCGATTCCTTTCCCCTTTCCCAAGTAGATGCCCAGGAATGGTATGGTCATAAAAAAGCCTGTACGTGACAGGAAGGTTCCGATAATTACGCCCCATGCGACGGGATGAAAGTGAGCCATCGTCCGGAGCTTTTGCCAAATGCCATTCATTTGTGTCTCCCCCTCAGGTATGGTCTTTGTACCTTTGAGTATATCTATCTTGAACAAGAGAAAAAGGGTATGATTTGAAGGAGATCGTTCACCTTTTTTCCATGAAATGAGGGTTCGTATGTTGCCAGTTCTGCATTTTTTAGAGCTTCGTTCCTCTTTTCCGGACAGAGAAGCTCATGTGCCTTTCCCTGTCACTATTGAAAAGCTCTCTGGCATTTGGCACTGTACGCCACGCTACACGAAAATCATCATCCGCAAGCTGAGTGAGCTGGGATGGATCGAGTGGCGCGCAGGGCGTGGGCGGGGAAATACCTCGGTCGTGACGCTTCTGGCCGATGCAGAAGAGCTTTTGCTGCAGGAAGTGAAGACCAGGATGGAGCAAGGCGATGTGAGCGAGGCGATGGAGCTGATGAACCGATTTGGGCAGAACTCCGTGAAGAATCGTCTGATGGATTGGCTGTCGGAAGGAATGGGCTTCTCGACGCAAATAGTCTCCGATCGCCTGGAGGATACACTGCGTTTCCCTGTATACCGTAAGATCGTCACGCTGGATCCTGCTTTATCCTTTTACACATTCGATGCCCATATGGGTGGGCAGATTTTTAATACGCTAGTGGAATACGATCAGGAAACACGGATGATCAAGCCGAGCATCGCCCACTGCTGGGAGGCGAGTGCTGATGGACAAAGCTGGACGTTCCATTTGAAAAAAAGCATTCTGTTTCACCATGGGAGAGAGCTGTCTGCACAGGACGTCGTCTTTTCTTTGGATCGCGTTCGATTGCGTCCGGAGCGGTTTGAATCGTGCTGGATGTTTCGCGACATCGTGCAGGTGCGTGCGCTCGACCACAAGACCGTGCACATTTTGCTGAAGCAGGCAAACTCGTTGTTTTTGCGCTTTTTGTCTACCGTTCCTGCCAGCATTGTTCCTCAGGAAGTCGTACTCAAAAGCGAAGAAGAATTTGCGAGACATCCGGTGGGAACAGGACCTTTTCAGGTGGCGAGGATGCAGGAGGGGATTTGTGTGCTGGAGGCATTTCCCGCCCATTTTCGCGGCAGGCCGCAGCTGGATCGGGTCGAAGTACTGATTCTGCCTACCGTGGAGCCTGGCCGATTGAAAGAGCCGGATTGGACCTCCGTATTCACTTCCTATAGCGATCCCAACCAAGGGGAGCTGGCAGCACAGCTCAGCGAGGACTGTGGGTGGCAGGATGCGGAAATGCTGTTTGCTTGCTGTACGATGCTGGTTTTTAACCAATGGAAACAGGGCCCTCACAATCACCCGTCTTTTCGGCGGGCCTTGCAGCATATCATTGACCGGAAACAAATGATCGCTGATTTGGGCGGAGATCTCGTTTTCCCGGCCAAAGGGTTTCGCCCGCAACAAGCGGTGAGGCAAACGGAGCGCGAAGAGGCAGCGAGTCTGGAACAAATCCAGGTGTGGCTGCAAGAGAGCGGCTATCAGGGAGAAGTCTTCCGCATGGCGTCCAACAGCTATCATCAGGAGGATGCGAAATGGATTCATGCGCGGCTGCAGTCGTTTGGAATCCAAAGCCAGCTGGATGTGAAGCCGTTGGAAGAATTGATGGATTACGAAGATTGGGGGCAGTATGACTGTCGGCTGTTCGGGAACGTATTTACGGGTGACGAGGTCTGCGAGCTGGAAATGTACCTGCAAAAAAACTACTTTCTTGCCGCCTATGAGCCCGATACGGCCGAGCGTGTCCAACAGCTTTCAGAAGCCTTGTTCCGTGAATCCGTGGCCGCAAAGCGTCAGGAGCTGCTCGACGATCTGGAATCCCTGATGAGGCAGACCCATTCGGTCCTCTATCTCGTCTACAAAAAGAGCAGCGCATCTTACCACGAAGCAGTCCGAGGAGTCTCTATCAATGCTTCCGGGTGGCTCGACTTCGATAAAATCTGGTTTCATCCGCAGGCGATACACGCCGGATGAGTAAGACAAAAGCGGCTGGGGGAATCCTGGCCGCTTATTTTTCGTAAAAAACACATACTACAACTAGGATTCTCGTTCCTTTGCTTTTATGGTAATCTTCTTGGAAGAATCAGGGTTCCTTATCTCTTTTACTAGGTGGTACGTTATGCGTTCGATTTGGCAGATTTACAAGACCGATTGGCTGAACATTTTCAAGGTGCCGACGGGCGTTTTTCTCATCGTTGCCATTGCGCTGCTCCCATGCCTCTACGATTGGGTCAATATCCGCTCGGTGTGGGATCCCTATGCGAATACACAAGGCGTCAAGGTCGCAGTCACCAGCCAGGATGAGGGTGCAACCGTAGCGGGACAATCCATCAATATCGGAGAAGAGCTGCTCAAAAACTTGCAGCACAATCAAAAGCTGGGATGGACCTTCGTCGATGAAGCAGAGGCAGAAAAAGGAGTAGATACGGGGGTGTACTATGCCAGCATCCTCATACCAAAAGACTTTTCCGCCAAGATAACCGGTATTGCGGAGGGAAAGCTTGATAGGCCTACCGTTATCTACACCGTAAACGAAAAAGTGAACGCAGTCGCTCCCAAGATTACCTCATCAGGGGTCTCTGCGATCGCGAAGGAAATCAACGAAAATTTCACGGAGGCTGTCAGTGGGGCGTTACTGAAAAAACTAAAGGAAATCGGTATCGAGGTCGAGGCGCAGCTGCCGACAATCCGTAAGATCGAACAGGGTATCTTTGCTCTCGAGAAGAATCTTCCGCAGATCGAGGCTGCGGGTCAAAAAGTGCTGGAGCTGGAAAAGAAGCTGCCTGAGATTCATGAAAAGGCGCAAGTCATACCTGCACTGGAAGAAAAAATTCCCGAGATCAATCAAGCTGCTTCGTACTTGCTCAAAATCCAGCAGAACTGGCCGAAAATCAATGAGGCGATCTCGCAGATTCTCGCCGTGCAGGACAAGCTTCCGCAGATTCATCAGGCGGCAAATCGCGTGCAGGAGCTGGATCAGCGATTTCATCAGGTAGAAGAGACGGTCAATCTGGCTCTCGAAAAGACGAACAAGGCGCTGGAGGTCGTGACTGCGGCACAGGATGCGCTGCCACGTATCGGAGACATAGCGGATAAGGGTGCGGCTTTTGCCGATCAGATGAACGAGTTTCTGACAGCGCATGAGGGAGCGTGGGAGTCTATCGCACCTGTCGCAGCGCAGAACCTCGAGTTTGCGCAGCAAGCTGCGGATGCGGCCGCTCTGCTGACAGATCGTTTGCTCGAGACAAATCCAGATCGCTGGCCCACCGCAGACGAGGTGAAAGCGGTGCAGGCGAGGTTGACCACCGTCGCACGGGTGCTCACGCATACCGCCTCTTTGCTGGAGCGACTCAACGCTTACTTGCCTGGTCAGCCGCTGCAGGTACAGATAGACCGTCTGCAGGATGCTCTTGGAAAGCTGAACAGACAGGTAGAACTGATCGGTATTGTTGCGAAAGCATTGGAAGAAGGAAAGAAACCGCTTCGGGAGACAATCGAGCAGCTGCGACAGCATGCACTCGAGACAAGCGATGTCTTGGGCTCCATACTCGCCAAGTACGATTCACAGATTGTCCCCCAAATATCTGCCGCTATAGAAAAGCTGAGAGAAGTAACAGGTACGGCAGCTAACCGTTTGCAGGCAGCAAAGGAGCGATTGCCGGATCTTGCCGCGATTTTAAAGGATGCACGCGCTGGTCTGGAATTTGGTCAGGCAGAGCTGAAACGGATACAGGAGCAAATGCCGCAGATTCGAGCAAAGGTCCACGAGCTGTCGCAGGGTCTCGCAGCCAAAGTGGATGAACTGGACAGAATGGTAACGACCGTTGGACCCCTGCTGAAAAACAGTCTGCCGGAAATCGGGAAGAGGCTGGATGCAGCAGCCAGTTTCATCCAAAATGACCTGCCTAACGCAGAAAATGAGCTTAGAAGACTGTCTGATTTTGTACGAAACCAGCTGCCGCAGCTCGAATCAGGCGTACATCGAGTCGCCGCTCTGGTGCGCGAAGATCTTCCTGCGCTAGAGCGAGCGGTTTCCGAGGCTGCCGATAAGCTTCGGGAGTTTGAAGGGAACAATCAGTTTGCTGCTCTCGCCAAGCTGTTGCGCGGGGATATCCAGGCGGAAAGCGACTTTTTGGCAAGCCCTGTGCAAATCCAGGAGAATCGCAAATACCCGATTCCCAACTACGGCTCTGCCATGTCTCCCTTTTACGGAGTCCTATCCTTATGGGTGGGGGCGACCTTGCTGATTTCCTTGCTGAAGGCGGAGGCAGACAATCCGGGTGAGCGATACAAGGCGTATCAGCTGTATTTGGGGAGGCTGGCGACATTTTTGACGATCGGGATGTTTCAGGCGCTATTCATTACGCTAGGGGATATCTACTTGCTAGAAGCCTATGTCGCGGATAAGCTGCCGTTCGTTTTGTTCGCCATGCTGGTCAGTGCGGTATTTGTCACCATTACGTACACGCTTTTGTCCGTCTTTGGCAACGTGGGGAAGGGTCTCGCCATCATTTTCATGGTGTTCCAGTTCTCCAGTTCAGGCGGGACGTTTCCCATCAGCATGACACCGGCTTTCTTCCAGGCTTTGAATCCGTTTATGCCGTTTACGTATGCGATCAGCCTGCTGCGTGAAGGTGTGGGGGGAATCCTCTGGCAGACGGCGATACGGGATATTCTCTTTCTGCTCGGCTTCATCGGACTCAGCCTGTTTGTCGCTCTCGTGCTGAAGCGTCCGCTCAGTGGTCTGATCAAAAAATCTACGGAGAACGCAAAGAAGACGAAAATTATTGCCTGAAAAAAGAGCAAGGACAGCCGCTTCGAGCTGTCCTTGCTTGCTTTATACAAAAAGAATGTAAAAGATTCTTAGCCAGTATAAGGGCAACTTGGATCCGCCACAAAGATTAGCGGAGCCAAATTTTCTAATGCCGATCGTATGGGGTTACACCAGGCCCTGGACCATCATGGCGTCCGCCACTTTGATGAAGCCGGCGATATTGGCACCGACGACGAGATTGCCAGGGTGACCGTACTCCGCGGCTGCTTTCATGCTGGTTCGATAAATATTGATCATGATTTCGTGCAGCTTGGCATCCACTTCTTCAAATGTCCACGCCAGTCGCATGCTGTTTTGAGCCATTTCCAGTGCTGATACGGAAACCCCGCCGGCATTGGCTGCTTTCGCAGGGCCAAAAAGAACACCGCTTTGCAGGAACACTTCGATGGCTTCGAGGGTGGAAGGCATGTTGGCCCCCTCGCCAATTGCACGCACCCCATTTTTCACGAGAATGCGAGCAGAATTCGCGTCGATCTCGTTTTGGGTAGCACACGGCAGTGCGACATCGCAAGGAATCTCCCAAATGCCGGAGCAGCCTTCTCGATACTCTGCTTGCGGGTGCTCCTTGACATAGTCGGAGATTCGTTTTCGCTCTACTTCTTTTAGACGTTTCACCGTCTCCAGATTCACTCCGTTTTTGTCGTAGATGTAACCATTGGAGTCGCTGCATGCCACCACACTTGCGCCCAGCTGCATGGCTTTCTCCATCGCGTAGATCGAGACGTTGCCAGACCCAGATACGACAACCGTGCGGCCTTTCATGCTCTCTCCCTGATCTTTCAGCATTTCCTCAACAAAGTACACGACACCGTAACCGGTTGCTTCGGTACGGGCCAGACTTCCCCCATAGCCCAGACCTTTTCCCGTCAGGACGCCTGCTTCAAAGCCGCCGCGAATGCGTTTGTACTGTCCGAACATGTAGCCAATTTCGCGTGCGCCTACGCCAATATCTCCTGCAGGTACATCGGTATCTGGACCGATATATTTACACAGCTCTGTCATGAAGCTTTGAGTAAAGCGCATGACTTCCCCGTCCGACTTCCCTTTTGGATCGAAGTCCGACCCGCCCTTTCCGCCACCGATGGGCTGGCCAGTCAAGGCGTTTTTAAAGATTTGCTCAAAGCCTAGAAATTTGATGATACTGGCATTGACGGAGGGGTGGAAGCGAATGCCCCCTTTGTACGGACCAATCGCACTGCTGAACTGTACACGGAACCCGCGATTTACCCGCACTTTGCCAAAGTCATCTACCCAGGGAACACGGAAGGTGATAATACGCTCAGGCTCGCTGATTCTCTCCAGAATGCCATTGTTCATGTACTTGGGATGCTTGGCGAATACAGGTACCAGAGAATCGAAAATTTCTTTCACAGCTTGGTGAAACTCTTGCTCGCCTGGATTACGCGTCTGAATGGTCTCGTAGACTTCATTGACGTATTCCTGTGCGACCTTCATGGAATCCAAGTGAATTTCTTCTTGCAGAGCTGCCATTCCTCTCATCTTCTTCCTCTTGTTTTTATTCTCTCTCTTTATATACTTACTGCTCGTGCGAAGGTTTGCTTTGAAGTATTGTATAATCGAAAATTTATCGTAACAATTCAAATTTGGAGCTAAATCGATGCCGAAATGAGATGGAAAATCAAAAGCGGTTTCTGGAAGGGATTTTTCCGGCTAAGAATGGAAGGCGAGTTTCGGTTAAGAATAGTTGAAGTACCTTCATTCATGAAAAGAGGAGGATGACTGTTGAAAAGAAATTTCCAAAAGGCGATACTCCTGCTTCTCTGTCAGGGATTGCTCAGTTCTCCGGTTGTTGTGGAAGCCGAGGAGAATAGTGGTCACAGCCAGCAGGAGGATTTCCAAAAAGCAGACAGTGCAGTGCTGCATGATGAGATGCGGAAGCTATGGACGGATCAGGTGACTTGGACAAGGAACTACATCACCAGCTCCATCGATGGACTCCCAGATCAAAACAAGCTGCTGGAAAGGCTAATGCAAAATCAGGTGGATATTGGCAATGCAATCAAGCCCTTTTATGGCGAGGACTCCGGGAATAAGCTCGCGCAGCTGTTGAGTGAACATGTCCTTCTCATCGGAAAGATTCTGGATGCAGCCAAAAGCAATAATCAGGTGGAGCTGAAATCGCACAATACGGAGTGGTACCAAAATGCCGATGACATCGCCAATCTTCTCAGCGGCCTCAATGCGAATTGGTCTCTGAATGTTTTGCGAGACATGCTACATACGCACCTGCAGCTGGTTACGGATGTCCTGGATGCCAGACTCAATAAAGATTGGGATGCAGATTTTACCGCGTTTGATAAAGGAATCGACCACATTTGGCGGGTGGCGGACGTTATCTCGGACGGAGTGATCAAGCAATATCCTGATCAATTATCTGAATAGCATGGTCTTCAGGCGGGGAATGTTCCATTCCGTGCCTTTTTTTTCTGTAGGTTTCTTACAAAAGAGTAAGGTAACTGTTAGATAGATCAATGGCTCCCTCTCTGGAAAATCGGTACAGTTAGAACCGTTGCCACACACCAGAACGGTAGGTACGAAACAGAGAAGAGGGGAGCATGATTGATGAACACATCTGTCCTAGAAGTCAAACAGGTCCAAAAAATATACGGAGCAAAGGGAGAAAGCCAATCCCATGCACTTAAGGGAGTCACGCTGAACATTCGGGAGGGCGAGTTCGTTGGCATCATGGGTCCATCTGGATCCGGAAAGACTACGCTGCTGAATGTCATTTCGACACTGGATCGCCCGAGCCAAGGCGTCATTGAGATCGCCGGAACCGACATCACGAAAATGAACCAGAATCAGCTGGCAGATTTCCGGTCGCAGCGACTTGGCTTTATCTTTCAGGATTTTAATTTGCTGGAGAATTTGACGATGTACGAAAATATTGCGCTGCCACTTTCCCTGCAGGGTATTCCTTCCACGCAAATTCGGGAGCAGGTGAAAAAGGTCGCGAAAACGCTGGGGATAGAGGAGCTTCTGACGAAGTATCCTGTGCAGGTATCTGGAGGACAAAAGCAAAGAGCAGCGGCAGCTCGCGCACTCGTGCATGAACCGGCGATTTTGCTGGCAGATGAGCCGACAGGGGCACTCGATTCCAAAAACGCGAAAAGCTTGCTGGAGACGATGAGCGATTTGAACGAAAACCACCACGTCTCGATCCTGATGGTGACACACGATGCCTTTAGTGCGAGCTATTGCCAGCGCATTTTATTTATTCAGGATGGAAGCCTGTACAAAGAAATCCATCGCACAGAAGACCGCTCCTCCTTTTTCAAACAAATTCTGGATGTACTCGCCGAGCTTGGTGCATCTCAGGAAACGGACTAGGAGGTACGAACGATGTTACTGAAGCTATCGCTATCGAGTATGCGCAAAATGTTGAAGGACTACCTGGTTCTGCTTATCGGGCTGGTCATCTCCATCTCGGTTTTTTACATGTTTCAGACCCTTGCGCTCAACAGCGAGTTTACTAAGGAAAACTCCGTAATCAGCTCGATTCAGCTGGTTTTTAATGTGGGTGCATTTTTACTGGCGTTCATCACGATCTTTTACATTTTTTACGCCAATTCCTTTTTGCTTTCGCTCAGACGAAAAGAGCTGGGGATGTATCGGGTTTTGGGAGCGAAACGGGGGAAGATCAGCCAAATTCTGTTTTTGGAAACGCTGGCTGTGGGGATCCTTTCGCTGATCGTGGGAAGCTTGGCAGGTATCGGGCTTGCCGGTGGGATCGGATCGCTGCTGATGGATCAGCTGGATATCTCAGCTGCGGGCTACCAGCCATTCTACACACCAGCTTTGCTGATGACAGGCGGATTTTTCACAGTGCTGTTTTTGATCACCTCTACAGTAAATGCGGTTCGCCTGGCGCGAGCTACCGAGCTGGACCTCATTCGTTCCGAGCAGCAGCACGACCGTGTGAAAGCGATCGGAGTCGGTACGGTACTGGCAGCCGTGTTTGGGCTCGCTCTCGTGGCAGTGGGCTATTACGCGCTGATTCACATGAAGGAGCTGCTGGCACTCGGACTGCTTGTCGGTGCTGTAGCGACTACAGTAGGGACGTACCTGTTGTTCATTGCCTTGTTGCCTGCTTTCATGAAGCTGCTCAAGCAAAATCAAAAGCTGAACGATCAAAAGCTCAATGCGTTTACGCTCGCTCAGCTGCATTTTCGCGTCAACAACCTGACAAAGGTGCTGGCAACTGTCGCCATGCTGATCGCCCTCGGGGTAGGCGCCATGGCAGGTGGACTGGCATTCCAAAACAATGTCGCCCTGATCGCAAACGTCGCTCGCGTCTACGATGTCACGCTGCAGGATCCCTCTCTAGAAGATGCGGAGGCTCTGAAATCGATGGCGGTCGAGGAGCAGCTCACGTACCGCTATAAAATAGACGACAACGCCATTTCCTATGTCAAAGAGGATTTGCTCGCACATCCGCCGCTCATCTCAAGCAACAGTATGAAGGAGTACCGTCGGGATAGCCAACCGATCCGCGTCTCTGCACAGCTGCCTGCCTCCCTTTCCTCTACCAGCGGAAAGGATAGCGAGCCGCTTCCAGAACAGTGGGAGCAGGCCATCCGAAATGAGTTCATCTCCAGTTACTCGATGCTTGGAGATAAACAGATACAAATCGTAGATCAGGCGACCTTCGCTGCGATGAAAGGCGATGAGCACACACTGCTGCTCGCAAAGGTCGATGATTTTCTAAAGTACAAGCCACAGTTAAAAGCCATGCAGCAGCGTCAGATCGGGCAGATGTCCTCCGAGGAAGAGGGCACGCTCATGACCAAATACGGGATGTACGAGAGTCTGTACGCATTTACGAGCGGAACGATGTTCATGGGCTTCTTCCTGGGAATTGCGTTCCTCGCCATGATGGCGAGCTGCCTGATGTTCAAAATTCTTTCCGGAGCGACTCGGGATCGCGGGCGGTATCAGATGCTGCGCAAGATCGGAGTACGCAAGTCCTGGCTGGTCGGCTCGATTTACAAGGAGCTGTTCCTCGTATTTATTTTCCCGGCCTTGATGGGACTTTTGCATGTATGGGTAGGTATGAAAATGTTCTCGGTTATTCTGCTTGAGCCTTACGTCCAGTTATGGATACCGACGCTGATTTTCGCACTCATCTACGCTGTCTATTATGGGATTACTGTTCAGCTCTACCGCGGAATTGTACTGCCAAAAGAAGCGTAACCAAAGCGAAAGCATGTGTGAGATCGTATGATCCTGCACATGCTTTTTTGCGTGAACAAGTTGGAATGGAAAGGATTCTTACGATCGTGCGTGAGAATTTTTTATAAAGAACGAGTATATTGGCACGTATAATGCTTTGCCCATGAAGGGGAAATGTTCGCAATTGGCATTTATAAACGAAAGTTAGCCAACTTACCATGCTGCGATATAGTCAAAACACGAAAAATAATAGAAATTTCAATTGAAATAGATCGGATATTATGATAACTTAACCCGTGAGAATTTTTTTGTATAATCGCTCGATTGGAAAAGGGGAAAAGAAAATGGAATGGAAGGATATTATCGCGGCGCTTAGCGTGGTACTGAACGGTTTGCCGCAAGGGCTGCTGGCTCTGTCCCTCGGCTTTGCATCCGTTCCTACTGCATTGGCTTTCTTGGTCGGTGCCGCAGGGAACGCTGTCACAGGATCAGTAGCTGTCGTTTCCTATCAGGCTGAAACGATTACGCTTGCGGGAACAATCGGTAAGAGTATGAAGGAACGGCTCTCCATGATTTTTGTGGGCGGTATCATCATGACGATTATTGGTCTGTTCGGCTTTTTAGAGAGAATTGTCGACTTTATCGGTCCGGTCATTACGAACGGCATGATGGCAGGTGTAGGAATCATGCTGGCTCGAGTATCCTGGGACATGGCTCGGAATAATATGGCAGTCGGTGCCACGTCGATGGCAACCGGACTTTTGACGTATTTTTTGACGAAGGATCTGGTTTACACCGTTACGGTTTCCGTCATTTTGTCCAGCGTGGTCTCTTTGATTCTGAAACAAGGCAGTGCGATCCAACCGGTAGCCAATGATCGTCTGAAGCTGCAGAAGTTGACGTTCTCTCCTGCCATCCTGCGTGGAGCGATGGCGATGGTCTGTCTCAACATCGGGGCGAATATTGCCTTTGGACAAATTAATGGAGAAATTGCCAAGACGGATGTAAACATCGATACGCTCAGCGTCATCAGCAGCGTGGCGGACATGGTATCTGCGTTGTTTGGCGGTGCCCCGGTAGAGGCGATTATTTCCGCTACCTCAGGTGCGCCGCATCCAGTTGCTTCCGGTGTTTTGATGATGGTACTGATGGCTGCGATTCTGTTTGCAGGCTTGCTGCCCAAAATCGGCCGTTATATCCCAAGTGAATCGATTTCCGGCTTCTTGTTCGTTCTGGGTGCGATCGTCACGGTTCCAGGGAACGCGACTGCTGCTTTGACTGGCGCAGACGCTTCCTCCGGTCTGGTAGGCGGGATGACGATGGTCGTTACCGCGATTTCAGACCCGTTCTTCGGCATGCTGGCTGGCCTGCTGATGAGAGCGTTGATTAGTCTATTTGGAATGTAGGAGGGTGTAACATGGAGAAAACCTATAAGCTGGAAGTAGCGGGAGTCACCCGTGAGCTGCCGATTCTGCCGGTAGCGGAAGATTTGAGCATCGCGAGCTTTGTCATTCTCGGAGATGCCCAGATCGTAGCGGCGGCGGCTCCTCTGTTAGTTGAAAAGCTCCCCGAGGTTGATGTACTGATTACGGCAGAGGCAAAAGGGATTCCGCTCGTCTATGAAATAGCGCGCTTGCTCAACCTGAAGAAGTACTATGTTGCACGGAAAAGCATCAAGCCGTACATGGATCAGCCGTTGGTCAACGAAGTGTTCTCCATTACCACGCAGAAAAAACAGGTTCTGTGTCTGGATGGGGCGGATGCCCGCGAGATCAAAGGAAAGCGAGTCGCCATCATCGATGATGTGATCAGCACGGGCAAATCGCTGAAAGCCATCGAAGACTTGGTGGTACAAGCAGGCGGCGAGGTCGTGGCGCGAGCAGCTATCCTGGCTGAAGGCGATGCGGCGGCGCGTACGGATATTCTGTTCCTGCAAGAGCTTCCGCTGTTTCCTCATAAATAGACGGATCAAGAAGCTTCATTCCCACGAAGGACTTCATAACGACAAAGGAAAAACCGCAGCATGGGGAAGCGTATCATATCCTCCCAGGCTGCGGTTTTTTTGTACGAGTACGATCTTTTCGATCAGTTGATTTGCGGCAGTGGCTTGACTGTCCGTTTTCGTGTGTGGCGCAGGAAGTTGATCAGGACGACAACCAAAACGATCAGCTGCGGGATCGTCGTTTCCCAGTTTGCATAGATGCCGAGCGATGGAGCGTCGAGCAGGTGGTCGGAGCTGTGAGCAGCCAGACTGCCTGTCACCTGCAGGGCATGAATGCTCGCACCGATAAATTTGAATGCCATGTAGTAGAGCAAAAGGCTCGCGATCAGGAAAAACGGACGAATCGGAATGCGAGCGCTCAGCTTGATAATGGCAAAACCGATAATCGCAAGCACGACCAGAGCTCCGCCAATTCCGATAAAAAGGTCGGTCATGCGGATCGTAGCCGCCATCCCCATGTAAAAGATAATGGTCTCTGCCCCTTCGCGAATGACCGCGAGAAAAGCCGTAAAGCTGAGCGACCACAGCGTGCCTTTTGCGAGCGACTCGCCAATCGTTTTTTCCACAAAACGGCTCCACGCTTGCAGATTGGACTTCTTATGCAGCCAAGCACCGATGGTCAGCATGAACAGCACAGCGATGATGCCGGTAATGCCTTCGATTGTCTCCCGAGAGCTGCCGGTAGACAGGTTGGAAAAGACGATGCTGAGCACAATGGCGAGGAGAGCCGATCCAATGACCCCTACTGCGGCTCCGGACCAGATCCATTTGCGCTTGTCTTCATTGCCGGAGCGGTTCAGGAATGTCAGCAGAGACACGATGATCAAAATGGCTTCCAGACCTTCGCGGAACAAAATCAGTCCTGCATCCCAAGCGGTGTAGGAAGAGGAGACAGCAAATGGCTGCAGCTCGGTCTTCATCTCCGCGATGTACGCAGCGGCCTTTTCCCAGTTGGGAGGGCTGGACAGAATCAGCGTCGGAACGGATACCATCTTCGTCTCGATACTGCTATAGGTTGCAGGTGATTTCGTCATGACGACGCCTTCCACAGACGGCCAAGTCGAGATAAAGGTATCCATCTTGGCGGCTGCGTTATCGGCCTGCTGATTCTGGATATCGGCAGAAACGGAGTCCAAGAGCTCCAATAGGGAGGAGATGGACGGCTGATCTCCAGAAGCCGGTGCGGCACTTACAACTGTTTTCCCGGCGAGGTAGTTCTCGACGGCTGTGACCAGCTCCTGCAGCTTTACCTTGCTTTTGACTGGATCAGGTGGCTCGGTATTCAGCGCAATCCGTGCACCGCTGATTTTGACTTCCATGTCGCCGTACACCTGAGGGTTTTCCGCCCGTACCAGGTTTTCCGCTTTGTACCAGCCATTAACGAAGCTGTTGTAGGCTTTCTTGGCAGCGGCACCGTCACCAGCAGCTACAGCCTTCATACTGTCCTGCAAAAGCGGGAGAAGGGCGCCGATCTGCTTGTGGGCCTTTTCCTTGGGCTTACCCGAATCTTCCTTGGATGTGACGTAGCGGTCTGCCGCCTTCGCGAGCTGGGAGATCGCGGCTTTTGCTGCTTGCGGGTCAGCCTCGACCTTCGTAAGAGCCTGATCGGCTTCGGTCAAGGCAGCCGTGAGCGACTCGGCTTCAGCGGAGCTTTCGTCATTGGCAGCCCAGAGAGTCTTCATGCTGGCAACGGCCTTTTTGGCTTCGTCCCAGTTCTGGTCCCCGCTGCTGATCAGGGCATCGCTGGAGAAGGCAATCATCTGCTTCAACTGGTCAGCCTGCAGCGGTGCTGCCTGAACGCCGGAGAGACCCGACGCGAAGAGCAGCAAGGACATACAGATAATCAACAGGTAGCGTTTCAAGGTGTTCACTCCATCCTTGATGGGAAATTAAAATAACGTGTCTCCGATGTATCCGCCTTCGCTCGCACCGGGAAGACAGGCAAACAGTCCGCTGCCGACGTGTGTGATGTATTCATTGAGCTGGTCTGCGGCTGCCAGCTTCTGCTGCATCGGAATGAATTGCTTGCGAGGATCGCGGTTGAAGCATACGAACAACAGTCCAGCATCGAGCTGGCCCGTCTTTGGATCCATTCCGCTCG
The DNA here is from genome assembly GCF_003710965.1 of Brevibacillus nitrificans. NCBI lineage: Bacteria > Bacillati > Bacillota > Bacilli > Caryophanales > Paenibacillaceae > Brevibacillus > Brevibacillus nitrificans. Next base: position 152,423 of record NZ_RHHU01000018.1, on the reverse strand, counting down.
AGTACGAATAGCCGCGACGCAAAATTTTCACTTTGCCTTCCATGTTGGCCAGCGCGACATGAGAGGTAGAAGGGACGATGAGATTTCCGTTGCTGTCTTTGCGGTGCAGCTCCAAATCGTCGAATTCCCCGGTTTTGCCCAGCGGTGCGCCAGATTGGCGGTGGCGGCCAAAGGTGCTCTCCTGATCGTCGAGGGAGGAGCGGTCCCAGATCTCAATGCGCATGCGGATTCTTCTCATCACCATGTAGGAGCCGCCAGCCATCCAGGACGGATCGTCAGAGGACTGTGCCCATACGATTTCGTCTGCGGCTGCGGGGTCGCTTACCTTCGGGTTGTTCGAGCCGTCCTTGAAGCCCATCAGATTGCGAGGAGTAGAGCCTGCCGGGTCTGATGCGCTCGTCCGCTGGAAGCCATCCTGCACCCAGCGAAGCACTGCTTTTCCACGGGCGATCCGCGCCAGATTACGGATGGCGTGAAAGGCGACCTGCGGATCATTGGCACAGACCTGGACGACGATGTCTCCGCCTTCCCATTCTTTGCGAATATCATCGCTGTTAAAATGGGGCATATCGACCAAAGGAGCCGGTCGTTTGCTCGACAAGCCAAATCGGTCATCAAAGAAAGAAGCACCGAGTCCAAAGGTAATGGTCATGCGCATCGGGTCAAGTCCGATGCTTTCACCCGTATCTACAGGGGGAAGGTGAGGATTGTCGCTTTCGTCATCTACGCCTTTCCCTTCCGTCATGCGTGCGGATGCTGCGGTCCAGCTCTGGAACAGCTTGCGTACGTCAGCTATATCGGTAGCCGTTAAATCAAAAGCACCCATGCAGATAAAGTCCTGCATAGGTGTAATGATTCCGGATTGATGCTTTCCGTAAAAGGGAACGATCCCGTTTACAGCACCCGTACCAGTGGAAGTAGCTGTATTCGTAGCGGGGGATTTTGGCTGCATGATAGCCCCCACGCCGCCAGCACCTACCAAGAGTCCCATTCCTCCAACTCCTGCAAGCTTCAGAGCGTCCCGTCGTGTCATCTTCTTGTTCGCAATGTCTTCGAGACGTTTGGTATCCATCCGGTTAGCCTCCTACGATAGTTCCCATTTTGGAAAGAGGTTCTGCCAGGGCATCCAATGCTTGACTGAGTTTTTTCACCTGTTCTTCTTTGATTTCGTTATAGAGGACGAAGCCGTCGCCTTTGCGATGAGGAGCAATTTCATCGTCAAGCGCTTTAAAGCGAGTCTCGATTTCGGTTGCCAGAGCAGCGTCCTTCGCTTCTACGGAGGATTTCAGCACTTTGAAGATTTCGTTTGCGCCCTCTACGTTTGCGGCGAAATCGTACATATCCGTACGGGAGTAACGTTCTTCTTCTCCGGTTACTTTGCTGGTCGATACTTCGTTGAGCAGCTCAACAGCACCGGTCACGAGCATTTTCACGTCGATCTCTACGCTCTCTACTTTCACGCGCAGCTGTTTGACGTCCTGAAGCAGCTGATCCGCGACTGGGCCTTGATCGGCAACGGATTTGGTTTCCCACAGTGCTTTTTCCAGCTTGTGATAACCGCGCCATTCGTTATCGGGTACATCGCCTTCGCGAGCATCGATCCAAGGGTCAAAGTCGCCGAGCGATTCTGCGATCGGTTCGATTTTTTCATAGTAAGCACGCGCTGGAGCATACAGTTGTTTTGCCTTTTCCATATCGCCTGCTTTCACGGCGTTGGTGAATTCCTCTGTCGATTTCACCAGCAGATCGGTTTGATCGATCACCCATTTTTGATACTGGTCGATAGAAGCTTTCAAATCGGGTGCATTCGTAGCAGCTGGAGCCGTCGCATTGCTAGCAGCTGGCTGTGCTGGTTGAGCGGCTTCCGGTTTTATCTCTGTTTTTGCTGTTTCGGCGTTTCCGCACGCGGACAGCATCAAAGAAGAGCCCAACACAACTGCACTCAAAGGATAAACCCATTTCTTACTACTCATCTGAAAAACATCCCCTTAACGTAGCATATAAATGATTGCTTATATACCGAGAATAAAAATCATTATCAATTACAAAAAACTTACTCCTTTCTTTCGAAGTTTGCAATAGTTTTTGTGAAAAATTTGATATGGGTCTTGCTGGCTGGAAAAACCAAGAAGAGTCCAATAGAAAAGCCATCGCATAAACGATGGCCAAAGGCAGAGCTAGCAAACTATTTTCGTTGGTGATACCCGGTTGCAAAATGCAAGAATAGGTGCAGTGCTACTCGGGAAGTCATGTCCCGGACATCCTTGGTAGGATCGACGCACACCATGTCCATGGCAATGACCTTGGACGATTTGCCGACTGTATGGGCGGCATAAAGCAAATCGACAGAGGACAGGCCAGCTGGTCCGATGGCAGGAACACCAGGTACTGTCGACTGATCCATGACGTCGACATCGAAGGTAATATAGATGGCATCACATTTTGCCTCCAGGTAGCGAAGGGCTTCTGTGACGACGGCTTCGATGCCGCGCTGTCTGACTTGATTGGCTGTAATCAGTGTCATCCCTTTGTCTTCCGCATACTGGCGGTACTCACGGGAGTTCGCGAAGCTGCGCAGACCGATCGTGACGATATCTTCTCCGCGGATCACCTCAGACTCCATCAAGCTGCGCATCGGAGTTCCATTGGAGGTGCCGCCGTAGTGGGTGTCCCGCACATCCAGATGAGCGTCAAACTGGATGAGGCCGATTCGCTGCGGCTTGGCTCGTTTGATTCCTGTGATTGCCCGATAGGTAATCGAGTGGTCACCGCCTACGATGATTGGGAGCGCGGAGACATTGGACGTAACTTCCTGCAAGGCTGACTCGATGTTTTGCTGGCAGCAGGCGATATCCGTCACATGCATGGCCACATCGCCCAAATCGACGGCACGCAAGGTAGCAAGGTCTACATCCTCGTCGAAATTATAGGTCGTAAAGGAGCTTAACAGCTGACGAAATTGCAGCGGATGGGCATGCGCGCCGGAAAAGCTGATCGAGCTTTTCGAGAGCGGCACGCCGATAATGGCAAAATCATAGGCTTCGCCGGGCTGATAGGACGGCTCGACCCACTCGGACAGACGAGTTACGTACGGATCGCCTTTTCCTTGGGTAAATCGAAAGGGAGGCTGCGTCAGATATGAAAACATGGGATGTCCTCCTTTTATTAATGAGATAACACTTTGCTCAGGAACGCTTGGGTGCGAGGCTGATCGGGCGCTGTGAAGATTTTTTCCGGTGTCCCGTCCTCAATCAGTGTCCCGCCATCCATGACGACGACGCGGTCTGCCACTTCACGGGCAAAGCCCATCTCGTGCGTAACGACCACCATCGTCATTCCTTCGGCAGCCAGCTGCTTCATGACGGTCAGCACTTCTCCCACCAATTCGGGGTCGAGCGCAGAGGTAGGCTCGTCAAACAGCATGACCTTTGGCTCCATCGCCAAAGCGCGGGCGATGGCTACACGCTGCTTTTGTCCGCCAGAGAGTTGGTCGGGATACATGTCTGCCTTTTCGGCTAGTCCAACCTTGCGCAGCAGCTCGCGAGCCAGCTTTTCTGCTTCCTCGCGCTTGGTTTTTTTCACGGTCATCGGCGCCATCATGACGTTTTCCAATACGCTCACGTGGGGGAACAGATTAAAGTTTTGAAACACCATCCCCACTTCGGAGCGGACTTTGTCCAGCTCCTTCTGCGGCATTTCTACGAGCTTTCCGTTCTTTTGAATCAATCCGATCGGCTTTCCTTCAATTTCGATGGAGCCCTCTTGAATTTGTTCCAGATAGTTCATGCAGCGGAGCAAGGTGCTTTTGCCGGAGCCGCTAGGTCCAATCATTACGACGACCTCGCCCTGCTCCACGTTGAGGCTGACATCCTTTAGAACATGCAGCTTACCGTAAGATTTATGGATTCGTTTCACCGAGATCATTAGGCACGCGCCCCCTCTACACTCAATTTGCGCTCCAGTCGACCGATGATGACGGAGATGGAGTAGTTGACGAGGAAATACAGAACGGCAATGCCGATGTAAATCTCAAAGTAACGGAAATTGTTCGATACGATCAGATTGCCTGCGCGCATCAATTCAGATACCGTAATGACGGACAAAAGGGAAGAGTTCTTGGTCAACGCGATAAACTCGTTACACAGCGGTGGCAGCATGCGGCGCACGGCTTGCGGCAAAATAACCTTCAGCATCGTCTTGCCATGGCTCATCCCGAGGGAACGCCCTGCCTCCATCTGTCCTTTGTCGATGGATTGAATCGCTCCGCGCACGATTTCCGATACGTAGGCTGCGCTGTACATCCCCAATCCGAGTACCCCTGCTACCGATGCACTCAAATCCACTTGCATGCCAATCGCCAAGCCGTAGTAGAGAATCATGAGCTGCACCAACAGCGGTGTTCCGCGAAACCATGCCAGATACCAGGAGCAGAGTACAGATATCCATTTTTGCTTGGACATCCTTCCAAGACCAATGATCAGTCCCAGAACCGCACTTAGAATCAGTGCCATGAAAGTCATCGAAACCGTAACCCATAGCCCTTCCAGAAGCGCAATTAAGTTGTTGTCTTCAAAAATCACCATGAAATCAAGCGCCATTGGTGCACCTCCTGATGTTGTCGTTATTCACCAAACCATTTTTTTACGATTTCGTCTTGCTTGCCGTTTTCTTTCAACGTTTTCAGAGCTTTATCGAGAGCAACGACAAACTCCTTGTTTTCCTTGCGAACGCCGTAGCCGTAGTATTCTTGCGTCAGCTCTACATCGAGGACTTTGACCTTTTGGCTTTGCTTCGCGTAAACCTTGGCTGCAGGCATTCCCGTTACGACTGCGTCTACGCGGTTGCTTTCCAGCTCGAGGAACATCTCTACGTTTTTCTCTACTTCGACGAGCTTCGCTTCTGGGTATTTCTCTTTCAGGAACTTGGCAGACTTGGTACCGATCTGGACGGCTACTTTTTTGCCTTTCAAGTCCTCCGCACCTTTGATGGTGTCATTGTCGTTTTTCACCATGATCGTCAAACCGCCTGGGTAATAAGGCTGGGAGAAGTCGATCGTCTGCTTGCGCTCATCCGTGATGTACATGGCGGATACGATCATGTCGAACTTCTTGCCTTGCAGTCCTGGGATCAGACCTTTGAAGTCGGTGTCTACGAATTCTACTTTCTCAGCTCCGAGCTCAGCGGCAACAGCCTTCACCAGCTCGATGTCGAAGCCCTCGTATTCGTTTTGCGCATTTTTGTATTCAAATGGCTGGAAAGTAGCGTCGGTTCCCACCAACAAGGTTTTGGTGTCCTTGATTTTTTGCAGCACTTCATCCGTAGGCGCTGCTGCGGCTGTACCGCCATTACCTGATGCTGCTGGTTGTTCGGCAGGTTTGGAACCGCAGCCAGCGATGAGCGCACCGGAAATCAATAGCGCACAGAGAGAAAACAATCCTTTACGAAATCCTTTCATCGATGTGTACCCCCTATGAATTCTTTTTAGTAATTTCGAATACTACCTATATTCAAAAATCATGCCAAAGATACAAAACTCGACAAAAAGGTACAACGAACGAAGAAAGAAGGCTGTGTGAAGCCATTTGCTGAACCAAATGAGTCGAACCTGCCAAATTCAGAAAACACAAAAAAAGCGGCAGAAATTGCCGCCCTGCGGATTTTGCCGCCGGCGATTTCTGCCGCTTTGCCTATTCGTCGTCTTGCTCTTCTTGATATTTTTTGAGTTTATCCCGCAGCGTCCGCTCGCCCATGTCCAGCATTTGTGCGGTTTTCCGGCGATTTCCCTCCAGGTGGGCCAAGGTGTGCCGGATCGCTTTTTTCTCGATCTGCTCAAGGGTTTCTCCTACGTAGATGGGGATCAGCTTTTGCTTGCCCGTGACTTGCTTGGGCTGCGTGCTGTGCAGATCCTTTGGCAAATCCCGCTTTTCGATCAATGGCGAGCTGGTGAGGGCAATCGCCCGTTCCACGATGTTTTGCAGCTCTCGGATGTTGCCGGGAAAATCGTAGCTCTCCAGCACCTGGAGCGCCTCCTGCGAGATGCCGTCGATCGGTTTGCCCATGCGCTCGCTGATTTTCTTGATGAAATAGTGCACGAGCAACGGGACGTCCCCTTCTCGATCACGCAGCGGTGCGAGCTGGATCGGGATGACGTTGAGCCGGTAGTACAAATCCTCGCGAAACCGGTTCGCCTTTACTTCCTTCCACAGGTCCCGATTGGTCGCGGCGATGATCCGCACATGGATGGCTTTCTCTTCCAGTCCCCCCAGAGGTGTTACGGTTCGCTCCTGGATGACACGCAGCAGCTTGCTTTGCAGGGACATGTCCATTTCGCCAATCTCATCGAGAAAGATCGTTCCGCCGTCTGCCAGCACGAATTGTCCCGGTTTGCTTTGCATAGCTCCCGTAAAGGCTCCCTTTTCATAGCCGAACAGCTCTGATTCCAGCAAATTATCGGGGATGGCAGCGCAGTTGACCGCCTGAAACCGCTTGTTTCTGCGTCGCCCCTGGTAGTGAATCGCGCGGGCGACAATTTCTTTGCCCGTGCCGCTTTCGCCGTTGATCAAGACGCTGGAATCGATATCTTTGACCTTGTCGATCAAATCCAGCGTCTGCTGCATGGCTTTGCTGCTTCCGATCAGACCGGAGTTGTCGGATAGCTTGTCGAGCTCTTCACTCAGCCATTTGACGCGCGTTTGCAGCTGGTAGAACTCTTCCGCTTTGGAGAGCAGAATGTCCAGCTCGTCCATCATCAAGGGCTTGGTCAAATAGTAAAACGCACCGTGCCGCATGGCTTCTACGGAGGAAGAGATGCTTCCAAAGGCGGTCATCATAATCACGACAGTGTCTGGGGAGAGGCGCTTGATTTCCTTGAGCACTTCGGTCCCGTCATGCGCGCCGATTTTTAAGTCTAACAGGACGAGCGCTACTTCGACTTGCTGCAGATGCGCGAGAGCTGCTTCTGGATCGGTAAACGTGTTGACGTGATACTTTTCCTCCAGGGCAAACTCAAGTGACTGACAGATCGCTGGTTCATCATCAATAACGAATAGATGGTGCAAAGGAGCCACCCCCTTCTCTTTCATCCTGTGGCATAGGCAAGCGAATGATCATGGTAGTCCCGTGACCAAGCTGACTGGTCAGGTCGATGGTGCCGCCGTTCTCTTTGAGCAATTGGTAGGTGATCGACAGCCCGAGTCCTACCCCGTTGGCTTTGGTACTGAAAAACGGCTCGAAAATGCGGTATTTGTCCTCAGGAGACATGCCATGGCCGTTATCGGCTACTTCGATGACACCCATTTGCCCTTCAAAATAACCGCGAATGTCCAGCTTTCCTTGCTCGTCCATGGATTCAATGGCGTTGAGCACAATGTTGATCCAGATCTGCTTGGTCTGATTGACGTCAGCTACGATGCACAGCTTAGACGGTAAGCTCGTGGTTACGCGAATGTTTTTTTCTTTGATTTTTTGGCTGCACAAAGCAAGCACTGCCTCCATCAGTTCATCCGCACGGAAGCGAGACGGGTTTGGCGGCTTGGGACGTGCATACTCCAGCAGGTCGTTCACCAGATCGTTGAGCCGCAAAATCTCGTTGGGCACTTGCTGGGCGAAGAAATCACGGAATTTCGGGTTGTCAAACTTGGTTGGCAAAAGCTGCGTATACGTGAGAATGGACGTCAGCGGATTGCGAATCTCGTGGGCGATGCCCAAAATGAGCTGTCCCAATGAACGAAGTCTGTGCTCGCTCTCCAGCTTTTTATCCATATCCTTTTGCTTGGTCACATCCTGGAAGTTGATGATGACGCCTGTGATTTCCTTTGCTTTGTTGAAAATAGGGAAAATATTATACCGGATCACCAGCTGTTTGGCCTGCCCGTCCACGTGCTGCTCCCAGATGATCTCCTGCTCCAGATACGTGCTGCCCTCCCGCAGCACATCGTCGACCTGGCTCTCAGGAATAAACTCTGCAAGAATCGTTCCGTTCATCGGCATGCCGATAAGAGGGTGCTTCACTTGCAGGAAATGCACTGCTTTGCTGTTCATCAAAAAGATTTTGCCCGACTGGTTCAACGTCACGTAAAAGCTGTACGTGCTATTGAGCAGCTGCTGCTGAAACTGTACGTTTTCCTCGAGAAGCGTCATCTTTTCTTCCAATTGGCGGTTGATGGTATGAATTTGAGCCGTACGCCTTTTGACTTCCCTTTTGAGCATGCGGTTCCACCATAGGATTCCCATGACGATTAAAAGGCCGATGCCAGAGCCCCACTCGAGATAAAGGCGCAGACGCTCCATATTCAGCGTGCTGGGCATGATGTATTCGCCAAACCATTTGCGCTCGATTTTGTCGTAGGTGCCATTTTGCTTGATTTTGGATATCGCCTTGTTGATCTCAGTCAAAAGCGGCGCGTTCTTCGGGAGGACAGCCACACCATAGTCGGTGGGATTAATCGGATCGCCTACGATTTTGATTTGGCCTTGCTGGTTGTTTTTCTGCAGAAAGTACTGACCCGTGATGCGATTTCCTACGAATGCATCTACCTGTCCGTCCAGGAGCAGCTGTACGGCTTCTTCCTGGCTGTCTGTCTCGATAAACTGGATGAGGCGATGATCCCGCAGCTGGTCGATGGCGATGTCCCCTTTTTGGATGGACACCTTTCGACCGTTCAGATCGCCGAGCTCAAAGATGTGCATGTTTTCTTTGCGGACAAAGATTCCCTGCGAGCTTAAAAAGTAAGGGGTGGAGAAATCGTATACTTTGTCACGAGCCGGACTGTATTTCATGCCTTGTATGGCATCGACCTGTCCGTCGCGCAGCGCTTCGAGAGCTTCGTTCCAGGGCAGAGGAACAAATTCAATCCGCATGCCGGTCTCGATGGAGATGGCGTTCATGATGTCGACGTTAAATCCGCTGAAGACGCCGGACGAGCCGAAGTATTCAAAAGGGGGGAAGTTGTTGTCACCTGCGATACGGATGACTTTATCCTGCTGGACTTCGCTGGGGACCGTCATGCCCATGAGGAGCAGCAGCAAAAGTCCTGCCAGTACGCCGATCCCTGCTTTTTTTAGGTGAAGCATCTCATGCACCGCCGTTCACGATTCTTATTGTTGAAAAGGATAAAGTGTTGTTGAACGAAAAACAAGCACGTAGAAATGCAAAAAGGCCATCCGCAGGAGCGGACAGCCCGGTATAACGCTGTGATTACGCTTGGAGATAGCGAAGTAATATTCCTTCGACATGCTGCAGATGATCCTTCATGCGAGCCTGCGCCAAATGGGCATCCTGATCTTTCAGAGCTTGAAAAATAGCCCGGTGCTCCTCGTAAAACTGCTGGGAGACAGCCTGGTTCGCATAAATTTCTACCCTGCGTGTCTCGCGGATCACCAGCTCCAGCTGCGATGCGATCGTTTCAAACAGCTGAACCATAATCGAGTTGTGGGTAGAGCGTGCGAGCGTAGAGTGAAAGCGCAGATCCGTGCTTTCGCCAACCTCTTCGTTGCCCATATGCTGGGACATTTCTGTCAAAATCTGCTCGAGCAGGAGCAAGTCCTGTTCATCGCGTTTGACGGCGGCGATGGCTACATGGGAAACCTCCAGAGATTTTCGCACTTCCAGAAGCTCCAGAATGGTTTGTCTGTTGGCGAGCAAGGGCTGAAGGTCAGGAAGCAGTGTCGGGGACGGGAGGGAAGTGCTTTTGACCGTGCAGTTGCCACCCTGGCGAATATCGATGAGCCCCATGGCTTTCAAGGCACTCAAGGCTTCGCGCGTTGTAGAACGTCCTACACCGAACTGTTCCGAGAGCTCCTTGGTGGAGGGAAGCTTATCCCCGGGTGCAAGCCCTCCGCTGAGAATGAGCTCTTTGATTTGCTCGATGATATGCTCATAATGATTTTTCTTGGCCAGCTTTGAAAGGTCCATCTCGACACTCCTGTACATTCCTTTTGAATAGCAACATTGTAGCATACAAAGCCAGGCAGGGAGGTGGGGGCAAAGTGGCCTTTATCCGACCAGCAGGGCAAAGACGATACCAGGTCCGTGAACGCCGATAGTCAGATCGTTCTCGATATCCGCAGAACGGCTGGGACCGGAGATGAAGTGAATGCCTGCGGGAAATTGCTTGCGTGGCCGTCCGTCAAAGGAGGCTAAGGCCTCACCCAGTCGTGTCTTCAATCGCTCCAGGGGGATGATCGCGATAAAAACAGTAGGGAGGAGGCTAACGGATCGACCCGTGTTGCCAGAGGACGTGACGACGATGCTGCCCGTATGTGCGACTGCTTGATCCACCAGCGCGATTCCGATATCGGCACTGGCTGCCTGCGAGATCAGCTCGTCCCGATTGCCCGGACTCCACGTCGTCACTTGGCAGGTGGGAAGCTGCTCCTTGAGGCGCAGGGCCAAAAGCTCCGGCTGGTTTTGCTGCAGGATTTGACGGGCTTTCAGTGACTGTGCATGATCGACGATGAACGGCTTGACTTCTGCCATCGTGCTGAAGCGGTGGGAGTGCCCCCCTGCCTTTGCCCAGTTGTCACGGAATAGCTCGATGCGCTGCTCGAGATCCAGCTCGTACGTTTTCCAGAAGGCAGGTGCACCTTTGAAAGGATGCGGCGGCTTTTCTGTGGGCATCGGACGTCCCAAGCGGTTGGAGATCATTTGGATGAAAGCCTGCTGTTGTTCACTCATGAGTGTGAGCCCCCTTTTCCACGTTGGGTTCGTTCCTTTTCCAGCCGTGCCTTGATCGTCTCGTCCATTTCCCTGCGAGTCTGTTGCAGCTCCAGATCGAGCGTACGCCATTGCTCGCGGAACGACTGGGCAGGCAGTCCGGGTGTATGACGGTATTGATTCCAGCCCTTCAACGGACCGATTTTTGCTTTGATCACATTGTCTGTCAGCAGCAGCTTTTGCCCTACTCGGCCGAGCCTAAGTACACGGCGCAGACGCTTCGGATTGGCCATGATATAAGCATAGCCCTTCATGCCGATGCTTTCCTCGGCTGCTTTATGTCCCTCTTTTACTTTGCGATTGCGCAGGTACACGAGCATATCGTGGAGGGGAATTTTCACAGGACACGCCTCATAGCAGGCGCCGCACAGGCTGGAGGCATTTGCGATGTCATCCCACTCCGCGACGTTTTTTTGCAGCGCCGGCTTGAGTACCGCTCCGATCGGCCCGCTGTATGGCCCGCCGTAGGAGTGTCCGCCGATCTGCCGGTATACCGGGCAAGCGTTGAGGCAGGCACCGCAGCGGATGCAGTTCAGCAGCTCCTGAAAATCGGGGTCGCCCAGCTGCAAGGAGCGTCCGTTGTCGACGATGATGATGTGCATTTCTTCGGGGCCGTCGCTATCTGCTTCCCGCCTGGGTCCGCTGATGCCGGACATATAGACCGTCAGCTTCTGGCCGGTTGCCGAGCGAGGGAGCAAAGTCGCCATGACCTCGAGATCGTCCCACGTCGGGATAATGCGCTCCATCCCCATCAAAGTGATTTGAGTCTTCGGGACCGTACTGACCATGCGCGCATTTCCTTCGTTTTCAAACAGGACGATGGAGCCGCTCTCTGCGATCGCAAAGTTGCAGCCGGTCATACCGATGTCTGCCTCGAGGAACTTCTCGCGCAGCTTTTTGCGGACAAATCCGGCGAGGATGGTGGTGTCGGGCGGTAGAGTCTCCCCTGCCTCCTTGGACAAAAGCTCTGCGATTTGCTCCCGGTTTTTATGGATGGCGGGAATGATGATATGAGAAGGCATTTCGTGTGCCAGCTGGATGATGTATTCACCCAAATCGGTTTCAATCGATTCCATGCCCTCTTTTTCCAGCGTTTCGTTGATATGAACTTCCTCGGAAACCATGGATTTGGATTTGACGACGGTACGTGCCTGCCGTTTTTGTGCGATCCCGAGCGTGATGCTGGCGGCCTCGGCGGCGGTTGCAGCGAAATGGACCTGCACGCCATTGGCTTTCGCGTTCTCGATGAACTGGTTCAGGTAGTAGTCCAGATGGGCGATGGTGTGCAGCCGGATTTGCCGCCCACGCTCACGCCATTCCTCCCAGTTTCCCTGCTCGCTCGATGCTTGTCTTTTGCCATCTCGCAGCTTCTCAGTGGTGTACTTGACGGCATTTCGCAAAAATTCATCGTTTAGCGCCACTTTGGCCCGTTCCGTGACAGATACCCCTTTACTGGTGCTCATTTGCCATCATCCCTTCGTACAGCAGCTCTGCCAGATGCATCACCCGCACAGGCTTTCCGCGGAAGCGCAGATTGCCGGAGATGTTCATCAGACAGCCGAGATCCAGTCCGACCAATACTTCTGCTTCCGTCTCGAGTACATGGTCCGCTTTTTCCGTGACCATCGCCCCGCTGATGTCACTCATTTTCACTGCGAAGGTACCGCCGAAGCCGCAGCAATCCTCAGCGAAAGGCAGCGGAACCAGATCCAGACCCTGTACCTGTTCCATCAGTTGCAAAGGCTCTTGCTTGATTCCGAGCAGTCGGCTTCCATGGCAGGAAGGATGGTAAGTGACCTTGTGCGGGAAGACAGCGCCAAGATCGGTAACCCCCAGGACGTTGACGAGAAATTGGGTAAATTCGTACGTCTTTTCCCGAAGCGCATTGGCTTTCGCGAGCAGCTGGGGGTCATTTTCAAACAGCTTGGGGTAGTAATGGTGAATCATGCCTGTACAGGAGCCGGAGGGAGAAATGACGTAATCACTGTCGGCAAATGCGTGGATCAAGGTCAGGGCAGATGTCCTCGCTTCTTCCCAATAGCCGCTGTTGAAAGCAGGCTGACCACAACAGGTTTGCGCTTCCGGAAAATGGACCTGTACGCCGTAGCGAGCTAAAATGCGAACCATGGCTTCCCCTACGCGTGGATAGAGGGCATCGCTCAAACAGGTGATAAAGAGGGAGACTTTCACGGATCCACCTTCTCGATTGGTATTTTTATACTTATCAGCTTATCATACATGTTGGAGAATGAATAGTCAGATAATGGGGAGGAGGGATAGGCATGGCTAAGCCAAGTTTTCTAGTACAGTAAGAACCAAGGGATCTTAGCCAGTACAAGTGCAACTAAGGCTCAGCCCAAAAGCTTGGCTAAGCCAAGTTTTCTAGTACAGTAAGAACGAGAGGTTCTTAACCAGTACAAGTGCAACTAAGGCTCAGCCCAAAAGCTTGGCTAAGCCAAGTTTTCTAGTGTACACTGGTCATATTCGAATGTCAGAACCGTGCATCGGAAAAGTGGGTAAAGAGGGCGTTGATGATGGCCAAACAAAAAATGAACATCAATGAGCTGTATGCGGTGACAGGGAAAATTCTGGTCGAAAAGGGCTATGCAGGCTTTCATTTTAAACTGGTATCCGATCAACTCAATGTGAGTCGAAGCACCATTTACGAATATTTTTCCAACAAGGACGAGCTGATCGCTTCCTTGATGGTTCATCTTATGGATACGATCATGGCGGAATACGAGGGACTTGACCGCATTTCTGAGCCTCTGGAAAAGCTGAGAAGGATCTTCGACTCGTTTATGAAATACGCACATCTTCATCAGATCTTGCTGTTTGCACCATTCGTGAACGGCGAGTCTTCCCCGAGCGTCAAAAAAGACCTTGTCACCTTGCGTCAGCAGCACCATACGTTGACCCGTGTGCTGACAGAGGTGATCGACGCTTGCAAAGAAGCGGGATCGATCCGCCAAGATATTCCGAGCAGTCTGGTGGCAAGCCTGCTTTTTCAGTCGATCCAGATTCCGAAGAACAAGACCATTGAGAATGCCGAATGGAGCGAGATGATTTTCCGGGTCTTACTCGAAGGATACGGTGTAAGGGATAGACACGGTGTTGCATTTTAAAAGCTGGTGCTAGTCTCGAATCGAAAAAAGCCTTGCCCTCACAAAGCACGCGAGAGGCAAGGCTTTTCCTATAGAGGATTATTTTTTAAAGAAAGCTTCCGCTTCATCCATCGCCATCTTGTTTCCGATCGCTGAGTAATCCAGCCAAGGCTGTGCGCCAATGGTGTAGATCTGATTCTTTTTCACGGCTTTCAGGCCTTGCCAGAGTGGATTGGCCTGCAGCTGATCGTACACCTTTTTGGCTTCGTCACCCGCGTTGACTACCACGAAAATCGCATCTGCATCAAAGTCAGGCAAGACTTCCTGAGAAATGACCTCGTAGGCTTTGTCAATTTTTTCTACGCCATTGGCTGGCTGCAAGCCGAGATCTTCAAACAGGATCGGCCCCATCGGGCGCTTCATGCCAAAAACGCGCAGCTCCTTGGCGGTTACACGGATGGCCATGACCTTTGCTCCATCGCCGAGCTTGTCGTGAATGAGTTCTTTTACGTGCTTGGTCTGCTCTTCGTAGTCGGCAATGAACGTCTCCGCCTCTGCTTCGCGTTTTACGAGCGCCCCGGTCTTCTTCAGCGTATCTCTCCATGTCCCCTCATCCAGGTTGAAAACATGGGTAGGAGCGATCTTTTCAAATTTGGCTACGTCTTTTCCCGAGTAAGCCTCGTCCAGGTAAATGACGTCAGGTTTTAGGGCGAGCACGGCTTCCATGTCAGGATCGGTCACGACTCCCAGCGGCTTTGTATCCTTGAGGCGGTCTGCTACGTGAGGCAAAAAGGCTTTGACGTCTCCGCCGATGACAGAACCAACAGGCGTAATGCCCAATGCCAGCAGGTTGTTGGTCAAGTGAATGGACATAGAAGCGATTTTTTGGTCAGCTCCTGATTTTGGGGCTTCCGTTGCAGCAGGTGCACTGGCAGCGGGAGCATTTTGTGCAGGTGCGCTTTGCTGGGGAGCAGATTGGCCGCAAGCGGCTACGGTGAGCAGAGAAAGAATGCTCATGGCGGTAATCATTAATTTTTTCATCGTTTATCCTCTACCTATCCAAAATTATTTTGTTTTTGCCAACAAATATAGAAAATACGGGGCGCCGACAGCTGCGACGACGACGCCGGCAGGAATCGCATTGGGCTGGAAGATCGAGCGTCCGATCGTGTCCGCCGCCACGAGAATAACCACACCGATTAGTCCGGCAATCGGGAGCATGTACTGGTGCAGGGGGCCAACCAGTCTACGCGCGAGATGAGGGGCGGCAAGTCCGATAAAGCCAACGCCGCCTGCCATCGAGACGCTTACGCTCGCGAGCGCTACGGCAGTACCCATCAACAAAAAACGTTTACGCTGTACAGGTGCCCCGATGCTGGTTGCCACTTCATCGCCGAGCAGCAAAGCGTCCAAAACCTTGGATTGGAGCCATGCATAAGGGACGAGAAGGACAATCCACGGCAACAGGGCGAGGACGTTTGCCCACTCTCTTCCCCAGACATTACCGGCAAGCCATCTGGCGGCAAAAGCGTACGTTCCTTCGTCCAGCCGCAGGGAGAGGAACAAAGTAATGGCGCTGAAACCGGCAGCGAGCGCAATCCCGACGAGAATCAGACGGATGGGAAGCACCCCTTTATGGCGGTCGTACGCGAGCAGCACGATCAGCACAGCGACCAAGACGGCACCCGCGAACGTGAACAAGGGCAGGACGAGCGAAATCATCCCTTCCAGGGAACGGAAGAAGCTGACGAACACGACCAATCCAAAAGCGGCACCCGCATGAAGTCCCAGCACGCCGGGATCGGCAAGCGAATTCCGATAGAGCCCCTGGAGGATGGCACCTGAAATACCGAGTCCCATCCCAGCCAAAATCGTGATCACGATTCGCGGCAGACGATACTCGAACAATACCAGGGAATCGTCCTCACTGCCTAAACCTGCCAGCGTCCGAAGCACCTCATAAGGGGAGAGACGGATCGAACCTGTATGCAGGCTGTACAAAATGACGCAAACGCAGATCAGAATCAGCCAGATCCCTACGTGCAGGACTCGTTTTTTCCTAGCGATTTCTTGCTGGTTCATTTAGTAGCTCCCCCTTTCCCGACGCGCGAGATAGAGGAAAAAGGGAACACCGACCATCGCTACCATGACACTGATGGCAAGCTCCTTCGGTGGATTGACCATCCGTGCACCCAGATCAGCGAGTACGAGCAGGACGGCCCCCATGACTGCGGAGAGTGGAACGATCAAACGGTAATCCACACCCACCAGCTTGCGTGCCATATGAGGAATGACGAGTCCGACAAAGCCGATGGAGCCGACTGCGGATACGGAGACACCGGCCAGAATCACTGACACGAGGATGGCGATGACTTGTACCCGCTTGGTCTTGATGCCCAGATTGCTCGCAACATCGTTTCCCAGGGCCATGGCAGAAATCGAGCGCCCAAGAAGCGGAGTCCACAGAAACGTCAAGAGGATCACGGGAGTTAACCACTGCAGATGCATCCACTTGATCCCTGCCAGACCACCTGCATACCAGAAGGCCAGATCCTGACTCAGCTCAAAATAGATCGCGATCCCCGAGCTGAGCGAGTGGAGCAGGGCGGCTACGACGGAACCAGCGACGGTCAGGCGCAAGGGGGTCAGTCCGCCCGGTGTAGACGACCCGAGCAAAAAGATAAACACCGTGCTCATCACCGCGCCAAGAAACGAGACAACCATCAGCCAGGAGTAGGGCAAATTGGGAAAAAAGGCAAAGCTGAGTGCCACGACAAAAGTCGCTCCTGCATTGACGCCCAAAATGCCTGCGTCTGCGAGAGGATTTCGGGTCACACCTTGCATCAGAGCTCCAGCCACTGCGAAAGCGGCACCGATCAGGGCAGCACCAAGCACACGAGGCAGACGCAGCTCGTGAATGATTTGGTGGCTGGTGTCAGACGGATCGTAGTTGATCAGCGTGGTCCATACGGTTGAGAGCGTAATCTCTTTCGCGCCGTAAGAGATGGCCAGGAACATGGACATCAGCAGAGCAGCGACGGCGAGTAGGAATACGGTGGAAAAGACGGTTCCTTTCATAGGCGTGGTCCTTGTGAATTAGAATGAGAATCATTATCTCTTGGAACTATTGTAAAAACCAAGACGGCGGTCGTACATGTCATAAATGAAGATTTTTCTCCTTGGACTTTTCTAAACGTTTTGACAGGATGACCTGCTTATAGACTGACATGGTTAGTCGGGGACGTGAGGAGATCGACGGCCATGTCCAATTGGCGCTCCAGTGAGTAGGGAGCATACACCTTCCATTGATCCCATTCGAGAAAGCAATAGCGATTGGCGATGACAGCAGGGTGACGCTGCCAGGCTGCATTCGATTGCAAAAGCTTCCACTGCTTTCCCGCTTCCTCACGCGATGGTACGACCATGAACAAATAGTCCGATTCGTACTGATCCAGCTCATCGATCGAGATGGCAACCCATGTGAGCATCTTTCCGTTGTTATGCTTCTGCATCTCTGCCTGCATCCGTGCAGGGGGCAGCATTTGCAGGGAACGGTAAAACACGTGCCCGATATTGCGTGCCCCGTACATTCGCCAGCCCGTTTCCCGCAGGACGCAAATGGCTACGGTACGCTTGTCGCCGATGTGGTCTGCCACGATCTGATGCGCTTTCTCGGCCTTTTTCTCGTACTGATCGATCCATTCCTGAGCAGCCTCCTGCTTGTTCACGATGCCGGCGATCATCTGCAAGTGACCAAAAAAATCCATGGTGGTCCACGGTATGGTGACAATGGGAGCGATGTCACCCAGATTTTCGCGCGCTTTCACAGAGACGTTATCCTTGCACAAAATCAGATCCGGGTCCAGCTTTAAAAACGCTTGCCTGCTGATCTCCCAAGGGTCTGACGCATGAAAGGGAAGCATCAAGCTTTTGACGGCGGCGGGAAAGTATTTGTGCGTTTGAGCGGCACAGGGAACGACTCCCAGGGTCAGCAGATGCTCCGTGTAGGGGAACGAAAGCGAAATCATTTTGGCATGAGGCTGCTTGGAGTAGGTAGTGGGCGCATAGCCACTGGAGGTTTTAAAACGGCGACTGAAGTAGAATTCATCGATATAGCCGACTTCTCGGGCGACCTCCTTGATCTTCTTATCTGAGACGAGCAGCATTTCCTTTGCTTTGTTCATTCGTAGATTCGTGAGGAATTCATAGGGAGTCTTGTTCATTTTTTGCTTGAACAAATGCGAATAATAAGCAGGATGCATCCCTGCCAGCTCTCCCAGCTTTTCTACGGTGATGTCGCGGTCGAAATGCTCCTGCATGTATTGTACGGTGAGTGGCAGCCATTGCTCTGGCGCATCGGACAGCGGCGTAGCTGGCAGGTCCTCATCCGGATTCTCTAGCAAAATCAATTCCAGCAGCTCGTACAATTCATCCAGCTGATACAACGACTGGCTTCTTTTCGGGGGAGCCGATTGGCCGGAAAATTGACGGAGCAGGTACTGTACCCGGGGACCGGTCTTTTCAATCACTCCATGTAGAGGAAAGGAAAGCTCTCGCTCGTAAACTCTGCGATGATCCTCGGAAACAGAGAGCCGATAGAGGTCAAAGGAAAGAGCGTGCATTTCGATCCCGTGAGAAGAGGAATGCGTGATTTCAAAGCTGATCTGTGGAGGAAGCAACAGCAACGTTTTGCGGGCAAATTTGGAGGAGGAGCCGTCGATGACCACCTCTCCCTTTCCTTTTGTACAGTACAGGAGAGTATGGCTCTGGGCGATGTTATCGCAGCGTGGGCCTTCGGGTGAGTACGTGCGGTTGCCCGATTCTTTGATTTCCACGATCGTGTTCTGCAAGAATGGATGAATCTGTTGCTGTTGTGCCATAATGGATTTCCTTTCTTACCGGGTTCCTTATTCTTAAAACCATATTATTGATAATCATTATCAATGTCAACGCTGAGAGGGTTTTCTGAAGCATTCGTGATTGCTAGAAAGTAATGGTAAGATGAATAGAAATTTCACATGAATAAAATAGAGAGAAGGGGAACGAACATGCATCTGTTTTACAAGCAAACCTTGCAGCTGCTCGATACGGAGCTGGATCGGATCCATATAGCACTGGATCGGCTTTCTCATGAGCAGATCTGGAAAAAGGGAAGGGAGAGCACCAACAGCATCGGAAATTTGTGTCTGCATTTGGCGGGAAACGAATATCAGAACGTAGTGAGCGCCATCGGGAGCAAGCCCTTTGTTCGTGAGCGCTCTGCGGAATTTTTGGCTATGGGGAGCTATACATCGGCACAGCTGCGCGAGCGCCTTTTTGACGTACGTGCACAGTCGCGCCAGGTGATCGAGAAATTAACGGAGGAGGACTTCCATAGAGAAGTCACGATTGCTTATCCGCCAGGGGCAGGGATCGCCTCCTATCAGAAGACAATTATGGAACTTCTTTACCATACAACTTCCCACTATTCCTATCACACAGGTCAGATTGTATATATGACGAGGATATTACAGGAAGGAGACGAGCATTTATTGCGATGGAAACATTGATCTATACACTTTTTTATGTTACTTTGTCGAAATATAATTGAAATTAGATAGGAACAACTACAAACAAAATGGAGGGTAATGTACTGTGAAAAAGTCAGCAAGAATATTGCTAGGTGCAGCATTGGCACTGTCCTTGACACTCGTGGGCTGTGGGAAGTCGGAAGGGGATCAGGGAACTGGGCAGCAGGCAGGGCAAGCAGGGCAAGCAGCAGAAGCTGTAAAGGTTGATATTGGGATGTTGAAGCTGACCAGCTCGGCGCCGCTTTTTATCGGGATTGAAAAAGGCTTCTTTAAAGAAGAGAACATCGATGCGCAAGCGAAATGGTTTGAGGCCGCTCAGCCGATCGCAGTGGCTACGGCTGCAGGCAGCGTGGATGTAGGGGCAACAGGAATTACAGCCAGCCTTTACAACATGGTTGCAGGCGGACAGAAGCTGCTCATCGTTGCAGATAAAGGAAGAGAACAGAAGGGCTACTCGTCCTCGGCTTTGTTGTTCCCTAGCGATTCACCTCTTAAAAGCATTGAAGAGCTAAAGGGCAAAAAGATCGGGATCACGCAAACAGGCTCTACCTACCACTACATGGCAGGAAGACTGCTGGAAAATCACGGCTTGACCTTGAACGATGTACAGCTCGTACCATTGAACAGCATCAAGGGTCTGATGGAAGCGCTGAAAAGCAAACAAGTCGACGCGATTTTGCTGAACGAACCAAATATCTCTACGGTAGTAGAAGAAGGCTACGGAAAAGTCATCGCACAAGTAGGCGACGAGATGGACTACCAGACTTCCGGTATTTTCTTCTCCCCGAAGCTGGCTGAAAACAAGGATGCAGCTGAGCGCTTCCTGAAAGCCTACGCAAAAGCAACTCGTTACTACTACGACGCTGTTTTGACTCAAAAGGACGGCAAAATCGTACCAGGGGCGAACTACGATGAGGTAGTCAGCATTATCGCGAAGTACACCGATCAAGAGCCGGACATGATCAAAAAAGGTCTGCCGTACATCGACCGTGATGGAAAACTGCTGGAATCCGACATCAAGACACAGGTAGATTGGTATGCAAAAGAAAAGCTGATCGACAAAGCAATCGACACGACCGAGATCGTGAACACCCAATTGCTTGAAGAAGCTGTGCAGAAGCTAGGGAAGTGAATGCAATGAGGATCGTTGTTGAAAACGTCGATAAAACGTTTGTAGACTCGAAAAAAAGAGAAGTCACTGCCCTTACGAATATCAATTTTTCTATTGAAAAAGAAGAGTTCGTTGTTCTGGTCGGACCGAGCGGCTGTGGGAAGTCCACGCTGCTGAACATCGTAGGCGGCCTGATGTCGCCGACGAGCGGAACGGTATACTTCGAAGGTACCAATGGCAAAAAGCCGAGCCTGGGGATCGTATTTCAGGAAATCGCGTTGTTTCCTTGGCGAAGCGTTTATGAAAATGTAATCTTCGGGCTGGAGGAAGCGGGGGCCAGCAAGCAGGAGCAGCAGGAAAAAGGGAAGCAATACATCGAGATGGTCGGCCTCAGCGGTTTTGAAAATGCCTATCCGAAGCAGCTGTCCGGTGGGATGAGACAGCGTGCCGGGATTGCCCGTGCGTTGGCGATTGAGCCTGACCTCTTGCTGATGGACGAGCCCTTTTCCGCGCTGGATGCCCAAACACGTACGATCATGCAGGAAGAGCTCCTGACCATCTGGAATCGCACCAAGCTGAGCACGCTCTACGTGACGCACAACATTCAGGAAGCCGTTTATTTGGCGGATCGGGTCATTGTCCTGTCGAGACATCCGGGTCAGATCAAGAGCATCATTCAGATTGACATGCCGAAGATCGGGCGGGATCAAGAGCAATACCGTGCGCAATTCGAGCAGTATGCCGATCAGATCTGGCAGCTCATTCGCCACGATGCTCAAGAAGCATCGAGGGAGGGGTAGAAAGATGTCTGAACAACGACAAGTCATAACCAACCGTGTCGCCTTTTTGGAGACAAAAATCCCAAGCTACGCAGCCGTCCTGGGGATTGTCTGCCTGCTCGTAGTCTGGGAGATTATTTGTCGACTGGAAATCGTACCCCCCCTGTTTTTGCCGGCACCTACTGCCATTTTGCTGGCAGGCTGGGATATGATCGCAAGTGGTGAGCTGTACAAAGACTTGATCGCGAGTCTTTACCGGATCGGGGTTGGCTATGCGATCGGTGCGGCTCTGGGTGTCCTCGTGGGGCTCATTCTCGGGTTCTCCCGCTGGACCGATGCGATTGTGTCGCCGATCGTTTATTCGATCTACCCGATTCCAAAAATCGCTTTGCTGCCGTTGATCATCCTGTGGATGGGGATCGGTGAAATGCCAAAGGTCGCGATTATCGCGCTGGGGGTCTTTTTCCCAGTAGTCATCAACACCTTTTCCGGCGTAAAGAACGTAGATCCGATGCTGATCAAGGCAGCTGTGACGTTTGGCTCCAATCATCTGAATGTCATTCGCAAGGTCATCCTGCCAGCCTCTCTGCCGATGATTTTTGCCGGTCTGAAGCTGTCTGCGGGTACGTCCCTGCTGCTCCTGGTGTCTGCCGAGATGGTAGCGGCGCAGGAAGGGATCGGTGCGATGGTTTTGCACTATGGTAACCTCATGATTACGACCAAGCTGATGGTAGGGGTATTGATTTTATCCTTGCTCGGCCTAACGTTTAATCGTGTTCTGCAATGGCTGGAGCGCAAGCTGATCCCGTGGAAATAGAAGAAAAGCAAGTAGAAAAGAGTGGTCCCGAAAGCAGGGGCCACTTTTTGTATGCGAAAGGGTAGAACATTTGAGCATGGACACCGAAGTCTTTATCAAGTAAAATTATAGTTGATAACAATTATCATTTTCAGTAAAATATTTACTTCTTGCGGTCCTTTAGTGAGGTGGAATTTTGGGATGAACACATTGGAAAAAATGGAGACCTTCATCGTTCTTGCGGAGTGCAGCTCCTTTACGGAGGCAGCAAAGCGATTGTACTGCTCACAACCGACTATCAGTCACCATATCCAGCAGCTGGAGCAGCAGTTTTCTTCGCAGCTTTTTTTCCGTTCGGGAAAGCAGGTCGAGCTGACGAAGCAGGGAGAGGTCTTGCTGCAGTACGCCAAGCAAATTACCCATCTGGTCGATGAAGCTTCTATTCAGCTGAAGAGGGTCTCGCAGCAGGAGCAGGTTTTGTCTGTCTATGTGAGCAACTACATTGCAGGGTATTACTTCTCCGATATTCTCAATCAATTTCATACCATTTCACCGCAAAGACCGCTGGAGATTAACTCGTATTGCTACAGTGATTTGATTCGTTGCTTTCAAGAGGGCCGGACGCAGTATGCGCTGATGCCGATCTACCCGGAGGATGACTACATCCGCAAAAATTTTGAGACCTCCGTCCTCTTTGAAGAAGAGCTGCTGCTCGTGCTTCCCGCTGATCATTCCTGCGCAAACCGCAGACTGCTGTACGCCCGGGATCTGCAAAACGAAACGGTGCTCCTGCCAAAGAGCGAGTATTTGCAGCAGTACGTGATGGAGCATCTGGAAAGCAGGCAGGTAAAGGCGCGTTTCCTGCAGATGAGCAACTTTGAAATGATCAAGCAGGCAGTGAAATCACACCATGGGATCGCTTTTCTTCCGCATGGAGCGGTCAAAGAGGAAATCAGGCGGGGAGAGCTGGTATACAAACCGATCTCTTCTATTCAAATCAAGAGACAGAACGGCTTCGTGTTCCGCAAAAATGCCAAGCTCACACAGGAGGATCGTGTTTTTTGCCAAAATGTAGAACATTATTTGCGCTCTGTATAGGACGTCTAACGCCCCATTCAAGACTCTTCGATCTGGAGGGTCTTTTGCTTTTTGTAAGATATTAGGTGGCCAAAACCCTTGATACACGAAGGTTCTGGAAGTATTTATGCTATTTAAAAATTGAATAGATAGATTCAAAAATATTATTCGAGCATGCAAACGCCCGTGTAAAAAGGGTTTATTAGCTTTCGCTTATTTTGTGTGGGATTGATATTCATTATCAATTAAATTAAGATGAATCTAGTTTTTGAAAGCACCGTTGCGTGTCAACTTCTAAGGGGGTTCCATTTATGTCTGTCATCTGCATGAGGGATCGGAAGGAAGTACTGGAAATCAGCTATTCCGATGTAAAAAAATATCACGGGAGCGTAGCGCTGATGGCGGTTGCTGTCGGGTATCGCACGCTGCAGGCAGCCTTTGCTGAGCTGTATGGGGAGGAAGTACCGAATCGCAAGGACATCTCGATCATGTCTGGTCATGCTGGCCCAGGGTTTCGTGACGTCTTCGAGTTTGTGACTCGTGCATTGACCCGCGGCGTTTATACCGTGAACGTTGAGTATCCGGTTGCCCAGCACGATCCCTATCGTCCGCAATCCTATGCGTATGTCATCTCCACAGCGGATGGCAAAGCCGTAGAAGTTGCTTTGCGCCAAGATTTCCTGCCGCCCGCTTTCTACGAATATTTGAAAAAGGGCAGAGAAAACGCGATGACAGAGCAGGACGAAGAAGATTTTGATCGACTGAAGCTGGAGCTGTCTGAACGAGCTATGGCGTTATCTGTAGATGAGCTGTTGATTGTAAAGCGCATTTCTTAGGTTCCTAGAAAGAACATTACAAATCATTAGGGAGGTTATCGGTTTGTTTACTCGCAAGTCTTTCGGACTTATGCTTACTTATCTTTTACTGCTATCGATGTTTGTGCTGGGCTGCCAATCCAACCAGAGCCAACCGGCGCCAAGCCAGGATCAGGCACAAGGCGCTCAAGGCACAGCAGCAGAGCCTGCCGCCAAAACCGTTTCCGAATTGAAAATCGGTCTGCCAAGTGATGCAGGCCCAATCAACATCTACACAGGCAACATCGATTATTTGACTGAACTCGTTTTCGATAAATTGTTCTCGCCATCTCCTTATGTCGATAAACCAGAGCCATGGCTCGCTGAATCCGCCAAGCAGCTGGATGATGTGACCTGGGTGGTTAAAATCCGCGATGGAGTCAAATGGCATGATGGTACCCCTTTCACTGCGGAAGATGTGAAGTTCACGTACGAATACTACCGCGATGGTCCGGCTAACCGCCACACCCACCACGTAAGCGAAGTGCCGCACATTGAGAAAATCGAGCTGGATGACCCATCTACCGTTCGTTTTACATGCGCGTACGCTTGCCCGTCTTTGGAAAGAATCACGTTTGCTGACCTGCCAATCCTGCCGAAGCACATTTGGGAAAAGGTAGAAAACCCACGCAAATTTACGGACCTGCCAGTAGGTACTGGACCATACAAGCTCGTGGAGTACAAAGCAGATCAATACTACAAGTTTGAAGCGAACAAAGACTATTTTAAAGGTGCTCCTCTGGTAGACACCCTGGTCATGCCTGTGATCAAGGACCCTACCGCGATCTTTAACGCGCTGCGCTCCGGCGAGATCGATATTTCTGCCAGACCGCTGCCGCCAGAGCTGGAAGCTTCTTTTACCAACGCACCAAACATGAAAGTAGCAGAAACTTCTCCACTTTCCATCATCGAGCTGAAGCAAAATTATGACAAGGCACCATTCAACACAGCGGAGTTCCGCAACGCTATGTCGCTTGCCGTAGACCGTCAAGCGATCGTGGACACGGTCATGCTCGGAAAAGGCAGAGCCGGTTTGAAAGGATATCCGCATCCTGACTCGCCATGGACCAATCCAAACCTGAGCACGCCCTATGATGCAGAAAAAGCAAAATCCGTCATGGACGGCCTGAAATTCGTAGACACCAATAATGACGGTGTGAGAGAAATGCCAGATGGCAAACCGCTTGCCTTCTCGCTGAAGGTTCCTTCTACTGAGCCTTCCTGGATTCGCGCAGCAGAAATGCTGAAAGACCAATATGCCAAAGTTGGTGTCAAAGTAACAGTAGAAGTGCTGGATTCCGGTACGATGGCAACCGTAGGTCAAACGCGTGACTTTGATCTCGTAATCAGCAACATCGGCGCCCACGGCGTAGCCGACCCGGATCAGTTCGTGATGTCGCACCGTTCTTCGTATCTGTGGAACAAAACCATTCCGTATCCTGAAATGGATGCGCTGCAAAAGCAATGGATGGCTGAAACGAGCTTGGACAAACGCAAGGAAATCGGCTTTGCCATGCAGGAATTGTTCAATAAGCAGCCGACCAGCGTCGCGCTGTTCTATCCAGAAGAAAAATTCGCGTACCGCTCCGACCGCTTCGATCAGTGGGTAGAATCGAAAGGCTACGGCATTATCAATAAATACTCGCTGCTGCCGGATGGTGCGAAAAAGGCGAAAGCCGAACAGTAAAACAAAGGGGAGTCTGAAAATGAACGGTTCATGGTTCTCCTCCACCTTCGGGAAAAAGCTGATTCAATACGTGCTCGTTTTGGCAGTTGCCCTGTCGATCAATTTTGCGCTCCCTAGACTGGCGCCGGGGGACCCACTAGAATTCTTTTTCGGGGAGACCACGATTAACGAATTGACCCCGGAGCAGCGTCAGCGGGCCCTTCATGAGCTGGGTCTCGACCGATCCGTGTGGGAGCAATATGCAGATTTCATGACAGGAGTTTTCCACTTCGATCTGGGTAGCTCGATCAAATACGGAAAACCAGTGACAGAGGTGTTGGCGGATCGATTGCCGTGGACCGTTCTGTTGGTCGCCCCCTCGCTGATGATCAGTGCAGTGATCGGCATCGTGATCGGCGCCTACGCTGCCTGGAATCGCGGGAAGCGACGTGACTTGTTCTTTTTATCTGCGATGCTGACAGTAGAATCGATTCCGGGCTTTTGGATTGGCATGCTGCTCATCGCGATCTTCTCGGTCAATCTGGGGTGGCTGCCGTCCTTTGGTGCGGTGCCCCTCGCTTTTACCGGCGGTACTGCGGAATATGTGGGCGAGATCATCACCCATATGATCCTTCCGGTGATTACGATTACGCTTGCGACAGTGGGCGGGAACTTTTTGCTCACGCGCTCATCCATGCTGGAAACATTGGGCCAGGATTACGTATACATGGCGGAGTCCAAGGGTGCCAGCAAGCGCAGTTTGATTTTTAACCACGCTCTGCGCAATGCTTTGCTTCCGGTTTACACCCATATCACGATGAGCCTCGGCATTCTCGTGAGTGGTGCTGTGGTAGTAGAGTCGGTTTTCTCGTACCCCGGGATCGGTCGGCTGCTGTACGAGAGTGTGATCGCGCGGGACTATCCGATGATGCAGGGCGTCTTTCTCATCATAACGTTAGGTGTGATTGCGGCCAATTTGCTCGCAGATGTGACGTACCCGTTGTTTGACCCACGCTCTCGTTCACGCGCGTGGTCGCGGGAGGAAAGCTCCCGCAATCAAATAGAGGAGGAGACAGCATGATAAGCAAGGGTGCCAAATGGATTGGCTGGACAGGTGTCCTCATGCTGGTCATCGTTTTCCTGCTCGCTTTGATCGGACCGCATGTAGTGACGCACGACGCAGATAAACAGACAGGGATGCCTTTCCAACCGCCTGGAGCAGAGCATTGGCTGGGAACGAACGACATGGGGCAGGACATCATGGCAGAGCTGGTCGTCGGGGCGCGTACATCGCTTACGATCGGGATAGCCGCCGCGTTGCTCGCGACTCTGGTCGGAACGGCGATTGGCCTTGTTTCCGGCTACTCAGGCGGCTGGGTCGATTCTCTCCTGATGCGGATCGTAGATATTTGCCTCACGCTGCCGTTTTTACCTTTGATGATTGTGATCGGGGTTTACATGGGACCAAGCCTGGTTACCCAGGTAATGGTCATTACCCTCGTCATGTGGGCAGGAAAGGCGCGTAAGATTCGGGCGCAGACGCTGTCCTTGCGCAGTAGGGGCGCTGTCCTGGCTGCACAGTCGATGGGTGCCGGACACT
This sequence comes from Brevibacillus nitrificans, assembly GCF_003710965.1. Classification (NCBI taxonomy): domain Bacteria; kingdom Bacillati; phylum Bacillota; class Bacilli; order Caryophanales; family Paenibacillaceae; genus Brevibacillus; species Brevibacillus nitrificans. Next base: position 125,152 of record NZ_RHHU01000018.1, on the reverse strand, counting down.
TCTACATTTTGTGGAAGCACATATTCCCGAGCATGCTGCCTCTCGTCATTCCGCAATTCGTGCAGGCTGTGAACGTCTCCATCATGATGGAATCGTCACTCAGCTTTCTCGGTATGGGGGATCCCTTGTCCAAGAGCTGGGGGAGCATGCTGTTCTACGCCAACTCACGCAGTGCATTTTTGACGGAAGCCTGGATGTGGTGGGTCATTCCGCCGGGGCTGTGCATCGTGATTACGGTACTGGCCTTCTCCTTCATCGGCTATTACTTGGAAGAGCGGGTAAATCCTCGCTTGCGTGCCTACCAGGCGGCTTCCCTGAAGGGTGCCAAATCTGCCGTGAAAGCTGCCGTACCGGGCACGTCTACTGCAGATTCAGACGTATTGCTTGCGGTAGAGAGCCTGTTCGTCCGTTATCCGAAAGAGAACAGCACCATGACTGCTGTCGATGACGTCAGCTTTGTGATCAAAAAAGGAGAGGTGCTGGGGCTGGTCGGGGAGTCGGGAAGTGGAAAATCGACCGTCGCTGCGGCAGTTATGCAGCTATTGAAGCCTCCTGCCATGGTAGAGCAGAGGGGGATACATTTCGCAGGTCGCGATCTGTCCCGTCTGTCTCCGGTCGAGATGAGGCAAATTCGCGGGAATCGAATTGCGCTCATTCCCCAAGCGGCGATGAATGCGCTCAATCCGGTCATGAGAGTCCGCGAGCAGCTGGCTGAAGCCATCCTTTCCCATCACAAGGCTGGCAAGCAAGAGATCCAGGAGAAAATCGATCAAGTGCTGATGCAGGTCGGTCTGACTCCGCGCTGGGGCGCTGCTTTTCCCCATGAATTGAGCGGAGGGATGCGCCAACGCGTCGTCATCGCCATGGCCTTGATCAACGAACCGGATCTGGTCATCGCGGATGAGCCGACGACCGGCTTGGATGTAAAAGTGCAGGTGGAAATCATTAAGCTGCTGAAAGATCTGCAGCAGCGCCTGAATTTGTCCATGATCTTCATTTCACATGACCTTCCTGTTGTTCTCAGCCTGGCAGATCGAGTCGTGATTATGAATCAGGGCAAGATTGTCGATCAGGGACAGACGCTTACGGTGGCACATCATTCGACGCACCCGTATACGAGACGCCTGATCGATTCGATTCCAAGGCTGCGGACAGCTCGTCCCCTGCAAGAACAACGATAACCGGACGGAGGGCATGGACAGATGAGCGCAAACGCGAAAGCAGCGGAGCATCTGTGGCAGGAAGACCTGCTGCAGGTGCAAGGCTTGCGAAAAACCTATGCAATCAAAGGATCGAACAAATACAAAATGACGGTCCTGGACGGCGTCAGCCTCTCGATCAAGCCGAACGAAACCGTAGGGCTGGTAGGCGCGAGCGGAGCAGGCAAAAGCACGATCGGGCGAATCATCGCAGGTCTGGAGTCGTCGGACAGCGGTCAGCTGATCTATCAGGGCAAAGATTTGCAGCGTATGAGCGCAAAGGAGCGCAAGGAGGCGACTTCTTCGATCCAAATGATCTTTCAGGATCCATACGAATCGCTGTCGCCGCGCATGACCATCGAACAGCTGGTGGCCGAACCGCTCGTGATTCAAAAGCTGTATGCGAAAGAGCCCGAGCAAAGACGGCATGCCGTCCGGGAAGCTTTGGCAGAGGTATCCCTCTCGCCGGATCGTTACCTGCAGCGCTATCCGCATGAGCTGTCAGGCGGCGAGCGCCAAAGGGTCGGACTGGCAAGAGCCTTCATTACAAGGCCCAAGCTGATTGTAGCTGACGAGCCAACCTCCATGCTCGATACATCGCTGCGCCTTGATCTGTTGCAGCTCATGAAGGAACTGAGCGAGCGTCACGGCATCGCCTATTTGTTTGTTACCCACGATCTCGCCTTGACCCGTGGATTTTGCGATCGGCTGCTCGTCTTGGATCAGGGAAAAGTCGTCGAGACGGGAACTCCCGAAGAAATTACCGAACAGCCGCAGCATCCATTCACGCAAGGCTTTATCTCGGCACTGCTAGAGCTGGATTCCTTTTGATTTAGAAGAGAAAGCCCGAGTGGCTACGATAAGAGAAACCATAGAAAAGAGATGACAGAGGAGGCCCTATTGTGAAGCAGAAGACGAATGACTTTCTGATGCTCGATTCCGGCTGCTGTTTTGGAGAAGCGCGCCTGAGCGACCCGAATTTTCAAGACTTGATGGACTTTATTGATATTTACGATTTGCCGGATCATGACCTGTCCCCTTACAAATGCCTGGTGATTACCGGACTCATCGACCAGGAGTTCCTGTATCGCCACAAGGAAAAGATTCGCGAGTTTCTCGACATGAGAAAGGTGCTGGTCTTCGGGGGCAATCTGTTCCTGGATTGGCTGCCGGGCGGCTCCAGCTTCGTGCCCAAAACGATTCGCAACCACAACGATTACGATGTTTCCATTACTAAGCCACATCCTATTTTTGAAGGGGTCAAAACGGAAGATATGACCTACAACAAAGGGGTTGCCGGATTTTTTGCCAGAGGCCATCACCCGCTTCCAGAAGGTGCCGAGGTATTGCTGAACCTGCCGGGCGGTGAGCCGATCACTTATATTGACCGTCACAGCACAAATGGAACGATCCTGGTGCACGCAGGCGGGGATTTGTTTGGCTACAATTCTCCTGTCAAATCTACAGGACGTATCGCTTTCCAGCTGACTCAGTGGGTACGTGACGAGTACAGCCAGCTTCAAGAAAGAGGTGTGCAGGTATGAGGAAAATAGCGGTCTTATACGGAGGAAGCTCCCAGCATTACCGGAGCTTGCACGAGCCGAAATACCATCGTTACTTTGACAAAGTGATCTACCTGCCAGATTTGGAGAAGACGCCGCTGGACGAATTTGACGCACTGTTGGTTCCTTCCCAGCTGCATATGGGCTTGATCATGAAAAACAAAGAGAAGATTCAGGCATTCGCTGACAATGGCGGAATCGTCGTGGCTTTCGGCCCGCAGCCAAAAGAGTGGATCCCGGGACAAAACTGGGAGCTGCGTCCCACGAATTTTTGGTGGTGGCTGGAGAAGGACGCGCACAGCGGCCTTGTGCTGAAAAACCCTGAATACGATCTGTTCAAAAACTACATCACGCTGGAGGACGCAACCTGGCATCAGCACGGGGTATACTGGCCGCCAGAAGGTGCAGACATTCTCGTTTCTACGGAAGATGACGGCGCTGTGCTCTACGTAGACAAAGTGAGCTCCAAAGGTACGTGGATCGTGACAACGCTTGACCCTGATTTTCATTTCGGCTCTTACTTCATGCCTGCGACAGAGCGCTTTTTGGACGGATTTCTGCCATGGCTTGCGGAAGGCAAAGTCTGATGATTCGTTTGCAGGGCGTCTCCAAGCTCTACGGGCAACGAGCCATTCTCCAGAACCTCCAGTTTCATCTGGGGGCTGGAGAATTTGCATTTTTACAGGGAAGATCGGGGTCAGGGAAAAGTACGCTGCTAAAGCTGCTCTATCGGGATATCGAGGATTTCTCCGGTCAGATCGAGATCAACGGGGCTCCGATCAGACAAATCCCCAAATACGAGCTGCGCAGGCAGATGGGCATCATTTTTCAATCCTTCGAGCTGTTGGAGCGTAAGACCGTTATGGAAAACGTGGCTTTGGCAGGCGAAGTCATGGGCAAGACGTGGGAGCAGATCGAGCCTGAGGCAAGTCGTCTCCTGGAGAGAGTGGGCTTGAAGGGACTAAAGGATTGCTTCCCCAAGCAGCTTTCAGGTGGAGAACAACAGCGGGTCGCGATCGTCCGTGCTCTGCTGAATCGGCCCAGCCTGCTTTTGGCAGATGAGCCTACAGGAAATCTGGATAACGAGACAGCGCTGGATGTTATGAGACTGCTGAAAGAACTGCATGAAGAGGAACAGACGGCGATGCTGATCGTGACGCATTCGGACACGCTCATTGAACAATTTCCCGCGAAGACATGGGTGATGGAAAATGGACAGGTACGGGAACATGAGTAATCAAAGAGCCATGTACATGCTCAGGGATGCAAGGGAAGGGATTATGCGAAATCTGGGGGCGGCCACGTCAGCGGCGCTCTTGATTTTTGTGGCGATGGCATTTTGCGGCATCTTGCTGCTCGTGCGTTTGGGTGTCGGCGACCTCATGCACTATCTGGAATCGCAGGTAACGATGAAGGTCTACCTCGATCCGTCCGTGGATACGGAGGCAGTCGCGAAGATCCTGCAGAACAACAGCTATGTGAAAACGGCAGAGGTCGAGACCAAGGAGCAGATGCTCGAACGCCTCTCCTTTTTCTTTACGGGCCGAGAACATTTGCTGCTTTCCTTTCAGGAAAGCGACATACCGGATGCTATTCGGCTGGAGCTTGCGGACAAGTCGCAGATGGGGCTGTTTGCAGAGCAGCTGGGCGGCATGAAGGAGATCATCAAGGTCGTTTACCCGCAGCAATTTGCAGAGACGATCCTGAAATGGTCGGAGCAAATCAATCAATATGGGCTACTGCTGCTCGTGTTGTTCGTCCTTTTGGCGTTTGGCATGGTCTTCATCGCCATGAGTCTCGCTCTCTACCAGCGGAGGCAGGAAATACGCGTCCGGCTTTTGATTGGCGCGAAGCCGGCACAGGTGAGAGGACAATTCTTGTTTGAGGGCTGGCTGATTGGACTGATCGGGAGTCTTTTGGCTGCGATTGTCGTCTATTTGTTTTTCACGGGCTTGCTGGCTCCTTTGCAGCAGCAGTTCCCGTTTGCCCTTCAGTTCTCGATGAATGGGGTCTATTTCACCATGCTGGCCGTCGTGGTGGCAGGTTCGCTGGTCGGTCTGGCTGCCAGCTACGTTTCGACGAGGAAGCTGATCGATCATGCGTAAAAAAGCCACTCTCGTCCTATCCGCTGTGTTGGCCTTGTCAGTGGCATCGACGGTTTACGCGCATTTGACAGGAGCCTTCGCTGATTTTTTGGTTACGGTGAACGATGAGAGCACCACGGCAAAGCTCAAGCAGGAAGTAGCCAATACCAAACAGCAAATCAGCGAGCTGACTCCTCGGATCGAGAAGATGAAATCGCAGTACGAAGGCAATCGGCAGGTCGCAGTGGACAAGCTGCAATTCTACAGCGAAATGGGGCTCGATACATGGCTTTCGCTGCTGCTGCAGGAGAGCTCGCCAGCCGATGTCATGGGAAGTCAGTGGCTGATCGAACGCAACCTCGACGCGTACATGCGTGATTTGGATCAGCTTTACCTGGAGTACAAGCAGCTCGTGACCACGAAAGAAACGCTTGCTGGCCACGAAAGGCTGCTCGCTGTCATCGAGGAGAATTTGGCGGCGAGAGGAGCATTTTTGGCTGACAACCCAGAGCTGCCGCTCGATCAGCTCGCCAACTATCTGGATATCGACTGGATGTCAGAGGTTGAGCCCAAGCTTTTGGCTTTCCTGGAGGAGGACCGCTCGTTGACCGAGCAGCATATGAGGGAATGGGCGATGTCTGCACAGGAGGGCTATGGCCACAAGCTGCCGGAAACATGGCTGAATGAACGAAGCCAGCTGAAATACTTTTTCCGATCCGATCATGTGTACACCGTCTTTCAAAAGCCCGACCTGCACGTCATTTTGATAGGTCAGGTGTTGAAAGCGCAGGACGGAGTCGCCACGTTGACGTACGAAGCGGGGTTTTTCAACGGCTTTCTCATGCCGAGTACGCTCATTGAGGAGCTAAAAGGATTCCGGATCCCGACCGAACAGCTGCAGCTTTTGCCGGGAGTCCAGAAAGACATCCATGTGCAGCAGTCCAGCGGAGCACTGCTTTTACAAAAACCGTAACGAACTTTAGCAGGAAGGGGACAAAAGAACGCATGAAAAGAAGTCTGCTGTTACTGTGCATGCTGCTCGCGCTGATCATGCCTACGAACGCGCTGGCGCATATCACCAACGAGCAAAATCTATACGAGGACCTGCAATATTCGGAGGCGAAAGCACAGATCGTCTACCTGAGCGGCCTGGGAGTCATCGCGGCTGATCACGGGACAGCCTTGTTCTCGCCAAAGGAAAAACTGACGCGCGCCGATCTCGCTTATTGGGCAGGCTCCTTTTTCAAATTGGCAGGTAAAGAAGCAAAGCACGAGGAAATCGCGCAGGCAGCTGTTGCAAAAGGACTCGTTCCCTCTCTGGAGGGGAATGCGACCTACGAGGACGTAAACCAAGCCTATTTCCAAGGGAAGGTCCAAGTAGAGAAGGCAAAGGACGAACTGACTCGAGAGGCATTTGCCCAGTTTGTCTATGAGCATCGAGGAAAAACACTCTACGAGCAGGCAGGCTTCTCCCAGGGACCAGCGGGAAAAGTGGACAAGGTAACGTCACTGGAGGAAAAGGATGCGGCTGGGAATAGCACGAAGTCGTATATCGTGAAAATCGCCGATCAGCCATACAAGATCACGGCTCACCCGAAAATCGTACAGGCTCCTGTGGACCCCACCGAATGGGAAGGGAGAACCATAGAGGAATCGTGGATGGTGAGCAGCGACGGCAGTCAGGAAAAGCAGCTTCAGCTCATTCAATTCACAAAATCGGCGGAGCAGGCACAGCAAGCAGCGAGTCAGCCAGCGGGTAACGATCCTGCCAATCACGCGAATCACGGGCAGGCAGATCCTGCAGGACAGGAGGAGGGCGCAGGCTTTCCGTTCGTGCCTGTCATTTTGGTAGTCTTGCTGGTGGGGATTGTCGGGGCCTTGTTTTTTGGCAGAAAGAGGAAATAGCTGTAAAAGGAAGCATAGAGGAGCAGGTATAAAGAAAGAGCCCGAGGCGGATGCGCTCGGGCTTTTCGATGTCTACGATCTCCTGCGTTTGTAAAAGAATGCGTAGACGATCCCTACGATGAGGATGACGATGAAGGTGGATATTTCCATGATGGTAGTCATCGAATAACCTTGGTTGGCCGCAGCAGTTCTGCTACCCGGCCCGCCAGCACCCATTGGTGGGCGTTCGCCACGGTTTTGTCCGTTCCCCATCTGTGGCGGCTGCATGTTGCCTTGGTTCTGCCCATCGCCCATTTGAGGTGGCTGCCAATTTCCCTGGTTCTGCCCATCGCCCATTTGAGGCATCTCTCCGGGGCCGCCCATACCGCCCGTGGTATTGGCTTCTACTACCAGCTCTCCGGACAGCTGTGCCAAAATGGAGGCTGAACGCTTCACCGCGAATTGTACCAGGCTTTTTTCACCCGACACACTCTCTTTCAATTGCTCGGTCGTATAAAATTTGGTCGGATCCTTTTCAACGTACGGTGTAATCAGGTTGGCGATGTCTGCGGTCATCGTCCCCATGTATTCTTCCGTAAAGTAGTTGGTAGCGATCTCTTGCAAATACTCGTTGTATTTCGCCCGATATTCATCGTTAGACAAGAGGGCATTCAGCAGTGGACGGTCTTCCAGAGTGGTACCGGATACAGGCGTCGTGATGCTGAAATTGATGTTATCCTCACTCATAAAATTGGCAGCCATATCTGCCATTCCGCCGCCACCGCCGGGAAATTTTCCTCTCTGCATGTTGTTTTGCGCGTTCCCCGCTTTGGTAGCGGCGGCTTGGTTGGCATTTGGCTTGGCAGCTTGCTCTCCTTGCGCTGCACCACCGGCAGCTTGCTGAGGATTTGCTTTATTTGCTGCCTGCTTGCCTGCGTCGTTTTGCTGCCCAGCTTCACCGGGTTTGCCGCCACCGCCACCCATACCGCCGACCCCGAACCCGCCGAACGACATGTTGTAATCCCACGGCAGGATGGAGAAGACGCCGTTTTCTTCATACAGGTAGTAGTTATGCTTCAGACTGCCCTGATAATGGTCCAGATTGACCACGGCGGTATTGACAGCGAAGTAGCGGAGCATCTCGTCTACATCCAGGTACTTCCCAATGTCGCCGCCGTGATTGATGGCATCAAGCATTTCGATCAACTCAGACTGATCTTTGGTATCCTTGTTTGTTTTCAGGTTGATGCCAGTATAATCTTTGATATTATCGCTGATCCACTTCAGATCGCTGCCGACGCCATCCGGTTTGTACAAATCTCCGCGGCTATTGTCAAAGCTGCGATCCAGGAATGTTTCCTCGATGGCTTCCACCCCGAGATACAGTCCCCATTCCTTCCCGTTGATCGTGACGTACATGTAAGAGAAAGCGGGAGTCGGTATCCCCATCTTCTGCATCAACGTGTAGGACAAATACTCCCTCATTAGCGATGGGTCGGTATAGTTGTTGTTCAGATTGAGCTTTTTCAATCCATGCAAATTTTGTTCATCTACATAATTATCGAAATCGATCTTCCAGCTGTAGCGCTCGGAATCTTCCATCTGCGCTACGGAACTAAGCGTCATGTTTCCTTTTGTACGGATCCCTACATTCTCCACCTTTTCTCCATTCACGACGATATCAGCAGAGTACATTTTTTCTTCGTCGAGCGGATTTGCCAGCATCTTGGCAAAGTCGTTTTCATCGATGGTAATGTCAACGGTAGTCACTCGGCTCTGGTCAAATACGTCGGTCACATAGGACTGGCCCTGCGCTCGGTTCGTGACGCCCCATTGGGGAAGCACGTAGAGGACGACGATGAAAATGGCCAGCATAATCGCGATAGATGCCACAATATATTTGTTTTTCATAATCGGCGGGCTCCTTTCATTAAGCTGTTTCCCTAGAAAAAAGCGAGCATAGAGGAACATCTATGCTCGCATCGGGGGAAGATTTATTTACGCGGTAAAGTTGCCGTCGTAGCTGAGCATCATGGCAGACTGCACACCTTCCATGCTCGAGATTTTATTCACAAACCCCGTGTCGTTTTTCTTTACGCGAATCTCGTAAATCATCTCCAGGTCGTTGCCAGGCGTTACGGATTTCGATTTGACAGAATGCTTGATGGCTTGGGCAGATACGATGTGCGCTAGCGAAGTCTCGATAGCAGGATCGTTGTAGCGGACGATCAACAGAAACGGATTTTCAACGGTCAGACGGTTGATGAAGAACAGGAGAACCAAGCCGATCAGAATGGCACCGATGATGACCAGCGGAATGAAGCCAGCGCCGCACAGGATACCGGAAGCAACGGCCCAGAAAATGTAGACAATGTCCATCGGGTCTTTAATCGGCGTACGGAAACGAACAATCGACAGTGCACCGACCATCCCGAGAGATAACAGGACGTTGGACGAGACACCCATAATAATCAGGGCGGTAGCCATCGTCATGACGATGAGGGAGATGCTGAACGTATGCGAATACATCACACCCGCAAATGTCTTTTTGTACACAACGTAGATAAAGAGTCCGACGGCAAAAGCCGCTGCGAGCGAAATCAGGGAGTCGACGACGGAAAAGCTGGTCGTATTCTCAAGAAAGCTCGACTTGAAAATGTCGCTAAAGTTGATGGTATTGGTGTTCATCTTTCTTTTCCTCCTAAATGGTTTTTATCCAAACATTCTGCTGATCTGGTATTTGGAAAAAGCGCTTTTACGGCGGTCCGTCACCTGCAGCATTTTCCGGATAATATCGGGCAGGTATTCGTCGTATTTCACTTCCAGCACGACCATGTTAGGCTCGAGCGTATCGATCATGATCACATCTGGATTCAGCAGATCATTGTTGCGGAAGCTCGTTTTGATTGAGCTGTCAAAGGTCACGCGCACATTTCCGTGCTCATAGATGAAGACCTCGCGTTCGTAATCGACGATAGTGATCGGCTTCAGCTGATACAGTGTCATCTGCACGTACAGCTCGCGAATCAGGTCGCGGGGGTCGGCGTGCATCCATTCGATATCCCCGTGACGCATGCGCTCGTATTCCTCGGCGGTGATTCTGCATTTCGTTTTCTGGCACAGATTGTCGACCTTGGATTTTTTCTCCAGATGCAACAGCTCGGTGTTGTAGTCATACAGGCGCACCCGATATTTATCGCGGCGGTAGAAGCCCTCTTTCTTTTGCGTCACGATCTTGTCATCGAGATTGTCAAAGTAAACACTGCGGATTACATACTTTCCATTTTTATTCGCATGAGGATCAGGCTTCATGATGTGCTGAAGATTATGTCGAAGAAGGAAGCAATCCATCTTGCTTATCTCGTGCTTGAGCTCTACGCGACCTTTGAAGGCAGGCTGTTCCGTCTTTTGCATCGATGTTCACACTCCTTTATGTCTGGCTGTCTCTTGCTTGATTCACAGTATATTTACAAAAACTTAAAGAAAGCTTAAAGCTCTCGAGCAAGAAAAAAACGACCCGCCTTCCGTCTCGTCATGACGGTTTAGACCGGTCGTTTTGTATAGCGCTATTTTGGCAGCTTGATTCGAATGATCGTTCCTTTTGGCTGGTTGTGAAGCGCCTTGATCGTCCCGTGATGACTGTTCACGATCCACTGAGCGATGGAGAGCCCGAGTCCGGCGCCTCCTTTTTCCCGAGAGCGCGCTTTGTCCTCGCGATAAAACCGGTCAAAAATTTGCTGCAGTCCTTCCTCGCTGATGCCAATCCCCGTATCGCTGATTTCACAGCACACAAAGTGGTCGTCCGAACTGACTTTGACCAGGATGCTGTCGTTCTTACCTGTATATTTGATCGCATTGTCCAAAAGTATCACCAGCAGCTGATGCAGTCTGCTTTTATCTGCTTGAATGGTCGTGCCTGACTGTGCCTCGACCCACAAATGCTTGGACTGTGACTGTGCGAGTTCTATGTACGGCTCGCATACCTCGCGCACAAAAGGATCAAGCTCAACGGATTGCATGACCAGCTGAGTTTCACTGGAGTCGGCTCTCGCCAATGTAAGAAGATCAGTCGTGAGCTTGGATAAGCGGCGCGTCTCGGAGAGGATGAGTGCGATCGACTCGAATTTGTCCATGATCTTTTCAAAAGGCGTCGTGAGCAATAGCTCGACCTTGTTCTGGATAATAGTCAGGGGTGTACGCAGCTCGTGCGAAGCGTTCTCCACAAATTCGACCTGCTTGTTCCACGAGCGTATGATGGGTTTCATCGTCTGACGGGACAAAATAAAGCTCGCTGCCAATGACAACAGAATGAAAAGTACGGAACAGATGATCAGGATGGTTTGAAAATTGTGAATGACGTTTTGCTCCCCGTCGACGTTGACTAAAAGCTGAACGGTGGCAATCTCGTCCTGTGGATTGGGATCAGGCAGCGTCAGTGATCGAAAGTGGTATTGTCCATCGATGACAATGGTCGTTGGGGGATCACTCGGCACCAAAGCCAGATCTGAGAAAATATCTCCGTAATAGCCGATGTTGCCTTCCGTGTTGATTAATTCACCGTGTTGATTCCAGGTGAGAATCGTGATGCGCGGATTGGGCATGAACGGCAGGGGAACGCGCTGTCTTTCGTCGGGCAGCCCGTAGGTACGTTTTTGCAGTGGAGGTAAGCCGTTCTGTTCGATGTTTCTTTTAAACGAAAACAGATCCACATCCGTCTTGGAGTACAGCGTCAGCTTCATCTGGCTGAAAATGATCAGACCGAATATGGAAAAGATCAGGGTGAAAGCGATGAAATTGTAGATCACGAAGGTCATTTTTTGCCGGGTGATGATTTTATTCTCACTCATCGCCATCACCGGATTCCGTCAGCATGTACCCGAGTCCACGGAATGTCTTGATGTACTTGTCGTAGCCGTACTTCTTCAAATTTTTGCGGAGATTGCTGGCGTATACCTCGACGACCGTCGTGGATGTCTCAGAGTCAAAGCCCCAGATACGATCAAAAATCTGCTCCTTGGTCAGGATGGTATTGCGGTTGTTGAGCAGGTATTCCAGCAGGTCGTATTGCTTCCCGCTCAATTTCAGAACCTCATCGCCGATGCTGACCTGATTGTTTTTGGTATTGATTTGCAGGTTCAAAAAGCGCAGCGTCTGGTCGTTGAAATCCCCAACACTGCGACGTACGAGAGCTTCGAGACGCAGGAGGAGCTCCTCCCGGTGAAACGGCTTCACCAAATAATCGTCGGCTCCTTTTTTGAAGCCGTGGATTTTGTCATCAATCCCGTCCTTGGCGGTAAGCATGATGACAGGAGTCGTTACGTGCTGCGCGCGGAGCTGTTCGAGCACCTCATAGCCGTTCAAATGGGGCAGCATGATGTCCAGAATGATGACATCAAATATATTTTGTGCAGCTAAAAACAAGCCTTCCTCGCCGTCAAAAGCTTGCGTCGTTTCAAACAGGGATTGTGCCGTTTCCTTGATCGTATCCGACAGATGATGGTCATCTTCAATAATTAACAGCTTCATAGAAAACACCTCAATACGTAGGATAACCAGGAAATATGTCATTACTATGTCCAAAAAAGGACATAGCTTCCAATTGACACCCCTTCCTTATACGCGGTAGGATGAAAATACATTTTGCACAGCCAAGGAGGTCTTTTCATGTTTATCGTACGCATGCGCTAAGGAGGCACGGATACATTTCCCATGATTTCGATGGGTTATTTGCCATGCTTGCAAATTGCGCTTGCGTTTTGAAAACGTGAAAAGAGCACTGCTTCTTTATGCTGCAGCCTAGAAAGAACTAGGCTTCATTTTGGCGTGCTTCTATCGTGCAACGGCTAAGCATGGATGACCAACCCTCGGAAGGGACGTTATCCGTGCTTTTTTTGTGCTTTCGAAAGCAAATCAAAGCCACGAATGTCCACGAAGAGGAGCATATCTATATGAATCCGTTGCGTCTTGATTGGAAACGAACATTTTTTACGATATTTGCAGGTCAGGCTTTTTCCTTGATTGGAAGCTCTGTTGTACAGTTTAGCATCGTGTGGTGGCTGACACAGACGACAGGGTCGGCTGTCGTGTTGACGATGGCATCTATGGCGGGCTTTTTGCCGCAGGCGTTGATCGGGCCTTTTGCCGGGGCAATGGTGGATCGCCTGAATCGCAAGCAGATCATGATCCTGTCCGACCTGTTTGTAGCAGCGACTAGTCTGGGGCTTGCCATCATCTTTCTGATGGGGGAGCCGCCGCTCTGGGTGATTTATTTGGTGTTGGGCTTGCGCTCGATTGGCACAGCGTTTCACATGCCTTCCATGCAGGCGTCGATTCCGCTGATAGCCCCTGAGGATCAATTGATGCGCGTGCAAGGCTGGACCCAGCTGCTGTCCTCCGCGACGATTGTGATCGGCCCGATGCTGGGTGCCTTTATGCTGGCTATGTTTTCGATGGAGCATGTGCTGCTGATCGATATCGTCGGTGCTGTTTTGGCGAGCATCTCCCTGCTGCTGGTGCGCATCCCGCAGCCTGAGCGAAAAGCCGATGAAGTGGCGAAGCCAAACATGTGGCGCGAAATGAAGTACGGCTTGCAGGAGCTGGGCAAGTCGAAAGCCTTGGTCATGATTACAGTGGCGATTGGACTTACGACCTTTGTGTATGTTCCTGTTGGAGCGCTGTTCAATCTCATGGTGCTGAGTCACTTTGGGGGCGGTGCCTGGCATGCGGGAGTCGTGGAGTTTTCCTTTGGGATCGGCATGATGCTAGGGTCTATCCTGCTGGGTAGCTGGGGTGCGAAGCAGAACCGTGTGCACTTGATGGCAGGAGGCATTGGGGTGCTCGGCCTGGGACTGGTCTTTTCAGGACTTTTGCCGACCTTTGGCTATATCGCTTTCGTCGGGATCGCTTGCCTGATGGGCGTATCTGGACCCATTTTTGGAGGGCCGTTCGGCGTCATGATCCAGACAATGATCGATCCGGCTGCTCTGGGCAGGGTCATGGCACTTATCAACAGCATGATGTTGATTGCGACCCCAGTAGGCTTGTTTGTAGCCGGTCCGTTGGCAGAGGTATTGGGAGTAGCGATGTGGTTTGTTATCTCGGGTTCTTTGATCGTGCTGGTGGCGATCTGGATGTATTTTGTCCCATCGGTGCGAGAGCTGCGGCGGACGGAAGGACTCAAATAATGCTCCGTAACGGGTTTCTAACAGATCTGTGACGTATGTGCTAGGAGATTGGTAATGAGCTCGGTAAAAAACTATAATGGGGACAACACGAGCGTGAAAAGAGGGCACTATGGAACATCGAGAACTGTTAGAGGCCGCTGAGCGCTTCATCCACACGTGCTACGGCGAGCTGGAGAAAACACCGCAAGAGCTGGAAAAACGCCTGCAGGAAGTGCGCGAATCGATCGCGGCACATGGTACGTATGAGCATACAGCCGAGGAGCTGCGCCATGGAGCAAAAATGGCATGGCGAAACAGCAATCGCTGCATCGGACGATTTTTTTGGGAAACGCTGCATGTATTTGATGCACGCGAGGTCAAAACCGAGGAGCAGATGGCCAAAGCCTTGTTTCATCATATCGAGTACGCGACAAATGGCGGGAAGATACGTCCGACCATTACCGTATTTGCGCCTCATCGGGAGGGTCAGCCGCAGCTGCGAATCTGGAATCACCAGTTGATCCGCTATGCTGGCTATGAGACGGAATACGGCGTGCTGGGCGATTCGGCGTCGCTTGCACTGACCCGATTATGCGAGAGTCTGGGCTGGCAGGGAGAAGGCACTCACTTCGACATCCTGCCGCTCGTCCTTCAACTCGGGAACAACCGTCCACAGTTTTTTGAAATTCCGCGAGAGCTCGTGATCGAGGTCCCGATCGTGCATCCCGAGCACGCATCGATTGCTGATTTGCAGTTGAAGTGGTACGGGGTACCGATTGTCGCGGACATGCGCATGGAAATCGGAGGCATTGATTATCTGTCGGCGCCGTTCAATGGCTGGTACATGGGAACGGAAATCGGAGCGAGAAACTTCGCGGACGAGCAACGCTACAACCTGCTGCCGAAAGTAGCCGATCTCCTGAATCTGGACACTAGCCGCGAATCGACGCTCTGGAAGGACAAAGCGCTGATCGAGCTGAACGTAGCGGTGCTGCATTCTTTTAAGGAGCAAGGTGTGTCCATCGTCGATCATCACACGGCGAGCCAGCAATTTCAGCGGTTTGAAGAGCGGGAAAAGAAAAAGGATCGTGCTGTTACAGGGGATTGGACGTGGCTGATTCCACCGATATCACCTGCAGCTACGCATATTTTTCACAGCTCCTACGATAACCGGATGGAGTCGCCGAATTTCCACTACCAGGCAAAGCCGGATTTGCCCCAAATATAGCTGAATACAGCATGGAAGATGCCGCGGACGATGGTTCGCGGCATCTTTTTTTGGACAGGGAAGCTCATTTTTTGGGCGAAGCAGGGTGCAGAATGGTTGGCATAAACGGCAATTTGTGATAACATTTATTGATAATGATTATCATTATTGTTTAATTTGGAGGAGATATATTTTGCACAAATTAAGATCGTACCAAGTCATCTTACTGGCATTGATGCTGGTTCTTGCAGGGATTTTGTCGGGCTGCGGACAAGCCCCGGCCAATCAGGCTACCCAACCGGCGCAAGAGCAACAGGCTGCTCCAGCCCAAACCGAGGGCAGCAGCGAGTTTATCACCTACCAGGCGCAAAACGGAGAGGTGAAAATCCCGAAAGACCTGAAACGGGTGGTCGTGCTCGCAGACAGCTACGTCGGAGATTTTCTCGCTTTGGGCATCAAGCCGATTGGGATTACGGACCATGTCATGAAAAACCCGTACATGAAAGGGAAGCTGGACGGCATCGAAAGCGTTGGCGACGGCTCCTCTGTAGAGAAAGTTCTCAGCATGAATCCAGACTTGATCGTCGTGTTTGAAGCTGACAAAAATCTTTCGGAGTTCTCCAAAATCGCGCCGACAGTTGCTATTCCTTACGGCACCAAATCGTTCCGCGATCAACTGCTTGAGTTTGGCAAAATGACGGGCAGAGAAGATAAAGCCAAAGAGTGGATTGCTGAATGGGACAAAAAGATTGCTGCTCTGAAGCCGAAAGTACAGGCAGCGGTAGGAGAGAAAACGGTCGCCATCCTGCAGCCTTACGCCAAAGGAATCTATGCCTTCGGACACAACTACGGCAGAGGCGGGGAAATTATTTACGGCGAGTTCCAGTTGAAGGCTCCTGCCTCAACGCAAAAGGCTGCCATTGACAGCGGTACGGGGTGGGCGGAAGTATCGCTGGAAACATTGCCGGACTTCGCTGGCGATTACATTTTCACGAGCGCCTGGTCCGGAGATGAAGCCGATCCGGAAAGCGTATATGGCTCCAATATTTGGAAGTCGCTTTCCGCTGTGAAAAACAATCAAGTATACCAGCTCGACCGCGACGGCTCTTACTTTAACGACCCGATCTCGCTAGAGGCGCAGCTCGACTTTATTGTAGAAAAACTGACGCAAAACTAAACAACAGGAAACCCCCGGGCCTGACAGCGATTGTACGCTGCTCCTGCTCGGGGGTTTTTGCTGTGATCTAACCTAGCGGCTGTAGTAGCTGCTGAGCGCCTGTATCAGACCGAGCGGGTTTTTCCGCAAGTCTTTGGCACTGAAGAAGATGCTGCCCTGCACTTCTGGATGAAGAGCGTTGTAATCGAGCTGGTTGATGATCTCCTGTGCATTTTGCCAGCCAGCCTCAGCGGTTCCCAGCTTGTAAGGAGAGTGGCCGATGTAGAGCTTCACGTTCGTACCGCGTACCTCGTCGGACCACCAGGTGACGAGCTTGTCGTATTGAGCTGGTGCAAAGGACATACTCCAGTAAATTTGCGGAGTCACGTAGTCCAGCCAGCCTTGTTTGATCCAAGTCCGCACGTCTGCATACATGTTGTCGTACGCGGTGACACCCGCTTTTGTATCGGAACCGGTTGGATCGACGGCTATGTTCCGCCACACACCAAACGGACTGATACCGAACTGTACACCTGGCTTCGCGCTTTTGATCGATGCGTTCAGCTGCTGGACAAACTGGTTGATGTTGTCGCGGCGCCAGTCGGCTTTGTTCGCGATTTTTTTACTGTTGTAGGTTTTATAGGTAGCATCGTCGTTAAAGGTGCCGCTGGATGGATAGAAGTAGTCATCCAGGTGGACACCATCGATGTCGTAGCGTGAGACCACTTCCATGATTTCCTTGATGATCTGCTGGCGCGCCTGCGGAATCCCTGGATTGATGTACAGCTTGCTGCTGGAATTGACGATCCAGTCTGGATGCTGCTTCACGACATGATTGGCGGCGAGCTGATCCGTCTTGGCGTCTGTATTGGCGCGGAACGGGTTGAACCAGGCGTGGAACTCCATGCCGCGTCTATGTGTTTCTTCAATCATGAACGCGAGCGGATCGTATCCCGGATTTTTGCCTTGTGTACCCGTCAAAACTTTTGACCAAGGAACGAGGGAGGACGGATACAGCGCATCTGCCGAAGGGCGTACCTGCACAAATACGGTGTTCATGCCCATGCCTTGCAGTTCATCGAGCAGCTGAACGTACTCCTGCTGCTGTTTGGTCTGATTGTTGTAAGAGCCGGTGGACGGCCAGTCGAGATTGAAAACCGTAGAGATCCAAACACCGCGCATGGAGCCTCCCGTATCGACAGGTGTAGTCGGAACAGGAACCGGAACAGGTTCAGGTTCAGGTTCTTGATCAGTTATGGGGATGTCGATCTCCTCGTTGGCAGGTGCATCGATGTCGATTGTGTCCGTGCGCAAGGTAATGGTTCGCGTCGACTGCTCCCAGCTGACTTTGAGACCAAGCTGCTCGGAAACAAAGCGGAGGGGGACCATGACGCGGCCTTGTTTGTTTTGTGCGGAAGCATCCAGCGGTACGCTTCCATCGTTGACGAGTGCGTATGCTTGGTTGACCGTCATGGACAGAACGGTGTCAGCTTTTAAGATCGTCGCGGTTTGCTTGTTTTGATCCCAGTAGACTTCGGCGCCCAGACTTTCGCTGATTACCCGCAGGGGCACCATCGTGACGTTTACGTTGGGAAGTATGTAGGGAGCGACGTCACTTTTGACCTGCTGTCCGTCTAAGTAAATGCTGATCTCGGGTGTTGATTGTGCCTGCACGGATAGGCCCATCGCGGGTATGCACAGGACGAACATGAGCAAAAGCGTAAACCACTTGCGCAACTTCATTTTGCCAATCCTCCGACAAGTAATGTTTTTCAACGTGTAGGAATTTATAAGCGTTTACGATTATGAATTCCGGAGCGCATGGAAACTTTCCGCTAAAACGCGGTCGCTCCTCCTTGAACAGGCCTCGATAGAGGTTTGCTTATCCAAAAGGAAACGTTTCAAACCGTTTCGAGATTCTGTAACGTTAGACGTTAATTATAGCGCTTTGTTTCGATAGAGTGAGGGGACATTTGGATCATTTTCATAGATTTCTGCTAGGGCTGACAACAGCTCGGAACCATCCAAGCCAAACCGGAATAGGCAAAGACATAGCGATTTTTCCACGCAGGCAAAGAGAGGAAGGGAAACGTGGTCTACCTCCACACGCAAAAGATGCCGATTGTTTTTGTTCCTGGCTTGTTTGGTTCCATGAGTGATCAGATTGTGCCCGGAACAGGGGATTGGAATTTTGGTTTGGCGAAAACAGCCTACGAGCCGATGATGCAGCTCTTGGAGAGCATGGGCTATCGTATGGGGAAAGAACTGTTCATCGCTTTTTACGACTGGAGACAGCCTATCGCCTATACGGCCGAGTACCTCATGC
The DNA here is from genome assembly GCF_003710965.1 of Brevibacillus nitrificans. Classification (NCBI taxonomy): domain Bacteria; kingdom Bacillati; phylum Bacillota; class Bacilli; order Caryophanales; family Paenibacillaceae; genus Brevibacillus; species Brevibacillus nitrificans. Next base: position 106,571 of record NZ_RHHU01000018.1, on the reverse strand, counting down.
AGACGATCGCTTGGGCAAAGCAGGAAACGGGATTTGGCATGGTCCATTTGATTTGTCATAGCATGGGCGGACTTGTGGGGCGTGCCTACGTGCAAAGCGATGCGTATCAAAACGATGTCGCGCAGATGATTATTTTAGCTACGCCGAATGCGGGGTCTCCGGTCAGCTATTGCTACTGGGCTGGTGGAAAGCTGCCCCAATCCGTTGCCCCGACAAAGAACGTGGTGGAGCTGTACATGACGGTGTATCTGGCGTATTTGGAGCGTGGTCTGCCCCGCAACAAGATCGAGGCGATCCATCGCAATTTCCCCAGTCTGCTCGATCTCGTGCCTGCCCGCGCGTACGGGGACTATTTGCTGGAGAGAAGGGACGGAATCGAAATGTTCGTCCCGTACGACTCCTTGCTCGTCAAAAACAGAGTGCTGGATGAATTAAATGAACAGATGCACATCATTCCCGCCAGAGGCATTCCTGTCACGCTCGTTGCCGGAATTGGCCAAAATACCGTTCATTACCTCAAAACGGTGCCGTCCCTCTCCCCGGTAAAATGGGTCGACGGACGTGTCGTGGGGGCGATCCACAGCGATATGGGAGACGGGAACGTGATGATGGATAGCGTCTTTGCCCTGCACGGGGAGAAATACGTGGTAGAGGCCAACCATCTCGATATCCTGACGAAGAGTGAGGCCATTATAAAATACAAGCTTCAGTAGGATGAAAGGGGGGCCCTTCTTTCTACTGAAGCTTTTGGTTTTTTTAAGGGGTTGCTTTCGCACGAATCAAATTGAGCCCCATTCCAATGAAAATAATTCCGGTTAGTTTATTCAGCAGGGAAGAGACCTTAGGGTTTTTGCGCAGCTTGTCTGTTGCCAAGGACGAACTGATAGCCAAGAGCATACACCAAACTCCACCCGTTAATGTAAAGGTCAGTCCCAAGATAATAAAGGGCAAAGGTCCACTATGGGTAGTGCTCACAAACTGTGGAAGGAAGGCAAGGAAGAATAACGCTACCTTGGGATTGGTCAGGCAAACATGATTTCACCCTCTTCTGCTCTTGTTTAACAAAGAAACGAGTATAGCCCTTTTATTGAACAACTTCAACAATAATGAAAAACAAAAAAGCTTCCGCAAGCTTGCAAAGGCAGCGGAAGCTTTTTAACTATGAGGGATCCGGCTTTGGAGTCTGTATCCATCCTTCCTTGCCGTCAAACTGAATTTGATACCAGCCATCCAAATCGGTGATTACCTGAATGGAACCGTCCAAAGAGACTTGACCAATGACGGCATATTCCTTTCCAGGACCCGCATGAACGTCTACAGATGTGTTGTCAGGCTCCTCTATAGTGGAGTTGCCAGGCACCTCTATAATGGAGTTGCCTCGCCCGTTTTGAGAGTCCCCTTCTTCCTCAGACGCAGAGGGCAAGGCGGGATCTGCTGCCTCTTCGGATTCCGGCTGAAGATCCTCCAGCTTTTCCACATACTCCAAGCCTTTTCTGCCTAATTCAAACGAAGCCAACTCGTTCTCGCCCGCTCCTACAGCATTCTTCACAATGACCTGCGCGGCATCTTCTACGGTCAAGTCATCCGCTTCGATGACGAATCGCGTATCGAAACTGTTTTTGGATAGCTGCGGAACGAGACCTGTATATACGTAAGCGCGCTCCTTCCCTACTGATTGAACGAGGAGGACGGGGCTTTCCCGATCATCCTCCAGCTTGGAGAGCGTAAGGGTAAAGTCTGTATCGATGTCCAAGGCCAGATCGAAGGATACGGGAGCCTCGTTCTCCGAGAGCTTTGCTGCAAAATAGATGCGGTGCTCCTTCTGATCGACGCCGATCGCATAGGTCTTCGCGCCCCAGTGGTCGCTGCCTGTGAGAACCGGATCGAACGCTTGATCCGGGTATTTTTGCTGCAGGAGACGAGAGGGGTCAAACTGCGTCCAAAGCTCGTCCACTCCAGCCAGCAGTGAAGAGGTGTCCAATAAACCGCTGAGCTCCTGGTACAGGTCTGTGGCTTTCGTGAATTTATGCTGCTTGGCGTATTTCTCCGCTTGCTCGATCAGGCTCTGCAAATGAGTCTCGATCGTCGCCAAAACCTCCGATTTATCCGGCAGTACATTTTGGATTTGCCGGTACGCCTTTGCCATGGCGACAAAGCCTGGCAGGTCGTTTTGCCTGATGACTCGCCCAATTTCCCCTTTGGCATAGCGTTCGAGCTGCTTTTGGAGCCAATCGGAGGATATTCCCTCCTGTCTGTACAGCTCGATGCTCTTGGCGGTTTGCGTGATGACATCCAGAAACGAGAGCGAATCCGCCCGTTCTTGAAGCTTGGCTGTTTCATAGCGGCGGAAGAGTGCTTCGAGCTCTTGCGCCTTCTTTTCCGTGCCTCCGAAAAATTCATCAGGAACGAGGACGAGCGTATGGATCAAGGCTTGCTGATCGCTGACCTGCAAGGACTGCATTTGAGCTTTCGCATGCTGGATTGCTTGCTGGTAGTACGCACTCCAGCCCTTTTCCAGGCCAAGCCGAGTAGAGATCGTCTGAAAAAAGGTGGCGGTCTGCGCTTCCTGTCGCCCTTCTACCTCCCGTTTGAAGGATTGATAGCTGCGATAGGCTTGGAGAACCTCTTCTTCCCGGTTGTCCTTGATCGCGGTCTGAGCCTGCCTGGAGAGGGATTCCAGCTCTTCTCGAATGTCCGTCAGACCCGACATCTGTGTAGTCCACGCCTCATCCCCGTACTCGATGCCAGCATGATCATTTGCTTTTGCGAAGGTTTCTTCTGCTTTAACCAGGTCCTTGGCTTCGTAGTAAGCGAATGCCTGATCATACAGCTTGATTTTTTGCAGGCTCCACCCGATTTTCAGCGCGACGCCGATGACGGCAGCCACGACGAGCACCAGCATCAGATTGCGAGACCAAAGCGATTTTTGATAGGAGGAAATCATATGGCTTCGCGCTCCTTTACGAGATACCGGCAAAGTCGGGGTCAAAAGCGTACTGTGCATCTACGCGCTTTTTCGTTGCCGCATACAGCAGCTCCCAGCCTTCGTGGCGATGGGTGTGCACCAATTTGGCGAGACGCAGAAAACGATCGCGAGGGATGAAGTCGATGAACTCGATGATCAGGTCCTGATACTGATCGATGTACGGCCTCATGCGAAGAGCTGCCCCTGCGATTTGTCCCATCAGCTGCTCGCCGTTTTCCTGCAAAAGGATGTAAGCCTTGTATCGTCTGGCGTAGTCGAGCACCGACTTTTTGACGAGCGACGGCTGGACCTTGATCACTTCGCGCAAATACTCGACGAAATCTTTGTCATAGGTGGAGGGGGTGACCGTCTCCAACTCCAGCTCCATGTCCTTGCGCAGGATAAAGTGGTTGAGAAACATGATCTTGCGGATTTTGATCGTATCCGAGTGGATGAAATGCCCGATCTCACGTATCTTTTCGTACGCTTCCTTATAGCGCTCGGCTTTCACATCCGCACCGATCTCCTCGAGATGATGCACGAGCGATTTCTTGATCGCGTCCTGCTCTTGCGAAAGGAAAGGAAGAAACTGAGCGTCTCTTTCATAGGAGCCGTATTTTTTTTGCATCCAGTAAAAAAGGGCAAACAGCAAGATCCCTACACCGCCAGCAATCAAAATCTGCGAGAGGGTTTTGGCACAGAGGATCGCCAGACAGACGAACAGGACCAAGAGTAAAAAGCGCGTCTGCACATAGCGGCGAGTAACTGAGGCAGACAGCTTGCGAATGGGCTGGTATTCACGCCCGCATTCCTCACAGTGCGTGTCCCACAAAACGTGATACGTATGGCAGTGCTTGCACGCTTTCAGGAGTTCAAAGGTGTAGGCTGTTTTCTGGGTTTTCCGGAACAGGACCCCGATTTTTTTCCTCATGGGCGTTCCCTCTTTTCATTCAGCAAGGCGTGCAAATGCTGATCGATTTCCCTTGCTGAGAGATTACGCCGCTTCAACCGAAGCAGCTTGGCAAAACGAACCGCGAGTAGGACAAAAGCTGCAGCGAGAAGGAAGTAGGATACCATAATTTCTCTCCTAAAAATGGATAGTGTCGAAATCTGTAACAAAGAAACGGGTTGTATCGTATTACGTGATAGAGGCAATCATACATGTCTTTTTGGCTACTGCTACCTCTGAAAATAGTGGTAATAGTGTCATAGTCTACCTTTCTTTGCAATAGTTCGCAAATACTGTGTACAGCGGAGGTTCTAAAGAATGATACGTTTCAGCGTGTTGTGTCGATACGTCGTTTGTACAGCACTGCTGCTGGTCTTCGTCCTGACGGGGACACAAATGAGCTTTGCACAAACCAGCGCAAGCAACATGGATGCCGTGCTAGTCGTGGACGTCAGCAACTCCATGACCCAAAGCGATAAAAACAAGGTAAGCAACGAAGCGATGAAAATGTTCGTGGACATGACGTCGACCCGGAAGAACAAAATTGGAATCATCTCCTATACCGACAAAATCGAGCGTGAAAAGGCACTGATCGAGGTGAATTCCGAGCAAGACAAGAACGACATCAAATCATTCATCGACAGCCTGCAAAAGGGAGCCTACACGGATATTTCTGTCGGTGTCACCGAAGCCGTGAAAATTCTCGATGCGGGTCATGATCCGGCAAACGCGCCGATCATCGTGCTTCTCGCAGACGGCAACAACTATTTGAATGAAGCGGCAGGAGGTTCACAGGCCCAATCAGACAAGCGGCTGCAGGATGCAGTAAAAGCCGCACAGAGCAAAGGCTATCCGATCTATACGATTGGTCTGAACGCGGATGGGCAGCTGAACCGGACGACCCTGCAGCAGATCGCGACACAGACGAAAGGAAAGTTTTTCGAAACGAGTACAGCGGACAAGCTGCCTGCGATCTTAAGCGAGATTTTTGCCAACCATCTCAAGCTAAAGGTCGTGCCGATCAAAAGCTTCACGTCCAACGGTCAAATCCAGGAGGTGCCGATCAACATCCCGAATGCGAACGTGCTGGAGGCAAACATCTCCATCATGTCGCAAAAATCAGTTGAGTTGAAATTGTTCGATCCGGCGGGCAAAGAGGTGGCGATCCCGTCTAACGATGTTCGCCTCTCCCGTTCGAGCGCGTATACGATGCTCAAGCTGATAAAACCCCAACAGGGCGATTGGTCGCTCCAGGTAAAAGGAGTGCCCAAAGAAAAGATCGACATCAACATGATCTACAACTACGACCTGCAGCTGGAGATGGAGCCGCTCAAGAACCAGTCTTTCCAAGCGGGCGACGTGGTACCTGTAAAAGCAGCTTTGGTAAGCAATGGACAAAAAGTAAACAGTCCCGATTTGTACAAGCAGATGAAAGGGACTTTGATCATCACGGACAAAACCGATCAGAAAACAAGCGAAGCGCCTTTGACCAATACGGGCAGCGGCTTTGAAGGAAGCTTCAAGATTCCTGCCGATCATGCGTACGAATTGAAAATCAAAGCGGAGGACGCTAGTTTTTATCGGGAGACACCGCCTCTTCTCGTCGATGCCTCTTCGGCGGCAGGAGCAGGTACTACTTCCGGGCAGCCGACGACGGGAGCAGATGCCGCTGAAAAGCCGTTCCCGTGGCTGATGGTTGCAGGTGGAGCAGTCCTTCTCCTGATCGTGGCAGCAGGAGCCCTGTACGCCCTCTCCCTCTATCGCAAAGCGAACAAAGGCTTTGCGGGGCAAGTAGCGATCGAGATCGTGGATGAGGACACGGGTGACAAATCCAACCCGCAGTACAAAAAGCTCAGCAGCTTCAAAGGCAAGGTCCGTCTCCATCAGTTGCTGCAGCTGGCACCAGAGTTTCAGGAGACGGACAAAGTCATCCTTTTGCCAGGCAAAAACGATACGCTGATCATCGAGAACCGTTCGAGCTGCCGAATTGAGAAGGCTGGACGCGTCCTCGATATGAGCCAAGGTAAAGAACTGAAGAAAAATGATCGCATCAAGATTTCACTGACCAGTGTCAATAAGTCCGTTTTTGTAGACTACATCGTCTAGGAGTGGATCCAATATGAAAGCAGTAGTAAGAGAGCATATTCAGCAGTTGGACGTATCGCTTGGCGGAGGAATCGTCAGCGACAAGATTCGGGTAGACACTATCGACAATCCGATGCTCGTGATCGGCTTGGGTGGGACAGGCATCGACGCGCTGTTGCGCCTGAAATATCAAGTAAACCGACGCTTCAAACTCCCAGTGGACCATCTTTCCAAAAAGCGCAAGGAAAAGCCGGACAACATCGAGTTCATCGCGTTTGAGACCAACGAGCACGACCGCAACAAAAAGTACAAGGGCATCGGGCTCGACCCGGTAACCGAGTTTGTCCTGCTTTCCAATCCCGAGATCGGGGGCGTGCTGCAAAACCGGAGTATTCTCGAGCCGTACATCACGGAGTGGCTTTCTCCAGAGCTGACGATCACGGATGGGATCAGCGGGGCATCCGGTGTGAGACAGGCAGGCCGTTTGCTCCTGTTTACGAAGATCACCCAGGTCGTTCAAACCATTGAGAAAAAGATCAAAATGCTGTGCGAAGGCACCAACAAGAAGCTGACCGTCTTTCTGTTGAGCGGACTATCCGGTGGGACGGGCAGCGGCTGCTTCCTCGACATCGCCTACATTGTTCGCGGGATTTTGGAACGCGACTTTGGCAGCGCAGGTGTTGACAAGGTGAATACACTGGGCTATCTGTTCACGCCAGACGTGAATCTGTCCAACAAGAGCCTCAGCTCCCATACGCGCGACTACATCATGAAAAACGGCTATGCGGCGCTGAAAGAACTGGATTACTGGATGAACGCAGACGAGCGTAATGAGCGCTTCCGTCAGCAGTACGGCAGCGTGCTGAATGTGCAATCGCCGATGCCGCCGTTCAACCTGTGCCATCTGATCTCCGCCACCAATCTGGAAGGCAAAGCGCTGGAAAACGCCTACGATTACTGCATGAACGTGACGGCAGAGAATATCACGAACTTCATGGCGAGTGAGGAAAAGCGCTCCGGCGAAGAATTTGCGATCCATGACTATATCAGCAACATCCGTACGAACATCAACCAGATGCCAAAGGCGTACGCGGCCAACTACCAGTACAACGTGATCGGGGCCTCCTCTGCGGTGCTGCCGATCGAGGAAATGACGACCTATCTGGCTTATCGCCTGTTTAAAAAGATGGAGAAGATGTTCACCGTGGCGCCTACGCAGGAGGACGCGGAGAAATTCGCCCGCAAGCTCGGCATCGATATCGACTCGATCTCCCGCAAGTTTGAGGAGCGCGTGCCAGAGCCGTTGCCAGGCTATGAAAACAGCGAGCGCATGAGCTACAGCAACGTCATCAGCCAGCAGGTCGTGAGCGTCGACCACGAGCTGGAGCAAGGCTATCTGGCAAAAGCGAGAGAGCAGTACATCAAGTCCAAAAAGCAGCTGCCGGGTGAGCTGATCGCGGTATTCGGCGATATGATCAAGCGGGTGTTCCTGCATCCCGAGCAAGGCCCTTTCTACGCATCTCGTCTGATTCAATCGGACAAAGGCTTCTGCCTGATGAAGATGATTTTGTCTTACGTAGAGAGCCTGAAAGCGAATCTGGAAAGCTTCCCGCGTGAGATCGAGGGAGCGCGCGAGACAGCCCAGGAAAAGCTGGGGGATGCCCGCAGCGCCTTCATCTCCAAAGAGAAAAAGAAAAACATCTACATCGATGCGAAAATAGGCGAATACCAGCTCCTGGCTGATCAGGAGAAGCTGGAGCAGATGATCGAGTTCTACGAAGAGCTGCACCGATTGCTCAATGCGGAAAATAACCGGATCTACAGCGTGTTTACGGAAGTGCTGAATACGCTCAATCAAATCTTTGAAAAGAACGGTGACATTCTGATCAATGGCGGAGAAGAGAGCGATCGCACCGGCAACAAAACGTATTACTGGAACATCGTAAACGTGCCGGACATCGCCAAGGTCATCGGAAACATCCTGGAGCAAAAGGACGCCGACGACCTGATCCGCGATTTCACGAGCGAGCTGCTGGAGCGCTCCGACCAATGGGTCAAGGAGCAGGAGCTGGATATCGTCAGCTCGATCTCAGACTTCCTTTCGGAGAAATTCGGAGAGCTGATCACCAAGTCCATGGAGGATTTCCTGGTGATCAAGTACGGTCAGGACGAGACGCTGGACCGTATCGTAGAGCGCAAGATTGCGAGCAAGCTGGATGACGAGGCGATTCCTGTCTTTCACCTGAGCAACAACCTCGGCAACATGCACTTCCCTTCCTGGGGCTTCGTCTCGGTGCCGTTGAAAGCACCGGCGATTCTCAAAGGGATCAAAAACTATCAGGATACAGCGATCAGCGGCTCCCGCTTTACGGTGAAAGAGAGCGAAGTCAAAAACCGCATCTTCTGGCTCAACACCAAGAACGGGATTCCCCTGTTTGTCTATACGCCGCTGAAGGTGTACGAAGAAAGCTACGAGCGCACCATTCTGGAACGCGAAGGGATTGGTCGTCACCTCGTGCAGACCGAGAAGAACAACTGGGCGTACCTGCCGTCCCCCATTCCTGAGAAATCGTGGGGAGATACGTACGAAAACAATCGGATCAAAGCGTACAATGCAGGTGTCCGCCGTCTGTTCGATCGGGCGCAAGGCTTCGGCAGCATCCGGGAAAAAGGCAGCGACAGCAAAACGAGCAGCCGCTACGAGTGCATCATCACCAAACCTTTCAGCATCGCGTCTTATCTGGAGGCACAGCAGCTGCCAAAAGACAGCGCAAAGCTCAATCCAGGTGAAATGAAGCGCCTTCTCCTCGAGCTGAAAGGCTTCATGAAGGAAGGTCTGGAGCGCGAACTCACGCGCGATATTTTCGGCAGCATCAACGAGGATATGGCAAAGGAAAATCTGATTCGCTATCCAGAGCTGATCCGTCTGATGCAAGAGGAAGTGCGCAAATACGAAGAGATCGAGCAGAAGATCGCGGAGCTGGACCAATTGATGGGCGCGATCCAAGGAGAAGAAGAGCTGGTGACACGCTTCATCGAGGCGCTGTACACGGGTACGATCTGCAAAAAAGGTGCGCTCTACGTCTACGACAAGGATGAGGAAGAAGAGGCATGGGACCCGTTCCTCAATCTCATGAAGGTGAACAAGCATGTGGAGTACGCTCTCTACGAGCAATTCCGTGCCCTCGATGCGAAAAAGATGGCCTTGCTCAATCGGAAAGCGACGAGACGCAGCGATGCGATGACAGCCTCTGAGGATACAGCAGCTCTGATTAGCAGCCTCGACGAGATCGCAGCCGCCTTCCAGGGTACCAAAAACGATCTGGAGTACGATCGCGATGAGTTCGTAAACGGCGAAGAGCTGTACCGCTTTTACAAAAAAGTGTGGGCAAAAGTAAACGATATGCGCAAAACGCTGCAATAAAGAAGAATGACGGATTGGCGGGGGATAAGCATGAAGGATTTGATGGAGCAATTCGCAACCGAATACGTTACGGATTTGGAAGGACAACTGGATCGCGGACACGGACAGCGAAGCATTCAAAATCCCGTGCTGTTCCTCTTCATCGGGGACAAAAGCAGGCAGGCTCTGCAGTCTGTCTGTGAAATCAATGAGCAAAAGTGGCAAAACAGCCAAGGAGTTCTCTACGTCCACGCGTACAGCGAGGAGACGTGGGAGCATCCACAGGTTTTCGGCTGCCAGCTGCCAAAGCTGGATGCAAACAGACAGACGATGCGTGCCTCCATGTTTGAGCGGTTCATGAAGGATGAGTCGCTCATCATGGACGTCAACAAGTTCATGAAGCAGGTCAGCATCCGCGTCGCAGAGATGGGCAAGCTGTTTGCTTCGTTTCAACAGGTGAACATTGCGGTCGTGACTCGCTCGGATGATCCGGCCAACATCCTGCTGCCGGAATTGACGATGCTGCTCAAAAGCTATTTGCAGGAAATGTTCAAAAACGTTTCGGCGGATCTGTACGTGCTGCTGCAGGAAAAGAGCGGCGGCGACGGCTTTGGCTTTTCCTCCGCACTTGGCGTTCAGTTTTTGGAAGAGGTCGATCGATTCCAGCGAAGCGACTATCGCTACGGGGCCAATCTGATGGTCACCGAGGATGGAATCAAGCTGCCTGCCCTGCATGCACAAGCACCGCTTTTTTCCCTCACCTACCTGCTCAGTGACAAGACTGAGCATGGTCTGTTTTTGGACGGTGGGCTTTCTGAGAACGATGAGCTGATCAGCAATCTGGTACTGCTGAACAACAAAGAGGCAGAGACGGCCGTAGATGAGAACAGCGAAGGGTACAACAAGCTGCAGTTTATTCGCAGTATTACCGTCGATAGCGGACAAGCCACCTTTGCGTCAGCAGGACTCTCCAAAGTAAAGCGCCCTACCCACGCGATCGCGCTGACTGTACTGGCTGCTGTATTCGACCGCTACTGGGAGCGTCTGCAGCAGGGTGACAGTCTACCGAAGACAAAAGCCCGTGAAAAGCTGGGGTTGACCGCGCATGATGTGCAGCGGATCGTAAGCGCAGCCTTTCCTGACCATGACATTTTGGCGGAAATGAACGGACTCATGACCTCGGGAGTCAGCTACAGTGAGCTGTCTGGCATGAACCTGCGGGAGGCAGAGCTGGCCTTATTTGATGGCAATAGTCCGTCCTTTTTTGAGCATCATTACGCACAGCTGGCTCGCCGAAACCTGGACAGCTTGCTGGAAAAGTCGTCACTCGCACAGCTGATATCGCAGGAAATCATCGAGGATGAGCGGTACGGACTGTATGCCGCGTATCAGCTCACTTTGGAAACAGCGAGTGGGGCCAATCTGCTCGATGAGCTGCGAACAGGAATCAAGGAAACGCAAAGACAGCTGGAGCAGACAAAAGCCGAGCTGGACGACATCTGCCAAGAGCGGGTGGATCAGCAGGAGCTGCGTGTAGGGGGATTCTTCACGAGGGACAAAGAGCGCGTACGCACCTTTGTCCGCCATCTGTTCGCCAAGGTGTATAACAAAAAGGCGGAGATCCTGGAGCGGGAGCTTGTGCTGCAGGTCCTGTTGGGCTACGAGCAGCAAGCCAAGCAGCTCCATAAACGAATCGGCGAGCAGGTAGCGCAGCTGGAGGAGCTGCAAAAGCAGCTGAGAGCGATTGCCCAAAAAAGCGTCAAGGAAGCAGCAGACTACTTGGGCAAGAACATGGACGAGTACTACGAGTCCGTCGTCACAGAGACGATCCGATCGCAGGAATCCCAGCGCGGCCAAGGGTTTTATCTGGACAACCGCTATATCGGCAGCGGCGCGCTGCTCTTTACGCACGGAATATCGGGATTGCTTGAACGCCTTTGCGCATTTTGCCGAACGGAGATTTTGACTCGCTCGCCGTTTTCTCTGTCTTTTGAGGCCGAGCTGCTGGCGAGAGCGAATGTAGCGGCAGCCTACGACAACCGGACAGTCCTGACGAGAGAGGACTTGTTCCAAGACTTATCTCTCGTCCTCGAAGAGCGGGCAGCCGTGCATGTAGAGGTCTTTCATTTCCTGCAAAAGCATCGGTACGAAGAGAAATACTGGTTTGCCGATCTTCAAAACGATTTCGTACAGTACGTGCTGCGGGAGACGGAAGGCACGAGAACCTACAAGCAAGGCTGTATTCACGAAGCCGGGAAGAGCGGTATAGAAAAAATGAATCTGATGGGTGGATTTGGCCTGGAAGACTTGATGTATTACCGAAACAACAAGAAATACCATTCTTCCTACATGGATAACGGATACGTCTTTCACCGCCAAGGAAAGGAGGAATTGTCATGAGTCAAAGAAAGCTGAGCCTGCTGATGATCGTGTGCAGCCTGATCGGGGGTGCGATTGGCTTTGTCGTGGGAGAAGTGATCCTGTCTCAGCTGTCCGCAGAGCTTCCGCCATGGCTTTTGATGGGTTTGTATTTTGGACAGTTCGCTTTGTTCGTAGGGCTGATGTGCCTGGTGGCGGAAATGATCTCCCCTCGTCTGAACGGACATGGCTGGAAGCAGCGTTATGTAGGCGCTTCATGGAAGATGCTGGTGCCAAGCACCTTGATCATGGTAGGGGTTGCTGCCATGCTTTTGCAGCTGCTTTACGGCTTTTCCTATCAGCGCTCGAGCAGCACGGACAATATCGTTATGCTGCTGGATACGTCCGATAGCATGAAGCAGACCGATCCGAACAATCAGCTGTTTCAAGCAGCGGCTGATGTTGTCGGGAAAATGGACAGCGACATGCAAGTCGGTGTGATCACGTTTAATAGCCGGGCAGAAGTACTGCAGCCTCTCGTTCAGCTAAAGGATCAGAGCATCAAGGACACCGTAATCGCCAAGCTGCAAAATTATCCCGGACCTAGCGGAGGGACACAAATCGATGAGGCCCTGCAAGCCGCTCTGGATCAGCTCCAGTCGGCGGGGCAGCTGAATCCGAACAGCACAGTCGTGCTTATGTCGGACGGCTACAGCAACGTCGATCTGCAAAAGGTGATGGAGCCTTACAAGCAAGCCGGCATGCATATTCACACAGTGGGCATGAGTCAGGTGGATGCTGATGGAACCTACCTGCTGAAACGTATTTCCGAGGAGACGGGCGGTACGTATTTTAACGTGGACCATGCGGAAGAGCTAACAGGTATTTTTGGACAAATCTACGACATGAGCCGCCAGGACCGGAATCTGGTCTCGGAACGCACAGGCGCAACAGCGGACAGCACGTTTTTTGCAATCATTCGCGTTATTGGCATGCTGATCATCGGGGGCCTGCTCGGATTGGCGCTGGGCCTGATTTTTGACAACCGTCATCTCGCAAAAAGCTTCGCGATTGGCGGAGTGGTAGCGGGAATTCTCGCAGGTTTGCTGCTGGAGTCGACACTTACATCGACACAGTGGCTGGATACAACCGTGCGTATGCTCGCCTGCGCTTTGCTGGCTGTCGTGATGACGTTGTTCACCGCTTTTATTCCGGCTTCGGCGAGCGGAGGGCAGACATCGTTCAAAAGTCGCATCGGTCAGGGAAAACGTTCGTCGGCAAGGCTGCTGGAGTCGGGAAATCGTACCAGCAAGCGCTTTGATCTGTAGAGTAGGAGCATGATGAGTGATGATCAAATGGGAAGAGACTACAGAGCTCTCCATCAAAGATGTCGTCTGTCAGCTGCAAGGCAATGAATATGTGATCAACTGGCATTGGGCGGAAGAGGTTCCCTGTGTTTACGTTCATCGTTCTGCCTATGGGGAACCGTTTGACGTAAGCCAGATCAGCGATACCGAGCTTAAGCTGTACACGCGAGAGGAGTACAAGGCCCATAAAGGCCTTCGGGGAAAAAGCGAGGGAATCGGGCGGTATACGTACCGCATTTTCCCGTGCCGCTTGGAGCAGGGCAAGCCCGTCATGCTCATCCCACCAGGAGAGGCGCACATCGTCCACGTTCGTACGGGAAAGGCAAAGATATGGTACTCGTTCAAGCGGGGGCGAAGCTGGTTTAGCGCCTATCAGTCCTTGCAGATCCGCATTTTTTCAGAGATTCCTGTCTCAAAGGACGTGCTTTGCTACGTCAAAAAGGAAGGCTCGGCTCCTACGAACAAGGATGATGGTACGCAGTATGCCTTTATCCGGGATATACAGCCCGGTGAGAATTTGCTGCCTGAAATTGAAGTCAGAAAAAAGGATGTCATCCGCCTCTTTTTTACGGACGGAAAAAAATACGGGGAATTGTACGAGCTGATTCCCGAATAGGAGGGGACCGTCATGCTGACCTTTTTGAAAAGCATGTTTGAAAAGAAACAGCCGGCACCGGAGCGCTTGCCTTTTTACGATATCGTTTGCCCATACTGCTTTGCCAAATACGCGCCTGATCAGGTCGTGTTTCGCGCAGCCCATCACCGCCTAGACGACGAGGATTACGCGCTGCAGGAGGACGAGCTATTAAACCGCTATCGGGACAAATTCGGACTGGATGCCATCGACGAGCTGGAGGCGATCATCGATCCGGATACCATTCCGGAAGAGGGACACCTGTATGTCGATAACATCCTTGTCGGCGTAACCGATCGCTATGGGGTCGTTTCCAAGCGCAGGCTGTGCCCGAAATGCCACAACGAGCTGCCGATTACGGCGGGGAAGGCACCGAGCAACATCATTTCGATCGTGGGAGCGTCGCAGGTCGGCAAGTCAGTGTACATGACCTCGCTGATCCACACGCTGCAAAATACGACAGCGAATCACTTCGAGGCGGCTTGCATGCCACTGAACGCGCAAATCAGCCGCAAGTTCCGGGAAAATTACGAAGCGCCTCTGTTTGAAAGAGGACAGCTTCTCGATTCGACCCAAAAGGAGAAGCGGCAGGAGCCGTTTATCTTCCAATTCATTTTTAAGGACAAGGAAAAGGCGCCGCTCATCCTCGTCTTTTTCGATGTCGCAGGCGAGGGCATGGTCGATCGCGAGTATTTGGAGCTGTACGCCGCTCACGTCAAAAACTCCTCCGGTATTCTGTTCCTCGTCGATCCGCTGCAGATCAGGACGATTCGCGACAGAGTCATGCTGCGTGCTGGAGATGAGCCAGGAGAATTTACAGCCCGCTATGATGAGCCGCGCGAGGTCGTCATTACGCTGTTTGAGAACTTCATCGGCTATCAGGAGCAGAGCCAAACGAATATCCCGACAGCGGTCGTCCTGACCAAGAGCGATATGCTGCACCTGATCAAGGAGGACGATGGCGAGTACATCAAGTCCAACAGCAACGTATTCCGCAATTTTGTCCATGAAGAGTACTTGAACTTGACGGAATTCGAAAACATCAACGGGGAGATCAGCCGCTTTATCGAAAAGGTGGATCGACCGTTCAAGGATGCACTGGAAGTCTACTTTACCAATACGGCCTATTTCGCTGTATCTGCGCTGGGAAGCAACCCGGTTCATCAAAAGGTGAGCGGAGTCGTGACTCCGATCCGGGTCGATGAGCCGTTTATCTGGCTCATGCATCAGCTGGATTACATCGAAGGGAGGGAGCGGTAGTGAGCCGTCAGCCCATTTTGCAGCAATACTACACCCGCGGGCGACAGGGGATATTCCGTTCAAACGAAGGCTACGATACCATTGCCAAATCGACTGCGCTAGACAACGCATTCATTAAAAAAACGCTTCATCCGTTTTGCGCCTACGATGCGCCTCGTGCCTTGCAAGAGCGTGGAGAAAGCGATTTGACGCTCTATCCGGAGGCGCTCGTCTCCTTTCGAGCGGAGTCAGGCGAGCTGGTAATTGGAAGAAGCGTCTTCGTGGGCGCGGATTTTACCGGTCAACGAAACACCTTCTTCAGCCACAATTACGTCATCCCTGCAGATCGCCGGGACGAATTTATCAAAGAACCAGCAAGGCTGTTCGGCCTGCGAGCCTTTGTCCAGGAGCATGAACACTCCACAGGCAAAGAACTGCCGGTGATCAGCGAGCTTCCCTTTCAGGCAGAGACAACCCGCGATCGCAAGCAATGGCTCAGCCGCATAGGCATCGATGAACGGATTTTCAAGCAGCTCCTGTATGCGGTGATGACGTCGCTCTCCACCAAAAGAAAGGTCTATATCAGCCTAGATGGAGAAATCGGGGCAGCAGCTGCAGACGCTCGTCAGCTGCTGGGTATTTTTTATAGCTGCCTGCCTTATGAGATGCGCAGGCATTTTGGTTTTCTCACGTACAGCCATGAACCGCAGAGCAAGAAGCATATTCACGTCATGTTCGTGGAAAAAGGGAGCATCCGGGCAGGGACCGGCATCACGGAAAAGGACTACATCTTTGATCTGGCTCAGCAGCGAATTTTGCAGCTGGATTGGCAGGAGGGAGCGCACGCCTACCTAGACTTTGCTTGGGAGCATCTGGACGAACCACGTGTACTTGCCGACTTTCATACCTTTTGCGAGGAAGTGCTGGAGGGGGCAGATACGTCATTCCTGCTGAGACTGGCTACCTACTATGAGCTTTGCGCTTTGTATGAAGTGGAAAAAGGGCGTCTGGAGCGCTACGAGCAAAATCCGGCGGGCGTTTGGCAGGTACTTCAGCAGTACTTGGGTCAGCCTGCCTTGGAGAACAGAGCTCGTTTAGGCGAGCTGCGCGAGGTGCTTTTCCGGCTGGAAAACGCTGCGCGAAAGGACCAGGGGCTTCCTGCTACCGAGACCATCCGCCAGATGCTCAAGGCTTTTTGCACCATTCCAAACGAGCGCATTTCCGCAGAGCTTGTCACGTATTTGATGAACGTGCTGCTAAAGGGAAAGGCGACACGACAAAACGCTTTTGTAGCAAAGGTTTATCAGGAGCTGTCAGGCTATCCCGAGCTCTTTGGCTTTCTGATGCGATCGGTTCTTGGCTACAAGCAGGTCGTAAAGCCATTGTTTGAAGACTATCTGAAGGAGCGGCTAGCTTCCTTCTCTACGCTTGCCCAGGTTTTGCAGGAAATCAACCTGTGGGCGCAAGTGGCGCCACTGGCCCTGCGAAATCCGTTTTTTATGACGGCTACCCGAGAAAAAGTGCTTGAACTGTTTGCCCGTGAAAGTGAGAAGCTGCAAGCAGCGCTGGCGATTCACGATTACTTTGAGCGTCAGGACGCAATGAGCGGCTATGCGGATGAGCTGTTGGACGAGCTGGATAAAGCTCTGCTCAAACAACTTTTGCTAGGGGAATTGGCGTGGGGCGATTTTGGCAAGATCATCACTTTGCTGGAGGAAAAGCCGCAGACGTTTATAGGGGAACTGGATCTGGAAAGCAGGCAAAAGCTCGCACACATTCAGCATATGGCGTCCTTAGCGGGAAATCGGGATATTCCTGCGCCAGAGGATTTCTTTCGGCAGTGGGATGAAAGGGAAATCGCTGTTTTGCAGCAGTTGATCGTCCATTTGCTGGAGCGTCCGATAAAGCAAGATAGCTTCCCATTGGTAGCACTGGTTTTTTATCAGGCGGATTCCCATGGACAGGATGCTTTCGCCTTTGCTGATATGCTGCGGTTTGTCGGAGAAAACGGAGAGGAAGAGCTCCTGTATTCCTTTGTGCAATGGAGCATGACGCAGCGAATGTTTTTCACAGGCAAATACATTTCACCTGGCTATCGACATGCTCTCAAAGGTCTACTGCTCGAAAACAAGGGCAGGAGATTGCGGGACAAGGAATGGAAGAAGCGTTGGCAAACGGTACGGCATGCAGATTTCCGCAAGCTCGTCGAGGAGGTGCGAAGGGAAACATCCAGTCCCTTCATGAAGCTGTTTCAACGCAAATCGACGGCGCTCTTGAGCGTGGCCATTGTCATCGCAGCAGGGGCCGCGAGCGGCTTCTTTCTGTGGATGCCTGCTGCTCCGGAAACGCAGGGCGATGGAGAGGTTGCCAAACAGCCTCGTCCTGAGCCGGTCCAGCAGGTAGAATTCGTTCCTGCTTTCAAGCTCATGCTGGAATGGCAGCAGAATCAATCCGAGACTACTGCTTCGGATGAAAAGCCGGCGGGCGAGGATGGAGCAGCCGCAGAGTAGTCAGCTTACCGACCTGCGCTTGCAAAATACGAGGCAGGTCGGGATGACTATGGCTTCAGATGCATGATAGGAAAGAAAAAGACCGTTAACCTATAATGGTGAAGTTGCGCTGATGTAAAGGGAAGGAAAATAGGAGCTTTCGTGTGGCATCCTGCTGCGAATAAATGGGCAGGGTGCCCTTTTCATGAGAAGAAAAGTCCGGGTATTACGAGATACGCTGCTGTTCCTTTGTCGGAATATAGTACTTTTCCAACGTTTTTGCCGCACCCGTCCACGTAGAGAGCTTAGATAACAAACCAAAGATTCCTTTTTGCAGAAAGAGAGGCAGGTAGGGGACATAGAATGCGCCCATTTCAAAGAGAGTGCCCAATAGCAGGATGTTCTTGGGGAGGTATTGCTTCAAAAATGGCATGTAGAAGCTTTTTCCGTCTGTATCCAGACCGTATCCGCAGCGTACAAAAGCCTCAAAGTTGCCAGCAGGGCGAATTTCTACGTTAAAGCTGACCAATTCATTCGTGTTATTATTAAAGCAGTGATTCTTGTGCAGGGGAGCGACAGCTTTCTCTCCTTTTTGCAAAGTGATCGTTTTTCCGTCGACTGTTAGGTCTAATTTCCCCGTAACACCTTCAAAGGTTTCTACAAGTTCGGTATGATAGTGTAAGAAGATTCCAACATTGGGTGGAAGGTCTGTGCGGAATAAAAGATACTCTCCATTTGTTTCTTCCGTAGTCTTTAAAAAAGTAACGCTTTCCCCATTATGGGGATTTCCTACCGTACGACTTAAATTTGACATGACAATCCTCCCGAATATTATTTCGATAGATGGTGTTTTGTGTCAGAATATAGTTTAAATATAGATGATTCCAAAGCAACGAACAATACGGTAAGACAAAAGGCCTATCAAAATGGAGTGAAAAAAGAATGAGCGGCAAGTTATCGATTCCTGGATACAGGATTAAAGAATTCATCTCAAATCATGTAAATATGGGTATCTACCGCGCATTCAGGATCGTGGACAATTTGCCAGTGATCATAAAGACGCAACAAAAGGGGATCCCTCGCAATGATTCGATATGGAAGCTAAAGCATGAATATCGAGTGCTAGAGTCCATTCAATCCGATGCGGTCGAAACCCTCGTAGAGCTCGTACACAATGATAGAGAGACCTTGCTGATTACGGAGGATCACGGTGGCTTGCCGCTCTCGAGCTTGCTGAAAACACGACAATTTTCGACGATGGAGATTCTGACCATCGCTTTGGGGATTGCCCAATGCATGAAGACCATTCATGAGAAACGGGTCCTTCATAAAGATATCAACCCGATGAACATATTGGTTTACCCGGATACGCTGGAAGTGAAGCTGATCAATTTCGGCTTGTCTACAAGGCTCTATCAAGAGTATCAAAGTGCCATGAACCCAAAAGAATGGCAGGGAAATTTGCGATACGTATCTCCAGAACAGACGGGGCGAATGAATCGGACGGTCGATTATCGTTCGGATTACTATTCGTTTGGGATCACACTCTATGAGATGCTGACGGGCAAGCCGCCGTTTCTTGCGACGGATGCACTGGAGCTGGTGCATGCGCATATGGCTCGAAAGCCCGTTCCCCCTAACCAGACACATCCATCGATTTCCCCGGTTTTATCTGATCTCGTATTGAAATGCCTTTCCAAAAATGTAGAAGATCGCTATTTGAGCAGCGCGGGACTCATCGCCGATTTGCAGCAATGTTTATCACAGCTGCAGACGGCTGGGTATATTTCTGATTTTCCGCTGGGTATGCAGGATCGGGCAGACAAACTGCATATTTCGGAGAAGCTCTACGGTCGGGAGCCGGAACTTGCCCTGTTGACCGAGTCCTTTGAACAGATCAGCAACGGGGCTACACGTCTGGTCATGTTAAATGGCAGTGCAGGGGTAGGAAAGTCCGCGCTGGTGCGTGAGGCGCAGAAAACCTTTCTCCAAGGAAAAGGCCGCTTTATCTCAGGGAAATTCGATCAATTCAAGCAAAGCGCTCCGTATTCGGGGATTTTGCTCGCCTTTCAAGACCTGATACGCCAGATCCTGGCAGGCAACGAACGAGAACTGCACATGTGGAGGGAGACGATTGCGGAGGCATTGCAGGGGATGGGGCAGGTAATCGTCGATGTCATCCCGCAGCTGGAGATGATCATTGGCAAGCAGCTGGCCGTGCCGGAGCTTCCCGCTGCAGAGGCAAAGAATCGTTTTCAAATGGTGATGCAGCGCTTTGTACGAATCTGGGCAAAGCCTGAGCATCCGCTGGTCTTGTTTTTGGACGATCTGCAATGGGCGGATCCTTCCTCGCTGTTTTTGATTCAGGAAATGATCAGTGATCTGCAGGTCAGTCACTTTTTATTGCTATGCTCCTATCGCGAACACGAACAGGGTCAGCTAAATCCGCTGCTGAGTGCGCTGATCGAGATGGGAAGTCAAAGTCGTATCCTGCGCGAATTCTCCTTGCATCCACTCGAGGTCGGAGAAGTATCGCATCTGCTGGCCGATTCCATTCAAGTGGAGCCGCAGGCAACACAAGAGCTGGCGCAAATCGTTCACAAGAAGACAGCAGGGAATCCGTTTTTTACCCGTCAGTTCATCAAATCGTTGTATGACAAGGGCTTAATGACATACGTCCCGGATACGGGCAAATGGGCGTGGAATCTAGAGGAGATCGAAAAGCTGGAAACGGCAGAAAACGTCGCTGATTTCCTGGTCGAGCGGATGAGATTGCTGCCGATGCTGACCCAAAAGCTTCTCGCGCACGCGGCCTGCCTCGGCAATCACTTTTATCTGCACATGGTAGCCAAGGCACGAAATCTAAAGGAGTCTGAAACGATTCGCCATATATGGCCAGCTGTCGAGGAAGGGCTGCTGTACCCGCTGGAGGGAGACGGCTATTTAGCTTATACAGCGCTAGAAGAAGAGGATGCGGCTGCTCACAACAAGATTCATTTTACCTTTTTGCATGACCGCATTCAGCAAGCAGCGTACTCGCTTTTGTCCGAGGTAGAGCGTAAGATGGTCCATCTCAAGCTGGGAAGAATGATGAGAGAGCTGAGCAACTCCTACGAATCGTCCCTTTTGTTTGAGATCTGCAATCATATGTACGAGGGAGCAGAACTCATCGACGAACAGGCCGAGCGCGTGCAAGTCGCGCGCTGTCATCTGCTGGCGGGTCAGCGAGCCAAGCTATCCACTGCCTTTGATGCTGCGCTGCGTTTTTTTCGACATGGAACAGAAGTGCTTCGCGAGGAGGGCTGGGAAGCCAATCGCCAGCTCATGGTCGAGCTGTACACCATGCGGGCGGAAGCCGAGTATTTGTGCAACAACTTTGAGACAGCAGAGTCTTTGTTTGCGCTGGTGAAAGAGTATGCGAAGACCAATGCTGAGCAGGTGCGGATCCTGCAAATCCAGGTGCACATGTATACTGCCCTGGCGAAGTTCCCCCTGGTTGTCGAGCTTGCCAGTCAGGCGCTGAAGCTGTTGGGAGTCCACATTCCGGCAAAGCCAGGCAAGCTGGACATTTTAAAAGAGATGTGGCATATCAAGAAAAATCTCAAAGGCCGCAAAGCAGATGAGCTGCTCTACATGCCTGACGTACCGGACGAAAACTATCGGATGGCAATGACCATGATCAGCTATGCGGGTCCCTCTTCTTACTTTGTCGACTTGAACTGGTTTGCCCTGACTATTTTGCGGGTGCTGCATCTTTCCCTCGTACACGGAAATGACGTAGCCTCGGCCAACGGGTATACCGGATATGGGATCGTGCAAGCCACTCAGTTCGGGAAGTACCAGGAAGGATATGACTACGGGCTGCTCGCGTGCAGTGTAGCCGACAGCTTCCATGACCCGATCGCCATGTCCAAAGCGTACGGGGCGTTCGCCATCATGATCAACCATTGGCGGGATCATGCCAAGACGAACATCCCTCTCTTGAAAAAGGCGATCCAGCATGGGCTGGAAAGCGGCGGGAATATCTACGTCGCCTACAGTGCGCACGGTTTGCTGGAGGCGATGCTTTTCTGCGGTTCGCCGATCGAAGAATTGCATCAACAGATCGATCAATATGAAGATTTGATCCGTCAGCTCAAGGTAGTCGATCACGATGACCGACTCTTGCTGCTCAAGCAGGCGCTCCACAGCTTGACCCACTGGGAGGACGTTGACCAGACGACTTTTTGCGCAGGAGACTTTGATGAAGAGGTGTACGTCCAAGCCCTGCGGACGGATGGTACCAACTACAAGCGCTACATGTACCACTACTACAAATCGATGGTGCATCTGCTCTACGGCAACTACCAGGAAGCTGCGCGGATGTCTACCGAGGCTGAGCAGTGGATCGAGACGGTCAGCGGTCAGCTGCTGGTCAGCGAGCACGTCTTTATGCAGGCTTTGGCACTGACTGGCCTTTATCCGCAGGCTAGCTGGTCGGACAAGCGGAAATATGGCAAAAAGATCAAAGCCAATTTGAAAAAAATGAAGAAGTGGGCCGCCAACTGTGCAGATAACTTCCAGCACAAATACTTGTTGATGTATGCGGAGTGGGTCCGTGTAAATGGCAAGCCCGAGGCAGCTACGCCTTTCTACGAGCAGTCCATTCAGGCAGCGAAGAAGAGTGGATTCCTGCAAAACGAAGCACTGGCCTACGAGCTGGCTGCGAAGCACTTTTTACAAATGGGCATGAACACGGTTGCGAGGATTTACATGACGGAAGCGCATTTTGCCTATATGCAATGGGGAGCTGTAGCCAAAGCCAGAGATCTGGAAGTGAAGTACCCATATTATCTGGAGAGCTCGGGCAGTCATCAGGCGATGACGAATATGGCTGTGGCAGGCAATACGCCGGATATGGTGGATTTCATGACCGTCATCAAGGCGTCGCAGACCATCGCGAGTGAAATCAAGCTGGACAGGCTGCTGACCACGATGCTGCGAACGGTGATGAGCAATGCTGGTGCCCAGCGAGGGTTCATTATCCTGAAAAAGGACAGTGAGTGGTTCATCGAGGCGGCAGGCAGTATCGACGAGGACATGGAGATTTTGCAGTCGATTCCCTATGAGCAGGGCACCCTGCTGTCCGTCGCGACCGTCAACTACGTGATGCGAACGGAGGAAATGCTCGTCTTGCATGAGGCGTATGTCGAGGCGATCTTTTTCAAGGATCCGTACATCTCCAAAAACATGCCCAAGTCCATTCTCTGTGCGCCTTTATGGCAGCAGGGAAAAATGGTTGGGGTGGTCTATCTCGAAAACAACGAGTCGACCCATGTATTCAACGAGGGACGCACCGAGCTTTTGCGTTTGCTGTTCTCGCAAATTGCAACCTTCATTGAAAACGCCCGCCTGTACCATCAGCTGGAGCAGTGGAATCATTCGCTGGAGAAAATGGTGGCCGAGCGAACAGATGAGATCGAGGCGTTGCTGCGTGCCAACAAAAACCTGCTAAACAATGCGGGACAGGGTTTCCTTTCATTCGGCAAAGACCTGCGGGTTCACTCCGAGTACAGCCGGGAGTGCGTGCGGATTTTTGGCAAGGAGCTGGCAGGGTTTTCCGTAGCCGAGCTGTTGTACCCGCAAAGCAAGGAGGACCAGGGCTTTATCCAATCCTTACTGAGCAAGTATTTTCAGCTGGAAAATCAGGGACAAAGGGAGCTGTATCTCAGCCTGTTTCCAACAGAGATCACTGTCAATCAGCTGCCCTTGAAGCTGGAATGCAAGCAGATTGACGAGGGCCGGGGGGAGTTTTCCGGTGGCTTGATGCTCATATTGACGGATCGAAGCGAACAGCGGGCGTTGGAGAATAAAATGGAGCAAGAGTGGCAGCGGATGAAGATGTCTGTCACCGTTGCAACTAGTCTTGAACTCTTTCAATCCGTTTTGAAAGGCTTCACCTCCTTCGTTGCGGCGGAGTGGAAAGCAATTTGGGGGGAAGCGGGAGCGCCTGCGGAAAAAATGTACCAGATCATCAGCCGCCTCCATCAGTTCAAAGGTGATTTTAGCCAATTTTATTTGATTCATACACCGAGAAAGATACATGACATGGAATCCAGATTGTCCGAAATGTCCAAGCAGGCAGAAGAAGATAAAGTCATGGAAAGCGAGATTCAAAGCGGGATCGACTCCATTTGTGCAGCGATCGGGCAAGATATGGATCTTATGAAGCAGCAGCTGGGGAAGGACATTTTGCAGGCAAATGAGCAAACGGTCTCCTTTTCTGCGGAGAGATGGAGCGCATTCTCTGACCAGCTGTCGTCGCTTTTGCAGGAGGAGGGGCATGGCCACTTGCGTCAGGAGTTTGCCCAGCTCCACAATCGTCCGATTACAGAGCTGATGTCCCGATATGGTGAATACGTAGCGAAGGCATCCGAGAGGCTGGAGAAGCGAGTTTACCCGTTGCAGATCGAGGCTGATGATATTTGGGTGGATCCGAAACGATTTGGGCGCTTTATCAGCAGCTTGATCCATGTATTCAGCAATGCCCTGGATCATGGCATCGAACAAGAGGAAGAACGTTTGAAGCAAGACAAGGAGCGGTGGGGAACGATCCGCTGCCAGGTCAAGCGCGAGAATGACTTCATGCACATGATCATTTCGGATGATGGCAAAGGTGTCGACATGGACCGACTCAAATTATTGGGCCAGGAAAAAGGGTGGGTGGATTTACGGAGCGATCAGGACTGGCTGAATACGCTGTTTATCGAGGATGTTAGCACGAGCAAAGATCATGTCACGGAATGGTCCGGGAGAGGCGTTGGTCTATCGATCGTAAAGCGGGAGGTCGAGCGGCTTGGAGGTACCGTGGAAGTGAATACCCGAAAAGGGAATGGGACGCGCTTTCACTTCCGCATTCCGCTCACAGAGGCAGAAAGCACACTGCAGCCCACGTAAAAAAGCCCTCCAAAGCATCGCGTTCTTGGAGGGTGGAACGTTTTACGTTGATCGTTTAGATTAAGGCATTTTCGATGGTGACCAGCAGCTTCTCCTCGTTGATGGGCTTGATAATGTAGTGTGTGGCGCCGGCTGAGACTGCTTCAAAAACAAGCGGCTTTAGGCCGTGGGAGCTCACCATGATAATTTTTGCATCGGGGAATCGATTGATGATCATTTTGACGGTTTCGATTCCATTCATTTCTGGCATGTTGATGTCCATGGTCACTAGGTCTGGCTTGTAGGCAATGTACTTTTGAAACGCTTCGGTTCCTCTGGTTGCTTCTGCGACGATCTGATGACCCGCTCGTTCCAGCGTAACTTTCAGGTATTCTCGAACAACGATGGAGTCATCAGCAATAAGTATCCGTGCCATAAATCCTCCTGAAGTGCGTCCAGCCAAGTAGTGGGGGGATATCCCCTTAACAATACCATTGGTAGGAAAAACGTCGCAAGACAATTATAGGATAATCTACCCAGAATATAGGGAATGTACGTCAAGGATAGATAAATTTCATGTAAAGAAAGGGCAAAACGCGACAATCGGCACAGCAATCGGTGTAAAATGGCGCTACCAAAGCCAAAGAAAGGTGACACCATGGAGACCCAGACTGAACCCGTTTCGTTGAAGGCCAGTGAAGCAAAGGGCCTGCGACTCTTCTCTTTAACCTGGCCTATTTTTTTGGAGCTGCTACTGTTTACCTTGATCGGGATTACGGATACCTTCATGCTTAGTGGCGTTTCCGATGAGGCTGTATCCGCCGTAGGTGCAGCCAACCAGTTCGTCTTCATTGCCATTCTCGTATTAGAGGTCATTGGACATGGCGCTTCCATAGTCGTTTCGCAGTACATTGGGTCACGGAAGCTTCAGGAGGCAGCAAAAATTGGCGCGATCGCCGTCACCTTGAATTTGGCGATAGGGATTCTGATCAGCGTTTGTTTTTTGCTGTTCGGAAGCACGCTGCTCGTGGCGATGAATCTGCAAGGTGAGATCCTGTCATTGGCAAAGTCGTACATAGCGATCGTTGGGGGAGGTTTGTTTCTACAGGCCTTGATCAATACGCTGGCGAGTTTGATTCGCACGTACGGGTTTACGCGAGAAAGCATGCTGATATCTTTGGGAATCAACATCGTGCACGTCGCAGGGAACTATCTCCTGATTTTTGGAAACCTGGGTTTTCCAGAGCTTGGGGTAGAGGGGGCGGCGATTTCTACCGTCTTGAGCCGAGGTGTAGGGCTGCTCGTCTTTTTCTGGGCGTACTACCGGCTGGTCGATTACAAAGTCACTTTTCAGGATTACATCCAGATCAACAAATCCTACGTCCGTAAAATTTGCCGAGTCGGAATTCCCGCGGCATTTGAACAAATTACGTACAACGGCTGTCAGTCCATCTTTTTGTACTATGTGACTTTTCTCGGGGCTGCGGCTCTTGCATCCAGACAGTACGTATCGAACATTTCGATGCTGATTTACTTGTTTAGTGTCGCGATTGGGATGGGGACAGCGATCATCACGGGTAGATTAGTGGGCGCAGGCAGGAATGATGAGGCGTACGGGCGGGTCTGGAAAAGCCTGCGATGGGGATTAATCTGTACGCTGATCATCAATCTGCTCGTCATCCTGTTTCGGGAGCCGATCATGGGACTGTTCACAAAAGACCCGGACGTGATCAGAATCAGTACACAGGTGATTTTGCTGAGCATTTTCCTGGAGAGCGGACGGGTATTCAACATTATTTTGATCAGCTCCTTGCGTGCAGCTGGAGATGCCAAATTTCCTGTCTATATGGGATTAATCTCGATGGTGGGCGTGAGTCTGCCGCTCGGGTATGTCCTGGCGTTTCAGGCCAATCTCGGTTTGGCAGGTGTGTGGCTGGCTGTAGCGGTGGACGAATGGATACGAGGAGTCGTGATGTTTTTCCGCTGGCGCAGTCGGATATGGGAGCAAAAAAGTCTGATAGAGAAGGAACAAGTGCCGTTACCTCGTTGAAGGTAGCGGCTCTTTGTTGTGTGCGGGAGAATGGTTAGGCCCTTTGGGGAATTGGAGATCGTAAAGCTGGCGATAGCGACCATGCCGGATGAGCAGTTCATCATGGGTGCCGCTTTCGATAATTTCGCCTTGCTCCAGGACAACGATCTGGTCCGCTTGTTGAATCGTGGACAGGCGATGGGCGATGACGAGGCAAGTCCGTCCAGCCAAAAGGGTGGAGAGGGCCTGCTGAATCAATTGCTCCGACTCTGTATCTAGGGCGGCTGTGGCTTCATCCAAAATAATGAGGCGAGGATTCTTTAAAATCGCGCGGGCGATGGAGAGGCGCTGCTTTTGACCGCCGGAGAGCTTGACCCCGCGCTCGCCGACTGCTGATTGGTAGCCATCGGGAAAGGACTGAATGAACGCATGGGCATGGGCAGCTTTGGCGGCTTCCTCTACCTCCTGATCAGTCGCATCTGGCTTGCCGTAAGCGATGTTTTCGCGGATCGTGCCATTTAGCAGCACAATATCCTGGGAGACGATCCCGAGCTGTTTGCGTAAAGAAGCGACCTGTACCTCTTTCACGTCGATCCCATCAATCAGCACGGAGCCTTGTGTGGGATCGTAGAAACGAGAAAGCAGATGCGCAACAGTAGATTTGCCTGCGCCGGAAGAACCGACCAGGGCGGTCATTGTGCCAGGAGCGATCGTCAAATGAAAATCACGCAAGACGGGTACATCTGTCTGGTAGGCAAAATCAACGTGCCGGTATTCCACCAGACCTTGTATCTCGGGAAGAGCGCGGGCATTTTCTTTTTCGATAATGGTTGGCTTCGTATCTAAAACTTCCTCGATACGCTCATAGGCGGCAGCGGATTGCTGGATCGTGTTCATCAGCCGACTGAGCTGGCGAACAGGGTTTTGCAGCAAGCGCAAATAGGCAAGAAAGGCCACAATCGCACCAATGGACAGTCGGCCAGACATCGCTTGCCAGGCGCCAAACAAGAGCACGACCGTCATGCCGAGGTAGTTCAGCAGATCGATCGTAGGGCTGAACATGGAGCTGAAGCGGTTCGCCTTGATGCTGGCCTGCATGTTGCGAGACGTGCGTGCCGTGAAGCGTTCTGCCTCATACGGCTCGCTGGCGTAAGCCTTCATCAAGCGAATGCCAGAGAGGTTCTCCTGCAAATGACTGTTTACCTCTGCTGAAGTTTCTTGGACTGCTCGGAAAGAGGTGCGCATCCTTCGCCCCACCTTTCGGGTGAACAAGAACAAAAGCGGAAAGGTAGCCAGCATGAGCAGCGTCAAGAGCGGATCGATGTAGAGCATGTAGAGTGCAATGGCGAGAAAGGTCACCATTTCCGTTACGATTTGCAGCATACCTGAGGATACCAGCTGCTGCAAAATGCTGACATCGCCTGTAATCCGGGACATCAGGTCACCCGTGCGCGTCTTGTCAAAAAAGGCCATGTCCTGTGACTGGATATGCCGGTATAGCTCATTGCGCAGGCTGTTTACGGTGCGTAGTCCGACAAGCGACAGTAAGTGGCTGCTCACATAGGAAAACAACCCCAGGAGAAGGGCAGCGCCCAGAATACCTGCTGCAATCCAGAGAAGCTGATCGTACCGTTTATCTGGAATGGCATGGTCGATCGTATAGGCTGTCAGCTGCGGAATCGCGAATTCCAGCAAGGAGATAGCGATCATGGCAGCTGCAGCAGCCAGCATGGTTTTCCATTGGCTGCCTGCATGTGTCCATAGCCTTTTGTACATATTCCAGATGGAGCGCCGAGCTGGCTGTACATCTGCCGCATAGCGTGTCATGGAACGGGAGGAGAGGGGGCCATCTTCATTTGTCGCCCCTCAGATCCAGGTGTCCTGCCAGTTTCCCACGCACTTTTCTCAGGAAAAAGTGCAGCTTCGTCCGTCGTGCAGGATCGTGCAATGCTTCCTGCTGAATCTGTTTCAGCAGCTCGATGAGATCGTTCATTTCCTTTTCCACTTCTTCTGGTTGGACAAATCTCTCGCGGGAGGCACCGTGCACGGACGATTCCAAAGGTCTTTCAACGGGTCGATCCTGCAGAAAAGCAGTCCCTGTTTCCGTGATGGCATACACCTTTTTGCCGTCCACTTCACTCACCCGGACCAGATCGCGGTCTTCGAGCATCTGCAGCGTAGGGTAGATAGAGCCTGGACTTGGTCTGTACAAGCCGCCGGACATTTCCTCCAGACCTTTCATCATCTGATAGCCGTGCATCGGCTGGACGGTCAGCAGCTCGAGTAAAGCGTACTTCACATCACCGCGTCCGAAAAAACGTTTTCCGGGACCGCCATGCCCCCTGTGGCCGCGGTCACCGTCGCCACGATAGCGGAAGCAGCTGTGATCGTGCCTGCCCCAGACAGGATAGGTACCAAAATCCGAGTCAAAATAGTTACGCAATAAACCTCATCCTTTCAATACGATATATCGCTTAAAAAATAAACGATATATCGTATTCTGTCAATCGTGACTTTTCAGCGACAATTCGAAAAATATATTAGCCGACTAACAAAAAAGTTCTTTAATCAGCAATAAAGAAGTGCTAATATAGCAAATGAGATGTAATTGAGAATGAATCTCTTTATTACTGAGAATGAATATCTTTACTGGGGAAAAGTAGGGAACGCGATGAAAAAGAGATATTTAGTTATAGCCCTCATCCTGCTGTCGATAGCTTCCTTGTTTATTGGTGTGAAGGACATTTCTCCACTGGAGCTGTTCGATCTCACGGAAGAAAAGACGCAGGTAATGTGGATCAGTAGAGTCCCACGTTTGATCAGTATCATCATCGCGGGTGTCAGCATGAGTATCGTAGGTTTGATCATGCAGCAGCTGACGAGGAACAAGTTCGTATCGCCTACCACGGCCGGTACAGAGGATTCTGTCCGTTTTGGTATTTTGGTCTCGATGATGCTGTTCACCAATGCGAGCCCACTGCTGAAGATGCTGGTAGCTTTCGTGTTTGCTTTGCTGGGTACGTTTGTTTTTATGAAGATTCTCGATAAGGTCAAGTACAAGGATTCAATTTTCATTCCACTCGTTGGTTTGATGTTTGGGAATATCATCGGTTCCATCACGACGTTCTTTGCCTACAAGTACGACCTTATTCAAAATATGTCTGCGTGGCTGCATGGGGATTTCTCCTCTGTTTTGAAAGGCAGCTACGAACTGCTGTACGTCAGCATTCCGCTCGTCATCATTGCGTACCTGTTTGCCAACAAGTTCACGATTGCCGGGATGGGTGAGGAATTCGCCATCAACTTGGGACTGAACTACAAGCAGGTGGTCAATATCGGGCTTTGTATCGTAGCTATGGTGACCTCCGTCGTGATTCTGACGGTCGGGACGATTCCGTTTTTAGGCTTGATTATCCCTAACATTGTGACGCTGTACCTGGGGGATAACCTGAAAAAAAGCTTGGCTCACACTGCTCTCTTAGGTGCCGTATTCGTACTGGTCTGCGACATATTGGGACGCCTGATCATCTTCCCTTACGAAATATCCATCGGATTGATGGTGGGAGTAATCGGTAGCGGGATCTTCATTTTCCTACTTATGAGAAGAAAGGCGTATGACCGATGAAAGCGAAGATATGGGTTTTGGCGATCATCGCCATCGCGCTAATAGCCATTTTTATGTGCATCGATGCAGGAGGAAACTGGGATTACGTTCTTCCACGCAGGTTTAAAAAGATTTTGGCCATCGTATTGACGGGCGGCATCATTGCCTTTTCCACGATGGTATTCCAGACCATCACGAACAACCGTATCCTTACCCCGAGCATTATCGGATTGGATTCGCTGTATTTGTTCATCCAGACCTTTGTCATCTTTGTCTTTGGATCGACCCATATGACGTTGATGAACAAAAATATCAACTTTTTGCTTTCAGCGGGGCTGATGGTACTCTTTGCAGGGCTGCTATACAAATGGCTCTTTAAAAGAGAAGGGCAAAACATTTACTTTCTGCTGCTGATTGGGCTCATCTTCGGGACGTTGTTCAACAGCCTGTCCACGTTTATGCAGGTGCTGATTGACCCGAATGAATTCCAAGTGGTTCAGGATAAAATGTTCGCCAGCTTTAATAATGTGAACAGTGATTTGCTGATCATAAGCGTAGTTCTCTTGATTGGCGTGACGCTGTACTTCAAGAAGTACATAAAGTATTTGGACGTACTGTCGCTGGGAAGAGACCAGGCCATCAATCTGGGTGTCCCCTACGATTTTGTGATTAAGCGGTTTTTGATCATCATTGCGATTCTGGTATCGATCGCGACTGCGCTCGTGGGTCCTATCACCTTTTTAGGGCTATTGGTAGCCAATCTGGGGCATCAGGTAATGAAAACGTACCAGCACAAGTACTTGATAGCTGGCTCGGTGCTGATCAGCATCATTGCGCTGGTAGGCGGCTTGTTAATTGTAGAGCGCGTGTTTACGTTCTCCACAACCTTGAGCGTCATCATCAACTTCATCGGTGGGGTTTACTTCATCTATCTTCTGTTAAAGGAGAATAAATCATGGTAGAAGTCCGGAATGTCTCGAAACAGTATGGAAGCAAAAATGTCGTGGAAAACGTTTCGCTGAAGATCGCCAAAGGGAAAATCACGTCATTCATCGGGCCAAATGGCGCGGGGAAAAGCACCCTGCTGTCCATGATCAGTCGTCTGCTGTCGAAAGATCAGGGAGAGATACTTTTGGAGGGAACCGAAATCAGTCAATGCAAGAGCAACGATCTGGCCAAGAAGATTTCGATCCTGAAGCAGACCAATCACATAACCATCCGCTTGACGATTCGCGAGCTGGTCAGCTTTGGCCGCTTTCCGTATTCGCAGGGCAACCTGACCAAGGAAGATTGGCAGTATGTAGATGAAGCGATCCGCTATATGGAGCTCGAGGACATTCAGCACAAGTATTTGGATCAGCTGAGTGGTGGACAAAGACAGCGTGCGTACATCGCGATGGTCGTCGCGCAGAATACAGAGTACATTCTCCTCGATGAGCCTTTGAACAATCTGGATATGAAGCATTCCGTGCAGATCATGAAAGTGCTGCGACGTCTCGTAAACGAGATGGGGAAAACCGTCGTTATTGTCATCCACGATATCAATTTCGCTTCATGCTATTCCGACTACATCGTTGCACTAAAAGACGGCAAGGTCGTAAAGGAAGGGACGACAGAGGAAATCATCAGCTCCCAGACCTTGAAAGATGTCTATGACATGGATATCCAGATCCAAGACATCGACGAAAACAAAATCTGCGTGTACTATGCCTGATTTTGTTCTTCCTGTACTTGAGAATGAGAATCTTTTTCTTTCGTTAAAATTATTATGATGGTTTGTCCATCAGTAATTTTATATAAACCCAATCTTACGTAGAGGTGATAGAAGTGAACAAGAAATGGATCATGATGTTTATGGCAGTTCTGCTGGCAGTATTTACAGCAGCATGCGGATCAAATAGCGCAGCACCAGCACCAGCACCAGCTCAGAATGAAAAAGCGCCTGAGGCAGCGAATGAAGAAGTGACAATCAAGCATAAACTGGGCGAAGCAAAGCTGAAGAAAAATCCGAAAACCGTTGTTGCATTTGACTATGGTGTACTGGACTCATTGGATAAATTGGGCATTGAAGTAGCAGGGGTTGCACAAGCTAACATTCCTCCGTACCTGGAAAAGTTCAAAGACGCGAAGTATACCAACGTAGGTAGCCTGAAAGAGCCAGACTTCGAAAAAATCAACGCCATGAAACCCGATGTGATCTTCATCTCCGGACGTCAGCAAGAAGCTTACGAAGAATTGAACAAAATCGCACCAACGATCTTCCTGGGTGTAGATACATCCAAATACATGGATTCCTTTACGGAGAACATGAAAACATTGGGTACGATCTTTGGAAAAGAAGCACAAGTAGATGAAGAATTGGCGAAAATCAACGAGTCCATCAAAAAACTGAATGAAAAAGCAACTGCCAGCGGCAAAAATGCACTGATCGTACTTGCAAACGAAGGAAAACTCAGCGCATACGGCCCAGGCTCCCGTTTCGGTATTTTGCATGACGTGTTTGGCTTTGCAGCTGTCGATAAAAACATCGAAGTATCCACTCATGGACAAAGTGTTTCATTCGAATACGTTGTAGAGAAAGACCCGGACTATTTGTTTGTTGTTGACCGCACTACGGCAGTTGCTACAAACAAAGATGCAGCGACTCCAGCACAAAAAACGATTGAAAATGACTTGATCAAAAACACAAAAGCATTCAAAAACGGTCAAATCATTTACCTTGATGCGAACTACTGGTACCTCTCCGGCGGCGGATTGGTGTCTACCGCGAACATGGCGGATGAAATTTTGGCCGATCTGAAATAATCAGCAGAACCGAAGATCCAAGACCACTCTCAGTCACAGCTTGAGGGTGGTCTTCTTTATTTTAAAACTCACACTGCACTGCCTGTACGTGGTGTACATACACCTGCTGCGGGAAGAGGTCATCCACTGTGACGGCAAAACCCAATGTGGCCTTTCTTCTTGGTCTTGGACATGAGAAAAAGCCAACCCGTTAACGGATTGGCTTTGCTTGTAACTTGTAGGAGCCTCTTAGCCCTGATAGGTTACGTAGGCGAGAATGCCTTCTTCGTCGTCCAGCACCAGCTCGATCCCGGCAGAAAACGGATTGCGCTGAAGCTGTGTCTCCAGATAGTAGCGGATAGCTTCGATCAGGTTGATCTCGATGAAAACCTGCTTCCTACCCATGGTATAGACCTCGGCGGAAAAGCCGTACTCCTCGTCCCACATCAGTTCAACCTCGACCTCTTGCGGCTGAATCTGCTTCTTGCTCGCCACATGCAGGCAGATGGCGTTGATCAGGACTTGCTCGTCAAACTTTATCTTTTCCATGCGTTCATTTCCTGCTTCTTCTGGCGTTGCGTCTTAAAGTAAACGAATACTTTGCGGATCAGGACGATCAAGGCAACGATCGCCAGCATGTTGATCAGGAAGCCGAAGATGGCACCCAGTGCACCCATATTGCCAAACAGTCCTCCGAACAGCATACCGGCCAGTCCACCAACCAGAAGACCTTTCATGAAGCCGCCGCTTTTGCTAGGAGCTGCAGTAGAAGGCGTGCTTGCAGGAGTTGTCGTGCCTTTATTCGTCGTCGTGCTGTTTAAGTTGGAATCACCTTTTGTAGGTGTTTGCGTGTTCGTTGGAGCCGTATTGGAATTAAAGGATTTTTTCCCGGATTTGTAGCCTTTTGCGTCGGCATGATCAATGAATCCGCCAGATGCGAAAACGAGTGTTGCGGCAACCAAAAGCATGAGCAGTTTTTTCATGTGTTTGTAGTAGCCCCTCTCTTAGATATGACCCTATAGACATAAGTGTACACGAATATGTCCCGGATTACCACCAAACATTCCGTGAACAATCTGGTAAACGGACGCGCCAGACGCAGTTAATCCAGGATTTTGCCCGGATTTAAGATGTTGTGGGGATCGAACTGCTGCTTGATCAGCTTCATCCAGGGGAGCGTGTCCGCATGCTCTTTTTGCAGGTACTTTTTCTTCCCGATGCCAATGCCATGCTCGCCTGTGCAGGTACCGCCTTTTTGCAGGGCGTATTCGACGATTTTGGCATTGACCTCCTCGGCCAGCTGTACTTCTGCTGGATCCTGCTTGTTGAACATCAGCGTGGTGTGGAAGTTTCCATCGCCCACGTGACCTAAAACACCGCCAGCCAGTCCGCTTTGATCGATGACCTCGCGAGCATAGACCACCGCTCCTGTCAGTTCGGATAGGGGGGTGCATACATCCGTGAGCATCATTTCTTTACCGGGGAAGCCGTGCTTGAAGGCGTAGGCGAGATTATGGCGCGCTTCCCATAGTTTTGCCCTTTTTTTGGAATCTGTTTCAACTAAAAAGTCAACGGAGCCATTTTCTTCGAGCAGCTCTTGGGCAAAGGAGACGTCGTGCGTCAGTCCAGCTTCATTGCCGTGAAACTCGAGGAACAGGGTAGGCTGCTCCAAATAATCCGTTTCACTATGCAGATTCACTTGGCGGATCGAGGTGCTGTCCACCAGCTCGACACGGGCTATGGCAATTCCGGCTGCCAGCAAGGACATCGCCCCGTCAACTGCCTGTTTCATCGTAGGGAACGTCGCACGGCCAGCGATGACCGTTTCGGGAATGCCGTATACCTTGAGGGTGATTTCCGTGAATGCGCCCAGCGTACCCTCCGAACCGACAAACAAACCGGTGAGATGGTAGCCGGAGGAGGATTTGGCGGAAAGACCGCCTGTATGAATGATGGAGCCGTCAGCCATTACGACTTCGAGGTCACGGACTTGGCTGCGCATGATGCCGTATCGTACGCTGGTCGTGCCGCTTGCATTCGTAGCAGTCATGCCGCCGATAGTCGCATCTGCACCTGGATCTACGGGGAAAAAGAGCCCGTGCTTTTTTAAAGCGGCATTGAGCTGTGTGCGTGTCACACCTGGCTGTACGCGCACGAGAAAGTCATCGGGACGTACCTCAATGATTTGGTTCATCTGCTGAAAATCGATGGAGATACCGCCTTTAAGCGGGATGCAATGTCCTTCCAGACTGGAGCCCACCCCAAAAGGAACAACGGGGATACGGTGTTCATTGGCGTATGTCAAAATGGCCGATACCTCTTCTTTCGTAGTCGGAAAAACAACGACGTCAGGGAGTACCGGTGTATGATGAGACTCGTCCTTGCTATGCTGCTGCAGCATGGTTTCATTAGTCGTAGCACGGTCGTCTGCCGTGATTTTCTTCAGATCCTCTAAAAGCGTATGGGGGATGCCGCTCATTTTTGAATGCCTCCGTTTCAATGTTCATCTCTATTACGATCATACAAGAACCTCTAACCGTATGACAGTTAGAGGTTCAAATGGATTAGGAACTCTTTTTCAGTTTTCTTGCCGCCCAGTTGCCCAGGGATTGAATCAGCTGAACCAGAACGACGAGGATGACCACGGTAATGACCATCACTTCGATGTCCCAGGATTGGTAGCCGTAGCGAAGAGCCAGGTCACCCAAGCCGCCTGCACCGACAGCACCTGCCATCGCAGTTGCTCCGATCAAACCAATCGTGGCGATCGTCAAGCAAAGGACGATACCCGGACGTGCTTCACGAAGCATGATGCGGAAAATAATCTGCGTGCGAGATGCGCCCATCGCCTGGTAAGCTTCGATTACGCCGCGATCTACATCGTGCAGGGCTGTCTCCATCAAACGGGAGATATACGGCGCTGTGTACACGATCAGGGGAACGATGGCCCCCTCGATTCCGATGGAAGTGCCGACGATCAGCTCCGTGAACGGAATGATCGCGACCATCAGGATGATGAAGGGGAGGGAGCGTACGACGTTAATAATGGTATTTAAGGTGTGGTAAATCCATTTGTTCGGAAACAAATGATTGCCTTGCGTGATCACGAGCAGAATCCCCAAAGGAATCCCCACCAATGTCGCGATGACCAGAGAGAAGCCGACCATGATGATCGTCTCCTGCAAAGACTGTCCAAAAACCGGGATCATTTCTGCCAAACGTTCCATTAGTTGCTTCCCCCCTCTCGAGACACGATATCTACGTTATAGACGGAATCGCGTAGAAACTGGATGCCTGCTTCTACGTCTTTTTCCTCACCGGAAATGTGCAGGAGCAGGATGCCCAGTGCCGTTCCTTTTATCGACGTGATCGATCCGTACAGCAGGTTGGTGCTGACCGGAAAACGAGCCGACAAAGTACCGAGGACGGGATCGAGTGCAGCATCGCCGCGGAAAGCGACGCGAAGGATTTTGGCTGCAGGTCCACTCTGCTTGATGTTGTCTACAATCTCGCTCGGTACATTGTCATCGAAAATGGTCTTGATGAAATTCTTGGTGGTTTGCTGCTGTGGATTGCTGAAAATATCGAGAACAGAGCCTTGTTCGATGACCACACCGTTTTCCATGATCGCTACGTTGTCGCAGATTTTTTTGATGACCTGCATTTCGTGCGTGATCAGCACGATGGTCAGATTGAATTTCCGGTTAATGTCCAGAAGAAGCTCGAGAATCGATTCGGTCGTCTGCGGGTCGAGGGCTGAGGTAGCTTCGTCGCACAAAAGAATCTCCGGATCCGTCGCCAGGGCACGAGCAATCCCAACACGCTGCTTTTGACCACCCGACAGCTGGGAAGGATAGGAGTTTGCTTTGTCTTCAAGCCCAACCAATCGCAACAGATCTTCTACCTTCTTCTTGATCACATCTTTCGGTACCCGGTTCATTCGCAAAATCTCGGCTACGTTGTCATAGACGTTATAAGAGGACAAGAGGTTAAAGTGCTGAAAGATGATCCCGATTTTTTTGCGGGCATTGCGCAAATCCTTTTCTTTCAGCGAGAGCATATCTTGACCGTTGACGACGACGGAGCCGCTGGTCGGCTTCTCGAGCAGGTTGATCGTACGAAGCAGGGTGCTTTTCCCTGCTCCGCTGAAGCCGATCACGCCGAAAATCTGTCCTTTTTCCACGTTCAAGGTGACGCCCTTCAAGGCTTGAACCTGCTTGTTTCCCACTGTATACGACTTATGGATGTCGGTTAGCTGTATCATCTCTCCAGTCTCCTTGTTGTTCGATATTTAGTGCTTACCAGGATGGGAGCACAGCTCCTTCAAAATGTTCGTCGATGAACTTTTTCACTTCTTCCGAACGATAAATCTCAACCAGTTTTTTCAGTGCAGGGTTGTCTTTGTTTGCTTCGTTTGCAGCCAAGATGTTTACGTATGGAGAATCGGAAGTTTCAGAGAAGATGGAATCCTTTTTTGGACTGTAGCCAGCTTCCATAGCAAAGTTGGTGTTGATGCTCGCCAATTCTACGTTGTTGAGGGAGCGTGCCAGGAAAGCAGCTTCAAGTTCTTTAAATTCCAATTTTTTCGGGTTCTCGATGATATCCAATGGAGTTGCGTTATTGCCTACGCCATCTTTTAGTTTGATCAGACCGGCTGCTTGGTACAGCAACAGTGCACGAGCACGGTTTGTTGGATCGTTTTGGATGCCCACTACACCGCCTTCAGCGACTTCTTCCACTTTCTTGTGCTTGGTGGAGTAGAGACCCATTGGGAAAGTTACTGTTTTGCCAATTTCGACAATTTTTGTTTTGTGGTCCTCGTTGAATTTGTCCAGGAACGGAATGGTTTGGAAGCTGTTTGCATCCAGATTACCTTTATCGAGAGCTTGGTTTGGCTGTACGTAGTCATTGAATACGACGACTTCAACTTCCAGGCCTTGAGCTTTTGCGACCTCTTTTACTTTGTTCAAGATTTCTTCGTGAGGTCCGGCAGTTACTCCGACTTTCACTTTTGTCTGTTCGGCAGCCGCGCCATTTGTTGCAGGTGCAGCTTCTTGTTTTGCGCCGCAAGCAGTCAGCAAGGATGCTGCGAGCAGTAGTGTGCTAAGCAAAATTCCCGTCTTTTTCATGATGAATTTCTCCCCTTTTGTCTAATGAGTGTGTATGTTTTGAAAAATGAAAACCATGAGGGTAAAAGAAAAACCTCTTCCCGAAAGAAGAGGTTGTCGTAAACTGTCAGAGTTCGTCAGTTACTCATGCCTCTCTTATCTTCCGGAAATTCTCCCGCTGGATTTGGCACCATATCTGTAAGAGATAGGTTGCCGAGGCTTCATAGGGCCAGTCCCTCCGCCTCTCTTTATAAGAGATTGAAATATGAAGTTCAATAAGGTGTAATCCTTATTTGGATAGTAGGATTATATCTCGCATTTTTATACATGTCAAATGTTATTCGACAACTTTCTACCATTCTGAATTTTGGTAAATCGATCAAAATACGAATGATTACTTGATAATGACGTTTATCATATGTATAATGAGAAAAAATCAATAACCCTGATACTTACTCTCGTAGGTGATGTCATGACTTTACAGGACACAAACGAAAGCAGAAAAAGGCTGTCTGCCATCTACAACGAGATAGCCAAGGAGTTGTTCGGATTTGGGACAACTTTACTGAGAGTAACTATCGAAAATAATATCGTCACCTTCTATGCGAAGCATCGGCGCTCACCGCGTTCCGCTGCATTGGAAGGGGAGGCGCCTGCTCTGAAGCTCGAGGTCGATTTCCGAATGTCGCTGCTTTATAAAAAGAAGCTGCGAGAGCGTTTGGAAGAAGAAATGAATCTCGACATGGAAGCAGTTTTGAGGGATTACGACGCGGCTACGCAGATCGCGATCACCAATGTGATTTTGGCAGAACCACAATCGAATACCTAACGAAGTCGTTCGGATTTTCCCTTTGGATCTATCTGAAGGGAAGACCGATGACAACGGAAAACGGGTGTCGCTACTCTTTGTTTACGAAGAAAAGTGCTCTTGTTTAGAATGCTACGTTCTAATCAAGGGCACTTTTCTTTTCTTTTTCTACCAGATAATTCCTTTTAAAGGTGTGATGACGCATAGACCAA
This sequence comes from Brevibacillus nitrificans, assembly GCF_003710965.1. Taxonomy (NCBI): domain Bacteria; kingdom Bacillati; phylum Bacillota; class Bacilli; order Caryophanales; family Paenibacillaceae; genus Brevibacillus; species Brevibacillus nitrificans. The sequence goes on along the minus strand of NZ_RHHU01000018.1, from coordinate 67,622 downwards.
TAAGGCCGATGGAAACAATCAATTCAATAGAAGACGAAAATATGGAGGAATATAACGATGAAAAAGTGGTTAACGGGGGTTCTTTCCTTTTCGATGATTTCCATGGCGCTGGCAGGCTGCGGCAGCAGCGAGCAGCCAAAAGACAATGCAGCTGGCGGAGCGGCAAAAGGAGAACCGCAAAAGCTGGTCATTTCTACCTGGGGCTTTTCTGAAGACTTTTTCCGCAAAGAAGTGTATGAGCCATTTGAAAAAGAACACAACGTCAAAATCGTGCTGGAAATCGGGAACAACGCCGAGCGTCTGAACAAAATTCGCCAAGGCAGCTCTGATGTGGATCTGATCTATCTCTCTGACTACTATGCGCAGCAAGGAATCGAAAGCGGTGCGTTTGAAAAGATCGACCGCAGCCGTATTCCAAACTTAAATGAGATCTACGACATCGCCAAAGCGCCGCTGGGTGAAGACTACGGCCCGGCTTACACCATTGGACAATTTGGGATTGCTTACAATCCAAACGTAATCAAAACGGAAATCAAAAGCTGGAAAGACCTGTGGAGTCCTGAGGTAGCAGGCAAGCTGACGCTGCCAAACATCACTTCCACTACGGGCCCAATGATTCTGGATGCTGCTTCCCAAGTGGCAGGCAGCAAAGAGTTCAATGAAGACCAAGCTTTCGCGAAAATGAAAGAAGCAAACAAGGGCGTCGTGAAATACTACGACAAGACCTCTGAGTATGTAAACATGTTCAGCCAAGAGGAGATCGCAGCAGGTCCAATCATGGAAATGTACTTCAAAGACATCCAGGCTGCTGTTCCTGAAGCGAAATTCGTGACCCCGGAAGAAGGCGGCTACGCAGTCATGAATACGGTGAACATCGTCAAAGGCAGCAAAAACAAAGAGCTCGCTGAAGACTTCATCAACTGGCAGCTGAGCAAGGACGTTCAAGAAAAAACAGCAAAAGCAAAAGTGGATTCTCCTGTAAACACAGGCGTGAAGCTGACTGACGAGGAAGCAAAAGGCGTAACGTACGGGGAAGAAACCATCAACAAACTGCACAAGCTGGACATGAAATTCGTAAACGAGCATACCAAAGCATGGATTGATCGTTGGAACCGCGAAATCACCCAGTAAATGTTTGAGGAATGACAAGGGTATAGGCGAAGCAAGCTCGTTTATACCCTTGATCTTTCTTTCGAGAAGAAGCAGGAGGCTCGCTCATGAAGCACAAGATCATTCTGGATGTGGATACCGGCATTGATGATGCATTGGGGATTATTCTCGCTGTCAAAAGCGGGGAAGTGGATCTGATCGGAATCACAACAGTGAACGGTAACGTGTCGCTTGGAAAGGCAACGGAAAATACGTGCAAGATTCTCGATCTGCTTCAAGTGGGAGAGCAGATTCCCCTCGTGCCAGGAGCTTCCCAGCCATTATTACGGACGGTGTTTTTCGAGCATCGGGTACACGGGGAAGACGGTCTTGGAGGAGCTTTGCGCGAGGCAACAATCGTGACGCAGCCGACGAAGGGCTTTGCGCCTGATTTTATCATCGAAAATGTACTTGCGCATTCGGGAGATGTGACCTTGGTCATGACAGGTCCTTTGACCAACCTCGCACTGGCCGTACGAAAATGTCCGGAGCTCGTGCACCATGTGAAAGAAGTCATTTTTATGGGCGGTGTCGTTCGCGAACACGGGAATGTCACACCAACAGCGGAGTACAACATGTACGTCGATCCGGAAGCAGCAAAGGTCGTTCTGCACGCAGGCTTCCCAGAGCTGACGATGGTCGGTCTCGATGTGACGAGAAAAGTTTTGCTGAACGAAGACCATATTCGCGAGCTGGGAGATACATCGATTGCCCGTTACGTAAAACAGAGCACATCCGATTACCTGGAACGCTATTTTGAGCGCAATGGCGTGAGAGCCTGCGCCATGCATGATCCGCTTGCTGTAGGAGTGGCACTATACCGCAATCTCGTGACGACCCAGAAGCTTTACGTAGATGTGGAAACGAGAAGTGAGCTGTGTGATGGACAAACCGTGTGCGATTTCCAGAATCGCTGGGGGAAAGAACCCAACGTGAACGTCTGCCTGGCCGTGGATGCCGAAGCGTTTTTTGAACGCTTTATCCGCGCCCTGAAAGCCTGACGATTCCGGGAACAGGAGTTAATGCATGAAGAAAAAGGGTCTTTATCTGTTATTGCTGCCAGGCGTTCTGTTTTTGACGCTGTTCATGATCATTCCGATCGTGATGACGATTGCGTCCACCTTCTTTCATGAAGGAAGCTTTACCATTGAAGGCTATCTCAAGTTTCTGACCGATCCGTATTTCATCAAGATCCTGCTGACTACCTTGCAGGTAAGTCTCGTAACCACGATTGTGTGCATACTGTTAGGCTTCCCGGCTGCCTATTACATCTCCAAGCTGGGTGCTCGCAAGAAAGGCATTCTCTTGGCCTTAGCTATTTTTCCTTTGCTGACGAGCTCGGTTGTACGCTCGTTTAGCTGGATGATTATTCTCGGAAAAAAAGGGCTTTTGAACAGCTCCCTGATTTCGATCGGGCTGATCGAAAAGCCGTTGGAAATATTGTACACGCCTACTGCGATGATGATCGGCTTGATCCATCTGTTCCTGCCTTTGATCATTATCACGCTGGTCGGTGTCATGGAAAACATCGATCCGGACCTGATCAAGGCTGCCGAAAGCCTGGGAGCGTCCAAGTTTACGGCGTTTCGCAAGGTCATCGTGCCGCTTAGCGTACCGGGACTCATCATCGGGAGCATTCTCGTATTCGTCGGCAGCTTGACCGCTTATACGACACCGGCTTTGCTGGGCGGGAAGCAGCGGGTCATCTCCACGTTCCTCTATCAAAATGCCATTACCTTAAATGACTGGTACATGGCATCCGTTATTGCCACGATCATGATTGTCATTACCTTTGTGGTGATCTTCGTGATGAACAAACTGGCGACGAAATTAAATCCGAAGGGGTAGAAGCTATGCAGGAGAAAAATCGCGGGTTGGCCCTGTTTACGCTTCTGGTGTTTCTGTTTTTGCTGGGGCCGCTCATCATCATTTCCTTTACGTCATTTGAACCGGGGACGGTTTTGAAATTTCCGCCAGAGGGCTTTTCCTGGCGCTGGTACGAAAACATTTTCAAGGTAGAGATGTTCATGACGACGTTCAAGACGTCCATGTTTGTCTCGTTGATCGGCAATCTGCTGGCACTGATCTTGGGGATTCCCGCAGCCTATGCGCTGAGTCGCTTTCAGTTCAAGGGCAAAGCAGCGCTCAATGCGGTCTTCATTTCGCCCGTACTCATTCCGGGCATTGTCATGGGCTTTGCCATGCTCAAATACGTCATCGTCGTGTACGATCTGCCGATTTACGCAGGGCTCTTGGTGGGACACACCGTCGTCATGCTGCCGTTTATTATCCGAGTCGTGGCTTCGAGCTTGTCCAACTTTGATTTTGCCGTCGAGGAAGCGGCGCTGAGTCTGGGAGCAGGACGCCTGGGAACGTTCTTTAAAGTTGTGCTGCCGAACATTCGCTCCGGGATTATTGCTGCGATCCTGATCGCTTTTCTGGAGTCGTTCAATAACGTAGATATTTCCGTCTTTATGACAGGTCCTGGGGTAAGCACGCTGCCGATTCAGATGCTGACGTACGTGGAAAACAACTTTGACCCGACGATTGCCGCTATTTCCGTGCTGCTCATGATCGTGACGGCCATTCTCATGTTCATCATCGAACGTCTCATGGGGCTTTCTGCCTTTACTAAACGATAACGGAGGCATCAAATCATGGCATTGCTCACGCTGGAAAACGTATCGGTTGCCTACGACAATCAGTACATTTTGCAAAATTTCAATCTGAATATCGAAAAGGGACAGCTCATTTCCTTGCTGGGACCGAGCGGCTGTGGGAAGACAACGACGCTGCGTCTGATCGCGGGATTCCTCGAAGCCAAGGACGGCAAGTTTCTGTTTGATGGAAAAGACTACACGCGCGTTCCGGTCAACAAGCGCAATTTCGGGTTCGTATTTCAAAGCTATGCGCTGTTCCCGCACCTGTCTGTTTTTGACAACGTAGCTTTCGGTCTGCGCCTGCGAAAAGTAAACGAAACCGAAGTGAAAAAGCGCGTCATGGACATTCTGGATGTCGTCAGCCTGAACGGCTTTGAAAAGCGTCATCCGAAAGAGCTTTCCGGTGGGCAAAGACAGCGGGTAGCGATTGCCCGTGCGCTGGTTATCCAGCCGGACCTGCTGCTGTTTGACGAGCCGCTCTCCAACCTGGATGCAAACCTGCGCATCAACATGCGGGTCGAAATCCGCCGTATCCAGCAGGAGCTGGGCATCACGACGGTTTACGTATCCCACGATCAGGAGGAGTGCTTCTCCATTTCCGATCAGGTGGCGATCATGAACAAAGGAATCATCGAGCAGCTGGACGATCCGGCAACGATTTTTAAATACCCCAAAACCGAATTTATTGCACGCTTTATCGGCTTCACCAACTTCATTACGTTTGCCGAACGCACGACTCAAAACGGAGAAATCAGCCTGCGTGTAGGCGATCACTCGTTTCTTGCGGCCAACCATCCGGGCACCGCAAATCCGTCGGGCAAAAAATGCGCACTTCGCCCTGATGACCTGATGGTGACGACGGAAGAGACGCAGGATCAAGCGATGAACCGTTTGAGGGGAAGCGTCAAAGTCAGTACGTTCCTGGGACGCAGCTACCAATATGTCGTGGAGACGGATCTGGGCGATTTCACGGTGAATCAAGAAATGGAGACCCCGTACAGGAGCGGCCAAAAGGTCAATCTGCTGTTCCCCAAAGACAAAATGGTGCTGGTGGATTAACAACAGGAGGCGTTTTTCATGAAAGTTGATTTGCTGATTCAGGACGTTCGCGTCTACAATAGCTATTTCAAAACATTTATCGAAGGAAACGTAGCCGTTCTGGACGGAAGGTTTTTGTATATCGGAAAACAAGGTACAGAGACGTTTGAACCGGGCGAAGTGCTCGCCGGTGATGGGCGTTATCTGATTCCGGGCCTGGTCGATATTCATCTGCATATCGAGAGCACGATGGTGACGCCTGAGACGTTCTCCTTCGCTTTGATTCAAAACGGCGTGACGACGATTGTACCCGAGCCGCATGAGATGGCAAACGTATTTGGCATCGAAGGGATCAAGGAAATGATTCGCGTGAGCCGTGACTGTGTCGTGGACATGAAGTACGCGATCCCAAGCTCGGTTCCAGCTACCTCGATGGAGACGACTGGCGGCTCTGTTGAGATCGCAGATATCGATGAATTGCTTCGCTCCGAGGAGATCATTTGCCTGGGCGAGATTATGAACTACGTCGATGTCATTTCTGACCCGGATTGCAAGACGAACCAAATTCTGCGGCACATTCGCAAAGAGTATCCGCATCTCGTGATCGAGGGTCATGTTCCCAAGCTGCTCGATCTGGATTTGCACCAGATTCTCTTCGCGGGAGTCGATTCCGACCATACGCATCAAACGCCGGAAGGAATGGAGGCGCGGATCGCAGCCGGAATGTTCCTCGAGATTCAGGAGAAATCAATGACCGAGGAAGTCATGGAGTATTTGATCAAGCAGGATGTTTCCGAGCATTTTTGCTTTGTGACGGATGATGTCATGACCGATTCCTTGTACAAGCGCGGCCATCTCAACCACATCGTGAAAAAGGCAATGGCAATGGGCATGGAGCCAGAGCGCGCGATTTATGCGAGCACCTATACTCCTGCCAAAAGAATGAACATGCATGACCGCGGTGCGATCGCACCAGGAAAGATTGCGGATTTCCTGCTGGTGTCCGACCTGCGTGAGTTTGTGATTGATCAGGTCTACAAAAACGGGAAGAAGGCGTATGACGCAAAGGAAGCGTACGTACAAGCGGAACAGCCCCGTCAGTTCCCCGCTCATTTTTACGAGAGCATTCAGCTGGCGCCATTGACGGAAGCCGATTTTACAGTGCAGGCGGATGCGCCAGACAACCGTTATCCTTGCCGCGTGATGCTCGTGCAAAACGGTTCTACCTTTACCGAAGACCATCGCGGGATTGTCGAAGTCAAAGACGGCGAGCTATGCTGGCAGGAGAGTCCTTATGGGCTGATTGCAGTATTTGAACGGTATGGGAAAAACGGCAACCGCGGCTACGGCTTGATCAGCGGCGATACGATCAAACGGGGAGCGGTAGCGACGAGTTATTCCCACGATAACCACAACCTGTTGGTAGTCGGTCACAATCCCCATGACATGATGGTGGCGGCGAACGAAGTCATTCGCAACCAGGGCGGTTTTTACGTGGTCGAGAATGGGGAGGTCATAGCCAGTCTTCACTTGCCAGTAGGGGGAATCCTGACCGAGGAGCCGCTGGAAAAAACGGCGAAGGAAGTCGAGCAGCTTCGCCGTGCTATGGAGTCGCTCGGCTATCAGCACTACAACCCGATTATGTCGATCAGCACGCATTCTTTGCCAGTCAGTCCAGCATTGAAGATCACGGATATCGGCTTGATTGATGTAAATGCGGGTAAAGTCGTGCCACTGCTTTTGATGTAGCGAATAAGAGGTGTCCAAAGGGTGGATTTTTTCACCAGCTGGGCACCTCTTTTTTTCATTACTTTCTCTCGCCCCTTTTGCTATAATATTATTTTATGTATTTACAAAACATACAGAGCGAGGAACAATTGAAAATGAACGAAACCTTCTCGATCAAAGAAAAATGGCGACAATTTCTTGTCGTGCTGCTGCCGATCTTAATTTCGCAGCTAGCTCTTTTTTCTATGACGTTTTTCGATACAATTATGTCCGGGCACGCCAGTCCAATCGATTTGGCGGGTGTGGCGATCGGGGCTAGCTTATGGGCTCCTGTGCAGTCCGGATTGACAGGGATTCTGCTCGCTGTCACTCCGATGGTGGCTCAAATGGTCGGGGCAAATCGCAGGGACCGTGTTCCTTTTACTGTGGTTCAAGCGTTTTACGTGGCGATCGCGATTGGTATCGCGGTTATTATCGTAGGTGCCTTGGTGCTCAATCCGATACTGGATCTGATGGATCTGGAGCCGAGTGTACGCGGGATCGCAATCGATTTTCTGCATGCCATTGCGATCGGGATCATCCCGTTGTTTCTCTATACAGTCATTCGCTGCTTCATTGACGCACTTGGGGAAACGCGGGTCACGATGTTTATCACGCTGTTCTCCTTGCCGATCAACATCTTTCTGAACTATGTTCTCATCTTCGGGAATTTGGGTTTTCCTCGGCTGGGCGGAGTCGGGGCAGGCTATGCTTCGGCTATCACGTACTGGTGCATTTTGCTGATTAGCCTGTTTGTTGTAAAACGTGTCCATCCATTTGTGGAATACGGACTGCTTGGGAAATTTTACGCGGTTTCCCTGCAAGCCTGGAAAGAGCTGTTGAAGCTGGGCCTGCCGATTGGCTTCTCGATCTTCTTTGAAGTGAGCATTTTCGCTGCAGTGACCCTGTTCATGAGTGAGTACAGCACTATTACGATTGCAGCTCACCAGGCAGCATTGAACTTTGCATCCTTCATTTACATGGTACCCATGAGCATTTCGATGGCGATGACGATTCTGGTCGGCTTCGAAGTGGGGGCACGCCGCTATCGCGATGCGCGGCAGTACAGCTATTTGGGAATTAGTGTCGCCGTTGTGCTGGCACTGCTGTTTGGAGTAGGGCTGTTAGCGTTTAATGAACAAGTAGCAGGCTTTTACACTACGGACGAGGAAGTGCTCCGCTTGACCCAGCATTTCCTGATGTACTCGATTTTGTTTTTGATTTCGGATGCGATCGCGGCTCCGATTCAAGGAATTCTGCGTGGCTACAAGGACGTGACGATCACCTTTATCGTAGCGCTCGTATCGTATTGGGTGATTGGATTGCCGCTGGGCTTTGCTCTTGCACAGTACACATCGCTCCAAGCTTTTGGATACTGGATCGGGCTGATTACGGGTCTGGCGGCAGGTGCCGTTTTCCTGTTTGGCCGTTTGCTGGGCTTGCAAAGACGACTGATCAGACAGCATGATTCGCAGCAGGCTCATACAGGCTAAAAGATAGCGGAAGGTCCTTGCTCCAAGGATTTTCCGCTTTTTGCATGGAGAAGAAAGCTCGCGTTTACAATAGGTGTGAACATCAAAAAAATTTTACTCCTATTTTCTAGGGGGAGCGTATATACTTTCTATATTCGTCTATGGTAGGAAAGCTGACATGACGTGAACGGAACGGGGGAGAAATGGATGACATACGATTTTTTAATGAAGCTGGGGATTGCGCTTTTACTAGGACTGATTATCGGGATGGACAGGCAGCTGAAGCACAAACCGCTTGGTGTAAAAACGAGCATGGTTATCTCCGTAGCCAGTTGTCTGATCACGATTGTTTCCATTGAATCGGTGCATCGATTTTCCTTGCCTGGTCACACCAACATGGATCCGCTGCGCTTGGCTGCGCAAATTGTCAGTGGGGTCGGTTTTCTCGGTGCCGGCGTGATCTTGCGTAGAAGCAATGACGTCATTTCTGGCTTGACCACGGCTTCCATGGTTTGGGCTGCATCTGGACTCGGCATTGCGGTGGGAGCCGGATTTTATTTCGAAGCGACGACTGCCGCGATCCTGATCATTTTGGCCATTAATTTGTTTCCGCTGCTGCTTAGATGGGTGGGGCCACGCTCCCTGCGCCAACGAGATTTGTCGATCAAGATCGTCGTTGATGGCATTGGGAACCTAGATGATGTATTCAAGCAGATCAAGCATCTGAATTTACAGGTCAAACGGGTCAAAGTGAAGGATGTGGACAATGGCCAGCAAAAGCTGGAGATGATGATTATCTCATCCGAGGACACCTACACGACCGATATTTATAGTTCGTTGAAAACGGTAGATCATGTGATTTCTGTAGAAGTAGAAAGTCGGTAGGCAATTAGGGGACCAGAGAAAAGAACAGCCAAGAAGCCATGTCAGAGCGGACGAGCACAGAGCCGCGATGAGTGGCTTCTTTTTTGGGAGTTTTTCAGAAATAGCTTTCGTTCTTCAGGAAGCGTCAGGTAATTTCGCATTCGTCTGTCACTATTGCATAGCCAAAAGCTGGGCATCATAAAGCTGGGTAATGGATGATAAAAGGAGGATGAGAGATGGAATACAGAATCGAGAAGGACACCATCGGCGAAATACAGGTTCCAGCAGATAAATTGTGGGGTGCGCAGACACAGCGCAGTTTTCAGAACTTCAAGATCGGTGGAGAAAAAATGCCGATCGAGCTCATCCGAATGTTTGCCATTTTGAAGAAGAGTGCGGCTGCAGTAAACCAGAAGCTGGGCAAGCTGGAACCGGAAAAGGCAGAAGCCATCATCAAGGCAGCAGATGAAGTCATCGGAGGAAGCTGGGACGAGCATTTTCCCCTCGTGGTTTGGCAAACCGGCAGCGGAACACAGTCGAATATGAACGTGAACGAAGTGATTGCGCATCGGGCCAACCAGCTGTTGGAGCAAAAGGGAAGCGCAGCACGCATCCACGCTAATGACGATGTCAACAAGTCCCAAAGCTCCAACGACACCTTCCCTACCGCGATGCATATGGCGGGCGTAGCCGCAATCGAGGATCTCGTTTTGCCAGCGATAGCGGTGCTTAAGGAAACGCTCCAAAAAAAGAGCGAAGCGTACATGGACATCATCAAAATTGGTCGGACTCACCTGCAGGATGCGACTCCACTGACTCTGGGGCAAGAGATCAGCGGATGGGTGCGGATGCTGGCGAAAAGCGAAAAAATGATCAAAGAGAGCAACGAATACATGCGAGAGCTGGCGATTGGAGGAACTGCAGTCGGAACGGGGATCAACGCGCACCCGCGCTTTGGGGAGATGGTCGCCGAGGAAATCAGCCGCGTGACAAACAAGCGGTTTGTCACCGCCGAAAACAAGTTTCACGCTTTGACCAGCCACGATGAGATCGTGCATGCGCATGGGGCGTTGAAGGCGCTGGCTGCCGACCTGATGAAGATCGCAAACGACGTCAGATGGCTGGCGAGTGGACCCAGGTGCGGTATCGGAGAGATCACGATTCCTGCCAACGAACCGGGAAGCTCGATCATGCCTGGGAAAGTGAACCCGACCCAAAGTGAGGCAATGACGATGGTCGTCTGCCAGGTTATGGGCAATGATGCAGCGATTGGCTTTGCAGCAAGCCAAGGCAATTTTGAGCTAAACGTCTTCAAGCCGGTCATCATCTACAACTTCCTGCAATCTGCCAAGCTTTTAGCAGATGCTCTGCATTCCTTTAACGACCATTGCGCTGTCGGGATCGAGCCGAATCAGCCCGTCATCGAGAAAAACCTGAGCAACTCCCTGATGCTCGTCACAGCTCTTAATCCGCATATCGGCTACGAAAATGCCGCGGCTGTCGCAAAGCTCGCCCATAAAGAAGGCCTCACCCTAAAAGAGGCGGCCATCCAGAGCAAGCTGCTGACGGAAGAACAGTTCGATCAAGTCGTGCGTCCCGAGCAAATGATTCATCCAAAAGAGTAGACGCGGAAAAACAGACTAATGCATAGAAAAAGAAAGCCGTCAGCGAAAATGCTGGCGGCTTTTGCATACTCCACGCAGAACGGTATCAGACTCTCAAAGCATGCCCGCAACGCGCACAGTATCTCGCGCTTCGAGGAGAGGCACTACCGCAGCTTCCACAGTAAAGCTCACCTGCTGCGGTATCCTCCGGGACATGATGCCGCAATTGCTCCTGCACATATGGATTCATGGTCGTAAAGCTATGTAGCTCTTCCTTGCGACCAGCGCGAATGAGGATAAATAACAAAACGACATCCATACAGCCAATGGCGGCCATCACCCCGACAGTGACTATGCTGCTCCCAAATTGAAAGTCCCAAAGTGCATGGAGGGTGATGACAATTAAAACGAGCAAGGCCGCCCCAAAGACCTTCCAGGCTGGCTTGTCACTTCTTTGCGCCCTCGGACGCAAGGCAGATACGATCAGCCATACCCCAGCTGCTGCTATAGCGGTCCATGCCCCGTGACCAAAGGGGGATAGCAGCGCCCGAATCCAAAGCATGGAGAGCATCCCCAGTGAAGAGGCTTGCTCCAAGTGTGACCAGCCGTACAGCATGCTTTCGATCGCTGCAAACCCCATGCCTGCTGCTGCTCCAAATACAAGCGCGTCCATTAAAAATGGCATGCGCTTCGGTCGAGCAAACAGAAAGCAAATGACGAGCTTGGCCCCTTCCTCAATAAGAGAGATAGCCAAAGGAGCACCAAGCTGCGAATAATCTATCGTGCTTACAGCGTTATTCATGAACCATACGCGCTCCAATAAAAAAGCTACTGGAACAGCGAATATGCCAGAGGCTGCAAATAATAGGCTTACTTGCGTCTGTTTAATTCCCAAAAGCTGATGATCCCTCATATACGCAACAAAGGTAACAGGACCAACAAGTCCTCCTGCCAACAGTGTTACGACGTGCAGAACATGATTATTTAAAAATAATGCCAATAGGGACAGCAAAAGAAAGCCCCCGCCCAGCCAGAGAAGACTATCCATCCAGCGCTCTCTAGCTTTCGGCACGAAAGAGGCAGCAGTATCTACAGCCAGTTGCTGCTCTGTGCGAAGCTCGTTGGCTAGCTTTGGAAGAGCGTGGGGGTGACGGATACGAATGATTTCGAAAAACTGCTTCTGAATGGGGGCATAGCACCCAAGAATAGAGAGAAATTCTTCTTTGCCCAGCACCATTAGCTCACTATCTTCTAAAGCCGTTAGGGTGTACTCCGAGGGAACCTCTGCCAGCAGCAGCTCTTCTCCAAAAAAATCCCCTTCGAGAAGAAGGCTTTTCTTTCGGCCCTTTCTGCGCGCTTCGAATCGTCCACTACTCACCATAAAGAATTGATCCGCGCGCGTTCCCATTTCGAGAATAGTCTCACCCTTTGCAACCTTGCGCGTCGTGATTACCTCGGCAAGACCACGCAGCTCCGCATCAGGGATTACCGACCATATTGTAGCTTTACGAAGCTTTCTATGAAGCATCCGGATACGAACGGTGTACAGCAAGCTTTCATGGAACAGGGGGCTTACTTTTGCAAGAAGCGCAAAAGATTGCCGCTCCAAGCGCAGGGCAATCACATCATGGATGGCGGTTACGGAGGCGGATCTGCGTTCATTCTGAAGCAATCCCATCTCCCCAACTAAGCTACCCGGTCCAAGCTCTGCCAGCAGAAGTGTATTGCCTACCAGATTTCGTGAGGATACCTGCACACTGCCTGTATGGATAAAGTAGCAATCTGTGCTCGCATCTCCTTCTACAAGAAGCGGCTCTCCATCACTGATGCTGACGGGTTCAATGAGCCGAGCCACAATTTGCAATTCGGAATCGGGTACTCCTCGCAGCAAGGGGTGTGCGCGAAGGAAATCAAATACATCCGTCACTGGCATTTACGTTTCGTCCTTTATCTCATATTGCCAATAATAGTGCCTCTCGAATCTTGCATTTTCTTAATCAAATCAGTCATGGTATCAAAAGCTTCATTGCGCTTATTGGTCAGCTCTTGCAGCTTAATCATATCCATCTGTTGCTCATTGGATTGTTCATCAATGGAAGCCTTGACACTCTCGATCAGCCTTTGCAGCTCACTTACGGTCAAATCACCACGTACTTCTATCTCATTTCCTTTTAACGAGTCCAGAACTTCGTCGCTTATTTCAATAGGCTGATCGGGAGAAGCACCGTTCTTTTCCGCATTATTCAAAGCGTTATGAAGCTTCGTTAGCAGCTTATTTAATTCAGCGATCTTCGCATTTCTGTCTTGGACTGCTTTCAATTGTTCTCTCAATTGATCTTCTAGTGCATGGGCGCGCGAATTTTGCACAGCCTGCAATGCCGCTTCTAAATCTGATCCACTTAAGTCTCCGCTAGCTTGAGCGACACTATTTTTGGCTGCTCCCTGTCCGAAGGCAGCACTAACCGAATGATAGACAGAATTGTTATACATAAGAGCGGATCCGGCAAGCACTCCCATCAAAAAGATGCCGCCGACAGATATTGCTTTTTTCTTCTTACTCATTTTACTTCATCCTCTCACGTCTTTGTCTTTCATTATAGATGCTGTAATGATGAATTTCTGTGGTGTGGGTCGCAAATTGAAAAAATGTATTTTGGGATGATCTCTCAAAAAGAAATCATTTGATTTTGCAGGAAGCTCCAGGAAAAAGGAGGAATAAGCGAAGGCATTAGGGACACAGCCAAGGCGTAATGGAAAAGGCGGAACCTGTCTTTAGCGTCCACCTCTGAATCAGCATCCCAGAAGTACCACTTTGGACGCGGGGTTCCGCTTTTGCAATGGAGCCGTCCAGGGATGACCCCATAAGAAGTGGCCCTACTAACGGAGCGGTTTCTCCTTTTTCCGCCGTTTCTCCACCGCAGCCCCAAAATCACATGCTTTCTCCCCCCTCTTTAGGATTTCTTTACCTTTCTCTGCTATAGTGAACTTACATTTATCGGAAAAACAGGAGGGTAGGCTATGAGAATCTTGATCGTGGATGATGACAAAGAAATCGTGGACCTGCTTGCTATATATCTAGGCAACGAGGGCTATGAGATCGAAAAGGCGTTTGACGGGATGGAGGCACTGGACAAGCTCGCCCAAAAGGAGTTTCACCTGGTCATTCTGGACGTCATGATGCCGCAGCTCGATGGCTTGGAAGTCACCAAACGCGTGCGGAAAAACTCGCAGATCCCCATCCTGATGGCCAGTGCGAAGACGAACGACATGGACAAAATCATGGGCCTCATGACGGGCGCGGACGATTACGTAGCCAAGCCGTTCAATCCGCTGGAGGTAATCGCCAGGGTCAAATCGCTGCTGCGCCGCGCCAACTACAGCCATGCCAATCAAAAGCAAGACAACGTGATCGAGGCAGGCCCGTTGATCATCGACAAGCAGAGCCATGTGGCGCAGACCAAGGATGGCGTACCCATCAAGCTGACAGCGCTGGAATTCTCCATCCTCTTTTTGCTGGCGAGTCACCCCAACCGTGTATTCAGCTCTGAAGAAATCTTCGACCGCTGCTGGAAAATGGATAACTACGTGTCCTACAAGACCGTGATGGTCCATATCAGCAACCTGCGAGAAAAACTGGAGAAGGCGACAAACGGAGAAAAGGTGATCCAGACCGTATGGGGGGTAGGCTATAAAATTGAAGCTTAACGTCCGAGACTTCCTGCGGATTTTGCTCGAAATCATGCTTGGCTTGCTCATCCTGTTTGCGGTATTTCAGGCGCTGTCCTTTTTCGCCAACAACTATCTGTATCGGATACCGGAGATCAAAAACTTTGTGTGGAAGTTCCGCAATACCTATGGCTTTGACACGTTTAAAATCCCGATTCTCCTGTTGTCGACAGGACTGTTTGCGGCATGGACGCTGGTTCGCATCCGGAAATACAAGGAACAAAAGCAAATGAACCAGATCATCGAGGAGCTTCACTACATTGCAAAGGGCAATTACGATCATCAGATCTCGATCAGGCCAGCGGGGAGCCTGGGGAATGTCGTGGACAGTATTCACGCCCTCGTCAAAAGCACGACCGATGCGATGGAGGAGGAACGCAGGCTCGAGCAGTCAAAGGACGAGCTCGTCACGAACGTCTCTCATGATCTGCGTACGCCTCTGACCTCGATCATGGGCTATCTAGGTTTGATTGAGCAAGGAAAGTACCAGGATGAAAATCAGATCAGACAGTACACCCATATCGCCTATGAAAAAGCCAAGCAGATGAACGTACTGGTGAACGATTTATTTGAGTATACGAAAGTGCGCAACCGCGGCGCCTATTTGAACCGGACGCAGTTTGACCTGGTAGAGCTAGTCGAACAGGTTGCCGTAGGCTTTCGAATCGCAGCGCATGAAGCGGGCCTGCAGCTGCAAGTGGAAACGCCGGATGAAAAGGTAGAAATGTGGGGAGATACGGACAAGCTGGTGCGTGTGCTGGAGAACCTGATTTCCAACGCCATCAAATACGGTCGAGACGGTACGATGATCGTCGTTCGCCTGTTTCGTGTACCGGATGGCATATCCTTTTCGGTTGGAAACAACGGCACGCCGATTCCTGCTGAAGCCCTGCCCAATCTATTTGAGCGATTCTATCGGGTCGAAGCCTCGCGTTCCAAAGAAACTGGCGGCTCTGGTCTGGGACTGGCGATTGCCAAGAGCATTATCGATCTGCATCACGGTCAGATTTCAGTGACGAGTACGGCAGAATGGACGACGTTTACGGTGTGTCTTCCGCTCTCCAGTATGCAAGCTTCATAATCTCTTTACCCTTTCTTTAGAAACGATTTTGAGTTTTTTAAATCGAAAAGCCTATCCTTGCGGTGTAGAAGAAACGTTGCTCGTACACTGGAAAGGGAGGCTTTTTTGCATGAAACGGAAAAAGGGCAGACGGTTGCTGCTGCTCATGCTGATAGCAGGTATTGCAGGCATGTGGACGTGGATACAAGCTGGAGAAGAAAAGGAGAGCTTTCTAAGCGGCTTGGATCGAGCTTTCTTCAAACTCGATGCGAGGGCTGCCGTCTTGGTAGATGCCGAGACCGGAGATGTCCTGTACGAGCAGGATGGGGAAACGCCTTATCCGGTAGCGAGCATGTCGAAAATGATGACAGAATACATCCTGCTGGAGGCCATCCGGGATAAACGGGTCACATGGGAAGACAGCGTGGAGGTATCGGAAAATGCGGCAACAGCAGAAGGAGCCAGAGTGAGTCTACGGGCAGGAGAAGTATACCCGCTGCGAGATTTATACGAGGCGATGGCTGTAGGCTCTGCCAATAATGCGGCGGTCGCCATCGGTGAGTACCTGGCAGGCAGCACAACGAACTTTGCCGCGCTCATGAACCAGAAAGCGCAGGAGCTCGGATTGAAATCGTCCCAGTTCGTGAATGCGACAGGACTGGTTTACAGCTACGGACAAAACCAGATGTCAGCAAAAGACGTCGGGCTCCTGGCGTATCGACTGGTCAATGATTTCCCCGAAATCGTGGAATTGACCTCGGATCCGCAGGTGCAGCTAATCTCTACCGGAGAAAAGGTAACGAACACCAACCTGATGCTGCTCTCCCAGAACGAGTCCTTGCGGGTGCCAGGGATGGATGGACTGAAAACAGGCTTTACAGACGAAGCGGGTTACTGCTTTACAGGTACGGCTAAACGGGAAGGCCGCAGATTGATCTCGGTTGTGATGGGAACGGACACGGAGGTAGGACGGTTTACGGAAACAAAGAAGCTGCTGGAAAAGGGGTTTTCCTACAGATGAAAAAAGGGATCAATCTCTTGCTGCGAGCTGCCTTTTCTGTCGCCTTTGCCCTGTATTTATTACTGGTGATAAAAGTACTCCTTTTTAAATTTAGCTGGATGAATGCGGGAAAGGTATTCCCCTCGATTGTTCATAGCGTCTCGCAGCCGCAGCTCATCTGGGAGAGGCTGGAGAACAGAGGGAACCTCATCCCTTTTCATGAAATCATGAAGTATATGGATAATTTGCTGGCAGGGGGCGATATGCACAGCAACGTAAATTTCATCGGCAACGTTATCGCATTTCTTCCTTTTGGGTTCCTGCTTCCTTTTCTGCAAAAGGAGAAGAATCGCTCTCTCGTGACCGTAACGATCCTATCCTTTCTCTTCAGCCTATGCATGGAGGGGACACAATTGCTCGCCAGCATCGGGACCTTTGATGTCGATGATCTTTTGCTGAATACAGCAGGAGGCATGATCGGCTACGGGATCTTCCAAGGATTTCGGTCTGTTTTTCAACACCATTACCCGAAAAGAGTCACACAAGAGGAGTCATTATAAAGATTCGCTGACTCCGTTTTTCATCAAATCCAACTCTTCCCCTTGTTTTGTCTCAAAGGCTGCAAGTACACTAAAAGAATCCTTTGGATAAACACTTCGGAAGAGAAGGTGAATTCTCTTTGTTGGATAAAGCGCTAGAAGTCTTGCAAAAATACTTTGGCTATCCCTCGTTTCGGGAAGGGCAAAAGAAAATGATTGAGAGTTTGTTGAGTGGCCACGACACCTTGGGAATCATGCCGACCGGCGGCGGGAAATCGATCTGCTACCAGGTTCCGGCGATGCTGTTTGACGGGGTGACGATCGTCGTTTCCCCGTTGATTTCTTTGATGAAGGATCAGGTGGATGTACTGGTCAGCATGGGCATCCCTGCTACGCAGATCAATAGCTCACTAGAAGCGAGTGAAGTGCGGGAAAGGCTGCGACTGGCAGCACGCGGGGGGTACAAGCTGCTCTATATCGCCCCGGAGCGTCTGGAGTCCGAATCGTTCCAGGCGCTGATCCGCGATGTGCCGATCTCCTTTGTAGCGGTAGACGAGGCTCACTGTGTATCCCAGTGGGGTCATGATTTCCGCCCGAGCTATCTGGAGATCGCCCGGTTCCTGCGCACGCTTCCCGAGCGCCCTGTCGTCGCTGCCCTGACGGCTACGGCCACACCTGAAGTCACGGAGGACATTCGCCGCCAGCTTACTTTGGTGGACGAGCGCACCTTTATCACGGGCTTTGGCAGAGACAATCTGATCATGTCCGTGCGCAAGGGGGAGAACCGCCGCACCTTCATTACCGAATACCTGCGGGCAAACAGTCAGCAAGCGGGCATCATCTATGCGGCAACTAGAAAAGACGTAGACGCGCTCCATGCCGATTTGAGCAAGCGCGGCTTCGCGGTTACGAAATACCATGCGGGACTGTCAGAGGAAGAGCGGGCACAAAACCAGGAGGCGTTCCTCTTTGACGATGTGCGGACGATGGTCGCCACGAATGCGTTTGGGATGGGGATCGACAAATCCAACGTGCGGTATGTGATTCACTACAACATGCCGAAAAATCTCGAGGCGTACTACCAGGAGGCTGGCCGCGCTGGACGCGACGGGGAGAAGAGTGAGTGTATCCTATTGTTCCAGCCGCAGGACATTCAGACCCAGACCTTTTTCATCGAACAGAATCAGCTGACAGACGAGCGCAAAGAGCATGAATATAAAAAGCTGTACGCCATGATCGACTATTGCCGGACACCGCGATGCCTGCAGCAGTACATCGTTCAATACTTTGGCGAAAATGAAGCGCCAGCCTGCGGTCAATGCGCGAACTGCACGGATGATACAGAGCTTGCCGACATCACGCTGGAGGCGCAGAAGATCTTTTCCTGCGTGAAAAGAATGCGGGAACGCTTCGGTGCTGCCTTGGTAGCGCAAGTGCTCAAGGCTTCGAAAAACAAGAAGGTCACACAGCTAGGCTTTGACCAGCTGCCGACCTATGGCCTGATGAAAGAATACAAGGAAAAAGAGATTATGGATTTGATTCAAATCCTGATCGCGGAAGGATATTTGCAGGTCACAGAAAGCCAGTACCCGATCGTCAAGCTGGGCGAGAAAGCGCTGCCCGTGCTAAAAGGCGAAGAACGAGTCTGGCAAAAGATCGCGATTCGACCTGTGCAGCAGGAAGAGGATGACGACTTGTTCGAGCGTCTGCGCCAAATACGCAAAGAAATTTCCCAGCGTGAGGGCGTGCCGCCATACGTCATTTTCCACGACAGCACGCTCAAGGAAATGAGCAGTCTTTGCCCAACGGACAAGGCTGCCATGCTGAAAGTAAAAGGAGTAGGGGAGTCGAAATTCGATAAGTATGGGCATCTCTTTCTCGATTGCTTGCAAACGTACGCAGCTGAAAAACCGTGACCTTCAAAAGTCATGGTTTTTTTGTTGTTTTTCATGGGATTAGGAAATAAATGGTTCGTGTCTGGGTAAATAGACTGCTATAGTTAAAATAAACCAAATAAATATAAAAAAGAAACTGAGGGGACGACATGTACAAAAGGGGAACCAAAGTAGGGAAGACGTTGCTGGGTTTGGCGATGTCGACTGTGCTGATGGGCAGCGCGTTCGTAGGCGCGTCAGTACCAGCACAGGCTGAAACAACGCCAGCGCCAGCACCAGCAGCAGCGGAAACCAAAATCACGCTGCTCGGCACATCTGACATCCATGGCCGATTCATGCCGTGGGATTATGCGCTGGATGGTCCAAATCCAAACGGCAGTCTGACACAGCTCTTTACGATGATCAAAGAGATTCGCAAAGAGAATCCACACACGGTACTGCTGGACGCGGGTGACTCCATCCAGGACAACTCCGCTGAGCTGTTCAACGACCAGCCAGAGTCTCCGATGATGGTAGCAATGAACGAAATGGGCTACGACGCATGGGCGTTCGGAAACCACGAGTTCAACTTCGGACTCGACATTTTGGACAAGATCAGCAGCCAATACAAGGGTCCTGTGCTGGCAGGAAACATCTACAAGGAAAACGGCGAGCGCTTCCTGCCAGCGTACACCATCGTCGAGCGTGACGGAATCAAAATCGGTGTGATCGGCATGGATACGCCGATGATTTCCGACTTTGAAAAGGGAACCGATCACCTGGACGGACTCGTCGTGAAAAATCCGGTCGAGGAAACCAAGAAGGCAGTCAAAGAGCTGGAAGGCAAAGTCGACGTCATGATCGGTCTCATGCACATGGGGATCGAAAATGAAAACGGCATTCCGGGAACCGGTGTAGCAGATATCGCCAACGCAGTACCGGAGCTGACCGCCATCTTCGCGGGTCACATGCACAAGCTGGTGAAAAAAGAAGAGATCAACGGCGTGCTCATCACCGAACCAGACAAATACGGCACCCATCTCTCCCGCATCGACTTGACCTTTGAAAAGAAAGACGGCAAGGTCGTGCTGAAAAGCAAGGAAGCGACTGCAGTACCTGTAAAAGGGGCAGACGGAACTCCTGCCGTTTCTGATCCGGGACTCGAAGCCAAACTGCAGCCGTTCCACGAATTTGCACGTGCCGATGCAAACATCGTCGTAGCAGAGCTCAAAGGCATGAACATGATAGAGAAAAACGAGATCGAAGGCATCCCAACCGTTCAGATCCAAGAGACGCCGCTGTCCGATTTCTTCCACGAAGTCATGCTCTACTACAGCAAGGCGGACGTGGTTGCGCACCAGATCGACAACGACAAAGCCAAGCTCGACATCGGTCCGATCAAGAAAAAGGACATCGCCTACAACTACCAGTACGCTGGCGGTGAGATCACGGTATACAAAATAACAGGTAAAGACCTGAAGGACTATATGGAGTGGGCAGTCGGCTACTTCAATACGACTCGTCCAGGCGATGTGACCGTAAGCTTTGACAGCAAACGTCGCGCCTCCAAATACAGCACAAACGACTTCTTCGGCAACGTAAAATACGAAATCGATCTGTCCAAGCCGTACGGCAGCCGAATCACCAACCTGCGCAAAATGGACGAGACACCGATCAAGCCAGAGGATGTTCTGAAGCTGGGTATGAATGCGTACCGCATGGAAGCTCTGCAGGCAAAAGGCGGAGCGCTGGAAGGCCGCAAGTTTGAGCAGCTCTGGACTTCCAAGGCAGAAAGTGCCTTTGGAGAAACACAAGGTACCATCCGCAACCGTGCCATCGCCTACCTGAAAGAAGTGAAAAAAGGCGTGTACGAGCCGACCGTCCAAAACAATTGGAAGATCATCGGAGTCGATACGACCGCACCTGAGCGTGCCGATGTTGTAGCGCTGATCAACGCAGGCATCCTGAGCGTACCGAAAACCGAAGATGGCAAGTACACCAACATCGCATCGATCAACATCAAAGATGCGGTGACCAAGGAAGAAATCGCCGAGCTTTCAGCGAAGGCAAAGGTAGATGCAAGCAAATTTGCCAACGTAAAAACGAAAGGCGAGTTCTATCACCTGCTGAACGAGGCCGTGAAAGCAGCTGCACCGGCACCTGCTGCAGCACCTCAAAAATAAACGGAAAACAGGAAAACCGCGCCCTCACTGGAAGGACGCGGTTTTTTTCTGTGGAAGACATCGGTCTAACCGAGAATTTTCTTTCGCTGGTTTGCGAGATAGAGGAGAAACGCCAGCAGCAGCAAGCCCTGCCCAACAATGGCACCTGAGATGGAAACACCCAGATAGACGATCAGGTAGTAAATGCCGGAGCCCATCGCCATCAGCATATTTTCCACCAGATTTTGAATCGCGATCGTCTTGCCGGAGCCGACCAGAGACTTTCCTTCCTCCTGCAGGATAGTGTTCATCGGGATGATGAAGGCACCCCCCATGAAGCCGACGAGCAGCAGGAAGCAGATGGCGACAGCGGTGATATGAATCCAAGGGAACAGGACGATGATCAGGAGCATCCCGAAGCCGTAGTTCAGTGATCGCGTGAATTTCTTCAACGGGATCAGCTTAGGAGCCAAAAACGCTCCGACGATAATCCCAATCGACGTGGTTGCGAGAATCAGCGATACGGAAAAGCTTTGCGGGTCGATCCCCAGTGCGACAGGAATCCAGGCAATCAGCGCGACTCGCAGCACGGCGGAGCTCATCCAGAACGAGCCGGTTCCTGCTAGGGAAAACCGCGTATCAGGGCGCTTCATCAGCACGGCAAAATCTGCAAAGAAGCGTCGCGCTTCGGTACCGTAGCGAATCGATGCGTTACCCGCCATATGCGGGATAAAGAAGGTCATAGCGAGCGAAAGCAGATAGAGCAACAGGCAAATGGCCGAAGAAATGAGGGGAGCGGTCATGGAAGCGATAGCTCCACCTCCTCCGATCCCAAGCAAAATGGCGATGATCGTGTAGCCTTCGATGCGGGCATTGGCCCGGAACAGCTCTTGCTCGTTGCTCGTCAGCTCCGGCAAAATCCCGTATTTGGCAGGAGAGTACACGACAGCGCCGACCCCTACGGTGAAATAGCTCAGCATCAGCAGCAGAATGCTCGAGTGATCGATGACAAAGAGCAGAATGACACCGAGCGCTTTGATCAGGTTGCCGATGACGAGCACGAACGCTTTGGGATGCTTGTCGGCGAAAGGACCAACGAGTGGAGCGAGAAGGATGTAGGGAAGAAAAAAGGAAATGGATACGAGTGCGAGCATGGCGGGAGAAAAGCCGTTCTCCCGCAGCAGGTTGGCGATCACAAACAAAATCATGTTGTCAGCAAAGGCAGATAGGAATTGAGTAAAATACAAGGCTTGCAAAGGTTGTAATCGCAGCTTCATCCTTTTTCCCTCTCGCTTTCCGCCAGCTGTTTCAGACTGACGTAATCTGTTTTTCCACTGCCCAAGAGCGGGAGTGCAGAAATCCCTTTGACGGCGCCGGGTATGAGCAGCGGCGAGTATTGCTTTTCGGTCAGATAGGTGCGCAATTGGTTTAGCTGTACCGTTTCATCCGTGGTGTACAGCAGGATGCGCTCCCCTTTGCGCTGGTCATTGATCGTGATAGCAGCAAACCCGGAGTGACCGAAGCATTCCATCGCCAGCTCTTCAACGAGATTGAGCGACACCATTTCGCCTCCGATTTTGGCAAAGCGCTTCAGGCGAGATTTGATGGTCAAATAGCCATCCCGATCGGCTTCGACCAAATCTCCCGTTTGATACCATTCCTCAGCGGGCAGAAAGCCTTTTCCGTGGATCATGTAGCCTTTCATGACGTTCGGTCCTTTGACCAAAAGCTGTCCGCCTGCCTCGATCCCTTCGACCGGGTCCAGGCGATACGACATTCCCGGCATCAGACGCCCAACACTTCCCGGTTTGTTTGCAAGCGGTGTGTTCAGAGACAGGATGGGCGCCGTCTCAGTCGCGCCGTAGCCCTCAAAGATGCGTACCCCAAACTTTTCCATCCACAGCTTCCGCACGTCGTCCTTCAGCTTTTCAGCGCCTGCAAATACGTAGCGCAGCGAGTAGAAGTTGTACGGGTGAGCCATCCTTCCGTAGCCAGCCATGAAGGTCGAGGTCCCAAACAGGATCGTCGCATTCTGATCGTACACCAGCTCCGAAATCGCTTTGTAGTGCAGCGGACTGGGATACAAAAAGACCGGGATGCCTTTCACGACGGGCAAGAGCGTGCCAGCTGTCAGCCCAAAGCTGTGAAACATCGGCAGGGCATTGAAAAACTTGTCGCGTGACGTGATGTCGATGACGCTGGTTACCTGCTGGATGTTGGCGTACAGGTTGGTATGGGTCAGGACCACGCCTTTTGGCTTGCTTTCACTGCCTGAGGTAAAGAGAATCAGTTCGTTTTCGAGCGCCTGTGCTTTTTGCTTGGTCACAAAGCGAATCAGGGCAGACATTTTGTCAAAAGCAGTAGCCGAGGCTTTCAGGTCTTCCAGATAGACGATGGTCATCTTTTCTTCCAGCCCGGCAATCACGTGCTCCAGCTTTCCTTTTTCGATGAAGACACGCGATGTCAGGATGGTATCGATATGTGCAGTCTCGCAGCATTCCAGCAAGGAGCGGGCACCCAGAGAAAAGTTCAGGATCGCGGGTGTTTTGCCGATGCGAAACAGCGACAGCAAAGTAATCAGATGACCAACAGAGTTCGGTAGAAATACGCCTACGACTGGTTTCCCAAATAACTTCGTCTTCAGTTTGTCACCCAGCAGATAACTGCCGATCAAAAGGGTGCGGTAGTTGATCGCAGCTCCCAAGTCCTTGGCGATTTCCAGCTTGGAGCCATTGACGCGGGCTGCCTCCAGCACTTCATCAAACAGATTGACGTTTTGCTTCATGCGGCTTTGGAACAGCTCGTTTTGCAGGGTGCGTAAAATGAGATCACTCGCAGAAGCTTTTTGCTCCCGCATGGAGAGTGTTTCCTTGCGCTCGATGGTGAACGGTGTGCCGACAGTGATCGAGACATCCGGGAACCAGAGGAGGCGCAGCTTTCCTTTCAAGTAGGAGAAAATGGAGCGCTCCAGGCCGTTGATGGCGACAGGATAGACGGTAGCGCCAGTCCGCAGAGCGAGATAGCCGACGCCGCTGTAAATTTTCATCAAACCGCCCGTGGTGGTGATGCGGCCTTCCGGGAAAATGACCAGCGTTTCGCCGCTGCGAATGACGCGCAGCATGTGGCGAATCGAATACGGATTGAGCGGATCGACCGCGATGTGCTTGCGAAAACGCAAGAAGAAGGCAAACTTTTTAGCGATATCCGTATTGACGACGAAGGTCGCTCCTTTAGGCAGACAGAACGACAGGAGCACAGCATCCATGAGAGAGACATGATTGGGTATGATGATCGATGGCTGGGAAAGATCGATTTTGTGCATGCCCTGGACGCGAGGTCGGAACCAAAGCAGCAGAACAGCTTTCAGGAAGGCATGAATGAGAAACATGTAGACCACACCTTTACAATAAATAATTGCGTATCTGTTAGCTTTCATTGTAAAGAGCGGGGGGTGTAAAAAAAGTACCAACTTTCATTGGTACCTGGTCTTAGTGCCTAGTGGGACGGGCGGCCAAAGAGAGGGGAGATCGCGCCAAAGCTTGCTAGAACAGCTTTTTCTGGTTGGCTTTGGCGGCGGCTTCCTTGCTGGTTTTCACGCCCATTTTTTTGAGGATGCGGTTGATGTGGTTCTTGATGGTCCGTTTGGTGATGTGCAGCGCTTGCTCGATTTGGGTTTGGGTATGTCCCTGATGGATGAGCTGCAGAATCTCCTTTTCAGCGGGGGAGAGCAGCTTTTGGTTCTCCTCATTTTTCATCCGTAAAAATTCGTTGCGCAAAGCTGCCGCCGCCGTTGGATGAATAGCCGATTGCCGCAGATGAGCAGCGCGGATCGCGTCCGGAATTTCCTTGAAGCTGGACTTGCTGATGTAGTTGACGGCTCCTGCGGAAAAGGACTCGACGATCACATCCTCGGCGGTTAGCGAAGTCAGCATGATGATTTTACAGTCAGGTGCGAGCTGGAGCAGAGCGAGGGCCGTCTCGATGCCGTCCAGGTTGTTTTCTGTGAGATTGATATCCATCAGGACGACGTCAGTGTCTACAGCCGAAAACTGCTGGAGCGCTTCTTCTTTGGTGCCAGCTTCGCCGATGACCTGCAGCTCCTGATTTCTGTTCAAAAAGTCGACTAGTCCTTTGCGCCAGATCGGATCGTCTTCTACGAGAAATACGCGAATCGTCTCCATGAGTTACCAGTTCCCCCCTTCTACACGTTTTTTCGGAAATAAGAGAAACACGGTTGTTCCCTTCCCAGGTTCACTGGTTATTTCCAGCGTTCCTTGGTGCTTTTGCATGACGTTGTAGCAATAGGACAGACCCAGACCAAAGTTTTGGCTGGTTTTTTTCGTAGAGAAGAAAGGATCCAGCACATGCGGTAGATTTTCTTTGGAAATGCCTGTGCCTGTATCCGTAATGGCAGCGACGAGGTGTTTTTTGGACAGGAACAGCTGCAAGTGCAAAGTGCCCCCTGATTTCATCGCCTCGAAGGCATTCATGCACAGATTGGTCACGATTTCTCGCAGCTGCACCGGATCGCAGCTCACTCGCAGAGTCTCATCCAGCTCGGTCACGACTTCTACCTGCTGTTTGATTACATAGGGTTCGAGTGTTTGGACCACCTGCAGGATGATTTGGCTCGGCTGTACGGTTTTCTCTTGCAGGACGATGTCGGAGAGCTGACCTTGAATGCGGTTCATCATATCCAGGATGTGCTGGGATGACTGAATCAGGACAGCCGCATCTTCC
This sequence comes from Brevibacillus nitrificans, assembly GCF_003710965.1. Classification (NCBI taxonomy): domain Bacteria; kingdom Bacillati; phylum Bacillota; class Bacilli; order Caryophanales; family Paenibacillaceae; genus Brevibacillus; species Brevibacillus nitrificans. Next base: position 41,967 of record NZ_RHHU01000018.1, on the reverse strand, counting down.
TTCAAGCCAGGCTGGTTGGTGTCATCTGCGTACGATTCGATGCGGTCGGCGTACAGCGAAATCTTGCCTACCTCGTTTTTGATCGTATGGTTGATGATCTGCGCTCCGGAGGTCAGTGCTCGCAGGGTGCTGTCCAGACGTCTTTTTTCTACGCGAAGACGGACACCGAGGAAGCCGTATTTCAAACTGATGGCAACAATCAGAACGAACTGAACGATGACCACGAGCGTGTTGTAGCGCCACGCCTCATAATCATTCTGAATCCGCATGACGTAAATGAAAAGAAAGACGAAAAAGAGCGGGATGATGATCAGAATGTTGGTGAAAAAGCTGTTTTTCTTTACCGACGGGTCTTTTTCCTGACGGTATTGCAGCACGAGCAAGATACAGGCAAGCAAATAGTACGGAATCACCCATGCCACCATGATCCAGTAGTTGAACGTCAGCACTGGATAAATCGGTGTAATCGCCAGCATGATCAGAGGCGGAAGCAGAGCCGCGTATTGAAGGATTCGTTTGATTTTGACAGAGAATGCCTCAAAAGAATGGATGGCAAACAGCAAAAAAGTAAAAGGAAGTCCGGTCTGTGTGAGAAAGGAAGAGCTTCTGCTCAGCCATACCAGGGCACTCTGCCACTGGGGGTGGAGAGCGAAAACGTCTACCCAATGAGGCAGAATCATCTCATCGATGACTGCCGAGAAAAATCCCCCTGCCCCGACAAATGCCGTAGCGCTTGCCCAGCGGATCGAAGTGCGCCGTGGGTCTGTAAACAGGACGAGAAGGCCGAGAGCCCATAGGGTAAACAAGATGAAAACCATCATGTAGGTTGTTCTCCTGTCATTTGGATAGATCTATTATACCGTACCATTGAGGGGGAAGCCCTACCTGCATTTGTTTCCGAATAAAGCTCAATCAAGCTTTATTTTCAGAATTGTCACAGGTGTAAGTAATATTCGGAATATCGCTGTCGACAGAAATCGTGTAAAATCGAGTCGTTGCAACAATATTTCACGGAGGAGAAGCTCATCCATGGCCATGTTCATGAAAAAGCATCTGATTGTCCGCATTTTGTTCGTAATTATACTGGTTCTTCTTCTTATTGCGGCGGGCAATTTGGCGATCCAGATGGTGCAGACCAAATCTGCGGTCGAAGAGGGGATCAATAACTACAACATTCGCATCGCAGAAAGCTACGCGACCGGGATGAAGCCGGAGCAATATGCCGAGTTTCTGAAGCAGCCACAAGAAACGGATCTGTATTGGTCGCTGCGCCACGAGCTTGACGTTTTCCGTACACAGATTGGCGCGCGCTATGTCTATTTTGTACGCTTTGCTGAGAATCAGGTTCCGCATATTATGATCGATGGAAGACCGCCAAACGATCCGGATGCGTCTCCCATCGACGAAATAACGGATATGCCTCCAGATGCAGTCAAGGAAGTCATGGCGGGCAGACAGGCGAGCTCTCCGGTGATCGATAATCCGGAGTACGGCTCCTATTTATCCGCGTATGTACCCGTAAAGGATGCGAACGGAACGGTGATCGGCGCTCTGGGCATCGATACAGATGCGGCTGTGTTTGAGCAGCTGGCGGCCAATGTCATGAAGAAGAGCTTGCCCTTTTATGCCCTCATCCTGGCGATTATGGTGGCAGCGATCGGAGTCATTGTCTGGTTTATCCAAAAGGCACTGCGACCCCTCCACATCGTGAAGCTGAGCGCAGAAAAAATGGCAGCAGGCGATTTGGCAGCAGCGCATGATATTTTGCGTGAGAATCCGGTTCGTTCGGTGGACGAGATCGGAAGCGTTTACAAGGCCATGCTGATCATGTCTGAAAATGTGCATGCGCGGGTACGTGGATTGGTCATGAATATGGAACAAACGTCCGATCAACTAGTGACATCCTCTGGAGAGTTTGCTACCAGTGCCAACCGGATGCTGGAAATGGGCAAAAGCATGAGTGAAACGGTGAGGACGATTTACGAAGGGGCAAACACCCAGAAAAAGAGTGCCGAGGACAGCGTCATGGCAATGGAGGAAATCGCCTTGGGCATTACGCGGATCGCTGAATCCTCTGCGACGGTATCCTCGGCTTCCGTCGAAGCACTCGAAATGGCGCGTTCGGGTGACGGTGCTATGAAACGCATGAACCACCAAATCCGTGGGATCGCTACCTCGGCCGAGCAAACATTGCAGCTGGCCAGGGAAATGAAGGGCAATACAGATGAGATCGAGAAGGCGCTGCAATCGATTCGGAGCTTTACGGATCAAACGAAGATTCTTGCGCTCAATGCGACGATCGAAGCGGCTCGTGCTGGGGAGCATGGACAAGGCTTTTCGGTAGTAGCCAAAGAAGTCAGCAAGCTGGCCGATGCCTCCGCAAAGACGGTCCTGCAAATTACGGATCTGCTCAGTCATATTGGGATACAATCGGCCTCGATCAGCGAAGAGATGGAAGTGGTCGCACAGGAAGTTGCGGCAGGAGTCCAGCTGTCACAGGATGCAGAACAGTCGATTTTGCATGCCGTAAAAGCATTTGGCCTGGTTAGCGAGCAGATCATGGAGGTCTCGGCTACGACAGAGCAGCTATCGGCAGGCTCTGAGGAAGTCGTCGCCCAATTTAGCAGTATCGCCCATATCGCGAGCGAAGTGTCCGGTCAGACGCAGCAAATTCAGTCTCTGTCAAACAAACAGCTGGGCATGATGCAGCATGTGCACGAAGCTACAGCGGTACTGACGGCAAATACCTTGGGAATGAGACAAGCTATTCAACAAGTAAATGTATAAGGATTCTCTTCAAACCAGCTGCCTGCTTGTGAGGCCAGCTGGTTTTTTCACTGGAATTGCCTATGCTCCATCTTCATATTGTCAGGTAAGGGAGGTTTTCTTTCTTTCGTGTTGAAATGAATTCGAAATGAGGCGATCGTGCCATCTACGCAACGGCAGGTGATAGCATGAAGCGTTTGGATTTGATTTATCAGAAATTTTTGGATTTTGACCCAGGTAAGAAAATCAGTGCTAGTGAATTGGCTGAGATGCTCGGGCTTAGTCGTGCCAACGTGAGCAGCGATTTGAACAAGCTGTGGAAGGCAGGCAAGATCGAAAAAGCAGACGGCAGGCCTACGCTGTTTTTTGCCAAGCAAACGAGTGAAACTCTGTACAATACAGAAACCGCGCTGGACAGGCTGGCAAAGGGAAATAAAAGCCTGCTGACACCTATCGAGCAGGCAAAGGCAGCAGTGTTGTATCCGCCGCGAGGAATGCATTGCCTGATTCTGGGCGAGACCGGGGTCGGCAAGTCAGGATTTGCCGGTCTGATCCACGAGTTTTCCATCGACATTGGACGATTGGACAAAGACGCGCCATTCGTTGTTTTCAACTGTGCCGATTACGCAAACAACCCGCAGCTCTTGTACAGCCAGCTGTTTGGGGTGAAGAAGGGGGCGTATACCGGCGCGGAAAACGACCGGAGAGGACTGGTGGAGAAAGCCGATGGCGGCATCCTGTTTCTCGATGAGGTTCATCGGCTGCCCGCTGAAGGACAAGAGATCTTTTTCACCTTTATGGACAAAGGAACCTTTCGCCGGGTAGGAGAGACGGAGGTTGAGCGAACCGCACAGGTGCAGATCATTTCGGCCACGACGGAAAATCCGGAGTCGAGCCTGCTCAAAACGTTTATTCGACGCATCCCGATGGTAATCAAGCTGCCTTCCCTCGTCGAGCGGGGAATGGAGGAGCGGTTTGGTATTTTGATCAACATTTTTCGAGAAGAAGCCTTTCGACTCGGGCGCGAAATCCAAATATCAGCCAGCGCCATTCACGCCTTTTTGTCGTATCACTGTCCGAACAACATCGGACAGCTGAAAACGGATGTTCAGCTTACGTGTGCGAGCGCTTATGCCGACTTTATTTCGTTGAAGAAAAAGCAGCTCGAGGTGTCAGTCCAGGATCTGCCGCATCATGTAAAGCAAGGCCTGCTGCTCGCAAAAGAGCGAAAAGCCGCGCTGGAGGAGCTGGTAGGAAAGGATCACAAGAGCTTCGTTGTGCAGCCGACACAAGACAGCATTTCGATCGAGCGGGAGACGGAGGATACGGCAAACAGCGTCTATGAAAAGATCGAGCAAAAAATTCAGGAGCTTCGCAATCAGGGAGTCAGCGAGGAAGAACTGGAATTTGACATTGAGAACTACTTCACCCGGTTTATCAAAGGGGTCAACAAACGCATCAATAAAGAGGACATGTCGCGCATTATTGATCCGATCATCGTGAATCTCGTGGAGGAGATCGTCCGCTATGCAGAAGCCAGGCTTGGCAAGATTTTGAGCCAAAAGGTCATTTTCGGTCTGGCACTCCATATTCAGACCTCCAAGGAACGTCTCGCTCACGGCAAGCAAATCACCAACCCGCATATCAACAGCGTCCGGATCAAATACAAAAAGGAGTTTGCTGTGGCGCTGGAATGTGTACGCATGATTGAGGAAGCGATCCTGATGGACCTGCCAATTGACGAGGCGGGCTACCTCACGATGTTCTTTGTGCTGGATGACGAGAGCCTGCAGCAGGAGCGGGAAACGGTCGGTGTGCTGGTGATCACTCACGGCAGCGGTGGTGCGACTGCGATGGTCGATGTCACCAATCGACTGCTGGTCACGGATTACGCCAAGGCGATTGACCTGCCGCTAGAAGAAGAGTACATGAAAGTGCTGGAGCAAGCGATCAAGCTCGCCAGGGAGGTCGGGAGTGCAGCTGGCCTTTTGCTGCTGGTGGATATGGGCTCTCTGCTCGGCTTTGGAGAAATCATTGAAAAAGAAGTCGGCATCCCGGTAAAGGTCATTCCCATGGTCAGCACACCCCACGTTATCGAAGCCACGCGCAAAGCGATGCTGGGGCACACGCTGGAGGACGTATACCGCGATGTCAGCAGTTTGAGCAGCCTCACGGTATTGCAGAACGAGGAGCAGCCCAAACAGGGACCTGTCCGAGAGCTTGCTCCGGCTCTAGCGATTGTAGCGGCATGCCTGTCTGGTGAAGGAAGTGCGCTGTTTTTGAAAAGGATGCTGGAGAACCGTTTGCGCTACGACAGCCAGCTGGTGGAAATCATTCCACTTCAGCTGATCGACAAAGCGCAGGCACGCAACCAGCTAAAGCAGATCAAGAAGGAGCGAAAGGTAATCTGCATCGTGAGTAACTACATGTTGGACAAAGACCTGCGCTGCTACGGAATGGACGATGTGCTGAACGGGGAGGCTTTGCAGGATATCCAGCAGATGATCGACCTCGAGGAAGCGTTTATGAAAATGGTGGAGACACTTGGCGAGCATTTAACGATGGTAGAGAGTCGGCGTGTACTTGGAGATGTGAGGGCGTGCATGGGGCGGATGGAGGAGCGATTGCACAACGTACTCGTATTTGATACCCGGATTGGCGCCTATTTGCATGTCTGCTGCCTGATCGATCGACTGAAGGCAGGGCTTCCCACTGTGGACTACGCTGAAAAAGAGAGCTTTCTCGCAGAAAACAGGAGATTGTACAGCATCGTTCGTCACGAGCTGCAGCTGATAGAGGATCAATATGAAATCAACATCCGTGAAGACGACGTGTGTTTTATCATGAATTTCTTTTTACACAATAAAACACTAGTGTGATTAGTGTTTTATTTTTTGTTTGTAACGCAGGAAAAATCGAAACACAAAGGGGTTCTCACGAAAACACTTTTTGCAGCGATCCAGTAGCCCGGCGTAAGATTCAGCTAACGACAAGGCTTGAAATGAAAGCGCATACAATATTTGGTGTTTTGGCACGATGCTTGCTTTTATATAGGGGCATCAAGGTGAAGGGAGGAATGGGATTTGAATATTTTGCTGTGTTGCAACGCAGGGATGTCTACCAGTTTGTTGGTGAAGAAGATGGAGCAGGCTGCCAATGACAAAGGGCTCGAAGCCAAAATCTGGGCGGTATCTGCAGACGAAGTCAGTAGACACATTGATCAGGCCGACGTACTCCTTTTGGGACCTCAGGTTCGCTACAAGCTTACGGAAATGAAAAAAGAGGGAGAGGCTAGAGGGATTCCTGTGGATGTCATCAGCACGGTTGACTATGGCACGTTGAATGGGAAGAATGTGCTGGAGTTTGCGCTTCGTCTTAAAAAATAGAGGAGGGTGCGTATGGCGGGATTTATTTCGTTTTTGGAGAACCGCGTCATGCCGGTAGCTGGTCGGATTGCGGAACAAAAGCATTTGCAGGCGATTCGTGACGGCATCATTTTAACTATGCCTTTGCTCATTATCGGGTCTCTTTTCCTCATCATCGGCTTCATTCCGATCCCAGGCTACGGCGATTTTATGGCAGGTATTTTCGGTGAAAAATGGCTGACCAAGCTGCTGTACCCCGTGAACGCTACCTTTGACATCATGGCGTTGATTGTCGGCTTTGGCGTCGCCTACCGGCTGGCTGAAAAGTATAAGGTCGACCCGTTGTCAGCAGGGGCGATCTCAGTGGCGGCCTTCTTGCTTGCCACGCCGTACAACACGATGTTTACCCCAGAAGGAGCGAGTACCGCAGTAGAAGTAGGCGGTGTCATTCCTGTGGCACTGATGGGAAGTAAAGGCTTGTTCGTCGCCATGATTCTCGCTCTGCTGTCCACTGAAATTTACCGCAAGATCATCCAAAAGAAAATCGTCATCACGATGCCGGACGGTGTGCCGCCAGCAGTAGCCCGCTCGTTCGTCGCGCTGATTCCCGCCTCTATCGTCATTCTGGTCGTATGGCTGCTGCGCATCCTCATTGAAAATACATCGTTCCAAAGCATCCACAACATCGTTTCGGATCTTTTGGTCGGTCCGCTGAACGCACTGGGAAGCAGCATGTTCGGTGCAATCATTGCTGTATTGCTGGTGCAGGTGCTATGGTCGCTTGGCTTGCACGGAGCGGCTATCGTCGGTGGTGTCATGGACCCGATCTGGCTCTCGCTGATGGACCAAAACCGCGCTGTGTTCCAGGCAGACCCGACTGGCGAATTGCCAAACGTCATCACGAAGCAATTTTTTGATCTCTGGATTTACGCAGGAGGCTCAGGAGCGACCCTTGCTTTGGTCGTTCTCATGATCCTTCGAGCCCGAAGCGAGCAGATGAAGAACATCGGCAGACTGTCCATCGGTCCGGGACTTTTCAACATTAACGAGCCTGTGACCTTCGGAATGCCGATCGTCATGAACCCGCTGCTGATTATCCCGTTTATTTTGGCACCGATTGCTCTGGTTATCGTCACTTATTTAGCGATGGAGCTTGGGTGGGTGGCCAGGCCGAGTGGGGTCGCTGTTCCGTGGACAACACCGCCGATCATCAGTGGTTACTTGGCGACGGGCGGAAAAATATCCGGCGCAGTACTACAGCTTGTTAACTTCGTCGTATCTTTATTAATCTACTATCCGTTCTTCCGGCTGTGGGATAAACAAAAGCTGGCAGAAGAGCAAGCGTCGCAATCCGAAAATAAAACAGTTGCTCTGTAAATTTGCAAGGAGAAAGGATCTGCTATGAAGCTGATTGTGAATGCAGACGATTTCGGGTATTCCAAAGGCGTCAATCTGGGCATTGTAGAGGCACATGTCGAAGGAATCGTTACTTCTGCCACGACGATGATGAACATGCCTGGTGTAGAGCATGCCTTTCGACTGGCAGCAGAAAATCCGAAGCTCGGCATGGGTATTCACCTGGTGCTCACGTGCGGGGCGCCTCTGGAGTCCCATGTACCGACACTTACGGATAGCAGCGGCAAGTTCCGCAGGGGCCAGGCTCATTTGGAAGATGTGTCGCCCGAAGAGGTAGAGCGAGAGTTTACGGCGCAGCTGGAGCGGTTTTTCCGCATGGGACGAAGACCTACTCACATTGACAGTCATCACCATGTTCATGCTCGCGAAGCTATTTTGCCAATCGTTCTGCGTCTGGCTGAGCGCCACAGCCTTCCCGTGCGATACCCGTGGGCTTTTGAGACAGAGAGAGGAGAGCACACTCCAAAGGTACGTACGACAGAAAGCTTCTCGGCGCGTTTTTACGGAGATGATGTGAGCGTCGAGTCGTTGATTGGCATTATAGATGATTTATCAGGCAGCTCGAGTGCAGAAATCATGAGTCACCCCGCCTATGTGGATGAGGAGCTGTTTACGGGCAGCTCCTACGCAAGGCAGCGCACCCGGGAACTGCAGATCCTGACCGCGCCAGAGGTAAAGGAATCCATCAAGCAAAAGAGGGTACAGCTCGTGACCTTTAACGAAATCGGATAGGTGGAGATGGACTGTGGATCATACAGAAATGATATTCCAATTGATTTTGCATGGTGGCAACGCGAGGAGTCTCGCCATGGAAGCAATCGCGCTTGCAAAGAACAAGGATATGGCTGGGGCAAAAAATGCCCTGGCCGAGGCAGGAGAGGAGCTCAGCAAAGCCCACCAAAACCAAACCGCCTTTATCCAGAAAGAAGTCTCGGGTGAAAAGACAGAGCTTAGCATGCTGTTGATTCACGCGCAGGACCATGTGATGAATGCCATGACGATCAAGGATCTGGCCAGTGAATTCGTAGAGATGTACGGCCATATTCACGAGAGCAAGGGGGCGGGAGTGTGAGTGGAATCAAGATCGTAACCATCGGCGGGGGATCGAGCTATACCCCGGAACTGGTGGAGGGCTTTATTAAACGATACGAGGAGCTGCCTGTGAGGGAATTGTGGCTGGTAGACGTTCCAGCCGGGGAAAAGAAGCTGCAAATCGTGGGTGCCTTGGCGAAGCGCATGGTGGAAAAGGCAGGCGTGCCGATCCAGATCCATCTGACATTGGATCGGAGAAAAGCCTTGGAGGGCGCTGATTTCGTCACCACGCAGATTCGCGTCGGTTTGCTGGATGCACGGGTAAAGGACGAAAAAATTCCGCTGAAATACGGTGTTATCGGACAAGAAACCAATGGTCCGGGCGGATTGTTCAAAGGTCTGCGCACGATTCCCGTCATCATGGACATTTGCCGGGATATGGAGGAGCTATGCCCCGATGCCTGGCTGATCAACTTTACCAATCCGGCGGGCATGGTGACCGAAGCGGTGCTGCGCTATACCCATCGGAAAAAGGTCATCGGGCTGTGCAATGTTCCCATTGGGATGAAAATGGGCGTGGCTTCTGTCCTGGACGTCGATCAGTCACGCGTGCACATTGATTTTGCGGGGCTCAATCACATGGTCTTTGGTCTGGGCGTATTCCTGGACGGTGAAAATGTGACGGCAAAGCTCATCGAAAAGCTTTCCGGCGATCAATCGGGCATCACGATGAAAAATATACTGGATCTGGGCTGGGACAAAGATTTTATCAAGGCACTAGGGATCTTGCCTTGCCCCTACCATCGCTATTACTACCAGACCCGCACGATGCTCGAGCATGAGCTGGAGGAGTCGCAAAAGTCAGGAACGCGAGCGGAAGTCGTGAAAAAGGTAGAGGAAGAGCTGTTTGAGCTGTACAAAGACCCGGACTTGTCCATCAAGCCGCCCCAGCTGGAAAAGCGGGGAGGAGCCTATTACAGCGAGGCCGCATGCAATCTGATTCACTCGATTTACAACGACAAGCGAGATATTCAGCCGGTCAATGTGCGAAACAACGGTGCCATCGCGAGTATTCCGGACGATTCTGCGGTGGAAGTCAACTGCGTGATCACAAAAGAAGGACCGATTCCACTGGCAGTTGGGGATTTGCCTGTGCCGGTACGCGGTTTGGTGCAGCAGATCAAATCGTTCGAAAGAGTCGCGGCTGAAGCGGCCGTAACAGGAGACTACCACCAGGCTCTGCTCGCGATGACCATCAACCCGTTGGTACCTTCTGATGCAATCGCCAAGCAGATTTTAGATGAAATGCTGGAGGCACACAAGGATTACCTGCCTCAGTTTTTCAAGCCGGTGTCATAAAGCAGTGGCATGAGGCTTTGCTGCCAGTAAAACGATAAGGATGGAGTCGTGAGCGTCGTTCGCAAATGTTTTGAGGTCGAAAGGCGAAGGGAGGGAGCCAATGATTCGGATTACCGTAGAAGTAACCGTGAGTGGAGGGCTCCATGCACGCCCAGCATCCGTTCTGGTCCATCTGCTCAATCAGCACCAAGCGACGGTCAAAATCCTGTATAACGGAAAAGAGGCAAACGGGAAGAGCATCCTCAGCGTCATGGCGCTTGCTGTGAAGACGGGAGATGAGATTACGTTTGAAGTGGACGGTGCCGACGAACAGGAAGTTGCCGCGAAAATTCAGCAGTTGTTTGAAAGGGATTTTGCCGTCTAGCTGTAAAGCTGGGAAACGAAAAAAAGGCCAATCACTGAGGATGGGTGATTGGCCTTTTGCAGTTTGATCATTTAGCGACGAAAGAGAACGATCACTTTGAAATAATCGCCGTCAATATCAATGGCGAGCTTGCCCCCTTGCAGCTCGACGATGCTTTTGGCGATAGCCAGACCGAGACCAGAGCCTTCCGTATTGCGTGATTGGTCTGCCCGTTTGAAGCGTTCGAACAATTCGTCAGCGGCAAAATCAATTTCGTAGGCGGAGACGTTTTTGATCGTCAGAACGACTTCATTCTGTGTCTCCGTCAAGTGGACATGCACACGTGTATTCGGCATGGAGTATTTCAAGGCATTTCCGATCAGGTTCTCAAAGACCCGCCAAGTCTTTTTGCCATCGAGGGGTGCCATGATTTTGGGCTGCTCGATATTGACGCGGAAAGTGAGTGTAGACTCGTCGATCTTGTCGCTGAACTCGGCGATGGCTTGATTGAGCAGAGCGGAGACGTTGACTTGCTCGATGTTCAGCTCTACAGAACCGCTCGCTGTTTTTGCTGCTTCGAACAGGTCATCGATCAGCACCTTCAAGCGGTTGGTTTTACGCTCGAGGACATCCACATAGCTTTTGATGTCTTCCTGGGTCAGGTTATCCCGCTTGAGCAAATCGACATAGTTGATGATCGACGTGAGTGGTGTTTTCAAATCATGAGAAACATTGGTGATCAGCTCTGATTTGAGTCTTTCGCTTTTCATCTGGCTTTCTACCGAGTGCTGTAGACCCTGCCTGATGTTGTTAAGGGAATGGGCCAGGTCTGCCAGTTTTCCACGCGGCTTTTCTACGATCGTTGCCTGCAGATCACCGGCAGCCATTTGCGAAGCGCCGAGCAGGAGTCTGTTCATAAGCCCGATGCGGCGGAAAATGTAAGGCAGGACGCAAAGTACATAGAACATGTCGTACAGGAATACGAGAATCAGCAGTTCTTCCGCTCGGTCTGCGATGGCGAACAGGCCTAGAGCTATGCTCATTCCCAGACCGACTGTCAGCGTGAAGATCAATGCTACCTTGAAGAACACACTGCGGTTCGAATAGCTTTCTTTCAGCAGGGAGCGCTGGCGGGAAAGCAAGCTTCTGCTCCATTGCTGACGCAATTGCTCGCCGTCATTGTACATGAACCAGGCTTCCACAATATACAGCAGGAAGATGGCTGTGAGAGGGAGCATAACGGTCAGGGTAAAGAATTGGTCGAAGCCGATCGGAAACGAAAAGAAAGTAGAACCAAATGCCACAGCCAAGTAAATCAGGATGAGTGGAAACAACAGGACGATTCGGATGTCCAGTGGGATCCGGCGCATGAAAGCCAAGCTCTTTTGGATAACCGGCAGCTGCGTGGCTTTTCGGGTGTAGGTGTACCAGAGCAATACTCCACTGATCAGGAGAGTAGCCGTCAGAAGGGCGTATTCGAGCATGAGACGCTCTCGGACTGAATTGTAATAGGTAGCATCTGCGTGAATTTGGCTGTACCCTTCAGGTGATTTGGGAACGTAGATGACGCCTTTCCACTGATTCAACTGAAATGAGCGATTGAGATCAGCGAACATGTTTGTTCTCGAGTGCGAGTTTTTCGGGAACTGGAAGGAGTAGAGAGCGTCTCTCTGCAGGGCAGCATCAGAAGGCTCGTATCCAAGATTGGTGTAGACCTTGCTTCTTTTTCCATCCACTACGTAATATTTAAAAGAGCTGTCGCGAAAGGCGAGGCTATTTTTGCGCTCTTCGTATTCTTGATCCTTGTCTTTTATGAACTGGCTGACTCTTTTATCCCAATCTTTTTGAACCTCTCTGTTTTTTTCAGAGATTTTACTGTCTCTTTCAGTCGTAAGCTTGGCGACCTCCTCTGGTTTGCCTGCTTGCTGTGCCTCCTGAATGACATCATGGTATTGATCGACAATGGCTTGTTTTTCATCTTGTAAGGACTGGTCACGCTCATGAGTGAATTGCTCTAGTGTATCCGCATCGATTTTCTCCATCGGCTTTTTCTGCTCATAACCGGCGTACTCGACATGAACGCTCCGAATCAGGTCCACCTCGGTGTTCAGCTGATCGAAGAAGTTGTAGCTGTCAAAATAGTAACCCTCTTGCAGGTACTCGCGTTTGTCATAGAGATCGGCGACCGTCAGAAAGGACAGCGTCGTTGTCACCAACAAGGCGAGAGTGGCCAGCAGCGAATAACTCTTATTTTTCGATTTTGTATCCAATTCCCCATACCACCTTTAAATATTTCGGTTCCTTCGGGTTGATTTCGATTTTCTCCCGAATACGTCGGACGTGGACGGCTACCGTGTTTTCGGCGTTCAGATACGGTTCCCTCCAGACGCGCTCGTAGATTTCCTCGATGGAGAACACCCGTCCTTTGTTTTCCATCAGCAGCTCAAGAATTTTGTACTCCGTTGCGGTCAGCCGAACGTCATTGTCGTCTACCGTGACGGTTTTCGTGGTTTTGTTCAGGGTCAGCCCCCGCACTTGAATCTCATCTTCTGTCGATTTGTAGTTGCCCAGATTGGTGTAGCGACGAAGCTGCGATTTCACACGCGCCACCAGCTCAAGAGGATGAAACGGCTTCGTGACGTAATCATCCGCTCCGACGTTCAATCCCAGTATTTTGTCGGTATCCTCTGACTTTGCGGAAAGCATGATGATGGGAATGTTTTTCTCTTGTCGGATTTTAAAGGTGGCGGTAATGCCGTCCATCCTGGGCATCATGATGTCCAGAATGATGAGGTGAATATCCTGTTCTGTCAGGACATCCAGAGCTTCCAAACCGTCATTCGCCTTGTAGACCGTGATGGATTCGCTCTGGAGGTAAATCTCGATCGCGTCCCTGATTTCCCGTTCGTCATCAACGACAAGGACATTGTAATTCGTCATGATAAGTCCCACCTCGTATCTCTTTCTAGTTCTATCTTACCGGGCAGTTCGAACAAAACAGCATAGAAAACTCTTACATTTTTCTTAAGCATGTAGGAAGTGGATTTTCGGGGTGTATTTTCACGCAAGTTTCCTCTCTCCCTTGAAATAAGGTAAGATGGGGGGGAAGAATACCAGGAAAACGGTGATCGCTTTGCTAGAATGGACAGGGGAGCGCATCATCCCCAAATTGATGAAGCCTACGAACGGTATGCTGCTGGAGCACATCGCCCGGTACTACTTTGCCACGCCGTATATCAAAGGTCGCGTGCTGGATATCGCGTGCGGTACAGGGTATGGAGCGCATATGGTCGCCAAGGACAGGAAACGCGAGCTGGTGGAGCTGGTCGCGGTAGACAACGATGAAGAGACGCTTCTCTACGCCAATCGCGAGTACAACCACCAAAAGATCACGTACCAGAAGGGCGATGCCCTAGATCCTAGCCTACCTGAGCAATTGGGACAATTTGATACGATACTCAGCTTTGAAACGATCGAGCATGTCGCGGACGACCTATTGTTTATGGACAACTTGTATCGCATGCTAAAGCCTGGCGGAATACTGGTGCTATCCAGTCCTTTTGGCAGGGGAAGAGGCCAAAAGACGAGCGAGCCGTTTCACGTTCATCAGCTGACCCCCGAGGAGTTTGAAGAGCTGTTTGTCCGTTTTTCCCACGTCGAGATTTACTACCAGCGAGGCGTGACGTTTGAGAAGCCTCGAGAAGGTGTTCGTTATTTTATCGGAATGGCTGTGTGCACGAAATAAGGCAGACAGTCGATCGGAATCAAGAATGGAGATGGCTACACTGGCTGATTTTACGGCAGTAGGAATACGCAAGGAACTCCTTGAGGCATTAAAGGAAAATGGCATTACCGAACCGACCCCGATACAGGAAAAAACCATTCCTGTCGCCCTGACTGGCAGAGATGTGATCTCGCAGGCACAGACTGGGACTGGGAAAACGCTGGCATTTGTCCTGCCGATACTGGAGCAGGCTGATCCGGAGGCAACGCACGTACAGTCGTTGATCCTCACGCCTACGCGGGAGCTGGCTCTGCAGATTACAGCAGAAGTGCAGAAGCTGACGGCGAAGCTCGATGACATCCATGTGCTAGCTGTTTACGGAGGACAAGACGTCGAACGCCAGATGAGAAAGCTTGCGGGTAAAAAGCAGATCGTCATAGCGACACCTGGGCGTCTGCTGGATCATATGCGCAGAGGAACGATTGATTTATCGACGGTGTCGACACTCGTCCTCGATGAAGCGGATCAGATGCTGCACATGGGCTTCTTGCCGGAAGTAGAAGAGATCATCGGAAAGACACCATGGGATCGTCAAACCATGCTGTTCTCTGCTACGATGCCTGACCAAGTGCGCTCACTGGCCAATCGTTTTATGCGTCAGCCAGAGGATATTCGCGTACAAGGAAAACGTATCACGCTGGATGATATCAAGCAAATCGTAGTGGAAACGACAGATCGTGCTAAGCAATCCACGCTGCGCAGCTTGATTGATGAACACCGGCCATTTCTCGCCGTGATCTTCTGCCGGACAAAGCGTCGAGCCAGCACGTTGAATGCGGCCTTGCAAGGTTTTGACTATATGTCAGACGAATTGCATGGAGATTTGTCACAAGCGAAGCGGGAAGCGGTCATGAAGCGGTTTCGGGAGTCTCGTATACAGTTTCTCGTCGCGACAGATGTGGCTGCCCGCGGTCTGGACGTGGAAGGCGTGACCCATGTATTTAACTACGATATCCCGGAAGACGTGGACAGCTATATCCATCGGATTGGCCGTACGGGTCGAGCGGGGGAACGGGGAATCGCCTTTACTTTGGTGACACCGAAGGATCGCCCGTATTTGGAGATGATTGAAAAAGGGATTGGCTTGAAGCTGGAGAGGCAAGGCCGAGAAAAATCGGAGGCTTTTGAACAGCGTAGTGAAGGACAAAAGCGCGGGCCCAAACAAGGACAGGCACGAGGACAGGGTTCTGCCAGTCAGAAAAGCTCGTCTGCTCGAGCGACACGGGAAAGTGGTCGCGAACGAAACCAGGAGCGCTTTGAACGCAAGCCAAAGAGTGGAGAACAGAAGCGAGGAAGCTTCGATCACAAGCCGAAAAGCGGTGAACGCAGGCAGGGCAGTTTCGATCAGAAGCAGCAGCGCAACGAACGCCAGGATGACCGCTTCGATAGAAAACCAAAGAGCGGCGAGAGAGTGGATCGAATTGGGGCTGGTGGCAAACCGGGTCGTTCAGGGGCTCGCCAAGACCAAAGGGGTCCTGGCGTTCGCCAAGACCACAAAAGTCCTGGCGTTCGCCAAGACCACAAAAGTCCTGGCGTTCGCCAAGACCATAGAAGTCCTGGCGTCCGCCAAGACCACAGAAGTCCTGGCGCCCGCCCAGACCGCGCGCATTCGAAAAGCAGCTCCAACCAAGCAGGACGCCGATCTGACAGCAAGCGAGCGAGACCAGCTGCAGGTCCAAAAGCACTTGGCCGCAAGCCAGCAGGTGCTAAAAAGCCTACAAGACAGCGGTAACAGAAAAAGACCGTGCCAGCCTTTTTTCAGGCGGGTACGGTCTTGTTTTTTATACAGTAAGAATTTATAAGCGTAATGCTTAAGAATTCTGGAGCGCATGACGAAGTGCCTCAGCGTCCGCTCCTCCTTGAAAAGGCATCGATAGAGGTTTTCTTATGATTCCGAGTCGGGAAATACGCGAGAACGTGTCAAGAATCGCACACCCTCCGGTCCTTCGAGGGAGAACATGCCTCCACGTCCGCTCACCACGTCGATGATGAGTTGCGTATGCTTCCAATACTCGTACTGAGCTTTTCCCATATAGAACGGGCAGCCGCCGATCTCACCCAGCAACACATCCTGCTCACCGATGAGGAACTCGCCCAGTGGGTAGCACATGGGTGAGCTGCCATCGCAGCAGCCCCCTGACTGGTGAAACATCAGATCGCCGTGTTTGGCGCGAAGCCGTTCGATTAGCTCTAGGGCCGCGTCGGTAGCGAGTACTTTTTCCGGTTGGCTCATGGATTAAAAGAAGCCGAGAGCCTGATCGCTGTAGCTGACGAGCAGGTTTTTGGTTTGTTGGTAATGGCTGAGCATCATTTTGTGATTCTCGCGGCCGATACCGGACATTTTGTAGCCGCCAAATGCAGCGTGAGCCGGGTAGGCGTGGTAGCAGTTGGTCCATACGCGGCCTGCCTGAATTTCACGACCCATGCGGTAAGCCGTGTTTACGTCGCGGGTCCAAACGCCAGAGCCCAAGCCGTACAGGGTGTCGTTGGCAATCGCGAGGGCTTCCTCGGTATCTTTGAAGGTCGTCACGGAAACGACTGGGCCAAAGATCTCTTCCTGGAAGATGCGCATTTTGTTGTGTCCTTTAAAGACAGTCGGCTGAATGTAATAGCCGTCTGCCAGGTCGCCTTCCAGCTGAGCGCGGCTGCCGCCAATGAGGCAATCTGCGCCTTCCTGTTTACCGATGTCCAGATAGGAGAGGATCTTCTCTACCTGCTCCAGAGAAGCCTGAGCGCCGATCATGGTATCGGTATCGAGCGGGTTGCCTTGCTTGATGCTCGCTACACGCTGCAAGGCTCGCTCCATGAACGGCTCGTAAATGCTCTCGTGAATCAAAGCGCGAGATGGGCATGTGCACACTTCGCCTTGGTTGAGCGCAAACAGCACAAAGCCTTCGATTGCTTTGTTAAAGAACGCATCGTCTTTCGCAAATACATCCGGGAAGAAGATGTTTGGCGATTTTCCGCCCAGCTCGAGTGTAACTGGAATAATATTTTGAGAAGCGTATTGCATGATCAAACGACCCGTTGTCGTCTCACCTGTAAACGCGATTTTTGCAATGCGGTTGCTGGAAGCTAATGGTTTGCCGGCCTCGAGACCAAAGCCGTTCACGACGTTGACCACACCAGGAGGCAGCAGGTCACCGATCAGCTCCATCAGTACCATGATCGATGCAGGTGTTTGTTCGGCTGGCTTCAACACGACGCAGTTTCCTGCTGCCAGAGCTGGAGCGAGCTTCCACGTAGCCATCAGCAGCGGGAAGTTCCACGGAATGATCTGTCCGACGACGCCCAGTGGCTCATGGAAGTGGTAAGCGACCGTATCGTTGTCGATTTCGCCAAGGGTGCTTTCCTGAGCGCGAATGGCACCGGCAAAGTAGCGGAAGTGGTCGATTGCGAGCGGGATGTCGGCAGCGAGTGTTTCACGCACAGGCTTTCCGTTTTCCCATGTCTCGGCTGTCGCCAGAAGCTCCAGGTTTGCTTCCATCCGATCTGCGATCTTCAACAGAATGTTCGAGCGTTGTGCAACAGAAGTGCGTCCCCATGCTGCTTTCGCCTCATGTGCGGCATCCAGTGCCAGTTCGATATCTTCAGCCGTGGAACGAGCTACCTCGCAAAACGCTTTGCCAGTGACAGGCGTTACGTTTTCAAAGTACTCTCCTTTCACTGGCGGTACCCAATTGCCTCCAATGTAGTTCTCGTAGCGTTTTTTGAACGTCACCTTTGAACCGGCTTGGCCGGGCTGAGCATAGATCATGCGAACGCCTCCTCATATCTCTTGTAAGGTCTTTACACGCTTACTTAATAGCAATACCCGTACCAACTGCTGGGGCCTTGATTTGACAGCGTTTTCAGTGTTTTTTCGAGCAGCAAGTGGACCGGATTGGAACAGGGAGTGTTCCATAACGGAACAGCTAACAGATTGCCAAGTCATGGTATAATGAGGGGGAATGATTTTGAGGGAGGGAAGAGTGTTGTCAACGATTGTCCAGCAGTCATGGAAGCGCTGTCAGGAATCGAACCTCGTATCCACGCAGAAGGCGAATGATCAAATCATTTCCACCAATCGAATCAAAGAAATCATTCAGGAAAATCACCCTCTGATTCGAGAGAGCCTGCCTCTTTTTAACAAATTGTCTCCCTTCCTGCATTCGACGGAGCACATTGCGCTTCTGTCCGATCGCAACGGAAACATTATTCATACGGTGGGAGACCCTGTCTTTGCCGATCATGCGCAAAAGGTGCAGCTGCAGATCGGCGCGAACTGGCAGGAGAGCAACAAAGGGACCAATGCGATTGGCACAGCCCTGATTGCCCAGCAGCCGATACAGATTTTTGGAGAACAGCATTATTTTCGTGAGAACCACTTCCTGACGTGCTCCTCGTCCCCGATTTTTTCACCTTCGGGCGAGCTGTTGGGTGTAATCGATATCAGCACAAGAAAGGAATACACGCATACCTTTGCTTTAACCATTGTCTGCATGATTGCCGAAGCCTTGCAAAACCGCCTTTTGTTTGCGGAGGCGGAGCGAGTCATGTCGCTGCCGGATACACCTGAGCACAACAATTGGGAGCCATGGCTGCCGCTTATCGGGCTTGATCGCGATGAGCGCGTCGTGGGTATAAACAGGAGGGCAAAGCAGCTGCTCGGATCAGATATGCTCGGTAAACAACTGGACCCCGACCTGGAGCGAGGCGCACGGACCGTTCAAGACAAACGGCGCCGCACCTGGCCTTCGGCGGCTCCGACTCCCCAGCTTAAGCCTTTTCCGCGGCTGGTTGGCTCCTGCCCGCTTTTTCTTCAAGCAAAGGCTCTCGCACAAAAAGCTGCGCAGGTCGACTTCCCTGTGATGATTTTAGGGGAGAGCGGGACAGGAAAAGAACTGTTTGCCCAGATGATCCATCAAACAGGACCACGTGCGCAGGAACCTTTCGTAGCGGTGAACTGCAGTGCAATATCGGAAAATTTAATCGAGAGTGAATTATTTGGTTATGAAGGCGGCTCTTTTACGGGAGCTCAACGGGAGGGGCGGATCGGCAAGTTTGAAGCCGCCAGAAAAGGAACGATTTTTCTGGATGAGATCGGCGACATGTCGCTGCGGGCACAGGCTGCCTTGCTCCGTGTTTTGCAGGAAAAGGTAGTGACTCCGGTTGGAAGCAACCAGGCTCGGCCCGTTCATGCGAGGGTGGTTGCAGCGACGCACAGGCATCTGCCGGATGAAGTCAAGGCTGGCCGCTTTCGTGCCGACTTGTATTACCGACTCAAAGGGGTAGTCGTCTCTTTGCCGCCACTGAGAAAACGCAGCGACATCCTGCAGCTGGCTGCGCATCAGATCAGTCAAATCGCTCCAGACCGTCAGATCACGCTAACAAAGCAGGCGCAGGCCATGCTCAAGTCCTATTCCTGGCCTGGGAATGTGCGCGAGCTGCAAGGCGTACTGATTCAAGCGGTATTCCTGACAGAGGACGACGAAATCGACTGCGAGCATATCCAACTAGAGGGAGTGGAGGAAGAGAGTGTTCCTGCCGCCCAAGGGACTGCGCTGTCACTGCGAGATATGGAGTGCGAGGCGATCAAAACAGCGTTGAAAAAGTGCGGAGGAAATGTCAGCCAGGCAGCGAAACTGCTCCAGATCGGGAGAAATACCCTGTATCGCAAAATGGCGGATTACCGTATCTTGGCGCAGATGAATCAGGAGGAACTATGATTGCCTTGTACAGGCTGGACAAAGAGCTGGAGAGAAAAATAGCTGCCTTGCTAGACAACAGTAATCATCCGATTGGGTACTTTTATTCGATCAAGTCGATCATCGACCAAATGATGAATCCTTTCGTCGTCATCACAACCGAGCCGTATCGAGAAGAGCTGGAATCCTACTCGTTGCCGGTCGTCTGCCTCTCGATCGATTTGAATGACATCAGAAACGTATGGGAGCGGCTGTGCGAAAGGGAAGCGCGACTGCCAGCCGTTGTCGTTTGCGGCTCCCGGAAAGAGAAGTTCTGGCTGGAGAAAGAGTACGACCTTGAGCAGAAGCTATCAGGGGAGGCAAAGCTTTCATTTCAGCTGCAAGAGGAATGGCAGGAGGACGAGGAGCCGACGCTTTACCTTAGCCCCAAGTGGAACAAAAATATGCTGCCACAGAAGCCGCCAACCGGGGAATGGCATCTGGTAGAGCCATCGATTGCCACATTGCGCCGTGCCGTGCAGCAGGCGGAATCGTTAATCACCTATGCACGAGTTCGACTGCGAGAAAAGCATCTGATGGAGGCTGTCGTCAATTCTGCACATGATGCCGTCATCGCCGTTGATCGGCACAGTCACATCACGCTGGTGAACGAGCATGCCAAGCTGCTGCTGGGCTTAAGTGGCGACGTCGTGGGCAAGCCGATCACGGATTACATTCCGCACTCTGACATGCTGCGTGTCCTAAAGACAGGACGACAGGAGCTGGGCGATGTAGCAACGGTTCTCGACCGCTCCATTGTCATCAATCGGATTCCCGTCATCGTAAAGGACCAGATCGTCGGAGCGGTCTCCAATTTCAAGGAAATCATCGACATACAGAAAATGGAGATGTCGCTGCGCAAAAAGCTGCATGAGAATGGACTGGAAGCCCGCTATCGTCTGGAGAGCATCATCGGCTCCTCGCCAGAGATTCTCTATACAAAAGAACAGGCGGCGATGTTTGCCCGGACAAATGCTACCGTGCTGATCACAGGGGAATCAGGAACGGGCAAGGAGCTGTTCGCCCAAGGAATTCATCTGGAAAGCACACGGGCGATGGGACCGTTTTTAGCGGTTAACTGTGCGGCACTGCCGGAGAGCCTGCTGGAGAGCGAGCTGTTTGGTTATGAGGAGGGTGCTTTTACAGGAGCGAAAAAGGGAGGAAAGCCGGGTCTCTTTGAGCTGGCCCACGGCGGGACGCTTTTTTTGGATGAAATCGGAGAGATGCCGTTGCGCATCCAAGTGCTGCTGCTCAGAGTGTTGCAGGAGCGTCGCGTGAGACGCGTAGGTGGGGAAAGGATTATTCCCGTCGATGTGCGTATTGTAGCTGCGACGAACCGCGACCTGGCAGAAGAGATTGAGAGGGAGCATTTCCGCGCAGACCTGTACTACCGCATCAATATGCTCAAGCTCGATGTCCCGCCTTTGCGCGACCGCTTGACGGATATACCGGAGCTGGTAAAAAGCATGGTGCAAGAGGTCAATGAACAGCATGAGCAAAAAATAGAGCGAATTGATGACGAGGTCTATCGAATCCTCCAAGGCCACACATGGCCGGGGAATGTGCGTGAGCTGCGCAACGTGGTAGAGAGAAGCGTGCTCATGGCCAAGGACGGACGAATCACTGCGGAGAGTGTCGGGTTTTTGTACGCGAGAAAAGTGGCAAGACCTGCAAGCAGCTCAGGAACATCGCGAAGCGGTCACATCGACCCGGAGGCGGCCAAGATCATCGCCGTCTTGCAGCAGTCGAGACACAATAAAACGCTGGCGGCTAAAGTATTGGGGATGGACCGAACGACACTATGGCGAAAGATGAAGCAGTACAATATCCAATGAGCAAAGTGTTGCAACGTTATGTTGCAGCACTTTGTTGCTTTATACCGATCCCCTATTCTTCGACAATTTTCTATCCCTGTCATGAAAGCGTTTTACGAAAAGAGATCGCTGTAAAAGCAGTTGGCATTAAACATGCAATAGTCATTGTCTGTATCGTCAAAAAATTAGATCTTTTTCAAGGGGGGAGTCGATTGCTTCATTATTCAATCGCGGTGATACCGGGAGACGGGATCGGTCCCGAAGTGATGGACGAAGGATTAAAGGTTTTGAAGGCTATTGAAGAAAGCCATGGTGGCGTTCGTTTTGCCAATGATGTGATGGATTGGAACTGCAACTATTACCTTAAGCATGGCAAGATGATGCCTGACAATGGACTGGATACATTAAAAGACTATGATCTGATTTTGCTTGGTGCAGTTGGAGCACCTGGGGTTCCTGACCATATTTCCGTGTGGGAACTGATCCTGCCAATCCGCCGCGCCTTTCAGCAATATGTCAATCTGCGTCCCGTAAAGCTGCTGAAAGGTCTGGAGAGCCCGCTTCGCTACAAGAACCATGCCGACCTGGATTTCGTGGTGGTCCGGGAAAATACCGAGGGCGAGTACTCCAACATGGGAGGGCGGATGCATCAGGGCACACCTTATGAGCTGGCTGTGCAAAACAATGTGTTTACCCGCTACGGCACAGAGCGAATTTTGAAATACGCCTATTCGCTGGCAGAAAAGCGTCCGAAGAAGAGACTGACTGCCGCGACTAAGTCGAATGGTATCAACCACTCCATGCCGTTCTGGGATGAGATCGTCAAAGAAGTGAATCAGGAGCACCCTGGCATTACTACGAATCTCTACCATATCGACGCGCTGGCCGCTTACTTTATCACACGTCCGGAAGAGTTCGATGTCGTCGTGGCGAGCAATTTGTTTGGAGATATCCTGACTGACCTCGGAGCTGCCATCGTCGGTGGTCTGGGACTTGCCCCATCTGCCAATATCAATCCGGAGCGCAAATTCCCGTCCATGTTTGAACCGATTCATGGCTCTGCACCTGATATTGCAGGAAAAGGGATAGCCAATCCGATCGCGCAAATCTGGAGCCTCAGCATGATGATGGATCATCTCGATCTGCCAGAGATCAGCTCGGTCATCATGAACGCGATCGAGCAAGTTCTCGTGGATGGAAAAGTGCTGACTCCCGATCTGGGCGGCAATGCGACAACCAGAGAGCTGGGCGACGAAATCGTTCGTCAAATCTACCAGGCAACCAAATAGAAATAGAGGGAGGCAACGGGAGAATGGAAACGAAATCATATGATCTCTACATTGGTGGCGAATGGGTAAAAACAGACAGCTACATTCCTGTCTATCACAAATATACAGGCGAGTGCATCGCGCAGATCGCGAAAGCAGAACAGCATCACGTGTCGGACGCTGTCGAGAAGGCATCGAAAACCTTCAAGCAGGACAGCCTGACTCCCTTCCAGCGCTACAAGATTTTGCTGAAGGCCTCTGAGCTGATGGAAGCTCGCCGCGACGAGATGGAGCTCTCCCTGATCCGGGAGGTCGGCAAAACGCGCAAGGACGCCATGAACGAGCTGGACCGCACCATCAATACCTTGCGCTTGTCTGCGGAGGAAGCGAAAAAGATTCACGGCGAAATGATTCCTTTGCAGGCGACAGAAGGCTCAGAAAACCGTCTGGGCTTTACGATCCGCGTACCAAAGGGCGTAATCGGTGCGATTACCCCGTTCAACTACCCGCTCTTGCTTAGCACGCACAAGATCGCTCCTGCTATCGCTGCAGGAAACACTTTGGTCGTCAAACCGGCTACCGTGACGCCGATTGCCACATTCCTGCTGCTCGAGGTCTTGGAAGAGGCGGGATTGCCTAAAGGCTACATCAACATCGTGACCGGAGCGGGCAGTCAGGTAGGAGAGTGGCTGCTTGACGAAGAGCGGATCGCGATGTACACCTTTACCGGATCAGGCGAGGTTGGCCGCCATATTAAAGAGCGCAGCGGTATGCGTCCAGTAGCGCTGGAGCTGGGGAACAACTCTCCGAATATCGTTCATCTGGATGCCGATCTGGGGCTTGCTGCCCGTCAAACAGCGGCGAGAAGCTTCCACAATGCAGGGCAGGCTTGCATCGCCGTTCAGCGCATTTACGTGCACGAGTCTGTCTTCCAGGAGTTTTCCGAGCTGTACATCGCTGAGGTAAAGCAGCTGAAAGTCGGAAATCCGGAAGACCCGGACACGGATGTAGGTCCAATGATCAGTGAAAAAGAGGCAATCCGCACAGAGGAATGGGTAAACGAAGCCATCAGCGAGGGGGCGACAGCGCTCTTGCCAGTGAAGCGGGAAGGCGCCTTGTTCTATCCAGCGGTTTTGGTGGACACCAAGCCGGAAATGAAAGTCGTCTGCCGAGAAGTGTTTGCTCCTGTTGTAACGATCATTCCGTACAATGATCTCGATGACGCATTTGCCCAAGCCAACAACTCCGAATACGGCCTGCAGGCAGGCATTTTCACCCGCGACCTGAACATTGCGATGAAAGCTGCCCGCGTCCTGGAGTATGGCGGAGTCGTGATCAATGACGTTTCTACCTATCGCAACGATGTCATGCCGTATGGCGGTGTGAAAAACAGCGGTTTGGGCAAGGAGGGTCCTCGCTACGCAGTCGAGGAAATGACAGAAGAGAGGATGGTGGTGATCAATCTATGAACGGACAACTATTGGCAGGAAAAACCGCAGTGGTAACAGGTGCAGCATCAGGCATGGGAAAGGCGATTGCTAAGCTGTTTGCCGAACAGGGAGCGAGCGTCGTACTGGCGGATTTGAACAAAGAAGCAGCAGAGAAGGTCGCACAGGAGCTGCCAGAAGGAAAGGCTCTGCCTGTTCAAACAGATGTATCCGATGATCAGAGTGTGGCAGCGATGATTCAGCAGACCGTTTCGACATTTGGCTCTGTGGATGTACTGGTCAACTGCGCGGGAGTACCACAAGCGTTTACCCCGATCGAGGAGCTGAGTCTGGAGCAGTGGGATCGGACCTTGAACGTGAACACAAAATCCATCTTCCTGACTGCTAGACACGCTGTTCCCCATATGAAAGCGGGCAACAAAGGAAGTATCATCAACATCGCCTCGATTGCAGGCATCCGCGCGCGTCCGGGGCTGAATGCGTACTGCGCTTCCAAAGGTGCGGCGATCATGCTGAGCAAAGCGCTGGCTATCGAGCTGGCTCCGTTCAAGATTCGAGTAAATGTCATCAACCCAGGTCCGGCAGAGACGCCGATGCTTGGCAAATTCATCAACGGGGACGAAGCCGAAGTCGAAGCGGGCAAAAAGGATATTTTTATCAGCAGTGTGCCGCTCGGTACGTTGATTCAACCGGAGGATATTGCGCAAGCCGCTCTGTATCTGGCTTCTGATCTGTCCAAGATCGTGACAGGGGAAGTAATGAATGTAGACGGTGGAAGAGGCATCTAGCCAAATCGATAAAATTTTCATATTATTAAATGAATTCAATGTAATAAAA
The DNA here is from genome assembly GCF_003710965.1 of Brevibacillus nitrificans. Classification (NCBI taxonomy): domain Bacteria; kingdom Bacillati; phylum Bacillota; class Bacilli; order Caryophanales; family Paenibacillaceae; genus Brevibacillus; species Brevibacillus nitrificans. The sequence goes on along the minus strand of NZ_RHHU01000018.1, from coordinate 16,809 downwards.
ATAGAATAGACAATCAGGGGGAATTAGAGAGATGTTGCGAAAAAAATGGGGTTTTTTATTATCGGGGCTGCTTTCAGCTTCGATGCTGCTGACAGCATGCGGTGGGGGTGGAGGCGGACAAGCTGCCCAGCCTTCCGGACAAAACAATGGCGGTCAAGCAGCAACGACGGAAGCGCCGAAAAGTGATGGACAAACGTTTGTCTTTAAAGCAGGTCACTCTTTGACAGAAGATCATCCGTATAACCTGGCTCTGAAAAAGATGGCGGAAGATGTGGAGAAGCGCTCCAACGGAAAAGTGAAAATCGAAGTGTACCCGCTGAGCCAGCTGGGTGCGGAACGCGAATTGACGGAAGCGCTTACGCTGGGTACTGCTGACATGTCGATTACTTCTACGGCACCAGTAACCAACTTCTATTCGAAGCTGGGCGTGCTTGACCTGCCTTTCCTGTTTGAAAGCCGGGACCAAGCTTACAAGGTTCTGGACGGAAAAGTGGGGCAGGACATCCTGAAGGACTTGAGCAGTGCAAACCTGGTTGGTCTGGCATGGGCTGAAAACGGTTTCCGCCATATCACAAATGGAACAAAAGACATCAAGACTCCTGCCGATATCCAAGGGATGAAGATTCGCACGCAGGAAAACCCGATTCACCTGGCAGCCTTTGAAGCTTTGGGAGCGAAACCGACGCCAATGGCATGGACGGAAGCACTGACTGCTCTGCAGCAAGGTGTCGTAGATGCCCAGGAAAACCCGGCGATCGTCGCACAAACGTACAAGTTGTACGATTCCAAGCAAACGCATATGTCTTTGACTGGTCATGTGTACTCCGCTGCTTTAATCCTTTTCAGTAAGCCAGTATGGGATAAGCTCCCTGCAGATGTGCAGCAGCTGATTTCCGAAGAGGCAACAAAAGCGGGTCAATACGAGCGCGAGCTGATGATCAAGATGGAAGAGGAAGCGATCAAGGATATCAAATCGAAAGGCGTGACCATCACGGAGGATGTAGACAAGCAAGCGTTCCGCGATGCGATGAAGCCAGTCTATGACAAGTTTTCCGGTCAGTTCGGCAAAGAGCTGGTTGATGAGATCATGAATACGAAGTAAAGGCAGAAGGGAGATGGGCAGCTGAGGCTGCTCTTCTCCTCCGTTTTCCCTGCGAAAGGAGAAACCGTTGTGGGCACTGTTATTACCAAAATCAATCAATTGACTCGCCTCGTCGTTATTTTCATGCTGTCTGTTCTGATCGTGGCTGTTTTTCTCCAGGTACTCTTTCGGTTCTTCCTTGATCAGCCGCTCGCGTGGACAGAGGAGCTGGCGCGCTATTTGCTGATCTGGATTACTTTCCTCGGCTCTGCCTATGCAATGGCCCTTAAAGCCCATATCGGTACCGAGTATATTCAGAAGTTTTTGTCGCCGTTGATGAATAAGATCGTTTTGAGTATCGCGGCGCTGCTCAGCATTTTCTTTTTTGTGGTCATGGTTCAACAGGGGTATGCTCTGGCCGCGCGAAGCATGACACAGACATCTCCCACTCTGCTCGTTCCCATGGGCTACGTCTACATGGTGATTCCGATCAGCGGTGTACTGCTCATCATGAACGTACTCCATGTCACTTGGAAAGACATCACGGGGAAGGAGTGAATCGATTGTGGGGACTGTTCTCTTTTTAACACTATTGGTTCTCCTGATCATTAATGTGCCGATTGCCGTCGCGTTAGGGCTCTCGGTAGTTGTTGCCTTTATGGTTGAGGGAAATATCCCTTTGCTGGTCGTCATTCAAAAAATGTTCAACGGGACCGACTCTTTCCCGTTGATGGCTGTTCCGTTCTTCCTGCTGGCAGGTAAGCTGATGGAGACAGGCGGGATTTCTGCGCGCCTGATCAAGTTTGCGAACACGCTCGTCGGTACTTTGCCGGGTGGATTAGCGATTGTAGCGGTTATGGGTTGTACCTTTTTTGCAGCGATATCCGGTTCCTCGGCAGCGACTACGGCTGCAGTAGGGGGCATTCTCATCCCGCACATGGTCAAAAAAGGGTATGATGTCCGTTTCTCGGCTGCCCTGCACGCAGCGGGCGGTACGATCGGTGTTATGATTCCGCCTAGCGTTCCGATGGTATTGTACGGAGTTGCAGCAAGCACTTCCATTAACGATTTGTTTATTGCCGGTATTGGACCGGGGATTCTCGTAGCGCTTTCTTTGATCGCGTATTCATTTTGGATCAGTAAGAAAAACGGCTGGGGCGGTGGGGAAAAGCATACGCTCTCCGATGTTTGGAAGGCCTTTAAAGAAGCAATTTTGGCTATTCTGATGCCGGTCATTATTTTGGGCGGTATTTACGGTGGAATTTTCACCTCCACAGAAGCGGCAGTCGTAGCCGTTGTATACGGTCTGGTGGTAGGCTTGTTCGTCTACCGGGAAATCAAATGGAAAGACTTGGGTGAAATTTTTTCGAGTTCCGCTACTATGACAGCGGTCATCATGCTGATTATCGCGACGGCCAATGCATTCGGATTTATCATGACCAGGGAAAATATTCCTCAGGAAATTGCCCAATTCATGCTGGGGATTACTGATAGCGCCTTTATTACGCTGTTGATCATCAACGTTTTGTTGCTCATTTTGGGTACGTTTATGGAAACAGCGGTGACCATCATCCTGATGACGCCGATTCTGTTGCCGATTACGAATGCTTTGGGGATTGATCCGGTTTTGTTCGGGGTCATCATGGTCGTCAACTCCGCGATCGGGATGCTGACGCCACCGGTGGGACTGAACCTTTTGGTAGCCGGAAATATCGCGAAGCTGTCCAACTCGGCGATTGAGCGGGCAGCTATCCCGTTCCTGGTTCTCTTGTGCGTCGATCTGATGCTCATCACCTATATTCCAGAAATCAGCTTGTGGCTGGTGAACTTGAGTAAGTAAAGGGAGGCGGCATTACTGTGGATTACATCCAACAATTAAAAGAGTGGCTGGGCAGCGAGCGAGTCACGACGAACCCGACGGTACTCGAGCACCACAGTCATGATGAATCGTACCATACCCCTCACCTGCCGGATGTCGTGGTGTTTCCGCAAAGCGCCCAAGAGGTAAGTGAGATCATGAAGCTGGCAAACGAACAGCATATCGCAGTCACACCATTTGGGTTGGGGAGCAGTCTGGAGGGTCACGCTATCCCGTATCAGGGGGGAATCAGCCTGGATTTCTCGTTGATGAATCAAATTCTGGAGGTGCGGCCGCAGGATTTCCTGGTTCGCGTACAGCCGGGAGTGACGAGGACACAGCTCAACAAGGAATTGAAGAAGCACGGGCTGTTCTTCTCTGTCGATCCTGGAGCTGATGCGACTGTAGGGGGGATGGCTGCCACCAATGCGAGTGGTACGACTTCGGTTCGCTATGGCGTCATGCGCGATCAAGTGCGCGATCTGGAAGTCGTGCTGGCAGATGGGCGAATCATCCACACAGGCAGCATGACCGCAAAGTCCTCATCGGGCTACCATCTGACCGGGCTGTTTGTCGGCTCGGAGGGAACGCTCGGTGCCTTCACGGAATTGACCTTGCGCGTGTACGGGATTCCGGAGGCGACGATGGCGTCACGAGCTTGCTTCCCTACCGTCCAGGATGCAGTAGATACTGTGGTTGATATTCTTTCCGCGGGTGTGCCGGTGGCGAGGATTGAGCTGGTTGATGAACGCTCGATCCGTCAGGTCAATGCATACAAAGAGACAAGCTATCCAGAATACCCTACGCTGTTCATCGAATTTCACGGCAGTGAGCAAGGGCTTGCACATGATATCGATTTCGCTCAAAGCATTGCTGGTGAGCATGGCTGCACGGAGTTTTTGTTTGAGACGGACTCCAAGGCCCGTGCCCAGCTGTGGGATGTGCGGCACAACATGGCGTATGCGTTTATTCACAAGTCGCCTGGCAAGAAAATGATGGTGACAGATGTTTGCCTGCCCTTTTCCGAGCTGGCGGGAGCGGTCGTCGATGCCAGAGAGGCGATAGACCGTTCGGGTTTGGACGGTGCCATCTTAGGCCATGTAGGGGACGGCAACTACCATGTCATCCTGATGATCGATTTGGACAACCCAGACGAAATTGCCCGAGCCGAAGCCTTGAACGCCCATCTCGTAGAATACGCCCTGAGTCGAGGGGGAACGTGCACGGGTGAGCATGGCGTCGGGGTCGGAAAAGCGAAGTACCAGCGCATTGAGCATGGCGAAGCACTCGATGTCATGCAGTCGCTGAAGCAAGCGCTTGATCCAAAGGGAATCCTCAATCCTGGGAAAATCTTCGGAGCGTAATTTCGTTGATCTACTAAGCCTGTATTCTGTGTAACCTACAGAGTGCGGGTTTTTCCTTTTTTCCACGACAAAAGCAGTTCGGGGGACAGGAGAAGCGACTAGAATGTGGAATGTAGAAGTTGGTCATGAAACAACGAATTTACCGATTGCAGGGAGGCACGGAATGAAGCCGATTGTCGAGATTGCCAAAGCAGCAGGTATCGAAGAGCAGGATCTGGAACTGTACGGAAAATTTAAGGCCAAATTATCGGATGAACTTTGGGAAAAGGTAAAGGATCGTCCAGACGGTAAACTGATTCTCGTGACAGCTATGAATCCCAACCCGGCGGGAGCAGGAAAAACGCTCACGACGATCGGGTTGTCCCAATCGCTAAACGCTTTGGGGAAGAAAACCATCGCGGCACTGCGTGAGCCTTCTCTCGGTCCGTGTATGGGAATCAAGGGGGGAGCCACCGGAGGCGGTCAGGCGCAGATTCTCCCAGCCGACGAAATCAATCTTCACTTTACGGGGGATATCCACGCGATCACTTCCGCCCACAATCTGTTGGCTGCCATGATCGATAATCATATATTCCATGGAAATCCGCGTCGCCTAAATCCAAAGAAAATCGTGTGGAAACGGGCGATGGACATGAACGACCGCGCATTGCGAAATATCGTGGTCGGTGTTGGCGATGGAAACGGTATGGTACGGGAAGATGGATTTATGATCACCACAGCCTCCGAAATCATGGCCATTTTGTGCTTGAGCGAAAATCTGGCAGATTTGCGTGAGCGTCTGAACCAGATCATCATTGGCTACGACTTTGATGATGAGCCGGTGCGTGCCGAAGAAATTCATGCCGTAGAAGCAATGTGTGTGCTTTTGAAAGAAGCTATCAAACCCAATCTCGTGCAAACCATCGAAGGAACACCCGTTTTGGTTCATGGGGGGCCTTTTGCCAATATTGCGCATGGCTGCAGCAGTGTCATCGCTACGAAAACGGCACTCAAGCTGGCGGATTACGTGGTGACAGAGGCGGGCTTCGGTGCAGACCTGGGAGCAGAGAAGTTTTTTGATATCAAGTGCAGAAAGGCCGGACTGACTCCTGCAGCGGCGGTCGTCGTGATCACCGTGAGGGCCTTGAAATACAACGGCGGAGTGAAAGTGTCTGACCTGTCTGTAGCCAATTTGGAAGCGCTGGAGCGTGGGTTTGCCAACGTTCGCCGTCATATCGAGAACCTGAAAAAATTCGGGGTGCCTACCGTGGTGGCTATCAATCATTTCACGACAGACACGCAAGAAGAAATAGATGCAGTGGTGGCCTTCTGCCAACAGCTGGGCGTGGAAGCGGCACTCTCAGATGTATGGGCAGAGGGCAGCAAAGGTGGAATCGAGCTGGCTGAAAAAGTGGCTCGTGCAGCTGAACAGCCATCGACCTTCCGTTTTCTTTATGAGGAAAACCAAACGACCAAGCAAAAGATGGAAACGGTCGTAAAAGAAATCTATCGAGGCTCGGACGTTGTTTTTTCGCCGTCAGCACTGAAAACCTTGCAAAAAATCGAGGAAATGGGTCTCACGCATTTCCCTGTCTGCATGGCAAAGACACCGTACTCTTTTACGGATCGGGCGGATGTATTGGGTGCTCCAACGGATTTCACCATCTCCGTCAGTGAAATCCGCATTTCAGCAGGGGCTGGTTTCATTGTGGCACTCACGGGAAGTCTGGTTACGATGCCTGGTTTGCCGAAAAAGCCTGCAGCGGAATCGCTCTACGTCGACGAGGATGGCAACATAGTAGGACTGAGCTAAGTAAAATGAAGATGGTAGAGAAGCTGGGGGCGCATCATGGCCTCCAGCTTTTTTGACTGGGGAGGGAAGCGGGTGAGAGCCAACTGGGCAAATGGGCGAACGTCCTGCCAGCCCATATCATACGGATAGGGAGTAGGGAAATTTGCAGTAAAGTGGGGCTGAAGCAAGAATGACGCTTTATCTTGATTATAAATCGCCTTCTATCCAATACTTCGATGATATCAATCGCAACAGGCTCTTTACGAAGGATGGGCAAAACTACATTAATGTGTTATCTACACAAACGCTCAATTCCTTGGACAATGTCTCCCTTCTAGATATCTTTCTGAGTCAGGGAAACGTGGTAGAGCCGCACTACCATCAGAATGCCGCGGAGCTCGTGTATTGTGTGTCAGGCGCGGCGAATGTCTCGTTCATCAATCCGTTTACGAATGAAGTATCTACGTACCACATCATGCCTGGTCAAGTGACGAACATCCCGCAAGGCTGGTGGCACTGGGAGATCGCGACAGTAGACAATACGCATCTCATCGCCATCTTTAATGCTCCGATCCCTGAGGTTATCCTAGGCTCGGATATTTTGCGTTTAACGCCAAGCGACGTCATGGCTCATACGTACTGTCTGAACGAAGGGCAATGGAGGGAGACGGTGGCGCCGATCCAGGCATCGACTTTCATTGGGCCACCCGTGAATTGCCATCAGGGGCACATCCAAGGTCAGATGCAGCAACAGCCGCAAGTATACGGCTACCAGCTACCTTATCAGCAACCGCAGCATCAGATGATGCAGCCTCCCTACGGACAACCGCAGGGAATGTATCCTTCTGCCCAGGGATACCCCCAGCAATATTGGTAAGTTTTTGCGCAGCCGTCTGAAATCTAGGCGGCTAGTCTCTTTTCTTTTTCATGCAAACAGTGGTAATTTAATCCATATACATATGGCGAATGTGTCAGGGACGGGGGGCGAGGATAATGGGCTTGTTTGATGGTTTGATGGGAAATGCGTCGGAGGTCAGCGTCGCAGAGGCACAGAACGAGTTTGGGCATCTGCTTGGGAGAAATGAACGAATCGAAAAAGCCTACAAGCTGATCAGGGATCTTTTTCTGTTTACGGACAAACGATTGATCCTGATCGACAAACAGGGACTTACAGGGAAAAAGGTGGAGTATCATTCCGTTCCCTACAAAAGCATTACGCATTTCAGTGTGGAGACAGCGGGCAGCTTTGACCTCGATGCTGAACTTACGATATACATCTCGGGTAGCCAAATGCCGCTTCAACGCCAGTTTAACAAAAACCTAAACATATTTGAGGTGCAAAGTGTCCTAGCTGATTATGTGCTGAAGTGATGGAGATGGGTGAATTTGGCTGGCCCTTATAAGACAGTCTGCTATTTGCAATTTCATAAGATCCGTGTTACGATTACAGCTATGTTCTTTGTGGGGTGCTTTTGTACAATCGGGGATAAGAGGGCATGTTCCGGATCGTAAGGAATAGTGCCCTTTTTTAGTGAGATATTTATAGAAGAAGGTTTTTGAAAAAGGAGACTGAAAAGCATTGAGTACTTTTTTTGATTTTGGTTTACATCACTCTATCGTTAGAGCGTTGAGCAATATGGGATTTGAAGAAGCTACAGCCATTCAGGATCAAACCGTTCCGGTTGCACTGCAAGGACGGGATTTGATCGGGCAAGCCCAGACTGGTACGGGGAAAACAGCAGCGTTTGGTATTCCGTTGGTCGAAAGATTGGATGAAGAAAACGGCAATATCCAAGGTGTGGTTCTGACACCAACTCGTGAGCTGGCTGTGCAAGTAGCGGAGGAAATTAACAAGATCGCTCAATTCAAGAAAATCACAGCTTTGCCGATCTACGGTGGTCAAGACATCACTCGTCAGATCAAGGCGTTGAAAAAGCGTCCGCAAATCATCGTAGCTACACCTGGCCGTTTCATGGATCACATGAGAAGAAGAACGATCCGCCTGGATGCGATCGAAATCGTTGTATTGGACGAAGCAGATGAAATGCTGAACATGGGCTTCATCGATGACATCAAGGAAATTCTGAAGGAAGTGCCAGAAAACCGTCAAACGCTGTTGTTCTCGGCGACAATGCCACGTGCGATTCAAGAAATCGCGCAGCAATTCATGACGGATCCTACTCTCATTTCCGTAAAGCCGAAAGAAGTAACTGTTCCAAACATTGAGCAGCAATATATGGAAGTAGCGGAGAAGCAAAAGTTTGATGTGCTCTGCCGTCTGCTCGATATCCATTCCCCTGAGCTGGCGATCATCTTTGGTCGCACCAAGCGCAGAGTGGATGAGCTCTCCGAGGCTTTGACCAAGCGTGGCTACGGAGCAGAAGGAATTCACGGCGACTTGAACCAGGCAAAGCGCGACAGCGTGCTGCGCAAATTTAAAGAAGGCACCATCGAAGTGCTGGTAGCAACAGACGTTGCTGCTCGCGGTTTGGATATCAGCGGGGTTACCCACGTATTCAACTTCGATATTCCGCAAGACTCCGAAAGCTACGTTCACCGTATCGGCAGAACGGGTCGTGCAGGGAAAACAGGTCTTGCGATCACCTTCGTATCTCCTCGTGAAATCGACCATCTGCGTCTGATCGAGCGTGCAACAAACCGTCGCATGGAGCGCCGTTCTGTGCCATCGATGTCTGAGGCAATGGAAGGTCAACAACGTATGGCTGTGGAGAAAATGCTGGAGGCAGCAGGCAGAGAAAATCTGCAAGCCTACAAAACATTGGCTGAACAGCTGCTGGAGGACGTTGATTCCGTAACACTCGTGTCCGCAGCTCTGAAGCTCTTGACGAAGGAACCGGATCTGACGCCAGTTCGCCTCACAGAAGAAGCACCGCTTCGTGTCAGCAAGAAGAAGTTCCCTCCAAAAGGAAAAGGTACTTCCGGTGGCTATGGTGCGAAGAGACCACAACGTCCACGTACGGGAGAATCCCGCCCACGCAGCGGTGAGTTCCGCCCTCGTTCCGGTGAATCCCGTCCACGTACAGGAGATTCCCGTCCTCGTGGTGACAGACAGCGCTAATTGAAAAGATGATGACAGGCAAGGCCTCCGCTAAAGCGGGGGTCTTTTTTATTGAATCAGAAAGGATAAACGACGTGAGCCATCCCCCCCTTTTCCTCCTTCTCCACCACAACTTCACCGACCACTTAACCTAAGGACGCGGGCGCACTTCAACTTCCCGCGTTTTTCTTATTCGTTTCTTCACTTGAATGATACATCCTTTGATTTTTTCAATTAACTTTTGTCAACATTAATCGAGACAACATAGCCTTTTGATTTTGTTGTGGCGCAGATGTAAACGCTTTATATTTGAAGCAAGCAAACATACTTTTTAATTCTGTCATGAACAAATAGATTCAGGCAAAGGAGGGTCCTGTATGGGGAAAGTAGCCACAAACAATCAAGGTTCGGGTGGATTGCGAGTCTCGGTACAAAAATTTGGCCGCTTTTTGAGTGCGATGGTCATGCCGAACATTGGAGCTTTCATCGCGTGGGGTCTGATTACTGCGCTCTTTATTCCGACGGGCTGGTTACCAAATGAAAGTCTGGCAAAATTGGTCGATCCGACGATCAAGTATCTCCTGCCGCTGTTGATCGGGTATACAGGTGGTAAAATGATCCACGATGTCCGAGGCGGTGTCGTCGGGGCCATTGCAACAATGGGTGTCATCGTCGGTACAGACATCCCGATGTTTATGGGAGCCATGATTATGGGTCCGATCGGCGGTTGGGTCATGAAAAAAGTGGACCAGTCGCTGGAAGGAAAGATTAAGTCCGGATTTGAAATGCTGGTCAACAACTTCTCTGCAGGGATTCTTGGGGCGCTGCTGACGCTGCTGGCTTTCCTCGCGATTGGTCCTGTCGTAGAAGGTCTGAGCAAAGCGCTCGCTGCTGGCGTACAAGTCATCGTCAATGCAGGATTGTTACCGCTTGCAAGCATTTTCATTGAACCTGCGAAAATATTGTTCTTAAATAACGCCATTAACCACGGTATCTTAAGTCCAATCGGGCTGGATGAAGCGTCAAAAGTCGGTAAGTCCATCTTCTTCTTGCTGGAAACCAACCCTGGTCCAGGACTGGGTATCCTGCTCGCGTACTGGCTGGTGGGTCGGGGCAATGCGAAGCAATCTGCTCCGGGCGCTGTGATCATTCACTTCTTTGGTGGGATTCATGAGATTTACTTCCCGTACATTTTGATGAACCCACGCTTGATTTTGGCGGTAATTGGCGGCGGTATGGCTGGTGTGTTCACCTTTACTCTGCTGGGTGCAGGATTGGTAGCGCCACCATCTCCTGGTAGTATCTTCGCTCTCTCTGCGATGGCCCCACGTGGAGGATTGCTCCCTGTTTGGGCAGGTGTGATTGTGGCGACCGTCGTATCTTTCGTGATCGCCTCGGCTTTGCTGAAAATGAGCAGCAAAAATGAGGACGAGGAATTGGAGAAAGCGACAGAGAAAATGCAAGAGCTGAAAGGTAAAAAACAGCAAGCAGTAGAAACTGGAGAAGTAGCGGCAACTGCAACTACAGCTCAAATCGCTGCTTCCGATGTGAAAAAAGTAGTCTTCTCGTGCGATGCCGGTATGGGGTCGAGCGCGATGGGAGCTGCGGCTCTGCGGAAGAAATTTAAAGCTGCCGGGCTGGAGGAAATTACGGTAATCAATACCGCGATCAACGACATTCCGACGGATGCAGACATTGTTATTACCCATAAATCGCTGACGGAGCGCGCGATTGCAAAGGCACCTGAAGCGGAACATATTTCGATTGATAACTTTTTGAATAGCCCGGAATACGACAATTTGGTCAAACGTCTGAGCTAAAGGGAACCAACGCTAGTGCGAGCTAGCGTTTTCCCTCTTTTCTGCGAAGGGAAGGTGGAACCTTGCGGGTATCTTCACGTCAACGAGCCATCATCGAGATTTTGCTGCAAGTACAAAAGGACAGCCTGACTGTAGGGGCTGTCGCCGAGCAGATAGGAGTCAGCGCACGCACCATTCATCGGGAATTGGATGTGCTTGCAGCCTTTTTTGAACAGCATGGATTGAAACTGGTACGAAAGGCGGGCGCAGGCGTAGAGGTAGTGGGGACGCAGGAGGAGAAGCAGTCGCTGCGCATCAACATCCTTCACCAGACTACGACCGAGTACACGCCGCAGGAAAGAAAAGTCCTGATTTTGTGTGCACTTCTGGAGGCGACGGAGCCAGTGAAGCTGATTTCGCTGGCCTTGGACTTGAAGGTGACGACGGCAACCATCAGTCACGATTTGGACGATCTGGAGCTGATGCTGTCTCAGTACGAGCTTAGCCTGTTGCGAAAAAGGGGCTATGGCGTTGAACTGAACGGTTCCGAATCCTCCAAGCGTCGTGCCATTAGCCGGCTGCTATCGGATCATCTGGACGACCATCAAGTCATCGAGATTATTCGGGATAACATTCAGAACAAGAACCTGCGGGATGTCGATTCGATTTCAGAACGTCTTTTGGGCCTGATTGACCGGGAAAAGCTGATCAAAGTGGAAAATGCGCTGAGTCATTTGGAAGAAGAGCTGCCGTACTCGCTTGCAGATAGTGCGTACATTGGTCTGGTTACCCATCTGGCTTTGGCTGTAGAGAGGGTCGAAAAAGGTGAAAACATTCATTTCGACGAGCTAACGCTAAACGAGCTGATGGGAACCTCCGAATACGAGGCTGCCCAAACCATCATGGAAAGGCTGAAGCAGACGTTCGATATGGAGATTCCCGCCGCCGAGGTCGGCTACATCACGATGCATCTGCGCGGAGCCAAGCTGAGAAATTCCCAGGATGAGTCGCTGTGGCCGGAAAATGCAGAGCTGTTCGTGGCCACCCAGCAGCTGATTCAGCTCTGCGAGGAGCGGTTGGGAATCCCTCTTCGGGGGGATACTTCTTTGTTCCATGGGCTTTTGACCCATCTGGAGCCGGCCCATTATCGGTTAAAACGAAAGATGGAAATCAGAAACCCTATCCTGGAGCAGATCAAGCAGAATTATCCTGAGTTGTTCGCGGTCGCCAAGGAGGCGGCGGAGAAAATATTCCCTGACCTGCACGTGCCGGAAGAGGAAGTCGGCTATCTGGTGATGCATTTGGGAGCTGCCTTGGAGAGGACAAAGCAGGAGCAGCAGCGATATCGGGCGCTTGTCGTATGCTCCAGCGGCATCGGGTCGTCCAAGATTTTGGCGACGCGGATTCGCCGGGAAATCCCAGAGATCGTCAGCCTGCAAAATCTGTCCTTGTTTGAGCTCGGTCGTGTTCCCGAGAGTGAATATGACCTGATCATTTCCACCATCCCGCTGCCAGCAAGTCCAATGGAATATGTGGTAGTCAGTCCGCTGCTGCCGCAAGAGGACATTCAAAAGATCAAGTATTACTTGCTGAATGCGGGACAATCGCGAAAAGCAAACGGGGAAGGGACAGGGACAGAGCGGCTGCTTGAGGTGGATCAGGCTAGTCAGCAATTGAAGGTGTTGAGTCAATATACCCGGTATGCCCACGAATTGGTGGAGGGGATGTTGGTGCGGACCTGGAATAACCGCGCAAAAACGATGGAACAGACGCTGAGCGCGATCGTGGGCGAACTGGAGAAAAGCAGCAGCATTCACGAGGTGCATACGGTCGTTGCCCACTTGCTGGCCCGAGAAAAGCTGGGTGGTCTGGGGATACCCGGTACCTCTATGGCTTTGTTTCACGCCAAAAGCGATGCCGTCGCAAAGGTGTCGTTCACCGTACATCTGCTTGAGGAGCCTGTCTCCTTGAGGTCGATGGACGAGGAAGTCATGTCGGCTCGCATCCTGCTCTTGCTGCTAAGCCCCAATGGCACGCCGCGAGAAGGGCTGGAAGTACTGAGTGAGATCAGCTCGATGCTGATTGAGGAAGAAGTGCAGAAGTTGATGGAATCAGGAGAAGGACAGCGCATCATGGAAGAGATAGCAGGCAGGCTTTATAGCTATTGCCTGAAAAAGACAGGATTGGAGAGAGTAAAATGAGCAACGTACTGACAGCAGAAAAAATCATGATGAACGCAAAGGTAGCGAGCAAAGAAGAAGGCATCCGTCTGGCAGGAGAATTGTTGGTAAAGGGAGGACATGTCAGCGCGGCTTACATCGATAAAATGCAGGAAAGAGAAGCACTTGCGACGACTTATATCGGTAGTGGGGTAGCCATTCCTCATGGCACGAATGAAGCGAAGCAAGAGATCCTGTCTACGGGCATTTCCATCGTGCAGGTTCCAGATGGCGTCGATTTTGGGGAAGGCAATACAGCCTATTTGCTGATCGGGATTGCAGCCATCGGCGACGAGCATCTGGAGGTTCTCTCCAATATTGCGGTGATTTGCTCGGAGGAGGAAAATGTCACTCGCGCGGTTCAGGCAAAAACGCCGGAAGAAATCATTGCCCTGTTTGCAGAAGGGGAGTGAAGAGAGATGATCGCGGTACATTTTGGAGCGGGGAATATCGGGCGTGGGTTTATTGGCCAACTGTTGAATCAGGCCGGCTATGAAGTAGTGTTTGTCGACGTCAATCAAGAGCTGGTTGATGAGCTGAACCTCCGTCAGTCGTATGAGGTGCAGCTTGCAACGGAAGGAGCGCCACTTTCACAAGTAACAGGCGTGCGTGCTATTTTGGGCAAAGACATCGAGACCGTCGCCCAAACGATTGCCCAGGCAGATTTGGTTACGACTGCTGTGGGTCCATCTATTTTGCCGCATATCGCAGGTGCGATCGCAGAAGGCATCTCCAAAAGGCTTGCGGGAGAGGCGCGTGCATTAAATGTGATCGCCTGCGAAAACATGATCGGCGGCAGCCAGCAGCTGAAAGGCTACGTCTACGGCTTTATGAGTCCAGAAGATCAAAGCAAGGCAGATGAATGGGTCGCCTTTCCAAATGCAGCTGTAGACCGGATTGTTCCCTTGCAAAAGCATGCGGACAAACTGCGAGTGACGGTTGAGCCATTTTTCGAATGGGTTGTGGATCAGTCGCAGATCAAGGGAGAGGTGCCTGCTATTGAAGGGGTTACCTATGTATCGGATCTGGCTCCGTATATCGAACGCAAGCTGTTTACTGTAAATACCGGGCATGCTGTTATCGCGTATTTAGGCTATCTGTACGGATATGGAACCATTGACGAGGCCTTGCAGGATCAAGAAATCCAGCAGGCAATCCGGGGAGCGCTCCAGGAGACCGGGGAGCTGCTTCAGAAAAAATATCACTTCGAGAAGGAAACACACGAAGCGTATGTAGAAAAGATTTTGGGAAGGTATTCCAATCGAATGCTTGCTGACCATGTCACACGGGTAGCCCGATCACCCATTCGCAAGCTGTCGCCCAATGATCGCCTGGTAGGGCCAGCGACGCAATGTGTAGAGCGCGGCATTTCCGCAGAGTACCTGGGATTGGCGATTGCGGCAGCTTTGTTGTTTGACTACCTAGAGGACCCAGAAGCGATGCAGATTCAATCGGATCGTAAGCAGAACGGCTTTGCGCACGCGATGCAAAGCTATACAGGCATTTCCGAGGAAAGTCCACTAGGGGCCATCGTAACGAAGCACGCACGCACGCTCCAAGACCGAATCATCTCAAACTAGGAAAGGAGGAGTAGGGATGTCTCAAAAAATCGTAGGTGTCAAGGCTTCCGCAGGGATTGCGATCGGAAAGGTGTTTTTGCTTGCCAATCCAAAGCTCGCGATTACAACGATGTCCATCGAAGATCCACAGGCAGAAGTCCAACGTTTTCACGATGCGCTGGCAAAGGCCAAAGCGGATTTGGAAGGGATCGCCTCGCATGTGGAAAAAGAGATGGGGGCGGACAAGGCAGACATTTTCAAGGCGCATCTCCTCGTGCTGGAGGACCCGGAGCTGGTGGATACGATCCAGGGGAAAATCGTTTCGGATCGCGTCAATGCTGAGAGCGCCTTGGATGAAGTTTCCCAAGGATTCATCCAGTTGTTTGAGCAAATGGACAACGAATACATGCGAGAGCGGGCTGCTGATATTCGGGATGTGACCAAACGCGTCCTCTCCTACCTGTTGGGTGTCGAGTTTGCGACTCCTGCACATTTGACAGAAGAGGTCATCGTGGTGGCAGAGGATTTAACGCCCTCGGATACAGCGCAGCTAGACCGCCGTTATGTGAAGGGATTTGTGACCGACATCGGTGGACGTACGTCTCATTCGGCGATTATGGCGCGTTCTCTGGAAATTCCCGCAGTCGTTGGTACGAGAGAGATCACCCGACTCACCGCTGCTTCTTCCACAGCCATTGTAGATGGTCACGAGGGTATTGTCATTCTCGATCCAACGGACGAGGAGATTGCCTTTTATCAGCGTAAGCAAAAGGAATACGACGAGGAAAAGACGGAACTGCTCAAGCTGGTCCACCAAAAAACAGTCACGACCGACCAACAGCATGTGGAGCTTGCCGCGAACATCGGCAGCCCGCAGGATCTGGCAGGTGTGCTCGCGAATGGGGCAGAAGGAGTGGGGCTGTTCCGCACCGAGTTCCTCTATATGGGACGAGAGAATTTCCCTACAGAAGAGGAGCAGTATCTCGCGTACCAGCAGGTGCTTGCGCAGATGGAAGGCAAACCGGTGGTCATCCGTACGCTTGATATCGGTGGAGATAAGCAGCTCTCCTATCTCGATATGCCTGAGGAATTGAATCCTTTCCTAGGGTTTCGAGCGATCCGGCTCTGCCTGGACAATCAGGAGCTGTTCAGGACCCAGCTGCGTGCTTTGCTGCGGGCCAGCGTATCGGGCAATTTGAAAATCATGTTTCCGATGATTGCGACCCTCGAGGAGTTCCGTGAGGCGAAGAGCATTCTGGAGGAAGAAAAGCGCGGACTGCTGGAGAAGGGCATCGCTGTCTCCGAACAGATCGAAGTGGGAATCATGATCGAAATCCCTGCAGCAGCCATGATGGCGGATCAGTTCGCGAACGAAGTGGACTTCTTTAGTATTGGAACCAATGATCTGATTCAGTATACGATGGCAGCAGACCGTATGAATGAGCGAGTGGCTTATCTGTACCAGCCGTATCATCCAGCGGTTCTGCGATTGATTCACCTAGTGATCAAGGCTGCTCATGAAAAAGGAAAATGGGTAGGCATGTGCGGGGAAATGGCCGGGGATCCAATCGCGATTCCGATCTTGCTGGGAATGGGATTAGACGAATTCAGCATGAGTGCCGTCAGTATTTTGCCTGCACGTGGGCAGCTTGGCCGCATGAGTAAGGAAGAAGCGGCAAAACATACTACTACCATTCTTTCGATGAGCTCGTCCCAGCAGGTGGAGGAGTTTGTCCGACGTACTTTTCATCAATTGGACAACTAAGGAGGTGCAACCAGATGGAACAGAAGAATGTTGTTGTGCAGCTATCCCAAGGCTTGCATGCTAGACCCGCTGCTACTTTTGTGAAAGCCGCGACATCCTTTTCAAGCGAGATTAAGCTCGTAAAAAAAGAGAAGACCGTCAATGGCAAAAGCATCATGGGTATCATGGCGGCGGCTATTGGAAAAGGCGAAGAAATTACGTTGATCGCAGATGGCATGGACGAGAAGGAAGCGATCGTTGCATTGGAAAAGCTGCTGGTCGAAGGCGAATAGACGAGACTTACTCACAGCAAAGCCCCTTATGAACAAGGGGCTTTTTCGTATTATCAGGTCAGC